>JAHEDR010000002.1 GCA_024641095.1 Rhodoluna sp.
TAAAAAAATGACGCGGTCGTGAGAACCGCGCCATTTCAGTGCGCTTGGAGGGACTCGAACCCCCAACCTTCTGATCCGTAGTCAGATGCTCTATCCGTTGAGCTACAAACGCGAGGAGGGATAGATGAGAGCTAGCTCTCGATCTCTCCCGACGAGCGATTTGCTGGAATCCGAAGGATTTCAGACAAACGCCGCGTTTTGGGCTGGCACTTGTTGCCGAGGCAACTTCCCTATCTTATCCGCTTTGCTACCGGCGGTCTAGGGGTTGTTCGTGGCGGAGACGAGAGGATTTGAACCTCCGAAGGGCTTTAACACCCTTACCTCATTAGCAGTGAGGCGCACTCGACCGGGCTATGCGACGTCTCCACGAACTTAGCCAGTTTAGCCGAAATTGGGGCTAGGCAGAAACCCCGATATTTGCTTTAGTTAGAGCAAGTGGTGGTGCCGGCGTTGGAACCAACAATGGTTTCCGGCAGCGCAGATGCTGAACCCGATGGAGATGAACTGGCACTTGGCTTAGGGCTAGCAGTTGGTGCCGGCGATGCAACAACTGCACCCTGACCTCCGTTTGCCTTGGCCAAAATTATCGGTTCGTCTTTTTGAAGTTTTTCAAAAATCAAGTTTGCGGTTTCGTAAATTGGTGCAACGCGGCCAGAGTATGGCGCTGGCAATCCACCGCGTGATGGCACCTGAAGGAACACCATCTTGTCTAGCTCTACATCTTTTAGTGCACCGGCCAAGGCAACCATTACGTTTACGTCAGTAAGAGTTGTGCTGAGCTTCATGTTGCGCGCTGCAGCGGTGGCAAGTGAGTAAAGGTAAATAGGGTTACCAAGCACACCGGCACTTTTCACTTTGCGAACCAATGAAGTTAGGAACACCTGCTGGTTTGAAATACGTGAAAGGTCTGAACCGTCGCCAACTCCGTGACGGGTGCGCAAGAACTGAAGCGCCTGCTTACCCATAAGGGTATGTGTGCCAGCTTCAAGATCGAGGAAAGTGTATTCGTCGTGAATTGCCTTGGTGGTACAAACCTCAACTCCACCAATGGCGTTAGACATTTCAATAACGCCCTTGAAGTCAATCATTGCAAGGTACGGAATCTTTAGGCCGGTAAGTTTTTCAACTGTTAGCAATGTGCAACCAGGGCCGCCGTTTGCAATAGTTGCATTGATCTGACCAAGTGACTGTGGCAAGTAGCCCGGACCCGGCGGAGTTGAAGTGCTTGGGCACGCTGGCCAAGGCACTAGCAAGTCACGAGGGAAACTCATTGCGGTTGCATATTTACGGTCTGCAGAAACGTGAAGCAAAATAATTACGTCGGCAAGCTCAGAGGTGTCATTGCCGTAGCCCTTGCCCTGCCCCTTGCGAGTATCGCTACCAACCAAAAGCATATTGATTGGCCCGGCAAGATCGGCCTCGGTGATTTTGGTTGAACCGGCAAGCACAATTCCGTTTGCCTTGATGCTGTTTGACAGTTCGGCAATTGCAATACCCGATACCGCAACGCTCACACCAAGAATTAGGCCAAGTGCCTTGAAAACGATTCCCCAGATAGCGCTGGCCTTGGTCTGCACCTTGATACGACCATGACGTGGGAAATTTTGGGTTTTCATAAGAACCTCTAGTTTAAGCGAAAAACCCCAGCCTTGGCTGGGGGTTTCCTGTGTGGAGGAAGCGGTGGGATTTGAACCCACGGTTGCTATTAACAACGACAGTTTTCAAGACTGTTCCGTTCGGCCGCTCCGGCACGCTTCCGTACCTGACTACTTTAGCGGATAAACAGGATTCCCTCAAAGCCAGCTAATACCTCGGCTACGCCATCGTCTTCAACGGCGGCGGTCACAGCGGTGGCTGCTTCTTTTACTTCTTCTGGAGCCTGGCCCATTGCAAATGCATAGCCACCTAACTCGCGAGCCCACTCAAACATTTGAATATCGTTTCGGCCATCACCAATCGTGATCACCTGCGAAGGCTTAATGCCAAGCTCTGAACGCTGCTTCTCGAGTGCAGACGCTTTGCTGACTCCGCTTGGGGCAATATCTAGCCAAGCGGTGTAACCAATGGCGTAGGTCACCGAGTGCAGACCAAGGCGATCAATCATGGTGCCAAACTCTTCGGCGTCGTGCTCAGGAGAAAGCACCACGATGCGGCTAACCGGGTGAGCGGTTAAATCCTGAAGCGGCGTCTCGTGGTTTCTGTCACCAAGCGCATAAGCCGGAAACTCGCGGTGGAATCGGTAGGTGCCATCAAGATCTTCAACTGCAAAGTGGGCGTTTGGTAGAGCCTCAATCAATTCGCCAAGCACCGGTGCTGGGTCAAATGAAATTACTTCGTGCGGCTTAAAGCCACGCTCGTGAGATTCGTGAAGCTCAATTGTCACCGCACCGTTTGAGCAAACCGCGTAGCCGCGAGAAAGGCCAAGGTCTTTAATTACCGGATACGCATTTGCGGCACTCCGGCCAGTGGCAACAACAACCTCGTGACCTAGTGCGCGCACGCGTGCAACTTCATTAATTGTGCGCTCGGCTAGAAAGCCGTCGTCGTGAACCAGAGTGCCATCAATGTCAATGGCAATTAGCCAGCGATCATCTCCGGTTGCAATCGTCATTTAATTAAGCGCGTGCTTTAGGCGCAGTGATAAATTCTTGACCGCCAAGATATGGGCGAAGTGCTGCTGGAATCTTTACTGAGCCGTCAGCTTGCTGGTGGTTTTCAAGAATGGCAACTAACCATCGAGTGGTAGCAAGTGTTCCATTTAGTGTTGCCGCGGTCTGAGTCTTTCCTTCTGCATTTCGGAAACGTACGTTCAAGCGGCGTGCTTGGTAAGTGGTGCAGTTAGAAGTTGAGGTTAGTTCGCGGTAAGTCTCTTGAGTTGGCACCCAAGCTTCGGCGTCAAACTTACGGGCTGCACTTGAACCAAGGTCACCTGCCGCAGTGTCAATCACGCGGTAAGGAAGTTCACATGCCTGAAGCATTGCTTCTTGGAATGCAAGCAACTTTGCGTGCTCTGCTTCTGAATCTGCTGGGTCAATGTAAGAGAACATCTCAAGCTTGTTGAACTGGTGCACGCGCAAAATTCCGCGAGTATCGCGACCGGCAGAACCAGCTTCGCGACGGTAACAGGTTGACCAACCTGCGTAGCGCAGTGGGCCGTGTGAAAGATCAATAATTTCGTCGCGGTGATATCCGGCGAGCGCTACTTCTGATGTTCCAGTTAGGTAAAGCTCATCTGCAGGTAGGTAGTAAATTTCATCGGCGTGCTCACCCAAGAACCCGGTGCCGGCCATAACTTCTGGGCGAACCAAGGTTGGAGTAATCAGTGCGGTGAAATCGTTTTTGCTTGCGTAATCAAGCGCCATGTTCATCAGTGCAAGCTCAAGGCGTGCGCCCCAACCTTTTAAGAAGTAAAAGCGTGAGCCGGCAATCTTGGTTCCGCGTTCAATGTCAATGATGTCTAGTGACTCACCAAGCGCTACGTGATCCTGCGCTTCAAAATCAAAGTTTGGCTTTGTGCCTACCTCTTTAACTACGGTGAAGTTTTCTTCGCCCCCGGCAGGCACCCCATCAATAACAACGTTTTCAATCTTCCAGATGATTTCATCTAGGTGCTTCTGAGCTGCATCGGCGATCTCGTTGGCTGCCTTTACCTTCTCGGCCATAACCTGACCGGCAGCAATTAGCGCTGGGCGCTCCTCTTTACTAGCGGCACCAACCAGCTTGGCCGAAGCGTTCTGCTCGGCACGAAGCGACTCAAACTCCTGAATAGCCTTTCGCCACTTGGCATCGGCGGCTACAGCATCATCAACTAGCGATTCGGCGTTCCCGCGGGCGCGCTGGCTGGCCTTGATGGCATCTGGGTTTTCACGAAGCAAATTTGGGTCAATCACAGGCTTAAGCCTACCTTCTGCCCCCTTACATAGGGCCGGTTCGCCAGTTAGTCTGGCCTTATGAGCACAAACGGGGGCAAACACAAGCGCGCCGCCATCATCTACTTTCCGGGCCGCATTGATCGCAAAAAGCTAGAAGCCGCCGTGAGTATGACGCTCTCCTCTTTATCTTGGGAACCATCTCTGTGGCTTCCTACCAACCCCGACGAAACCGGCGGAATACAGGCCCTGCGCGCAGTAGCCCAGAAGGCAACACACATTCTTATTGCCGGTGGCGACGGTACCGTGCGTGAGGTACTTGATGCTCTGGCTCGTGAGGGCATCACCAATATGACCATTGGCATCATTCCAATTGGCACCGGCAACGCTCTTGCCCGAAACCTAAAGATTGACCTGACCAACTTGAACGCTGCCGTGAAGGGCGGGCTGCTTGGTAACCGTCACGAAATTGATTTGGGTTTGGCCAAGGTTATTTTTGAAAACGGTGAACGCGGCGAATACTTCTTTGCCGTGATGGGTGGCATGGGTCTTGATGCCAAGATCATGCAGAACACCAATAAGAAACTCAAGAAGGCAATTGGCTGGGTTGCCTACTTTGAAGGTGGCATTCGTGCTCTACCAACTCTGTTTGAAAAAATGTTGGTCTCAGTTGATGGTCGTGAACCTCGCAAACTAAAACTGGTTTCACTGCTGATTGGAAATGCTGGTTGGCTGCCAGGAAATCTTTCACTTATGCCAGATGCAAAACTCGACGACGGCTTGCTAGATCTGGCAGCAGTTGGACCAAGAAGATTTTGGAACTGGATTGATTTTTGGGGCCGCGTTGCGTTTGCGAACGAAAATATTCGCCCAAACAAAATTGGTCGTCAACTTATGGATGCAACTGCAAACGTAAAGACGATAGAGAATCTTGCCGGTTCAAAAATTAGAGTCACACCGGAACGCGCTGTTCACCTGCAATTAGACGGTGACGTTATTGGAATGGTGCGCGAAGCCGAGTTTGTTGTTGCGCCGCGCGCAATTACTTTTAGGGTTTAGCCCTTCAGCTTTGCAGAGCCTAAATTCGCGAAACTAAAGTTTTGCAGAACCTACATTCGCGAAATTAAAGTTTCGCGATCCACTTTTCGGCCGCGGCAAATGCAGCGTTGGTGTTGTTGCCCTCGTGCACTGACTTCTTCTTATCGGCGCGAGCGTACGAGCCCAAGAAAATAACCTTTGGAGAGAAACGGTGCAAACCCTTTAGCGCTTCAGAAACTGCTGCGTCATCAACGTGACCCTCGATGTCAATGTTGAAACGGTAGCGACCAAGTTGATCACCAATTGGTCGCGATTCAATTCTTGAAAGGTTCACGCCGCGTGCTGCAAACTGCTCAAGCATTTCAAGCAGTGCACCCGGTCGGTCATTAGGCAGCTCAACAATTACAGAAGTCTTGTCTTTACCGGTTGGCTTTGGAGTTGAGTTAGCCAAACCAATTTGCAAGAAACGAGTCTGTGCATTTTTGTTGTCGCCAATGTTCTTTGCCAAAACTTTTAGCTTGTAGTGCTTGGTGATTGTTGAAGCAGCAATCGCGGCATCGGCAGAATCAGATTCAAGCAATGCAGAAGCTGCTGCAGCAGTTGAAGTTGCCTGAAGGTAGGTGTGCTTCTTCAGGTTCTTTGAAAGCCAGGTGCGAGTCTGTGCGTAAGCAACTGGGTGGGTTGCCACGATCTTCACGGCGCTAAGCGCAGTACCCTGGCGAGCAACCAGATCAAAAGTTACCGGCACTAGGTATTCACCGTAGATGCGAATGTTTGGGTTTACGGCAAGGGCATCTGAGGTTGCGCTTACGCCACCCTCAACAGAGTTCTCTACCGGAATGATTGCGCGGAAAGCGCGGCCGGCAATTACGTCATCAATGGCCTCTTGCACGTGGCTTACCGGGTGCCAGTTTGCACCCTTGGCCTCGGCCACCTGGGCCAGGGCAAGCTCGGTAAAGGTACCAATTGGGCCTAGATATGAGTAGGTCTTCTTTGCTGAACCGTTACTTGTTTTTGATGACATACATAAAGGTTACGAGCAAAATAGGTCTATGAGCGAGCGTGCCGGCCAAAAGGCCCAACAAAAAGACCTAATCAACATTGAAAAGTTGATTGACGCGTACTTTGAGATTCACCCCGATGTGACCACGGCCGAACAGAAGGTGGCCTTTGGAACATCGGGGCACCGTGGCACCAGCCTGAACGGTTCGTTCAACGAAGACCACATTGCCGCCATCACGCAAGCCATCGTGGAATACCGCCGCCAAGAAAACATTCACGGGCCTATATATGTGGGCAAGGACACCCACGCGCTTTCTGGCCCGGCCGAACAAACCGCGCTCGAGGTTTTGGCTGGAAACGACGTAATCACAATGGTCGATGCCGAGGGTAGATATGTGCCTACACCGGCGGTATCGGTGGCCATTATTAATCACAACGAGGGCAAAAACTCGGGCGATCGCACACTTGCCGATGGCTTGGTTATTACTCCAAGTCACAACCCACCAACCGATGGCGGATTCAAATACAACCCGCCTCACGGTGGCCCTGCCGACAGCGATGCAACCAACTGGATTGCCGCACGTGCCAACGAAATTATTTTGGGTGGAATGCGTGAGGTGAAGCGCGCCAAGGCAACACCAACTAAGTTCCACTTCCGCGACAACTACATCTCACAGCTTGGTGATGTGCTCAATATGGATGCAATTCGCGACAATAATGTTTCGATTGGCGCCGACCCAATGGGTGGTGCATCGGTTGATTACTGGGGCGCAATTGGTGAGCAGTACAACCTAAACCTCACCGTGGTAAATCCAAACGTTGATTTTCAATTTGGATTCATGACGCTTGACTGGGACGAAAAAATCCGCATGGACTGCTCGAGCCCGTTTGCTATGGCTTCACTGATTGAAGACAGAAATAAGTTTGATATTTCAACCGGTAACGATGCCGACGCCGACCGCCACGGAATCGTAACTCGCGATCACGGTTTGATGAACCCAAACCATTTTCTTGCGGTGTGCATTGATTACCTCTACCGCAACCGGCCTGACTGGAGCGAAAACGCAGCGGTTGGTAAGACCTTGGTTTCATCTAGCATCATCAATCGCGTAGTTGAAAAACTTGGCCGCCGTTTGATTGAGGTTCCAGTTGGTTTCAAATGGTTTGTTCCAGGATTAATTGATGGCTCCGTTGGCTTTGGTGGTGAGGAGTCTGCAGGTGCATCTTTCTTGCGCCTTGACGGCAAGGCATGGAGCACCGATAAAGACGGTTTGATTCTTGCGCTGCTTGCATCAGAAATCACTGCGGTCACCGGCAAGACTCCTTCGCAGCACTACTCATTACTGACTGAGGAGTTTGGTGCGCCGGCTTACGAGCGCATTGATGCACCGGCAACACTTGAGCAAAAATCAAAACTTGGAAAACTTTCGGCAGACGCAGTTAAGGCAAGTGAACTAGCCGGCGAAAAAATAACCGCAATTCTCACTCACGCGCCTGGTAACAACGCGGCGCTTGGTGGTTTGAAAGTTGAAACTGAGAACGCCTGGTTTGCAGCACGTCCATCGGGCACCGAGAACGTTTACAAGATTTACGGTGAATCATTTAGGGGTTCCGAGCACCTAAAGTTGGTTCAAGCAGAAGCTAAAAAGTTGGTAGACGGAGTTCTATAACTGGTATGGCCCTTAGTACTTTGGCGCGTTAGGCAGCGCAAAGTATTTTTCAAGTGTGAGTAAGTTCTTCGAGCGCATATCGGTGGCAATTTCTAAACCAACGAAACGCAGGTGCCAAGGCTCAAACTGGTAGCCCGTGATTTTGGTTTGGCCATACGGGTAGCGAATCACGAAGCCGTACTGCCAAGCGTTTTCGGCCAACCACTTGCCAGCCTTGGTGGCCGAGAAGCAGGTATAAATTGCACAGCCCTGTTTATAGGCGCTAACGTCTGCGGCCAAGCCGGTTTGGTGTTCTGAGTAACCCGGACGGGCAGCCAAAGCCTCACCGGCTTTTAGTCCAAGTTGGCTCACCTTCATGGCGTGGATTATTTTTTGCGATGCATAGCTGCGGTATCCGCTGTTTAGAACCAAGGTTCCGGCACCTGCAGACTTCATAGCCGCAGCCATAGCCGCGAGAGCATCGCGTGCTGGTGCCGCCAACTTTGCGCTTGATCCCGGAAACTTCTTGAGGGCAGCCGGCACGTATGTCTTTGGGTATAGCGGTCGCTGTTTATTGACCACAACTGTCGGTGAGCTGGCAGTATCAATGTCGTAAACGGTGGGGAAGCCTTCCAAATCGCTTGGGCTTGGTGAAGGACTTGGAGACTCAATTAACGATGCGCTTGGGCTTGGAGAAGGGCTCTCGCCCTCTGCGTAGGCCGAAATTGGGAATAACAGTGCGGCCAAAAACATTGGAGTACTTAGAAGTACTTTCCAATTAGCAGGTTTAGGCTTGCTGTTAGGCAGATGCATGGCTCTAGCCTAACTTTCCCCACCGAATTGAGGCACCTAATGGCGCGCGCAGAACGTAAAGCAGCAGCAGCAGAATCAGCAAAAACCGGAGTTATGACTCATCGTCAGATTTTGTTGGTACTTGCCGGACTTATGTCAGGTATGTTCCTATCAGCTCTGGACCAGTCAGTAGTAGGTGCAGCAATGCGCACAATTGCCGATGACCTAAAAGGTCTTGAACTTCAGGCTTGGGTTACCACCGCGTACCTAATCACCTCAACAATTTCAACACCGATATACGGAAAGCTTGGCGACATCTTTGGTCGCCGCCGACTGTTCATTGTGGCAATCACAATCTTTATTGTTGGTTCACTTCTTTGCGGTACGGCAGTAGATATGTTCCAACTTGCTGCATGGCGTGCAGTTCAGGGTATTGGTGCCGGTGGTTTGTTCACTCTTGCTATTACCGTGCTTGCAGATATTTTGCCGCCGCGTGAACGCGCGCGTTACCAGGGTATGTTCCTTGCAGTGTTCGGTACTTCTTCTGTACTCGGTCCAATCATCGGTGGTTTGTTTGCTGGTGTAGACCAGGTTCTTTGGGTTGACGGATGGCGTTGGGTGTTCCTAATTAACTTGCCAATTGGTCTTGCTGCACTTGCAATGGTGGTTGCCTTCTTGCACGTTCCTCACACACCAAAGAAGCACCGCATTGACTGGTGGGGTGCCGCAACAATCGTTATGGCTGTTGTGCCACTGCTTCTAGTTGCAGAGAACGGCCGCGACTGGGGTTGGGGCAGCGCACTGTCATTCGGTATGTACATCACCGGTGCAGTAGGTATCGTTGCGTTTATCTTTGCCGAGCGCGCAGCAAAGCACGAAGCATTGCTTCCGCTTTCACTTTTCAAGTCACGCACATTCTCAATGGCTACCGTGCTTGGTGTGATCATTGGTATTGGAATGTTTGGTGGAATGATGACACTTCCGCTGTTGCTACAGATTGTTATGGGTGCAACACCAACAGAGGCGGGCTTCATGATGTTGCCAATGGTTGGTGGAATGATGACCGCAACAATTGTTTCTGGTCAAGTAACTTCACGCACGGGTAAGTACAAGCCGTTCATGGTGATTGGTCCAATCTTGCTTGCGCTTGGTTACCTATACCTAACCGGCTTCAATGCAGACACCGAATACTGGCAGGCATCTATCGGAATGATTCTGATTGGTCTTGGTTTAGGTCAGCTTATGCAGACACTTACTTTGGCGGCGCAGAACTCGGTGCCAGCATCTGAGGTTGGTGTTGCAACTTCTTCTGCAACATTCTTCCGCCAGATGGGTGGAACTTTGGGTGTGGCAGTATTCATTTCAATCTTGTTCAACCAGTTGGCAGACACAATTCCTGCGGCATTCAAGCGCACCGATGTTCAAGCTGGACTGAAAGATGCCTTGACTGATCCTGCGGTAATTGCAGATCCAAACAACGCGGAGTTCCTGGCTTCAATCAAGTCAGGCAACATGACTGGCCTGGCCGACAAGCTAAACACCGACTCCTCGTTCTTGAACAACCTGGACCCACGTTTGGCTCGCCCGTTCTTGATTGGTTTTGCTGATGCCGGAGTTACCGTGTTTGCCTCGGCTGCTGTGGTTGTAGCGGTTGCGATTGTGATTGCAATCTTCACCAAGGCTCCTGCGCTGCGCAATAAGTCGGCAGTACAAGAAGCGGCAGAGGCTGCAGCCCACTAATTGGCTCTTGTGAAGCCCCTCCCCACAAGGGAGGGGCTTTGCTTTATCCTTTTAGTACACACACGGGAGCCTTAGTGGGCTGAGAGTAAGACGAACGTCTTAGACCGTAGAACCTGTCTGGGTAATGCCAGCGAAGGAAGGATGTTTCAAATGTTTAACTTCAAGAAACTCGCAGCACTAACTGCCGTTGCTCTAACCACCACCTTGGGTCTTGCCGCCTGCACCTTTGGCGACGCCACACCAAACGAGGTGACCGTGGTCACCCACGATTCAGCAGTATTCACCGATGAGGTGATTGCCGAATTCAAGAAGCAAACCGGAATCACAATCAAGCAAATTAAGGCTGGCGATGTTGGAGCAATGACCAATAAGTTGGTGCTCACTCGCGACAACCCGATTGGTGATTTGGTTTACGGAATCGACAACACCTTTAGTCCAATTGCAATTGATAGCGAATTAATCGACGGTGCTCTTGAGCCGGTTGATTTTGGTGATGTCTGCCTGAACTACGACAAGGCTTGGTTTGCAAACAACGAGCAAGTGCCACCAACATCTATTGCCGATCTAACCAAGCAACAATTCAAGGGTCTAACTGTTATTACCAACCCAAACACTTCTTCACCGGGCATGGCTTTCTTGGCCGCAACTGTATCGATGTTTGGAAGCAACGGTTGGGAACAATACTGGCGCGCACTCAAAGCCAACGATGTAAAAATATCTGGCTCATGGGAAGACGCTTACTTCACCGACTTCTCCGGTTCAACCGGAAAGGGTGCTTACCCAATTGTGTTGAGCTATTCATCGTCTCCGGCTTTTGAAGTTCGTGACTCAGGTGACTTCGCGGGTGAATCACAAACCGCAAGTGTTTTGGATGGTTGCTTTAGACAAACCGAATACGTTGGTGTTTTGAATCACGCAAAGAATCCTGATGCTGCCAAGACGCTTGCGTTGTTCTTGCTAAACGATCCATTCCAAAGCACAATCGCAGACACAATGTACATGTACCCAATCTTGTCTAGCGTTGAACTTCCAAAGTCATGGCAAGAGTTTGCACCGATTGCAAAAAATACTTTTGGTGACCAGCTAGACATTTCTGCGAATCGCTCGGCCTGGCTTTCAAAGTGGTCAGAAATTATTGACGTCAATTAAAAATGCTTAAGCGTTTGGGGCTGTGGGCGGCACCAGTACTTTTTGTACTGGTGCTGTTCTACTGGCCACTCACCAAGATTGTTGGTCTTGGGTTATCGGGCAACTGGTTTGAGATTTATCTTGCCGACAAAACAGCTTCTGCAATTTGGTTCACACTTTGGCAAGCTGCGGTCTCAATGATTATTTGTTTGCTAATTGGCATTCCAGGTGCGTACGTCTTCTATCGTAAGAAATTTGCCGGTCAGAAATTTCTGCGTGCGCTAATTACCGTTCCGCTAGTGCTGCCGACAATTGTTGTTGCAATCGTCTTTTCTTCGTTTAGGGCAGAGCACGAAATTTACCGCCAAATTGGTTTGGGGTTCTTCGCCGACAACTCCATTTACTGGATCGTTGCCGCTCACGTCTTTGTGAACTATTCCTTGATTGTGCGCACGCTTGGCGGAGTGTGGGCAACCATGGACAACGACACCGAGGAAGCTGCAGAGCTTGCCGGTGCCGGAAGACTACGTACTTTCATCTCCATCACCCTTCCGCAACTCAAACCGGCCATCGTTTCGGCATCTGCCTTGGTGTTCCTGTTTTGCTCAAGCAGCTACGGAATCATCTTGATTCTGGGTGGCGGTCAGGTGCGATCGGTAGAAACCGAGATTGCTTCAGCGGCCCTGCAATACCTAGACCTACCTAAGGCTTCTGCCCTGGCGTTGCTACAAACCGCCATCACGGTACTGGCCTTTGTGATCTCAGAGAACCTTGCCAAGCACCCAATTGGCATTGAACAGGTAGCCGAATCTACCCACCGCCCAGGTCTTGATAAGCGAGACCGGCCGGTAGCCATTGTCACGGGAATCGTGGTGATTGGGCTGGTGACCATCCCCCTGATTCTTGTTGTATTCAAGGCCTTTAGCTTTGATGGCCAACTGAGCCTGAGTAACTTTGCCAACCTGGCTGGCCGAGGTGATCGAGACTTGCTCAACATCTCACTGGGTCAGGCAACTATGAACACCCTGCGCAATGTGGCTATTTCGGCTAGCATCTCGGTTGGCCTTGGTTCCTTGGTTTCGTACCTCTTATCTAGAACTCATAAGACTCGTAAGGCGCGCATTTCAAACCGCGCACTAGACATTTTGTTTCTGATGCCAATTGGAATTTCATCTGTCGTGCTTGGTTTTGGGTATCTGGTCACCTTTGGCGATGGTCCGCTGCCGATTCGCGCAAGCTGGTTAGTGGTGCCACTGGTGCAGTCGTTGATGGCACTACCGCTTGTAATTCGATTAATTTACCCGGCTCTTATTTCAATAGGTGCGGAGCATCGCGAGGCTGCGGCACTTGCCGGCGCAAACTCACGTCAGACCTGGTGGCACATTGAAGCGGGAATTATTCGCAACGTAATTTTTACCGCAATTGGTTTTGCGTTGATTGCTTCAATTGGTGAGTTTGGTGCCGCATCACTTTTGGCATTTGGTGATCAAGCAACTTTGCCAACTGTTTTATATGCGTTGATTTCTAGACCGGGCTCAACAAACTTTGGAATGTCTATGGCCGTGAGCGCAATCTTGATTGCATTGACGTTTGTTTTGGTTCTTAGCGTTTCAGCTCAAAGACCACGCCATCGGCCGCGAGGCGCTTTGAAATTACCTCGATAGATTCTGGATTCTGATCTATCAAAATAAAGTTGCGCTTTAATTCCGCAGCTACAGCGCCGGTAGTTCCAGAGCCTGCAAAGAAATCTAAAATCAAATCGCCAGGCTGAGACGAGGCCTGAATGATTCTGCGCAAAATACCTTTTGGTTTTTGAGTTGGGTAGCCGGTTTTTTCTTTTCCGGTTGGCGAAACAATTGTGTGCCACCAAACATCGGTAGGTAATTTGCCAAGTTCAACTTTTTCCGGTGTTACAAGTCCTGGTGCCATGTAAGGCTCACGATCAACCTCGGTTGAGTTGAAGTAATACTTGCTTGGGTTTTTTACATAAACCAAAATTGTGTCGTGTTTTGAAGGCCACTTGTTCTTGCTCTTGCCGCCGTAATCGTAGGCCCAAATCAATTCGTTCAAAAAGCAATCGCGGCCAAAAAGTGCATCAAGCAAAACCTTTGCGTAGTGTGCTTCGCGGTAATCAAGGTGCAAGTACAGAGTGCCGGTTTCATTCAGCAAGCGCCAAGCTTCTTCAAGTCGCGGCTCAAGGAATGACCAAAAGTCCTCAAACTCATCGTCGTAGGACAAAACGGTTTCACGAACAATCTCGTAGCGCTTACCTTTGAACCCAACACGGTTTCCTTCTTCGGTGCGCTTAGTCGTTGTTGAACCACGCGATTGAGTGCGGCCAGTATTGAACGGTGGGTCAATGTAGATAAGTTGAATTGACCCATCAGGAATAGACTTCAAGATAGGTAAGTTGTCACCAAAGTGAATTTTGTTTTCCAGCACAGGAAGAGATTAACATCATGAACGACCAGATACCTAATGTCATTCACAACACCGATGCCCACTCATACGAGATTTTCATCGGTGATGAAAAAGTTGGCAACCTGGACTACAGCTTGATGCTGAACGAGATCCACTTCACCCACACCGGAGTAGACCCAAACCACCAGGGCAAGAACCTTGCGGCTATTTTGACCAAGTGGGCGCTGAATGACGTGCGCGAGCAGGGAAAGTACAAGGTTGTGCCGGTTTGTTCATACACCGTTCGCTACATGGACAAGCACCCTGAAACTCAGGACCTACTGCTAAACCCAATCGAAGAAGCGGTAGCTATGTGTGCAATCCCAAACGATCATCTAGCCAAGAAGTTAGGTCTGAAATAACTTCGTCCTTGTTGATCTCGTTGAAAACCTCGTGACGGGCATCGTGGTAAACCACTAGCTCCACATCAATTGCGCCAGCCTTGCGGTAGGCATCAAGTAACTTCTTGTTACCCTTTTCGCCACCCAGCGGGTCTGCGGTTCCGGCCATGATCAAAATCGGAACGTGAGAATCAATCTGTTTGCTTGGGGTTCCCATTAGCTTCGCGGTGTTGGTGATTCCAAAAACCTGAATCGCGGTCTCTGGGAAGTTCTTTGGATCGGCCAAAAATTCGCGGCCCACCTCTTCATCGCGGCTCAACCACTCGTAACCAGAGGCATCGGGTTGCTTATTCCACTTCTTGTTGAAGCCAGAGCTCGGCACCAGCCCGGGAATCAGAATTGATGAACCCGATAGCACCAGGCCGTCATATTCATCTGAGTACTTATTAAAGATGCGCTGGGCAATCATTGAACCCCAGCTGTGGCCAAGCAAAACCAATGGCTCTTCTGGGTTTTCGCCCACGATGATGTGGCTTAGCTGACGAACGCCTTCGAACACAGCTGACATTCCACCTTTACCCAGGTTGCCCTGCTTCTTGGTGGTGCCCTCGGCGGTCATGCGCAAACCGGTTGCTCCGTGGCCGCGGTGATCGTCGGCATAGACGCTGTAGCCGGCGCGATTCAGGGCAGCCGCTAGGTGGTCATAGCGGCGAGCGTGCTCACCAAGGCCGTGCACCAATTGCACGCAACCCTTCGGCTGGGCCACAGGCCATTCATAAAAGGTGATGTCGATTCCCTCGGCATCGGTATAGGTACGCACAATTGGAAGAGCAGTCATAGCAAAAGACTACTTGCCGATTATCGTCAACCAGACCTAACCCTCTTTTGTTATCTCAACAGTTACAAAAAGTTCGCTATTAAATGGCCCTGCATAAACTCCGCGTAGTGGGGGCACATCGTCGTAGTCGCGACCTCTGCCAACCACCACGTGTCGGTCCGTGACGTCCACGTCGTTTGTTGGGTCAAATGCAAACCATGAACCGGCCCACCACTCTACCCAGGCGTGAGATTCGCCAACCACCTTCTCGCCAACCTTGGGCTCTTTGTTTGGGTGTAGGTAACCACTTACGTACCTGGCCGGAATACCTGCCGCACGTAGCGCGCCTAATGTTACGTGAGCAAAATCCTGGCAAACACCGATTTTTGTATTCCAAGCTTCTGTTGCTAAAGAATTCACACCGGTCACACCGTGCCTGTATTCAATTGATTCATATATTTTTTGACAGACAGCTAGGGCGGTTTCATGTGGTGTGAGTTTTTCTGCCAACTTTTTGGTGAATTTTGCCAAGTCCGCCGGAGGCTGAGTGCGCTTTGTTTGGGCAACAGAGTCTGTAAGTTCTAACGAACTTGAAATTTCAGACTCTAGGTCGCTCCAACCAAGTCCGGGTACAGCAGTGATGTGGGGGCGAAGTTCAACGGTAGATGTTGACGTTATGGTTAGCTCACTGTGCGGCTCAAGAACTTCAAACATAACTGCACGGGTACCAAAATAGTCAAAATACTCATGAAGAGAACCTTGCGGATGCACATCAAGCTTGGTTGAAAAAACAAATTGGGCGTCATCGCGAACAGGTAGCAATCTTGCCTCGTTATAAGACGCTGCAACTTCACCCTGATATTTAAATCCCGTGGTGTGCACAATTTTGTATCGGCTCATGAAACTTCGCCAATCCATTGAGGCAAAACATTCACTGGGAAATATCTTGATCTAATTGATTCAGAAATCTCGCTTATGCCTTCTTGCAGCTGCGTCATTTCTTGAGTCAAGTTTGCAAGAATGTCTGGCGCCGAACGGTATTCCAAATTCGTTCGTAGCTGCTTTAACTGCCGTAACCCCAAGTCACTAGTTCCAACTCGATCAGTGCTCGGCGCCAGATCACTCAAACAACGTTCAGCTCTTGATAGTGCAAAAGTAACTGAACGCGGAAAAATGCGGTCGAGAAGTAAAAACTCGGCTGCATTTGTGGCGCTTGGCACGCCACGATATGTGCGAAGGTATGCCTCGTAGGCACCACAGCTTCGCAATATTGTTGTCCACGAAGGTCCACTTGCTTCAGTCAACTCTGAAGTAGCAAGCAATCGTGCAGTCATGTCAACCCGCTCTAACGAGCGCCCTAAAGTGAAGAAGGTCCACGCTTCATCGCGTGAGGTTGAACTCTCTACGATTCCAACGGCAAGCGCGGTTCGCTCTCGCACCCAACCAAAGAAGTCGTGTGCCCGTTCAATCGAAACTTTTCTTGGCATGCGTGAACGTGTGGTGTTCAAGCATTCCCAAAGTTCTGTGGAAACAATTTCTCGAACTCTTCGAGCATTCTCGCGAGCTGCATTAAGTGAACTTGCTATGGAACTTGGCTCGTTCCTGTCCACAGACAAAATGCTTAGCAAATCCTGCCTGGTTAGCTGGTGCGGGTAGGCCACATCTGCCCCAATAACTTCAAGTAGAGAACGGCAGGCCGTGTCCTCGTCGACCCATGGATCTTCAAGTAAAAGTTGCAGGTGAACGTCAAGAAGACGTGAAGTTCCATCGGCTCGCTCAACGTAGCGACCAATCCAGAACAGTGATTCAGCAATACGACTAAGCATTTTTCGCGCCTCCAGTTTGTATTGCTTGTTGTTGTTGTTCTTGCTGGCGCGTGTAACCAGAGTCAGCAGAGGTTTGACTAGCCACAACGGCAGAGACGTTTGAATTTCCTGCAAGTTTTGCCGGTGCTAAGGATCGTTCGGCACCAATCACCCAAGTGTCTTTAGAGCCGCCTCCCTGTGAGGAATTCACCACCAGCTCTCCTTCTGGAAGAGCAACACGGGTAAGACCACCGGGTAACACCCACACATCTTTTCCGTCATTGACCGCAAATGGTCTTAAGTCTGCGTGACGCGGTCGAAGCCCTTCTTCTACGAGTGTTGGAATTGTTGAAAATTGAATTACCGGCTGCGCAATCCAACCACGAGGATCTTTTACTAATCTTTTTTGCAGGTCGTCAAGTTCTTTTTTAGTTGCAGCCGGGCCTACAACAAGACCTTTTCCACCCGAACCATCAACTGGCTTGACCACCAATTCATCTAGCCGATCTAAAACTTCCTCGAGACTAGCTCTCTCTTCAAGTCTCCAGGTTTTTACGTTTTCTATTATCGGTTTCTCATTTAGGAAATATTTTGTGAGATCTGGCATGTAGGTGTATACCAACTTGTCATCAGCCACTCCGTTACCAACGGCATTTGCCAGAGTGACGTTTCCGAGTCTCGCCGAATTTAATAAACCGGGGGGACCAAGAACTGAATCAGCCCTAAACGCCAACGGGTCTAAGAATTCGTCGTCCACGCGACGGTAAATAACGTCAACTCTTCGCGGACCAGCTGTGGTTCGCATATAAACTTTTCCGCCCGTGCAGAATAGGTCGCGTCCTTCAACTAGTTCAAGACCCATGAGGCGGGCAAGAAGTGTGTGTTCAAAATACGCACTGTTATAAACACCCGGGGTAAGAACAACCACAACCGGATCTTCAATGCCGCTTGGCGCAGCCGCACGAAGTGCTGCAAGTAATTTGTTCGGATAATCTCCGACCGGCTGAATTCGCATCTGTTGAAAAAGCTCTGGGAGCGTTTGTGCCATCACACGGCGATTGGAAATTACGTAGCTCACGCCAGATGGCACTCGCACGTTGTCTTCCAGTACACGCCAAGTTCCAGCTGCATCTCGAATCAAATCAATACCGCTCACCTGAATTCGAACCCCATTGGCTGGGTCAATTCCGTGCGCGGCACGGTGGAAGTGGGCAGATGAAGCAACTAAAGATGCCGGGATCACTCCGTCTCGAATGCAATTCTGAGGGCCGTAGATGTCTGCCAAGAATGCTTCCAGCACTTTAACTCGCTGCTTAACTCCAGAATCTAAGACGTTCCATTCATTCTTTTCAATCACCCTGGGAACGGCATCAAGCGGGAAAGGTCGTTCCTCGCCGGCAAAGTCAAACGTCACACCTTGGGCCAAGTAAGAATCGGCAAGGGCATTGGTTCGCCCGCGCAGTTCCTCCTGGGTCATGCCAGCCAAGGTTTCGTGAATCTTCTTATATAGAGGGCGTACCTTGCCGGGTCCTGCAAACATCTCGTCGTAGGCGCCATTAGCGACCCCCGCTGTGGCAGGGTAGGTCTCAAATAGATCTCCCATGGTTTGAAAATAGCCTTGGGTTATTGCGTATGTGTTTCGTTGATGGGTCTGGGAGCGAACATATTCGGGAGAATCTCGGCATTTTGATTTACACTCGGTTCCCAGCCATAACCCAGACAACTCCCAGACTTCGGAACCAAACTGACCTTATGAGCAATTCAGTACAGAGCCAGCTTCGCCTGGTTGAGCCTAATAAACAGGTTCGAATCGGTGAGCGCAAGATTGTTCGCGTGAAGCGGGCCCAGGACATCATTGAGATCATTGCCTGGTCAATCGTGATGGCTGTGCTGGTGATGTTCCTGATAGACGGTGGCTTGAAAGGCATAACCGATGTGCCTACCGCCCTTGGTGCAATTAGCCGCGTTACCTCTTTACTTGGTACGGCTCTCCTTTTGATTCAAATGCTCTTGATTGCGCGAATTCCATGGATTGATAAGTTCTACGGTCACGATGGCGCAACAGTTACTCACAAAAAGCTTGGCAAGCCGGTTTTATATTTCATCAGCGCACACTTTTTGTCTTCACTCATTCAGTACGCAATCAACGACGGTAAAAACATTGTTGAAACGCTATTTGGTTTCTTAAATATTCAAGACTTGCTACTTGCCACAATCAGTTTTGCTCTGATGCTGGTTGTTGTGGTTACCTCGCTCAACTTTGCGCGCCGCGCCATGAGCTACGAATCTTGGTTCTTCGTGCACTTAACCGCATACGTATCAGTTGCAGTTGCAGTTCCACACATCATTACAACCGGAAGTGACGTTGCGGGCAAACCAGTTCAAACAACTATTTGGGTTGCACTCTACCTATTTGTTTTCTTGAACGTACTTTGGTTCCGCGTTTGGATTCCGGTTCGCAAGTCTTATCGCAAACGTTTGGTGCTTGCACAAACCGTGCGCGAATCATCGGACACTGTGTCGCTCTACCTAACCGGTAAGCACCTAGAAAAGATCGAAGCTGTTTCTGGTCAATTCTACTTCTTGCGCATCATGACTCCTACTCAGTGGTGGCGCCCTCACCCATTCTCAATTTCTGCGGCGCCAAATGGTTCATACCTAAGATTCACAATTGGAGACCGTGGTGACGACACCAAGCTCATGCAGAACTTGAAGCCTGGTACTCCGGTAGCGATTGAAGGACCATACGGTTTGTTCACCGAGGAACGTCGCACACGTGAAAAAGTTGTGCTGATTGCATCGGGTATTGGTATTCCACCAATTCGCACGCTTGCCGAATCAATGGCTGCGCGCCCAGGTGACATCACTGTGATCTATCGTGTGCGCAACGCGCAAGACGCATCACTACTTGCTGAGATCCAAGAAGTTTGTCGCCGTCGCGGATTTGCCTTGCACGTCATTGAAGGCCCTCGTGGTCCAAAGAATTCTTGGTTGAACGACGACGGCTCTGGCAATCCGGACGTTGCACGACTAACCATGTTGGCACCACACATTAGCGAGGCCGATGTTTACATCTGTGGTCCACAGGTGTGGACCGAGAGCGTCATTAAGTCAGTTCGCAAAGCTGGTACTCCGGTAGACAGCATTCACTCAGAGGAGTACGCCTGGTGAGAAAAATCACTCAAAATATTGTTGGCGTAATAAGCCTTGGAGTTCTTGCAACCTCATGGTCAATTGGTCAAGCTACCGAAACCGGTTTGGTAATTTCAAACCCGGCAGCAACCGATGCCCCGACTACCGCACCAACCACGGACCCAACTGCAGAACCAACTGCGGAACCAAGCGCATCAGCCTCGGCCACGCCAACCGCTTCGGCCAAGGCAACTCCTGCGCCTAGCAAAACCGCTTCAACGTCGGCAGCATCGGTCACTAAGAAGAGTGACGCCATTTCATACGTTGCACACCGCAGACAAGGTGACATGCAGATCTCGGTGACCAAACAGGGTTCGAAAATTACCGATGTGAGCATTATTAGCGGCGGCACTGAGGGCGGAGATTGGGCAAGCGTGCCTGGGCTTTTGGCCGATGCTGCCTTGAAGGCTCAGGGCTCCGGCTTCGGAAATATTGGTGGGGCAACTCACACCACAGACGCATTCAAGACTGCATTGGAGAACGCTCTTGCAAAATTCTAAGAAGCTGGTTGCCAACCAGTACACAAAAAAGCGTCCGTGGATTCTTTCAACCACTCTGATGGTTTTGGCCAGCATTGGTGGCGCGATTGGAATTAATAACCTTTGGCTTAACCCAGCGGCGAACAACAGTGGCAGCGCTGACGGCACCACCGGAACACAAACCGTTAAGGGTGACCCAATTCAATACCGATACGGTGTTGTGCAACTTGAGATCACGGCGACCAACGGAAAATTAGAAAAAATTAATGAGATTCAGGCTTCTACCTCACGCGGTTGGGAGACTGCGGTGCCTTTGCTGCACGATGCGGCACTGCAGGCACAAAACGTAAACTTTGGAAACATCTCAGGCGCAACATTTATTACCGAGGCGTATAAGCAAGCGCTATCAAACGCTCTGTCTAAGTTGGGCTAATGACTGAACTTCCGTTTGAACATGTTGAAGTTTGCATGGGAACAACTTTTAAGTTTTCAGGCAGAAGTGAACTAGCCGATTCGGAAACTCAAATTGTGCTTGCACAAGCTTGCGAGATTTTGCACGAGACGGATCGCACATTCAGTTTGTATAAACCAGAATCACCACTTTCACGTCTTGCACGTGGTGAAACCAGCGTTCGCGAACTTCCGCCGGTGGTTGATGAAATTTGGAACGAATGTGATGCATGGCAAAATGCAACCGATGGTTGGTTCAGTGCCATGACTCCACAAAATACTTTTGATCCATCGGGTGTTGTAAAAACTTGGGCTGCTAAACGCGCAGCCGAATATATTTTGCAGGCGGGCATTAATGACTTCACCATGAATGCTGGTGGAGATGTTTGGTTGTCTGATGGTCTAACCAACGACATTGAATTGCGCATTGCAATATCAAAACCAATTTCAATTGCATCGCCAGATCACGGCATTCTTACCGTGATTGATTTGCAAAACACCAACTACCGAGCAATGGCAACAAGTGGTTCTGCGGAACGAGGCGAACACATTTGGAACCCAAAGGCTGCAGACAAAACTGCACCGACCGAGTTACTTCAGGTGAGTGTTGTCTCAAGCGATTTAGTTGTTGCTGATGTTTGGGCAACCGCGGCATTTGCCGAAGGCGTGCGCGCGATTGATCACCTAAATAAAATTGATGACATTGAAGCGCTGTTTATTTTGGCAAATGGTGAGCTGGCGGCAACCGATGGATTCGCTGCACTGTTCGCCAAATAGCAAACCACTATTTACCAGATGCTGGGTGCTTCTTCCTTGCCCTTAGGCAATGCGGTGTCTGCCGCCCACTGGCGAACCCAATCAGGAAGCACCGGCAATTCACCGTGAATCTCGCCGGTAGCAGCAATCACCTGAGCCGGAGTCACAACTCCGTATGAGCGCTTCAAGAATCTGATACGCACAATCACCTTGGTGAAAATCTCGTTGGCAACCACAAAGCGCTGCTCAAAGTAAAAGGCCTGATCATCCCAGCCAATTACCTTGGATTCAATATCAAATGACTGCCAAGGGGTCAGTGACTTTCTAAATGTCACTGTCTCGGCAACAACCACCGGGTACCAGCCCAGCTTCTTCCACTTTTGCCAAGCGCCAGAGCGCAGGGCCAGGTCGTATCTGCTCACATCAAGCAGGGTCAAAAAGACTCCATTATTCATGTGCTTAAAGATGTCTAAATCAGTGGGCCAAACCCTAAAGGTGCGTCGGCCAACGCTAAACCAGGTTTCTTTGGTGCGCAGGCGCCAGGTTAGAAGCTCGTAGGCAAGACGAAACCAGAGGTTCATTACCAGATCACCACGCGGTCAGCCGGGTCAAGCCAAAGCTTGTCGGTTGGCTGAACATCAAAGGCCTCATAGAAGGCACCAATGTTGCGAACAATCTGGTTGCAACGGAACTCAGGTGGTGAGTGTGGGTCTGTGGCCAGGCGCTGCAAGACCATTTCGTCACGGCCAATTGCGCGCCAAGACTGGCTCCAAGCAACGAAGAATCGCTGGGCCGCAGTACGGCCATCAATCACCGGAGCTTCGTCGCCATGCAATGAAAGAAGGTATGCCTTGTAAGCAATTTCCAGACCGCTTAGGTCACCAATGTTTTCACCAATGGTTAGTTCACCGTTGACCTTGTGCTCGTCACCAAGTTGTTCCGGTGAAAGCTGGTTGTACTGCTCAATTAGTTTTCCGGTGCGCTGTTCAAATGCTGCACGGTCGGCATCGGTCCACCAAGACTGCAGTGCGCCGTCGCCGTCGTACTTTGAACCCTGGTCGTCAAAGCCGTGCCCAATCTCGTGGCCAATAACTGCGCCAATCGCACCAAAGTTAATTGCGTCATCGGTTTCAAGTGAGAAGAACGGCGGCTGCAAGATTGCTGCCGGAAAAACAATTTCGTTGAAGCCTGGGTTGTAATACGCGTTCACAGTTTGTGGAGTCATGAACCATTCGTCGCGATCAAGCGGTGCACCAATCTTTGCTGCTTCGCGCTCGTGCTCGAATGCATTTGCACGACGAACATTGCCAACCAAATCATCACGCCTAATTTCTAGTGATGAGTAGTCTTTCCACTTATCTGGAAAACCAATCTTTGGTGTGAACTTGTCTAGCTTTACCAAAGCCTTCTTTTTGGTTTCATCGGTCATCCAATCAAGTTTTTGAATGCTCTGGCGGTACGCCTCAATCAGGTACTGCACCAGTTCGTCCATGCGTGCTTTAGCTGCAGGTGGAAAGTGCTTCTCAACATAAATCTGACCGATAACTTCGCCGAGCGAACCTTCAACCAAAGACACCGCGCGCTTCCAACGTGCTCGGTTAACAGGAGCGCCAGTTAGCTTGGTTCCGTAAAATGCAAAACGTTCGTTTACAAATTCATCGCTAAGCAAAGATGCAGCAGAACCAATTACTTTCCATGCCATCCAAAGTTTGATTGTCTCCAGATTTTCTTGCTTATAAATATGTGCAAGCCCCTTAAAGAAACTTGGCATCATCACAACGGTTTCTGCCAGAACCTTCTTATCTAGTTCCGCGCCTACCAACCAAGTTGACCAATCAAAAGTTGAAGTTAGTTTTTGCAATTCTTCAAAACTGGTTAGGTTGTAAGTTTTTTCGGCGTCGCGAGAATCAACATTGTTCCAGTGCACGGCCGCGAGCGCGGTTTCAAATTCCATAATGCGGTGAGCTGCCGAATCGGCATCGGTGTTTGACCAGCCAGCAAGGTGCAGCATTTGAGAAATGTGCGGCACGTAGGCATCGCGAATTTCTGCGTGCTTCTCTTCGCGATAGTAGGCCTCGTCGGGCAGTCCAATGCCGCCGTGATAAAGGTTCACGATGTAGCGCGAAGGATTGCCCGGATCGTTGTCTACGTATGAACCAAACAGGCCACCAATGCCGTGCTTTGAGAACTCACCCATTAGCTTGGTGGTTTCTTCAAGGTCGGTCAGGTGCTTAATAAAGTTGAGCTCGGCTGCAATAGGTGCGGCACCAAGTTCGTTGGCGCGGTCCTCATCCATAAATGAGGCATACAGGTCACCAATCTGCTGGGCAGGGCTGCCCTCAGTTGCGCCCTCGGTTGCAGCAGCTTCAAGAAGGATCTCTTTCACCGCAGCCTCGGCGTCGTCTGCCAACATGTGGAAGGAGCCGTACATGCTCTTGTCCTCAGGTATCTGGGTCTCGGCGAACCATTTGCCATTTACATGGCGGAATAAGTCGTCTTGGACTCGAACGTTGTGATCAATTGAGGTTTCTTCAATGCCTGGCTTCATGCTCATCCCTTTATCCTATGAGCACGTTGGCCTTTAGATGCGGGCTAGCCAGCGCAAAGGGCCGCGCGTAGAATTGGGCTTATGGAGCTCCAGAAAATCATTTTGTACTACGGCTTTGCGCCGGTTGCTGACCCAATTGCTATGAAGCTTTGGCAGAAGACTCTTTGTGAGTCACTGAACCTAAAGGGACGCATCATTGTTTCAAAGCACGGCATCAACGGAACCTTGGGCGGCAACATGTCTGACCTAAAGAAGTACGTTCGCGCAACCAAAGAATTCCCTGGCTTCGGCAAAATTGATTTCAAGTGGTCTGATGGCACCGGCAATGACTTCCCTCGCCTATCGGTGAAAAACCGTAACGAGCTGGTTGCGTTCACTACACCCGATGAAATCACCGTGGAAAAATCAGGCATTACAAACGGTGGCAAGCACCTAAAGCCAGCTCAGGTTAATAAGTTGGTTGAAGAGCGCGGCGACGAAGTTGTTTTCTTTGACGGTCGCAACGCTTTTGAAGCACGCATCGGTAAATTCAAAAACGCAATCGTGCCTGATGTTCAAACATCACACGACTTTGTTGGCGAACTGGAGAGCGGAAAGTACGACCACCTAAAAGACAAGCCAATCGTCACCTACTGCACCGGCGGTATTCGCTGCGAAATTCTTTCGGCAGTAATGATTAACCGTGGCTTCAAAGAGGTTTACCAAATTGACGGTGGCATCGTTCGCTATGGCGAGAAGTTTAAAGATTCTGGCCTTTGGGAAGGTTCGCTTTACATCTTTGATGACCGCATGGTTCAAGACTTTTCTGATGAAGCAAAAGTTATTGGTGTTTGCGAGGGTTGTGGCGGTGCAACAAATGCATTCCGTAATTGCTCCCACGCAGGTTGTAAAGATCTGATCTTGCTTTGTGACAGCTGTTATGCAGACCCTAAGCACTCAGAGCACAAGCCAACTCACACCCGTGGAAAGCGTCACGCTGAGCAAGTTGGCTAATAGAAGTTAAAAGAAAAACCCCCACCGACACATAGTGGGGGTTTTCTTGTTTATCTATTGGAGGGGTATGTTACTCAAGTTATTCGCGCAAGCGTCGCACAGGCCGTTGCGAGAAACTGCTTTAACGCAGTTTCTTGCCGCCCCGTCCTCGGTGCTCGCGATCACCCTTTACGCCTTTGCCTACACCAAGTGCCGGAGCAGTTGGTGCAACATAAGCTGCGGTGATTGCAGTTGCTGAAGTTGCGGTTGCAACGCCATCTGCATCGGTGGTTACAGTAACCAGGGTGCCAACACCTGCTTCGTTATAAACAGCAAATAGTGCAGTGCCTGCGGTTGCCGGTGCATCAAACTTCAATGAGTATGAAACAACGCTAGTTGCAGAAACATTTGCTTCAACCTTCACTGGCTTGCCGCCGGTGGTTGGCTGTGCTGCAGGAATTGCAGTTGCATCAGCAGCTAACTTGTACGCAACAAACTTTGCACCGCGAACAATCTGGCCAACGTTTGTAACTGTTGCTGGAATGTCAGTGATGTTCACAGCAACCGATGCGTGCAGGTGCTCAGCCTTGGTTTGAGTGCTGGTTGTAGTTTCGGTAGTTGCTGCAAAAGATGGGGTGACAAATGTCATTGAGAAAATCGTCGCTGCAGATGCCGCGATGATTGCTGAACGCTTCATGTTCATAATTAGGACCTTTCATTAGTTCCGATCAGGGGAAATCGGATTAGTTCTAAGTTAGAAAATTTCGCTCTGTAAAGTCGGAAAACTCAGCCACCTCCTACGGTCTATACAGAACACTCACAGGAACCCTATAAATAGGTAGCGAGCGATAAACTTGCCGAATGGGCTTCTTGGATAACTTCGAAAAGGGATTGGAAAGAGTCGTAAACGGCGCTTTCACCAAGACCTTTAAGTCGGAGCTGCAGCCGGTTGAGATTTCTGGCCACATTCGCGCCGAAATGGACTCAAAAGCGTCAATTTTGAGCCGAGACCGCATTTTGGCCCCAAATACCTTCACAGTTAGCCTTTCGGTGCCTGATTTCAAGCGAATGCAGGTCTTGGGCGACTCTTTGATCACCGAATTGACCGAATTGGCCACAAAACACGCTAAAAAGCAGGGTTTTCAGTTTGGGGCGGCCCTGGCTATCAAGCTGGTCGAGGATTCAACCCTCAATCTGGGGCAGGTATCGGTTCGTTCAAATACCCAAAACCACGAGATTGAATGGATGCCGAGCCTAGATGTAGCCGATAAGCGCTTCATCTTGAAGGTGGGCCAAACCACCGTTGGGCGCGATGCCTCAGCAGACATCCAAATCACCGATAACGGCCTTAGCCGCCAGCACTTTGCCATCATTTGGGACGGCAAGAATGCGGCAGTAAAAGACCTTGGTTCTACCAACGGAACCCGCGTCTCAGGACGCACAATTACAGAGGTGGCAATTGGTGCCGACACCCAGATTCAGGCCGGCAGCAACACCTTTATCTTCCGAGTTATTGCACGAACCGTTAACAACGACCAGGCAGTGAGTTAATGAGCGAGTTAGCACTATTTATTGTTCGCACCGGCTTCTTGGCGGTGCTTTGGATTTTTATCTTCAGCATCATCTCTGTGATTCGCGCAGATTTGTTTGGACAAAAAGTTGTTAGCAAGGTTGCCTCGGCAAATGCACCTCAGGTTGTGTCTGCACCGGTTGCACCTAGTGCACCAGGCTCACTTGTGATGGAGCCAACCGGAAGCAACGCAACCAAGTTGAGCATCATCGAAGGCGACCGCACCGGCCACAACATTGCGCTTGATCGTCGTGAGTTAACCATTGGTCGTGCTGAAGATTCAGATTTGATTGTTGATGATGAGTTTGCGTCAACCCACCACGCAAAGCTAGTTCTGATTAATAACGACTGGCTGATTCAAGATCTAAATTCAACCAACGGAACATTCCTAGATGGTGCTCGTGTTGGTACGCCTGCAGTTGTGAAACTTAACACTCCGGTGCGCGTTGGTAAAACTGTTTTTGAGTTGCGAGCTTAAGGCCAAACCTCTTGTCAATTAAGACTGTTAGCTTTGCGGCATCCGACATTGGTCGGATTCGTTCTAGCAACCAGGATTCCGGTTACGCCGGTTACAACATGTTCTTCGTTGCCGACGGCATGGGTGGTCACGCAGGTGGTGACATTGCATCTGCACTTTGCACTCAGCGCATTGCAACAATCGATACCGTTTATGAAACTGCGGAAGATGCAAGCAAAGCACTAATCGATATCGTTTGGGAAGCCAACGGTGTGCTTGGTGCAACTGCACAGGCTCACCCGGAACTTGCCGGTATGGGTACAACTTTTTCTGGAATCATTTTCACCGGAACAAAAGTTACCGTTGGTCACATTGGTGACTCAAGAATTTATCTTGCACGTGATGGCGAAGTTTCACAGATTACTTCAGACCACACATTCGTACAGCGCTTGGTTGACACCGGCCGCATCACTCCTGCAGAAGCCCTAGTTCACCCGCGCCGCTCAGTGTTGATGCGCGTTCTTGGTGACGTTGAAGAATTCCCAGATGTTGATACCTTCACAATGGATGCCAAGCCAGGTGACCGCTGGTTGCTTTGCTCCGACGGGCTTTCTGGCGTGGTACCACCAGAGATTGCCGAACGCATCTTGCTTAGCAAAATGGATTCACGCGAAGCAAGCGAACTACTTGTTGGTGAAGCATTGGAGTTTGGTGCACCAGACAACGTGACCGTTGTGGTTGTAGATGTAATTGCATCTGAGTTGCAAACAGATTTCGTTGCAAGCCCTCGCTTTGTTGGTTCGGCCGCAAACGAGGTTGTGATTGAAGAGCGCAAGGGAAGCCGCACTCTTAGAATTCTGAACCCGCTTAATCTTCTTGAACTTCTCAAAAAAGTTGATAGCCCAGAGAGCTACGTTCCGGAATCTGACGAGTACCTAGAGAAAATTATTCGCGAGGCCAAGCGCCGCATTTGGTGGCGCAAGATTCGCCAACTGCTTACTGTGACCGCTCTGCTTGTTGCAGTTGTGTTTGGTGTGATTGCGGCTTACGACTACACGCAAACCCGCTACTACGTTGGCGTTCTCAATGACCGCGTGACTATTTATAAGGGCGTAAAAGAATCACTAGGCCCGTTGATGCTTTCTTCTCCTTATAAGCAGAGTGACCTAAGCATCTCTCAGTTGAACAGCTACCAAATCAATTTGCTAGAGCGCACCATCACCGCAACAGATCTTGAAGATGCTAAACGCATTTTGAAGCTGTTGGAATCGAGCGTGGCTAAATGAGTAACTTACTTACCGGCGCGATTCCAAAGATTGTGCGCGTGGTTCCACGCAACAGAAACATTGAAGCGCTTTTGCTTTTGTTCGCGGTTGGTTTGAATGCATTTGAACTGGCGCAGATTCAGCTTTCACTGCTTGAGGTGTTGAACGCAGATTTTTTCTTGTACTGGTTGCCGCCTGCAGTATTGGCTTTTGTAATTCACGTCATTCTGCGAAACCGCGCCAGCGAGGCAGACCCAATGATTCTGCCGATTGCTCTCGTGCTAAATGGCCTAGGGCTTTCCATGATCTACCGCCTTGACCTTGGTTCAATAGCCAACGGTGGCACCGAGCTATTTGGCATGAAGCAGGTTATTTGGACCGTGATTGCCATGGCCTTTGCTGCCGCGGTAATCATTTACGTGCCAAGCCACCTGTTCTTGCGCCGCTACGTTTACGTCTCAATGTTCATTGGTATTGCCCTGCTTTTGGCCCCAAGCCTGCCTCTGATAGGCCGAAGCATCAACGGTGCCCGCCTGTGGATTGGCATTGGCCCGTTTACCTTCCAACCTGGTGAGTTAGCCAAGATTGCCCTGACCGTATTCTTTGCCGGCTATCTGGTTACCCGCCGCGAGTCCCTGGCCCTAACCGGCCGCAAGGTGCTTGGGCTACGCATTCCTCGTGCCCGCGAACTTGGCCCAATCTTGGTTATCTGGGCCGCCAGCCTCTTGGTTTTGGTGCTCCAACGCGACCTTGGTACCTCGCTGCTCTACTTTGGCCTATTTATTGTGCTGGTCTACGTGGCAACCGGCCGCTCAATCTACGTGATCGTGGGAATGACCATGTTCATCACCGGCGCCCTAGTGGCCAGCCGCATCATGGATTACGTATCGGGTCGTTTTGATTCTTGGCTAAACCCGTTTGATTCAAAAAACTACGATGCGGTGGGTGGCAGTTACCAGCTTGCGCAGGGCATTTTTGGTTTGGCGCACGGAAATCTTTTGGGCACCGGTTTGGGTGGCGGAATTCCGCACCTGGTGCCACTTGCCGAGAGCGACTTCATTATTGCCTCGCTTGGTGAAGAGCTTGGCCTGGTTGGCATGTTCGCGATTCTTGGTCTTTACCTTTTGTTTGTGGCGCGCGGATTGCGCATTGGTTTTATTCACCCCGACGATTTCTCTAAGTTGTTGGCAACCGGTTTGTCATTTGTAATTGCACTTCAGTGCTTCATTGTTATTGGTGGAGTTACCCGCGTTGTGCCACTGACCGGTTTGACTACTCCGCTGCTTGCCGCCGGTGGTTCATCATTACTTGCAAACTGGATCATCGTTGGCGTTCTGCTTAGAGTTTCCGACAGCATTGGTGCCGGCGAAAAAGTTATTGGCGGTGGTCGCTAATGAATCGTGAACTCAAGCGTGTAAGTTTTGTAATTTTTGCAATGTTCCTAAGTTTGTTTGTTGCAACCACAGGCATTCAAATTATTGGTGCCGACGCATACTCACAAGATCAGCACAACGTTCGCTCGGCATACGACAGCTACAAAACTCAGCGCGGTGCAATCTTGGTAGATGGCCAACCAATTGTTGAATCAGTGAAGACCGATGACATCTACCGCTACCAGCGCGTCTACAAAGACGAAATGTATTCTGCGGTTACTGGTTTCTTTAGTTTGTACCAAGGTTCAACCGGGCTCGAATCGGCAATGGGTTCATACCTAACTGGTAAAAATTCATCCCAGTTCTTTGAACAAATCAGTGCACTACTTTCTGGTAATCCAGTTCAAGGTGCATCGGTTGAATTAACAATTGACCCGGTTGTGCAGAAAGCAGCCTGGGATGCACTCGGAAGCAAAAAGGGTGCGGTAGTTGCAATTGACCCTAAGACCGGAAACATTCTTGCAATGGTTTCTAAGCCGGGCTTTGATGCAAATCTTCTTGCCGTGCACTTGGGCGAAGAATCAAACGCAAACTACAAAGCGTTGCTTGAAGACAAAGATGGACCGCTACTAAACCGCGCAGCAAACGAACTTTACGCACCGGGTTCTGTATTCAAGGTCATCATGGCGACTGCTGCAGTTGAATCTGGTCAGTACACCAAAGATTCAACCTTCCCCAACCCAACCAAGTTCCAATTGCCTGGCACAAATGTTTACGTGCAAAACTCGGGTGAAGGTAAGTGTGGTGGCAAGGGCACGGTTTCAATCGCAGATGCAGTTCGTCTATCGTGCAACGTGCCAATGGCTCAGCTAGGTATTGCTCTTGGTCAAGACCGCATTCGCGCTCAGGCCGAACTTTTTGGTTTTGGCAAAAAGGTTAAGTACCCAATGACCTCAACTGCCAGTATTTACCCGTCAAACATGGACGACGCCCAGACTGGCCTTTCAGCCTTTGGTCAGTACGACGACCGCACCAACCCGCTACAGATGGCAATGGTTTCGGCGGCTATCGCAAACCAGGGTGTGCTCATGAAACCAAACTTGGTTGAGAATGTTTTGTCCTCGAACCTATCGGTGTTGGCACAACCGCAACCAGAAATTTTCTCTCAGCCAATGTCACAGGCAACTGCGCAATCAGTTAAAGAAATGATGATTGGTGCGGTGTCGCGCGGTGTATCTGGCAACGCAAGAATTCAAGACGTGTTGGTTGCCGGTAAAACCGGAACCGCGCAAAACGGTAAGGGCCAACCGTACACACTTTGGTTCACAGGTTTTGCACCAGCAGACAACCCACAGGTTGCAGTAGCTGTTGTGATTGCAGATGGTGGCGGGCAAGGTCAGGGTGGCGTTGGTAACTCACTCGCTGCGCCGGTTGCTAGAAAAGTTATGGAGGCGGTGTTGCGCAAGTGAAGCCAGAAGCAGGGCAACTCTACGGTGGCCGATACAAACTAATTTCTAGAATCGCAATTGGCGGTATGGGTGAAGTTTGGCACGCGCAAGACGACGTGATTCTTCGCGACGTTGCAATCAAAATTCTGAAGCAGGAATACATGGGTGATCCTGGGTTCCTTGAGCGCTTCCGCACCGAGGCACGTCACGCTGCAATGGTTAACCACGAAGGCATCGCAAATGTTTATGACTACGGTGAAGACGGTGGCTCTGCTTATCTAGTTATGGAACTCGTTCCGGGCGATTCACTTGCACGAATTCTTGAAGTTGAAAAATCTCTTTCTGGTGAGCGCGTGCTGGATATCATTGCGCAAACATCTCGCGCACTTTATGAGGCGCACCAAGCCGGTCTAGTTCACCGCGATGTGAAACCTGGAAACCTTTTAATCACTCCAGACGGTCACGTAAAAATTACTGACTTTGGTATCGCCCGCGTTGCTGACCAAGTTGGTTTAACTGCAACCGGTCAGGTAATGGGAACCGTGCAGTACCTTGCACCGGAACAAGCAACCGGTAAGCCTGCAACACCATCAACCGATATTTATTCACTTGGAATTGTTGCTTACGAAGCTCTTGCCGGTAAGCGTCCATTCACCGGTGAATCGCAAATGGAAATCGCAATGGCGCAAATCAACAAGACTCCGCCTGCACTGCCAGAAACCGTTGATCCAAGAATTGCAAACCTAGTGATGTCATGTTTGGCCAAGAAGCCAAACCAGCGCCCAGAAAGCGCGTTGGCCCTGGCCAAGCGCGCCGAGTCTCTAATGAGTACTGCACCGCGTCAATCTGCGGCAACAACTTTGATTCAACAGGCGCCTCAGGTTACCGATCGAACTGCGGTGATTGAACTTGCACCAGATACCAACCCAACTCAAAAGCCGCCTGTGGTTTGGCCCTGGTTTGTGCTGATTGGCGCGCTTGGTGCCACCGCAATTTCTGTTGTCGTTGCCATCATCGTGACTTCAATGCAGCCAACCCTGCCAACCTGGTCGCAGCAGCCTTACCCATCTAGCACCGGAGGCACAGCCAGCCCGGGTGCCTCTGGTGCCCCGGTCGTAGTGCTACTGGCCGATGTTGAAGGCCTAAATGTCGCCGAGGTCTCGGCCGAGCTAAGTGCCAAAGGTCTGCTGGTAACGGCTGTGCCAGGTGAGGTAGTCGCCGCTGGTGATGAGCGCGTAATGACCGTTTACGACGCCTCGCCGCTTGGCACTTTGGCCGCGGGTAGTGAGATTGTGATCACCTATTACGTTGCCGATACCGGAGTGACCGAGGAGCCAACTCCTAGCGCTTCTCCTTCTCCTTCGGCCACGCAGTAGATTCCCAGAGAACGTCCAGAAACCCCCGATTAGACTGGGGGTTCGAGCGCTTTTTGCGCTAAAAGAGGAGCAAGTAATTGACTGAAAACCAGCGGGTAATCGCCGGTCGCTACGAACTAGGCAACCTAATCGGACGCGGCGGCATGGCCGACGTTTACGAAGGTGTTGACACTCGCCTAGGCCGCACAGTTGCGGTTAAGTTGCTCAAGTCAGATCTTGCAAACGACCCAGCCTTTGAAGCCCGATTCCGTCAAGAGGCTCAGGCCTCGGCACGCATGGGTCACCCAACCATCGTTCGTGTTTACGATGCCGGCGAAGAAGTAACCACAGATGTGCACGGCAACCAGCACAAGTTTCCGTTCATTGTTATGGAGTACGTAAAAGGTCAGCTGCTGCGCGACCTGCTGCACGAACGTCGTTTGACTCGTCAAGAAGCTTTGGATTACACCATCGGTGTTCTAACCGCCTTGGAATTTTCACACCGTGCAGGCGTCGTGCACCGCGACATTAAGTCTGCGAACATCATGATCAACGAAGCCAACCAGGTTAAGGTCATGGACTTTGGAATTGCTCGCGCGGTTTCAGATTCTTCGGCAACCATGGCGCACACCTCGGGCATTGTTGGCACTGCACAGTACTTCTCACCAGAGCAGGCAAAGGGCGAAAGCGTTGATGCTCGCACCGATCTTTACTCAACCGGTGTACTGCTTTATGAAATGCTTTGCGGTCGTCCGCCATTTAAGGGCGAGAGCGCGGTATCGGTTGCGTACCAACACGTTTCAGAACCAGTTGTTCCACCGTCACAGTTTGACGAAACAATTTCTGCAGAACTAGACGCAGTTGTGTTGCGCGCACTGGCTAAAGATCGCGAAGAGCGTTTTCAGAGTGCCGAGGAATTCCGTGAGCACCTAATTGCTGCGGTAAACGGTTCGCCAGAAACAATTGCAACACCGGTTGTTTCACCAAACGCAACTACTGCGTGGTCACTTGATACCGAGGAAGAAGTTGCCTCACCGGTAGAAGTTGCCGAGGACGATTTTGAAGCACTGCTTGGAGACTTGGGCGGCAACCGCACCACAGTTATTCCATCAGTTGCAGAACCAATTAAGAATGTTGCATCAACTCCTGCGTGGGACGATCTACGCACGCCAGCAACAAACCCGTTTTCTACTTTGGGCGTTGAGCTGCCAACCCAGACCGGTTCAACTCCTGCACCGTTACTGGCCAACATTAATAAGCCTTCTAAGGGTTTGATGTGGACCGTTGGCTCTGCAGTTTCTGTAGTTCTAGTTGGTTTGATTGTTTGGTTGTTTGCGTTTGGTAACTTCAACCTAAATGTTGTACCTGGTGGCGGTATTGCAGTTGCCAACGTTGTTGGTTCAACTTACGACGATGGTTACAACGTTCTTACAGCACAGGGTTTGTTGGTTTCAAAAGTTTCAGAACCAAATGACACAATTCCTGCCGACACAATTATTCGAACCGATCCAATTGCGGGAACCGCTGTTGGTGATCGTCAAGTAATTACCGTTTATGTTTCATCGGGTGCTAACCAAGTTAAGGTTCCAAGTTTGGTTGGACTCACCGAGTCTGAGGCTGCAGGAGTGTTGGCAACATTTAAGTTGACGCTCGGCACAATCACTCAAGGTAACTCTGGTTCAGTTGAGGCCGGCAAGGTTATTGAAACCATTCCTGGTTTGAACATGCAGGTCGCGGAAGGCACAGCAATTAACCTTGTTATTTCAAACGGCAAGGTTATGGTTCCTGATGTTCGCAATCTTTCAATCAGCGATGCACGCAATGCTTTGAGTGCTCCTGATGTTGCGCTTCCGGTTTCAATCACAACGCGCGACACCTGTACCGGTGCTGCGGGAACAATTGTGGTTGATCAGTCAATCGCTCCAGGACTTGCCAAGCAAGGCAGCGCGATTATTTTGTATGTTGGATGTGCTGGCTAAATTAAGCCAAGTTAACTAATGGGCTTAGCTGCGCGCCTTTGGCAGCAGCGCCTACAACACCGATTGATTCCAACCAGTTGCCCAGCATCTGGTAACCAGATTCGGTAAGCACGCTCTCTGGGTGGAACTGCACTCCGTAAATTGGCAAACTCTTGTGCTGCAGACCCATGATCACACCGCCCTGCGAGGTCTCGCTCTTGCCGGTGCGCGCGGTCACAATCAGGTCATCCGGCACAGTGCCGTCTACAACTGCAAGCGAGTGGTATCGGGTTGCATTGAAGTTTTGTTTGATGCCCTTGAAGATTAGCGAGTCATCGTGAGTCACGATTGAGGTTTTGCCGTGCATCAGTTCTGGTGCGCTGGTGACGGTGGCGCCCATAGCCTCGGCAATTGACTGGTGGCCAAGGCAAACGCCAAATACTGGCTGGCCGCTCTTTAGGGCAAGCTTTACGGTTGGAATGCTCAGGCCGGCTTCGGCGGGGGTGCCAGGGCCCGGGCTAATCAGCACCGCGTCGTACTTGCTTAAGAGTTCTGGCAAATCGGCTTCGGCAACACAGTCATTGCGCAACACCTCGGTCTGCGCGCCAAGCTGCTGCAGATAGCCGTTGAGTGTGTAGACAAAGCTGTCGTAGTTGTCTAGAACCAGGATTTTTACCATTTGCCTAAATCCTACTTTGTTAGACTATTCAGCATGAGCGAGAAGAAGCCAAAGGCCCCTAAAGCGGTTCCAACTACCAGCGAAGATTCACCAAACCCAGCTTGGTTCAAGCCAGTGATGTTTGGTTTCATGTTGCTTGGTCTTGCTTGGATCATCACGTACTACGTGACCAGTGCACAGTTCCCACTAGGAGCAGGTACTCCTTGGAACCTAGAAAACTGGAACATCCTGATTGGCTTCGGCATTGCAATGGTTGGCTTCATGATGTCAACCCGCTGGAAGTAATTTAGCCCAGCAACATGGTCTGCATGCGATACGCAGTAAGACCCACAAAGACTAGAAACACAAGAATTGCGCCCACAAGTTGGGCGCTTTTTTTGTTTCTTGTTTGCGCATAGACAGCAGTCATTGCACCACCGGCAAGTAGACCGCCAAGGTGCGCCTGCCAACTTACGCCAGGCATCAAGAAACCAAAAACAAGGTTGATTGCAATCAGGCCCATCATGCTCTGCGAGTTTTGACCAATCGCACGAAGCACAACAAAGTACGCGGCCATCAATCCAAATACACCCGACGACGCACCCAGCACCCAGGCATCAACTGAGTTGAGGTACATCACGGCGACTGAACCGCCAAAAATTGAAATTAGCCAAACCGCAAGAAAACGCAAACGGCCAAGCATTGGCTCAAGCAGTGAACCTAAAACATAGAGCGAGTACATGTTTAGCAAAACGTGTAACGGGTTTGATGGGTCGTGTGCAAAGCCAGCGGTGATCATGCGCCATGGTTCGGTAAACACCGAAAGCGGAACGAATGCAAGCTGACTGGTGAGGTTTGAACCTGGAATTATTTGTAGCACCCAAATAAGCAAGTTAAGCGAAACCAGCCCGAGGGTTACTCGGGCCGGGCTCTGCTTAAAGATATTGCGCAAGAAGGACTAAACCTTCTCGATGGTGATTGATTCGATTACAACGTCGTCGAATGGCTTGTCGCGACCATCGGTGTCAACGCCTTCAATCTTGTCAACAACCTTCTTTGAAACCTCGTCAGCAACTTCACCAAAGATGGTGTGCTTGCCGAACAACCAACCGGTTGCAGCGGTTGTGATGAAGAACTGTGAACCGTTGGTGCCAGGACCAGCGTTGGCCATTGCAAGCTTGTAAGGGTCGTTGAAGTTAAGTTCTGGGTGAATCTCGTCGCCGAACTGGTAGCCAGGGCCGCCCATTCCGGTGCCGGTTGGGTCGCCACCCTGAATCATGAACTGCTGAATGATGCGGTGGAAGATCACGCCGTTGTACAGCGGCTTGCCGGTCTGAGTTGCGCCGGTACGAGGGTCTTTCCACTCGATTGAACCAGTTGCTAGACCTTCGAAGTTTTCTACAGTCTTAGGGGCGTGGTTGCCGAAAAGGTTGATTTTGATTGCGCCGTGGTTTGTGTGCAGGGTCGCTACTGAAGTGTGCTGAGTCATGGTTACTATTGTCGCATGAGTGAATTGCCAGCACAGGGCCAAATGCCCGGCCGAATTGTCGGCCAGATGCTCGTCTCGGCTGACCGCGAACGATTTATTGAAATAGACACCGATAAGGTCTCCCGCGGCTCCTTCTACACAACCGATGAAGCCTGGCTAAACGCCCCAATCAGGGGCTTTATGAATCACGCGCTGCTGAGTAGTTCATCGGTGTTGGACCCCTTTGCCGGCGACGGCCACTTGTTGGAGCTTGTGCGTAGGGAGTTTGGCGCCGCCATCTTTGGCCTAGACATTGCCGGGGCCAAGTGGGCTCGCAACGATTCGCTGGTGAACATTCCCAACCCGGGTCGTGCGGTGATTGTGACCAACCCGCCTTACCTGGCCAATCACTCAGCCAGACGCAAGGGAGTAGCTGCGCTGGTTGACACCTACTTTGATGGCAGCGATTACGACAACCTTTATAAGATCGCTCTGGATCGTTGCCTGGCCGTGGCCGACTTTGTCGTGGCAGTAATTCCAGAGACGTTTTTGCTTTCAAGTTTTGATAAGTCACGTTTGCAAGTGGTCTCGGTAATTGAAGGTGATTTATTTAGCGACACCGAGGCACCGGCCGTGGTTGCCTGTTTTGGTCCCGCTAGTGAAAGAACCGATGCGCGAGTTTTTGTTGGCGATAAACCAATCGGCGCACTGAGCGATATTCTTGAACTGCGCCGTGGCAGATCACGCGCTGGAATTCAAATTGTCTTTAATGATCCAAATGGTCGCATTGGTTTGCGAGCGGTTGATGCGCAAGATGTACGTCGCCGAATTGAATTCATTGTTGGTGACTTTGAGTACAAACGTTCCAAGGTAAAAGAGTCGTCAAGGCTCATGACCTATTTAGATATTCCGGAACTTACCCAAGATGAATTACAAAATGTTGTGGCTCATGCAAATAAGTTGCTTGCAGAGCTAAGAGAGAAATCTTGTGATTTAGTTTTGGCTCCGTTTAAAGGAAACGACAAGAGCGGTAACCGCAGGCGCCGACTGGACTACGCACTTGCGCGGCAAATAATTAACGACGCTTGTTTGGCCAGATAGAAAGCACAAAGGCAACAACACCTAGGGCTGTTGGCACAAGACCCTGCGGGGTAAGCACAACCCACATGAACGCTCCAAGAAAAATTGTTGCGGCCGATGTGATGATTGCAAAACTTCTGTTGCCCTTGCCAACCAAGGTAACCAGGCTCAACACGATTGAACCCAAACCAAGCACAGAAAAACTCAGAACACTAAACGTGATCATCAATTGTTGTTCGTCCATGTTTTTACCTATCGGTTTTTAGAATTCAAATAGCGCAAGCATTAGCGCAATTGCAAACATGATTACTGCAATCACTATGTCTAGAACTTTCCAGAAAATTGGCTTAGACATAAATCTTGATGCGGCCTTTGCGCCAAACCCAATTGATAAGAACCAGATCATGCTGCCAAGCGCGGCGCCTGCTGCGAAAAACCATTTTGCATCGGCAAAAGTATTTCCGATTGAACCAAGCAAGATAACGGTGTCAAGGTAAACGTGCGGGTTCAAGAACGTGAAACCAAGAAGTGAAATCACAACCTGTTTTAGCGATTTAGTTTCTGCGGTTGCTGCCTGCAGCGAGTCACCTTTGAAAGCTGAACGAAGTGAGTTGATACCAAACCAAGTTAGGTAAACCACTCCAAACCAACGCAGGATTTCAAACAACCAAGGCAGTCCCTGAATAACTGCACCCAAGCCAGCTATGCCGGCAAAAATCAAAAGGGTGTCTGATGCGGCGCAGATTAGAACCATCACAAGAACGTGCTTGCGGGTTAGCGCCTGACGAATTACAAAAGCGTTCTGTGCGCCAATCGCCATGATCAGAGACATTGAGGTGAGAACACCCGGCAGAAAAGCAAACATGGGCTTGAGTCTAAAAGAGAGGTCGTTAAACAAAAAACCGCCTTTCGGCGGTTTCTTGATTCTGGTGGAGATTAGGGGGGTCGAACCCCTGACCCCCTGCTTGCAAAGCAGGTGCTCTACCAACTGAGCTAAATCCCCGGGTCTTGTTGCTGGTGGTGCATTGGTACATCTTGTTTCTACGTTTGGAACCCAAATCTCAAGTGAGAAAGGCTTCCTGGTGGGCCTAGGAGGACTTGAACCTCCGACCTCTTCATTATCAGTGAAGCGCTCTAACCACCTGAGCTATAGGCCCGTAGAACCTTTCCGACTTTACACGAAAAAGTTCAGTGAATCAAATGGGTTTAGTTATTGGTGAACCCGATAGAGATTCCACCGGTCAGGCGGCCAATCACGTTGAAGATCAATGCTGAGATGCCAACCAGTGCGGTACCAAGAACAATGTTGAACAGTGCCACGGTGAAGGCAAATGACATCACGCGAGGCAAGCTCAGGGTCTGAGCCACATCTACGCCGTCGCCACTTGTTCCGCCACCAACCACGCTGTTCACAAGCGTTGAAAGGCTTCCGAACAAACCGGTCTGGCTAACCAGCAACCAAACCAAGAAGAAACCAACGATTGTTGCAATGCCGGTTGCCAGGGTAACAAGCAGGCCAGCCTTTACTGCTGACCAGAAGTCAATATGAACCAGCTTTAGCTTTACTTGCTTGACTGGCGGAATGTTGCGCTTTGCTTTAGCTAGAAAGCTCATTCTGCTGCTCCTTCAGTTGGGGCCGCTTCAGCCACAATCTCATCGTTTGATTCTAGGTTTCGCTCGGTGTTCTTGGCTAGTCCCAATACGCTGTCATCTTCGTCAAAACGAGCAAAAACAACACCCATGGTGTCGCGACCCTTCGCAGGAACGCCACTTACGCCAGATCTAACAACCTTGCCGCTGGCCAGAACTACAAGAACTTCGTCGTCTTCGGCCACGATAAGTGCACCAACAACGTCGCCGCGCTTCTCTTCAAGCTTCGCAACCTTGATACCCAAACCACCGCGGTTCTGTGGACGGTACTGAGAAACCTCGGTGCGCTTTGCATAACCACCCTCGGTAACCACGAACACGAATGAGTCTTCGACGTCGTTAATCACGCTGGCAGAAAGTAGGTAATCGTCCTTGCGGAAATTCATACCGATATTTCCAGAAGTGTCACGGCCCATTGGGCGAAGTGATTCGTCTGAGTTTGAGAATCTGATTGACATTCCCTTGTGTGAAACAAGAAGTAGGTCATCGGATTCAGAAGCAAGCACTGCAGAGATTACCTCGTCACCTTCGCGAAGCTTGATCGCGATGATTCCGCCGGTACGCGCGGTGTCGTATGCCTCAAGTGCAGTCTTCTTAACCAAACCACTCTTAGTTGCAAGCACTAGGTACGGTGCAGCCTGGTAGTCGCTGATGTCTAGAACTGCTGCAACCTTTTCATCCGGTTGCATCGCTAGCAAGTTAGCAACGTGCTGACCCTTTGCATCGCGACCGGCTTCTTGAACTTCGTAAGCCTTGGTGCGGTAAACGCGGCCCTTATCGGTGAAGAACAACAAGTAGTGGTGAGTGGTAGTTACAAAGAAGTGTTCCACCACGTCGTCGGCACGAAGGTTTGCACCCTTCACACCCTTACCACCGCGGTGCTGTGAACGATAGTTGTCACTCTTAGTGCGCTTGATGTAACCACCGCGAGTAAGTGAGATAACCATCTCTTCTTCTGGAATCAAATCTTCTGTTTGAACATCGCCATCGCCACCAGCAACGATTTGTGAACGACGGTCGTCGCCATGCTTCTCGGCAACTTCAGCAAGCTCTTCAGAAATGATTGCGCGCTGACGAACTGGGTCGGCAATGATTGCCTTGTAGTCAATGATCTGCGCTTCAAGTTCTGCCGCTTCATCAATGATCTTCTGGCGCTCAAGTGCAGCAAGCTGACGTAACTGCATGTTCAAGATTGCGCGAGCCTGAAGCTCATCAATCTTTAGCAAATCAATTAGGCCATCGCGTGCATCGTCAACGGTTGGGCTCTTGCGAATCAATGCAATAACTGCATCAAGTGCGTCAAGTGCTTTTAGGTAACCGCGCAAAATGTGCGCACGTTCTTCTGCCTTACGCAAACGGAACTGAGTGCGACGAACAATAACTTCTACCTGGTGCTCAACCCAGTACCTAACGAATCCGTTAAGTGCAAGCGTGCGAGGAACACCATCAACCAGAGCCAACATGTTGGCGCTGAAGTTTTCTTGAAGTGGAGTGAGCTTATAAAGGTTGTTCAGCACAACTCGTGCAACTGCATCCTTCTTAAGCACAATGATCAAACGCTGACCGGTACGACCAGAAGTCTCATCGCGAATATCTGCGATGCCCTGAAGCTTGCCTTCTTTAACCAAGCCGGCAATTTTCTCGGCAAGGTTATCTGGGTTCACCTGGTATGGAAGTTCAGTTACAACTAGGCATGTGCGGTTGTTAAGTTCTTCAACGTTAACGATCGCGCGCATTGTGATTGAACCACGACCGGTGCGGTACGCCTCTTCGATTCCCTTGCGGCCAAGAATGTGTGCACCGGTTGGAAAGTCTGGGCCCTTGATGCGTTCCATCAAAGCGGCCAACAATTCTTCATCGGTTGCTTCTGGGTTCTTTAGGTACCAGTCGGCACCGGCGGCAACCTCACGAAGGTTGTGCGGTGGAATGTTGGTAGCCATACCAACGGCAATTCCAATAGACCCGTTGATTAGAAGGTTTGGAATTCGTGAAGGCAGCACGGTTGGTTCTTGGGTGCGGCCGTCGTAGTTGTCTTGGAAGTCAACGGTCTCTTCGTCGATATCGCGAACCATTTCCATGGCCAAAGGTGCCATGCGGCATTCGGTGTATCGGGGTGCCGCAGCAGGGTCGTTACCTGGCGAACCAAAGTTTCCCTGGCCGCTAATTAGCGGGTAGCGCAAGTTCCAGTCCTGGGTAAGGCGAACCATTGTGTCGTAAATGGCGCTGTCACCGTGCGGGTGGAACTGGCCCATAACATCGCCAACCACGCGCGAACACTTTGAGAACTGCTTGTCTGGGCGGTAGCCACCATCAAACATTGCGTAGATTACGCGGCGGTGAACGGGCTTTAGGCCATCGCGAACGTCTGGAAGTGCGCGGCCCACGATAACGCTCATTGCGTAGTCAAGGTAGCTGCGCTGCATTTCGACCTGAAGGTCGACCTGCTCAATCTTGTCGATCAAGTTCGGGGTTTCGTTACTAGATGTCAAGGAAACGCACATCCTTCGCATTTTTTTGGATGAATGAACGACGTGCTTCAACGTCTTCACCCATCAGGGTTGAGAAAACTTCATCTGCAAGTGCAGCGTCTTCAAGAGTTACTTGTAGCAAGGTACGAGTGTTTGGGTCCATTGTGGTTTCCCAAAGCTCGTCGTAGTCCATCTCGCCTAGACCCTTGTAGCGCTGAATTGAATTTTCTTTTGGAATCTTGCGACCAGATGCGGCGCCATCGGCAAGAGCCTTGTCGCGTTCTTCATCGGAGTACACGTACTGGTGCGGACCGTTTGACCACTTGATCTTGAACAGCGGTGGCTGTGCAAGGTAAACGTAACCGTGCTCAATAAGTGGTCGCATGTAGCGGAATAAGAAAGTTAGTAACAGCGTGCGAATGTGCAGACCGTCAACGTCGGCGTCGGCCATCAAAACGCACTTGTGGTAGCGCACCTTGCTCACATCAAATTCGTCACCAATACCGGTACCGAATGCTGTGATCATTGCCTGAATTTCTGCGTTGCCAAGTGCGCGATCTAGTCGAGCCTTTTCAACGTTCAAAACTTTTCCACGCAGTGGCAAGATTGCCTGCGTCTCTGGGTTGCGACCACGAACTGCAGAACCACCCGCAGAGTCACCCTCAACTAGGAAAATTTCTGAAAGCTCCGGGCTGCGGCTTGAACAGTCGCGCAACTTTCCAGGCATGCCGCCTGATTCAAGAAGACCCTTACGACGTGTTGCTTCGCGTGCCTTACGTGCAGCTTGACGTGCAGACGCTGCCTGAATTGCCTTGCGAATAATATCCTTGGCAACGTTTGGGTTGCGACCCAACCAGTCACCGAATTCTTCGTTCACAACTTTTTGTACGAATGCTTTTGCTTCGGTGTTTCCAAGTTTGGTTTTGGTCTGACCCTCAAACTGTGGCTCACCAAGCTTCACTGAAATTACACAAGTCAAACCTTCGCGGCAGTCATCACCCGATAGGTTCTCGTCTTTTTCTTTAAGCAAAGATTTTTCGCGAGCGTACTTATTAAGAAGTGAAGTTAGCGCGGCGCGGAAACCCTCTTCGTGTGTACCACCCTCGTGAGTGTTAATTGTGTTTGCGTAGGTGTGCACAGACTCGTTGTACGCGTTGGTCCATTGCATTGCAATTTCGACCGACATGTTCTTCTCTTTGGTCTCAGCCTCGAACGAAATAATTTCTTCGTTTACGATTTCTGATTTCTTTGAGTTGTTTAGATACGCAACGTAATCTTTCAAACCGTTTTCGTAGCAGTAGGTGTCTTCGCGACCATTGCGTTCGTCGGCAAGAGAGATTGTTAGTCCCTTGTTCAAGAAACACATCTGCTGAAAACGCTGGCGCAAAGTCTCGTAATCATATTCAACGGTTTCAAAAATTTCTGGACTGGCCAAAAACTCAATCATGGTTCCGTGAAGATCAGTTTCTTTACCCTTTACTAGGGGAGCATCTGGAACACCAATGCTGTATGACTGGGTCCAGTAGTGACCCTCACGTGCAACGGCAACGCGCAGCTTGGTTGAAAGAGCATTAACTACCGAGGCACCCACACCGTGTAGACCACCCGATACCGCGTAACCGCCGCCGCCGAATTTTCCACCCGCGTGTAGAACGGTTAGAACAACCTGAACGGTTGAAACGCCTTCGGTTGGGTGAACGTCTACCGGAATACCGCGACCATTGTCTTGTACGCGGATCCAGCCGTCTTTAGTAATGGTGACGTTGATGGTGTCACAGTGGCCGGCAAGGGCCTCGTCTACCGAGTTATCGACAATTTCGTAAACCAAGTGGTGCAAACCACGGGGACCGGTTGAACCAATGTACATACCCGGGCGCTTGCGAACCGCCTCAAGACCTTCTAGAACCTGGATATTTCCAGCGTCATAGCTTTGTTCGGCTGCGTTCTTTGAGCCTTTATCTGGTGTCGACATATTGACTTGGTGCTCCTATTTCTCGGTAGTTAGGCCCTATGGAAATGCACTCGTGCGAGTGACTGATTTTCGGGGTGATTAACTACCCTTAGCCTACCCTAAAACCCAGATAAATACTGGGATATAGGCCTTAACAGGGTTGTGGATAACTGCCTATCCGTAGGTGTCGCGAGGGCCTCTGCCGGGCACCGATCGAGGGCCTTTTTTCCAGCTTGGGGCGTCTGGGCCAAGCATCTTTAGGGCCTTAATTTCCACCTCTGGGTAGGCCTGATTGATCTTTTCCAGAATCTGGGCCTGCATGAGGCGCAATTGGGTGGCCCAGGCGGTGGATTTGCAGCGAATAGTGAGGGTTCCGTTGGTCAGGGTCTCTGGCTGGCTGCTGGCGGCGTTGGTATCGCCAACGATTTCAGCCCACTTATTGAATAGGTCGGCCTCGGCTAGCTGGCCCTCCCAGCGGAAGGCCTTCATTAGGCCGTCAATCACGTCGCCGCCCTTTACAAAGTCACGGCCCTTTTCGAACGGCAAAGAGGTTGCCTGCTTCTCTTTCTCGGCAATGCGCTTGGCATCACGGGAAAGGCGGCCGGTCACTGCCTCGCGCATACGCCAGTAGAACTCTTGAGCAAAGTCACGTTTTTCAGGCATTGGTAACCTCACCCGCCTTCACGTGAAACACCGTTGCAACTAGTTGGCTAGGAATGTCTTCGGCAACGGCAGCGGTAATCAAAACCTGTTCGTTGTGTTTAACCATTTGCGCCAAACGCTCGCGTCTGCCGGCATCAAGCTCGGCAAACACATCGTCCAAAATCAAAATCGGGTCGCCGCTTCTAGTTTCGTTGCGTAGCAACTCGTTAGATGCCAAACGAAGAGCCAAAGCGTATGACCATGATTCGCCATGCGATGCGTAGCCCTTGGCCGGCAAAGTCCCAAGCAGCAGAACCAGGTCGTCACGGTGCGGGCCAACCAGAGTGATTCCGCGTTCCAATTCTTTTGGTCTAACACTTTGTAATTTCAAGCGGAACAGTTCTTCAATTTCAGTTCTGTCGCCGGTCTTTAAAAATTCTGCTTCAACGGTGTCATTACCGTCTTCAATCTCATCAAGGTAATGTGCCACGTTGGCGCTGAGTAGAGATGACTTGATCAAAATCTTTGGTTCGTTATTTGCAATCGCAATTGATTGGTACGCCGCAAACAGGTGTGGTCTTAGGCGTTCAATTAAATCCACACGCGCGGCAATAATTTCTGAGCCGTAGGAGATAAGTGATTGATCCCAAGCGTCCAGGGTGGAAAGTGAGGAGCCTTTCGCGCCAGTTTGGCGCGCCGATTTTAAAAGTGTGTTTCGTTGCTTAAGCACTCGTTCGTAGTCGGCATAAACTCCAGCAAATCTTGGCCACACCTGAACTACAAGTTCGTCAATAAATGCACGGCGATTAGATGGGTCACGCTTAATGATGTCTAGGTCTTCTGGGGCAAAGGTAACCGAATTTACGTAGCCCAAAATGTCGCGCACTTTTTGAGTTGGCGATTTATTAATGCGTGCCTTGTTTGGATTCTCGCGATTTAATTCCAACTCAAGCAACACATCGCGATCATCGTGTGAAGCTAGTGCGCGAACTACCGCCTGGGCCTCATCCTGCTTGATCATTGGTATGTAGCCGGCTACGCGGTGCGACTGCAAGGTAGATAAATATCTAACTGCTTCAACAAGATTTGTTTTGCCTTGGCCATTAGGGCCAACCAAAAGATTTACGCCAGGTGCTAGAGAAACATCTGCTCTTAAATAATTCCGGAAATTATTCAGCTCAAGATGTTTTATAAACATCTTGTAATTATCTAACTAGAAGATTTGGCTGTAGCAAGTAGCGGTAGCTGTCTGCTTCAGTCTTCTCTTTTGATCCGTGTGAAGAAATCAGAACCGGGCCAGGCTTGTTTGGGTTGTCATTGTTAGTGAACGCAATCTTTACGAATTCACTGTGCACGCCAGCAAGACCATCAATCAAGAACTGTGGCTTTAGCGAAACAACAATTTCTTTGCCTTCAAGTTCTGCGCTGATGCTTTCAGAAGCCTGAGCGGTTTCGTTGCCAGTTGCCTCTAGTGAAACCTTGCTCTCTTCGAAGTTAAAACGAAGTGGCGCTTCACGCTCAAGAACTAGTGACACACGACGTGTTGAATCAATTAGATCCTGAGTGGTAACCACTGCGTAGTTGTCGATGTCTGCAGGGAACAAAGATTTAACCGGCGGAAAATTACCCTTTAGCAAGAGTGAAGTAACTGAGCGATTGTTTGCTTTGAAAGCAATCATTTCGCGGTCATCGGTCTTGGCGATAGAAATTTGGATGTCGCCCTGGTTGCCGAAAGTTTTTGCCACTTCCTGAAGTGTGCGTGCAGGTACCAAAGCAATTGCGCCTTCCGCAGCCTTGGTTCCGTTCCAAGCTGCTTCACGAAGAGCAACGCGGTAACGGTCGGTTGCAACGAATGACAATGATTTTTCGCTTGCTTCAATTTGCACACCGGTTAGAACTGGGGTGACGTCGTCCTTTGAAGCAGCCACGGCAATCTGGCCCACTGCGTTAGCGAATGCTTCGCCGGTGATGGTACCTGAGACAGCCGGAATTTCTGGAAGGGTTGGGTATTCCTCAACCGGCATGGTCAAGAGTGAGAACTTGGTTGAACCACAGCTAACGGTTACCTTGGTGCCATCGGTGGCAAATTCAACCGGGGCGTTTGGAAGCTTGCTTGCGATTTCTGAAAGTAGGCGACCCGATACCAAAACGCGGCCGGAAGTCTCTACCTTGGCAACGATCTCGGCTTGCGCTGAAACCTCATAGTCAAATACTGAAAGGCGCAGCGCGTTTGCATCGGCTTCAATCAGGATTCCACCAAGGATTGGCAAGGTGGTGCGCTGAGGCAAAAGGCGAACAGCAAAAGATACGGCTTCACTGAGCACGTCTTTGTTGACTTGAAACTTCAAGGATCTCCCCAAATTCTGTTAGAGGTTCATTGTGGCATAAATTGTTTTGCTCAAAATTTCTTGTAATTCAACTAAAAGCGTTATGAGTTAGCTAAATATTTAAATATTTAAAACAACATTATTAACCACTGTGGAAAATGTGGATAACCAGCTACTCATCAATGTTTCTCACGGAACTACAACGGTGAAAGTTGTTTACACAGTTGTGGATGAATCTGTGGATAACTAAGGCGCCTGTGAATTGAGAATTACAACATCACAGGCAAAAGTCATTAATTACACGGAATTTAGCTGTTTATCCACAGTTATCCACAGGGTTGTACCCAGTGTGAATATTTATTAATAATTTGGTTAGTTTTTACCCTGGGCCTTGATGCGGCCAATGATTTCAGTCACCTGGTTATAAACGTAGCGACGCTCATTCATGTATTCGGTGATCTTCTTTTGGGCATACATCACAGTGGTGTGGTCGCGACCACCAAATAGCTGGCCAATCTTAGGTAGAGAGAGATTGGTCTGCTCGCGGCAAATGTACATGGCAATCTGACGAGCCAGGGCAATTGCTGCAATTCGGCTCTGGCCATAAAGGTCATCTGGGGTGATCTTGTAATACGCAGCTACCGCGTTGATGATCTCAATTGGGGCAACAACAGAGTCCTCACCCAGTGGAACTACATCTTTTAGAACGGTTTGAACAAGCTGCATGTCAACAACCTGGCGGTTTAGTGCCGCAAAAGCGTTCACACGAAGCAAAGTACCTTCAAGCTCACGAATATTTGAAGAAACACGCGCCGCCATGTACTCAAGTACTTCGTCAGGCACACGAAGCTTGTCGTTTTCGGCCTTTTTGCGCAAAATCGCAATACGAGTCTCAAGCTCCGGAGCCTGAATATCGGTCAAAAGACCCCACTCAAAGCGGCTCAGCATGCGGTCCTCAAAACCGGTCAATTGCTTCGGAGGCAAATCGGAGGTAATTACAACCTGCTTATTGTGATCGTGCAGGGTGTTGAAAGTGTGGAAAAACGCCTCTTGGGTCTGGTCTTTACCCTGTAGGAACTGAATATCGTCAATCAAAAGAACGTCAATATCGCGGTAAGTTGCCTGGAAATCAACGGTTCGGTTGTTTTGAATGGCGTTAATGAAGTCGTTTGTGAACTCTTCAGAAGATACGTAGCGAACCTTGATACGTGGGTAAAGGTTTAGGGCGTAGTGACCAATCGCGTGCAAAAGGTGAGTCTTGCCCAGCCCCGAGTTGCCGTAGATAAATAGCGGGTTGTAGGCTTTTGCCGGAGCTTCGGCTACCGCAAAAGCAGCTGCGTGGGCGAATCGGTTAGATCCACCGGTCACGAACGAGTCAAATGTGTACTTTGGGTTCAAACGGGTATCAAAGGTGTTTGCGGCCGATGGCCCACCAGATTTGACCTCGCTATAAGAAATTGGAGTACCGATAGGGGTTACGGTGGCGATGGTTTCTTCAACCTCGGCGGCCGGGGTAAAGGCAGCTTCGATATCGGGGTTCACCACAACGGCAAAGTTTGTTGGCCCGCCGATTTCAGAATCTTCGGCAAGGGCTTCCTGAATGTAGGTGCGCATGCGCTGCTGAATCATTTCGCGGGTAAGTTCGTTTGGAACTTCAAGATAAAGGGTTTCGCCCAAAATACCTTTTGGCTCAACCAGGCTAATGAAGCCTTGAAGCTGAGGGGTTAGGCGATCGTCACTGTTGAGCTTGGCGACGAGCTGTTGCCATAGAGCGGCAACTACATCCTCTTCAGCCATGATATCCCCAACGTTGTCCACAGGCGCGATTCGCCTGTATTCACTTACTTTATCCATGTTTTCCACAGCGTTTTCCACCCTGTGGAGAATCTGTGGATAAATCTATCCACAGCCCCAGTTGATTTTTATCAACAGTTGATTGTTGTGGATATCTGGACCTTAATGCAAATTAAAAATCCTGCAATTATTAACAGAATTATTAACACCTGTTGGTAATTAAAAACTTGCGCTCACCCTATGGTTACGGCTAGGTTTAACAGGTTGCTCTGCACTTGTTGACGCAGTAGCCCCAAAATTTACGGAGATAATCATGTCGAAGCGTACCTTCCAGCCAAACAACCGTCGTCGTGCCAAGACACACGGTTTCCGTTTGCGCATGTCGACCCGTGCCGGTCGCGCAATTCTTTCAGCGCGTCGCCGCAAGGGCCGCTCAGAGCTTTCAGCTTAAATTAGTCTCAATCGCCGGTAGTTCGTGTTAGCTCGCGAAAACCGCCTGATCAAGGCTGATGACTTTCGCTCGACCATGAAGTCTGCGAAGAAGATCGGCTCGGATCACCTAGTCACCTACCTAAAGCGGGATGAGACCCAGTCTCATACCCGCTTTGGTTTTGTGGTGGCAAAGACTGTAGGTGGTGCAGTCAAAAGAAATCTCGTGAAACGCAGAATGCGTGAAATCGCCAGAGAACTCATCAAAGAAAATCCATCGGGTTTCACAGTTGTAGTTAGAGCACTTCCAGGTGCAGCCGAAATTGACTGGACCAACCTACGAAACGAACTTAGATCCTCAGTAGCAGCTGGGGTGAAGAAGACAGCCGGATAAGTGAATTTACTTTACATAATCTGGCTGGCACCAAGAAATTTAGTTATCGGATTTCTGAAACTGTACCGAAAGCTAATCTCCCCGCTTTATGGAGATGTCTGCAGGTACTACCCAAGTTGCAGCGCTTATGGCTTGGGGCAAATCCAACAACGCGGCGTAATTGCCGGCTCGGTTTTGACCGTGGCCCGCATCTTGCGTTGCAACCCGTGGTCGCAAGGTGGCGTCGACGAGGTAAAGCCAGGTTTTGGCTTTTTTCGGGTAACCGATAAAGGCTTTGTAGTTCCAAAGAAGGGTAATTAAATGCCAGATCTTTTATGGCCAATCAAGTGGGTTATTGAACTTATCTTGGTTGCATTCCACACACTTTTCAGTGCCATTGGTATGGATCCAGCTCAGGGTATTACCTGGGTGCTTTCAATCGTTGGTCTGACCGTTATCGTTCGTGCCGCTCTGATTCCTGTTTTCGTAAAGCAGATCAAGAGCCAGCGCAACATGATGGCCGCCCAGCCGGAGATTGCCAAGCTTCAGAAGAAGTACAAGGGCAAGACCGATCGCGAATCGCGCGAGAAGTTTGCCAAAGAGCAGATGGAACTCTACAAGCGCACCGGCTCAAACCCGTTGAGCTCATGCTTGCCACTGCTTATCCAGATGCCTATCTTCTCTGGTCTATTTTTCGTATTGAACGATGCTCAGCACTCAATCACATCGGGTAAGGCTGGCGTTGGCTTGCTAAACCTAGACCTAGCTCAGATGTTTGCTGTGTCAGACCTCTTTGGCGCCCCGCTAAAGGACACCTTCCTTTCAAGTGCCAACATCGAGGTAAAGATTCTTGCCGCGGTAATGATCTTGGTAATGACCGCTTCTCAGTTCATCACTCAGAAGCAGATCATGGCTAAGAACCAGAACCCAGACTCAATGAACAGCCAGTACATGCAGACCCAGAAAATCATGCTGGTTCTGTTCCCGGTTATCTTCGCGATCTCGGGTATCTCATTCCCTATCGGTGTGATGTTCTACTGGCTAGCTTCTAACTTCTGGACCATGGGCCAGCAGTTTATTGTGATTCGAAGCATGCCTACCCCAGGTTCACGCGCCCACCACGAGCGCGAGGCACGTTTGGCCAAGAAGGGCAAACTACCTAAGAACACCGATGAGGCGCAGGCAATTGAGGAATCTGAGACTCCTCGCCAGCGTACCCAGCCAACCGGAAAGACCCGCGCCAAGAAGGGCAAGAAGTAAATGACTGAAGAATTGAAAGAAACCGCTGTAGAAGAAACCAGCGCAAAGGCTCTTGAAGAGGAAGGCGACATTGCCGCTGACTACCTTGAAGAACTACTAGACATCTTTGACCTAGATGGCGATATCGACATCGACGTTCGTCAGGGCCGCGCTTACCTTGAGGTAACTGCCAACGGCGACAGCAACCTTGGCCTGATTTCAGACCCAGAGACCGTGGAGGCTCTTCAGGAGCTAACCCGTCTGGCTGTTCAGGTAAAGACCACTAACTTCAGCCGCCTGATTCTTGATGTTGGCGGCTCACGCCAGGCTCGCGTTGACGAGCTAACCCGCATCGTAAACAAGCTAATTGCCAAAGTAAAAGACACTGGCGAGGCTGTGCCAATGAAGCCAATGTCTTCATACGAACGCAAGATCGTGCACGACGTAATCTCTTCAGCCGGACTCGTTTCTGAGTCTGAGGGTGAAGGCCGCGATCGTCACATCGTGATCAAGCCAACCCAGTAAATAAGCAATGTTTCACGTGAAACTATGAGCGATCTAGAGTTTGAACCAGAGTCCGAGCCAGCATCTGCGGCTCGGATTTTTGGCCTAAACATCGACAAGGCACGCGCCTATACCGCTGCCCTGATTGCCGATGGTGAAACTCTGGGACTGCTTGGCCCTCGCGAATACCCAAGAATCTGGAGCCGCCACGTGTTGAATTCGGCCGTGGTTGCCGAGTTGGTTCCAGCCGGCGTGACCGTTGCAGATGTTGGCTCTGGTGCCGGATTGCCTGGAATCCCAATGGCAATTGCCCAGCCCGAAGCCCATTTCACCCTGATCGAGCCAATGGAGCGCAGATCGGATTGGCTCAAGGAGCAGGTTCAGAAGCTTGGCCTTACAAACGTCACCGTTCTTCGTGCCCGTGCCGAGGAGGTTGGCGAGGCCTTTGATATCGTGACCGCCCGAGCGGTTAAGGCCCTACCCCAGCTTTTGCAGATGTGCGTTCCCATGACCAAGCACGGCGGGGAAATCATTGCCCTAAAAGGCGAGAAGGCTCAGCTGGAAATCGATGACTCTAAACGCCTAATCAAGAAACTAGGCATCGAAAGTTTTGATATTGTTTTCACAGGCGAACAGTTTCTGGACGAACCGACTAGGGTCGTCCGAACTAAGTTAGTCTGAGTTTCTACCAAACGTGTTTCACGTGAAACATTCAGTCTCTACAAGGGGGTATTCAGCATGAGCATGACCGGCTCTCCCCTTGGCGACGAACTAATTCAGTCTTCTTCCCGACTTAAAACCATCAATGCCACTACCCTGCCAAAGCCGGCCAGAACCCGAATCATCTCGGTTTCGAACCAAAAAGGTGGCGTGGGTAAGACCACCTCAACCGTAAACCTTGCCGCCTCGCTTGCCGCCAAAGGACTAAAGGTTTTGGTAATTGACCTGGACCCTCAGGGAAACGCATCTACTGCCCTTGGAATTGATCACCAGGAAGGCACCCTTGGTGTTTACGAGGTTTTGATTGAGGGCGCGGCCATCAAGGACGCCGTTCAGGTAAGCCCTGAGACCCCAAACCTCACCTGCTTGCCAGCCACAATTGACCTGGCTGGTGCCGAAATTGAAATTGTGACCGCTTTTGAGCGCGAAAACTGGCACGCACTTCTAAAAACTGCGATTGATGCCTACCTAGCTGAAAACCCTGGCTTGGACTACATATTCATTGACTGCCCACCTAGCCTGGGCCTTTTGACAGTGAATGCCTTTGTGGCTGCCACCGAGGTTCTGCTTCCGATTCAGTGCGAGTACTACGCGCTAGAGGGCCTAAGCCAGTTGCTTCGCAACATTGAGCGCATTCAGCAGGCCCTAAACCCACAGCTAGTGCTTTCAACCATTCTTTTGACCATGTATGACAGTCGCACCAAGTTGGCCTCGGCCGTGGTTGACGATGTGCGCACCCACTTCCCGGCTCAAACCCTCAACGCGGTTATCCCAAGAAACGTTCGAGTATCGGAAGCTCCAAGTTTTGGTCGTACAGTGATCACACACGATAAATCTTCAGTCGGTAGCCTTGCCTACCTAGAGGCAGCAATCGAAATCGCACAAAAGGGAGCACAAAATGGCAGATAAGAAGAAAGTCGGCCTTGGCCGAGGAATTGGCGCCTTAATCCCAACTTCAGCGGTTCCTAGCGAGCGCCCAATCGACGTATTTTTCGGAAATCAGGCCGAAAATGGCAAAAACACCGATTCTGCACAAAATCTTGTACAAATTGAGGGTGCGCGCTTCGGTGAGTTGGATGTCAATGCAATCCAGCCAAACGCCAACCAGCCTCGTAAAGTTTTTGAAGCCGAGCCATTCAACGAACTAGTTCACTCGATTAAAGAGTTTGGTGTGCTTCAGGCAATCGTGGTTCGCGAACTTTCACCCGGAAAATACGAACTCATCATGGGTGAGCGTCGTCTGCGCGCATCAAAGCAAGCTGGACTAAAGCGCATTCCGGCAATCATTCGTGAAACTGCCGACGAGAACATGTTGCGCGATGCCCTTTTGGAAAACATTCACCGCGCAAACCTAAACCCACTTGAAGAAGCATCTGCATACCAGCAGCTTTTGAGTGACTTTGGTGTGACTCAGGATCAACTGGCCACCAAGTTAGGTCGTTCTCGTCCGCAAATCACCAACACCATTCGTTTGTTGAAGCTACCTATGTCTGTTCAGCAAAAAGTTGCCGCCGGTGTTTTGTCTGCGGGTCACGCTCGTGCAATTCTTTCGGCAGCCGACGAATCACGCATGGAATATTTCGCAAACAAGGTAATCAACGAGGGTCTATCGGTTCGTTCACTTGAAGAACTTGTTGGCATGGATGGCCCGGCAAAGCCAGGCAAGGCAAAGATTATTGCCGGTGGTCGTCAGGATTCACTGAAGGTTATTGCCGAACAACTTGGTGACAAGCTGAACACCAAGGTATCAATTAACCTGGGCAAGAAAAAGGGTCAGCTGGTAATTGATTTTGCAACCATTGCAGATCTAAACCGAATCCTGAAAGAACTTGGTCACGAATCAAAGTATTAGAAAAACGTGAAACAAAAAATCCCCCGCAAAAACTGCGGGGGATTTTGTTTAACTAAACGTTTCGTTTGGCGGCTTCCGCGAGTGAGTAATAAACCTCGCCCAAAGAATTTCCAGATGCTGCAATTGCTTGAGGCAAAAGCGAAGTCTCGGTAAGGCCCGGAGCAACGTTTGCTTCTAGGAACCAGCACACACCCTTTTTGTCAACGATCACGTCAACGCGTGAAAGGTGACGAAGGTTCAAAATTCCGTGCACCTGAATTGCAAGCTTTGCTGCATCTTCATTAACCGCTGGCTTCACGCGAGCTGGAATATAAAAATTAGTTTCGCCGGCAATGTAGCGTTCGTCGTAACCGTACTTGCCATCGCGCGGTTCAATCTCAACCGGTGGCAATGCAATTGGACCTGCGCCAAGATCAACAACCGATATCGCAAGCTCGGTGCCCTCGATGTATTTCTCGATGATTGCAACATCGCAATAAACGTAAGCGTCAATCATTGCTCGGTTGAGTGCGCTGATTGTTTTAACAATCGTGACGCCCTGTGCCGAACCAGAACGAGCTGGCTTCACTACAACCGGAAGCGAAATTGCCGAGGCAACATTCTTCAAAACCTCTTCGGCATCAAGCTCACGGAAAGTGTCTTTAGGCAGCGTGATTGATTGTGGGGTAGAAATGCCTTCACGTGAAACTAAGATCTTGGCAATTGCCTTGTCCCAAGCCAAACGAGAACCTGATGCACTTGCTCCAACAAATGGAACTCCGCTCACTGCAAGAATGTCGCGCAGTGCACCGTCTTCACCAGATGCTCCATGCAGGCAAGGAAAAATTACATCGGGCTTGTCTTTTTTAATGTTGGCCAACAGGTTGTGATCCGGTTCGCGAATTACAACTTCGGCGCCAAAGTCAGTAAGGGCATCGGCCACACGGCGCCCAGACTTTAGAGAGATGTCACGTTCGTGGCTAATGCCACCGGCCAAAACTTGGATCTTAAGTTTCTTGCCTTGCTTACCTTTAGGAATCATGATGATCCTTACTTGAAGGTTTCGAGAAGATCAGTTTGTAGGTTGATGACGTTAGCCAAACGCTTTACGCCAATCTTGATGTTCTCTGGGGTTGGGAATGAGTAGCAAATTCGTAGGTTGCGCTGACCGGTGCCGTCGCCAAAGAACGCGGTACCAGGGGTGTAAGCAACCAACTCTTTAACCGCCAGCGGAAGCATTGCCTTTGAGTCAATTCCCTCAGGCAAAGTTAGCCACAGGTAGAAACCACCGTCGGGGGTAGTGGTTTGAACATTCGGCAAGTATTCGCGTACCGCCGAAAGTGCTGCGTCCTTGCGCTCACGGTAAACGCCGCGGAAGGTGTCAATCTGCTTCTTCCAGTCGGCGTGAGCCAAGTATTCGCTAATCATGAACTGCGTGAAAGAGCTTGGGCAAAGTAGCGCAGACTCCTGAGCCAGAACCAACTTGTCGCGAATTGCTGGAGGCGCAAGTACATAACCCACGCGGAAACCAGGTGCCAAAATCTTTGAGAATGAACCCAGGTAAATTACGCCCTCTTCTTCAACACTGCGCAGCGCATCTGGCACTGGCTTGTCGAAATACAAAAGACCGTAAGGGTTGTCTTCAAGAATAAGAATGTGCTCGCGCTTACAGATTTCAAGAATCATTGGGCGTCGATCAGCCGAAAGAGTTACACCCGATGGGTTTGCGAAGTTTGGCACCAAATAAAGGAACTTGATCTTCTTACCCTGGCGCTTCATCTCGCGGATTGATTCCTCAAGAGCTTCCGGGCTCATGCCGTCGTTATCGGTGTACACATGTTCAATGTGTGCTTCGTAGTGACGGAAGATTCCGATTGCGCCAACGTAGCTAGGGCCCTCGGCCAAAACCACATCGCCCTCGTCAAGGAACAAACCGGCAAGCATATCTAGACCGTGCTGTGAACCAGTGGTGATCACGATATCTTCAACCGATGAAGAGATGCCCTCGAGCGCCATTAGTTCGCGAATTTGATCGCGAAGTTTTAGGTCACCCTGGCCACCCGCGTACTGAATCGCCAGATCGCCGCGGGTTTTCATCATGCTTTCATAAGCATTGCTGAGGAGGTCTTTTGGAAGTGCGGCCACGTAAGGCATTCCGCCGGCAAGAGATACAACCTCTGGGCGGGAAACTACAGAGAAAAGGGCTCGTACTTCTGAAACGGTAAGAGTTTCCGCTCGCGCAGCATAAGCATCCAACCAGTGGTCGAGATTATTGCCTGTGCTTGCGGTATTTGTCATTTAGACAGTTTAGCCAAGGAACTCTTCGAGGTCCTTCACTAGAACGGCCTTTGGCTTTGCGCCAACCATTGACTTAACAACTTTTCCGTTTTGGAAAACCTGCAGCGCAGGAATTCCGGTGATGCCGTACTGCTGAGCCAAGCCAGGCTCGTCGTCTACGTTCACCTTTACGATTTCAATCTTGTCGCCGTATTCGTTGGCAATCTCATCAAGAATCGGAGAAACCATGCGGCACGGGCCACACCACTCAGCCCAAAAATCCACAAGCACTGGCTTTGCGCTGGCTAGAACGTCATCCTGGAAGCTAGCGGTGGTTACATTTTTAGACATTTGATGCTCCTTTTATCGGGTAAATCTGTACAAATTCGCTGCCCAAGGGCAGCGGATCCACTAGTGGCTGGCCAGATAGTGCTCTGCGTCTAGCGCAGCCACACAACCAGAGCCAGCGGCGGTAATTGCCTGCCGGTAAGTTGGGTCAATCACGTCTCCGGCGGCAAAAACACCAGGCAAATTGGTCTTTGAGCTGCGGCCCTCAACCTGAATGAACTTTTCCGGGGTGAGTGTGACCTGGTTTTCAACCAACCAAACGCGTGGATCATTTCCAACCGCAATAAATAAGCCATCTAGAGCCAAATCCTTGGTTGAACCGTCAACGGTGTTCTTTAGAGTCACGGCCTCAAGGTTTGTCTCGCCCTTAAGCTCGGCAACCTCAGAGTTCCAAATAACCTCAATCTTTTCGTGAGCGAAAGCGCGCTCCTGCATGATCTTTGAGGCCTTAAAGCTGTCGCGGCGGTGAATGAGGTAAACCTTGGTGGCAAAGCGGGTTAGGAACAATGCCTCTTCCATAGCTGAGTCGCCACCGCCAACTACGGCAATGGTCTTCTCTCTAAAGAAGAAGCCGTCGCAAGTTGCACACCATGAAACTCCGCGACCCGATAGATCCTTTTCGCGAGGCAAGCCAAGCTCACGGTAAGCAGCACCGGTGGCCAAAATTACTGTCTTGGCCTCAAAGGTCTCGCCCGCGCCAGTCTTAACAATCTTTACGTCACCCTTTAGGTCAACCTCAACCACGTCATCCATAAGGATCTCGGTGCCGAAGCGCTCAGCCTGAGCCTGGAAGTGACCCATTAGCTCTGGACCCATTAGACCCTCAGGAAAACCAGGGAAGTTCTCAACCTCGGTGGTCTTCATTAGCTCGCCACCGGCTTCAACCGATGAAGCAATTAGTAGCGGCTTAAGACCTGCGCGTGCAGTGTAGATACCAGCGGTGTAACCGGCCGGGCCTGAACCAATAATGATGACGTCGCGCATTTTTTCTCCTTGGGGTGTACAGCCAATTTTATCGGCGCAAAATTCCCTTGAGACCGGCAAGGGCCGTGTCTATCTCGGAAACTTTAAGTAAACGCAACGCAATTGCGTAAACCGCAAACATTACAAAACCAATCAGTGCGATTGTGAGTGATGAACTCAGCACAGAAGCAACTGCAAATGCATTTGGCTTAATGCCACCCATAATTTTAATTCCGGCATAACCAATGGCACCTGCGATGATCCCCGACAAAACAAACTGCGCCAAGGCGGTTGAGATTTTGTGATCGCCGAGCGAACCAACTCGTTTGATCAAAAGTGTGTAAGCAATGATTGCCTGAATAGTGACGCTGGTTGAAGTAAGCAGTGAGAGTGCAACCACAAGCCACTCTGCAGGAACCGTTTGCGCGACCGCAACTGCACCGATGATGTAAATCACAATTTGAATTGTGGTGAACACAAATGGTGTGCGGGTGTCTTCTAGCGCGTAGAACGCACGCTGCATCATGTAAACAAAACTAAATGGCACCAAGCCAACCATTAGCGCAATCAAAACATTGCCCAAAGAAATGGTTGCGTCAAACTCACCAATAAAAACTCGTGACATTGGATATGCCAAAACCATCATGGCCACTGAGAAGAAAACTGCGAACACGCTGATGGCACGTAGCCCAGCCGAGAAATCTTTGCGGAACAGATCCATACGATTTTCGTGTGCGTGCTGAGCCATCTTGGTGAAGTAAGCCGTTGCAACTGAAACCGTAACCACTGAATGTGGCACCATGAAAATTAACCAGGCCACTCCGGCAACGGCAACCGATGCAACTGCAGCGTTTGTGCCACGCGCGCTGATTGCACCGGAGGCAACAATGGTTTGCACCACTCCACCAATTTGGGTAACCACAACCATGCCAAGTGACCAGGTTGCTGCCTTCAACGCCGGGCGCAATCCAAAACCGCGCCACTTAAAGTTGAGGCTGAATTTAATATCGGCTTTCTTCCAAGCAAACAAAAGAATCAAAGCTTGAGCGGCAACACCAAGAGTTGCACCGCCAGACAAAAGTGCAATCTGATCTGGGGACCAGTTTTCAATTGAGCGCGAACCGGTTGGGTCTAGACCAAACAAAACGATGAACGCAACCAGACCAACAGTGGCAACAATGTTGTTGAGCACCGGTGCCCACATGTACGGGCCAAATACGCTGCGTGAATTTAGAACCTCACCAAACAGCGAGTACAAACCGTAGAAGAAAAGCTGCGGCAAACACCAGTAAGCAAAGGCGGTTGCCAGGGCAAGCTGCTGTTGGTTCCAGACGCTGGTGTAGAGAGAGACCAGAGCAGGTGCAGCAATGGTCACCGCAAGAGTTACTACAAAGAAAACGGTGAGAATCAAAGTTAATAGGCGGTCAACGTAACCCTTGCCGCCATCTTTATTTGAACGTGCTTTAACCAGCTGGGGAATTAAAACCGCATTTAGCAAACCGGTAACGATGATTGCGTAAACGTTGTTTGGTAATTGGTTCGCAACACCAAATGCATCGGCGGCATCGGTGGTTACACCAATCGCGGCGGCCAACAAAATTGTTCGCGCGAAACCAAGCACACGAGAAATGATTGTTCCCGATGCCATCAGCATTGATGAACGCGCTACGCTCATGCGGCACGACGCTTTCTGATGGTTCTAAAAATTCCGAAACCTAGAAGCAAAATCACAGAACCGCCAAAGCCAATCAACATTGCAAATTCAATATCGGCATTCACGTTCATCCTTAAGAATGTTGCGCGGCCAAGTTGGTGACCAGAAAAAGTGGTTAGCCAAACCTTAAGAATTACTCCACCGTTGGCAACTGCTTCAACCGGAACTTTTGCGGTGACCGAGGTGTAACCCGGAACGGTTACCGACACCGCTGCTGGCACAACCACGCGCGGGTTGGTTGGACGAACGTGCACGTGCACGATTACTTCTGAGCCAAAAGTGTTTTTAATTTGCACCGGAATATTCGAGGTGCGGGCAACGAGGTTAATTTCTGAACCGGGAACGATATAAACGCCCTGACCATTTTGAGTATCCAACGCTTGCGCCGGGGCACTGACAAAAACCGTGGCCAGGGTCAGCAGAATTACAAGAAGCTTTTTCAAATGTTTCTCGCAATCCACTCTTGAACACCTCGTGCAATGCGGCGTTCGTTTTCGTGTGCGAGGGTCACGTGCAAGTTATCAATCTCAAACCACTGAACGTCCACGGCCTCTTGCTGCGGATCGTTCTCAACTGTCAGGAACCCACCGGTCTGACGCATCAAGAAGTGGTGCACGGTTTTGGAAATCAGTTTGTTTCCGGCCGAGAACTCGTATTTGATGTCGCCAAGGGCCTCAACGATTTCAACCTCTAGACCGGTCTCTTCAAAGAGCTCGCGAATGGCGGCCTGCTCTAGGTTTTCTTCGCCTTCTGGGTGACCCTTTGGTACGCACCAATCAATGCGTCCGGTGCGGGTTTGCCTGCCAATAAGTGCCACGCGCAGGGTGCCATCTTGGGCCAAAACGAACCCGCCGGCCGAGGTTTCTTCAACGCGGGTCAGGCGACGCCCGTGGTTTTTGCTGCCGCCCTGCGAATTCATAACCCAACTCTAAACCAGCCAACCGGCCTGAAGTCTGGGAGAACAACCCCTGCCTGTGGCACGATTGGAGAATGCTCGACGTGAAAGAGGCGCTAGCCAACCTGGAGCGGACTACCGATAGTCCGCTCTTTGTTACGCTTGGACGCATTTTTAAAGAGGCCGGCCACGAGCTTTCTTTGGTTGGCGGCCCGGTTCGCGACGCTTTTTTGGGGCGCAAGGCGCCAGACCTAGATTTCACCACTTCGGCCAACCCCGATGAAACCCTGGCCATATTGAAACCACACGTTGATGCCCACTGGGACATCGGCCGCGCCTTTGGCACTATCGGTGCCCGAATCGGCGATGACACCATTGAAATCACCACTTACAGGGCCGATAAATATGACCACGAATCGCGAAATCCAGAGGTTACCTTTGGAAAATCCCTTGAAGATGACCTATTTAGGCGCGATTTCACCGTAAATTCCATGGCGCTGCGCTTGCCAGAGAAGACCTTTGTTGACCCATATAAAGGACTGCAAGATCTGCTTGATGGGGTGCTTCGTACTCCGGGCAAGCCAGAAGACAGCTTCTCGGACGACCCACTTCGTATGCTCAGGGCTGCAAGATTCGCCAGCCAGCTGGGTTTTGAGATTGAACCGGGTACTTTTGAGGCCATGCAGGCCATGGCTGGGCGCATTGAGATCATTTCGGCCGAGCGAATCCAGGTGGAGTTAACCAAGTTAATGCTGGGCAAAAACCCACGCGCCGGGCTGGAAACCCTTGTAGATAGCGGCCTAGCGGCCTTTATTCTGCCGGAATTGCCTGCCCTGAAGCTGGAAACAGACGAGCACCACCACCATAAAGATGTCTACGAGCACACCCTCACCGTTGTGGAACAGGCCATTGACTATGAAAAGGACTACAACCTAGAGGGTGACTTTGTGCTGCGCTTTGCCGCACTTATGCACGACACCGGCAAGCCGGCCACCCGCAAACTGGAGCCGGGCGGCGGGGTGAGCTTCTATCACCACGATATGGTGGGCTCAAAGTTGACCATTAAGCGCATGAAGGCCCTGAAGTTTGACAACGACACCATCAAGGCCGTGGCCCGATTGGTTGAACTGCACCTTAGATTCTTTGGCTATTCAGATCAGGCCTGGACCGATAGCGCGATTCGCCGCTACGTTCGAGACGCCGACGACCAGCTACTTCGCCTGCACGCACTGACCCGTGCCGATGTCACCACCAGAAATCAGCGCAAGGCCGACCGCCTGTCTCACGCTTATGACGATCTAGAGCAGCGAATCGGTGTCATTATGGAGCAAGAAGAGCTCAATGCCCTGCGCCCAGATTTGAGCGGCGAAGACATCATGCGAATTTTGGATCTCAAGCCTTCGAAGCAAGTGGGCGAGGCCTACAACTTTTTGATGGAACTGCGCCTTGAAGAAGGACCGATAGGTGCCGAGGCCGCAGAAAAGCGCTTGCTTGCCTGGTGGGCTAGCAGGTAGACTACCTAGGTTGCCCGAAAGCTAAGTCTTTCATCGGTGGCAATAGCAATATGCAATTTACCCTCCTGTCATGGAAATCCCATGGCCGTTCTAGTCCAAAGGAGGTGGGTTAGTTATGCATAAGTATGAGCTCATGGTAATTCTCGATCCAACCATCGAAGAAAAAACCGTCTCACCATCACTCGACAAGTTCCTAAACGTAATCCGTAATGCCAAGGGCACTATTGACAACGTTGACATGTGGGGCCGTCGCCGTCTTGCTTACGAAATCAAGAAGCACAAGGAAGGCATCTACGCAGTTGTAAACATGACTGCAACTTCAGAAGCCGTTCTTGAGTTGGATCGTCAGCTAAAGATTTCTGAAGCTGTGCTTCGCACCAAGGTGCTTCGCGCAGAAGAGGCAATCGTAAAGATCGTTCCTGTTGATGTTCCTGACTTCTCAAAGTCTGAAGACTCACCTCGCAAGGGCCCACGTAAGTCTGCTCCTCGAAAGAGCGAGTAATTACAAATGGCTGGCGAAGTTAACGTCACAATCGTTGGCAATCTTGCCGACGATCCAGAACTGCGTTACACCCAGGGTGGCATTGCTGTTGTAAGCGTTCGTGTTGGTTCAACACCTCGCACTTTCAACCGCACTACTAACGCATGGGAAGACGGCGAAACCGTTTGGGTTCGTTGCACTGCTTGGCGCGAAGTTGCTGAGAATGTTGCTCAGTCTCTGACCAAGGGTTCACGCGTAGTTGTAACCGGTCGCCTAAAGGCACCATCTGCTTACCAGTCAGCACAAGGCGAAGCTCGCGCTTCACTTGAGTTGGACATCGATGAGATTGGCCCATCATTGCGTTATGCAACTGCTGCGGTTACTCGTCGTGCTCGCGAAGCTGGTTCAAACGCAGGTGCTGGTGCAGTTGCTGGCGATCCATGGGGCGATGCACCGAAGGCAGCTTCTTCGAAGCCTGCTGACGACGCATGGGCAAACCCAGGCGCCACTCCAATCGGCGACGACACCCCTTTCTAAATCTTCAAACTTTTAATTTTCTTTAGGAGAAAAACAAATGGCTCTATCAAAGAGTGATCCACGTAACGCAGCAAAGCGTGCTGCGCCAAAGCGTGCATCTAAGTTCCAGAAGGACGCACCTGCGAAATTCCAGAAGGTCGGAATCATCGACTACAAGGACATCGCAACCCTTCGCAAGTTCGTTTCAGATCGCGGCAAGATCCGTGCTCGTCGCATCACCGGTGTTTCTGTTCAGGAGCAGCGCCTAATTTCACGTGCTATCAAGAACGCTCGCGAGATGGCTCTTATGCCATACGCAGGCGCTGGCCGTTAAGGAGAAACCCCATGTCAAAGATCATTCTTACTAACGAGGTTTCAGGCCTCGGTTCAGCTGGCGATGTAGTTGAGGTTAAGAACGGGTTCGCTCGTAACTACCTACTACCTCGTGGTTTTGCAGTGCTATGGACCAAGGGTGGTGAGAAGCAGGTTGATTCAATCAAGGCTGCTCGCGCTACTCGTGCTCTTGCAACTGTTGAAGAAGCAAACTCTCTTAAGGCAGCTCTTGAAGGCAAGTCAGTTCGTTTGACTGCTAAGGCTGGCGTTGGCGGTCGTTTGTTTGGTTCAGTGAAGACCGCAGATGTTGCAGCAGCAGTTGCAGCAGCTGGTCTTGGTGAAATCGACAAGCGCAAGATTGCTTTCGTATCTCCGATCCGCAACACCGGTGAGCACCTAGCAACCGTTCGTCTACACGGCGACACCGTTGCTACCATCACCCTTCAGGTGTCTGGTCGCAAGTAAGGACCGAGCGCGGCGCTAGACGCGGTGTTCGCAACTTGTGCGAATAACTTGAGAACGGGTCCCCAGTGGGGACCCGTTTTTGCATGCCGGCCTATTGTGCCCTGATTGGGGACAACTCTTGTGGATAACTCGCCGAGCACCTGTGGATAAGTGCTCTTTTGGGCGAGTTATGCACAACCTTGAGGGTTAGGTTTAGGGTTTATAAAAAACCTTATCCCCAGTCCGACTGCCCAGTAAACACAAGGGATTCAGGGGAGATTCCACATATTGCTCACAGGGTTATCCACAACTTATGCACACCTATAACGGCGTGTCCGCACAGTTATCCCCAGTTTTGTTCACAAGGCGTTTTCTCGATTGCGTGTCATTAGTGGATGCTAGACAAGTATCGGTCTGAAATAGACCTAAAGATTGGGTAAAAATGTCATTGCTAGCTGTTCCTCCGGTTGATCCAAGCCGCGGAAACGAGCGCATGCTGCCAAACGATATGTTGGCCGAGCAAAGCGCGCTGGGTGGCATGTTGCTATCGGCTGAGGCCGTAGCCGAGGTTCAAGAGGCCGTTCGCGGAGCCGACTTTTACGCCCCAAAGCACGAGACCATTTTTGACGCAATTCTCACGCTTTTTGCAAAGGGTGAGCCAACAGATGTCATCACCGTCACAGACGAACTAACCAAGCAGGGAAACCTGGTCAAGGCTGGCGGTGTTGATTACTTACACACCCTTACTTCTATCGTGCCAACTGCAGCCAACGCTGCGTTCTACGCGCAGATCGTTGCCGAGAAGGCAACGCTTCGCCGCCTGGTAGAAGTTGGTACCAAGATTGCTCAGCTTGGTTATGCCAACGAGGGTGAAGTTGAAGACCTGGTTAACCAGGCACAGAACGATGTTTACGGTGTGATGCGCGGTGCCACCAAAGAAGACATCGTTGATCTAAACGTTTCTCTTGAAGCAGCTATTTCTGAAATTGAGCGCGCACAATCTCGCGGCGGCGAAATGACCGGTGTGCCAACCGGTTTCACCGAGCTAGACGAAATGACTCACGGTTTGCACGGTGGTCAGTTTGTAATTCTTGCGGCGCGACCTGCGGTTGGTAAGTCAACTCTTGCTCTTGACTTTGCTCGCAACGCTGCAATCAAGAACAAGCAAGCAACTGTTTTCTTCTCACTTGAAATGGGTCGTGCTGAAATTGCTATGCGCATGCTTTCTGCCGAGACCGGTATTTACTTGCAAGACCTTCGCAAGGGTTCAATTGGTGAAACCCAGTGGACTCGCATTGCTCAGGTTCGTGGCCAAATTAACGATGCACCGCTTTACATTGACGACTCACCAAACATGACTCTGGTTGAGATTCGCGCGAAGGCTCGTCGTTTGATGTCACGCGTTGATCTAAAGATGATCGTGATTGACTACCTGCAGTTGATGACATCGGGTAAAAAAGTTGAATCACGTCAGCAAGAAGTTTCAGAGTTCTCACGTGCTCTAAAACTTTTGGCCAAAGAACTTAATGTTCCGGTGATTGCAATCTCACAGCTAAACCGTAACTCTGAGCAGACCAAAGACAAGAAGCCAGAAATTTCGCAGCTTCGTGAATCTGGTTCCCTTGAGCAAGACGCCGACGTTGTAATTCTTTTGCACCGCGAAGCGCAGTACGAAAAAGATCACCCACGTGCAAACGAAGCCGATCTAATTCTTGCTAAGCAACGTAACGGACCTACCGGCACAATTGCAATTGCGTTCCAGGGTCAGTACTCACGCTTCATGAACCTTAAGCAGTAAGTTGCGCATTTCACTAATCATCAAAGCTGCTGCAGCATTTGTTGCTGGAGTATTCATTACTTTTTCTCAGGCGCACGATGCAAACGTGGCAATGCTTGGCTTGGTAATAATTTCTGCTGGTTGGATTGCGGCATCACTTGTTGATGTGCTCAAAAATAAAAATCCTTATCTAAGTGGCTTAATTTTGCTTGCCTCCGGCGCAATGATTTATTGCGCGGTTTCTTTTGAGGCAAACAATGCAACTACCAGAGCCTGGATTCTTTTGATGGCCTGGGGATTGTTCGGCTCAATCGCCGAATTAATTTTTGCGCTACGCGCAGCCAAGAAATCTTCGACTCGTCGCGATCACCTGATTAGTGCAGTTCTTGCACTCGGACTTTTTGGCGCACAGGCATCGGTTACCGCAGCAAGTGATTCAGTAAGTCACGTTGGCTTCTTTGGTGCGTATGCAATTCTGCTGGCGGTTCACCTGGGTATCGCAGCTTCTTCACCAAAGGCTTAGGCTGTAGTCATGGCAAACACCCCAAAGAAAAAAGCTGATGCACGCAGCATTCGTAGCTACCTAACCCTTTCATTCGTAGCGGCAACATTTATTGCCGTGCTCGTGTTCTTTGGAACCGGTGGAGTTTTGCAGTCTGGTGGCGCATTCGAGCGCGCGGCTATCTGGTTTGGTGTGACCTTTATTGTCTCGCTGGTTGTAATTGCAACCTTGGCGCTCAGCGTAAAAGAAGACGACGCAGACCCAAACAAGCCTCGCTTGAAATAAGACTTAAGCAAAAAGCCCCAGCCAGTTGGCCGGGGCTTTTCTTTTTAAGTTCTACTGCTTCTGAATGCGCTTTGCCAATTGCTCGGCAAGACCAACATAGGCGTGTGGTTTTAGCTGCAACAAACGCTGCTTAGCCTCGTCAACAATTTCAAGGCCGTTCACAAAAGTGACCATGTCTTCGGAGTTCAAACGTTTGCCGCGAGTGAGATCCTTTAGCAGGGCGTAAGGGTCTTTGATGTTTGATCGGCCGGCAGCAACCTCTGCGCGAATAACCGTTTGAATTGCCTCGCCCAAAATCTCCCAGTTGTCGCTTAGGTCTGCATCAAGCGCAACCTTTGAAAGATCAATCTCGTGCAGGCCGCGGGTCACGTTGTCGATGGCAAGTACTGAGTGGCCAAGACCAAGCCCGATGTTGCGCTGCGACGAAGAGTCAGTTAGATCGCGCTGCAAACGAGAAGTAACCAAAGTTGCGGCAAGCGAATCAAGAATGGCGTTTGAAAGCTCAAGGTTTGACTCTGCGTTTTCAAAACGAATTGGGTTGATCTTGTGCGGCATGGTTGATGAACCGGTGGCACCTGCAACTGGAATCTGCTTGAAGTAACCCATAGAAATGTATGACCAGATATCGGTGCATAGATTGTGCAGAATGCGGTTGAACAAAGCAACCGCAGAGTAAAGCTCTGCCTGCCAGTCGTGAGATTCAATTTGTGTGGTCAACGGGTTCCAAGTAAGGCCCAGGTGACGAACGAAGTCTTCTGATTCTTTTAGCCAGTCAACGTTTGGTGCTGCAACAACGTGCGCAGAAAAAGTTCCGGTGGCGCCGCTGAACTTACCTAGGTAGTCAGCGTTTTCAATGCGGCGAACCTGGCGCTCCAAGCGGTGCACAAACACGGCAAGTTCTTTACCCATGGTTGATGGAGTAGCCGGTTGACCGTGAGTGTGTGAAAGCATGGCGTCGCCAGCGTACTTTGCAGAAAGTTCGCGAAGCTTGGTCAAAAGAATTTGAACCTTTGGCAACCACACTTCGTTGATTGCATCGCGCACGGTAATTGCGTAAGACAAGTTGTTGATGTCTTCTGAAGTACAAGCAAAGTGAGTTAGCTCGGCAAGGTCAGAAAGACCAAGCTGGTCCAACTTTCCGCGAATGAAATATTCAACGGCCTTCACGTCGTGCTTGGTAGTTGCCTCGGTTGCAGCAAGGGTTGCAACATCTTCGTCAGAAAAATTACGCACGATGTTGCGAAGTTCGTTTTGCTTGTCCTCGCTAATTGAGGTGTTGGTCTCAAGCAGGTTGCGGTTGGCAAGCTGAATCAGCCACTCAATTTCAACCGCAATGCGTGCGCGGTTAAGCCCAGCTTCTGAAAGGTGGAATCCCAAATCTGAAACAGCGGCACGGTAGCGGCCGTCTAGCGGGGAAATTGGCTGGATTGAAAGTTTGCTCACCCATCTATATTGCCCGAACTTCTCCACAGATTTGGTCACACGCCAGATAAACACTCATGAATGTCGAATCATCGATGCATGGACTCGATAGATCACGCGATTAATCAAGCAATCATTTCGCTGAGAAACAGCCTGCCCAATGCAAATTTATGGCAAGGGCCAGCTGCGGCAACGTGCGCAAATTTAATTGAGGTGCTTACGCACCAACTAGAAATTCTTAAAGTCCGGCTTAATTCGTGGCAGATGTAGATCAGATTGTTTCTTACGGCGGCGACCCGGCAATAATTGCCACACGCACCGAGATAGAAAGAGTGCAGACCTACCTGAGCTCGGCGGCAAACCTGTTGCTGGGTGAACTTGAGGTCACCGACTTTTTGAATCAACCGCTAAAGCGAGTTGGCCTGGCTATGGAGCTGCCTGCGGTTCAACAACGAATTGACTACTTACTACAGGCGCTCAGGACTGCCTCAAACGAATACTTTGATGGCGAGGCACTGATTGCCAAAGAACTAACCGATATCGGGTTGATATCGGCACCCGTGATTGCGGCCGGTTTGCTTGGGGTGGCCAACGATGCCGGGCTGCTGAGGGAGCACCTAAATAAAGTGCAGGTGCAAGAGGTGAAAAAATTCGAGCGCTTCGCGCCAGACAGCATTGCCCAATTGGCCCAGCGAACCAGGCTCACCACCAGTGCCAATTACGGCGGGCTAAGCACCGTGACTATTGAACGGTTTGGCGGCACCTATTTGGTCTATGTGCCGGGCACTCAAACCTGGAACCCAATCTCTGGGGCCAATCCCTTAGATTTCACCTCAAATATGCAGGCCATGCTTGGCCCGGGTTTGGCCGCCAGCGAGGTTGGGGTGCAAATGGCCTTGACCAACGCCGGGGCAAAGCCCAATTCAAAGCTGATTCTGATTGGGCACTCACAAGGGGGCATGGTTGCGGGCAATATTGCACGGCGCGACCCACGAGTAAAGGCCATGGTCACGTTTGGCGCACCCATCGGCCAGTTGGCCGGTGAGCTCAAAATACCGATCGTGGCCCTGGAACACTCAAACGATATTGTGCCCAAATTGGGGCTAAAAGCCAATCCAATGGGTCAAAACATCAGCACAGTGGTGCGGGAAGTGCCAATATCCAAGCCAATTGATGCTCTGGTGGAGGCTCACGATATTTCAAACTATGAAAAAACGGCCCAGCTGGCCGATGAATCACAAGAATTTGGCCTCAAACGGGTGCGCGAAATGGTTTTAGAGGCATTCGGTGCCGAGGGCGCGGGAAAGCAGGGCCAGGTGTCGGTGTTTGAAATGCGGCGAAACTAGTGCAGGCTCAGGATTTACAGCAAGCGCATGGTCTTGAAGATGGCGCGGGCCACGAAAGCCGTGATGCTCATGACGATTGAGCCTAAAATGGCCCAGCCAAGTGACTCAATGGTGAGGCCCTCGTTGGTGAAGCCGTAAATGGTGAATACGCCGTTGCCCCAAAGCTGTGAAAGCCAGGCCACAAATAGCAGCAGGGCTCCGTTGATGAGGAACGAGATTAGGCCAAAAGTAAGTATGTAGAGGGGAAAGGCCAGCACCTTGATAACCGGTGCGATGATGCCGTTTACGAAGCCAAACACTGCGCCAACCAGCAAGAACGAGGCAATGGTCTGCCAGATCTCGGTGCCGCCGTAAGGGGTGAGCTTGATTGCGGGAATGCACAGGGTCACGGCCCATAGGCCAATGGCGTTTATTACTGTGCTGACTAGAAATCGAACCATATTTAGATTGTGCCACTTTAGGTGAACTAATCTGGTCTAGATGACTTCCCAAGATCGCGTGCCTATGGTGCAACTACTCAACCCCGAGGGTGAGTACGGTGTGCCGAGTGCGTACGCCGAATATGGAAAGTACATTGAAGCGCTTAAGGAAGAGGACTTTCTAAAGTTTTACCGCGACATGGCTCGCATGCGCCGCTTTGATTACGAGGCAACCGCACTTCAGCGCCAGGGTCAGCTTGGACTTTGGATTCCAGCAATTGGCCAAGAGGCAGCGCAAATCGGAAGTGGTTACGCAGTTGGCCACAACGACCACATTTTTCCTAGCTACCGCGAACACGGTGTAGCTATCACCCACGGCATTGACCTGATGAGCATTCTTAAGATGCTTCGCGGAGTTAATCACGGTGGATGGAACCCAGACGAAACTCGTTTTCACCTTTACGCAATTGTTTTGGCAACACAAACATTGCACGCAACCGGATACGCAATGGGCGTTAAGTTTGACGGCAAGGTTGGCAACGGAGATCTAGAAAACGATCTTGCAGTTATTACCTACATTGGTGACGGTGCAACTGCCGAGGGTGAGGCATCGGAGTCATTCCTTTTTGCCGCAACCAATAAAGTTCCACTGGTCTATTTCATTCAGAACAACCAGTACGCCATTTCTTCACCGGTAGCAACACAGACAACCGTTCCGCTTTTCCAACGCGGTGCAGGTTTTGGTGTTCCAGGAATTCGCATTGACGGAAACGACGTACTTGCTTCTTACGCTGTTACAAAGAAGCACATGGATGATGCACGCGAAGGCGCGGGACCTCACCTAATTGAAGCTTTGACATATCGCATGGGTGCACACACCTCAAGCGATGACCCAACTAAGTACCGCAGCAAAGACGAAGAAGAATATTGGAAGGCGCGCGACCCACTTGCACGTCTAGAAAAATTCTTGCGTCGCCAGGGAATTAACCAGAGTTTCTTTGATGAATGTGAAGCCGCCGGTGAAGAACTTTCTGCTTACGTTCGTTCAGAAACTTTTGCACTTGGCAACCCGCCAATTGAAAACATGTTTAAGCACGTTTACTCTGAGGCGCACCCGCTGATTGAAGAACAGCTTGCTTGGCTTGAGGGCTACGAAGCATCGTTTGATGACGCATCTGGAAACGGAGGCGCTCACTAATGTCTAACACTGTTGAGATGTCAATCGCGAAGGCGATTAACGCAGGTCTTCGTCGTGCAATGCAAGACAACCCAAAGGTTTTGGTTTTTGGTCAGGACGTTGCACAGCTAGGTGGAGTGTTCCGCGTTACCGAAGGAATCTTGGACGAGTTTGGTCCAAGCAGAATTTTTAACTCACCAATCGCAGAAGCCGGAATCATTGGTACCGCAATTGGTTTAGCAATGCGCGGTTACTCACCGGTAACTGAAATTCAGTTTGACGGTTTTATTTTTCCGGCGTTCAACCAAATCACAACTCAGTTGGCAAAGATTCAAAACCGCTCTGAAGGTTACTTGAGCATGCCAGTTGTAATTCGTGTTCCTTTCGGTGGCGGCATTGGTGCCGTTGAACACCACTCGGAATCACCTGAAGCGTATTTTGCACACACACCTGGTTTGCGTGTGATCTCACCGGCAACACCAAACGATGCGTACTGGATGATTCAGCAGGCGGTTGCCTCTAAAGACCCAGTGCTTTTCTTTGAACCAAAGCGCCGCTACTGGCAAAAGGGTCCGGTAAACCTAGACACCCCACCAGCCGGCATGCACACCGCAAAGGTTGTGCGCGAAGGCAGCCAGCTAACAATTGCCACCTACGGCCCAATGGTTACCACCTCACTTGAGGCAGCAGCAATCGCCGCCGAAGAAGGCACCAGCATTGAGGTAATCGACATGCGCTCGATGGCCCCGATTGACTTCAACACAATCATTGAATCGGTTAAGAAAACCGGACACCTGGTTGTGGTTTCAGAAGCAAGCACCAACGTTTCAGTTGCATCAGAAGTTGCGGCACGCGTTGCCGAACTCGCGTTCTATCACCTAGAAGCACCAGTGCTTCGTGTTGGTGGTTTTGACGTTCCTTACCCTGCGGCAAAGCTTGAAGAAAAATTCTTGCCTGATGCCGACCGCATTCTTGAAGCGGTTGACCGAAGCTTGGCTTTCTAGGAGTTACCGATGTCACAAATTGCATACTTCAACTTGCCAGACGTTGGCGAAGGTCTAACCGAGGCAGAAATCGTAACTTGGAAAGTTTCTGTTGGTGACAACGTTTCTGTGAACCAGATCATTGTTGAAATTGAAACTGCAAAATCACTTGTTGAATTACCAGTGCCGTTTGCCGGAGTGGTTTCTGAACTACTTGCAAAAGAAGGTGACACCGTTGAGGTTGGCAAGCCAATCATTGCGGTTAAGGTTGCCGGCACAGTTGGCGCAGTAAGCACTGCAACAAGTGCAATCAAAATTATTGACGAGAACGAAGCGGCGGCTGCAGCTGCTGACATCGCGGCATCGGTCACCGATGAACCAAAGAAAACTCCAAACCTTGTTGGTTATGGAGTGATGGAAGGTTCACACAGCGGATCACGCAGACGTCGCGGACCAATAGCTGCAACCGCACCAGCTGTTGCAGCTGCTGCAGCTTCACTTCCGCCAGCGAACCCAGCTACCGAACTTCACAACACCGTTGCACTTGCATCAAGTGAAAAAGTTATTGCTAAGCCACCAATTCGTAAACTTGCACGCGATCTTGGCGTTGACCTCGCAAACATTTCTGGTTCTGGTGTTGCCGGCGAAATTCTTCGCGAAGATGTTGTGAATGGTGCAACACAGGCATCGGTGTTTAGAAATCTTTCAACACCTGAGGCACCAAAAACTGCCGAAGAAAGAATTCCGGTTAAGGGCGTGCGAAAAGCAATTGCAACCGCAATGGTTCAGTCTGCTTTCACCGCACCGCACGTGAGCATCTTTGTTGACGTTGATGCAACTCGCACAATGGAATACGTAAAGCGCCTGAAAGACTCAACAGACTTTGCCGGCGTAAAAGTAACTCCACTTTTGATCATGGCCAAGGCAATGATCTGGGCAGTGCGCCGCAACCCAATGGTTAACTCCACTTGGACAGACGAAGAAATCATCGTGCACAACTTTGTGAACTTTGGAATCGCAGCGGCAACTCCGCGCGGTTTGATTGTGCCAAACATTAAGAACGCGCATGAGATGTCAATGCTTGAACTTGCTCAGGCAATCCAGCAGCTTGCCGCAACTGCACGCGATGGCAAGACCACACCGGCCGATATGAAAGACGGAACCATCACCATCACCAACATTGGTGTCTTTGGTGTTGATACCGGAACACCAATCTTGAACCCGGGTGAAGTGGGCATCGTTGCACTTGGTTCGATTCGCCCGAAGCCTTGGGTAGTAAACAACGAGATTCAGATTCGCCAGGTAACCACAATTGGTGCCACTTTCGACCACCGCGTGGTTGACGGTGACGTAGCCAGCCGCTTTGTGCAGGACGTTGCCTCGGTAATGGAAGAGCCGGCCCTGCTGCTTGACTAATTTGCCCCGGCAAATTCTCTTATTGACAAAGATTCTCAATAAGACTTAGCCTTGGGGTATGAAATCCCTAAAACTTGTAGCTATTGCCCTGACCGCCCTATTGGCCCTTGCCGGCTGTTCCCCAGCCCAGGCGCCATCGGGTAAATTCCAGATCGTTGCCTCAACTAATGTTTGGGGCGATGTAGCAAAGCAGGTTGGCGGGGATCTGGTTGAAGTGACCAGCATCATCGACAACGAAAACAAAGACCCACACTCTTACGAAGCCAGCGCGCGCGATCAGCTTGCTGTTGAAAAGGCAAACCTAGTTATTGCCAACGGTGCGGGCTACGACGACTTCATTGAAAAACTTGCACAGGCGGCCGGCAATAAGCAGATGTTCCGCGTGAACACATCGGTGACCGCTGTTTCATGGCAAGACAATGAACACCTTTGGTACAGCATTTCTGCAGTTGGCGAGACCGCCTACGCACTTGCCGAGACCCTTGGTTCGGTGGACCCAAACAACTCAGCCAAGTACCTAGACAACGCCAACAATTTCATTGACGAACTAACTCAACTAGCAACCCGATACGGCGAGCTACGCAAGGTGACCGATGGCTACACCTACTTTGCTACCGAGCCAATTGCCGACTGGCTAATGGGTGACCTTGGTTTTGTAAACAAGACCCCAAAGGCTTTCAGCGACGCAATTGAAAACGAAACAGATGTTCCACCAGCTGCGATGAACGAAGCCTTGTCTTTGATAAAAAACAGCAAGGTGAATTACCTGGTGATTAACGCTCAGACCGAAAACGCTCAGATCAAGCAGATTGTGAATGCTGCAAGTGCTGCCGGCGTGCGTGCAGTTGTGCTTGGCGAGGTTTTGCCTAAGGACACCAACTACCTACAGTGGATGACCAACAATCTAAGAAGCATCAACCCTTCAAACTAAATTGACAACTCCAGTGCTGGCAATCAAAAACGCTTCATTAGCGTTTGGTGAGCGCACGCTCTGGAGCAATTTGAATCTTGAAATTAAGCCGCAGGAATTTATTGCGGTAATTGGTGCGAACGGTTCTGGCAAGACAACTTTGCTCAAGGCAATTCTTGGTCAAGAAAAACTTTCTGCGGGAACGATTGAACTAAACGGAAAATCCGTGAAGCGCGGTTCAACCCAAATTGGTTACATTCCGCAACACCGAACAGTTGATGCCGCTACCCCACTGCGCGCAAGAGATATGTTGCGCTTGGGAGTTGAGGGCCACAGATTTGGTTTGCCCTTTACATCACGTGCCGCAAATAAAAAAGTGCAGCACATTCTGGGCTGCGTGGATGCCTTTGATTTAGCGGACAACCGGGTAGGTGAGCTATCTGGCGGTGAACTTCAGCGACTACGCGTAGGCCAGGCCGTGATTGATGAACCCGATTTGATTTTGGCTGACGAACCGTTGAGCGCACTTGACTTGGCTCAGCAAAAAGTGATTGCCGAATTGATTGATCAGGAACGTCGCGAACACAACGCAGCGGTAGTTTTTGTAACGCACGATGTGAACCCTATTCTTTCTATGGTTGACCGCGTGCTTTATTTGGCAAATGGTCAATTCAGAATTGGCACACCCGACGAAGTTTTGCGAAGCGAAGTTCTAAGTGAGCTCTATGGCACCCCAGTAGATGTGGTGCGCAATCAGGGCCGAATTTTGGTTGTTGGTACTCAAGATCACGATCACCACGATCACGAGGACTGGCACTGATGAAACTATTTGATTTCTCTGGATACGCGGAACTAATTCCTCTGGTTCAAAATTCTTTGATTGCCGGATTGCTGCTTGGATTAATCGGTGGATTAATTGGTGTGTTTGTACTGACCAGAGATATGGCATTTGCAGTGCACGGAATTTCGGAACTTAGTTTTGCCGGTGCAGCATTTGCACTTTTGCTTGGAGTCAATGTAGTTGCCGGCTCAATCATTGGTTCACTCGTTGCCGCGGCGATTATTGGCTACCTAGGTTCAAAAGCAAAAGACAGAAATTCAATCGTCGCAGTTTTAATGCCGGCAGGTTTGGGTTTGGGAATTCTTGCGCTTGCACTTTACGAAGGTCGCGCGGCAAACAAATTTGGATTGCTCACCGGTCAAATTGTTGCCGTTGATGATCCGCAACTTTTTTGGCTGATTGCAATTTGCTCGGTCATACTTGTGTCGCTGCTGCTAATTTGGCGCCCACTAACTTTTGCAAGTTTGGATGCAGACGTTGCAGCCGCTAGAGGTGTGCCAACTCGCACGCTCTCAATTATTTTTATGTTGCTACTTGGTTTAGCAGTTGCAGCCAGCGTGCAAATTGTTGGAGCGCTTTTGGTTTTGAGTTTGTTGGTAACTCCTGCCGCCGCAGCACTTCGCGTAAGCAAGTCGCCAATTGTGACTCCCCTGCTATCGGTAGCTTTTGCAGTCACCTCGGTTATTGGTGGCATTTTGTTGGCACTTGGTGCCGGACTACCGATTAGCCCGTACGTGACCACGATCTCGTTTTTGATTTACGTGATCTGCCGCGTGCTTGAGAAGGTCAAAAAGTGAAAAAAATCGAAGCGGCTAACGCCGCTGAGATGCCGGGCCAGCCGGCCAAACGGAACACCCCGCAAAAGGCGGCCGTAAAGCACGCCCTGGGTGAGGCCACCGGATTCGTCTCTGCCCAGCAGCTGCACCAGACCCTAAAAAAGCACGGCTCAACCATTGGTTTGGCCACGGTTTACCGCACTTTGGCCGATCTGGCCCAGGCTGGCGAGGCCGATAGCCTGCAATCCAAGGATTCCGAGGTCCTTTATCGGGCCTGCACCACCAGCCATCACCACCACCTGATCTGCCGGGAATGCGGCCTAACCCTTGAAATAGAGGCCGAAAACCTTGAAAAATGGGCCGATAAAGTGGCTACGGAGCACGGGTTTGTGCAGCCAAGCCACAACATCGACATTTTTGGGTTTTGTGCGGCGTGTCAATCCGCAAAAACAGAATCTGGGGTTGCTAAATAGGGCTTAATTCCCCTAAACTTGAGCAGTTGCCTATACGGCGACCGAGTTTTCAACAAACAAGCCTTATTGACTGCTTTTGCAGCATGTTCTGGCTTGCCCTATCAAGGAGAAGAAATGGCAGCTTATTGCCAGGTGACTGAGACAAAGCCGCAGTTCGGCCACCACGTCTCGCACGCTCAGAACAAGACCAAGCGTCGCTTCAACCCAAACATCCAGAAGAAGACCTACTTCGTGCCTTCACTAAAGCGCAATGTCACATTGCAGCTAAGCGCACGCGGCATCAAGGTTATTGACGCACGTGGCATTGAGGCTGTTGTAGCCGCAATCCTTGCCCGCGGCGAGAAGATCTAAGGAGCGCCGCTAAATGGCTAAGAAAGACAAGGACATCCGTCCAATCATCAAGCTTCGTTCGACAGCTGGAACTGGTTACACCTACGTGACCAAGAAGAACCGTCGCAACGACCCAGACCGTATCGTTCTGAAGAAGTACGACCCAGTTGTACGTCAGCACGTTGAATTCCGCGAGGAGCGCTAAAAATGGCTAAGAAGAGCAAGATCGCTAAGAACGAGCAGCGCAAAGTCATCGTTGAGCGTTACGCAGAGAAGCGCCTAGCGCTAAAGAAGGCTCTAGTTGACCCAAACTCAACTGACGCACAGCGCGAAGAGGCACGTCTAGGCCTACAGAAGCTTCCACGCAACGCATCTCCAGTACGCGTTCGCAACCGCGATGCAATCGATGGCCGCCCACGTGGTGTTTTGGCTAAGTTCGGTGTATCTCGTGTTCGCTTCCGCGACATGGCTCACAAAGGTGAGTTGCCAGGTATCACCAAGTCAAGCTGGTAGAACTACAAGTTTTCTCAAAAACCCCCTGATTTTCAGGGGGTTTTTGCTTTGCCCGGAGGGTCATGGGGCTAAAAACCGCATCAGATCAAGGAAAAATCAAAAAATCCGCTTGGCAACACGCCGAGCGGGGTGAATGACAAGTTTTTCCTAGGCGATAGCGTGATTCCTGACAGTACGTCAAACGTCTAAATGTCCAGGAGGACCAAATGTCTCTAAACAAGAGCGAACTAGTAGCAGCAATCGCTGCAGACACCGGCGAGTCTCAGGCAGCGGTCAACCGCGTTGTTGACTCATTCTTCGAGATCATCTCAAAGACAATCGTTAAGGGTGGCAAAGTTACCATTCCTGGTTGGTTGTCAGTAGAGAAGGGTCACCGCGCTGCACGTCAGGGCCGTAACCCACAGACTGGTGAGACCATCCAGATCAAGGCTTCGAACACCGTTAAGGTTTCAGCTGGTTCAAAGCTAAAGGCTGCAGTTAAGTAAGTCTTAGTAAAAGAATTAGGGAAGGCGTCCACGAAAGTGGGCGCCTTTTCTTTTGCCCAAAATTCCGACGTAGCCTTAGACCATGAGCAATAAAGCCAAAGGCAACCTATTAGTAATTCTTCAGTTCGCACTGATTGCTGCAATTGTGTTGATGGCAGTGGATGAAGTGAATGAACCGTGGATTTACATTGGTGGTGTTTTGTTTATTGCTCCCGGTTTGATCATCATTTATTTCGGCATCAAGCAACTTGGCGGTTCACTCACCGTGCACCCGCAACCAAAGTCAGATGCCAAGTTCATTGAAACCGGACTCTATAAAGTTGTGCGTCACCCTATTTACACCGGCCTGCTGCTTGCTACCTTTGGCAGCGTTGTGCAATCAATGGCAGTTGTGAAGCTGTTTGTTTGGTTGATCTTGGTTGTGGTGCTGAACTACAAGGCCCGCTGGGAAGAAAAACTTTTATCGGAGACTTATGCCAACTACACCGATTACATGACCCGCACCGGAAGGTTTGTGCCTAGGCTTAAGTAATGGCCAAAACTCTCCACTCAACTAAGCGCGCCTCATTGGCGTTTGCGTTGAGTGTTGGCGCAGGTTTGATTGCGCTGATGTTGGGTTTGTTAATTGGCGGGGGAGCAGCAGCAAGTGCTCTTGCCGATGCCGGCGAGGTTGTGCGCTACGGCCAACCAATCGCAAAACTAATCATGAACTTTTCAACTGCCGTTGCAGTTGGTTCGCTGATTTTTGCAGCGTTTGCTTTGCAAGACAAAACCCGATTACTGGGCAAGGCACTTGACCTTGCAGCATTTGGTGCAGTGGTGTGGGCGGTATCGGGTGCAGTCAATTTCTTGCTGACCTATCTTTATGTTTCCGGTTCAGCTATTTCTTTTGAAAACTCTTTTGGGCAAAGCCTTTGGTTGTTTGCCACCACGATTGAGCTGGGAACATCGCTTGCGCTAAATGTTTGCGTTGCTGTCGCGGTATCGGTTTTGGCAATTGCGGCACGATCACTTTCGGCAACTGCATTGCTTGCAGCACTTGGCATTGCGGGCTTGGTGCCGTTGGCGTTGATTGGTCACGCGGCTGGAACCGCAAACCACTCAATGGCCGTTAACTCAATTGGCGTGCACTTGGTTGCAGTTGTGATTTGGGTTGGCGGGCTAGTGGCCCTGTTTGTGGTGCGCGGTGAAACCTGCGAAGAGTCGGCAGTACTTACTCGCCGCTATTCATCACTTGCGCTGGTTGCGTTTATTTTGGTTTCCGTTTCTGGCGTTGCATCAGCCTTGATCAGAATTACAAAACCGCAAGATATTTTTAGCGCCTACGGCGTTTTGGTTGTTTTTAAAATCTTTGCCCTGGTGCTGCTTGGTATCTTTGGTGCCATTTACCGCACTCGACTAATTGGCAAGCTAGAACAAGGCGCAAAGGTAGCCAAGAGCTTCTTTAGCTTGGTTGCAGTTGAGTTTGTGATCATGGGAACCGCAATTGGCCTGGCCACCGCACTTGCCAAGACCGCGCCTCCGGGCGGAAGCGAGTGGGTTAGCAACGTCACACCCGCGCAGTTACTAACCGGTGAACCGCTACCGCCAGAGCTAACCCCAATTAGATTCCTAACCATATGGAAGCTTGACTTGGTTTGGACAATCATCTGCTTGGCAGCAATCGTTGCCTACGTAATTGGCGTGCGTCGCCTAGCCAAGCGCGGCGATAAGTGGCCGATTATTCGAACCGTATCTTGGGTCACTGGAATGCTTGTGCTGTTCTACACGACATCGGGTGCATTGAATGCCTACCAGGAGTACCTATTTAGCGTACACATGATTGGCCACATGATTTTGGCCATGGGAATTCCGGTGCTTTTGGTGCCAGGTGCGCCGGTGACACTGTTGATGCGCGCGGTTGAAAAACGTACCGATGAATCCCGGGGCGTTCGCGAGTGGGTGCTGTGGGCGGTGCACACCAAGTACGCGCGCTTTGTGGCTAACCCACTTGTTGCCGCGGTGCTATTTGCGAGCTCACTGGTCACCTTTTACTACACACCACTTTTTGCTTGGGCAACCAACGAGCACATTGGTCACGAGTGGATGATTGTGCACTTCTTGATAACCGGTTACCTGTTTGCGCAGGCGTTGATTGGCATTGATCCAGGTCCAGTTCGTTTGCCGTATGCCGCACGATTGTTGCTACTGATTGCAACCATGGCGTTCCACGCGTTCTTTGGTTTGAGCCTCATGGATGGCAACGGCTTGCTGCTTGCCGATTGGTATGGCGCAATGGGCCGTACCTGGGGCGAGGCACCGCTTGATGATCAGCACACCGGCGGCGCAATTGCATGGGGTATTGGCGAGATGCCAACCGCAGCGCTCACAATTATTGTTTCCATTCAGTGGTTTAACTCCGATGCCCGCGAAGCAAAACGACTTGATCGTCAGAGTGACCGCACCGGAAACAAAGACGTAGAAGATTACAACCAGATGTTGGCTAAACTGGCGGCGCGCGATGCGCGAAGTGCAAAGCGTTCAGAAAATGAGAGTGGCGAGTAATGGACATCGTTGAACTCTCAAATGAGCAACAAAATCTCTTTGATTACATTGAGCACTCTGAAAACAATATTTTTGTAACCGGCCGAGCCGGCACCGGTAAGTCAACGCTGCTTACCTACTTCATTGAAAACACCGAGAAGAATGTTGCGGTTTGTGCACCAACAGGCGTTGCCGCGCTAAATGTTGGTGGTCAAACGATTCACTCGCTTTTTGGATTTCCATTTGGTTTGTTGGCCAACGAAGATCTTGGCCGTCACATGCACCGCCGCACACGTGAAGTTTTGAAGACACTTGATGTTTTGGTGATTGACGAAATCTCAATGGTGAACGCAGACATGATGGACGCCATCTCTCGTGCCATGGGAATTGCGCGCGGTAAGCGCAAGCTACCTTTTGGTGGTGCACAGGTCGTAATGTTTGGTGACCCCTATCAGTTGGCACCGGTTCCGGGCAGCACCGAAGAGCGCGCCTTCATGGCCGAGAACTATCAGAGCTCTTGGTTCTTTGATGCACATGTTTGGCGCGAGGACTCACTTGAGCGCTACGAACTTAACGAAATCTTTAGACAGCACGACGAGCACTTCAAAGAAATTCTGAATGCAATTCGCGACGGCTCTTGCACGCAAGAGATGTTGGACTTTATTAACCAGGCCGGAAATCGCTTTCCTAAAAATGAAGAAGTGATTCGCTTGGCAACGGTGAACGAATCGGTGAATGCGGTGAACCGTGCGCGTATGGCAAAGCTGACAACCGAGGTGAAAAAGTTTGACGCCATTTATAGCGCGGCAGATCAGCAGGCCTTTGGCCGCAACCTTCCAGCCGACCCAGTGTTGGAGCTAAAGGTTGGCGCGCAGGTGATGTTTATTAAGAACGACGATGGCGGCAAGAAAGACAGCGATGGCGGCTCACTGCGCCGCTGGGTAAACGGCACCATTGGCCACGTAATTGATTTTCCAAAGGGTGGCGGCGTGACCGTTGAGGTTGACGGCGAAACTTTTGATGTTGGCCGCAGCACCTGGGAAAAGGTGCGCTACGAAGTTGAAGAAGTCTTCGACGAGGCAACCCAGCAGATAAAAGAGGTGCTGATTGCGGTGCCACTTGCCGAATTCCAGCAGATTCCGCTGCGCCTGGCCTGGGCCGTGACCATTCACAAGTCTCAAGGCCAAACTTACGATGAGGTAGTGATTGATATGGGTCGCGGGGCCTTCAGCCCGGGCCAGACCTATGTGGCACTCAGCCGAGTGCGCTCGCTTGAGGGCCTCTACCTAACCCGTGCCATTCGCATGAGCGACATCATGGTTGATGCCGATGTGCTGCGCTTTATGGGTGGCCACCGCCAAGCGCCTATTGAGAAGCTCTTCTAACTCAGCCCGAATATCGGTGCTCGGGGAAACGGTAACCTAGACCCATGCTTATGTCAGACCGCGATATCCGCGCATCAATTGAAGCCGGCCAGATTGGCCTAGAGCCGCTGGACATGAACCTGTTGCAGCCATCATCTTTTGATGTGCGCATTGACCGCTTCTTCAGGCTTTTTGACAACCACAAGTACGCCTACATTGACCCAGCAGAGGATCAGTCGGAACTGACCCGTTTTGTTGAGTGCGCACCAGACGAGCCATTCATTTTGCACCCGGGTGAATTCGTGCTTGGTTCAACTTATGAGTTCGTAAAGTTGCCAGACAACATTGCAGCCCGTCTTGAAGGCAAGAGCTCACTTGGTCGTCTAGGGTTGGTGACTCACTCGACTGCAGGTTTTGTGGACCCGGGCTTCAATGGCCACGTGACACTAGAACTTTCAAACATGGCAACTCTGCCGATCAAACTTTGGCCGGGCATGAAGATTGGTCAATTGTGTTTCTTCCAGCTGTCTTCGCCATCAGAAACCCCATATGGTTCAGAGAAATATCTAAACCGTTACCAAGGTCAGCGCGGTCCAACCGCTTCTCGTTCGTTCAAGAATTTTCACCGCACCGATGTTGGCAACGAGCCATTGGAGCAGTAATTAGTCTTCAAAAAGAGAGCGCGCCAACTTTAGAGTTGGTGCGTTTACTTTTTTTAGCGCAAACTTATCGGCGGCAATTTCGCAAAGTAATTCAATTTCACTCACCAGTGCTCTTGATGCAGCAAGCCTTTGCGACAGGGCGAGTATGAATCTGGCTAGGCGTTTGATTGCAAAGTGTTTTTGTTTCACGTGACCTAGTTCGTGCCAGAGCACTGCGTTTAATTCATCTTGCGAGAGGTGATCTTTGGCAAAGCTTGAAATCAAAATATCGCGGTTGCTCGCCAGGGCGAAAGCAAACGGTAGTTCTACTAAATAAACTCGTGTTCCCATGAAGTGCATTAGTGGTTGTTTGGTCATTGCAATAAGTGGTGCAATTTCTTTTGCATTTGCGACCACAGGTTCAAGGCGCGCATTGAATACCGCTAGTGAGATTCCGCCAACTGCAAGTGCAAGCCAAGGCGCAAAAGAAACTATCAAAGCGGCAAACCAAGTTGCACTGCCGAGCTCGTTTGCATTCAGCGCTGCGAGGGTATCAAAGTAGGCCCAAATGGAAATTACAAATGCGGCTGCAGTTGCAATACCTGCGCTTAAGAAACTCGAAAACCACAAAGCAATTCCCAACTGCGGGAGGCTTCTAAATTTATTAGTTAGAACCAGTGGAGCCAATGTTGTGATGAGAATTTCCCATTCAACGGCAAGGGGTATTACAACCAATGGTGCGTGCACCTATTTAGGCTAACTGTTTTAGTTACGGCTCAGCTGCCTAGGCTCTTGCGTAGCGCTTTTAGTTGCGCAGCGGTAAGTCCTTTGGCAAAAGCCGAAAACGCAAGAGCAGGATTTGATTCTTCGGCAACCAACTTGAGCATTAGATCCGCGGTGTGCTGCTCGCGTGATTGTGCGGCGCTGAACATAAACGAACGACCTTCGCCCGCCTCCCGAACAACAAGCTCTTTATCGGTCAGGCGTGAAAGCACGGTAAGAATCGTGGTCAGGGCTAAGTCGCTGTCGCCAGCTTGTTCAAGAATCTCTTGAGAGGTAAGCGGTTTCTTTGCGCTCCAAAGTACATTCAGAATCAGGGATTCCAATTCACCCTGTTGGCGTGTACGTTTAGTCATGCATTCATTCTACGGTACGTAGAACGGACTCTGACCTAAAGAACTTCAGCTACAGAAGGCTTTGGATCAACGCGCAAAAGCAGCACAAGACCAACCGCAAGAATCAAAATGATTCCCCAGATGCCCCACACCGTTGCGCCTTGAGTCACACCAATCAATCCAGCGAATGCAATGCTCAAGCTCCACATTGAACCTGACAGGAAGCTAACTGCGCGACCGGTGAATTGGTAAAGACCAAACACCTCACCCTCGCGACCTTTTGGTGCAAAGCGCGAAACGAAAGTTCTTGAAGACGCCTGTGCTGGGCCAACGAACAAGCAAAGCGCCAAACCATAGATCCAGTAGGCACTTGCACCGTTGCCCGCAAATACAAACACGCAGGTACCGGCAATGATCAAACCAATGAGCGAAGCAATGATGATTGTGCGTGAACCAACAACGTCATCTAGTCGGCCACCAATAGCTGCACCAATACCGGCAACTACGTTGGCAGCAATACCAAAGAAGATGATTGAGGTTTGATCAAAACCAAACGCAAGAGTTCCAAGCACCGCACCAAAGGTGAATACACCTGCAAGACCATCGCGGTAAATCGCTGATGAAATTAGAAACTTAAATGTTTCTGGAGCTTGCTTGCGAAGCGAGCCAATCTCGCGAATGGTTTGCTTGTAAGCCGCAACCAAGCTCATCTTTTGGTAACTTGCCTTGCGCTGTGTTTCAGGAACGCGAATCCAAAGCGGAATAGAAAATACTGCAATCCAAATTGCGGCAAACAAAAATACTGCGCGAACCGCGAAGGCGTTATCGGTTGGTAAACCAAACCAAGGAACATCAGGCAAGATGAAGCCAACTAGTGAAACCAAAAGCAAAATAATTCCTCCAGCGTAACCAAAGCCCCATGCGTAACCAGAGATGCGTCCGATTGTTTTTGGAGTTGAAACGCTTGAGAGCATTGCGTAGTAATTGATGAACGCGGTTTCTTGAACAATGCTGCCAAGACCGTAAAGAATCAAACCAAAGATGAAAAATTCTGGACGAGGCTCAACAAAGAAACTCAGGGCAGAGATGATTACCAAACCGTAGGTGTTAATCATTAGCCAAAGTTTGCGACGACCAGCTTCGTCTGATCGGCGACCAATCACCGGAGCAGTCAGAGCAAGTAGCACACCTGCGATTGCGGTTGTCCAACCAAGTGCAACATCGGGGTTCTGATCAACCGTTGCAACTGTTCCGGCCAGGTAAACCGGAAAGATGAAAGTCTGCATGAGAGTTGGGTAAGGCTGCTGCGCCCAGTCCCACAATGCCCATGCGAATGTGCCGCGAATCTTTGCGCGAGGCGCCTTAGCTACTTTGCTCATTTCTAAAGGGTAAACCGCACCAGCCCCTGGAAACCCGATAAAAAGGGTGAACTTTGCCCAAACCTTAGAATTTGCTGAAAGTTGAGTCAAGTTGACTCAAGTATCTTGACAAGCCCTGGGTCACGTGTGAAACTTGAGTCAAATCGGCTCAACTTGGGCCATATTTGGACAAAACAGGCCCAAAAGGCCTAAAAGAAGGAGAAAACACATGGCACGTGCAGTAGGTATTGACCTAGGTACCACCAACAGCGCAGTTTCTGTACTTGAGGGTGGCGAACCAACTGTTATCGCAAACGCCGAGGGGTTCCGCACCACTCCATCAATCGTGGCTTTCACTAAAGATGGCGAAGTTCTTGTGGGCGAGACCGCAAAGCGCCAGGCGGTAACCAACGTTGACCGCACCATCGCATCGGTGAAGCGTCACATGGGCACCACTTGGACTTTTGACGTTGACGACAAGAAGTACACCCCGCAGGAAATCTCAGCTCGTATTTTGGCAAAGCTAAAGCGTGACGCAGAGACCTACCTTGGCGAGGCAGTAACCGATGCGGTTATCACCGTTCCGGCTTACTTCAACGACGCTGAGCGTCAGGCAACTAAAGACGCAGGTGAGATCGCCGGTCTAAACGTTCTACGTATTATCAACGAGCCAACCGCTGCAGCACTGGCATACGGTTTGGACAAGGGTAAAGAAGACGAACTAATTCTTGTATTCGACCTTGGTGGTGGAACATTCGACGTTTCACTTCTAGAAGTTGGAAAAGACGAAGGCTTCTCAACCATTCAGGTTCGCGCAACCTCAGGTGACAACCGCCTTGGTGGAGACGACTGGGACCAGCGAATTGTTGATCACCTAGTTAAGAAGTTCAAGGAAACTTCTGGCGTAGATGTTTCAAAAGACAAAATTGCACTTCAGCGTTTGAAGGAAGCAGCAGAGCAGGCTAAGAAAGAACTTTCACAGAGCATGTCTGCAAACATTCAGTTGCCTTACCTATCTCTAACTGAGAACGGTCCAGCAAACTTGGATGAGACATTGACTCGTGCACAGTTCGAGCAGATGACAAACGATTTGCTTGAGCGCACTCGCAAGCCATTCAACGATGTAATTAAAGAAGCTGGCGTAAAGGTTGGCGACATTGCACACGTTGTACTTGTTGGTGGTTCAACACGTATGCCTGCAGTAAGCGAACTTGTTAAGTCACTAACCGGTGGCCGCGAACCAAACAAGGGTGTAAACCCAGATGAGGTTGTAGCTGTTGGTGCGTCACTTCAGGCAGGTGTGCTTAAGGGTGAGCGCAAGGACGTTCTACTAATTGACGTGACTCCACTATCACTTGGTATTGAAACCAAGGGTGGCATCATGACTAAGTTGATCGAACGCAACACCGCTATTCCAACCAAGCGTTCAGAAACTTTCACAACTGCTGATGACAACCAGCCATCGGTGTCAATTCAGGTTTACCAGGGTGAGCGTGAATTCGTTCGCGACAACAAGTCACTAGGAAACTTTGACCTAAGTGGAATTGCACCAGCACCACGCGGTGTGCCACAGATTGAAGTTACTTTTGACATTGACGCAAACGGTATAGTGCACGTGTCTGCGAAAGACAAGGGCACCGGCAAGGAAGCATCTGTAACCATCACCGGTGGGTCATCGCTTTCAAAGGAAGACATTGAGCGCATGGTTCGCGAAGGTGAAGAGCACGCTGCTGAAGACAAGAAGCGTCGCGAAGAAGCCGATACTCGCAACCAGGCCGAAGGTCTTGTTTACCAAATCGAGAAACTGATTAAGGAGAACGACGAGAAGCTTCCTGAAGACGTAAAGACTTCAGTGCAGGCAGACGTTGATGCTCTGAAGACAGCACTTGCTGGTGAAGACTTTGATGCAATCAAGAGCGCGTTCGATGCACTGAACGCATCACAGCAGAAGTTGGGCGAGGCAATTTATGCGGCTCAGCCTGCAGAGGGTTCTGAGCCTGAGCAAACCTCAGGTGAAGACGTTGTTGATGCTGAAGTAGTAGACGAAGAGACCAAGTAATGCCTGAGGATTACGATTCAACGGAGTCGCGTGCAGAAGAATCCGTAGAAACGGAAGGCTCCCCGGATTCGCAGGGTTCTTCGGAACAAGCGGCTCCAATTGATCCGATTGATCAGGCATTGGCTGACCTAGTTGACGAGACCGGTCCGATCAGCAAAGAAGCGGAACTTCTTGCTGATCTACAACGGCTACAGGCTGAGTTTGTGAATTACAAGGCACGCGTTGAGCGTGACCGCGATGTTGCACGTAGTGCCGCGATTGCAGAAGTCTTGCGCGCGGTACTACCTGCACTCGACGACTTGACACGCGCAGAGGCACACGGTGATCTTGAAGGTTCACCGTTTGCCGCTGTGGTTACCAAGTTGCGCAACGCGGGTGACAAGTTTGGCCTAAAGCAGTTTGCTGCAAAGGGTGACAAGTTTGACCCAGAAATTCACAACGCACTCGTGCAAACACCAAACGCAGAAGTTACCGAAAACGTAATTGCAGATGTTGTTGAACCAGGCTTCATGCTTGGTGAAAAACTTTTGCGCCCTGCAATGGTTGCAGTATTCACTCCGGCTTAAGAAAGTTTTTATAAATGGCAAGTCAAGACTGGTTCGACAAGGATTTTTATAAAGTCCTTGGCGTATCTAAAGACGTGTCAGAGGCAGAACTGAAAAAGACCTATCGCAAGCTCTCGCGCAAGTATCACCCAGACACAAATCCTGGTGATTCAAAAGCAGAAGCTAAGTTCAAAGAAATTAGCGAGGCCTATTCGGTTCTCTCTGACTCTAAAGAACGCGCTGAATACGATCAGATGCGCGCAATGGGACCTGGACCTAGATTTAATCCTGGCGCCGGCGGTCAGCAATACTCGGGAGGTTTTCCGGGTGGTGCAAACATGGGTGGCGGATTCGAAGATGTGTTTGCGAATCTCTTTGGCGGTGGCGGATTTAATCGCGGCCCACAAAGAGGCGCAGATCTTTCAATGTCAACGACTCTTGATTTCATTGATGGAGTAAAAGGGACACAGCTAAAAGTTCGTCTTGGTAATGGTGAAACCACAATCAAGATTCCTGCCGGTGTGCAAGACGGTCAGAAAATTAAAATTGCTGGCAAGGGTCAGGCATCACCAAACGGCGGACCGGCCGGCGATTTGATTATTGCCGTCACCGTTAAGCCGCACCCGGTATTTACTCGTGACGGAATGAACTTGCGCGTAACCGTGCCGGTAACTTTTGCCGAGGCCGTGCTTGGTGCAACCATTCAGGTGCCAACTCTTGGCGGCGAACCGGTAAAACTTAAAGTTGCACCTGGCACACCTAACGGGCGAGTTCTGCGCGTAAAGGGTCGCGGAGTTGTAACTTCAAAGGGTGAGGGAGATCTGCTGGCAACGGTAGACATTGCAGTACCTTCACACGTGAGTGACAAAGCCAAGAAGGCACTTGAGGCTTTTGAGGAATTGCTACCAGAAGAAGACCCTCGCACCGACCTGCTGAATAAGGCCGGACTTCTTTAATAGGGGGTGAATCATGGAAGATCTGAATGAAAATACGCCACTCTTTGCAATTGGCGTTGCCGCAGAACTAGCCATGATGCACCCGCAGACCCTGCGCGATTACGACCGCCTTGGGTTGGTAGTGCCAGGCCGTACCGGGGGCCAAAGCCGCCGATACACAATGCGAAACGTTGCCCAACTGAGGGAAATCGCCAGGCTTTCGGCCGAGGGCGTGAGCCTGGAGGGCATTAAGCGCATTTTGGAGCTCGAAAACCAGAACTCCGAGCTTGCCCAAAGGGTTCGCGACCTAGAACAAGCGCTAGCCAACGAGCTAATGAACCGTCCGGGTGCCCGCATATTCGCTGCAGGTGACATGGGAGTTGAGTCCCTGGCTCGCGGTAAGCGGCCATCACGACATACAGAAGTAGTGGTTTACCGAGCCAGATAAACTTTGGGTTATGTCTGAAAACAAAGAAACCCGTTCATATGGCCAAGGAGCTCAGGGAGAACCTGACGCTCCTAAAGCACAGAAAATTTCAATCGGAAAGCGTCTTCGCTACAACTTCGATAATTCACTGAGCCGTCCAGGCTCATTTGCAGGTTACGTATTCGGAGCCCTGATTCTGCTGTCTATCTTGATGGCAATCTTCAAGGACTACATCTTTACAACGGCATTGGTGAACCCAGCTCCTGAGGGAAGTTTCATCGACAAAGTTTGGTCCGCCTTCTCAATCATTCTTGACAAGGCCAAGGACGCCACTTGGGGCGAGCGACTCATCTCAATTCTTTTCTGGTTGATTACCACTGCAGTAACCGCAACAATCATCGGTTTCGTTGCAAACGCAATTGGTCAAGCAATTACAAAACTCAAGTCTGGAAAATCAGCAGTAATTGAGACCAACCACACACTTATCCTTGGCTGGTCAAACCGCGTATTTCCAATTCTTTCTGAATTAGCAATCGCCAACGAAAACATTCGCAAGCCTAGAGTTGTTATCTTTGCCAACAAGGACCGCGCTTCAATGGACGAAGAAATTTCGGCACGTGTGCCTAACCTAGGAAAACTAAAGGTAATCACACGCACAGGTGATGTTTCAAACCCAACCGATCTAATGCGTGCAAATGTTTCTAGTGCAAAATCAATCATCATTCTTGACGCAGATGAAAACGGAGACGCAACAGTCATTTCTACAGTGCTAGCTGTGAAGGCCGTAAATGCGAATCCAAACACGCGCATAATTGCCGAACTTGATGACGCAAATACTGCTGAAGCAATTACATCAGCAACAAATGGTCAGGTAATTGCAGTCAGATCTCACGATGTAATTGCACGTGTTACCGCACAGGCATCACGCCAGCCGGGTCTTGCCGCAGTGACTCTTGACCTTCTTGACTTTGCGGGGGATGAAATTTATTTCGCAAACATTCCAGCACTTGAAGGAAAAACTTACGCCGATGCAATTTTGGCTTTCAACACTGCTTCGGTAATTGGTGTAGTGGATGGCAAGGGCAAGATTCACATCAACCCAGCACAGTCTTCAAAGATTGGTGCAGGTTCAAAGATCATTGCAATCGCCGAAGACGACGACAAGGTTGTTTACACCGGTGTACGTGAAGATATTGCAAAGAAAAAAGTTGCCACGCATAAGGAGCCTGTTCGCAAGCCGGAGCACCTCTTGTTTATTGGCTGGTCTTCAATGGGTCGTTCTGTAGTTGCAGAGCTTGCACAGTTCTTGCCAAAGGGTTCAACTGTGCACATCGTTGCTGAAAAGAAGCACGTAGCGCCAGAAGAACTTAAGAGCTTGAAGTTTGGTTCAAACATCAAAGTGACTCACGCATCGGTGTCTGGTGACATTGACGAATTGATTGCTGCGGCTTCTGCAAAGAAGTACAACGAAGTGATCATTTTGGGTTACCGCGAGGCAATAAGCGAGACCGAAGCAGATGCTCAGACAATGTTGACCATGCTGCAGATGAACCAGCTGTTTGAGGCAAAGGGAAACGGCGTTGAGCCAACCCGCCTCGTGGCAGAGATTCTAGATAGCCGTAAGGCAGAGCTAGCCCGCGTAGCGGCTGCCGACGACATGGTGGTTAGCGACAACCTGGGCGCGCTGCTGATTGCTCAGGTTTCTGAGAACCCAGCGCTGGCACCGGTATTCGATGACCTGTTCGACGCAGACGGCGCATCAATCAACGTGAACCCAATTGAGCACTATGCCCCAATTGGTAAGTCAATTGAGTTTGCGGAACTTGTTGCTATTGGCCGTGCGCACGGTGAATCTGTAATTGGTTACCGCACTCTTGCTGGTTCAAAGCACGATGCAGCATCGGGTGTGAACCTTAACCCAGCCAAGACAACCAAGTTCAAGCCAGCTGCTGGCGACGGATTGGTAGTAATCGGGGACCTGAAGTAATTTAGAAACATGTCAAAAGCGGCCAGTGTCAGAAAAGACCTGGCCGCTTTTGCACGCCTAAACCGGGTTAGCGATTACCTGAGATTCTTTAAAGCAGGCCCGGGTGAATACGGCGAGGGCGACGAGTTCATTGGTGTGCGAGTACCAGACTCAAGAGTCGTTGCCAAAGATCACAAAGATTTACCCTTGAGTGAAATTCAGATTCTGCTGAATTCCAAGATTCACGAAGAACGCTTTGTTGGACTTGTGATTTTGATTAACCGCTTTAAGAAAGCACATAACCCAAAGACTCTTAATGGAAAAGCGCAAAAAGAAATCTTTGATTTCTACATGAAGAATCTTTATGCGCAGCGCGTGAATAACTGGGACCTAATTGATTCAACCGCGCCGTACCTTGGCTACTACCTTCTTGGTCGCCCAGGAACTTCAAAACTGCTTGATCAACTTGCCAAGAGCGAATCAATTTGGGAACGGCGCGCAGCCGTGATGTTTACGTTTGCATTCATTCGCGAATTTGAACTTGATGACACCCTGCGACTTTGCAAAAAACTTTTGAATGACAAGCACGATCTAATGCATAAGGCATGCGGTTGGATGCTGCGCGAACTTGGAGCACGAGAAATTAATGTGCTACGCGCTTTTCTAGAAGAAAACGTAACCAAGATGCCACGCACAATGCTGCGCTACTCAATTGAAAAGCTGCCAGAGCGCGAACGTCAATCTTGGTTAAAACGCGAATAAATTTAGGCACTACTAGAAGTCTGGGACTATTCGGAAATATCAACGACCACGGGAACGTGATCACTTGGTGCTTCACCCTTGCGCTCATCGCGATCTATCACCGCAGCGGTAACGCGGTCGGCAAATGCATCAGAACCCAAAATAAAATCAATGCGCATTCCTTCGTTGCGAGGGAATCGCAACTGCTGGTAATCCCAGTAGGTGTAACCGTCTGGCACTCGCGGTCGAACGACATCCTGCAAACCAATTTGCTCAAACGCTTCAAAAGCTTGGCGCTCTTCTGGAGTCACGTGAGTAAGCCCGGCAAAATCAGCGATGTCCCAGACATCGGTGTCTAAGGGCGCAATGTTGAAGTCGCCCATCAGTGCCAAAGGAACATCTGGTTCGTGTTCAACCCACTCGGCTACGTTGCTGGCCAGGCGGTCTAGCCACTCAAGTTTGTAGTGATAGTGCGGGTCGCCAATTTCGCGGCCGTTAGGCACGTAAAGACTCCATAGGCGCACGCCGTTAAAAGTTGCGCCAAGTGCGCGGGCTTCTTCAACGGCTTCTTTGCCTTCTTTACCAAACGGCGGCATTCCGCTGAAACCAATCTCAACATCCTCGGCTGGAATGCGGCTGGCAAAGGCCACGCCGTTCCACTGATTCAGCCCGTGCATGGTCACGTGATATCCGGCATCCTCAAATTGCTTATAAGGAAACTGGTCAGGCTTACACTTGATCTCTTGCATAGCAAGGACATCGGTGTTGGTGCGCTCAAGCCAAGAAACCACGCGGTCTACGCGGGTGCGGATTGAGTTGACGTTATGGGTGGCGATGCGCATGCGTCCAGCCTAAATCACAGCTACAACTAGGCAGGTAAACTGGCCGTATGACCTTCACCTTTGCTGCTAAACCACGCCTTGTTGAACTTATTAAGCAACTTGCTGTTGTGCACGGCAAAGTAACTCTTTCAAGCGGCATTGAGGCTAACTACTACGTTGACCTTCGTCGTGCGACCCTGCACCACGAGGCCGCACCTCTTATTGGTCACGTTGTTCTAGACATGCTTGATGCAGCTGGCATCACCGATTTTGATGCAGTTGGCGGATTGACCATGGGTGCAGACCCGGTTGCCACCGCAATCTTGCACCAGGCTGCAGCTCGCGGCCGCGCGGTTGACGCGTTTGTGGTGCGCAAAGCAGCCAAGGCTCACGGCATGGGCCGCTTGGTTGAAGGCCCAGATGTAAAGGGCAAGAAAGTAATTGTGGTTGAGGACACCTCAACAACTGGCGGGTCACCGTTGACTGCAGCCAAGGCTCTTGAAGAAGCGGGCGCAATCATCGTTGCGGTTGCTACCGTTGTTGATCGCGACACCGGTGCCGACAAAGTGATCGGGGATGCTGGCTACCGTTATCTGTCAGCGGTAAGTCTTGACGATCTTGAGCTCCGCTAAAGAAAAACAAACCCGAGTACCTTTTGTACTCACCCAAATTTCATCAATCTTCAGCGTTATGGCTGGATCGATGGTGTTCATGGCATTCCCATGGCTTGCCATTCAACTAACCGGTAGCGCAACCAGCGCCGGCATCATGATTTCAATTACAGCGATACCTGGCTTACTACTTGCACCGGTTATTGGTTCCATCATCGATAAATTTGGTCGCAAGAAAATGATCATCATCATTGAAGCGGCGTGTGCAATCGTGAGCGCACTGATTCCATTTGTGTCTGGCCTTTGGGTAATGACCCTGCCAATTTTGATCACCATTGGTTTGGTGCGCTCAACAGTTGCATCCGGTTCAAACACTGCGCGCAAGTCTTATGTACCCGATGTCGCCCGCGTTGGCGGCTACACATTGGAACGCGCTAACTCAATTCAAGAAGCAATCTTTGCGTCGGGCTTTGCACTTGGCCCTGCGATTGCGGCGCTGTGCATTGGTTGGATTGGCCCGTACAACACTTTCTATGTAGTTGCACTCTGCTGCTTGATCGCCGGCCTAATCATGATTCCGGTTAAAGCCCACGAACACAAAGAAGATCACGAGGACGAAAAGAGCATCTTCAAATTTGCGGTCGAGGGCTTCACCGTTTTGTTTAAGACACCAAGTGTTTTGATCATGATGATTGGCGTAATGACTTTGGCAATGATCTACTTGCCAACCGAGATGGTTGTCTTGCCTAAGTACTACAACCTGCTCGGTGAGCCGCAGCAACTTGGTACTTTGCTTTCTGCGATGGCTGCATTCACAGTGGTTGGTTCACTATCGTTTGAGAAGCTGTCGAAGAAATTTAACTATTCAACTATTTTCAGAATTGCACTGCTTGGTGTTGCCGGGTCAATGCTGCCAATGTCGTTCCTATTGCCGTACGGATGGATGCTGTTCTTTGGTGCGCTACTTGGTTTGGCGTGGGGCCCAATGCCACCACTTATGAACACTGTGATTCAGCGCAAGGTTCCGCCATCAAAGCGCGGCCGTGTGTTCAGTCTTGAAATGGTTATTTGGTCTGGTGGCCCAATGATCTCAATGATCTTTGCGGGTATTGCAGTTGATACCTGGGGCGTACCAATTGTTTATAAGGTGATTGCCGCAATGGTTTTGGTTGCCGGTGCCTTCGTTACTTTTAGTAAGTACATGAAGGAAATCAACACCGCTGATTACGAAGCCTAAGCAAATCTTTCTTTAAAGATTTCGGCGGCCATCTCAAAGATTTCTTCTGGCCCATCTTCTTCGTCAATTTGTTGACCCACGTGAGTGAAACCAAATTTTTGAATGATGCGCATTGAAGGGTGGTTGCTTGCAGAAACCGTGTAACGCAAAACTTTAATTTCATCATGTTCGCAGGCCCAGAGCCACATGGCCATCAGTGCTTCACTTGCAAAACCATTGTGCCGATACATCTCGGCAATTTCCACGCCAATCTCAATTGTTCCAACCGGGGTGAACTCATCACCTGCTGGCGAACGGTGAAAATTAATCTCGCCGACTTTTTCATTTGTGCTAGATAAAAATATTTCGCGAAACTGCCACTGTGTGGCGTGAGTAGCGAGTCGCAGATCAAGTCGAGGCGATTGCAAAACCGCATCGATGATCAAAACTTAAACCAGGTCGGCAACCGAATTAAGAATCTCGGTTGGGCGGAATGGGTACTTGCGAATCTCTGCGTCGTCGGCGATGCCGGTCATAACCAGCACGGTGTGCAGACCAGCTTCAATACCTGCAACAACGTCGGTGTCCATGCGGTCACCAATCATGCCGGTTGATTCTGAGTGCGCACCAATTTTGCGCATTGCACTGCGGAACATCATTGGGTTTGGCTTGCCAACAATGTAAGGCTCCATGCCGGTGGCCTTAGTAATAAGTGCGGCAACAGAACCGGTCGCTGGCAGCGGGCCTTCGGCCGATGGACCAGTTGCGTCTGGGTTGGTAGCAATAAAGCGTGCACCAGCGTTGATCAAACGAATGGCCTTGGTGAGGTTTTCAAAGTTAAAGTTGCGGGTCTCGCCAAGCACCACGTAGTCAGGGTTGTTATCGGTTTGTACATAGCCAATGTCGTGCAGGGCCTGGGTCAAACCGGTCTCGCCAATCACATAGGCGCTGCCCTTAGGCATTTGCTTGTCTAGGAACGCAGCGGTTGCAAGGGCCGAGGTCCAGATGCGGTCCTCAGGAACATTTAGCCCACCGGCCACCAAACGAGCCGATAGATCGCGCGGGGTGTAGATGCTGTTGTTGGTTAGCACCAAGAAAGGGGTGTCGTTAGCTTGCCACTTGGCAATCAGTTCGGCCGCTCCCGGTAGTACGTGGCCTTCGTGCACAAGCACGCCATCCATGTCGGTGAGCCAAGAGGTAATTTTGCTGCGATCTGCCATGGGTCAAGGCTAACAGAGGGGCTAACCAGCCCTCTAGTTTGTTCGCTTAGGGTTAACCTGTGCAAAAAAGAAACCTTAAAGAAACCCTTGGTGGCGTTGCGCTAATTGGCGCGGCAGTAATTGCGTTGGTGTGGGCTAACTCACCGGCCGCGGGGGCTTACGAGGCCTTGATCTCGCAAGAGTGGATTAAGGGAATTGCTATCTTCTTGTTCTTCATGAGCATTGGCATTGAGCTGCGTCACGAAATTCAGCATGGCTCACTGCGTAGCGCAAAGAACGCAATCGTGCCAATCTTTGCGGCAATCGGCGGCATGGTTGTGCCTGTTCTTACATTTTCAATTTTCAACTTTGGCAAGGGCACTGAAGCTGGTTGGGGTATTCCAATGAGCACCGATGTTGCATTTGCGCTTGCAGTCTTTGCAATTGCAGGTTCGTTCTTGCCACGTGCCATTCGCACATTTGTCTTGACGGTGGCGGTTGTTGACGACTCGCTAACCATTTTGATGATTGCAATTTTCTACGCGTCGTCATTCCACATGCTTTCACTTGTCTCATTAAGCGGTGTAGTGATTGGTTTGTTCTTGCCAAAGGGTGAGAAACTTTTGCCAAAGCTTCAGCCAATTGTTTCTTACGGTGCGCTTCCGGTATTTGCCTTGTTTAGCGCGGGAGTAAATCTTTCGAACATTGACTTCAACGTATTTGCAACCTCATCAATCACAATTGGAATTCTGGTAGCCATGATCATTGGTAAGCCTCTTGGTGTTCTGGGTACTACCTTCTTGGTAACTTGGAGCGGCCTTGGAAAACTTTCTGCAGATATAAAGTGGGCAGATTTAATTCCAACCGGTTTGCTTTTTGGAATGTGCTTTACCGTTGCGCTTTTGATGAGCGAGCTATCGTTTGGCGAACAAGTTATTGAACACTCAACCGCAAACCTAAGCGTGTTTATTGGTTCAACCGTTGCGGCACTGCTTGCAACAACTGCATTGCAATTCCGTAAGCGTGCGCATGTCAAATAACGGAAACGAAAATTTAGATAATTCGTCACCGGAACTAACCACCTGGGGCGTTGGCCCGTGGCAGGGCGAGTGGCCAGAAGATGCGGGCACACCGGACGCACCAAACCCGGATTCAATTCTTGACCCAGAGTTACTTGCAAACGGTGACACCAGAAACGTGCTTGATAAATTCCGCTACTGGAAGATGGAAGCAATCGTTGCCGAGTTAGATCGCCGCCGCCATAAGTATCACGTGGCAATTGAGAACTGGCAGCACGACCTAAACATTGGTTCAATCGTGCGAACCGCAAATGCGTTCTTGGCCGAAGAAGTTCACATCATTGGTAACCGCCGCTGGAACCGCCGCGGTGCAATGGTGACCGACCGCTATCAACACGTAAGCCACCACCCAACCGTTGAAGAGTTTGTTGCCTGGGCCAAAGAGCGCAACCTGCCGATTATTGCTATAGACAACGTGCCTGGGTGCAAAAAGATTGAAGAGTACGCCCTGCCTGAAGAGTGCGTGCTGTTGTTTGGCCAAGAAGGGCCGGGACTATCGGAGGCTGCCATTGAGGCCGCCGAGGTTGTGCTTGAAATAACCCAGTTTGGATCAACCCGCTCAATCAATGCCTCAGCCGCAGCTGCCATCACCATGCACCAATGGGTCATGCAGCATGTCTTTAATAAGCGGTAAACTTGGCTGTACGCCATCGCGTACAAGTCCTTTCAATAAAGGGGTACGAGTATGCCTGCAGTAGTGATTATTGGAGCCCAATGGGGCGACGAAGGTAAAGGCAAGGCCACAGACCTTCTAGCAGAGCACATCGATTACGTAGTTAAGTTCAACGGTGGAAACAACGCTGGCCACACAGTTGTAATCGGAAACGAAAAGTACGCCCTGCACTTACTGCCATCGGGCATCTTGACCCCGGGCGTAGTGCCAGTTATTTCTAATGGTGTGGTTATTGACCTTTCAGTCTTGTTCCAAGAAATTGAAGCACTGAACGCACGCGGCATTGACACCAGCAAGCTTCGCGTTTCTGCAAACGCACACGTAATCACCCCTTACAACGTAACAATCGATAAAGTTTCTGAGCGCTTCCTAGGCAAGCGCGCGATTGGTACTACTGGTCGCGGCATTGGCCCAACCTACGCAGACAAGATCAACCGCGTTGGAATTAGAATTCAAGACCTTTACGACGAAAGCATTTTGCGTCAAAAGGTTGAAGCGGCACTGGTTGCTAAGAACAACTTGCTAACCAAGGTTTATAACCGCGCGGCAATTCGTGTTGACGAAGTTGTTGCAGAATTACTTTCTTATGCAGAGCGTTTGCGCCCAATGGTTGCCGACACCGCGCTTGAACTATACGAAGCAATTTACAACAAAAAAGTTGTTTTGTTTGAAGGCGGACAGGCAACAATGCTTGACGTTGACCACGGAACTTACCCGTTCGTAACTTCGTCAAACTCAACTGCAGGTGGAGCATCTACCGGTTCAGGTATTGGCCCAGCAGAATTCAAAACTGTAATTGGAATTGTGAAGGCCTACACTACTCGCGTTGGTGCTGGTCCGTTCCCTACTGAGTTGTTCGACGAGAACGGTGAGTTCTTGCGCGCAACTGGTTTTGAATTTGGAACAACTACCGGCCGCCCTCGTCGTTGTGGTTGGTATGACGCACCAATTGCTCGTTACTCAGCGCGCATCAATGGTGTGACCGATTTTGTTTTGACCAAGCTGGATGTACTTACCGGTCTAAAAGAAATTCCGGTTTGTGTTGCTTACGACGTAAACGGAAAGCGTTTTGATGAGATGCCAGTTTCACAAACTGACTTCCACCACGCAATGCCAATTTACGAAAACTTCCCTGGTTGGTCAGAAGACATCACCGGCTGCCGCACATTTGCAGATCTACCTAAGAACGCACAGGACTACATTGTTGCGCTTGAGAAGATGAGCGGTGCACGCATCAGTGCAATTGGTGTTGGTCCTGGTCGTGACGCAATCATTGTGCGCCACGATATGCTGGCTCGCTAAAAACGCAATTTTAAAAGCCGCTACGCGGCAGACTTGCTACGCCCTAAACTTTGGGTCCATGCAACCGCGCCAATAATCAGAGCTGCAAACAACCATGTGCTTGGCGGCACAACTTCTCCAAACAAAATAATCGAGACAACCAGCGTGACGATTGGCTGCACCAGCTGCAGTTGCGAAGTCTTGACCATGCCAATTTGGTCCATTGCCGCGTACCAAACAAAGAAAACCAAGAACATTGAAACCAGCGCCACATACAAAAAGCCAAACCAGGCTTGGGCGGTAGGCCAGGCGGTGATTGGGTGCACCACTAGATCAATTCCTGTAATCAGCGCATTAATAGGTGTGCCAATCAAAATGGCCCAAGCCAAAATGTGAATGCTGTGGTGTTTGCCGGTAAGCGTGCCACCGGTGACCTGCCCCCAACACCAAAGCAGCACGGCCACAAACATCAGGCTGTACCAAAGGAGATCCCCCTTTGCTGGGTTATCGGCGCTGCGGGTGAACGCAAAGCCAATTGCCGCGAGGGTTCCGGCACAAGAGGCAATCCAAAACATGCGGCCCGGGTGCTTGTGCCCATACAAAACCGATAGCGCCGCGGTAATGATTGAACCCAGCGCACCTATGACGCCTGCTTCACCAGGATTGATGTGCTCGAGGCTAAACGCGGTGATTGCCGGGAAAGCCATGACCACACCAATGGTGAGGCCAAGCACTCGGCCAAGATCTTCGCGCGGAGGTAAAAGCTTCACGCCAGAAATTTTGAAGGCAATGATGGCAACGATAGATGCTGGAATAACACGGCCAAAGCTCATCACGATTGGGCTAAAACTTTGAAGCCCCAACTTCAAACCAATCAGAGTAAACGAAAGCATTAGCATTCCGCACACTGCGAGTATGTAACCGTTTACTTTAGATTGCTTCACCCCTCAAGGGTAATCTATGACTATGAATACAAAGCCAGACCGCAACTTAGGTGTTGAACTTGTTCGCGCAACAGAAGCAGCAGCCATTAAAGCAAGTGCCTGGATCGGTCGTGGCAATAAAAACGCGGCCGATCAAGCAGCAGTTGAGGCGATGCGCGATTTTTTAAACACAGTTGATTTCAGCGGAACCATCGTGATTGGTGAAGGTGAAAAAGACGAAGCACCAATGCTGGCTAATGGTGAAGTGGTTGGAAACGGTAATGGACCAAGCTGCGACATTGCGGTTGACCCAGTCGATGGCACAAGCGTTACTGCAGCTGGTCGCGCGCATGCAATATCGGTTATTGCAGTTAGCGACAAGGGTTCAATGTACAACCCCAAAGATGTGTTTTACATGGACAAGTTGATTACACGCGTTGAGGGCAAGGGCGCGGTGAGTCTGGATGCATCACCTGAAGAAAACGTGCGCGAACTTGCAAAGGCTTTAAAGAAGGATGTAAGCGAAATCACCGTGGCCATGATTGACCGCCCACGTCACGTTGAACTACAAGAAGCAGTGCGGCGCGCAGGTGCTCGCACCAGACTATTTTTAGATGGCGATGTTGCAGCTGGTATTCATGCGGTAATTGGCAACGGCGGCATTGACATGCTGCTTGGTATTGGCGGCGCACCAGAAGGCGCAATTAGCGCGTGTGCAACTAAGGCGCTTGGTGGGTTTATGCAGGGGCGCATTGCTCCGCAGTCAGAACTTGAGATGCAGCGAACCCTTGCTGCTGGTCACGACATCAACAAAATATTTGAGCTAGATGATTTGGTCTCTAGTGACAACACCTACTTTGTGGCAACCGGTGTAACAGATGGCTTGCTGCTTGATGGCGTACAAAAACGCGGTCATTACTTGCGCACAGACAGCATTATTTTGCGCGCACGCTCTGGCACCATTCGCCGAGTGAAGGCCGATTACCTGGCTGCACGCTGGATCTAAGGCTCACACCAGATGTCATTTTCAAATCGCAAGATAGGAACGCTCAGTGTTTCGCCAATCGCAATGGGCGGTGCGCACTGGTCACTCTGGGCAGATCACGATGACGTACTAAGCACTAAGGCATTCAACGCAGGCATTGATGCCGGCATCAACTTTGTTGACACCGCTTACCGATACACCTGCGAACACGAAGACCAGCACAACGAAAAATTAATTCGCAATGCGCTTGATTCCCACGGCTGGGGCCGCAAGATTTCAGCAGGTGAAATCAAGATTGCCACCAAGGGCGGGCACTATGGCAACGGACCAGAAGGTTTTGTTGACGGGCGCCCAGAAACTATTCGCAAGCATGCAGAGGCAAGCCTTCGCGAACTTGGCACCGAATCACTAGACCTTTATTACCTGCACTGGCCAGACCCACAAGTGGCAATTGAAGAAAGCATGGGTGCAATTGCCCAGCTGCACACTGAGGGTAAGGTGCAGAACATTGGAGTTTCAAACTTCACTCGTGAGCAACTGGACAAGGCTCTGAGTGTTGCGCCAATTGCTGCCTTGCAAAATAAGTTCAACCCAGGCCACATGCCGCAAGAAGAACTAGAACTAATCAAATACACCAACGAACTTGGTATTGCTTATGTGCCATACTCACCGCTTGGTGGAACATTCCCACCAACCCCGCTCAACCCAACCAAGCCAGAGCTCATCAGTCTGGCTGAGGCTGCTGGGGTATCGGTGCCGGTATTGGTTTTGAATTGGCACCTAAACCTAAGCCCAAACATCATTCCGCTGGTTGGTTCGCGCCGCCCAGAATCGCTCACCGATTCGGCGAAGGTATTGAACACCGATATCCCAAGCGACCTTGCCACGCGCGTAGCGGAATTACTTGACGGCAAATGAGAGCTAATTTTGACGGCACATACGAGGCCGGTTACGAGTCTGTAGTTGAGCTGTTTAAAAAGCAAGGTGCAATGCAGCCGCGTGGTGGTGCATCGCTTTCTATTTTCAAAGATGGAAATGAAGTAGTAAATGTTTGGCAAGGCGAGGCAAGACCAAACCAACCCTGGGAATCAAACACTATCTCAACGGTTTTCTCCTGCACCAAAGGCGTAGTCTCAATTCTGCTGGCCAAACTCATTGAAGAGAAAAAACTTGATCCAAATGAAAAGGTTGCCACCTATTGGCCAGAATTTGCACAGGGCGGCAAACAAGATGTAACCGTGCGCATGGTCTTGCAGCATCGTGCGGGGCTTAGTGCAGTTAGACGAGACCTAACTTACGAAGAAGCCGTTGACGATCACACAATAATCAACGAACTAGCAAAGCAAGAACCTCTTTGGGTGCCAGATACATCAAACGCCTATCACGCACTTACTTTTGGCCACCTTGCAAGCAAATTGATTCACTGCGTAACTGGGCAAACTGCAAATGAATATTTGCAAGCGCAGGCAACTTCAAAACTTGGAATTGATATTCACATTGGTCTACCAAAAGAAAAGTTTTCTCAACTGGCACCACTGATCAGCGATGGAACTTTCAAAGCAATTGAGACAGAACTAAACAGCAACGCGTACTGGTGTCAAAAAGCAATGTCATTTGGCGGCGCATTTCCAGCCGAGCCAACTGCAGAACATGGTTTTAATGATGAGAAAACGCTGATGGCAGAACTCGCAGGTGCAAACGGTGTAACTAATGCGCATGGTTTGGCCAAAATGTACTCAGCTGCCGTCACCGAAACAGATGGAGTGCGCTTGGTAAGTGACGAAGGTATTGATGCTTGTCGCATTGCATCACCCGGCCCAGACAACTTCTTTGATGAACCAAGACCGTTTCCGATCTGGGGCATGGGTTTTATGTTGCCAATGCCAGGGGTCAATGAGATGCCGGGAAACCAGGGTTTCGGCCACAACGGGTTTGGTGGCCAAGCCGGCTGGGGCAGCCTCGATGCTCGCATCGGTTTTGGTTACACAAACAACTACATGCAAACTGCAACTGAGATGCAGAAGAACCAGCAAGATCTGGTCAAAGAGCTAAATCGGGTACTGGCTGGGAAATAACCTCACCAATTGCTAGGTTAAACCCTTAGATGAACAGCAATGATTGGCAGGCGGGGGAGCCTGACGAGGCAACCCTTAACTGGGGCGTAGCCGAGGGCGATACCAGCACCAAGGTGCGCGTGCGCAAGGGCCAGCCTGAAATCAAGCACATACCTTTTTATAAGTTCCCTTATTACCCCGATGTCCTAGATCTGCGTAAGTGCGGCTACGAGATAGAGAACTTCAGCGAGATCTTTGATCAGCTAGATGACGCCCATTATCGGCACGCAATGGTGGCCCACATTCTGCTGCACCTACCTACTGACGAATACGGTCGCATGGGCGATGGCTCAGGCGGAAACCAACTGTGGAACCCTCGCCGAGCACGCGAACTTGAGTTTGAAGTGCGAGCCGCACTACATCGATACGGCCTAAGCGATGTACCAACCCTGCTTCGCCGGATGATAGGTAAGGCTTTGCCGGGGGATAGCATGACGCACATCGGTGTGGATTTATTGAACGTATTCTTTTGGGCGGCCCTAGCCAAAGTGGCCCGCGACTTTGCCTGGCGCTCGCCGAATTTGGAGTTTGCCGCCGAATACCTTGAGTACCCGGTGAAGCGAGCCTTTAGAGCTGCTTAGTTAGCAAACTCCAAGATGCCAGCTAGGCGGCTTACGCACTTGAGTTCTTCAACGGTTTTGAAGCGTGACTTCAATAACCCCGATGAATGCAACAAATAGCAGTGCCCCTTGGCACGCGAGATGGCCACGTTTAGGCGATTGCGCTCAAGCAAGAACTCTAAACCGCGTGGGGCATCGGCCGCAGATGAAGCCGCAAAGCTGTAGATAACAACCAGACCTTCGCGGCCCTGGAACTTATCAACCGTGCCAACCATAACGTCGCGGAACCCAGCGGCATCAAGCGCATTACGAATTGCATCTACCTGAGCGTTGTAGGCAGCAACGATCAGAATCTCTTGCCGGGGAATCCTCTTGGTTAGGTCGCGGGTGAGATCAAGCACCACGGCCACCTCTTCGTCTGAGCGGCTGACGTTGTTGTAGTGCTCAACCGGAATAGAGGTGATGCCAGGCACTAGGCCCTCAACAAAGTGTGAGTTGGTGTCTTCGTGGGCACGAAGCTTACCCTCGTAACTGAGCCAGCTAACCGGCTTGTTAATCTCTGGGTGCAGGCGTCGAGTTACCTCAACAAAGTAGCCCATGTGCTTTGGCAAAATGGCGTGCTCACCCATGTAGTGACCAAGCGCAGAGTTTGATACACCACCAGGGTGCACGGCCATTACAACCTGTGCCAATTGCTGAGGGTCACCAAGCAAAATCAAGTTGCGCGCCGCAACGCTGTTGGCAATTGCATCAACTAATGAAAACTGCGCAGCCTCGTCGATGAACATGTAGTCAAACTGTTCTTCGCGCATCTTGGTGTTACAGAACGTAAAGCTAGTGCCACCAATGATGTAGCCGTCAACCTCAAGCTTGCCGCGCGCCTTCACAACATCGGCGGTCTCGGCAAACTCGGTCCAGTCGTTGCGCTTGGTGGTGTGCTTCTTGCGCGCCTTCAAAATCAAATCACCTTGTACCCCAGCTTCACGACAAGCCTGAAGCAAGTTCTCAACAGCAGAGTGTGAATTAGAAAGCACAGCAACTTTAAAGCCTTTGCTAACCAAATCGGCAATGGTGCGCGATGCCAAATATGTTTTGCCAGAACCCGGAGGGCCTTGAATGCAAAGTGTTGAATTTTCAAGCAGGCCAACAGCTTCAATAACTGCAGGCAAGTAGTTGCTTGGGTCGGCCACCGGCAAAGATGCTCCGCCCTTTAGGCGAGGCGCACGACGAAGCAAGAGATCCATAATTGCGCGACCAACTGGTGGCTCGTTGCGCGGGTTGCCCCAGTCATCGGTGATTTCGTTGGCAAGAAGTTCAAGGGCACTTTGTTTGCCATCGGTGTTGTAGGTTTGCGCCTCAAGAATTGCGTTTGGCTTAATGTCGGCAAGACCGTTTAGTGATTCGCGCACAAAGGTTACGGTGCCGTTTTCGAAAGACTTTACTTGGCCGTAATCGCGCTTTTGACGGCGGCCACCAATTTCGTAGCGCACCACAATTTTTTCGTCGATGCTTGGCTCGTAAAGATCTTCAAGGGGCAACTCGGCCGCATACGTGATTTTTACAAATGGCACACCGCTACCGCGCTTGGTCTTTGACTCACGCTCAATCTCGCGCAGGTTCAACAGGGCCGCACCGCGACGATCGCCCTCGAGCTCGGCGTCGTCTTGCTGCATGCGAATAAAGATGTCTGTCCAGAACATCACGTCTTCACGCTTGTAGAACAAGATGGAGTGGGTAAGGGCCAGCCAAACCAGGGCCTTTTCGTCGGCATCGGCATCAAGCCCAAACTCCCAGCTGGCAACTGGGGCAAACAACTCCTGGGTTCTGCGGGTCAGGCGCTCAAGGTCTTCTTGGGCTTTGGTGATCTTGCCATCGGTGTCTAGATCGTTCTCGTATGGGTTGTCGCGGTCCTGCCCAAAGCGGGTGGTGGCGCCCTCTAGCCCTAGCAACCATTCATAAAGCACACGGGTGGACTGCACATCTTCAATGTTGTACTGTCGCAGGTTGCTGTAAATGGTCTGGGCCTTTTGCGCCGCTTCTTCGCGCACCTCAACAGACACCGATGCATCCCCAGCGATCAATAAAGCATCGCGCCAGTTTTCGTAGTCCTCGATGCTGGCGTTGGCGTTTTTGGTTTCTGACTTGCGTTTGAAAGCGTAGTGAGCTTCAAGATTTTTAATTGAGTAGCCCTCTTCGCCAATCACAAGTGAGTTGCGCACGTAAGGGTAGAGGTCAACCAATCGTAGCTCTTTTTGCAGCCAACGAACTTCGTCTGCCATTACGCCAAAGCGAGTAGCCAGACGAACCAGGGCAGAGTTTTCGTAACTTGCGTAGTGATAGATGTGTGCGTTTGGGTCTGCCTGCATTTGGTCAACAGCCCAGTTCATGAAGTTGACGAATGCTTCTTTTTCTTCTGCGCGATCATTTGCCCAGAACTCAATGAAGTCGTCGTTCCAGTTTGTGTTACCAAACAAGTATTCAAGTCCGTCGCCCTCAATGAAATAAGGGAAGCCCTCCATGTCAAAGAAGATGTCGTTGGTTGAGCGCGGCGGCAAGAATTGCACCTCAGCATCTTCAAGCTGAGTGTGCTGCGGAACACCGGTACGAATTGCCTTAATTTGCTCGGCCGCCTGACGGTTTAACTTTTCAAATGCAACCTCGGGCAAAGAACTCGGCGCACTTGCGGCACTTGCCTCGGCGAGATCAGTCATGGTTTGAATGCCGGCAGACTTTAGTTTTGCAATCTGTGCCTGGGTAATACCAGCAACCTGAACAAGGTCGTCAGTTGCGCGACGATCTTCTTTACACATCTCTGGGTATTCACACATCGAGCAACTGTCTTTTGACGCACAGTGCAAACTCAAACATGAAAGTTCATAAGCCGATAGATCACCAGACTCCTGCGCAACAAGTGCGGCATTTATCTGTTCAATCAATTCGGCACGGGCCAACTTCATTGCTGGAACAATTTCAATTTCTTCGTAGCCATCAACTTTGCGACTACCAAGAATGGTTCCGTGTTTTTGACCGTTGGCCAAGAAGCCAAGCTCTTCAAGTGCATCAATGTAAATTGCAACCTGCAGCAAATAAGTTGGTTTGGTCTTGCCCGAATACTTTGCATCCCAAACGGTGTAGCCGGTGGCGCCAGGGGCATCGTTGTTTTCAACAGCGGTGAGTGTGCCGTTTACAAAAACCAGTTGGTAGTCGGCGCGCACCAAGAAGTCTGGCTTGACGTTGAACACGATGCTGCTAACGGTTTGAGTTAGCCCGCCCTGGTAAATAACAGGAACGCCAGCTTCCATCAAAGCAATTGTTTGGGCGAAGTCGCCCTCGTCAGCAGGCTTCTGCACAAAAGCCTCACCCATGTTGGCAATTAGCTCATTTTGCAGGTTGTCTTCAAATTTGCGGCCATACTTTTGGGCCAGCGATTCAGGCTTTGCCTTTTCTTTTTCAATTTCAGGAGCCAGACGCTCCAGCACTGATGCCACGCCAAGGGTGCGGGCAATAGACAAGCGGGTGCAGTGGTCACAGCTTGAAACACGCATTAGATCGCGGGTATTTACTGACCAAAGATTAGGTGCTTCAACCTTCATGTGCAGCCTCCTTGGCTTCGGTTCCGGGGTAGGTGCCGAGTTTATCGGGTGCCTATGACATTTTGCGTGCACCTAATATTGAGTTTTCCACAGGTCTTAGCGTGTAAGTAAAAGGGCGCGTTGTTACCGTGATGCTAGGAGCATGAAGGCTGTTGTAATCGTTGATGGGCTCAACCTTTATCACGCCCTAAAGGCCTTGGGCAAGAATCATACGAATCTAGATGTTTATATGGCATCAAAGAGACTCTTGAGTAAAGAAGTGCTAGGTATAGAAGTTTTTTATTTCACTTCTCCGCCGGAGCATCTTGGCGGAGCCGCAATGAAGAACTTTACGGCCCACACTCGCAGGTTGCAGCAAACGGGCGTGGTTGTGATCAATGGAAGATTCCAACGGTCTGCTTCACGCTGCAAAACTTGTGGCGCAATGACCCAAGTGAACAAAGAAAAGGAAACCGATGTTTCGGTAGCTTTGCAAATTGTTGAGAGTGCCGCGAAATCGGGCGCCGCTCAGATATTGATCTATTCGGCAGACTCAGACCTAACTCCAGCGCTTAAACTTGCTAAATCAATCAATCCAGGAGTTCAAATCTTTGTGGCTCAAACTGGGCCTTACCTACGCAACTCGCACCCGGCACTTATGTCATACGAGGATTCCAAAATTGAACTTAAATCAAACTTTATTCGCAACTATCAGTTTGGGCTTGACACCAAGAAACCAAATTAGTAATTTTTAAGTATTCAACTTCTGCTCGAACCAGAAGGCCCCCAGGGACTGCGGTCCCTGGGTTCTTAATTTAAGTCTTAACTACTTGGATTCACCTTTGCCCAGTGCATCAATGATTGCCTCGGTTGACCACAGGAACAGGCTTGAGGTTAGCCAGATTCCTCCGGCATAAGCCCACAGGCCACTAAAGAATGAGGCCACCGATATCCAGAAGGCCATGGCGGTATCGGTGCTGGCTGAACCCGAAAGCTGCAAAACCACCTGGGCTATGAATGCCAGAATGCTGATGCCAATGGACCCGTATAAGAGGTACGCGAAGAACTTGGTGCGCTGACGCAGTTTCTTAAGGCTCTTGTTCATGAGGCAAATCTAGTGGCTATTTTTGGGCGTAGCCTTACAACATGACCCCAACGACTGTGGACCTACAAGACATCCAGATTACCCCTGAACTAAAAGGGGGGGTATTGCCACCCCGCCCGCATCAGCAGGCCCTGGCCCGTTCCCCGCAGTCGTGATGGTGCACGAGGTCTTTGGAATCGACCCAGCAATGCGCGCACAAATCACCCGCCTAGCCCAAGCCGGTTACGTAGTGCTGATGCCAGATCTCTTCAGCCGTGGCGGCGCCCGCAAGTGCCTAACCGCAACCTTCAAAGCACTAACCGCGGGCAAGGGACAAGCCTTCGACGACGTTGAAGCAGCAAAAGCCAACCTGCTTGCCCGCACTGACACCACGAAGAAAATCGGTGTGATTGGTTTTTGTATGGGCGGTGGTTTTGCGCTGCTGCTTGCGAATCGCGGCTACGACGCATCGGCTGTGAATTACGGAATGATGCCTAAAGATCTTGATGCCGTGCTTGAGGGCGCGTGCCCAATCATCGGTAGCTTTGGCGCCAAAGACAAGCAGCTGGCAGGTGCAGCAACCAAGCTTGAGCTTGCGCTAACTAAAAAGAAGATTGCGCACGATATAAAGGAATACCCAGATACCGGTCACGCCTTCATGAACCCTCACCAGGCAGGTGGCCCAGTGTTTGGAACCCTGCTGCGCATTTCCGGCGCTAAATCCAACCCCGATGCCGCCGCGGATGCCTGGTCTCGCATCGAGAAGTTCTTTGGGGAGCACCTCAAGTAGAAAATTTCTTCGCTAGTCGCTCTTGAAGTAGTTTTCTTAGTGCAGGATCGCAAACATAGATAAATGTCCCCTTGATTCCCCGAGTTAGAAGTACGCGATATATATTTAGAACCCACTGCAGTATGTCTTCGTCTGAATAGACGATGCCACGAGCTGCATTGTTTTCGCGACCTTTAACATCGTGATAATTCTCACGATTGAAGACAAACTGTTTTGATGCAGGGTCATAACCAAGGTCGTTGCCAATTATCACGCCGGCATAATTGAGGTCATAACCCTGAATTGTGTGAATGCTTCCAACCTCTTCTACAGAGGTGTCTGAATTAACCCAGTCAACGGCGGTCTGGTTCCATTGCAGATCCATTCCGTCGAGCCTAATGTCTATGGCTTTGTTGTCACGTTTAGAAGCCCAAGGCCAGGCGAACCCAGCTAGGAGGCGAGCCAGCCCGTGCTCTTCATTCAAAGCGAGGATGTCTTTACGCATCTCCGCAGCGTTCTCGTAAAACCTCAAATCGTATCCGTTGAAATCAGCTCTTGGAAGAGGCGCTTCGGTAAAAAGTGCCCGAACAAACTCTAGGTATTCTTTGCCGCCTGTTACTCGCATCTGCGAAGTTAGCGGATATAGCGACTTGCTGGAAGCTGCCCTATTGACAAGTTCTGCTGTGGTTTCGAGTGGCAAATCAGCTGGACGAACAGCCTGCGCTGTGTCAAGAAGTAGCAACTGCAATTTGCTCTTCTTTTCAATCCAATCAAGTTGAGTAATAGAAGGGTCATCCGAACCAAACAGTTTGATGTTAAATTCAGTGAACTTCTTGTTTTGCATCGCTGAAGATTGGTTTGCTCGCTGACCTAAACGGTGAGCCTCATCGACGATAAGGAGGTCAAAGTCACCATTGCTTTCAGCAACTTCAAATGGTGTGAACACCATTGACTTATCTAGGCCAGGTGTTTGTGCGAAAACTGTTTGTAAAGTCTTGCGCAGGGCTTGCTGTGGAACAACTAGACCAATTTTCAAATTGCGAAGCGCTTCGGCGCTTTCTCTTGTAAACAGGTCGGCAAAGACTGATTCCTGCTCAATCAATTCGTCTGCAGACATTAGTGCAATATCCTTTAGTAACTTGATTAGGTAAATCGCAACGATTGTTTTTCCGGTTCCTGGGTCACCTTGCACAATGAGTTGTGCCCCCGCACCACTTTGAACTTGTTGGATTATCCTCTCGGTGATCGCGGAAACGATAACCGCTTGTTCAGTAGTGAGTGCCTTGAACGGGGAGAACTTGAAGAGATTGCTGTTTACAATTTCTGGAACAGGGCGGGTTAGTAGGCCATCGCGAACGAGTAATTCATAGAGGTCATTAAATGATTCACGGTAAGAGTCTCGTTCGAAGTAGTTTGCATCGGTTATTCCAGAGTTGGCGTTTAGAACACGATGACTACCATCAGCGGCAAACAGCTTGATCAATTGTGACTCAAGGTCTAGGCAGGCTGATTTGTTGAATTTTGGGTTCAGAATTATTTGAACGCGCTCTAGGTCTTGCTTGTTCTCAGTCTTTAGGTGCTGGGTCAAACGGGAGGTGGCGTTTAGGGTTTCACCTACATAAATTAATTTCTCATTACTGAGGGTGTAAACAACAGGCCAGTCCACGCCCACAGGGTCTGCCAACCCCCAGTCATTTACCGCTGCTTGGTCAAATGGAAATTTTTCAATCTTAAAGTCGGTCATATTTGTCACTCTTGCCACGAGACTTCTCAATTGGGTACTTGGCTTTAGTCTTTTCCAATTTCGCGCGAATCAGCTCCTTTGGGTCCAGCCCGTATTTGTCTGCCAAGAGAAAACAATAAGTAAGCACATCCGCGAGCTCGTCCTTTACAGCCTCTTGGTCTTCTGGAGCTTTCCACTGGAACACCTCCAAAAGCTCACCAGCCTCTATTGAAATGCTCTTCGCTAGATTTTCCGCGGTGTGAAACTGCCCCCAATCACGCTCAGCAACGAAGGCGCGAAGTTCTTGCATGATTTCCCCGTAAGTCATAAGGAAAGGCTACAAGTTCCAGGTGACACTTCCAGTACCTTTGGATTGTGCAAGAAAACCCGCCCCTACACGTTGTAGCCGCAATAATCGTTTCAGATTCCAAGGTACTTGCCTGTCGAAGAGCGAGCCACAAAGCTGCTGCAGGTCTATGGGAGTTTCCAGGAGGCAAGGTTGACCCAGGGGAGGATGCGCACGCGGCGCTTATTCGTGAAATAAAAGAGGAACTGGCGCTAGATTGCGAAACCATTCACACCTTTGACGTGTCTGACACTTTGGTCGGAACCCAAATTATTCGCCTTGAAACTATCATTTGCAAAATCAGGGGGATCCCCCCACTCAGCAGCACAGACCATGATGATTTCATTTGGCTCGCCCAAAGTGATATTTCGACGCTGGATTGGGCTAAACCAGACCTACCAGCGGTCGCAAAGCTTGCTCTGAGAGACGGATTCTCAGGCCTGTTGGCCTAGCTGTCTTGGGTTCTAGGTAATCTTGGTGCAGGGGGAATTTGATGAATCTTGAGGATGGGCTCTACGAGCGCCTACTAGAGGTTGACGAGGAACAAAACCTCACTTTGGAGAATTCACGAATTGATTCTGTCGATGAGATCAATGCAAAAAAGAGGCTGGTCGTCCAGTCTCTAGAGAAAGCACTCCGAAACCGCGTTGGCTTGTCAGCAAACGATCAGGAGCTCGACAAGGTCATAGCTGACATCTCGACCGTTCTAGAAATCGACTTTGCTCGCTCTCCTGCGGGTTCATTAAGAGAATTAAAGTGGATTTCTCAGAACCCAAGCCTTGACGAAAATCGTCTCGACAACTTTCGACCAATTACTCCAATTAGCGAACAGGCCTTATTCACAAACTCCAAGGACGAGCCTCGTATTGATCTTGAGTTAGAGCGAGAATTAGCCACTGCGGATCGCGTGGAGATACTCGTTTCGTTCATCAAAGTGTCTGGCCTGCGCCTACTTGAATCACAGTTGCTTAAACTTCGCGACCGAGGAGTGCCTGTGAGACTTATAACGACGACGTACATGGGTGCAACAGATAAAAAAGCAATTGATCGGTTAGTAAACGAACTTGGTGTAGAAGTACGAATTGACCTTTTGCCCGTGTCAAACCGATTACATGCAAAGGCCTGGTTATTTCACAGAAATTCTGGTTTTTCCACTGCATACATTGGAAGCTCGAATATGAGCTACTCGGCATTGACAACAGGCTCTGAATGGAATGTTCGACTTTCTCAAATAAAAGCACCAGAACTATTTTCAAAATTCGAGGCATCATTTGAAACCTACTGGGAGTCCGAAGATTACCGTCATTATTCGACTGCAGAGTTCGGTGAGGCATTAGAAGAAGCGCTTGCCCGACAGTCAAAACAGAACATCTCAGATCCGTATTTGTTGCCAATGTTAGAAGTTACTGCAAGGCCACATCAAGTTAAAATGCTCGATGAGCTTGAAGTCGCTCGATCTGTATTTGGTTATTCAAGGAACTTAGTTGTAGCAGCTACTGGTACAGGGAAAACGGTTCTGGCTGCCTTGGACTACAAGCGGTTAATCGAAGCAGGTGCTCCAAGACCAACTCTCTTGTTCGTCGCACATCGCCAAGAGATTTTGCGCCAGGCTATGGCCACGTTTAGGCAAGTCTTAGGAGATTCGTCATTTGGCGAACTTCTAGTTGACGGCGAAAAGCCGAAGGAGTGGAGGTTTGTATTTGCTTCCATTCAGTCTCTTAAGGGTGACAAGTTTGATCAGCTCACACCGGCTCATTTCCAGCACTTGATAGTTGATGAGTTCCATCATGCTGAGGCCCCCTCATACGGTGCGCTGTTCAAAAGACTTAACCCGGCGCAAGTGGTTGGCTTGACTGCAACTCCTGAGCGAACCGATGGCGTGGATAAGATTTGGCAAGATGTATTCGGTGGGCGAATAGCCGCCGAATTACGCCTGTGGGACGCTCTTGGCCAAGACTTACTCGCCCCTTTTCACTATTTTGGTATCGGTGAAGAACTTGACTTTAGCCAGCTCCCGTGGGTCGCCGGGAGGTATGAAGCGAAGGCATTAAGTAATTTAATAACCACGAACACATTTAGAAATAAGAAAGTTCTTAGAGAACTAAACAATAAAGTTCCCGACATGACCAAGATGAAAGCACTCATCTTCGGTGTCTCTGTAGACCATGCAAACCAAGTCGCAAGAGAATTTAGTGAATTAGGAGTGCAAACCAAAGCCGTAACAGGCAGCACAGAAAATCGCGGTGGAATCATTCAAGACCTTCGGTCTGGAAACATACAGGCGATATCAACAGTGGATGTTTTCAACGAAGGAGTAGACATCCCCGAAGTAGACACAATTGTTCTGCTTCGCCCGACAGAGAGTCCGGTTGTATTCCTTCAGCAGATTGGTAGAGGACTTCGTAGGTCGCCAGGTAAAGACCAAGTCTTGATTCTTGATTTCATTGGCGCCCATAGGGCCGAGTATCGAATTGATACAAAATTCGCTGCTTTATCTGGAAAGACACGTTCAGAAGTAATACAAAACCTTGAGCAAGGATTTCCATATTTACCTTCGGGTAGCGCTATTCAGCTTGATGACCTGGGACGTGAATACGTTCTTTCCCTAATGAAAAGGCAAATTGCACCTAATTGGCAACGCCTTGTTCAAGAGGTCAAGTCGGAAGGGATCTCTCAACTTCAGGGATTCTTGGAAGCGAGTAGGCGTGACATTTTTGAGATCTACAAAGCCTCAGGTAAGAACTGGATATCGGCAGTTAAAGAGGCAGGACTCATAAACATAGAGGTATCTGAACAAGACACGCATCTGCTAAAAACCATTCCCCGCCTTTTACATGTCGACGATAACGCACGATTGCTGGGCTTTGCGGAGCTTATATCTAATGATTCGCGCAAATGGAATGACCTTTCCGATTCAGATAAGCGTCTGGCAAGCATGTTTTTCTGGAATCTGTTCGATGATGGCAAAAGGCCATGGGATGGAGTCGAATGGGTCTCTGTTGACGAAGCATTGACCGCGATACGCAGCTCTAAGGCATTCCGTTGGGAACTTGAAAATATATTCGAGGCTCTAAGAATGAGAATCAAATTGAAGGGTATTCCTTTCGAACTTGTCTCTGGGGAACACCCTTTCCTCCTGCACGCTACATACTCAAGGGCAGAGTTGCTAGGTGGATTGGGATACGCCAGGCTTCCTGGAAATTCTGTATTCGAGGGTGGGCCGCGCAGGACCGTCAAAGGTGCGGTTACGGGCGTGTACTTTATCCCTGAAGCCAAGCTTGACCTATTTTTTGTGAACCTGCAAAAAGGTGACTCAATTTCTGATTCCATTAGGTATCACGATTATGCAATTTCTCCTACGCTTTTCCACTGGGACTCTCAAAGTGCTACAAGTGTTGAGTCTGAAACAGGGCAACGCTACATTACCCAAAGAGGTTCTGGGAGAGACGTTCTAATCGCGGTGCGCGAGAAAGCCGCTGGTGCTAATGGAACAATTCACTTCAAGATGTTCGGGACGGCTGATTACGTAAAGCACCAAGGATCGAAACCTATTTCAATTTGGTGGCAACTCCGGGCACCTATTGATCCTGATGCCTTTGAGATGGCTGCAGCGGCAAAGGTCAGTTAGCCAAAAAGCTCAGGCAAAGTAGCCTCGTGAGCACCACGCAGATCATTCAGCTGCCAGGTGGCAACATCCTGAATCTCTAGCTCGCCAGAGTTATCGGTGACACCAATACGCAACACCGGAATACCGCGTGCCTCGCACAGACCAACAAACTTCACGTCATCTTCACGACCAACCGAAACCAACACGCGACCAGTTGACTCTGAGAACAGAGCACAAGTGCGGTCAACGCCATCGCGCTGCTGGATCTCGTCAAGCCAGATGCGGGCACCCATGCCAAAGCGAAGCACGCTCTCAACCACTGCCTGAGCCAAACCGGCCTCAGATAGGTCGTGAGCCGAAGCCAATAGGCCCTGCTCGCTAGCTGCGTTTAGTGCCTCGGCCAACTGCTTCTCATAAGCAAGATCAACAACCGGTGGGCGGCCACCCAGGTGAGAGTGAACAACCTCTGACCAAACCGAACCATCTAGCTCGTCTTTTGTGGTGCCAAGTAGGTAGATGTTGTGACCGGCATCTTGCCATCCGCTAGGAATGCGGCGAGCAACATCGTCAATCACACCAAGCACACCAACCACCGGGGTTGGGTGAATGGCAACGTCACCGGTTTGGTTGTAGAAAGAAACGTTTCCACCGGTAACTGGAATACCAAGTTCCAAACAGCCATCGGCAAGACCTGCAGTTGCCTGCTTGAACTGCCACATTACCTCTGGGTTTTCAGGTGAACCAAAGTTTAGGCAGTTGGTAACTGCAACCGGAGTGGCACCCGATACCGCAACGTTTCGGTAAGCCTCGGCAAGTGCAAGACGTGCACCCTGATATGGGTCAAGGTAGCAGTAGCGACCATTGGCATCTGTTGCCAGAGAAATACCAAGACCGGTTTCTTCGCTAACGCGAATCATGCCCGAGTCATCTGGTTGTGCCAGTGCGGTGTTGCCGCCGACGTATCGGTCGTACTGGTTGGTGATGTAACCCTTGTCTGCCTGGTTAGGCGAAGAAACAATTTGCACCAGCTGTGCAGCAAGTTCTGAAGCGTTGTCGTTCTGACGGAACAAGCCATGAGCGTGAACGCTGTCGTTGTTTAGTGCGTCTTGGTATGAAGGGAACGCAACTGGGCGCTCGTAAACCGGACCATCGTGTGCAACGGTGCGAGGTGGAACGTTCACGATTTCTTCGTGACCCCAGTTGATGTAAAGACGATCCTCGGCGATTACTTCACCAATGACAGAGAATTCAACTTCCCACTTGTCAACGATTGCCTTGAACTTTTTGAAGTCTTTCTTTGGCACGATGCCCATCATGCGCTCTTGTGACTCTGACATCAGAATTTCTTCTGGAGTAAGTGACTCGTCGCGCTTTAGAACATCTTGCAACTGCACGCGCATACCTGCGCCACCGTTTGAAGCAAGCTCTGATGTTGCGCAAGAGATTCCTGCACCACCAAGGTCTTGAATACCGGCAACAACCTGCGCTGCATAAAGTTCAAGACAGCACTCAATCAAAACCTTCTCGGCGAATGGGTCACCAACCTGAACGGCTGGGCGCTTTGCTGGACCGGTGCTGTCGAAAGTTTCAGATGCCAGAACGCTCACGCCACCGATTCCATCGGCGCCGGTTCTGGCACCAAAAAGAATCACTAGGTCGCCAGGGTTTGAAGCCTTAGCAAGCTTTAGGTCTTCGTGACGAAGTGCACCAACGCTAAGCGCGTTAACTAACGGGTTGCCCTGGTAGACCTTGTCGAACACGGTTTCGCCGCCAATATTTGGTAGGCCTAGGCAGTTGCCATAGAAAGAGATTCCGTCAACGACGCCGTGTACCACGCGAGCGGTATCGGGGTTAGATGGTTCACCAAAACGAAGCTGATCCATTACAGCGATAGGGCGGGCACCCATGGTGAGGATGTCGCGAACGATACCGCCAACACCGGTTGCTGCACCCTGGAAAGGCTCAATGTATGAAGGGTGGTTGTGTGACTCAACCTTGAAGGTCACGGCCCAGCCCTCGCCGATATCTACAACACCAGCGTTCTCGCCCATACCAACCATTAGGTTTTTGTTCATTTCTGGAGTTACCTTTTCGCCAAACTGACGAAGGTAAATCTTTGATGACTTGTAGCTGCAGTGCTCAGACCACATCACCGAATACATTGCAAGTTCGCTGGAGCTTGGGCGACGGCCCAAGATTTCGCGAATGCGTGCGTACTCGTCGTCTTTTAGACCAAGTGCTGCGTATGGCTGAACTTTGTCTGGAGTGTTTGCGGCTTCGGTGGTTGTGTCAACGCCCGATGCGATTTTCTTTTTGCCGAACAAGCCCATTATGCGTTTACCAAACTGTTGATTACTGATGTGAAGAATTTGAGACCGTCAACACCTGAGCGCATTGCAACAGTTGTGTCTGGGCCAAAGCCAGGCTCAACCGCGTGCTCAGGGTGCGGCATAAGACCAACAACGTTGCCGCGCTCGTTGCGAAGACCTGCGATGTCGTTCATTGAACCGTTTGGGTTTACCTCTTTATAGCGGAAGGTAATTAGCCCTTCGCCTTCCAGGCGCTTTAGGGTTTCATCGGTTGCGATGTAACCGCCCTCACCGTTCTTTAGTGGAATGGTGATTTCTTGGTTTAGTTCAAACTCGTTGGTCCACGCGGTGGTGTTTGATTCAACGATCAGTTTCTGATCGCGGCAAATGAAGTGCTGGTGCTCGTTGCGAATCAGGCCACCAGGTAGAAGGTGTGATTCAACAAGAACCTGGAAGCCGTTGCAAATACCAAGAACCGGCAGGCCGCCGTTTGCTGCCTTGATAATGCTTTCCATGACTGGGGCTTGTGCAGCGATTGCGCCACAACGTAGGTAGTCGCCGTATGAGAAACCACCAGGAAGAACAACTGCATCAACCTTGTGCAGGTTGGTGTCTGCGTGCCAAAGGCTAACTGCCTCGCCGCCGGCTAGGCGAACCGCGCGTGCTGCATCGCGGTCATCAAGGGTGCCAGGAAAGGTGACTACACCAATCTTCATTTGCGGCGCCCCTTAGTTTTCTGAAGAGATCTTGACGACGTCTTCAATAACGCCGTTTGACAGAAAGCTTTCGCCGATTTCGCGGGCGTCGGCTAGGTCTTTATCGGTTATTTCACGATCAAAGTGAAGCTCAATTCGCTTGCCAATGCGGACGGCGGTGATGTCACTCTTTTTAGAGGCACTGTGTCCCTTGCGGTGGAGTGCGTTCATTACAGACTTGCCGGCTGGGTCAAGAAGGACCTCTTTTGGCATAACTTCGACGATGATCTTTGGCATGTTTGCTCCGATATTGGTGGGGAGTTAGCGATTTTTGATGATTTTTGTCGTCGACGTCGTTGCCGGACACCTTTATTTTACTGGGGTCTGACCAGACAAAAACCGTTGTAAACCCCACATATCCGTATTCGCTCAAAGTTACATTTGATACCTTTGACACTGTAAATATGGTTACCAAGGCGAACAAAACAGTTGGTTTTTGGCCTTTTTGGGGGAATTAAGTGGGTATCTTCGGCAATTCAGAGCGCATAGAGCGCCCTGAAGGCGATGGCGTGGACCAATACCTATCCCAACGCATTGAGGAACCGCGCGAGGCAATGCGCGTTGTGCCCGGTGAAACGCACCTAAGAGTGCACGGACAGACCAAATACGCCACAATTAGGGCCAATTTGCTGCACGCGGGTCAAAAATCCGGGTTGTCTTTTTGGCAGGGCAAGGTCTACCTAGAGACACGTTTGGTCACCGAGTGGGGAAACACCACCAAAACTATCTTCGTTATCTTGCATAACGATGTTCCGATTGGTGAGATCAGTGAATTTGATTTGAAAGCCAAGGGGCTTTTGGAATTCACACTAGAAGCTGAGTACTTTGGACGCGCAATAATCACCGACGATTTAATTGGCAACATTATTCATTTGTTCATCAATCCTGTGAATCGTTTGCATTAGATTTTAAACATCCTGAAATGTAAATAAGGCCCCGGCGGGAACCGGGGCCTTATTTGCTTAAGTAGAGTTTGGTTGTTTTTGGGTTATTTACGTAGAGCCGCTTCGCCTGCAGCCCAGGTTAGGTAGCCGCCGTCAAGGTTCTTCACATTGGCGCCATTAGCTTTCAAGATTTGCGTAGCAATGTGACCGCGCTGACCAACCTGGCAGTAGACCACAACATTCTCTAACTGAACTTCGCTGAGGCGATCGCGCAATTCTTCAACTGGGATATTTAGCGTGCCAGGAATATTCGCAAAGCCGTGCTCGCCACCTGAGCGCACATCAATTACCTGGGCACCATTTGCTCTAGCGGTTTCAAGTTCATGCCACTGAATTGTTGGAGTGGTTCCATTCAGCACATTGTTGCCCACGTAGCCGGCAATGTTGATTGCGTCTTTTGCTGAACCAAACTGCGGTGCGTAGGCAAGTTCAAGATCCATCAGATCTTCGATGGTTAGGTTGCCGTGCATGGCCGTTGCAATTACATCGATGCGCTTATCAACGCCATCTTCACCGTTTGCCTGTGCGCCAAGAATTTTTCCGGTTTCAGGTTCAAAAAGAATTTTCATGGAGAGACGTTTTGAACCTGGATAGTAACCGGCGTGATTGTTTGGGTGCACGTGAATTATTTGGTGTTTGATGCCAGCCTTTACTGCTGCGCGTTCACTAAGGCCAGTGATGCCAACGGCAAAACCAAATGCGCCAAGAATTGCTGTGCCAACTGATGCATGCGCCTTGGCGCTGCGACCGGCAATCACATCGGCAATCAAGCGCCCATGGCGATTGGCCAGGTTGGCAAGCGGAATAAGAGTTTGCTCACCGGTAAGTACACCATTCTTTTCAACCGCGTCGCCTGCTGCATAAATGTTTGCATCGCTGGTGCGCTGTTGCTCGTCAACCCACAGGCCACCGGTGGTGCCAATTTTTAGGCCAGCAGCTTTTGCAAGTGCATTGTCCGGGTCAACACCGGCTGCTGTAAAGACAACACCGGCATCAATGTGGGTGCCATCTTTCAAAACAACTTTGTCTTTAGTGATGTGATCGGCTTCCGTGTTTAGCAAAATCTTCACGCCATGCTTTTCGAGCTTTGCTTGCAGCGGCTGCACCATCTCTGGATCAAACTGCGAAAGAATGCTGTTGCCTCGCTGCACGATGGTTACCGGAATATCCATGTGGCGCATGTTCTCGGCAATCTCAATACCAACAAAACCCGCGCCAAGAATTGCAACCGATTTGTGCTCGGAATTCTGTAGCGCTTCTTTAACTGCATCGGCATCTGTGACGTTGCGCAGCCACAGCGCGCGCTCAATTCCAGGAACGTCTAGTTTGCGCGGTCGTGCACCGGTTGCGATTACGAGTTTGTCGTAGGTATCGGTAAGGGTTTCACCAGTAGCCAGGTTCTTGACTTCAACGGTTTTCTCGGCGCGGTTGATGGCAGTGACCATGTGCTGAACTTTGGCTTTGATGCGAAAGCGATTCCACAGGGCCTCGGGGGTTTGTAACAAAAGGTTGTCGCGACGAGAGATGACATCGCTAACAAAATAAGGCAGGCCACAGTTGGCATAGCTAACGTGCTGGCTCATTTCGTAAACGGTGATCTCGGCGGTTTCGTCTAGGCGACGAAGGCGAGCTGCTGCTGACATGCCAGAGGCAACGCCACCGATAATTACTATCTTCATTTGTACCTTATGTAGAAGTTGGGTTGAGTGGGCGAATTAGGCCAGTGACATAAAGGCTTTTTCGAGCGCTACCCGCTCAACGTCACCCTCTGGGCTGTTGGCGCAAGCGCGCATGCCGGTAGAGATGATGGTGAACCCTGCGCGACTAAGCGCGGTTGAAGCAGCAGATAGCTGGTTGAGCAACTCTGTGCAGTCGCGACCCTCATCAAGCATCTTGATAATTCCACCAATTTGACCCTGCACGCGAGCGAGGCGGTCGCGGGCTGACTTTAGATCTGAGGCGTCTAGCTGCATTTTTGCTCCTAATTAGAGGCGGGATAGCTGCGCTTTATTAGATTTAACTATACCCTAGGGGGTATACGAAAGGAAGACAAAATGTCTAAATTCTTCAAGTTTCTTGCTGCAGCGGTGATTGCCGTTTTTGCAGTTGGTTCACTATCGGCTTGTTCAACTAGCGAGCCAATTGATATGTCCAGCGTTGCCGCTGTGATTGATGTTCGCACTCCAGGTGAGACTGCATCTGGGTACTTGGAAGGCGCACTGTTGTTTGACATTCAAGGTGCCGATTTTGCATCACAACTGGAGACCCTAGATAAAAGTGCAAACTACGTTGTGTACTGCCGTTCAGGTAACCGCGCAGGTCAAGCTATTGAGCAGATGAAGAGTGTTGGTTTCACCGGCACACTCACCAATGCTGGATCACTTGCTGATGCAGCAACCGCAACCGGACTCAAGATCGTTCAGTAATGCGCACCTTGGTAGCGGCTGCTTCGCTAGCCACAGGAGTTTTGCTTCTTGCAGGTTGTACTTCGCCTACTTCGCCGAATTCGGATCCACAGGTTGTAACTCCCGCTGCATCGCCGTCTGCTGAAGCAAAAATTGAACCTGAAATTACCAGCGAGCCTAAAGCTCCTGTAATTGATAAAGGAATTGCAACGGCAGATGCAACCGAACAGCAATTGGTTTATTTGATTGAAGAAGAAAAACTAGCGCACGATGTTTACAGCGCCATGTTTGACCTCTGGGGATCACGTGTGTTTGGAAACATTTTGAACAGTGAGCAGTCACACCAGTCTCAGGTTCTAACTGTTATGGATACGCGAGACATTGCTGATCCTCGCTCAGCAAAGACTGGTGTCTTTGTTAACGCAGAGTTGCAGTCGCTTTACAACGAACTAATTGCCAAGGGATCAAAGTCAGCAATTGATGCTTATGAAGTAGGCATCGCAATTGAAGAACTAGACATCGATGACATCACAAAGATGCTGGCAACCGCAAAGGACGCGGATGTAATTTCCATGATGGAAAACTTGCGACGCGGTTCCGAGAATCACCTTCGCGCTTTCAATAACCAACTTTAGAAAAAGGAAGAAATTATGTGTTCAAAAGTAACTTGCCGTAAGTGCGGTAAAGCAACCTGGTCTGGCTGTGGTCAGCACGTTAACGAAGTAATGCGAGGTATTCCAAAATCGCAGCAGTGCCAGGGTCACGCTAACGACCCAAAGGAGCCTGGCTTCTTTGCGCGTTTGTTTGGCAAAAAGTAATTACACGAAATTCTGGCAATCGTTTTTAGGAAAGGAGACAACTATGTGTTCACCGGCTCTATGCAGCAACTGCGGCAAAGTTACTTGGACTGGTTGCGGCGGTCACATTGAGGAGGCGCTCGAAGGCGTGCCTCAAGACCAGCTTTGCACTTGTGCCAACTAATCGTCGCTACTGGAGGTTCTTGCGCGATCTATAGCAAAAAGTAGTGCAAAACTCTTCAAATTTGAGAACTTCGAAATTCAAAACCCCCACATTTTGCTTGGGTTTTTGCTAACGCTGAGAATGGAACTTTCTAAGCAACTTCTTGAGTTAGTCGCTCAACCAGTTCGGCGTATTTGTCGGCTGTTTGGGCGACTATTTCATTTGGTAACACTGGAGGATTGCCCTGCTGGTTCCAGTTATCTGCCAACCAGTTGCGCACAATTTGCTTATCAAAAGAATCTTTACGTTCACCGCGATCCCAGGCTGCCTTGCTCCAGAATCGTGATGAGTCTGGAGTAAGAACTTCATCACCAAGAGCTATTTCACCAGTGGCAGGGTCAATTCCAAATTCAAACTTGGTGTCGGCAAGAATCAATCCTGCGTGCTCGGCAAGTTCTGAGGCACGAGTAAATACCTTGATGCTCAAATCGCGAAGTGCGTTTGCATTGGTCTCACCAATCAGTTCAACAACGCGCTCAAAGGTGATGTTCTCGTCATGTTCACCCATTGGTGCCTTATAGGCAGGGGTAAAGATTGGCTCAGGAAGTTTGCCCCCAAAGTGCAAACCTTCCGGAAGCTTGATTCCACAGATTGTGCCCTGGGCCTCGTATTCCTTCCAGCCGCTGCCACTGATGTAACCGCGCACAACGCATTCGATTGGAAACATTTCAAGCTTTTTGGCAACTGTGCCACGGCCGGCAACTTCTGCAGGCACCGCAACCTCATTGGTGGTGTGGTTTGGCACATCTAGGCGGTCAAACCACCAGTTAGTCAGAGTGGTCAGGTGCTTGCCCTTATTAGGGATGGCTGGTTCAAGCACGTGATCAAACGCGCTCACGCGATCTGAGGCAACTACAAGAATCAAGTGATTGAGTTTTGGATCAACTGACTCGTAAAGATCACGAACCTTGCCACTGTAAACGTGAGTCCAGCCTGCAATTGTCTGCGCCATTAGTTGGCAACCCTTGGTTCAGAAACTTTTGCCGCGATATCTTTGCGATAGTGCGCACCCTGCAAGTGAATTTTTTCAATGCCCGCGTAAGCCTGCGCGCGCGCACCAGCAAAATCTTTACCGGTGGCAACTACAGAAAGCACGCGCCCACCAGTTGCAATCAGTGACTCTTTGCCATCTTCTTTTGTCAGCGCATCCCTATTATCATCGACCTTCTTTTCGGTCGATGCATGGCATACCTCAACGCCTTGAGCTTCAGCGTCACCAATGCCGTAAATAGGGCGGTTAGGTGCAGAGGTTTCTGGGTAGCCCTCTGATGCAAGCACAACAGTGATGGCAACATCTTTGGTGAACTCTGGGTCGCTAACGCCTTCAAGGTGACCGGTTGAAGCTTTGTAAAGCAAGTTACTTAGTGATGAATTCAAACGACGAAGCACAACCTGAGTTTCTGGGTCGCCAAAACGTGCGTTGAATTCAATTACGCGAATGCCGCGCTTGGTAATAATCAAACCGCAGTAAAGCAAGCCAACGAATGGAGCACCAAGACGCGCCATTTCTTGCACGGTTGGTAGCGCAACTTTTTCTTCAACTTCTTCAACAAAACCTTCAGGCAACCAAGGCAACGGAGAGTAAGCACCCATGCCACCAGTGTTTGGGCCTTCGTCGTTATCGAATGCGCGCTTGAAATCTTGTGCCGGGGTAAGTGGCAATACAGAGTGACCGTCACTCAAGAAGAAAAGTGAAACTTCTTGACCATCAAGAAATTCTTCAACCAGAATTCCCATTGAAATAAATTTCATTGCATGATCAATAGCTGCATCGCGATCTGAAGTGACGATTACACCTTTACCTGCAGCAAGACCATCGGCCTTGATTACGTAAGGGGCACCAAACTCATCCATTGCGTCAACCACTTCTTCAATGGTTGTGCACTCGCGCGCCATTCCAGTTGGTACTCCGGCAGCTGCCATTACTTCTTTGGCAAAAGATTTTGAGCCCTCAAGTTGGGCTGCGGCCTGTGATGGGCCAAACACTGCAATGCCTTCTGAACGAAGAGCATCCGATACACCTGCAATAAGTGGGGCTTCTGGGCCAATGATCACGAGCTCGGTTTTGTGCTCCAAAGCAAACTTCACAACGTCAAGAGGCATGTTGGGGTTCAAGCCTGGCTCGCAACGCACATCCAGTGCAATACCCGCGTTACCTGGAGCCGCGATGATATCGGTGGCAGCGGTTCCGGTGCGCACTAGCGCTTTAACAATTGCGTGCTCGCGTGCACCCTGACCCAAGACAAGTATCTTCACAGGGTAAGTTTACCGAGGCCCTTTAGGCCAGAATTGATCTATGGCCAGACGCAGGATCAAAGACACCGATGGTGCCGCGGCGATTGCAGCCGTCAGGCTATCGGGGTCGGAAGTTGCCGATGAGCAAACCCTGGCAACCGCCTGCCGATACCTATTAGAGGAGTTGGCCGAGCGAGTTCCCGGTAACAGTGTGGAAGTGCGCGTGCCTCCCTATGGAGCAACCCAGTGCATCGAAGGCCCGCGGCACACCCGTGGCACCCCACCAAACACGGTTGAGATGAACCCAGAGACCTGGTTCCTTCTGGCAACCGGCAAGCTCAGCTGGCAGGCCGCGCTCGCCGAAGCCAAAGTCTTGGCATCTGGCACCCGGGCCGACCTCTCGGAAGTTTTGCCCCTTATATAAGGTTCAATTGGTACATGGCCAAAACAGTTTTGAAGTCAGAAAAAGTCACCATTCGTCGCTCACCTAAGTACTTGCCGTTTTTGATTACCGGCGGAGTTATCGGTGTGATTATTGGGGCCGGTTTGGGTCTGAGTATTCCGGCCGAGCAGCGCACAGCCGAACCGGTGATCACCTACCTGATTGCGTATGGCGCCGGGCTTGGTGTGGTTGCGGGAATTGTGGCCGCGGTGATTGTGGACCGCATTGGGGTGGCCCGGGCCAAGACCCTTGAAGCCACTAAACTTGAGTCGTAAAGCCCACCACTACCCAAAGGATTCACCTTGCTTCGTGGCGATGGACATCTGAATCTCGATATTGCGGTTAGCAATGACGACAAAGCACCACAGGACCAATGTGGCGTATTCGGCGTATGGGCACCAGGCGAAGAAGTAGCAAAGCTAACTTTCTTTGGTCTTTACTCACTTCAGCACCGCGGACAAGAATCTGCAGGTATTGCCACATCTGATGGCAAAAAGATTTTGGTTTATAAAGACATGGGTTTGGTGTCGCAGGTTTTTTCTGAATCTGCACTTGAATCTCTAGTTGGTCACATTGCAGTTGGCCACAACCGATACTCCACCACTGGCGCATCACACTGGCGCAATGCACAACCAACTCTTGGTCGTACATCGGCCGGAACAATTGCGTTGGCGCACAATGGAAACTTAACTAACACCGCAGATTTGTTGGACATGCTCAAGGAGCGTTACCCAGATCAGGGCACAAACGAAATCACCGGTGGAAACACAACCGATACCGCAGTGCTAACTGCACTGATGGCCGGCGATCTTGATCACACACTTGAAGCAACCGCTCTTGAACTTTTACCTAAGGTCAAGGGCGCTTTTTGTTTGGTGTTCATGGACGAGAACACACTTTATGCAGCGCGTGACCCACAGGGTGTTCGCCCGCTAGTGCTTGGCAGACTTGAGCGCGGTTGGGTAGTTGCATCTGAAACTGCGGCCCTAGATATTGTTGGTGCAAGTTTTGTGCGCGAGGTAGAACCCGGAGAGCTAATTGCAATTGACGAAAACGGTTTGCGTTCAACTCGTTTTGCCGAGGTAAAGCGTGCGGGTTGCGTATTTGAATATGTTTACCTGGCACGCCCAGACACCGCCATTAACGGCAAGAACGTTTACGACGCACGCGTTGAGATGGGCCGAACGCTTGCGCGTGAGTACCCGGTTGAAGCAGACCTAGTGATTCCAACTCCAGAATCTGGAACACCGGCTGCGATTGGTTACTCTCAGGAGTCTGGAATTCCGTTTGGTCACGGTCTAGTTAAGAACGCTTACGTGGGCCGAACATTCATTCAGCCTTCACAAACAATTCGCCAGCGCGGTATTCGTTTGAAGTTGAACCCGCTGAAAGAAGTTATTAACGGCAAGCGCATCATTGTGATTGACGACTCAATCGTGCGAGGAAACACTCAGCGTGCGCTTGTGCAAATGTTGCGCGAGGCCGGAGCTGCAGAAATTCACGTGCGAATTTCGTCACCACCGATTACCTGGCCTTGCTTCTACGGCATTGACTTTGCAACCCGCGCCGAACTAATTGCCACTGGCCTTGGTGTTGAAGATGTGCGTATGTCTATTGGCGCGGACTCACTTGGCTATCTGAGCAAAGACGGCATGGTTGCCGCTACAGGCCAGCAGGAGCGCGAACTTTGCACAGCTTGTTTCACCGGTAAATACCCAATTGAATTGCCAATGGCCGACCGCCTAGGCAAGAACCTTTTGGAAAAGGGTGTGGCCACAATTCAGGGAGAGAGTGTTCACCAGCATGACTAATGCTTATGCGGCATCTGGTGTTGACACCGAAGCCGGCGATCTAGCCGTAGAACTTATGAAGCGCGCCGTTGGCGCAACACACAACGACCTTGTGATGGGTGGGCTTGGTGGCTTTGCCGGCATGATGGACGTTTCGTTTTTAAAGAAGTATGACCGCCCGCTACTTGCCACCAGCACCGATGGCGTTGGCACCAAGGTGGCAATTGCTCAGGCGATCGACAAGCACGACACCATAGGTCAAGACCTGGTTGGAATGGTTGTTGACGACATTGTTGTTGTTGGCGCAAAGAGTTTGTTCATGACCGACTACATTGCCTGCGGCAAGGTAGTACCAGAGCGCATTGCAGATATCGTGCGCGGTATTGCCGAAGCTTGTTCATCGGTTGGTGTTGCACTGGTTGGTGGTGAGACTGCCGAACACCCAGGTCTTCTAGGTGTTGATGATTACGACGTAGCAGGTGCCGCGGTTGGTGTGGTTGATGCAGCTAAGTTGCTTGGCCCACAGAACGTGCGCGTTGGCGATGTGATTCTTGGAATGGAATCAAGCGGTTTGCACTCAAACGGTTACTCACTTGTTCGCAAGATTGTTGCCGACAGCAAACTTGATTACAACAAAAACGTTTTGGAATTTGGCACCCGCTCACTTGGCGAAGTTTTGCTTGAGCCAACCAAGCTTTACACCGGAGTTTTGAATTCACTTTTGGAATCGGAGCTTGGCAGCGCGGTTCACGCAATGAGCCACATCACCGGCGGCGGAATTGCAGCCAACATTGCTCGCGTGCTACCTCAGGGAGTTGCGGTTGATATTCACCGTACAACCTGGACGCCAATGGAAGTTTTCCAAGTTCTTGCAAGTTGGGGCAAGTTCTCACTTGAGAGCGTTGAATCAACTTGGAACCTTGGTCTTGGTCAAGCAGTAGTTGTTGATGCTGCCAAAGCCCACGAAGTTTCTGCAGCGCTAACCAAGTTGGGTGTTCACACCTGGACTCTTGGTGAAATTGAGGCGGCACCTGCAGATTTATCAACGTACGTGCACGGCGCAAAGGGCGTTGATGGAGGCGCAGTGCGACTAGTAGGCGAGTACAAGTAATTTGACTAAAACAAACAATCTCTCTGAAACCAGCAAATTATCGGCAGAGAGTGTGTTGGTAATTTCAATCCTCTTGATAAGCACGTTCGTTTGTTTTCTAAATGAGACCCTGCTTGGTGTTGCACTTCCGGTAATCATGCAAGAGCTTGGCATTGCAGCCAGCGTTGGCCAATGGCTGAACACCGCTTTTATGTTGACGATGGCAATCGTGATTCCAACCACCGGTTACCTGCAGCAGCGCTTCTCTACCCGCACCCTTTATGTTGCGGCAATGAGCGCCTTTGTAATTGGCACCTTGCTTGGTGCGTTGTCACCTAACTTTGCAATCTTGCTGATGGGTCGCGTGGTTCAGGCCGCCGGCTCAGCAGTGATGTTCCCGCTTCTAATGACCACAATCATGGACCTAGTTCCAGAGCAGTCACGCGGCCGCATCATGGGAAACATTGGAATCGTTATGTCTGTTGCTCCGGCCATGGGGCCAGCGGTATCGGGTTTGATTCTGAATTCACTTGACTGGCGCTGGCTATTTTGGGTGATGCTGCCGATTGGTGTGATTACCGCAACTATTGGTTCAATCAAGCTTCGCGCTTCGCACACCCCAAACAAGGCATCTATTGATGTGCTTTCTGTTTTGCTTTCGGCGCTGGCGTTTGGTGGCTTGGTTTACGGGCTTAGCTCTTTTGGTGAGGCGGCCCGCGTTGAGGTTGCAGTTTCACCTTGGGTACCAACCGCAATTGGTGCGGCGTTTATGGCGCTGTTCGTTTGGCGTCAGATTGAACTGGCCAAAGAAGATCGCGCACTATTGAACCTAAACACCTTCAAGTCGGCCAACTTCCGAATTGGATTGACCTTGATGTTGGTAGCAATGGTTGTGATGTTTGGTTTTGGTATTTTGCTTCCGATCTACATTCAAGACGGCTTGGGCCTTAATGCACTTTCAACCGGTTTGATTCTTTTGCCTGGTGGTCTGGCAATGGGTTTGCTTAGCCCAGTAATTGGTGGCCTCTACGACAAATTTGGTGCACGCAAACTTTTGATTCCGGCATCATTATTTGTTGCTGCCGTGCTTTGGTACATGACTACCTTCAACACCAACACAAATTTCTGGACCCTGTTGATTTCTTACCTGGTGTTCATGGTTGGAATTGGTTTCTTCTTTACTCCACTGTTCTCAATGACAATGGCATCTGTTCAGCCGCAGCTTTACCCACACGCTAGTGCAACCGTAGGTTCACTGCAGCAGGTTGGTGGAGCAGCCGGTACCGCAATGTTTATTACCGCGTTCACAATCACGAGCGCAGGTTTTGCTGGCGATGCAGTGGCAAAAGCTGAAGGCGTAACCGCCGGAACAACACAGGCATTTACCCTGGGTGCAATTATTTGGTTACTAACGCCAGTTCTTGCTTTCGCCATTTCCGAGAAGAACAGAGGCGTTCAAAAGCACTAAAGCATCTTCGTCGCTGAAAAGGCGAGAGCGAATAATAAAACGCATTCCCTCGGGGGTTTCAATTGAGAATCCGCCACCGCGTCCTGGCACGGTGTCGATTGTGATGTGGGTGTGTTTCCAGTATTCGAATTGCTCTAGTGAGATCCAAACTTTTATTGGTTCCGCTATACCCTCAACGAAAAGCTCACCCAGCAATACGTCGGCACCTCCAACGCGGAATTCTCCGGCTGGGTAACACATTGGTGCAGAACCATCACAGCAACCACCAGACTGGTGAAACATTAGTGCGCCGTGAATTTTGGTGAGTTTGCGCAGCAATTCGTTGGCGGCCTCGGTGGTCTCAACCCGTGCCGGAAGCATGCCGTAAATCGGCGTACCGGTTGATGTGCTCTCTACGGTGCTCATGATTGAAAGATACTCCTTGGTGAAGTGAAATGGGGGTCGACGTTGCAGCCGACCCCCATACCGCTTAGGCGATTTAGAAGAAGCCCAACTTGCTCTCTGAGTAGCTGACCAAAAGGTTTTTGGTCTGCTGGTAGTGGTCCAGCATCATCTTGTGGTTTTCGCGACCAATACCTGATGACTTGTAACCACCAAAGGCAGCGTGTGCTGGGTAGTCATGGTAGCAGTTGGTCCACACGCGACCGGCCTGGATCTCGCGACCGGCGCGGTATGCAGTGTTGATCTTGCGAGTCCAAACACCTGAACCCAGGCCGTACAGGGTGTCGTTTGCGATTTCCATAGCTTCTTCGAAGCCATCGAACTTGGCAACAGATACCACTGGGCCAAAGATTTCTTCTTGGAAGATTCGCATACTGTTCTTGCCTTCGAAGATTGTTGGCTCAACGTAGTAACCACCCGATAGGTCGCCACCAAGGTCAGCGCGCTTTCCACCTAGAAGCAACTTGGCGCCTTCTTGCTTGCCGATTTCGATGTAGCTCAAGATCTTTTCAAGCTGGTCGTTAGATGCCTGTGCACCAATCATGGTGTTGGTGTCTAGTGGGTTGCCTTGAATAACCTTCTTGGTGCGTTCAATAACGTCACCCAAGAACTTGTCGTAGATAGGTGCGTCAATCAATGCGCGTGACGGACAGGTACATACTTCACCCTGGTTCAACGCAAACATTGTGAAACCTTCTAGACACTTGTCGTAGAACGCGTCATTCTCTTCTGCGATGTCGCGGAAGAAAATGTTTGGTGACTTTCCACCAAGCTCAAGAGTCACCGGAATGATGTTCTCTGATGCGTACTGCATGATTAAACGACCGGTTGTGGTTTCACCGGTGAATGCAATCTTTGCAATGCGGCGGCTTGATGCAAGTGGCTTACCTGCTTCAACACCAAAACCATTGACGATGTTGACAACACCTGGTGGAAGTAAATCACCGATTATGTCGAACAAGAACAAGATTGACGCAGGTGTCTGCTCAGCTGGCTTTAGAACAACACAGTTACCAGCGGCAAGTGCAGGAGCAAGCTTCCATACAGCCATCAAGATTGGGAAGTTCCAAGGAATAATCTGACCAACTACACCAAGTGGTTCGTGGAAGTGATATGCAACGGTGTCGTGGTTTAGCTCACCAAGTGAACCCTCTTGCGCACGAATGGCACCAGCGAAGTATCGGAAGTGATCGATTGCCAGTGGAATGTCGGCAGCCATAGTTTCGCGAACTGGCTTTCCGTTATCCCAGGTTTCAGCGACGGCAATCTTCTCTAGGTTTGCCTCCATGCGGTCGGCAATTTTATTAAGAATGATTGCACGCTCTGTTGGCGAAGTTTTGTTCCAAGTTTTTGCAGCTGCGTGTGCTGCGTCTAGTGCTTTATCGATGTCCTCTGCGTTACCGCGAGCGACCTCACAAAAAACGCGACCCGTTACCGGAGTCACGTTTTCGAAATACTGCCCTGATGAAGGTGCGACATATTGTCCACCAATGTAGTGGTCATAGCGAGGCTTAAAGTCGGCGACGCTGCCTGCTTGACCTGGTTGTGCATAAACGGTCATTGCTTTGCTTTCTCTTGAGGTGACCAGCATCTTTGCCGGCCAATGAGGTGAATCTACGCTTGGCTTGATTGCGGATTGGTAACGAAGGCACTGGACTAGCCGTAAGCACATCTAACGGTTAGGTAAACACCTAGCCAAATGGCTAGGTGGGCGAGTATGGTCAGATTTATGGACAAAGACAGTCGCTCAGATGTACCTTTGGGGCGCCGTTCACCGATGGCGACTACCCGCGTGATGGTTGCTGATCGCAACGTGATCACGCGCGTGGGTATCCGATCAATCTTGGAGCGAAATAGCGGGATGGCGGTAGTGGCCGAGGCTACTACTTATGAGGCCGTGATTGATGGCGTGGATGAACATGGCCCCGATGTGCTGATCATTGACCTGGACCTTGGTGATGACACCACCCGCGGGCTGAAGCTTTGCGAAGAAATTGCTGATCGGTACCCGGGCACCAAGATTCTGGTGCTGGCCAATACCTTGAGCGAGATGATCGTCGTTGAGGCGCTTCGCCGCGGTGCTAATGGTTACATGTGTAAGGACGAGGTCAAGGCAGACGAATTGGGTAAAGGCGTGAAGGCTGTGCAAGACGGCGATACCGTGCTGGGTCGCGGCGTAGGTTCCCTGGTTGCCCGAGGCCTAGGTTCAACTCGTGGGGTGCACGAGCACTTGACCGATCGCGAGCTAGATGTAATTCGTGCGGTAGCCAAGGGTTTGAGTAATAAGCAGATTGCTCACGAAATATATGTTTCCGAGAGCACAGTGAAGTTTCACCTTCAGAATGCTTCAAAGAAATTGAATGCACATCGTCGTGCTGAGATTGTGCACCGAGCATCTGCGGCTGGTTTACTTTAGATTTCTTTTTCGTAAATCACAAACTCTGATTTGGTGGCAAGGCTTGCATAAAGTTTCTGCGCAATTTCATTGTCTTTATGGGTTTGCCAAAAGAGTTTCTTTGCCCCCAGGTCGCCACCAAATTTAGCCACTGCTTCAATTAGAGCTCTTCCGGCGCCTTCGCCCCGATGGGTTGGATCTACAAACAAGTCCTCTAGACACAGCTCTTTATTCTCAGACCAGGTGGAATGGGTAAACGATGAATGGGCGAAACCAATCAATTTTGAATCAACTTCAACTACTAGGCCATGAATATCTGGGTTGGCCGCGGTTAGGCGCTCAAAGGTTAGTTGAGTTTGGCTTTCTTCAAGAGTGTGGTTGTAAAAAACCAGGTATTGATCCCAAAGCTCACGCCACTGGGCGTAATCAGATTTACTTAGAGGCCGAATCTTCATCAGAGTCCTCGTTGCCCTCTGAGTCATCTTCGTCGCCGTAAAGGTCAGCCCACTTATCGATGTATTCGTTTTGATCTTCATCGGTAGGGTGACCGATTTCCTTTTCAAGCGCAGTTAGATCGGTGCTTGGGCTGAAGTACTTCAGCTCGCGAGCAACCTTGGTGTGCTTTGCTTTTTGACGGCCACGACCCATGTCGAGCCCCCTAACGCATGCTTGAGCGCGATTAAACGCGCGGGAAATAAAAACTATTGGCTATTTTAGCAGGCCAGAACCCACCAAAGCCCCTAGCCAGACTGCTGTGGATGACAGCAAAAGGGTGGCCGCAGTGTTGATTAGGCCCTGTGCAATGCGCCCGTGGCGGAAGTACTCCACGGTTTGCGAGGCATAGGAGCTGAATGTTGAAAGCCCACCGGCCAGGCCAGAAATGGTGATTACCGCTAGGCCAACCTGCATCGAAGTCTGGGCATAACCAACCACAAACGAGGCAATCACGTTGGCAATCAAAATGCCCCAAGGCAGCACGCCCATATAACGAGACAAGAAAAGCCTCAAAACCGCACCAATACCTCCGGCTACAGCAACGCTAATAAACAGGACAGTGTAAGCAACGAGTTCCACTAGCGAACCTGCTTTCTAGAAACCACGAACGCTGCCCAGTAAACGGCAAGGCCAAGAGCTAGGAACAAGAAGCCAAGTGCGTAGCTCAAGACGCCAAGCGAGGCCGACTCAAAGTAAATGACCGTGGCAACACCGCTCATGGTTGTGAAGCCACCGGCAAAACCGGTCTTCCATAAAGCACTTAGCTCACCGTTGTCGTATTTCTTGTTGGCGTTTAGCCAACCAAGCAATGCGGTACCAAGGAGGTTAACAATGATTAGCGAGATTAGATCGCCAAGCATTGCGCCAATTGCAAAACGCATAAGTGAACCCAGGGCTCCACCCAAAAAAGTTAGGCGAATAATGCGGCCGTCGTTGAACATGAAACTACTTTTCTGCCTTCTTTTCACGAGAGGTCTTGGTGCCAATGTTGTAGGTAGAGGCAAGGCCTAGAAGCAAGAAGAACGCTGCGGCCCAACCAGTTGCCTTCATGCCATCGGTGAAACCATCTTGAGCGGCAGTTGTGACTTCGCTAACTACAGAATCTGGTACACCCTGTGACGTCAGGTAAGCAGGTATTCCAACAATTGCGGCGCCGGCAGAATCTGAAACAGGTTTTGCAATTGAAGTCGCAAGCTCTTTACGCGCATCAACGTCAATAACCGAAAGTGCCTTGATGTCTACAATTCGGTTCTCAATTGAAACCTGAGTTGCGGTGAAAAGCACGGTACCAAGTACAGCGATACCAAGTGCTGAACCAATCTGACGAACGGTTGACTGCGAACCCGATGCCTGACCGATCTTTTCCATAGGTACATCAACCATGATTACTCCGGTGAGTTGGGCGGTAGCTAGACCAACACCGATGCCGTAAATTGCCAGGAAAGGGGCAATTCCTACCCAACCACCAGCTGTAGAGGCAATGAATGCAATTCCTGCAACAGCAATAAGTTCAAGTAGAACACCAATTCGCACAGCATTAACTGGAGACAGTTTGCCGCTAAGAGCGCCACCAACGCCTGATGCCAGGAATGCGCCGCCGGCAAGCCAAAGAAGGACTAATCCAGAAGAAATAGCACTCAGGCCTTCAACGTTCTGCAACCAAAGTGGAATTGCAAAAAGGAGTCCAAATTCACCCATAGAGATGATGCCAGCTGCGATTGAGCCGTTGCGAAATGAACCTACGTGGAACAAGCCAAGATCAAGAATTACATTCTTGCCCGCGCGTTCGCGCTTGCGCTCCCAAAGAACAAACAAGGTAGTTGAAATAACAAAGATGGCAAGCGAGATTGGAATTACAGATATTCCTGTGGTTGGCCAAGCAAAGTCACCAAGCACGAACGGGTTTGCTTCGTTTACTGTCCACCAACCATAGGTGCGGCCCTCAATAAGACCAAAAACAAGTGATGCAAACATCACAACAGAAATTAATGCACCAAGAATGTCAATCTTGCCAGTAAGGTTTTCAACTTTTGATTCCTTGGCAAAAATGAGTAAGCCAATTACGATGATCACGCCAAGTGGGGCATTGATATTAAAGGCCCAGCGCCAGTCAAAGTCTGTTGCAAGCCAGCCACCAAGTACTGGACCAACCGCAACCATTCCACCAATGGTTGAACCCCAGATCGCAAAAGCAATTCCACGCTCTCTTCCGTGGAAAGTTGCGTTAACTAAAGACAAAGTAGTTGGTAGCACCATTGCTCCACCAATCCCTTGAACGATGCGCGCAAGAATCATTGAGCCGGCATCGGTTGAGAAACCTGCCCACACAGAGGCCGCGATAAAAATCAAAATACCGATGATTAGAAGCTTGCGTCGACCAATGCGGTCACCAATGGTTCCCCACACCAAAAGCAGTGAGGCAAAGACAAGCACATAGCTCTCTTGAACCCACTGAACTTCAGTTGAGGTTAGTTTCAAGTCGGCAATGACCGACGGGAAAATTGTGTTGACGATGGTTCCGTCAATGATTACTAGGGAAATTGCCATCGAGATAAATACGAGGCCGATCCATCGGTTAGGGGTCTTTTTTGCTACAGGGGTATTAGACATAACCCTTAGGCTACCTGAAAATAAGTAGGCCAAAAAGACGCGAATTTGGCCTGAGCTCAGCTAGGCCAAGTCAATGCAATTAAGCAAGTGCAAGAAGCAGGCTGGCACCAAGGGTAAGAGCGATTCCGATTTTTTGAATGCCGGCAACGTGCTCTTTGAGCACCAGGCGGGCTAACAAGATTGTGCCCAGCGGGTAGAGGGCGGTGAGCACACCTGTCACGGTGAGGCTGCCCGATCTAGAGGCCAGGGTAAAGAAGATGTTTGCGGTGGCATCGAGCGCGCCGGCCCCGGCAACTGTGAACCAAATTTTGCGGGTGAGTGGCTCGTTGCTGGCGGCAGCTTTTTGCCCGCGAAGCAAACCAATCAGCACAATGGTGCCAAGTAGCACGGTAGCTGTGGCGCGCATCACGATAATTGGCGCAATTCCAGAGTCGTGCGGCGAACGTGCAAGAGCGGTGATAGCCAAACCAATTCCGGTACCTGCGACGATCGCCAAAATTATTGCGCGTGGTTTTGGTAGCTCAACGTGCTCACTTGGAACAAAGCCAACCAGCACAACAGCAATCAGCGCCAGAGCAATTGCCAACCAACCAAGCAGCGAGAAGCTCTCGCCCATGAATGCCACACCAATAACCGCTGGCACGATTGCCGAAACCAGTGCGCCAAGTGGCGAAACGATTGAGATTGGGCCAAGCGCAAGCGATGCATAAAGCGCCAGCAGTGCGATTACCGAACTGAAGCCACCCATGAGACCCCAGAAGAATGCTTCTTCGCTGAACTTGGTGCCAATAATTGGCGAGACGGCTAGCAAGAAAAGAAGTCCGGTGAAAGATGCGAGGGCGGTAACCACAACCACGCGAACTTTGCGAGTTGCAATTGCTGCAAAGAAATCGGCAGCACCATAAGTGATTGCTGTAAGCAGGCCAAGAATTGCCGTGAGCATTATTCCCCCAGGAATATTTAGAAATTAAATAGTTTGCGCGTCAATCACAAAGCGGTAGCGCACATCGGCATCAACAACTCTGTTCCAAGCGGCGTCGATAGTTTTTGCATCGGTTGCATCAAGCAGTTCAACGTTTGCACCAATCTTGTGCTTGGCAGCAAAGTCCAACATTTCTTGAACTTCAATTTGCCCACCAACCTGTGAACCAGCAATTGAGCGGCGTGCACCGGTGATGTTGAATACGTTGAAGGTTTGGTCGTCAACCGGGAGACCCGCAAAAATCAAAGTTCCATCAAGCTTGATCAAACCAAGTAGGTCATCAACAGAGATGGTTGCACTTGTGGTGTTAAGAATGAAATCAAACATTTTATTTAGGTCAGCAAAGGTTTGCTTGTCTGAGGTTGAGCGGTAATCAACTGCACCAAAAGAAAGTGCATCGTCTTTTTTGTTTAGCGAGTGACCAAGCACAGTTACCTCGGCACCAAGTGCAACCGCAAACTTAACTGCAAGGTGACCAAGACCACCCATGCCAAGAATTGCAACCTTCATTCCCGGGCCGGTCTTCCAGTGCTTCAACGGTGAGTAAACGGTAATACCCGCACAAAGTAGCGGCGCAAATTCCGCAAGTGATACACCCTCAGGAATATTCAAAACAAAGTGTTCGTCGGTAACGATTTCTTTTGAGTAGCCGCCGTACTGAACCTCGCCGTTGTAATCAATTGCGTTATAAGAACCAACCGGTCCCTTCTCGCAGTAGCTTTCAAGGTTTGACTTACATGCAGAACACTCGCGGCAAGAATTTACGAATACGCCAACTCCAACAGCCTGGCCAACTTTAAATTTTGTAACCCCGGCGCCAACCTCAACTACGTGGCCAACAATTTCGTGACCCGGCACCATAGGAAAAATATCTGCACCCCACTCTGAGCGAGCCTGGTGAACATCTGAGTGGCAAATGCCTGAGTAGGCAATGGCAATGCGCACATCGGTGTTGCCAACTGGGCGGCGGTCAATGGTTTCTTTAACCATTGGGGCGTTGGCTTTATTGATTACGAGTGCTGAGGTAGTTGTCATGTGTTCAGCCTAAGGCCCCGCTTAAATGTGAAAACCCTCTCCGAAGAGAGGGTTTCGTGGTGGCTCCGACCGGCATCGATCCGGTGACCTAACGATTTTCAGTCGTTCGCTCTACCAACTGAGCTACAGAGCCTCGAGCAGTTACCTGCCCGATTCACTAAAAGCCCCTCTAATGAAGGGCTTCTAAGGTGAAGCGATCCTGACGGGACTTGAACCCGCGACCTCCGCCGTGACAGGGCGGCGCGCTAACCAACTGCGCTACAGGACCTTAGTTGCTACTAAACATCTACTTGGTGACCCCAACGGGATTCGAACCCGTGCTACTGCCGTGAAAGGGCAGCGTCCTAGGCCACTAAACGATGGGGCCCTATAAAGAGATACTTCATAGCACCAAGGGTCAAGAATACTGGGTGAATACGGCTGTGGCAACCCGAATCTGATTCACAGGTGGCCTTCAGCCTCTTATATAGGGGTGCGTGTTAGTTTCGAAGACATGAACATCCGGATTTCGCGCGCTCTTATTGGTGCGTTCGCGGTATCCGGACTGATTTTCACCGGCCTTAGCGTTGCCCCATCGTTTGCGGTGCCTAGCTATCCATCGGCCGCCGAGGTTGCCGCTGCCAAGCGAAACGTGACCAAGAAGAAAGAGATGATCGCTCGCCTAGAGAAGATCATTGCCGACCTGGCTGCCGAAGCTGCCGACCTTGGCCGCACCGCACAGATTAAAGGCGAGACCTTTAATCAAGCCCAAGAAGAAGTCGACGTTATCACCGCAAAGGTGAACACCCTGCAGTCGCAGGCAGATGCCGCCAATGCCGCAGCCGATGAAGCTCGCGAACAACTTGGCAAGATTGCATCGCAAATGCAAAAAGACGGTGCAACCGGTGGCACCGCAATGACTCTGTTTTTAAATTCTGGCGAAGCCGATGACCTGCTTTACCAACTTGGTGCTCAAGAAAAAGTTGCTCAGCAGTCAGATGTGATTTACCGCCGCTCAGTTGAGAAGCAACAGTATGCGCAATCGGTAACCGATGAACTTGGAGTTGCCAAAAAAGAATTGGCTGCCAAGGCAGCAGTTGCAAAAGCAGCTTTCGTTGAAGCGCAAAACGCAGCCAACGCTGTGCAGGCAAAGGTTGATGAAAATAACCGCCTAAACAAAACTTTCTATGGTCAGCTAGCAAGCTTGCGAAACACCGCGGCAGACCTTGAGCGCCAACGTGCCGAAGGTCTTGCTGCCGAAGCCCGTCAGAACGCCGGTAAGACAATGCCAACCGCGCCAGAACTTTATGACGTTGGGCCGGCAAACGCCGCAAAGGTAGACGGCGCTTTTGCATTTGCAAAACAGCAACTTGGTGAGCGCTATGTGCTTGGCGGAATGGGCCCAGATGTTTGGGACTGTTCAGGAATTACAAAAGCTTCATACGCTGCAGTTGGTATTTACATTGGTACACACTCTGCAACCAATCAGTTCCGCACAATGGCTTACGCCAAGAAACTTATTCCGCTTAACCAGGCGGTTAGCGGAGACCTAATGTGGTACTCACAGGAGTCGGCATTTGATGGCGACAAGTATCACGTTGTGATGTACATGGGTGGCGGCATGATGCTTGAAGCACCAAACCCTGCGCGAACTGTGCGAATTGTGCCTTTGCGTTACGGTGAACTATTTCCTTACGCAGGGCGCCCTTCAGCCAACTAAAGTCGCGCGAACTTTGTGCGTGAGCCAACTAAACTTTTTGGCATGAACGAACGCGAACCTTTTAGAATCTCTCACGTTGCCAACGCGCCTATTGGTGTGGTTTGGAATGCTTGGACAAAAGAAGACGAACTGGCCAAGTGGTGGGGTCCTGCCGGTTTGGTAATGAAGATTGCCAAGGCTGAGGTTCGCCCGGGCGGTAAGTTTCACTACCTAATGACAAACGAGCCTGACGCAGAGCAGCAGTTTGAAATGTGGGGAGCGTTTGACTACCTAGAGGTAGAGCCTCACCAGCACATTGTTTTTGTGAACTACTTTTCTGACGAGCAAGGCACCAAGCAGCGCCACTTTATGAACCCGGAGTGGCCACTAGAGGTGAAGAGCACAATCACTTTTGTTGAAGACGGCGACAAGACTTTGATTCACCTTGAAGGCGGGCCAATCAACGCGCAGCCAAACGAAGAGGCAATTTACTTTGACAACCTTGAATCAATGCGAATTGGTTTTAGCGGAACTTTTGCGCAGCTAGATGAATACCTAGCAACTCGTTAATCAGCTCAACCAAACTCACAAAAACTAAAGGGTCCCCACTGGGGACCCTTTGTTCACAAAACTTTATCGACGCCAGTGGCGGCTTCGATTAGAGCGTCCTAGTGGCCGCTCTCGAATCTCGCAAGAGCCTCTTTGATTAGGCGCTCAGCAACGTCCTTGCCCTGCCACTCGCCAACCTTTACCCACTTACCAGGCTCTAGGTCTTTGTAGTGAGAGAAGAAGTGGTGCAGTTCCTTCTTTAGCTGCTCAGGAACATCGTTGATGTCCTGGATGTGTGCGTAGCGAGGGTCTTTGGTCTGCACGCAGATGACCTTCTCGTCGATGCCGCCATCGTCTTCCATAGGAAGCACGCCAACTGGGCGAACATCTACAACCACACCAGGGAACACAGGGAACTCAAGAATTACTAGTGCGTCTAGAGGGTCGCCGTCGCCACCCAAAGTCTTGTCAAAGAAGCCGTAGTCAATTGGGTAAACAAATGGAGTGAAGAGCACGCGGTCTAGGTGCACGCGGCCGGTCTCGTGATCAACTTCGTACTTATTGCGTGATCCGCGAGGAATCTCGATTACTGCTTCGTAACCCATGGGTCTCCTAATTAGGCTTGAGGCGGGATAACTCCCGCACGACTTATTACAGATTACCCAAAGGAAGCCCGTGACCGAACGCCCACGCCTGACCCCGGCAATTGCCGATGTGCGTCGTGCCGTGCGCGAAGGTTTTGAGGCGGCTGGCCTAGTTGCCGGAGACACCGTTTTGGTGGCCTGCTCGGGTGGAGCCGATTCGCTCGCCCTTGCGGCTGCTACTGCGTTTGAGGGACCTAGAGCTGAGATTAAAGTTGGCGCAGTCGTAATTGATCACGAAATGCAAGAAGGCTCTGAACTGGTAGCTGCCGAGACCGCACATAAGTTGGCAGCCCTGGGTTTGTATCCGGTGGAGATTCGCACAGTTGTAGTTGGCACCGATGGCGGACCTGAGGCGGCAGCTCGTGCAGCCCGATACGAAGCAATCGACAAAGTAGCCGAAGAGACCGGCGCAAACGCAATTTTGCTTGGGCACACCCTGAACGATCAGGCCGAGACAGTATTGATGGGCTTGGCCCGCGGCTCTGGAGCAAAGAGCCTAAATGGCATGGCCCCGGTTTCCAAAAAAGGGGTATCGGGTTTGTATTTGCGACCTCTGCTTGGCATTAAGCGCGAGACCACCGAGGCCTTTTGCGCCGACAGCGGCCTGGATCCTTGGTACGACCCAATGAATAAAGACGAGGCCTACACCCGAGTGCGTGTGCGCAAGAATTTGCTGCCGGCACTTGAGGCAGAGCTTGGCCCGGGCATTGCCGAGGCGCTGGCCCGTACCGCCGAGACCCTGCGTGAAGACGACGATGTGCTGGCCGAGCTGGCCATGGATGCCTATAAGAAGGTAGCCAAAGAGCAGGCCACGCAAATCAGCATCGGTGTAGAAGATTTCAAGGCCTTGCCACTAGCGATTAGGCACCGGGTGGTAGCGCTCGCCGCAGTGGTTTTGCAGGCACCCATGCTGGCGCGCGTGCATATTCGGGCGATTGATGAGCTTGTGGATAGCTGGCACGGGCAGAAACCGCTCACCCTGCCAGGCATTAGAGTTGAACGCACGGGCGAAACCCTCGCTCTGAAAACCACAAAAACACTCAAAACAGGAGCCTGCTAAGTGGACCTCTCGAAGGTAAGCGATCAGATCACAAAGGTGCTTGTCACCGAAGAACAAATCAAAGCAAAGGTCGCTGAATTGGCGGCAGAGCTAGATAAGAAGTACGACGGCAAAGATGTGCTGCTGGTTGGAGTGCTAAAGGGTGCGGTCATGTTTATGGCCGATCTGTCGCGCGCAATGCAGATTCACGCACAAATGGACTGGATGGCCGTTTCTTCTTACGGCTCTGGAACCGTATCTAGTGGTGTGGTGCGCATTCTTAAAGACCTAGACGCCGATGTTTTGGGCCGTCACGTGGTGATTGTTGAAGACATTATTGACTCAGGCCTAACCCTGAGCTGGCTAGTTGGCAACCTTGAGGCCCGTGGGGCCGCCTCTGTAGAGGTTGTTGCCCTGCTTCGCAAACCTGCTGCCGCAAAGGTGGAAGTAAATGTGGGTCTTGTTGGTTTTGATATTCCGAATGAATTTGTCGTGGGCTACGGCTTGGATTATGCCGAGAAGTACCGCACGCTAAAGGGCGTGGCAGTGCTTGCCCCGGCTGTCTATTCATAAACACCGATTTACTGCTGGTTTTAGCTTCACCGCTTTAGTGACACCTAGAAAGGTTGAGGGTTCCCCTCAGATATGAACTTGAAGAAGATTCTTGCTGGTCCTTTTATTTGGATCGTTGTTGCAGTGATGGTTTTGTTGGTTGGATCTTCAATGATCAACGGCCAGCAGGTGAAGACTGTTGACACCGCATATGGTTTGAACCTCATCGAAAACGGCCGCGCCAACAAGGTGACCATTCTTGGCACCGATCAGCGCGTTGATGTTGAGCTGAGCATTCCAGATGCAAAGTACGGCAAGAAAGTTCAATTCTTTTACGTGGCACCTCGCGGTGCTGCAGTAACCCAAACAATCGCTGACGCACAGATCACTCAGGGTTACAACGACGACGTTCAGAACACCCCTTGGTACCTAGCTCTACTTGGAACACTTTTGCCGTTTGTGATTATCGGTGCAATTTTCTGGTTCCTAATGTCAGGCATGGCCGGCGGCAACAGCAAGGTAATGAACTTTGGTAAGTCACGCGCCAAGTTGGTAAGCAAGGAAACTTCAAACATTACTTTTGCCGATGTTGCAGGTAGCGACGAAGCGCTTGAAGAGTTGCAAGAGATTAAAGAATTTTTGAAGGAACCGGTTAAGTTCCAAAAGGTTGGCGCAAAGATTCCGCGCGGTGTGCTTTTGTATGGCCCTCCGGGAACCGGTAAGACTTTGTTGGCGAAGGCAGTTGCAGGTGAAGCGGGAGTTCCGTTCTTTGCAATTTCTGGTTCTGACTTTGTTGAAATGTTTGTTGGTGTTGGTGCATCACGTGTGCGCGATTTGTTTGAGCAGGCTAAGCAAGCTGCACCGGCAATTATTTTTGTTGATGAAATTGATGCGGTTGGTCGTCACCGCGGTGCCGGTATTGGTGGCGGTAACGACGAGCGCGAACAAACTCTTAACCAGTTGTTGGTTGAGATGGATGGTTTTGATTCAAAGACCAATGTGATTTTGATTGCTGCAACAAACCGCCCTGACATTCTTGACCCAGCGCTGCTACGCCCTGGTCGTTTTGATCGTCAGATTGGCGTTGGAGCACCAGACCTTATTGGTCGCGAACAAATTCTTAAGGTGCACGCAAAGAACAAGCCAGTTGCTGCCGATGTTGACATGGCAAGCGTTGCACGACGCACACCTGGTTTCACCGGTGCCGACTTGGCAAACGTTTTGAACGAAGCAGCTTTGTTAACTGCGCGTCAGAACGAAAGTGAAATTACTGCTGCAACTCTTGACGAGGCAATTGACCGCGTTATTGGTGGGCCGCAGAAGAAGTCACGCCTAATGCAAGACCGCGAGCGTTTGAACACCGCGTATCACGAGGCCGGTCACGCACTTGTTGCCGCTTCACTAAACAACAGCGACCCGGTTTCAAAGGTCACCATTTTGCCTCGCGGCCGTGCCCTTGGTTACACCATGGTGCTTCCTCTAGAAGACCGATACAGCGTTTCTCGCAACCAGCTGCTTGACCAGATTGCTTACGCAATGGGTGGCCGCGTCGCCGAAGAGATCGTGTTCCACGACCCAACCACCGGTGCATCCAATGACTTTGAGAAGGCAACCAACATTGCCCGCGACATGGTTATTAAGTACGGCTTCTCGGCCAAGCTAGGCGCTGCCAGCTTTGGCAACGGTGGCGAGGTATTCATTGGCCGCGACATGGCTCAGGCGCGTGAATACTCAGAGGCAACCGCTCAGCAGATTGACGCCGAGGTTCGCGCAATTCTTGATGCCGCACACGACGAGGCTTACAAGGCATTGATGACTAACCGCAAGGTGCTTGATGAACTTGCAAAGCAGCTAATGGAGCGCGAGACACTTCAGGCAGAAGACATTGCAAAAATCTTTAAGCCGGTGAAGAAGTTGGCTAAGCGCCCACAGTGGTTAAGCAAGAAGTCACGTCCGGTTTCTAAGCAGGGCCCAATCGCAATTCCGGTTAAGGGTTCAAGCGCTGCTAAGGCAAAGGCTGCGGCTGCCGCCGAGGCAAAGACTGCAAAGCCTGCTGCAAAGAAAGTTGCTGCCAAGAAAACTGCAGTGAAAAAGACCGCAGTTAAAAAGACAGCCGCAAAGAAGAAGTAATCGTGTTTGATTCTGAGCGCATTAAAAAGGCAGTTGTTGAGTTGATCTCAGCAATTGGTGAAGACCCAACTCGTGCAGAGTTGTTGGCTACACCAACAAAAGTTGCCGAAGCGTATGCAGAATTTTTTAAAGGCGTTGGCGTAGACGAAACCGCTGTGCTTGGTGAAACATTTGAAGCCGAGCACAACGAAGTAGTTATTTTGAAAGACATTGATTTTGTATCAATGTGTGAGCACCACTTGCTGCCATTTACCGGAGTTGCTCACATTGCCTACTTGCCATCAGACCGCGTGATTGGTTTGGGCCGTTTACCTAAATTGGTTGAGACCGTTGCGGCAAGACCACAGCTTCAAGAAAACGTGACCGCACAAATTGCCGACGCGCTTGAAAAGGGTCTTGGTACAAAAGGCGTTGTGGTTGTGGTTGAAGCTCGTCACCACTGCGTGATTTCGCGCGGTGCACGCCAGCCAGAAGCAAACACAATCACAATGGCCGCTCGCGGCTGTTACTCAGAGCCTGCGGCACGTGCCGAGGTAATGGCACTCATTTCTAAATAATGCCAACTTCATTCACCGCACCAATGCAAACGCCCAAGGTGATGGGTGTGCTTAATGTCACGCCAGATTCATTTAGTGACGGCGGCAAGTTTGACTCGGTTGAGGCCGCGTTAGATCACGCAAGAGTTTTGCTAATTGGCGGCGCAGACGTAATTGATGTTGGCGGCGAATCTACCCGCCCGGGAGCCGCAAGAATTTCTACCGATGAAGAACTTGCCCGAGTGATTCCGGTCATTGAGGCAATCAACGCAGAGCTAATGGCCACCGGCCGAAGCGATGTGCAAATTTCTATCGACACCATGAATGCCACGACTGCGCTTTCGGCAGTGGCTGCTGGGGCCAAGATCATCAACGATGTATCGGGTGGTTTGGCCGACGAAAAGATGTTTGCCGTTGCCGCGGCAACCGGGGCAACTCTGGTGATTTCTCACTGGCGTGGGTTTAGTACCGAGATGGACCAGCTGAACCAGTACCTAGATGTGGCGCGCGAGGTGGCCATTGAGCTGCAGGGCCGAATCGATGCGGCGCTGGCTGCCGGGGTGGCCAAGCACAAGATTGTGATTGACCCGGGCCTGGGCTTTGCCAAAGACATGGATCAGAACTGGAAGCTGGTGGCCCGCCTAGACGAGTTGCAGAAGCTGGGCTACCCAATCTTGGTTGGGGCATCGCGCAAGCGCTTTATTGCCGGAGTGCTGGATGCCGGGCTAGAGGATGCTGGTTCCGAATCCGCCGGGCAGATCTCTAACCAGCGCCGAGACGTGGCAACCGCTGTGCTCACCGCGCTGCTGCTGCAGCGCCCGCTTTGGGGTGTGCGAGTGCACAACGTTGTGGCTACGCGCGATGCGATTGCGGTGGTTCAGGCGCTTCGCGCCCAAGGCTAACCAGGGCTAACCTAGATTCATGGCCAAAACCCTCAAAATCAAGCTCACCGGGCTGCGCGTTTTTGCCCACCACGGAGTTTTTGATTTTGAGCGCCAGAACGGCCAAGACTTTTACATCGATGCCACCGTTTGGGTAAATAGCAAGATTCTTGAATTTAGCGACGACCTAAACAACACCGTGCACTACGGAGACCTGGCTAAGGCCCTGGTTGAAAACGTAAAGAACCAGCCCGTTGATTTGCTGGAGACCCTGGCTCAAAGACTTTTAGACATGGTGCTTAACTGGGGCGGCCCGGCTAGCCCAGTGGTGAAAGCCAAGATCACGGTTCACAAACCAAACGCGCCAATCGTTTACGAGTTCAACGATGTATCGGTGACTGTAAAAGGAAAACGAACCGACGAGGCCCCGCGCTAATGGCTGAACCGGTACGCGCCATTCTTGCAATTGGCGGCAACCTGGGCAAACGCCGAAAGACAATTCGTTCTGCGCTAAAGGCTTTGGCGGTTACCCCTGGAATTAAAAAAGTGATTTGCTCGCCACTGGTTGAATCGGCGGCAATGACCCAAGCCGGAATCGACGAAACCAAACCCGCATACCTAAACGGTGTGGTGCAAATTCAAACCACCCTGAAGCCAAAAGAATTGCTTGAACAAATTCGCCGAATTGAAACAGAGCACGGCCGAGTGCGATTGGAGCGTTGGGGTTCACGCACTTTGGATATTGACATTGTGGTTTACGGCGACGTTTTGAAATCTGGAAAAGAATTAACCATTCCGCACCCACGCGCCTATGAACGCGCATTTGTGATGGTGCCGTGGGCAATGTTGGAACCCGATGCCGTATTGCCTGGCCACGGATCTGTAAAAGAAATTGCATCAAGCATGCAAGACCAAGTGAGTGTGCTGAGTTGAAGCCAACAAAAATTATGACTTTGGTTGCGTGGTTGGTTTCGGCAACTACCGCCGGCTACCTGTTGCCGCAGCTTTTGATTAGCTCTGGCGGTTCAATTCCAATTTCACCTTGTAACATAATCATTACGCTGCCGGCCATTGGGATTGTTTTGGTTTTGATGGCAATACCTATGTTTAAATATCGCGCGGCGCTTCGTAATTTAAGAAAATCAAGTGCAGCTGGAAACGCAACTAATTTTGCGGCAAGACCAAAACGTTTGAATCCGTTCTACGCCGTGCGCCTGGTGATGCTGGCCAAGTCAATCGCAATATCGGGTGCAATCTTTAGCGGTTGGCACCTGGGTGTGGTTTGGCTGCAACTAACTCAGCCGGTTATTCCAACTTCAACTTTGCAAAACGCACTTGCGCTAATTGGTGCGGTGCTAATGACCGTGTGCGCAATTATTGTTGAGCGCATTTGCAAGATCACCGACGACATCACTGATGCAACAAGCAAAACAGTAGGTGAGCCAGCGTGAGTGACCAACCGGGCGGCCGACTAAACGTAGGCGTGATTGGTGCAGGCCCAGTGGGCACAGTGCTGGGCGAGGCCCTCGCCGGGGCCGGGCACCAGCTGGTACAAGGACTCCCGCAAGATGTCTTGGCCGAAGCAGATTTAGTTTTGTTTGCCATTCCGGCCGAAGAAATTTCAAATACTGTTGCCGGTTATGCCAAGGCTGGTTTGTTTAAGCCGGGGCAACTGGTGGCACACACCGCTGGTGAATTTGGAATTGAAGTTTTGCAACCTGCGGTTGAGCAAGGTGTGATTCCGCTTGCGATACACCCAGCAATGACATTCACCGGAACACAAGTTGATCACGCACGAATTCGCGAAAGTTATTTTGGTGTTGCAGCCCCTGAGGTAGCGTTGCCAATCGCTCAGGCGCTGGTAATTGAGATGGGCGCCGAACCTATTGTGATTTCCGAAGAAGACCGCAAGATTTACTTTGAGGCAATCAGTGTGGCGAACAATTTCTCAAAGCTCATCGTTAACCAATCAATTGGCTTACTAGAGTCAATAGGTATTGAGCACGCAAGAGTTGTGCTTGGCCCACTTATTCGCAGTGCAGTTGAAGAAGCTCTTGCCGATGGCCACACCCCAATTAATCCAGAAGAGTTGCTGAAGTAATGCAAAGAGTAACCGGCGTAAATGATTTAACTGCGGCAATAGACGCAGCACGTGAACGCGGTCTTGAGATTGCGTTTGTGCCAACCATGGGTGCGCTGCACGATGGCCACCTCTCGCTTATTCGCGAAGCTCGCCGCCTTACTTCGTTTGTGGTTGTGTCAATCTTTGTAAACCCACTTCAGTTTGGTGTTGGTGAAGATCTAGATAAGTACCCAAGACAAATCGAAGAGGACTCGGTGAAGCTTGAGGAACTTGGCGTAGATGTTTTGTTCACCCCAACCGTGAACGATGTTTATAAAGGCAACATGGAAGTCACGAAGCACGCAGGTCACATTGGTGAAATTCTTGAGGGTGCGGCAAGACGCGGTCACTTTGATGGCGTGCTAACAGTGGTCTCAAAATTATTTGATGCGGTGAAACCAAACTATGCAATCTTTGGTGCCAAAGATGCGCAGCAAGTTTTCTTAATTCAGCAAATGGCCAAAGCCGATTACCCAAACATTCAAATTGTGGTTGCACCGATCGTGCGTGAAGAATCTGGACTTGCGCTTTCGAGCCGCAATGTTTACTTGAGCACCGAGGAGCACTCGGCTGCAACTCTGATTTCGCAAGCACTGCTTGCGGGCAAGGCTGCCGCGGTATCGGTTGATCAGGCCATTCAGGCTGCCGAAACCAGGCTCTTGGCTATACCAAAGGCTAAACTTGGCTACATCAGTTTGGTTAATAAGAACACCTTCGAGCCAGTTCTTGACGGGTTTAAGGGCCAGGCCTTAATGCTTACCGCTGTTGTGGTTGGCACCACCCGATTGATCGACAACATCGACATCACGTTTTAGGAGCACCGCATGAGCCAGGACCAAAACAACTCTGGCAATGTCAACCCAGACATTGAGCAAGATCTAGAACAGGATCTGCCAGAGCAGATTGCGGTTCGTCTTGCCAAGCGCGAGCGCCTAAACGAACTGGGCGATGCCTACCCAGTAAGCCTGCCAATCACCCACACTATTGATGGTGTTCGCGCGGCTTACCCAAGCCTTGAGATTGACACCGCAACCGGCGACAAGGTTGCCCTGGCCGGCCGCATTGTGTTTCAGCGCAACACCGGCAAGCTTTGCTTTGCCACCCTGCAGGCCGGTTCTGGCCAGCGCATTCAGGCCATGCTTTCACTAGACAAGGTTGGTGAAACCCGCCTTGAAGAGTGGAAAGAACTCGTTGACCTTGGCGACCACGTATTTATTGCCGGTGAAGTGATCACTTCAAAGCGCGGCGAGCTTTCAATTTTGGCCGACGAGTGGTTGATGGCAGCAAAAACCATTCGCCCACTACCAAACTTGCACAACGACCTTGGCGAGGAATACCGCGTTCGTCACCGCTACGTAGACCTAATCGTGCGCGATCGTGCGCGCGAGGTAGTGCAGATTCGCTCAAAGGTTATGCAGTCACTGCGCCGCACCTTTGAACAAGAGGCGTTCCTTGAGGTTGAGACCCCAATGCTGCAGACCATTCACGGTGGCGCGTCGGCAAGACCTTTTAAAACTCACTCAAACGCTTTTGACACCGAGTTGTTCCTGCGAATTGCGCCGGAGTTGTTCCTAAAGCGCGCTGTAGTTGGTGGAATTGATCGCGTATTCGAGATCAACCGCAACTTTAGAAACGAAGGTGCAGACCGCACCCACTCGCCAGAATTCGCGATGCTAGAGGCCTACCAGGCCTATGGCGACTACAACTCAATTGCCGATCTAACCCAGAAGCTGATTCAGAACGCGGCAATGGACGTGTTTGGTACTCACCAGGTTGAGCTTGAAGACGGCGAGATTAACGATCTTGGTGGCGAGTGGCCACGCATCTCAATGTACGAATCATTGAGTGCTGCCTGTGGCCAAGAAATTACTCCGCAGACCCCAATTGCAGAGTTAAAGAAGCTTGCTGCATCGGTGGAAATTGAAATTGAGCACCCGCTTGCCGGAAAGTATGTTGAAGAACTTTGGGAGCACTTTGTAAAGGGTGACCTGGTCAAGCCAACATTCGTAATTGACTTCCCGGTTGACACATCACCGCTAACTCGCGATCACCGATCAAAGAGTGGCGTAGTTGAGAAGTGGGACCTTTACATTCGCGGCTACGAGCAGGCAACCGGATACTCCGAGTTGGTTGACCCAGTGATCCAGCGTGCACGTTTTGTTGAGCAGGTAACTTTGGCAGCTGCCGGAGACCCTGAGGCAATGAAGCTAGACGAGGACTTCTTGAAAGCACTTGAGTTTGGTATGCCACCATCGGGTGGAATGGGTATGGGCATTGACCGCCTATTGATGAGCCTCACCGGTCTTGGCATTCGCGAGACCATCATGTTCCCGCTGGTTAAGTAATGGATCTGCAAATTCTTTGGGACGCGCTTTTGGCGCTGGTTCCGCCAACTCTGGTGGGTGGCTTGTTTTACGTGATTATGCGAGGAATCCTGCGCGCCGACTCAAAAGAGCGCAAGGTTTATGCCCAAATGGAGGCTGAAATGAGGGAGGCCCGAGCGAGGAGCGTAAGCGACTCGGTAGCCGAACCCGCCACTGGCGCAGTAAAACCACGCACCTCCCGAATGGCTAAAGGGCCAGAAACGGCCAAAAAAGTAACGAAAAAGCCTCAAAAATAGGTTTTTCGGCGACACGCCGACACGCTTTGCAATAACTACATCTTGTGGCATAAACTCAACTCACAACTAAATAAGCCATTTTTCGGGGGAAATCAGTGAAATTCTGTGCCATCCCGCGTCCGTAAGCCTCAAATAGCCGCGGAGATCCTGATTACTGGCCCAAAAGTACTTTTTGAGGAGATTTCTATGATTACCGTTTACACACTGCCTTCGTGCGTTCAGTGCGACAGCACCAAGAAGTTGCTTGACCGCAACGAGCTTGAGTACGCAGTTATCGACATGAGCCAGGACGAAGCAGCATTGGAGCTAGTGAAGTCTCTTGGTTACGCGGCGGCACCGGTTGTTATTGCTGGTGACACCCACTGGTCTGGTTTCCGTCCAGACAAGATCTCAGAAATCGCAGCTGCTTAATAGCCCCGCTATTTAGAAGCCGCCTTTCACAAACTCAAAACAGCCGTGTTAGAGATCGTTTACTTCTCAAACGTCTCTGAAAACACAAAAAGATTTGTTGAGAAGCTGGGAATTCCAAATCACCGGATCCCGCTTTATCCAACAGACGAGCACTTACAAGTTTCAAAACCATTTGTACTAATCTCACCCACCTACGGGTTGGGCGACGACGAGACAAGTGTTCCGAAGCAAGTAATCCGTTTCTTGAACGATCCGGTCAACAGAAGTTTTCTGAAAGCTGTGATTGGTGCCGGAAACACAAACTTCGGTGAAAAGTACTGCAGAGCTAGCGAGGTAATCGCGAGAAAAACTGGAGTACCACTGATTTACAAATTTGAATTATTGGGTACGCCAGATGACGTAGCCACCGTAAAAGAAAAGATGGAACTCCTTTGGAAACTACAGTGATGGAAAAGCCTCGCGGCAACTACAGCTACCACGAGCTAAACGCGATGCTGAATCTTTACGATGCCAATGGAAAGATCCAGTTCGACAAAGACAAAGAAGCTGCACGCGAGTACTTCTTAGAGCACGTGAACATGAACACCGTGTTCTTCCACTCACTAAAGGAACGTCTTGACTACCTAGTTGAGCACGAGTACTACGAGCCAGGTTTCCTACAGACTTACTCATTCGAGTTCATTGAAGAACTAACCAAGCTTGCTTACTCATACAAGTTCCGCTTTGAATCATTCCTTGGTGCATACAAGTTCTACACCTCATACGCACTAAAGACTTTTGATGGCGCACACTACCTAGAGCGTTTCGAAGACCGCGTTGTAATGGTTGCTTTGACCCTTGCAGAAGGTGTTGAAGAAACTGCACGCATGTTGGTAGACGAAATGATCACCGGTCGTTTCCAGCCAGCAACTCCAACCTTCCTAAACTGCGGTAAGGCACAGCGCGGCGAGTTCGTATCTTGCTTCTTGCTACGCACCGAAGACAACATGGAATCAATCGCTCGCGCGATTAACTCTTCACTGCAGCTTTCAAAGCGCGGTGGTGGTGTTGCTCTTTCACTAACCAACATTCGCGAATCAGGCGCCCCAATCAAGAAGATCGAGGGACAGTCATCGGGTGTTATTCCGGTTATGAAGATGCTTGAAGACGCATTCTCTTACGCAAACCAGCTAGGTGCGCGCCAGGGTGCGGGTGCCGTTTACCTAAACGTTCACCACCCAGACATCATGAAGTTCCTAGACACCAAGCGTGAGAACGCCGATGAGAAGATTCGCATCAAGACTCTAAGCCTCGGTGTGGTTGTTCCAGACGTGACTCTTGAGTTGGCTAAGAACAACGAAGACATGTACCTGTTCTCACCATACGATGTTGAGAAGGTTTACGGCGTTCCATTCAGCGACATCTCTGTGACTGAGAAGTACCAGGAGATGGTTGACGATGCGCGCATCAAGAAGACCAAGATCAAGGCTCGTCAGTTGTTCGAGACCATTGCTGAACTTCAGTTTGAGTCTGGTTACCCATACATCGTTTATGAAGATACCGTTAACCGCGAGAACCCAATTGAGGGCCGCATTAACATGTCAAACCTTTGCTCTGAGATTCTTCAGGTAAACACCCCAACAACCTACAACGCAGACTTGAGCTACGACAAGGTTGGAAAAGACATCTCTTGCAACCTTGGTTCGTTGAACATTGCAATGGCAATGGACTCACCTGACTTTGGCCGCACCATTGAGGCAGCTATTCGTGCCTTGACTGCAGTTTCTGACCTAAGCGATATTGATTCAGTAACTTCAATCAAGTACGGCAACGAGCAGTCACATGCAATTGGTCTTGGCCAGATGAACTTGCACGGTTACCTTGCACGTGAGCGCGTTCACTACGGTTCAGAAGAAGGAATTGACTTCACCAACATTTACTTCTACACCGTTTTGTTCCACGCGCTAAAGGCATCTAACAAGATCGCTATCGAGCGCGGCAAGACATTTGATGGTTTCGAGAAGTCAAAGTACGCAACTGGTGAATTCTTTGAGAAGTACGTTTCAAAGGAGTGGAAGCCAGCAACTGCAAAGGTTGCCGAGTTATTCCAGAAAGCTGGAATTGCAATTCCTGACCAGACCGACTGGACTCAGCTGAAGAACAGCATCATGACTCACGGTATCTACAACCAGAACCTGCAGGCTGTTCCACCAACCGGTTCAATTTCTTACATCAACAACTCAACCAGCTCTATTCACCCGGTTGCGTCAAAGATTGAGATTCGTAAAGAAGGAAAGCTTGGTCGTGTTTACTACCCAGCTCCGTTCCTAACTAACGACAACCTTGAGTACTACGACGACGCATACGAGATTGGCCCAGAGAAGATCATTGCAACCTACGCAGCTGCAACCCAGCACGTAGACCAGGGTCTTTCACTAACCTTGTTCTTCAAAGACACCGCAACCACTCGCGATGTTAACAAGGCGCAGATCGCAGCATGGCGCGCGGGCATCAAGACCATTTACTACGTACGTATTCGTCAGATGGCGCTTGAGGGCACCGAAGTTGGCGAGTGCGTAAGTTGCATGCTCTAAAAGACAGAGAGATATAAAAATGACTGCTACTACAGCAACGGGCATTACCCGCCCAGTTAACTGGAACAAGCTTGAGGACTCAATTGACCTTGAAGTTTGGAACCGTCTAACCTCTAACTTCTGGCTGCCTGAGAAGGTTCCAATGTCTAACGACATTCCTTCATGGGCAACTCTTCGCCCAGAAGAGCAGAAGCTAACCATGCACGTGTTCACCGGTCTAACCCTGCTTGACACTATTCAGGGAACCGTAGGCGCTTTGTCTTTGATTCCAGATGCACTTACCGCTCACGAAGAAGCTGTTTACACAAATATCTCTTTCATGGAGTCTGTGCACGCAAAGAGCTACTCTTCGATCTTCTCAACCCTGTGTTCAACAGACGAGATCGAGGAAGCTTTCCGTTGGTCAGAAGAGAACCCTTACCTTCAAAAGAAGGCAGAGATCGTTCTTGGTTACTACCGCGGAGACGACCCACTAAAGCGCAAGGTTGCCTCAACTCTGCTTGAGTCATTCTTGTTCTACTCAGGTTTCTACCTACCTATGTACTGGTCATCACGCGCCAAACTCACAAACACTGGTGACTTGATTCGTTTGATTATTCGCGACGAAGCAATTCACGGTTACTACATTGGCTACAAGTTCCAGAAGCAAATGGAAATGGAAACCCAGGAGCGTCGCGACGAGCTAAAGGCTTACACCTACGACCTATTGCTTGAGCTATACGAAAACGAAATCAAGTACACAGCAGATCTATACGACCCGCTTGGCTTGACCGAGGACGTAAAGCACTTCTTGCACTACAACGCAAACAAGGCTCTGATGAACCTTGGCTTTGACCCGTTGTTCCCTAAGGAAGTTTCAGAAGTAAGCCCCGCGATTCTTTCAGCGTTGTCACCTAACGCCGACGAGAACCACGACTTCTTCTCTGGCTCTGGCTCTTCATACGTAATTGGTAAGCACGAAGCTACCGAGGATGATGACTGGGACTTCTAAGCAACCTAAACCAGGTTTAACCAAGGCCGGGCTCGCTTTTGTGGGCCCGGCTTTGGCAACTGGAGTTGCTTATATTGATCCGGGCAATGTTGCCACCAACCTAACCGGTGGCGCCCGTTTTGCATACTCACTTATTTGGGTAATTGTTTTTGCAAACATTGGTGCTTGGTTGGTGCAGTTTCTTGCTGCCAAGCTTGCGATTGCCAGTGGCCAATCAATGGCCGAACTCCTTGGCACACAAATTAAAAAGCGTTGGCTAAGAATTCTTTACTGGCTGCAGGCTGAGGCAATGATTTTGGCAACCGAGCTTGCCGAAGTTGTTGGTGGCGCGATTGCACTGCACTTGCTGTTTGGCTTGAACCCGGTATTTGGTGCCATTGTGATTGGTGCCGCGGCTTACCTAATTTTGTCTTTAGCCAAACAAGAAAAAGTTGGCATCTTCATTACCGTTGTTGTTTCGTTAATGGCGGTAACGATTATTGGTTTTGTCTCAAGCCTCTTTACCACTCAAATAGATGCTGCAGCGCTGGCACTTGGTTTGGTGCCACAAATTTCGGAACGTGACGAACTTTTCTTGGCGCTTGGCATTTTGGGCGCCACGATCATGCCGCACGCAATATATGTGCACTCGGCGCTCACCTCCGAACGTTTTGGCAAAGCAAATTCAGACGAGAAGCTTCAGCTAATTAGGTGGACCAAGCTTGACGTTTCTATTGCCATGGCGGTTGCCGGTTTGGCAAACATTGGCATTCTGTTGGTTGGTGCGGTTACCGTTGCCGGCGATGTTGCCAACGTCACCATTGATTCTGCAGTCGCACATATTGCCGAGGCGCACGGGCAAATATTCGGAACACTTTTTGCCATTGGTTTATTGGCATCCAGCTTGGCCTCATCGGCGGTTGGCGGCTACGCCGGGGCATCGGTTATGAATGGCCTAACCAAGCTCAAGATCAACGCTCGCGCAAGACGATTGATATCAATCGTGCCTTCGGTGGTGATTTTGGCCCTGGTGCCAGACTCAACGGCCGTGCTTGTGATTAGCCAGATTGCGTTGGCCTTTGGGTTGCCGCTGGCCCTTGGCCCGCTTGTGTGGCTAACCGGCCGCAGTAGCGTGATGGGCGCCTTTGTGAACGGCGTGACCACCAAGATTTTGGCCGGGGCGCTGCTGGTTGCTCTGGTTGGCCTGAACGTGTGGAGCCTGCTGCCGTAACTGGCTCTGTATGGGGTCTCTGGCCTATTTACCCAAGAGCGAACAGCTTACAAAAGGGCAGTCTGGCAACTTAGCATCTTTATAAGACCGCCGGCATTGGCTGTTTAAAGGAGTAAAGATGTTTGAGAAATTCACCGATAAGGCTCGTCGCGTTGTTGTGCTTGCGCAAGAAGAAGCAAAGCTTCTGAACCACAACTACATTGGCACCGAGCACATTCTGTTGGGTTTGATTCACGAAGGCGAAGGCGTTGCAGCCAAGGCGCTTGAGTCACTTGGCATCAACCTTGATTCAGTGCGCGAGCAGGTGCAAGAAATTATTGGTCAGGGACAGCAGGCTCCAACTGGACACATTCCTTTTACTCCACGTGCAAAGAAAGTTCTTGAGCTTTCACTTCGCGAAGCTTTGCAACTTGGTCACTCATACATTGGTACAGAGCACCTACTTCTTGGTTTGATTCGCGAAGGCGAGGGCGTTGCTGCACAGGTACTAACCAAGTTGGGCGCTGACACAAACCGTGTACGTCAGCAAGTGATTCAGTTGCTATCGGGTTTCCAAGGTAAAGAAGCCGTTGCAGTTGGTGGCGACACCGCAGAAAAGCAAAAGGGCTCACAGATTCTTGATCAGTTTGGTCGCAACCTAACTCAGGCTGCTGCCGACGGAAAACTAGACCCAGTGATTGGTCGCGAACGCGAAATTGAACGCGTGATGCAAATTCTTTCTCGTCGCGGAAAGAACAACCCAATTCTTATTGGTGAACCTGGTGTTGGTAAGACCGCGGTTGTTGAAGGTCTTGCACAGGCCATTGTGAACGGCAACGTGCCAGAAACATTGAAGGGTAAGCAGCTTTACACACTAGACATGGGTTCATTGATTGCCGGTTCACGCTACCGCGGTGACTTTGAAGAGCGTCTAAAGAAAGTAACCAAAGAGATTCGCACACGCGGCGACATCATTACTTTTATTGACGAAATTCACACACTGGTTGGTGCCGGTGCTGCCGAGGGTGCAATTGACGCCGCTTCAATCTTGAAGCCGCTACTTGCACGCGGTGAACTACAGACCATTGGTGCAACAACTCTCGATGAGTACCGCAAGCACTTTGAAAAAGATGCAGCGCTTACTCGCCGATTCCAGCAGGTAATGGTTAACGAGCCATCACTGCCACAGGCAATCAATATCTTGAAGGGTCTTCGCGACCGCTACGAGGTACACCACAAGGTTTCAATTACAGACCAGGCTTTGGTTGCTGCTGCGCAGCTTTCAGACCGATACATCACCGACCGATTCTTGCCGGACAAGGCAATTGACTTGATTGATGAGGCCGGCGCACGTTTGCGTCTGTCAATTCTTTCTTCACCGCCAGAACTTCGCGAGATCGAGGAGCGCATTGTTGCTGTCAAGGTTGCCAAAGAAAAGGCAATTGAGGACCAGGACTTTGAACTTGCTGCTACCAAGCGCGACGAAGAGAAGAAGCTCAACATTGAGCGCGTAAAGATGGAAAAGCAGTACCGTGCCGGCTCAGTTGCCGCGCAGGGCATTGTTGACGAAGGCCTTATTGCCGAGGTGCTTGCTCAGGCCACCGGTATTCCAGTGTTCAAGCTGACCGAGGAAGAAAGCGCCAAGCTGATCTTTATGGAAGACGAGCTTCACAAGCGCGTCATTGGCCAAGAGGATGCAATTGCTGCGATCTCTAAGTCAATCCGTCGTCAGCGTGCTGGCTTGAAGGACCCTAACCGTCCATCGGGTTCATTTATCTTTGCTGGCCCTACCGGTGTTGGTAAGACCGAGTTGGCGAAGGCGCTTGCGGAGTTCTTGTTTGACGATGAAGGCGCATTGATTTCGCTAGACATGTCAGAGTACGGCGAGAAGCACACCGTTTCACGTTTGTTTGGTGCGCCTCCGGGCTTCGTTGGATTCGAAGAGGGTGGCCAGCTAACCGAGAAGGTTCGTCGCAAGCCGTTCAGTGTTGTGCTGTTTGACGAGATCGAAAAGGCTCACCCAGATATCTTCAACTCACTGTTGCAGATTCTTGAAGAGGGTCGTTTGACCGATGGTCAGGGTCGCGTTGTGGACTTTAAGAACACAATCATCATCATGACCACCAACCTTGGCACTCGCGATATTTCTCGCGGCGCAATGGGCTTCAACCTCGAGGGCGACAACGCCAACGACTACGAACGCATGAAGGGCAAGGTTAACGAGGAGCTGAAGAAGAGCTTCCGTCCTGAGTTCCTAAACCGCGTTGACGAAACCATTGTGTTCCCTCAGCTAATTAAGAGCGAGCTAGTTCAGATTGTTGACCTGTTCATTAAGCGTCTTGCAATTCGTCTTGAAGACCGCGACATGACAATCTCGGTATCACAGTTAGCTAAGGACCGCCTGATTGAGATTGGCTTTGACCCAACCCTAGGTGCACGTCCGTTGCGTCGTGCAGTTCAGCGTGAGATTGAAGACAAGCTCAGCGAGAAGATCATGCACGGCGAGCTAAAGAACGCATCACACATTGAAGTTGACTTTGTGAACGGTGAATTTACCTTCAGCTCAAGGTTGCACGGTGCCCCAGTCGTAGTTGGCGGACCAATCGGCGAGTTAGAAGCTTAGTTAGCCGCGTTCAGCAACTACGCTTTTAGTATGACCAACTCGATCAAGGTGCGCCCAGCGCGCACTAGCGACGTGAATGCCATCTTGGCTATTCGCCAGCCGCTTGAGGGCTCTGCTGTTTTGCTTGGTCACGAAAAAGTTAGCTTCTACGAGGCCGTGCCCGAATTCTTGGTTGCGGTTGATGAGACCGGGGCAATCATTGGTGCCGGTGCCTTGCACGTGATGTGGGAGGACTTAGCCGAAGTTCGTTCAATGGTTGTGGCCGAGGAAGTGCGCGGCAAAGGCGTTGGTTCACTGGTGCTTAAGGCGCTGATTTCCAAGGCACGCGAACTTGGAATTAAGCGAGTCTTTTGTTTGACCTTTGAAACTGCGTTCTTTGGCAAGTTTGGTTTTCAAGAAATCTCTGATGTGCCAGTTGATGAGGCCACATTCGAGCAAATGGTGCGCTCGCACGATGACGGTGTTGCCGAGTTCTTGGATCTTGCCCGGGTAAAGCAGAACACTTTGGGCAACACCCGAATGCTTAAGACCTTGTAGTTAACAGCCTTTTTAAGCTTGGCTGGCTACTCTATTTTTATGAGCAATTCACGCCACAATCCAGCTAATCGCCAGCGCCCAGTTACCCGCCCAGACAAGAGCGTTTATCGCAAGCGCCGCATTATTGCCCTTATAGTTTTGGCAGTGGCAGTTGCCTTGGTGTGGAGCCTTGTGGCCGCACTTGTTGGCTTTGTGCAGGGAATCATTGGTGGTAACCCGGCAGCAAGTGGCACTGGGGTTGTGGCCGAGGGCGCCTGTGACCCAGGCAAGGTTTCTTTGGTTGCAATCGTTGGCGATTCAGCCGGTTCAGCCCAGGCAGCGTTTGATACAGGAATTAACCCGTTCTTTGGTTACTCAGTAACTAACACCGGCGACAAGGATTGCACCATTGATCTTGGCGCCAAGGAAACTTATTACAAGGTGACCAGCGGCAGCGAAACAATTTGGAACTCGGTTGACTGCGACCGCACCGGATTGACAACTTTGCCAATGACCTTGAAGGCTGGCGAAACTAAGACCAGCGTATTCAGCGATTGGTACCGTGTGAAGTCTTCTTCAAGCGGTTGTGGTGCAGAGCAAGAGCCGGTAACAGCTGGCGGTGCTTCGTATCACCTAAGTGTTGAGGTTGGCGGTTTCGTTTCTAAAGAAACCTCTCAGTTCATTTTGAACTAAGGATTTACCAGTTAAGGCCTAGTGATAGCGCAGCGCGCAAATCACCCACACCGGAATCAACACTGCGCACAAAACCCAAACGGTTTGCTTCGCTAGCGCGCACCTTGCCATTTGAAACTTTACGGATTTCGCCGGCAAGAGAAATTTCACCAAATGCAACTAGGTTGTGTGCAATTGGTTTGTCTTGAACTGCTGAGGCAATTGCAAGTGCAATGGCTAGGTCTGAGGCCGGCTCGGTAAGTTTTACGCCACCCACGGTTGAAACATAAACATCCATGTCGCTCAATCGCAAGCCCGCACGACGCTCAAGCACTGCAAGCAACATTGCTACACGAGCTGAATCAACACCGTTGGTTACTCGGCGAGGCTGCGGGGTAGAGGACTTAACCACCAAAGCTTGAACCTCGGCAATTAGCGGACGCTTGCCCTCAACGGTTACGGTTACGCAGGTTCCGCTAACCGGTGCATCGCCGCGCGATAAAAACATTCCGCTTGGATCCGGCACTTCGTTGATGCCCTCACCGGTCATCTCAAAGCAGCCAACTTCATCGGTTGGGCCAAAGCGGTTTTTCATGCTGCGCACAAAACGCAAAGAAGTTTGACGATCACCCTCGAAGTGGCAAACCACATCAACCAGGTGCTCAAGTGCGCGAGGGCCAGCAATGTTGCCGTCTTTAGTTACGTGACCAACCAGAATCACCGGCAGCGCACGCTCTTTGGCAACGCGAATAAGGTTTGCGGCGACCTCACGAATTTGTGAGCGCATACCCGCAGCGCCATCAATCTCGGCAGCGGCAATGGTTTGCACAGAGTCAACAACCAACAACTCTGGCGCAACTGCGTCAATCTGGCCAAGCACTGTGCTGAGGTCAGTCTCGGAAGCAATAAACAGGTTGTCACTCATTGCACCGGTGCGCTCGGCACGTAGGCGAATTTGGCCAACTGACTCCTCGCCAGAAACATACAAAACCTTTTTGCCAGACTTTGCGGTGTTGGCGGCAACCTCAAGCAACAGGGTGCTCTTACCAACCCCAGGCTCACCCGATAGCAAGACCACGGCCCCCGGAACCAGCCCGCCACCAAGCACGCGATCAAACTCGCCAACCTTGGTAGACCAAGCCGCTACGCGCTCAGTTGAGACATCAGTTATTGGCTTTGCAGCTGATGAGCCCACGATGGCTACCGGCTTGATTTGACGCACGGTGCCCAGCCCACGGCCGCCACCGGCCTTGCCCTCTTGCATTGTGTCCCACGCTTGGCACTCGCCACAGCGACCAACCCACTTAGAGGTGGTCCAACCGCAATCGGTGCAGGTAAACGAGGATTTTGCAACAGCCATAGGACAAAACTACCAAGGAGCAAGGACACCTATGAGTCTCTCAACAGGTAGGTGCCAAAGGCCCTGCCATAAACTGAACGGGTGAACATCAAACGCATCGCAATTATCGGTACTGGCTCTATGGGCAGCGCAATTCTTAGCGGCTTGTTGAAGTCTGGTTTCAACCCAGACAACGTATCGGTTAGCACAAAGTCAACGGAAAGCGCAGAGCGCCTAACCGATGAGCTTGGCGTGCTTTCTTTTGCAATGGAAAACGGTGACGATGCAAATCAAATGGCAGTTGCCGGCGCAAACGTTGTTTTGATTGCCGTGAAGCCTGCCTACGTGACCGAGGTGTTAGCCGACATTGCCGACTCACTTGATGACAACGCTCTGATTATTTCTGTGGCCGCAGGAATCACAACCGCAACTATGGAAACTTTGCTGCCGGAAGATGTTGGTGTAGTTCGCGCGATGCCAAATACTCCTGCAATTGTTGGCCGAGCAATCACCGGTATTTCCGCTGGTTCACGCGCCACCGATTGGGCAGTTGAAACCACCGTGCAACTTTTTAACACCGTTGGAAAATCTCTGGTGCTTGCAGAATCAAAGATTGACGAGCTTGGCACTATATCTGGTTCTGGCCCAGCGTATGTTTTCTTTTTGATTGAGGCGTTAACAGCTGCAGCAAAGCAAAAAGGTTTTAGCGATTCAGAGGCAGAACTTTTGGTTAACGAAACTTTCTTGGGTGCTTCAGAGTTGTTGATTGCCTCGGGTAAATCACCTGTAGAACTTCGCAAGCAAGTTACTTCACCTAATGGCACAACCGAGCGCGCGATTGCACGAATGACTCAAGCTGATTTAGAGCAGATGTTTATTGAAGCAACTGATGCAGCGTTGGCACGCTCAAAAGAATTGGCTTCGGGAAACTAACTGCTGGCCAATTTTTTCCAGATTGGTAGATCCTCGGTCCCAACAAATAGTCCACTGAATGATGTGAGCATTGCTGCATTCCAGTGCTCTCCTTCTACAGGTGTGAGATCAAATTCCGCAATGAGTCGGCCGTGAAGCATTCCCAAGGTCATGACTGCAGCTGCTCGCGGAGCAAGGTGCGGTTTTAAGATTCCACGATCCTTTAGAAGTTGCATTACCTCGGTGAGGCCAGTGGTTAGCTGAGTCTGCACTTCAATCAGAGCTTCTCGAAGCAACGGGCGCCCCGTGGTGCTGCCAAAGGTTGCTGCTCGATCGCGGGCAGGAAACTGCTCAAAGTGCTGGTGCAAGAATGCAAGCATTTCGTCGTAATGCTCCGCCATTTCTTTTGCGCTGCTCATGCGGTTCATAAAGCGCTTGACACGGTCAATATCGTTTTGAATTGCACTTCTAAAAGTCTCAACGTATGCTGCACGAATTAGCCCATCGCGGTCACCGAAGTGGTGATAAATAGACCCGATGGAAACCTTGGATTTGGCGCTGATGTCTTGGACTCGAACAGCTGCCTCGCCGCCCTGGGCAATGGCCTTATTGGTCTCGGCCAGCACCAGCTCAATGGTGTCTAGAGCGCGCGACTGCTTTGGCTGTGGCGCTAGCTTCTGTGTGGCCGGCATAAGAACCTCCCGAGTAGGTTCTAGAAAGTATGGCAGAAAAGTTCTAATTCTGAAATGAGAAGGTAACCAAAGGAAATTATTAATTTTGGTACGTAACATAAGGATTATGAGTGCAATTTATAAAGACGAAGAGCTCCGTTCCATGGCAAAAAAGAGCCTCAAGAAGAAGCGCGATTTCAAGCAGTACTTGGGAGTATGGGCGGGCGTAAGCATTTTGCTTACCGGAATCTGGGCTTTTAGCGGCGGTGGCTACTTCTGGCCAATCTGGGCAATTTCAGGCATGGGTGTCGCGGCATTCTTTATTGGTCTTGATGCCTACGGAAAGAGCTTCAATAGACCTATCACTGAGTCTGATATTGAAGCCGAAATTAAGCGCCTTACTGGTAAGTAAAAACTATTTGGGGTCGAAACCGCTATTTAGAATCGATCTCGGCAATGAGTGCTTCAACCTTGGCGCGCACCGCATCGCGGATTGGACGCACCGCATCAACACCCTGACCAGCTGGGTCATCAAGTGGCCAGTCAAGGTAATTCTTGCCAGGGAAGAACGGGCAGGTGTCACCGCAGCCCATGGTGATTACGTAGTCAGATTCTTTAACCGCTTCATCGGTTAGTTTTTTGGGAAAGTTGACGCTGATGTCAATTCCTTCTTCGGCCATGGCCTCAACTGCTGCCGGGTTTACTTTGTCGCCAGGGTCGGTGCCAGCTGAACGAACCTCAATGCGATCACCGGCTAGGTGCCTTAGGTAACCTGCGGCCATTTGTGAACGACCAGCATTGTGAATGCAAACAAAGAGTACAGAGGCTTTGGTAGTCATGAGTCAATGTTAAAACAAAACGCGCCGGTTACCCGACGCGTTTTGCTTAACAGAAAATTAATTACTTCTTTGCAGGAGCCTTCTTAGCCGCAGGCTTAGCTGCTGCCTTTGGAGCCGCCTTCTTGGCCGCAGGCTTAGCTGCTGCCTTTGGAGCCGCTTTCTTTGCAGCAGGCTTAGTCGCTGGCTTTTTTGCAGCAACAGGCTTAGCAGGAGCAGCAACGGTGGTTGAAGCAGCTTCAGCAGGAACTGCAACGATTGGAGCAGGAACGAACTTAGGAGCTTCCTTCTTTGCAGGAGACTTCTTAGCTACCTTTGCACCGGTGATTGCTAGCAAGATAACTGCAACTAGTAGACCTACTAGCTGAGCAACCACGATGCTTGCAATGCTTCCGCTTGAGATGCCGTTGAACAACAAACCAAAGGCCACTGCAGGGTTAGCCATAGCACCGGTAACGGTGAATGTACCCGCAGCGAAAACCCAAGATGCAACTGCAATCCAGATTAGGTTTGCCTGCTTGTTGTTAACCAAGGTTGCAATGATGAATACAAGACCTGCAGTAGCTGCAACTTCACCCAGGAACACCGATGCGTCAACCTGGTTGCCGTCAACGATAGGTGAGATGGTTTTCTGCCATAGGCCAAGACCTGCAGCAACACCAAAGAATGCACCGGTTAGCTGAGCTGCAACGTAAGCAACTAGCTGGCCGAATGAAAGTTCCTTCTTAGCAAAGAAGTAGACAGAAACAGCTGGGTTGAAGTGACCACCGCTGATGCCACCAAGAGTAAGAATCATTAGACCTAGGGTTAGGGCTAGTGAGATCTGCTTTAGTGGTGAACCTGATGTTGATGCGCCAGCGATTGCTAGCAAGAATGTGAAGGTACCGATGAACTCGGCGATTACCTTCTTTAGTGTTGCGTTCATAGAGCCTTAGGCCTTTCGATTTTTGTAATTGCTTCGTTCCTCTTTAAAAAGCCAGGCTTCCACGGAGGATCAAATCTTGCCCAGTATATGGCTCCGATTGGCACTAATCCCGCAGCCTTTACGGCGTTTAGCAATTGTTCTCCTTCGGCCATGAACCTATGTTCGTTCCAGCCCCCACCAAACTTGCGAGCGGCAGCAAAGTACGCTGGCTCGGCAATCATCTTGACTCGGGCGTCACTTGGGACGGGGACGTCGTCGGGGTTCATACCGGCTGGCAACACAAAGCTCACAATGTGCTCTTGGTCGCTGATTGGCTCCTGAATCACGGGGGCGGTCATGGCAATTTTTTGGCCTGCCGCATTATTGCCACTGATGTAGCGCACGAGCGGCCCAAAGGCCAGGTTTCCGGCACGCATGAAATCACCCGATACGGTCACCTGCATAAGAACACAGGCCTCATACTCGCGAATTTCGAGGTCGGCTAGGCGTTTGATCACTTGGTACTTCTGTTGTTCGGTCACGGTAGAAGCGTATGCCTGTTTCGGGCTAGAATAGGGAAATCGTTTTGCTTACGGCCTCTTGGTCGATAATCATCCAAAAACTGTGAGGTCCCTATGGGTTCAGTAATTAAGAAGCGCCGCAAGCGTATGTCTAAGAAGAAGCACCGCAAGCTGCTTCGCAAGACTCGTCACCAGCGTCGCAATAAGAAGTAAATCTTCTTATCGAGCTTTAGCCCGCCGGCATTTGTGCCAGGCGGGTTTTTGCGTTTGGAGGGGTTTTACTTCTTATTAGCGCGTAGTTCGCGCTTCTTGAAGTCAAGAATCGGCCAGCCCGCTTCGTTGGCGTAGTAGCGCAAGGCAACATCGGGGTTGATTGCGGTTGGGTTGCCAACCGAGGTGAGCATTGGCAAATCGTTGACGCTGTCTGAGTAGGCGAATGAACGCTTGAGGCTGATGTTGCGATCTTTGGCCAGGGCTTTGACGGCCTTACGCTTTGCCTTGCCGTGAAGTGTGTGGCCAATTAGCTTGCCGGTGAGGATTCCGTCTTTATTAACTTCAATCAGGGTGCCAAGGCCGCCGGTTAGACCCAGGCGGTGGGCAATTACGTCGGCAATTTCTTTAGGAGTTGCGGTTACCAACCAAACTTCGCGGCCGGCAGCGATGTGCTCTTGCGCGATGCGCACCGTTTCTGGCCACAGCTTTGGGCAAATGTAGTTTTCGTAAACCTCATCGGTTAGTGCAGTTAGGTCTTCGGCGCGGTGGCCGGCAATGAGGCTTAGGGCTTTGTCACGAATGGCGTCTAGTGAATTTAGTTTTTCACCACGAGAGATGAACAGGCTTTGCTGCCAAGCCATGCGCCAAAAATCTTTGCGGTTGAAGAAACCCTTTTTGAAAGCTGCCTTGCCAAAAAGAAAGCTAGATGATCCGCGCAGGATTGTGTTGTCAACGTCAAAAAACGCTGCTTCTATCTTGCGTGGCTTCTTAGGGGTTTCTGGCACCCTGCAAGTTTAGAGCGTTGAGGGGTTGGCTTGCGCTGGAATAGGCTTAAGTCGTGAGTATTCAACTGACGTTAATTGGCAAGCCTGGTTGCCACCTTTGCGACGACGCCCGTGAGGCAGTTGAGCGTGTGGTTGCCGATTTTCATTCTGCTAACCCAGCCGCACAGGTTGTGGTTGAAGAGCAAAACATTCTTGATGACGAAGCTTTGCGTTTGAAGTACTCCGAAGAGATTCCGGTGATTTTGATTGACGGAAAAATGCACAACTACTGGCGCGTTGACGAAGAGCGCCTAATGCGTGCCCTTTATGCCAAGACTCGCGATTAGTAGATAGGTTTAGGCCATGCGTTGGATTTTAAAGAAGTTCTGGTTTCCGATTTTGTTGATCGTGCTCAAAATGTTGAGCAAGAAATACCCTTGGGCTGGCAAGGCCTACAACGCAATCACCAAGGTGGCTGCACCGGTGAAAACCGTCAAGGCCACCGTTAAAAAGTAACTTGGCTTGTGGTTTCTACTTTTGAGTAGCGGCCAGGTAGCTGGTACTGGCTGAAAGATCCGTTTTGCTCCGCAACGATATCGGCGGCAGTTAAGTTTTCAACTCCCCAAGCGCCATCAACGGTGGTGTGGGCATCGCTCACCAAGGTCACGTCGTAACCGCGCTCAATAGCCGCGTGCGAAGTGTGACGCACACAGTTGTTGGTTTCGCCGCCGGTAACTACTAGGTGTGAGATGCCGAGTTTGGCAAGCACGTCATCGAGGTTCGTGTTTTCAAATGAGCTGCGGAAATTCTTTTGAATAATCTCTTCGCCAGGCTCAGGCTTGGTTAGGTTCTGCATAAGGCCCCACGCCTCTGAACCAAGTGGCATTTCTTCATCTGAGTGCTGAACCCAAATAACCGGAGTGCTAGCGGCACGGGCATCGGCAACAAGCTTGTTAATGTTGGCAATGACTTCGTCTTTGCGCCAAGCCCAACCAAAGACCGCGTTCTGCACGTCAATAACCATCAATGCAGTTTTGTTGCGACCTTCAAACTTGCTCATGCTAGGGCTATCGGTGTTTACGGCTCTAGGCGGTTTGGACCACGGAACAAGAAACCAACTTCGCGAATGTTTGGCTGGTGCAATAGCAACATCAAAACGCGAAGCAAGCCCATGCCGAACCCGCCGTGTGATGGAGCGCCGTACTTGAAGAAGTCAAGGTAGGTCTGCAAGCCCTCTGGCTCAAGACCCTTTTGCTTAACCTGCTCAATCAAAACATCTAGGCGGTGTTCACGCTGAGCACCAGTGGTGATCTCGGTGCCGCGCCAAATTAGGTCGTAGCTGTTGGTTAGTGCTGGGTTGTCTGCGTGACGCATGTGATAGAACGGGCGAACGGTTGCAGGGTAGTCAGTTACAAAAACAAATTCGTGACCGTGAGTTTCCTCGGCCCACGCTGCAATTTGACGCTCGCCCTCTGGGTCAAGGTCGCCGCCGCGCTCAACGGTGTGACCACGCTGCTTAATGATCTCGATTGCCTCAAGCAGTGGCACGCGAGGGAAAGGAATAGAAGGCACAACTACATCAATGTCAAAGTGCTTCTTGATTTCTTCGCCGTGCTTTTCTTTAACCGCACTGATTGCGCGGTGAAGCAGCTGCTCTTGAATCTGCATCACGTCTTCGTGCGAGTCAATCCACGAAACTTCAATATCCACCGACACGAACTCGGTTGCGTGACGTGAAGTGAAAGAAGGGTCGGCACGGAATACCGGACCAATTTCAAAAATCTTGCCAAGACCAGACATCATTGCCATCTGCTTATAGAACTGAGGTGACTGAGCAAGGTAAGCGTGAGTCTCAAAGTACTCAAGCTTGAAAAGCTCGGCGTTTGATTCAGAAGCAGAAGCCATCAACTTAGGTGAGTGAATCTCAACAAAGTCGTTCTCAGCCCAGTACTGGCGCCAGGTGTGCTCAATGGTGCTCTGAATGCGGAAAACCAGGTTCATCTCTGGGCGGCGAAGGTCTAGGAATCTCCAGTCCATGCGCTTGTCAATAGAGGTGTCGTCGGCTATCGGTGTTTCAGGGTCAGCCATCGTCACGATTTCTACATCGTCTAGCTGAATCTCAAGGCCGCCAAGCTTTACGCGCTCGTCGTGCACCAAACGACCGGTGATCCAAACGAATGAACCGTTGGTCAGGGTCGAAACCTTTGCTGCCAGTGCGTCGTCTTCTACCGGCTGGTCGTCCTTTACAGGGCGAGGGTAGGTGACCTGAACATCGCCAGACTCGTCGCGAACGATGATGAACTGAATGCGCTTCTGATCACGAAGCTTTTCTACCCATCCACCAACGGTAACTGGGCCATCAGGCAGGGCGGCAAGGTCTTTTACTAGGGCACGGGCTCTCATAAGGCACAAGTTTAGCCGAGGGTAGACTTGACCCCATGCCCGCCAAACGCATTCACCTCATTCGCCACGGCGAAGTGCACAATCCAGGTGCAGTTATTTATGGCCGCTTGCCACATTTTCACCTGAGTGACCGCGGGCACAAGATGGCGGCTGCTGCGGCTGAGGAGCTAAAAGCTCAAAAGCGCCCGATAAGCATGATTTTTGCGAGCCCACTACTTAGAACTCGCGAATCTGCGGAGCCGGTTGAAAAGGCATTTGGCGTTGATGCCAAGACCGATGAACGCTTGATTGAGCCATGGAACAAATTTGAGGGTCGCAAACTTGGCGGCGCGCACATCATTGCTAGACCACACCTTTATTACCACTTGCGTAACCCACAGCGTCCAAGCTGGGGCGAACCATTTGAGCAAATTGCCGACCGCATGCTTGAGTCAATGGATCACGCTTGGAACTCGGTGCCAGATGGCGATGTTGTTTTGGTGACCCACCAGTTGCCAATTGAAATGGTGCACCGCAAGATCAGCGGTAAGAAGTTGCCTCACAACCCTCGCAAGCGCCGCACCGCTCTTTCAAGCGTTACCTCTTTTGAACGCAAGGGCAATGAGTGGGTAGAAGTTGATTACAAAGACCCGGGTGCAGCGGTTTGAAGTTTAGATATCGCACCATTGCGCTTATTGCATTAATTGCACTGATTGGTTTGCTTAGCGTTACGCTTTCTGGTTGCGCCGCGAATGATCCGTTGGCTAACCAGTACAAAGCTGGCGACAACAAGAACTACATTGCCGGCGATGGTTCGGTTACTGAATTTGCAGCGGCAAACCGCGGCGAGGCAGTTGAGTGGGCGGGCAATACAGTCACCGGTGATGTGATCACGAGTGCAGATCTTGCGGGTGTAGTTACCGTGATGAATTTTTGGTACGCGGGTTGCGCACCGTGCCGCGCGGAGGCACCAGACCTAGTTGCGCTTCAGGCGGCCAATAAAGATGTGCAGTTCATTGGTGTGAACGTGCGCGACAGCGCTGAGACCGCAAATGCATTTGAGCGAAACTTTAAAATCACCTGGCCATCAATCGTTGATGCAAACAGCGGCAGTGTTCTTTTGGCATTCACCGGAATCGTTACTCCGCAGGCCGTGCCAACCACAATCGTGATTGGCAAAGACGGCAAAGTTACCGCGCGCGTTTTAGGACGCATTGATAAATCAATTTTGTCTGCACTGATTAAGTCGGCTGTAAAGGAATAGCAGTGAACCCCGGCGACATCATTCTTAATGGCTCATTGCTTGCGGCAATGCCAATGGCACTGCTTGCCGGATTGATTTCGTTCTTGAGTCCATGTGTTTTGCCTTTGGTGCCCGGATACGTAGGTTTTGTATCGGGTATGAGTGGCACAGGTGAAGCTGCATCTCGCAAGCGCACATTGATTGGCGCGATTTTGTTTGTGCTTGGTTTTTCTTTGGTATTTGTTTCGTTTGGTGCCGCCTTCGGTGGGCTAGGTGCCGTGGTTTATGCAAACGGTTTGCAGTGGGTTCAGCGAGTGCTTGGGCTTTTTGTTTTTGCGCTTGGCTTTGTGATGCTGGGCCAGTTTGGTTTTATGCAGCGCACAATCAAGCTGCAGGTTTCAAGCAAGCTTGGCTTGGTGGGCGCACCGCTGCTGGGCGTTGCCTTTGGGCTTGGTTGGACCCCTTGCATTGGGCCAACTTTGGCGGCCGTGCTTTCACTGGCCTCTAACAGCGGTGACCCAGCAAAGGGTGCACTGCTGGCCTTTATTTACGCTCTTGGTATTGGGCTTCCATTCATTGCGATTGCCGCTGGTTTTGGCTGGGCAACGAAATCGGTTGGTTTTGTAAAGCGCCACATTCGTAAATTCAACATTGCTGGCGGCGTGCTTTTGATGGTGCTTGGTTTGCTTTTGGTTTCAGGAATCTGGAACACATTTGCGGCGTGGTTGCAGTTGGAGGTGTTTGGTTATTTCCAGCTCGCGATTTGATGGTGACATTGCCACCCCAGAACTAAGCCTTGCCGGTTGGTCTAGGTGGATCTGGCGTCAACTGACTTCTATGCGCACCGCGCTTTTGCTTTTGCTTTTGTTGGCAATTGCTGCAGTGCCGGGTTCTGTGTTCCCTCAGCGGTCTGCCGACCCAAATGGCGTTACAACTTATTTTGATAACAACCCGCAGTTGGCTCCGGTGCTTGATGCTATGCAACTGTTTGATGTTTATACCTCTGCGTGGTTCTCGGCAATTTACATTTTGCTTTTCATCTCGCTAATTGGTTGCGTTGTTCCACGCACCGGTGTGCACTATCGCGCGCTGCTTACTCCGCCACCGGCAGCGCCAAAATTATTTGCTCGCATGCCGGCATCGCTTTCGGTTAAGTTTGCAAAAAACACCGATGTCCCCGAGCGCGCAGAAAAGTTACTGCGCAAGATGGGTTACCGAGTTGTGCGCAACGGCAAGGCAGTATCTGCAGAGCGTGGTTACCTTCGTGAAACCGGAAACCTGGTTTTTCACTTTTCGCTGATTGGTGTTTTGTTTGCAGTTGGAGTTGGCGGCGGTTTAAGTTTTAGCGGTCAGCGCGTTTTGGTTGAAGGCGAAACCTTTGTAAATAACTTGGCCTCATACGATTCATTTGCACCGGGCACTTTCTTTCACGAGAACATGCTTGTGCCGTTCAGTATGAATCTAAAAAAGTTTGAAGTTGATTTTGATTTGAAGAATCAAACCAACGTTGGCACCCCTCTTGATTTTCGTGCTTATGTTTCAAGTCAGCTGACCCCAACTTCAAAACCGGTTGACAGTTTGATTCGCGTTAATGAGCCGCTTGAGATGCCGGGCGCAAACATTTACCTAACCGGTAACGGCTACGCACCGCACATCACCATTCGCGATAAAGAAGGCAACGTGATATTTGCCGGCGCCAACGCGTTCTTGCCACAGTCAACTACTTACACATCGCTGGGTGTAATCAAGGTGCCGGATACCGCACGACAGTTTGGAATCATCGCGTTCTTCTACCCAACCGTTGACACGCTAAGTACCGGTGCGCTGACCTCTATTTACCCGGCACCAATTGACCCGCTGCTCACCATGAACGTTTACGAAGGTGACCTAGGTCTTGATGGCGGAGTGCCAAAGAACGTTTACGCGTTGGATACCTCAAACATGAAGCAGATTGCCGGTGGCAAGAGTGGAGTCAAGGGACTTCGCCTAACCCTTGGTGAGACCGTGGAACTGCCTAACGGCCTTGGCACCGTAACCTTTGACGACATTCGCCGTTTTGCATCACTTGATGTGAGCTACAACCCAGGCGGTATTTGGGTGCTGGCATTTGCCCTACTGGCGCTGGCCGGTGTGACTACATCACTCTTGGTACCGCGCAGACGAGTTTGGGTGCGCCAAACCACAGATGGTTTTGAGGTGGCGGCTTTGGCCCGCGGAGATGACCCCATACTTGAAAAGGTAGTTACTGAAATTGCTGCAGAACTAAAGAAGAAGGAGAAAAAGTAGACATGGGCATTGCACTAAACGAAGGCCTTTCACAGATCTCGCTCATCTTTATTTACGCAGCCATGGCCGTTTACACAGCGGCATTCCTAACCTTTGCCAACCACCTTTCACGCCTGGCTTCCGAAAAGAAGAAGATTCGCGGTGAGGCCACCAAGATTGAGCGCATCGCGATTATCTTGATGATCATTGCCTCCTTGCTTCACGGTGTTGGTGTTCTGCTTCGCGGTATTGCAGCTAGCCGAGTGCCTTGGGCAAACATGTACGAGTTCTCAATCACCGGTTCATTCGTGGTGGTTGCAATTTTCTTGTTTGCGTTGGCAATCAAAGACATTCGCCTGATTGCAACATTTGTTTCTGGCTTCACACTCTTGATTCTTGGCTCGGCAACTGCAATCTTCTACGTTGAAGTGAAGTCGCTGATGCCAGCGCTGCAGAGCTACTGGTTGGTCATTCACGTGACCGTTGCCATTTTGGCAACCGCATTCTTTAACATTGCCGCTGCGCTTTCGATTGCCTACATCTTGAAGACCGCAGCTTGGGTTGAGAAGTCAAAGCTTAAGTTGGTTGGCACCATGAAGCGCATCTTGGCTATGTTCCCAGCAGTCGACAAGATTGAAAAACTTGCTTACCGCTTTAACATCATCGGGTTCATTCTTTGGAGCTTCACCCTGATTGCGGGCGCGATTTGGGCAGAGCGTGCTTGGCACCGTTACTGGGGCTGGGACACCAAAGAAGTTTGGACTTTTATTATTTGGACAATCTATGCGGGCTACCTGCACGCAAACGCAACACGCGGTTGGACCGGAAAGCGTTCGGCATGGCTTGCGCTGGTTGGCTTCGTTGCAATTTTGTTTAACTTCACCGTGGTAAACCTTTTCTTCAAGGGTCTACACGTTTACAGCGGCCTAAAGTAATTTATAAGTTTCGCTAAGGCGCTCTATCCACCAGTCGGTTCGGTGGTCCTCGGCTTTAAAAGTTTGAAGCTTCTCTTCATCAACTGCAACTCGGCGCACATCAATGAAACCGTCAACCGGTGCAAGTGGTTCGCGAGTAACATCGCCGGCCAAAAGCGCCGCGGTGCCAAGACCACAATCAAATTGCAACTCAGGAAGTGCGGCCGCCAGGTGTGCACCCATAGACAAACCAACCGCAGAATCTATTGCGCTTGAAATAACAACCGGCAAACCTGCACCGCGCGCGATCTCAAGTGATTTGCTAATGCCACCGAGTGGTGCAGCTTTCAAAACCAAAATGTCTGCGGCCTGTGCCTGAGCAACCGCAAAAGGGTCGCTCACTTTGCGCACCGATTCATCGGCGGCAATCTTTACTGGAATTCGCTCGGTGGCTAATTTAATTCTTAGCTCTGCCATCTCGCCAATGGTGGCTACCGGTTGCTCTAGGTATTCAAGTTGAATGCCCTGCTTAAACAGTGCGCGCGTAAAACTAAGTGCCAAATCAACTGTCCATTTGCCATTGGCATCTAGGCGCAGTTTTGCATCGGGGTAGGCAGCTCGTACGGCCATGATGCGGTCTACGTCGTCACCCAACTTTTGGCCGCCTTCGGCGACTTTGATTTTGACGGTGCTAAAAGTGCCAAAGCGGCCAAGAACCTTGGCAACCTGATCTGGTGCCACGGCAGGCAGGGTGGCATTCACCGGAATGCGGTTTCGGTGCAGGGTCGGCAGGGTGCCGTGTGAAAACTCAATGGCGGCGGCAAGCCAAGCGGCAGCCTCCTCGTGCGGGTACTCAATAAAGGGAGCCCACTCGGCCCAGCCGTTAGGGCCTTGGAACAAGAGCACCTCGCGGTCAGTTAGCCCACGAAACTTGGTGCGCAGGGGAAGCGAAACCACCCGGGCGCTATTGATTAGCTCGGCTAGCGGCGGAATAGTGGTTTGGCTCACGTTGTTAGTCTAGATTCATGGCGCACAAGGTATCGGAGCTCTTTGACGAGCAGATTTGGCAAGAGGTCGCAGGGTTCCAGGACCTAGAAGACGTGACCTATCACAAGCACAAGTCGCTTGGCATGGTGCGCGTGGCGTTTAACCGCCCAGAGGTGCGCAACGCATTCAGACCTAAGACCGTAGACGAACTTCACAGCGCCCTTGAGCACGCACGTTTGGATTCAAAAGTTGGCGTTGTGCTGCTAACCGGAAACGGGCCATCGCCAAAAGATGGCGGTTGGGCGTTTAGCTCGGGTGGCGATCAGCGCGTACGTGGACGCGATGGCTACAAATATGCAGACGGCGAAACTGCCGAGACAATTGATGCCGCTCGTGCCGGCCGCCTGCACATTCTTGAGGTTCAGCGTTTGATGCGCTTTATGCCAAAGGTTGTAATTGCACTGGTGCCGGGTTGGGCAGCCGGTGGCGGCCACTCACTAAACGTGGTTGCCGATCTTTCAATTGCTTCTGCTGAGCACGCAAAATTTAAACAAACCGATGCCGACGTGGGTTCATTTGATGCCGGCTACGGAAGCGCGTATTTGGCAAGACAGGTTGGCCAAAAATTTGCTCGCGAAATTTTCTTCTTGGGTGAAGAGTATTCAGCGCAGCGCGCATACGAAATGGGCGTAGTAAATAAAGTTGTTGCACACGCAGACCTTGAAAAAGTTGGCGTTGAATGGGCAACCGAAATTCTTCGCAAGTCACCTCAGTCAGTGCGCATGTTGAAGTACGCCTTCAACATGGTTGACGACGGCCTGGTTGGTCAGCAATTGTTTGCCGGTGAAGCAACCCGATTGGCTTACGGCACAGACGAAGCTGTTGAAGGTCGTGATTCATTTTTGGAAAAGCGCGAACCGGATTGGTCGCCTTTTCCTTGGCAGGTTTAATTCCTAACCAATGTCTAAACCGCTAAAGCTTGTTGCAGCAAACGATACGTTTGGTGCGCTGGTTGCATTTGCCGATGTTCTGGATGGCAAGTGTGCACTGTTTATTACCGCACCAGAAGTAAACGGCAAGATGCCAGAGACTCACGGTTTGGAAGCGGAAGTTGAAGACAACGTTGCGTTGATTGTTGAAACCTCTGGTTCAACCGGAACCCCAAAAAAGATTTCGCTCTCTCGCGAGGCGCTACTGGCAAGTGCACACGCGGCTAGCTTTGCACTTGATGCCGACGACTCCTCGAGTCAGTGGTTGCTTGCGCTTCCAACCAACTACATCGCAGGCGCCAACGTTTTGATTCGCTCGGTGTTGGCCGGCACTCAACCGGTGATGATGAATACATCGGTTCCTTTTACCGCCGAGGCATTTGCAAGATCGGCCAGCCACATGAAGACCGAGAAGCGGTACACCTCTTTGGTGCCAACCCAGCTTGGGCGCTTGGCACTTGCGGCCGAGCACGATGAGTTTGTGCTTGAGCAAATGCGCCGCTTTGATGCCATCTTGGTTGGTGGCCAGGCTGCCGACTACGTATTGATTGGCCGCCTAGAAGCGCTTGGCGTGAAAATCATTGTGACCTACGGCATGACTGAAACCTGTGGCGGCTGCATCTATAACGGCATTCCAATTGGTGACACAGAGATGCGCCTAATTGACGACCGCATTGCAATCAAAAACTCAATGCTGGCCAATGTTGAATTAGACACCGATGGCTTCTATGTGACCCAAGACGCCGGTTTTGTTGACGAGCACGGACGCCTTGGCATTATTGGACGACTAGACCGAGTGATTAACTCGGGGGGTATCAAGATCTCACTGGACCGGGTCGAGCAGTTGGCGCTTAGAGTCAACGGAGTAGATGACCTTGCCGCCGCCGCGATTGTAGATATGGAGTGGGGCCAGAGAGTTGGCATTGCTTACGTTGGTAGCCCTGAGGTTGCCGATGACATTGCGCGCACGCTGGCAAACGATTTGGGACCTGCCGGCAAGCCGGTGCGAGTGGTGCGTGTAGATAAACTTCCAAAGACTGCCAACGCTAAAAATGATTTGCAGGCTATTTCAAAACTGTTTGAGGAAAACTAATGACTAAAAAAGCAAATGGTTTGAAACTTTGGGTTGAGGGCGCAAGGCTACGTACCTTGCCTTTGGCAATTGCTCCAATTGCAATTGGTGCCGGTGCCGCGGCTGTTGTAGACAAGTTCAACTTAGGACTTACCTTGTTGGCGCTGAGCGTTGCTTTGTTTCTGCAGATTGGCGTTAACTACGCAAACGATTACTCAGATGGAATTCGCGGAACAGACGAACACCGCGTTGGCCCACTACGTTTAACCGGATCAAAATCGGTAAAGCCTCAGGCTGTGAAATTTGCTGCATTTGCATTTTTTGGTTTAGCTGCGGTTGCTGGCCTGGCAATTGTTTTACTAACTCAGCTCTGGTGGTTTATTCCGGTTGGCATCACATCGATTGTTGCGGCATGGTTCTATACCGGAGGTAAGTCTCCTTACGGTTACTCGGGTCTTGGTGAGATTGCCGTATTTATTTTCTTTGGTTGGGTTGCTACCTACGGCACCGCGTTCATTCAGATTGGCGCGTTCGACATGAATGCAATTCTTGGCGGCACCGCTGCCGGATTCTTTGCCTCGGCTGTGCTGATGGTAAACAACATTCGCGATATTGAAACCGATGCCAAAGTTGGCAAGCGCACCTTGGCCGTGAAGGTTGGCAAGAAGTGGGCAAAGGCAATTTACTTTGCGATGCTTTGGTTGCCGATGGTTATTTTGGTTCCGTACTCATTTATCTACCCATACACTTTCTTTGCCTGGGCGGTTATCTTCTTGATTGGTCCGGCAACGTTGATTGTGCAGATGGCAAAGACACCAAAGGAACTCATTTTGGCGCTGAAGCTGACCAGCTTTGCCGCACTGCTCTACGCCCTGCTTCTTGGCTGGGGCATGGCAGCAACCTTTATTTAGTTGCCGTCTTCGGACTGGGTATCTTTATCGGTCTTGGTCTTAGAGAACTTGTAGATTGCCTCAGATACGGCCGAGCGCTGCTTGCTGAAGAAAATCAATGAAATAGCCAGGGAAACCACGGCCGCGATGATGGCTGCAAAAAATGGGTCAAAGCCCAGGGCCAGCATAATGGCCAGAATTGCGGCAAAAATGCCTACGCGAATGGTGATGTACAGGATCCATGGATTCTTCATGGAATAAGTCTAAGTTTGCGGCTGGTTAGAGTTAACACATGAAGTGGTTCATCTTTGCAATCGTTGCTGCGGCTATCCTGCTGATTTTTGGTGCCGTGTACGCATTCAGCTACCTACTTAATAAGCGCAAGCAGCCTAAGTACAAGACCACTGCGCCAGATGACGACCCAAAGTTTTTGCGCGATCTTGCCGAGAAGCTAAAAGAGCAAGATAAAAAAGGCAACACCGATTCCAGTGATTCAACCGAAGGTGACGATGAGCCACAGTAGTTCGCCGGCTCAAAACTTTGCAGCGAATCTTTTAGCAACTCTGGCCAAAGCTGGAGTGCGCAATTTCTTTTTAGCACCAGGCGCTAGATCTCAGGCCTTGGCGATTGCGGCTGGCCAATTGGCAGACGCCGGAAAAATTGATTTACACGTGCGCCTTGATGAACGCAGCCTTGCATTTACCGCTCTTGGTTCGGCTCTTGCCTCGGGTGAACCATCGGTAATTATTACAACCTCGGGAACCGCGGTTGCTAACTTGCACCCGGCAGTTTTGGAAGCGCACCACTCGGGTGTGCCACTGATTTTGTTAACTGCTGACCGCCCGCACGAATTGCGCGGAGTTGGTGCAAACCAAACTACAAACCAGATTGATATTTTTAACGACGCGGTTCGCGAGTGTGTGGATGTTCCGGCACCAAATGGCAATGATGGCGAAGCACGCGAGGCCGTGCAACTTGCAGTTAGTGCAATTGCGGTTGCAATGGGCTACGACGGAGACCAACCAGGACCGGTGCAATTGAACCTTGCATTCCGTGAGCCGCTTTCGGCAACTGCCCCAAACGCGGCAGAGCTAAACCCAATCGTTGCAATGCCAGAAATCTTTGAACCACACCCAGAGTTTGCGGTGCTGAGTGCAGAACTGCCAACCGTTGTGATTGCCGGCGCTGGTGCAGGTGGTGACGCCGTTGAACTTGCCGAGGCATTTGGTTGGCCGCTGCTTGCAGAGCCATCATCGGGCGCGCGCATGGGCGCAAACGCAATTGTGCATTACCGCGCTCTACTTGAGACCAGTGAAGTTGCTGGCGAGATTCGTCGCGTAATTGTTTTTGGTAAACCAACTTTGGGTCGCGCCGCTTTGCGTTTGCTTTTTAATTCGGATGTTGAAGTTGTTGTTATTCGCAGCAAGGTGATGGGGCATTTTGATGTGTCACGTCGTGCTTCAAAAGTTGTTGATGAAATTACCGTTGACGACGAAGTTGATTTTGAGTGGCTTGAGCGCTGGCGCAAGGCAGATGCCGATGTTGCTGCCGCCGAATCTAGTGCGCTGGACCGCCGCAGTTTGGTTGATGCGGTTTGGGCCGCTACCAACGATGCAGATCAACTATTGCTTGGCGCATCAAGACTTATTCGTGAGGCAGATGCTTGGGCACCCGCAAAGGCGCTACGCGTATTTGCCAACCGCGGACTGGCGGGAATTGATGGCACTGTGGCTACCGCAACCGGCATTGCCTTGATTGAGCGCGAGGGCACCACCCGCGCCCTGATTGGAGACTTGACCCTATTGCACGACGCTTCATCGCTAGCGATTGACCCAAACGACGGCCAGCTAAACATTCAGCTGGTGGTTGGCAACGATGGCGGCGGCACAATCTTTGCCGGCCTTGAAATGGCTGCGCAACTAGAGGCAAAGACTTTTGAAAAGCTATTCACCACTCCGCAGCAGGTAGATCTTTGGCACCTGGCTCAGGCCTACGGCTGGAACTACATTCGAGTAGAAGATCGAGCGGAACTTGATGCCGCACTACAAACAACCGGTCGCGTGCTGGTTGATGTTCGCCTGAGCTAAAAAGTTTTAACTCAGCGCTTCGCGAATTGGGCGAAACTTTAGATCTGTTTCTGCAAGTTCGGCATCTGGCTCGGATTCGGCAACAATTCCGCAACCGGCAAAAGCTCGAACCAGATTCTCATTTATCTGTGCACCGCCAGAATTACTAATTTGCGCTCCGCGCAATGCAATTGCCCACTCACCATCGCCGTCAGCGCCAATCCAACCAACGGGGCCGGCATAGCGGCCGCGATCATTTGATTCAAGTTCGTCAATGATTTTTTGTGCAACGTTGGTTGGCGTTCCGGCAACGGCAGCAGTTGGGTGAAGTGCTGCGGCGATGTCTAACACCGACGCATCTTCGCGCAAGACTCCGTGCACGTCACTGGCTAGATGCCAAACGTTAGGGAGCGCCAAACTAAATGGTGTTGGGTCGGCATCAACGTGAGTGCAGAACGGCTCAAGAGATTTCACAAGTGAGTCAACCGCAAACGCGTGCTCCGAAGTATTTTTTGAAGACTCGGCAAGCGCAACTGATATTGCGTGGTCAACACCCGGGTCTGTTCCGCGACCAGCGGTACCGGCAAGCACGCGAGCAGAAACTTGACCGTGCGAGACGCGAACCAAAAGTTCTGGTGATGCACCAAACATTCCATCAACCGAGTACACCCAGCAGGTTGGATATTTGTTGGCAAGATTTTGCAGCACACCACGCAAATCAAAACCAGCAGGCAGGTTGGCAATAATGTCGCGAGCTAAAACAACTTTGTTTACCTGGCCAGAGTTAATCTTTGAAACCGCGTTGGCAACAAGCGCCTTAAATTTTTCGGGGTTGATATTGCCGCTGTCAAAATTCACTGGAGCATTGATTGGGTAGATGGTCTCGGCATTCCAAAAATCAACTGGCGCCTCAGTCTGCTCGCCCGGCGCAGTTACAACAGTGAGCCACACGCGCCCATCGCGAGAACCAAGAATCACCTTTGGCACGATCAGCACGCTAGAGGCCTCACTTGCATCGGAGAATGCAAAAGAACCAAAAGCAACCAGCCCGGTTCCGGGAATCTGAAGCTCGTCGCTCACCTCAGCCTGGCTCACCAATTCACGCCACTGCGCGGCTAGGTCGGCAACGCGGCCGGCAGGCAACTTGCTCTCCAGGCGCGCGGCCTCACCCCAACCAACAATGCCGTCGCCGCCACGAATAAAGGTCATCGGGTTTTCTGGCAGGTGCTGAATCAGCGAGAGCGCATGGGTGTTTAACTCACGAGTGGTGAGAGTTAGCTTCATTTGCCCCCACCTGTCTTTCTGAGTGTTGTCTGTGAACCTACGAACGGGCCTTAGAGGCCAATGCGGTCGCGGGTAATCTGAACTTGCAGCCTCAAAAAGCCTAAACCCGCCAAGGAGACCCAGAATGCGAAAGTCAGCTCCAGTAGCTTTCTTGCTCGCCGGGTTTTTAGTACTTGCCGGGCTTTTTACTGCCAGTCCGGCCTTTGCCGATGACGAGGAAGACGAAGATTCAACTTCGGAGGTAGTAGAAGTAGATACCCCTCTAACCGTGCACCCGCCAAAACCTAGCCATGCACCAAAGCCTGAGGGTGAAAAGAAGCGCAAAGAGCTAGAAGAGAAGTACGGCAAAAAGGACCGCCTTGCGTTGCCGCCGCTAGTTATTCGCCCAATTCGCGACACCGATGACCTAGAGGCCGAAGCCGATGAGGACGATGAAGACGACTCAACCGTGGCCGGTTCAACCGTTCATCAGACGCCGGCACCAGATAGCACGGCCGCCGCAGGGGTATCGGGTTCAGTAGGTATTGCCAGCGCAGGATTCATTGCGATTAATCCGGTGAGTGCTTCAAACGCGGGGAATGCCGCAAGTGGGCGTGCGGTGAACCCGGAGCAGAGCAACCCCATTGACATTAGTCAGGTGAAGTTTTCGCGCAAGACCCCAGCCGAGGTGTTTATTCAGGCATCACAGGTGGGGCTCTATGCAATGGCCGTTGGAGCAGTTGCCCTTGGTTTGGTAGCCGCCTCACGTGCGATTCGCCGCAAGTAGACTTGTTGAGTGAGTAAAGCCAATCTAGACAAAAAGCCGGCCGAAGTAGCCGCAATGTTTGATGAAGTGGCACCAACCTATGACCTCACCAACGCCCTACTTTCATTTGGGCAAGATCGTCGCTGGCGCAAGATTGTGCGAAAAGCGGTAGACCCACGCAGCGGTCAGAAAATTCTAGATTTGGCAGCCGGCACCGGTGCATCGTCGGTGGCGTTTGCAAAGCCAGGCGTAAAAGTTGTTGCTGGCGATTTCTCTGAAGGCATGTTGGCCGTTGGCCGAGTGCGTCACCCAGAAATTGAATTCGTGTTTGCCGATGCAACTGCACTGCCATTTGCCGATGGTGAATTTGATGCCTGCACAATTTCTTTTGGCCTACGAAACGTTGTGGATGTGCCTAAGGCGCTCGCCGAAATGTACCGAGTTACAAAGCCTGGCGGCCGAATTGTGATTTGCGAATTCTCAAAGGTGACCAGCCCGTGGTTTGCACCGTTCTATAACTTCTACCTAAATAAGGTGTTGCCTGCTTTCTCACGCCTTGGCAGCAAGACTCCTGAGGCCTACACCTATCTTTCGGAATCAATCTTGGCTTGGCCTAACCAGCACGAGCTGAAACTAAAGATTGAAAAAGCCGGCTACACCGATGTTTCTTTTCAGAACCTAACTTTTGGAATCGTTGCCGTGCACGTTGGTAAGCGCGGGGGAGTTGCATGACAATCTCGCTACCGCGCCAGCTAAAGAAAGTTTCTGATCGCGCACTTTTGAAATCACTTGAGTCTGGCCTAGAAGTTGTTGAGGCTCACCTTCAGGTTTCAACTCAGCACGCAGACAAAATTGCTGGCGCTTCTGCGCGTCACCTAGTTGACGCCGGGGGCAAGCGCGTGCGCCCAACTTTGGTTTTGCTTGCAGCTCAACTTGGCGATGCCACAAAGCAAGAAGTAATTGATGCCGCAGTTGTGGTTGAACTTACTCACCTTGCGACTTTGTATCACGATGACGTAATGGACGACGCACCTACTCGCAGAGGTGTACCAACCGCACAAATGATTTGGGGCAACTCAATCGCGATTCTCACCGGTGACCTTTTGTTTGCGCGTGCATCACAGGTTGGTTCACACCTTGGTGAAGAATCTTTGAAACTGCAGGCCGATACCTTTGAACGTCTTTGCCTTGGTCAGCTACACGAGACCATTGGTCCGTCAGAAAACGATGACCCAATTGCTCACTACATTCAGGTGATGGCCGACAAGACCGGCTCATTGATTGCTGCTTCGGCACGCTTGGGCATCATGCTTTCTGGTGCACCGCGCGAATTCATTGAACCAATGCGCGTTTACGGCGAAAAGGTTGGCGTTGCATTCCAGCTGATTGATGACGTGATTGATATTTCTGAAGCGGGTCCATCGGGTAAGACACCAGGCACCGATCTTCGTGCGGGTGTTCCGACTCTTCCCGTTCTGTTGCTGCGTAAGGCAGCGGCCGCAGGTGACACTGAGGCAATTTCACTTTTGGCTCTGATTGATGGCGGCCTGCAAGACGACGCCAGACTTCAAGAAGCTTTGATTCGTTTGCGCAGTCACGATGTTGCCGAGCTTGCCTACCTAGAGGCAAAGCGGTGGGCAGATGAGGCTGTTGAAGCCATTGGTGTTTTGCCAGACGGCTCAGTAAAGAATGCGCTTGAGCAGTTTGCTCTGGCAGTTGTAGATCGCACCAAGTAAAGGTCACCATGGCATTAACCAAAGCGCGCGCCACCGAGGCTCGTAACGCAATCACCGCAATTTTCTTTATTCAGGGAATTGTTGGCGTAACTCAGATTCCTAGAATTCCTGAGTTGATTGAACAGGTTGGCGCAAACTTTGGAGTGTGGGGTCTAATCACCGGGTTGTCTGGTTTGGGCGGAATGCTTGGGCTGCTGCTCACCTCACCGTTGATTGCAAGATTTGGAACTCGCAACGTAACAATCGTTGGTGGTGTTGGTCAGGCGCTTATGACTGCCGCACTTATTTTTGCTCACGACCCAATTGCGTTTTTGATTTTCAGCGCGTTGGGCGCGTTAAGCGGTAGCACCCTAAACATTGGTATCAATTCACAATCGGTTGCGCTGCAGAAGGCCATGAACCGAGTGATCATTGGTCGCTTCCACGCTGCGTGGAGTATTGGTGCAACTATCTCTGCGGTGCTCAGTGGAATCTTGGCAACCTTCATGCCGCTTTGGATGCACCTACTGTTGATTCCTGGTTTGGGTTCAATTGCCCTGATTATTTTTGGTCGCGGACTTTTGGTTGCCAAAGAAGATGGCCACGGTTCTGGCCAGGTTGCAGCAAAGAAGACTTCTTTCTTCAAGATGCCTGGTCAGGTTTGGTTGTTGTCGGCCGGTCTATTCGCCGGTGTATTTGGTGAGCTAGCAATGATGGACTGGTCAGCGGTTTACTCAAAGACTGTTCTCTTGCTAGATGCCGGCCGCGGTGCAATTCCTTACGCAGCTTTCTCGGCCGCCATGATTCTTGGTCGACTTTCAATCAACAAACTTGGCAACAAGTGGCACATCAGTTCTGTTGCGCGCGTTGGTGCGTGGATGGCCGGAACATCTTTGGCGCTTGGTGTGTTTACATCTTCAACACTTGCAAACTCAAACCAAGATCTAGCGCTGGGTCTTGCTGTTGTGTTCTTCTTCATCTGCGGTTTGGGTTGTGCTCCGCTAGTGCCGTCGTTCTTTAGCGCCGCCGGTTACGTAAAGGGTTTGAACACCGCGCAAGTTTTGGCTCGCATGAGCTTCATGAACTCAATTGCAGTGATGGGCGCAAAATACCTGATGGGTGCACTGGCGCTAAACGTGGGTCTTGCGCTTGCGTTTTTATTCCCAATTTTCATGTGCCTAATTGCCGGCATCATCGCTGGAATGGTTGCCAAGCGTGCAAAAGTTGGCGATGCGTTAGCGGCGGCTTACCCGGCTACTGGCGCCATGGCTATTGCCGAGGATTAACGGAAGTTAGTGAACTGAAGGTCAACTTCTAGGTCTTTGCCCTTGAGTAGGGCCATGGTTTCCTGAAGGTCATCGCGGCTCTTGCTCTGCACACGAAGTTCGTCACCCTGAATCTGGCACTTAACGCTCTTAGGGCCTTCTTCGCGAATGATCTTTGAAATCTTCTTGGCGTTCTCTTGGTCGATGCCGTTCTTTAGCTCGCCTTCGATGCGGTATTCCTTACCCGATGGATAAGGCTTGCCGTCTACAAAACTCTTTAGTGAGATTCCGCGCTTCACAAGCTTTGACTGAAATACATCCAGCACTGCCTTTACGCGCTCTTCGCTTGAAGCCTTCATCAGAATCTTCTCGCCAGACCAATCAACCTCGGCGCCTACGCCCTTGAAGTCATAACGAGACTCAAGTTCTTTTTGAGCCTGCATCAAAGCGTTGTTCGCTTCTTGCTTGTCTACTTTGCTTACGATATCGAATGTTGAATCAGCCATGCGCCCAGTTTACTTACCGCTGGGCAGATTATTGGTTAGCGCGAACCAGTGGCAGGGCGGGCCGTGCTGGAACGAATAATAAGTTCCACCGGCCAATCTGTTTCTTCTTCAACGTTCACGTGGGATTCAAGTGTTGGGTCAACCAGCAGCTCAAGCAGAATCTTGGTTGCGTAAGAACCCTGTTCACGTACGCGCTGGTCAAGTGTGGTCAGGCCAAAGAACTCAGACATATCGTGGTTGTCGATTCCAATCACCGATACATCCTGAGGCACACGAAGACCAAGGTCGCGAGCAGCCATGATTGCGCCAAAACCCATTTCGTCTGAATTACAGAAAATAGCCGTTGGCGAATTCTTTGGATCACCAAGCATTTGCTTTGCCACCTTGTATGCACCCGGTGAGGTGTAGTCGGTCTCGCCAATCCAGGTCTTGCGAATCTCAAGACCGGCTTCGTGCATTGCATCCATGTAGCCCGAGTGGCGCTTATTGGCTTGATTAAATTCGCGGTCGGAACCTTCTGGCCCACTGATGTTGGCAATGCGAGTGTGGCCAAGTGAAATCAAGTGCTCGGTGGCAAGCTTGCCGGCATCGTGGTCGTTCATTGCCAGGCTTCGTGCGCCATGCACCTGACCACCAATCGCAATGATTGGCTTCTTCATTTTGTTTAGCTGTTCAAGCTCAGCTTCATTTGGGTGCACCGCAACGGTAAGCACCGCGTCAACTCGCTGGCGCAAAAGGAATTCGTTAAAGATTTTGCCGCGCTGGGCCTCGCCACCACTGAGGTTGTAAAGGGTTAGGTCGTAACCGTTTTCAATCAGTGTGGATTCAATTGCTTCAAGTGCAGCCGAGAAGAACCAACGGTCAACATAGGGCATGACCACACCGATGTTTCGGTTGCGCCCGGTTGCCAGGGTGTAAGCAGAGTGTGACACCACGTAGCCAAGTTCAAGAGCCGCTGCTTCAACCTTGGCGCGAGATTTATCGGAGACCACATCTTTACCGCTGAGCGCACGCGAAACGGTTGCGGTTGAGACTCCTGCAAGTCTTGCAACGTCTTCGATGCCAGCCATGTAAATTCCTGAAAATCTGTGGATATGAATGTAAATCTTTTACAAACCTATGCCCTAAGCGGGTTTCAGGGCAATCCCGATTTCGAACCTGTGAATAATTCGGCTAAACTTTCAAAGCACCTCCGTTCGGCTGATTACAGGCGGCCGGAAGTGCGTCTGGCTAGTTACCCAAGTGGCCAAAGGGAACTGACTGTAAATCAGCTGGCTCAGCCTTCGGGGGTTCGAATCCCTCACTAGCCACAACAGGAGCCCTCTCATTGAATTGAGAGGGCTTTGCTGTTGTGGTTCTAAGAAAGTCCCGCCCAACAGGGCGGGTTTTTGCGTTTGTGGTTAAAAGGCGGCTCCACGGCTGGGGTTTTTCACTTCGGGTAGTCTGTAAATGTAAGCAGCTATCTCGAAGAACCGGAGTCTCAGCGTCGTGACCAAATCAACCATTTACTACACCCACACCGATGAAGCCCCAGCACTGGCTACCGCTTCGTTTTTGCCAATCGTGCAGGCCTATGCCGCCAAGGCAAATGTAAACATCGAGACCCGCGACATTTCACTTGCAGCTCGCATCCTGGCCGTCTTTGCCGACAAGCTAAGTGCCACCCAGCAGGTTGCCGATGCGCTGAGCGAACTTGGCAAGCTAGCAACCACTCCAGAAGCCAACATCATCAAGTTGCCAAACATCTCGGCATCTATTCCGCAGTTGAAGGCAGCGATTGCTGAACTGCAGGCTCTTGGCTTTGATCTTCCTGACTACCCAGATGAAGCAACCACCGATACCGAGCGCGAAGCTCGTGCGCGTTACGACAAGGTAAAAGGCAGTGCCGTAAACCCAGTTCTTCGTGAGGGAAACAGCGACCGCCGAGCACCGGCATCGGTGAAGGCATATGCACGTAAGCACCCGCATGTGAACAAGCCATTTGCTGCAGGTTCTAAGACTCGCGTTGCGACTATGGGGCAAAACGATTTCTTCTCAAACGAGAAATCAATTCTTTTGCCAGCAGACGACACCTTGACCATTAAGCACATTGCCGCAGACGGCACCGAGACTGCATTGAAGTCTGGTTTGAAAGTTCTTGCCAGCGAGATCGTTGATGCAACTTTCATGAGCGCAAGCGCACTTGATGCATTCTTGGCCAAGACCGTTGAGCAGGCAAAGGCCGACGACGTTCTTTACTCACTGCACCTAAAAGCCACAATGATGAAGGTCAGCGACCCAATTCTTTTTGGTCACGCAGTAAAAGTTTTCTTTGCCGATACTTTCGCAAAGCACGGTGCAGCAATTGAAGCTGCTGGCCTAAGTGCAAACGATGGTCTTGGTGCAATTCTTGACGGGCTTGCAAACGTTGATGGCGGCGCAGCAATCATTGCCGACTTCAACAAGGCACTAGCCGAAGGCCCAAGCGTCAGCTACGTAAACAGCGACAAGGGCATCACCAACTTGCACGTTCCATCAGACGTGATCGTGGATGCATCTATGCCTGCACTGATTCGCAACGGTGGAAAGCTTTGGGATGCATCCGGTGCAGAGCACGACACTCTTGCCGTGATTCCTGACTCTTCGTACGCGGGCATCTACCAGGCAACAATCGATGACGTAATTGCAAACGGCCCACTTGACCCAGCAAAAATTGGATCGGTGCCGAACGTTGGTCTAATGGCTCAGGCAGCTGAAGAGTATGGCAGCCACGATAAAACTTTTGAAATTAAGGCCGATGGTCGCGTTGAAGTTGTGAACGCAGCCGGTGAAGTTTTGATTTCACACCAGGTTGGCAAGGGTGACATCTGGCGCGCAACACAGACCAAAGATGTTGCAGTTCGCGACTGGGTAAAGCTTGCAGTTAATCGTGCACGCGCAACTAACGTGCCTGCAATTTTCTGGCTAGACAAGTCTCGTTCGCACGACGCCGCAATCATCGCGAAGGTAAATGAATACCTTGGTGACCACGACACCAATGGCCTAACCATTGAGATCATGGCGCCAGCCGATGCAACCAAGTATTCATTGGGTCGCATTCGCCAGGGTCTAGACACAATTTCTGTAACCGGAAACGTTCTTCGTGACTACAACACAGACCTGTTCCCAATTCTTGAAGTTGGAACAAGCGCAAAGATGCTTTCGATTGTGCCATTGCTAAACGGTGGTGGTCTATTCGAGACCGGTGCCGGTGGTTCTGCTCCTAAGCACGTTCAGCAGTTCCTTGAAGAGAACTACCTTCGCTGGGATTCACTGGGTGAGTTCTTTGCATTGGCTGCATCGCTTGAGCACCTTGCAACTACAACTAACAACCCAAAGGCAAAAGTTCTTGCCGATACCCTTGACCGCGCAACCGGAACCTTCCTTGAGCAGGACCGTTCACCAGGTCGCAAGATTGGCACAATCGATAACCGCGGTAGCCACTTCTACCTTGGTTTCTACTGGGCTCAAGAATTGGCAGCACAAACTGACGACCTTGACCTGGCTTCATCGTTCAAGCAATTGGCCGCAACTCTAGAGGCAGCGGAATCAAAGATTGTTGAAGAGCTAATTGCGGTACAGGGCAAGCCAGTTGACATTGGCGGTTACTACCGCGCAAACGTTGAGTTGGTTGAGAAGGCAATGCGACCTTCAGCCACCTTGAATTCGGCACTAGCTTCGTTATAAGACAAAGTAAAAAACCTCACTCGAAATAAGAGTGAGGTTTTTTGCTTAAACTTGCCAAATGCCTCCAACCACCGATCATCTAATTGCAGCCGAAGAAGCATTGGCCGCCGCTAGCGAAGTCTTGCCAATTTTTGAACGAGCCGAGCAGCACGATGACCGCCCACGAAAGGCGCTTGAGGCTTTAGTTGCTTGGATGAAGGGCAACGCATCGGTGTCGGAAGTTAGGCAGGCTGCCTTCGATGCGCACGAAGCGGCTCGCGACACTACTCATTTGCAGGCTAGATACGCGGCACGAGCCTGTGGTCAGGCGGCAGCGGTTGCCCATGTAATCACTCACGCACCTCATGCAAAGAGATATGCCGAAAAGGCGAAATTTTAATTCCAAATCTCAGGTTAGATTTGGAGAGGCTTAAGGGCCGGATCAAGGGGAGACATAGATGTCTGGTTTCATTAATTTCATTACTGGCCGTAAAACTGCATGGGTAACTCTGCTTCTGGGGCTTATTTTTGCAGGACTTGCATTTGGCCCATTGAAGGCTGCAACCACCGAGACAAACCCGGGGGTGGGTCTTCCTGCAGATACCGAATCGGTGATTGTTGATGAGAAACTTGCGAACCTTCCGGGCTCCGATTCAACTGCGGCAGTAATTGTTTACGCCTCTGACTCGGCATTCACCGATGACCAGGCAAAGTGGCTGCAGGGCGAATTTGACCCGATGACTCAGATGCCTGCCGGCGGAGCAAATGAAAAATTTGCTGACTTCTCAAACGTTGAAGTTAACGGCGGAAAGTTTGTGCCGCCAGCAAGTATTTCTGATGACAAGACCACAGCGGTTATTACCGTGCCAATGGACAAGACAGAACTCACCGAAGAAATTACTTCTCGAGTTGAGTCACTTCGTGAAATTGCAAAAGAAGGCGCTCCTGCCGGACTGGATGTTTACGTAACCGGACCTGAAGGTTTTCAGGCTGACCTAGCTGGCGTATTTGCTGGCGCAGACTTCACACTGTTGCTATCAACAGTTGTAGTCGTTGCGGTCCTACTTCTAATTACCTACCGCTCACCAACTCTTTGGTTGGTTCCGCTGCTTGTTGTTGGAACCGCCGACGGTATGTCTGGTCAGCTTGCACGCCAGGTAGCAAACGCATTCGGAATTTATCCGGATGCATCGGTGACCGGAATTTTGTCGGTGTTGGTTTTTGGTGCGGGTACAAACTACGCGTTGCTAATTATTGCCCGATACCGTGAAGAGCTGCTTTCTTACGAAGACCGTCACGTTGCAATGGCTAAGGCTGTGCGCGGAGCCGGGCCGGCAATTATCGCTTCTGGTTCAACAGTGACTCTTGCGCTTCTTACTTTGACCTTTGCAGATCTTGCCGGTAACCGTTCACTTGGAATTGTTTGTGCAACCGGTGTTGTGATTGCAATGATTTCTGCACTTTGTGTTTTGCCAGCCGCATTGGTTGTATTTGGACGCGGTTTGTTCTGGCCGTTCGTGCCAAAGTTTGGCGGAGTTAATAAGAGTGACAGCGGCCTGTGGGCAAAGCTTGGTCGCGGCGTTAGCAAGAAGCCGGTTGCGGTTTCAATTCTTGGTGTGATTGTGCTTGGCGCATTGGCATCGGGTGTTGGTGGCATTCAGGTTGGCCTTGCATCTACCGATAGATTCCTAAAGACTCCTGAAGCCGTTGTTGGTCAGCAGGTTTTGGCCGAGGCGTTCCCAGCCGGAAGCACCAGCCCAACAATTGTGATTTCAAACAACGCACAGATGAACGATGTAAAGCACGCAGCAGAAGCAGTTGCTGGTGTGGCATCGGTAAACGTTGGCAAGACAGATGGCACCATCACCAAGCTAGAAGTTGTGCTTGACGGCGAGAGCCAGTCTGACGAGGCATACGCATCTATCAAGGCACTGCGCACCGCGGTTCACGAAGTTGAAGGCGCCGACGCAATGGTTGGTGGCCTTGATGCTCAGGCGCTGGATGTAAAAGATGCCTACGCACACGACCAGTTGATTGTGATTCCATTGATTCTGATTTTGGTGTTCGTGGTTCTAGTGCTGTTGCTACGCGCACTGGTTGCTCCGGTGTTGCTATTAGTAACCGTGGTTGCATCGTTCTTTGCATCTATGGGCGCAGGTTGGTGGATCTTCACCAACGTACTTGGCTTCCCGGCGCTTGACCTAAGCGTGTTCCTGTACAGCTTCTTGTTTCTGGTAGCTCTTGGTGTTGACTACAACATCTTCTTGGTTACCCGCGCGAAGGAAGAAGCCGAACACCTAGGCACCAAGCAAGGAATGATCAAGGCGCTTAGCTCAACGGGTGGAGTTATTACCAGCGCAGGTATTTTGCTTGCCGCTGTGTTTGCCGTGCTTGGTGTGCTGCCTCTGGTTGCGCTTGCGCAAATTGGTGTGATCGTTTGTATTGGTGTGCTGCTTGACACCTTGCTAGTGCGTACCGTGATTGTGCCTGCGTTGGCATTTATGACCGGTAAGAAATTCTGGCTACCAAGCAAAAAGTTCAAGGCTTAGTAGAAGTAAAAAACCCTCCCAGCCGGGAGGGTTTTTTATTAGAGCTTTAACCAAACGGTTTGATCGGCGACTAAGTTGTGCCCGCTTGTCATGCCGTGCAAGCTTGAGGTAATAACTTCACCGCGTGGCAGCGCAATTGGTTCGTGACCAAAGTTGTGCACCACAAGAATTTCACCGTTGCGGAATCCAAGTGAACTTTCGCCAATGAACTCAGGCGCCCAATCAAACGAGCCCTCGCCAAGTTTTAATTCTTTGCGAAGCGCAAGTGCCTGCTTATAAAGCTCCAGTGTTGAACCCTCAACACCTTCTTGCTGATCGCGTGAATACTCTGCGTAGATTTCTGGCTGTGGCAACCAAGATTTTCCGGTGGTGTTGAATCCGTTGGCTGCGCCAACGCCAGACTCCCATGGCAGCGGTACGCGGCAACCATCGCGACCCACGCGCTCACCATTGGTGCGAGCAAACGTTGGGTCCTGACGAAACTCCGGTGCAAGCGTGGTGTGCTCAGGAAGCCCAAGCTCTTCACCCTGATACAAATACATTGAGCCAGGCAGGGCAAGTGTGAACAGAGTTGCTGCGCGAGCGCGACGCAGGCCAAGTTCGCGATCCGGTTGTGGGTCGTTTGGGCCAATTCCGTTTGATGCGGTTGGTCGGCCGGTCAAACCACCCATGCGGGTTGCGTGGCGAATGATGTCGTGGTTTGAAAGCACCCAGGTTGAAGGCGCACCAACTCCATCAAAAGCGGTGAAAGATTCATTGATTGAGTTGAAGAGAATCTCTGGCTTCCACTCGGAATCTAGAAAGCGGAAGTTAAAAGTCTGATTGAACTCATCTGGGCGCACCCAAAGAGCCATGAATGAAAGTGGAAGCACATAGGCCTCGCCACACATTGCGCGATCCCCCGGGTAGCTATCAAGAATTGCGCGCCACCTTCTAAAGATTGGGTGCACTGATTCTTGGAACCACATCGGCGGGGAAGCCTCGCCCTCGATGAAGCCTGCGCCTGCGCGCTCAAGGTCTGGGTGATCAGGCAAACCCTCGGCCTTGCCCATGGCGTGCGGCTGATCAAATCGGAAGCCATCTACTCCGCGGTCCAACCAGAACTTCAAAATATCTTCGAACGCTTCTTGAACCTTTGGGTTCTCCCAATTCAAGTCGGGCTGTGATGAATCAAATAGGTGCACGTACCACTGGCCAGGGGTGCCATCGGTGTTGGTAGTTCTAGTCCAAGCAGGACCCCCAAACATTGAGACCCAGTTATTGGGTGGCAACTCACCGTTTGCACCCTTACCATCTTTGAAGTGATAGAAGGCACGCTCAGGTGAACCTGGTGCAGCACTCAACGCAGCCTGAAACCATGCGTGTTGATCGCTCGTGTGATTTGGCACAAGGTCAACTAACACGCGAATTTTTAATTCGTGCGCACGTTTAACCATTTGGTCAAAGTCCTCAAGATTTCCAAACAGCGGATCAACTTCTTGGTAATCACTTACGTCGTAGCCGGCATCTTTTTGCGGTGAGCGCATATAAGGAGACAGCCAGATTGCATCAATGCCAAGTGATGCCAGCGAGTCAAGTCTTGATGTGATGCCCGGTAGATCACCCATGCCGTCACCGTTTGAATCGGCAAATGAGCGTGGGTAGATCTGGTAGATCACGGCCGAGCGCCACCACTGCGCGTTGTAATTAGCTAAGTGGCGTGCACCTTTACCAAGATCAATTGGCATGATTAAAGCTTGATCCAAACAACCTGGTCGTGTTCTAGTTCGCGCTCAACGGTTAGATCGTGCTGAGTGGTAACCAAAATTTCACCGGCAGGAACCACAACTGTGTCTGGGCCAAAGTTAAACAAAACTAAAACATCGTTGTTGATATAGGCCAAGGTGTTTTTGTCTTGGTATTCATCGGCCCAGCGGAACGCACCTGCGCCCATGCCAAATGCACGACGTTCTTTTAGTAGACGCTTGTAAAGCTCAAGAGTTGAACCAACCACACCTTCTTGAAGATTGCGTGCAAATACGCGGTAGTTGTCTGGCTGCGGCAACCAAGAATTTCCGGTTGTGTTGAAACCGTTGGCTGCACCTACGCCCGCCTCCCAAGGCAGCGGAACGCGGCAACCATCTCTACCAATGCGCTTTCCGTTGGTGCGTGCATAGGTTGGATCTTGGCGGTACTTGCCCTCAAGCTGCCATGCCTCTGGCAGGCCAAGCTCTTCACCTTGGTAAAGGTAAGAAGAACCAGGCAGTCCAAGCATGAATGCTGTGGCCGCACGTGCACGGCGCAAACCAAGTGCCTCATCTGGCATTGGGTCTGTTGGGTGAATTCCATCGCCCGGGCGAGGAGTGTTCTCCGGTGCAATGCCCAATCGGGTTGCGTGACGAATTCCGTCGTGGTTTGAAAGTACCCAGGTGCTTGATGCGCCAACCTTTGCGTACTCAACGATTGAATCGGTGATGATTTTTTTCAACGCAGCAGGCTCGTAAGCACTGTGCATGTAGTCAAAGTTGAATGACTGGTGGTACTCGTCTGGGCGCACCCACATTGCAAGACGAGGTAGCGGACTCATTGATGCCTCTGCACACATTGCGCGATCATCAAATTCATCAATCACTTTGCGGAACCTACGAATTGCATCGTGCACGCCTGGCTGACCCCAGTAAGGAACAGCAGTCTCTGCTTCTTGCATGGTGAGGTTTGAGATTGGGCGTTCGCGAAGATTTTCGTCGTAGATAGTTGCGTCTGGTAGGCCAGCGCGCTTAACCATTCCGTGAGCAACATCAACGCGGTAACCATCAACGCCCTTGCGCAACCAGAAACGCAGAATCTCGTCGAACTCATCGGCGATCTTTGGGTTCTCCCAATTTAGGTCTGGCTGTGATGAATCAAATAGGTGCAAGTACCACTGGCCCAAAGTGCCATCTGGTTCGGTAATGCGTGACCAAGCTGGGCCACCAAAAATTGACTGCCAGTTGTTCGGTGGTAGTTCTCCGTTTTCACCCTTGCCATCTTTGAAGTGGTAATAGTCACGTTCGGCAGAACCCTTGCCTGCAGCCAGTGCAGCTTGGAACCATTCGTGCTGATCGCTCGTGTGGTTTGGCACGATGTCAACGATGATTCGAATGCCAAGTGATTTTGCCTTGGCAATCAATACGTCAAAGTCTTCATTGGTTCCGAATATCGGGTCAATCTGGCGGTAATCGCTGATGTCGTAGCCGGCATCTTTTTGCGGGCTCTTGAAGAACGGGCTGAACCAAATTGCGTCAATGCCAAGTGATGCCAATGAATCCAAACGCGAGGTGATTCCGTTTAGGTCACCAAGGCCGTCGCCATCGCCGTCGGCGAAAGAGCGAGGGTAGATCTGGTAAATAACCGAGGTGCGCCACCATTCGGCATCTTTATTAAAGGTAGTTAGAAATTCATTTGTAGAAGGCATGAGTAAAGCCTAGGTGAAATCAATGGGGGTCATAAGTAAAGAGGTGTGCTTGGATATTTGAATGCTCACACTCAAGAAAAAACACTTTTCGCTTGCCGCCCTGACCCTAGCCAGCCTCTTGGCTCTAACCGGTTGTGCGGGTGACCCGGCACCAAAGGTTGATCAGCTAACCGTTTGGGTTGACGAGCTTGAGGCCAAGGCGCTTGAGGGTGCGGCCAAAGAATTTAAGACCGATACCGGAATCACCGTGAACCTGGTTGTAAACCAGGACCCACGCGGAAACTTCTTGAGCAGCTCAACCACCCGCGAAGGCCCAGATGTTGTTGCCGGTGCGCACGACTGGATTGGCGATCTAGTTGCCAACAAAGTTATTGAGCCAATTGATATTGGTGGTCGTGCTGGTGAATTCCAGAGCAACGCGGTAGATGCCTTTAAGTACGACGGCAAAACTTATGGCATGCCAAGTAACGTGCAGAGCCTCGCGCTAATTTGCAATGCCAAGAAGGTGCCCAACCAGCCAAGCTGGGACGACGTAAAAAAGGTTGGCCTGGCGCTGAGTTTGAATGATGGCGGTGGCGACCCGTACCACCTCTACACGATTCAAACTTCTTTTGGTTCGCATGTATTTAAGAAAGATGGCAACGGCAACTTCAAGCCAGCATTGGATTTTGAAAACGGCGGCCTTGACTTTGCCAACTGGTTAGCCGGCGAGGGCTCAAAGATTCTTGATGCCACCTCAACCTGGAACTCATCGGTGACTGCAATGCAATCGGGCACCAAGGGCTGCTGGATCACCGGGCCATGGGTTTCAGGTGTGCTTGATTTGAATACCGACGAATACAACATCTATAAGGTGCCATCGGTTGGCGGCAAAGATTCAATTTCATTCTTGAGCGCGCGAGGCTTCTATGTTTCAGCTCACAGCAAGGACATTTTCTACGCAAGAAAGTTTGTGGTGGATTACATCGGCAAGGCAGAAACACAAAAAGAAATCTTTAATGTCTCTGGCCGAATTCCGGCAAACAAATCTGCACTAGATGCGGCCAAGGATGATCGAGTCGTTCAGGGCTTCAGCAAGGCCAGCCAGAACGCAGAGCCGCTGCCTGCTATTCCTGCGATGGCATCGGTGTGGGCTTCATGGGGAGCCACCGAAATGGCAATTATTACCGGCAAGGCCAAGCCTCAAGAAGCCTGGACAAAGATGATTGCCGACATTGAGGCCGCAATAGCCAACTAGCGCGGGCCCAAGTAAAGGTGATAAAGTCTTCTGGTGCCTGGCGCTAGAAGCCTTTGCACAACGCCCCGATAGCTCAGTGGTAGAGCACTTCCATGGTAAGGAAGGGGTCGCCAGTTCAATCCTGGCTCGGGGCTCGCAACAAAAACAACCAATTGCTGATCTTTGGCAATGCCCGGCTGGGTAGCTCAGGTGGTTAGAGCACACGACTCATAATCGTGGGGTCGCGGGTTCGAGTCCCGCCCTAGCTACTAGATTCTTTAGACCTCCTAGACTCAACGTTCTAGGGGGATTTTTTATGTCTTTATTTAGACGACCGATATTTTGGCTGGCAATGCTGGTCTGGGGTATTGGAAATGCGCTTGCGGTGGCATCCATTAAAGCAGTTTCAGAATTAGATGCCAGAACCTGGCCCCAACTCAAACTGGACTCTGAATGGACCGGCGCGGTCTCTGAATCAAACCAAACTTCATTTCTAAGCATCTTTATTGGGGCTTACGTTTTCTTCGTATTTGCCGGAAACCTGTGGGGAAGAGTTTTTGAGTACCGCTTTGGTAAAAGTTTGTTCGCACGAGTGGCTCTGCTTGGTGGAATCTTGAGTTTGGGAAGTTTTGTGCTTTGGGGTGTTTCTTGGCGAATCACAATGTGGCTTGAAGACGAGGGCTACTACTTAGCCGAGCGAAACACTTTTGATCAAGTCATTAACTTTGGTCCGTTTTTCACTTGGCTGCTGGGTGGCGTGACATTCGTAATTTTTTCAATTCTGGCCGCCAACAAATTAGGCAAACGCTAGATACTCTTGAGTTGTGGTAAATCCAAACGTTCAGGGCAAGAAGTATCCGGCAACAGATCCTTATCTGGTTGGCCGCGAGAAGATTCGCGAATTCGCCCACGCGGTTAAATCAACCAACGCAATGAACCTTGATGTGTTTGCTGCCCAGGCAGCCGGCTACACCGATGTGATTGCCCCACCAACCTTTGCGGTTGTGATTCAGGAACGCTCACTGGCTACAGTGCTTGCCGACCCAGAAGCTGACATTGATTTCTTACGCGTGGTTCACGGCGACCAGCGCTTTATTCACGCCCGCCCAATTGTGGCCGGCGACGAACTGGTGAGCGAACTTGAAGTTGCCAGCGTGAAGTCACTTGGTGCTCACTCAATGGTGACCTTTGAAACCAAGATTTACGACGTAGACAAAGAACTTGTTTGCACCGCAATTTCTACTTTGGTAGTTAGAGGTGATGAGTAATGACTCACATCAACATTGCAGCACTTGAAATTGGCCAGGAGATTGGCTCAACAGAATTTCTACTTACCCGTGATTCTCTAGTTCGCTACGCCGGTGCATCGGGTGACTTTAATACCATTCACTACCGCGACGACATTGCAGCGCAGGTTGGTTTGCCAGGTGTACTTGCACACGGAATGCTAACCATGGGTGCGGCCGTGCAGGTTGCAGTTGATTGGGTTGGCAATGCTGGCGCAATCGTGGACTACCAGGTGCGATTCACAAAGCCGGTTGTTGTTCACCCGGTTGATGGCGCAGTGCTTGTGGTTACCGGCAAGGTTGGCGAGATTGATGCCGAGAACAAAGTTGTGCGCATTGATCTAGAAGCAGTTTTTGCAGACACCAAAGTTTTGGGTAAAGCACAGGCGCGAGTTCAGCTCTAATGACAACTGCTTTAAAAGATTTAACTTCTATTCGAGTTGGCGGTACGCCAGCAGAAATTTACGTTGCAAAAACTCGCGACGATTTAGTTGAACACACTCTTGATGTTTGGCGTAGCGGCGACGACTGGTTAATTCTTGGTGGCGGCTCCAACATGGTTGTTGCCGATGACGTGAGTGAACTTCGCGTAATCAAAGTTGAGAACCTTGGCATTGAGCCGGTGCGCAACAAAGATGAATCACGCGTTGTGGTTCGCGTGCAGGCTGGCGAAAACTGGGACGACTTTGTTGCCCACACTGTAAAGGCCGGTCTTGCTGGAATTGAAGCAATGAGTGGCATTCCGGGCACCGTTGGTGCCGCACCGGTTCAGAACATTGGTGCCTATGGTCAGGAACTAAGCGACAGCATGGTGCGCCTTGAGTTTGTTGATTACGAGACTCACGAGATTGCAATTCTTGAAGCCAAGGACTTGCAGTTTGGTTACCGCGACAGCGCAATCAAGCGCGGGCGCCCGGGCGTAATTACCTGGGTTGAATTTGAATTACAAAAACTTGATGGCCTAAGCCGCCCGCTTTACTCAACTCAAATTGCAGCAGATCTTGGTGTTGAAATGGGCGCGCAGGTGCCGCTAAATGAAGTGCGCCAAAGTGTTTTGAAATTGCGTTCACGCAAGGGCATGGTGCTGGATGCCAATGACCCAGACTCAGTGAGCTGCGGAAGTTTCTTTACCAACCCAATCGTGAGTGACAAAGTTGCTCGAGCACTGCCAGATGATGCACCAAAGTATGAGACCGAAGAAGACGAAGGTCTGACTGTAAAACTTTCTGCGGCTTGGTTAATTGAAAACGCAGGAATTGAAAAGGGTTTTCAGATTGCCGGTTCAAACGCAGCAATCTCAAGCAAGCACACGCTGGCGATTATTAATAAGGGTGGCGCAACCGCTCAAGAAGTTTTGCAGTTGGCCGAATACGTGCAGGTGCGTGTTTCAAATAAGTTTGGAATCAACTTGCAGCCGGAACCGAATTTCATCGGGTTCGCGGGTCACTAGTAACGCGTAAAACTTTTTAGCTAAAAAGTTTCTGCAGGCGCTGAATACCCTCAAGCAACGGCGCATCGCCAAGTGCGTAAGACAAACGAACGTATCCCGAAGGACCAAACGCTTCACCAGGCACAAGGGCTACTTCTGCGGCATCAAGAATGTAGTCGCAAAGTTCAAGCGAAGTGTTGATTTGCTTTCCGCCCCATTCGCGACCAAGCAAGCCGGTCACGTCTGAGTAAACGTAAAAAGCACCCTGGGGCATCGGAGCATTCCAACTAGGAATCTTGTTTAGCTCGGCAACGGCCAACTTGCGACGACGGTCAAATGAGTCGCGCATTGCAAGAACTTCATCTTGCGGTCCGGTTAGCGCTGCGAGCGCTGCCTTCTGCGAAATGTTTGACACGTTTGAAGTTAGGTGTGACTGCAGGTTGCCGGCAGCCTTCATGGCATCTAGCGGGCCGGCCATCCAGCCCAAACGCCAACCGGTCATGGCGTATGACTTGGCCACACCGTTTACCAAGATGGTTCGGTCAATCAGCTCAGGCACTGCCTCTGTGATTGAAACGGCCTTTACGCCGTCGTAAGTCAGGTTCTGGTAAATCTCATCGGTGATTACCCACATGCCGTTTTCATAGGCCCAACGACCAATTGCCTCAGTCTCTTCGCGGGTATAAACCGATCCGGTTGGGTTTGAAGGCGAAACGAATAGCAAAACCTTTGAGCGAGGGGTGCGGGCAGCCTCAAGCTGGGCCACGGTCACCTTGTAGTTCTGGTCGGCACCGGCGAATACCTGCACCGGAATACCGCCAGCCAGGGCAATTGCCTCTGGGTAGGTGGTCCAGAACGGGGTAGGCATCAAAACCTCGTCGCCCGGATCAACCAGGGTGGCGAATGCCTGATAAACGGCCTGCTTGCCACCGTTGGTCACCACAACCTGAGCTGCGGTAACATTGGTACCTGAATCTGCCTTGGTCTTGGCGGCAATTGCCTCGCGAAGCTCTGGCAGACCAATGGCCGGGGTGTATCGGTGGTTTTTAGGGTCCCGAACCGCAATTGCGGCGGCCTCAACGATGTGGGCCGGGGTAGCAAAGTCTGGTTCGCCGGCTGCGTAGGAGATAACCGGGCGGCCAGCTGCCTGCAGGGCCTTGGCCTTGGCGTCTACCTTTAGAGTGGCTGACTCGGCAATTGCGCCAATGCGCTTTGAAATGCGTGGGAATTCGGGCATGCCACAAGGTTACCAACCAGATTCCCCTTTGCAATACTGGGGCCCAGCGGGTATCCTTTAGGAAGTGAGTTTGACAACTCAGGAAGCCTAATCTGGCAAATTAATCAATTCTTAGATTTATCTAATTTTTTGACGCCCGGATGACTGCCGCTCGTGTTGTTGAATTTTCCCTCAAAGGGTGGTGGCTCAATTGGTAGAGCATCGGTCTCCAAAACCGAGGGTTGCAGGTTCGAGTCCTGTCCGCCCTGCAAGTAGTAACAACAACGAAGAAGGAATGAGCCATGGCTGAAGAGCTAGAGCAAGTCTCAGAGGACCTAGTCGAAAAGGCTAAGGCCGATAAGGCGCAGAGCCGTAACTTCATTGCACGCATCATCTTGTTCTTCAAGCAGGTTGTTAGCGAGCTTAAGAAAGTTACCAAGCCAACTTGGGCAGAGCTTCGCAACTACACCGGAGTTGTTTTGGCATTCGTTGCAGTTGTAATGGCCATCATTTCTTTGTTCGACTGGCTTTTCTACCAGGGTGTTGTATTCGTCTTCACCCCAACTGCTTAAAACTCGCACGTAATTTTTAAAAAGTAAGGACACATCAATTGAGTGAAACAGAACGCGACGAACTAGAGGCTCTAGCCGAAGTTCAAGACGTTGCTGCTGACGCAGTAATCGCTGACGCGGATGCTGACCTTGCAGACCTAGCCCAAGACGCTGCGGCTGAACTTGAGCAGGATCTAGAAGTTGAAGAAGCTATCGCTGAGGCAAAAGAAGAAGCTGCAGAAGTTGACGCAGAAGTTAACGAAGGCGGCTCAGACGACCCTTACCGCGAGTTCAAGGCAGAGCTTCGTCGCCAGCCTGGCAAGTGGTACGTAATTCACTCATACGCAGGTTACGAGAAGCGCGTTAAGCAGAACATCGAAAACCGCAAGCTTGCAATCGAAGGTGGAGACGACATCTTCCAGATTGAAGTTCCAATGGAAGATTCAATCGAGATCAAGAACGGCCAGCGCAAGTTGGTTACCAAGGTTCGCATTCCTGGTTACGTTTTGATTCGCATGGAAATGAACGAAGAGTCATGGTCACTTGTTCGTCACACTCCAGCGGTTACCGGTTTCGTTGGTAACTCACAGAACCCAACTCCACTGCGCGCAGACGAGGCATTCAACATGCTGAAGTCTCTATACGTACTTCCTGAAGAGGCTGCTGCAAAGGCTGCCGTAAAGGGCGGCGTTGCCGTAAAGGGCAAGGCAAAGTCTGTTCCAGTCAACATCGATTTCAAGGTTGGCGAGAGCATCATGATCAAGGACGGATCATTCGCTGGTCTTCCTGGAACCATTTCAGAAATCAAGCCAGAAAGCGGCAAGCTTACTGTTCTTGTTTCTCTGTTCGAGCGCGAGACTCCTGTGGAGCTTGGCTTCGAGCAGGTTGGCGCACTGAACTAAATAGTTTTTAAAAAGTTTCCAAACAAACAAAAGGAAAAATCAAATGGCACCGAGCAAAAAGATCACCGGAATGATCAAGCTGCAGATCCAGGCGGGCGCTGCTAACCCAGCTCCACCGATTGGTCCTGCACTAGGTCAGCACGGTGTGAACATTATGGAGTTCTGCACCGCGTACAACAACGCAACTGCAGACCAGAAGGGCAACGTAATCCCAGTAGAAATTACTGTTTACGAAGACCGTTCATTCACATTCGTTCTAAAGACTCCACCAGCAGCTGAGCTAATCAAGAAGGCAGCTGGCGTAGCAAAGGGTTCAGCAACTCCTCACACCGTGAAGGTTGCAACCTTGTCAAAGGACGCGCTTTACAAGATTGCCGAGCAGAAGATGGCAGACCTAAACGCTAACGATGTTGATGCAGCTGCAAAGATCATCGCTGGTACTGCGCGCTCAATGGGAATCACCACCGAGGCTTAATAAACCTCATCCACTAAGTCGTGGGAGTACCGTGCGCGGTACGTTGACCACAACTGTGACCAATTAGAAAAGGAATAACAGCATGGCAAAGCGCTCAAAGGCTTACATAGCAGCCGCCAAACTTATCGAAGAAGGCAAGCTATACACTCCAGCTGAAGCAGTAGCGATCATTCGCGAGACTGGTTCAAAGAAGTTCGACTCAACCATCGAGGCTGCATTCAAGCTCGGTGTTGACCCTCGCAAGGCAGATCAGATGATCCGTGGAACTGTTTCACTTCCACACGGAACTGGTAAGACTGCTCGCGTTATCGTTTTCGCAACCGGTGCTGCAGCAGATGCAGCTAAGGCTGCTGGCGCTGACGAAGTTGGCGGAGACGAACTTATCGAAAAGGTAGCTGCAGGTTGGACAGACTTCGACTCAGCAGTATCAACCCCAGAACTAATGGGTAAGGTTGGTCGTCTTGGTAAGGTTCTAGGTCCTCGTAACCTAATGCCAAACCCAAAGACCGGAACCGTAACTCCAGACGTTGCGAAGGCTGTAAACGACATCAAGGGTGGACGTATTGAGTTCCGCATTGACAAGCAGTCAAACCTTCACTTCATCATTGGTAAGGCATCTTTCACCAAGGAGCAGCTGGGTGACAACCTTGCTACTGCAATGGATGAGATCCTTCGTTTGAAGCCATCGTCTTCAAAGGGTCGTTACCTAATCAAGGGTGCACTTTCAACCACATTCGGTCCTGGTATCTTGCTAGACACCAACGTGACCAAGGTTGAGTTCTAAACCTTCGAAATAAATTTCCGATGAGGGGATCAAGTCGAAAGACTTGGTCCCTTTGTCATCGGTGTAAATCTCACTAGGCTAAAAGCCGAATAAACCGAAAGGCGGGATATTGCCTCAGCACGCATTTGGCGCAGCCACACTACTTGATACGAAAGACCCAATGGGTTTGCGCACAAGCGCACCCCTGCTAGACGCATGGATAAGAGACATGGAAACCGACAGGTCACCATTTCAGATTCCTGGACACAAGGGCCGCACCGACCTAACCGGTGCCATCGTTGATGGCGACATTCCGGTACTACCTGGAAACCATCCCCACAGAATTTCTCCCTCGCTCATTCTTGAAGCTGAGGCACTTGCCGCCAAACTTTGGGGCGCAGAGCTTTGCCGTTTTGGAGTAAACGGATCATCGGGTTCAAATCACGCAGCCGTGATGGCCGTTGCCTCACCCGGCGACAAGGTGATTGTTTCTCGCACACTTCACAAATCAGTTTTGGTTGGCTTGGTTTATGCCGGCGTGATTCCAGTTTGGATTCGCCCAGAAATTAACCCGGCAACCGGACTGCCTGAATACCTACCTTCAACTCGCTTGGCTGAGACCATTGCGGCTAACCCCGATGCAAAAGCGGTTTTGATTGGTGAGCCTTCTTATGTTGGCACCATGTCAAACATTCCGCGCCTTTCAAAGGTTTGTCACGATGCCGGAATTCCGCTGGTAGTTGATGCGGCTTGGGCGGCGCACTACGGGTTCCACTCGGAGCTACCAAACCACCCAATCGCCGAAGGTGCAGACATTGTGGTTACCTCGGCGCACAAGACCTTGCCTTCCTACTCGCAGGCATCTTTTGTTTTGGTACGCGATGAATACGTTGACCTTGCACGTTTCAACAAGATGTTTGATTCAACTCAAACAACTTCTATGTCTGGCCGCATCTTGGCATCGATTGATGCCGCGCGTGCCTTGCTAGAGCGTCACGGTGAAGAACTGATTGGTCCGGTTATTGAGGCCACCGAGCGCGGTCGTGCTGCGCTGGTTGCCGCGGGCATTGACGTGATTGATGGCGAATACATTGACCCGTTGAAGCTTGTGATTTTGCTTTCCAGCTGCGGTGCAGATGGCACCAAGGTTGAGGCAGACTTGCTTGCGGCAAACATTGACGTTGAGATGGCAAACCGCGACCTGATTATTCCAATGATCACCTTTGCCGATACACCGGACCGCATCATCGATCTTGTGAAGAAGATCATTGCCTCAGTTGAAGCACACAAGGCAGAGCCTCGTCCGATTGAAATCTTGCCTGCGTTCTCGATTGAGCCAGAAGTTGTGGTTACTCCGCGCGAGGCATTCTTTAGTGACTACGAAGTGGTTGATTCAAAGGATGCAGTCGGCCGAGTATCTGCCGAAATGATTTGCCCTTACCCACCAGGTGTTCCGGTGCTTTCACCGGGGGAGCGAATTACCGAGGCAGCACTGAGTGCGTTATTTAAAGCGCGTGACATGGGCGTGCGAATTGCTTTTGTTGCCGACCCAACTTTGAAGACTCTAAAAGTTCTTCCTAAAGAGTAGCCAGCACCGCTTCTAGATCTGCCTTGGTTGGTGGCTCAGCCCCTGCTCGTTCGCAAGTGATTGATGCCGCGATTCCCGCTGTCCAAACAAACTCGCGCAGAACTTCTTCGCTGAGGTTTTGTAGACGATCAAACGGGTCAGTGCCAAGTGCATCAACATCAGATAGCTGACCCAATAGGTTTGCGCAGAAAGTATCGCCGGCACCAACTGTGTCGACCACATTGATCTTGCGCGATGGCACATCTAGGCGCACCTTGCTGCCGTCGGCAGCCAAACGATAAACAGATACCCCGTCGCCACCGCGAGTAATAAATACGTGACGACCACTGTCGCCGATCCACTTCCAAACAACCTTGTCTACGTCTTCACCCTCGGCCATGTCGTAGAGCCAGTGGATGTCTTCGTCGGAGGCCTTAATGATGTGAGAAATATCGTTGATGCGTTCAACGCGTAGGCGCTCGTGGTTACGCTCAAAACCAAGTGCCGGGCGCATGTTGATGTCGTGGCTTATAGTCACAGACTTTTGCTTAAAGTGTTCGCGAGCCCAGTCTTCGATCACAAGGTTTCCAGGACCCATTGCCATGGTTAGGCACCCAAATTGAATTGCGGTTGCGTGCATGTTTTCAAGATCTGCATCGGTGGGTAGTTCTTGAGGAGTCCAACCCCAGTCAGCGGTGCCGTTTACATAAAAGGAGTAAGAGGGTACGCCACTTGAGTTCATTGAAACCACGGCAAGAGTCGTTTGCTCCTTGGCGTCAATTGCGTAGTCAAGGCCAACGTGGTTTGCCTCAAGTTTTTCGCGAATGAGTTTGCCAAAGCCGTCACTTGAAAGACGAGCAAGAAACTGCTGCTTGGTGCCGCGGCGGGCCAGCGCAATAGACACGTTGGCATTGGCGCCACCAACTATGGCATTGAAGGAACCGGTTTGGTATCGGTTTTCAATTAGGTCAATAAGGGCTTCGCCAATTACAAGGATCATGGCAAAAGTTTAGAGGGATAGGCTGGAACTATGAACAGAATTTCTTTAGCCAAAAAGGCAGTTGCATTACCTCTGTTAGGTCTACTTGTTGCTTGGCTGGCATTTATGGGCGCGGCTCTAGCTAACCTATACGTACCTCAGCCCATTTATAACGCTGCTGGCGTAGCTACTTTTCCTGAAGAGCTTGTCCGGGTGGCTCCCTATTTGTTCCTACTGGGCATTGCTTCTGTCTCTGTTGCGTCTCTTTTAGGCAAAAAACTTGCACAAAGGTCTAGGCAGGAACTTGGTGACGGTCACAAGCTGAGCCGTGCCGCGTTGAGATTTACCAACCTTGGAGTCGTAGTTGGTTTGGCGGCTGGCGCAATCTTTGCAATCGGAAATTTTCTAGGTGCGTTCAACACTTATTCGGGTCGCGACGAGAACGCTCTGCTCCGACTCCTTAACGTTTATGTACCTATTCTTTTGGCAACAGGCTTAGTGGTTTATGTTCTACTTGCCGCATTCGTCTTTAATCACGATGTAGAAAAGAACTCCGATGGCACAAAGGCAAAGATGAGCGAAGCTCAGAAGGCTTTGGGGCTTGGCTACGCAATTCCAATTTTGGCGACAGCGGTTGCAATCATTTTTGGACTTGGCGTCTATGACGTCACCCGAACAAACCTTCAGGTTTGGATCTGGGTATTCATTATCGCGATAGTGGCAAGCGGAGTTGTGTTTGGAACCCGATTTGCCAACAAGGCCCGCGCCGCTAAGCCGGAACCTGCTAAACCGCGAACCGCTCTTACTGCCGGCGCTTCAAACTTGAACTTTGTTTTATCTATTATTTTTGGTGCAACGGTAACTATTATGGCTTTTGTTTTTGGCTCCGAATCTATCGGAAAGTTGCAAACTTGGAGCACTCCGCCAATTGATTGCAAAGGAATTCAATGCAACTCGGTTTCAAGTGTCACTGCACCAAGTTGGCGCTGGTTGATTGAAGATCTAGCTCCGGCCAAGGTTTTGTTACTTCTGGCTATTGTTGGAATCTACATCACCATAACCGAGCGCAACAAAGAAGCCGCATCGCCAGTAAAGGCTAGATAGTTGAAGTTTTTTGCATCGGGTTTGCTTTTTGACAACGATGGCGTTTTAGTTGACTCACACGAGGCAGCGCGACAGGGGTGGCAGCAGTGGGCAAAAGAGTACGCACCGGATTTCTTTTGGGACACCCCAGAAAACGCTGGCGTTCGTGCCGAAGATAAAGTTCGCGCGTTAGTTGAAGCCGACCTTTTTGAAGCTGCCAATAACCGCATCAATGAACTTGAACAAGCCACCGCGCATTTAACCCAGGCATTGCCTGGAGCTGTTGAATTGCTTACCTCTTTAAAAGCCGGCGTCTGGACAGTTTGCACATCTGCAAATTCCAACCTGGGTAAGGCTCGCTTGGCTGCTGCTGGGTTGCCGATACCCGCAAAATTGGTGACCGGTGACGATGTGAAAAAAGGTAAACCGTTCCCTGACCCTTATTTACTGGGTGCCGAGCGCTTAGGTTTTGATCCAGCGGATTGCGTTGTTTTTGAAGATGCCATCGCTGGGGTAGAGGCGGGCATTGAAGCTGGGGTTGGCCTTGTGATTGGTGTGAGCGCTAAGGCTCTGGAGTCAGCGGCAGACATTGTGGTCAAGGACTTAACAGGTATTACATTTGACGGAGAGACCTTGTTAATTCCCGACAAGGCGCGACTGCGTTAGTAGAAAGATAAAGACCATGGCTGAAGTTACTTTTTACGGTGCCGACTGGTGCAGCGATTGCCGCCGCTCAAAGTCACTGCTAAACACCCTAGGTGTTGAGTACGACATGAAAGACGTTGAGCAGAGTGCAGAGCTAGCTGCAGAGGCAGAGTCAATTGCCGGACGTAAGAACATTCCGGTGGTTCAGTTTAAAGACGGCGAGTTCATGGTTGAACCAAGCGATGCAGATTTGCGCGCTGCACTTTCAAAGCGCGGTCTAATTTAAAATGTTTCGCCGTCACGTAGTAGTAGTAGAAGATGATGCCCTTCTACGAGATCTAATTGCCAAAACTCTAGAGTCCAATGATTTTGATGTAACTACGGCCGCAAATGCAGCCGACGCTGCCCGAGCATTTAAGGCTCACGATCCGGATGCCGTAGTTTTAGATGTTGAGCTTGGTCCTGGTCCAAATGGTTTTGATTTTGCTGAATCTCTGCACAAAACAGCACCTGATGTTGGCATTGTATTTCTAACCAATCTCCCAGATTCCAGATTTGCTGGTCGGGATACCAAAGACCTGCCAAGCAATGTGTCTTATCTGCGTAAGTCACAGCTTGTTGACTCAAATGAGTTAATACACGCACTAGAGGCGGTGCTGCACGATTCAGTGGAGCTAGGTCAGCGCCACGACCTTGACGCGAATAGACCACTTGCCAGTCTTTCTAAAAAGCAGATCTCAGTTCTGCAATTACTGGCAATGGGATACACAAATTCGCAGATTGCGGATAAACGCGGCACTACTGTTCGCGCGGTTGAGGGAATTGTTAGTCGAATTTTTCAGGCACTTGATATTGACGTGCAGGCAGAGGGAAATGCGCGAGTAGAGGCAGCATCGACATATTTGCGAGCCTCGGGTAAATCACTTTCAGACGCATAATGTCCGAGAAATTCACAACTCCAAAAACAAGTTTGCGCGAGGCGATTAATAACGCCGCCGGGCCGGTGGCCCTAAGTAACCGAGTGCTGCTTCAATTTGGTGCGGTTTCTTTCATACTTTTTTTGGCTTCTAGCCCAACTCGAATTCGCGGAAGTTTCATCGAGTGGGTTGTGGTTGCCTCAGTTGGCTACATTGCAACGCTTGTAGTGCTACTGGCATTTAGAGCCACACTTTTACCGGAGACTGCGGGCCGAGAGCCCAAGCGTTTATTGACTTCAATCGCTTACTTTCTTGCCGGTGCGGCTAGAGGTGCATCAATCTTTATTTCTGGTTCGTGGCTTGGCATTATGCCCGATGCCGAACTCTGGTACCGATTGCTGGGCGGACCGCTTTTTGTTTACGGCGCCATTTCAATGTTGGCTATTTTTAATTCGTCTAGATTACGACATGAAAATACGCTTGCCGAACTAGAAGCTGAGAAGGCAGAGCTAGATGAGTTGCGAGGAGGAATTCGTGAGCGCATTCGTTTGCAGCGAGCTGATTTGCTTAAACGAGTGCAAACAGTGTTGGCTCCTGCGGTAGAGCAAGTTAATAGCGAGCTTCAGAATTCACCTAGTTCTATCTCTATGAAGTTGCGCGATGTGGTGGATACAGTTGTGCGACCTCTCAGCCATGACATCGGCAAGGGCTCAAAAGTAGATACAGAGGTGGAAACAATTTCACGTCGTGCATCGGTGGTCTACTCAAAGAGCAAGTTTCCATCAAGACTCTCGGCCGGAGCAATGATTGTTCCTGAATTAGCAATATTTGCAACAGCTTCAATTGCGATCGTTTCTAATTGGATTTCATTTCCACAGGCACCGCAGCTGGCGAGTTTTATTAGTTTGATTGTCATTTACGCCACGTACAAAGTAATTCAAAAATTGCTGGATAGAGTATGGGTGCCATTTCTAGTTGCGCTTTTAGTCTCGTTGGGGGCAGCAGTAGCAACTGGGTTCACCACCAGAATTGCTTTGCAGGTGGCGGGGTTCAAATTCCATGATGCAGTTTTTTACCAGTTCATTCTTTCGCAGGTACTAATTACTCTTGTTGTTTTTTACATGCAGTTCCTTCGTACGCAACGTCGAGATGCCGAAAGCGAAATGACACAGGTGGTATCAGACCTTGCAATTCTTAACTCACAGCTTCGCCAAGAGGTTTGGCTCAACCGAAGACGTATTGCATCTATCCTGCATGGATCAGTGCAGGCAGCACTTTATGCATCAGCAATTCGCTTGGCTAAAATTGATTCGCCATCTCAGGATGAGATTGACTCGGTGCAGAGTGACATTGAAGCGGCCATTGGCAAACTGGAATCAGCGGATGGTGCCGAAACATTTGCCGAAGTTTTGAATCAGATTCGCGAAGTTTGGGAAGGTGCAGTTGAGGTTCAGTTGCCTCAGATCACACCAGATATTGCGGCCCAGATTGAGGGTAACCCGGTGGCCTCTGCCTGTGCTGCCGAGGTGGTACGCGAGGCAGTGAGCAATGCTGTGAAGCACGGCAAGGCAGAGCACATTGTGATTTCCGTTGAGATGACCGGCCCACATTTGCTTGGAATCACTGTGTCAAACGATGGCCAGCCACTGCCAGCGGCAATTGAAGCCGGTTATGGCTCAAGCATCCTGGATGAGGTTGCCTTCACTTGGCAGCTAGAAAACCGCGGTGGATTCACCGTGCTTGGGGCCGCAATCGCTATTTAGCGCTGGTTGGGTATCGGTGTGAAATTGGGTCTAGCCAAATCAGGCCTGCCAAGTTAGGCTTTAAGCGTTACAGAAATGTGACAGTAGTCGTTTGCAGTACATCACTTGTTTCAAGTGGCCACAGAAGTGCCACCCCTGAAGGTGTACCAGTCTTTTCCTCTAAATAAGATCTGCCGTTATGCAGAGTTTTTCTTGTGTGTGGGTTTAGCAGCTGTTCGACTAGCCCACCGGTTCACAGCGGCTACTCCCCGCAGAACCACACAATTGAATGAGGAAAAATTATGCCAACTTTTGGCAAATCAAACGCGCGCCCGGGCAAGGGTGCTTCAGCTTCACGTAACGGCAAGGTTCCAACCGGCCGCGGACGTGCAGCATCAACATCAAACTTCAAACCACGCGAAGATGGTCGCGGCGGTCGCTCAGAGTTTCGTGCGGCTGGTGCAGATGCACCTCGCAAGCCACGTGCAAAGGGTGCGTTCTTCGAAGAGCGAGCTCCAAAGACTTATGGTGACTCAGGTCGCCCGGCTTATGGCAACCGCGATGACCGCGCGCCTCGCGAAGACCGTGGCGGTCGTTCAGAGCGTCCATCATATGGTGACCGCGATTCACGCCCTTCATACGGCAACCGCGATGACCGCGGAGCACGCGGCGGAGACCGTCCGGCTTATGGCCGCCCAGGGTCTGCTGCCGGTGGCCGCAACAGCCGCGAGATGAATGGTGGCCGCGAAGACCGCGGTCGCGATTGGACTCCACGTGGCAACGAGGGTACCGGTGCAGCAGCCCGCAAGCCTCGCTACAACTCAGATGACCGCGCAGCTCGCGATGGTCGTCCGGCATACAACTCAGATCGTCCGTCTTATGGCAACCGTGACAACGCGGGTCGCTCAGAGCGTCCGTCTTACGGTGACCGTGACTCACGTCCGTCATTCGGTCGTGGTCGAGATGACCGCGCACCTCGTCGTGACGATGAGCGTCAGCCTCGTACTTTTGGTAACCGCGAAGATCGACCAGCGCGTGGTGGTTTTGGTGGTGGCTTCGGCGACCGCAACCGCGCAGAGCGTCCTTCATACGGCAAGTCAGATTCATCACGTTTTGAAGACCGCACCGCAAAGCGCGGTTGGTCAGAAGATCGTGGTCGCGAGGAGCGCAACCCAAACCGTCCAGACCGTGCAGCACGCGATGATTCACGCGAATCAACTTTCCGCGGCGCACGCGACTCAAACCCAAACAAGAAGGCTTTCTTCGAAGACAAGGTTCTTGAGCGTCTAGATGCAGTTGAGGCTTCAGAGGCAATCACCTCAAACACTTTTGATGAGATGAACCTACACCCTCGCATCATCGCTGCTCTAACTGGCATGGGTGCAGAGACTCCGTTCCCAATTCAGGCAAGCACAATTCCTGCAGCTATTTCTGGTCGCGACGTTCTTGGTCGCGGTAAGACTGGTTCAGGTAAGACCATTGCGTTTACCGTGCCTCTTGTAATGAAGTTGGTTGCAGCTGGTTCAGTACCTCGCAAGCCAGGTAAGCCACGTGCGCTTATTCTTGCTCCAACTCGTGAGCTTGCAGACCAGATTGACCGCACTGTAAACGGTATTGCCCGCGCAGTTGGTTTCTACACAACTTGTATCTACGGTGGTGTTCCTCAGCGCAAGCAAGAGAACGCAATGAGCCGCGGTGTTGACATTGTTGTTGCGACTCCGGGTCGTCTAGAAGACCTGATGTCACAGCGCATCATTGATCTTTCAGAAGTTGAGACTCTTGTTGTTGACGAAGCTGACCACATGTGTGACCTTGGCTTCATCGAAGGCGTGCGTCGCATCATGCGTGCAGCCGGCGACAGCCAGAAGCTTTTGTTCTCTGCAACTCTTGACCGCGAAGTTGACGCACTGGTTAAGGAATTCCTTCCTGACCCTTACGTTTACGAAGTGCCAAACGAAGAGAACGACACTGCAAACATCATTCACCGTGTAATGACTGTTGACCCAGAAGACCGTTCACAGGTTCTTCTTCGTCTAGTTCAGGGCCACGGAAAATCAATCATCTTTACTCGTACCAAGATGACCGCCGAGCGTCTAAGCGAGAGCTTGACTGCAGCCGGTGTTCCTGCGGCACGTCTTCACGGTGACCTAAACCAGAACCAGCGAAACCGTAACCTTGAGCGTTTCACCAAGGGCGGCTGCCGCGTGCTAGTTGCAACTGACGTTGCTGCTCGCGGTATTCACGTTGATGACGTGGCTTTCGTTATTCAGGTTGACCCACCTGAGGAATACAAGACCTACCTACACCGATCAGGTCGTACCGGTCGTGCGAACGCAGAGGGAACAGTTATTACTCTGATTCCTCGCAGCCGTCGCCGTCGTATGGAAGACCTACTTCGTCGCGCAGAGCGTGACGGAATCTTCTCTGAGGTTCGCCCAGCTAGCGAATTGCTAGTTGAGCTTGCTGGTCCAATTGCACCAATTCCTGCCCCTGAGTCTTTGGACTTCGGCGACAGCCGCGGTGGTTCATCTCGTGAAGGTGGCCGTGGCGGTTCAGGCCGTTCGGGGAATCGTCGCGACAGCGGGGATTCAGGTAATCGTGGCGGAGGCCGCGGAAACTACGGTGGCTCTGGCAAGGGTCGCTGGGCAGACAAGCCAAAGGGTGAGGGTCGTCCTCGCGCCAAGAAGTACTCGAACTAAATAGTTTGGAGGGCCCCACCGGTTAGTTCCGGTGGGGTTTTCACTATATCGGGGGTTGCATCCCAGCCCCGGCCTGGTTTAGACTGGGGGAAGCCAAAGACCGTCGGTTTTGCCTCAGATTTCTGAAGCAACGAAGGATACGAAAGTGTCAACCCACGCAGGTGTATTTAGAAGTCACTTTCATCAGTGTTGTCACTGATTTTCGTACTGCTCTATGCGTCTGCATGGAGCATTTTTTATTTCCCGGGGCTACCGACACAAACAATCAAGGAGCGCCATGGCGAACAAGGTCGAGAAGGTAGCTGAGCTAACTGGTCTATTCCAGAACTCAAACGCCGTCTTTCTAACCGAGTACCGCGGTCTCACCGTTGCACAGCTCAAGGAGCTTCGTCGCAACATCAGTGCAGACGCAACCTACGCCGTAGCAAAGAACACTCTTATTGAGATCGCTGCAAAGAACGCTGGAGTAACCGCATTTGACGGCCAGTTGTTCGGACCAACCGCTCTCGCTTTCGCACACGGTGACGCTGTCAACGTGGCAAAAGCTTTGCGTGACTTTGCCAAGGCAAATCCTCTACTAGTTGTAAAGAGCGGTGTCTTCGATGGCGTTGCTGTTACTGCTGCAGAGGTGCAAAAGCTTGCAGATCTTGAGTCTCGTGAAGTTCTACTGTCAAAGGCAGCTGGACTATTCAAGGCGCCACTGTCTCGAGCAGCTGCTGTTACTCAGGCTCCGCTATCACAGGCAGTACGCGTCATCGACGCACTACGCGCCAAGCTAGCCGCCTAAACCACAAGCTTTATCAACACTTAAAAAACAAGGAGAAACATCATGGCAAAGTTGACAACTGAGCAGCTAATCGATGCATTCAAGGAACTATCACTAATCGAGCTTTCAGAGTTCGTTAAGACTTTCGAAGAAGTATTCGAAGTTACTGCTGCTGCACCTGTTGCAGTTGCTGCAGCACCTGCTGCTGGCGGCGCTGCTGCTGCTGAAGAGAAGGACTCATTCGATGTAGTTCTTGAATCAGCTGGTGACCAGAAGATCGCAGTTATCAAGGAAGTACGCGCATTGACCAACCTAGGTCTAGGCGAAGCAAAGGCTCTAGTTGACGGTGCACCTGCAACCGTTCTAGAGGGCGCAAACAAGGACGCTGCTGAGAAGGCAAAGGCTGCTCTAGAGGGCGCTGGCGCAAAGGTTACCCTTAAGTAATCTGCTTTTCTAAGCTACAAAAAACTCCCTCGGGCTTCGGCTCGGGGGAGTTTTTCTTCACAATATCGCTATATATTTGCAATTAGTTCTACGAACTGTAGAATAGAGCCATGATTAAGAAAGCACTTGTGGCGCTAAGCGCCTTGACCCTTATTTCAACCACCTTGACCGGCTGCACCAGTGGCTCGGTTGATGGGCACGACGAATTACATTTCAGCGATGGCTGGGTTCGCGTATCTGAGTACAGTGACCACGTAGACGGCATGACCGGTGCGTTTGCAACTATCGAAAACCACACTGACCACGACGTGACTCTAGTCGGTGGTTCTGCAGAGATTGCAAGCATGGTTGAGGTTCACGAAGTAATCATGATGGATGGCGAAATGAAGATGCAGGCCAAAGAAGGTGGCATCTTGATTAAGGCAGGCGAAAGCGTGACCCTAGAGCCAGGCGGCTTGCACGTAATGCTCATGGGCCTCAAAGAAGCAATCCTTGAAGGTGACGAAGTGACCCTTACTTTGGACTTTGATGGCTACGACGACCAGACCTTCACTTGGCCAGCCAAGGCATCTCTATCTGGAGACGAGAAGTACGAACCAAAGAAGTAAAATTGCTTCAATGACAAACTTCACACGACGAGGGTTTCTAGCCGGTGCATCCGCATCGGTTGGGGCCCTCGTTGGTGCTTCAGCGGGTGCTTTGGTGGCAGGTCAACAAGTTGCTAGTGCTGCCGAAGTTGCCGCCCAAACCGCAGTACTAAAACGGAGTGAGAAATTCCATGGAATCCATCAAAACGGCATTGAGTTGGAACTTCAAACTTTCACCAACTTTGTATCTCTAGATATTCACACAGATACCGATCGAAGCGCCATGAAGCGCTGGATGAAAATTCTGACCGATGACATCGCGCGACTAGCCTCAGGTCAAGCCATCCTTGCCGATGCACAGCCACAGTTGGCTCTTGGTCCTGCGCGACTAACCGTAACAGTTGGCTTTGGTCCAAGCCTTTTTAAGAAGCTAGGGCTGGAATCTCAACAACCGGGTTCCCTAAGCGAGCTGCCTGCATTCAAGGTTGATGCACTACGTGAAGAGTTCAGCGGCGGTGATGTATTGCTGCACGTATCGGCTGATGACCCTATAGTGCTCTCGCACGCAGTGCGAAGTCTTATTTCAGACAGCATGGCATTTGCCTCGGTGCGCTGGACCCAGCATGGTTTCTCAAATGCTCAGGGTGTTGTGCCAAGCGGTGTTCGCCAGCGCAACCTCATGGGACAGTTGGACGGTACAGACAACCCACAATTCGGCACCGATGATTTTGCCAACTTAGTTTGGATAGAAGATGGTCCTGAGTGGATTCGTGGCGGAACTATTTTGGTGCTTCGTCGAATTGCAATGAAGCTAAACACCTGGGACAAGCTTGGCCGAACCGATAAAGAGCAGGTGATTGGACGTCACCTTGATTCGGGTGCACCACTTGGCTCCAAGCACGAAACCGATCCACTAGATCTAAATGCCGTTGACGAACGCGGCCTTAAAGTTATTCCAAATTTCTCTCACGTTCGCCGCGCCTCACCTACGAATCCAAAAGAACGCTTTTTTAGAAGACCTTTCAACTATGAGGTTGGCACCGCAACCGACGGCACCCCAGATGTTGGTTTGCTATGGACCGCCTATCAGAAAAATCCTGCTGAGCAATATATACCGGTGCAAAAACGTCTGGATGAGTTTGATTTATTGTCAAAGTGGACTACCCCAATTGGGTCATCGGTTTGGGGCATCGCGCACGGTGTAAAGAAAGGTAACGTGCTAGCCGACGACCTATTCTAGGTTTATGGCAAACACCAAACCTGCTCGCGTGCTGATTTTGCACGGTTGGACTAACCGCCGCCCTGAAGGTGGCTGGCACCGAATTCTTGCTTCCGAGCTTCGTAAGAGTGGCCACCAGGTTTTGTATCCGCAGTTTCCTAGCACCGATAACCCAACACTCGAAGACTGGCAAGAACTGCTCTTGAGTGAGCTTGAATTGCTCGAAGAGGCTGGCGACGGCGAGACCATTGTCGTTGCCCACAGCCTTGGTTGCATAAATTTCATTCACGCCGCAGTAGAATGCAAAATTACCAAGCCGGTAGATCGTCTGCTTTTTGTGGCCCCAGCCGACCCGGCTCTGCTTGGAGAGATAAAGGGGCTAAACGTAAACCTTGCTAAGGAATCAACCAAGACGGCTCTTCACGCGGCAACCAAAAGCCTAACAATCGTTGGAAGTGATGAAGATCAATGGTCGCCAAATGGGATTCAAGAAACCTTTGGTGAACCCCTTGGTGTGAGCGCAATTGTGGTCGAAGGTGCCCAGCACTTTAGCAAGGGCGATGGCTGGGGGCACTGGCAGGGCGTAATTGACTGGGTGCTCGATGAAAATGCGGATATCACCATTCGCTAGGTAGGCTATTGAGGTGCTCCCGATTTGCCCCAGGGACAAACTTCTAATTTAGGAATTAACGATGCGTATCTTGCTCGTTGGCGCTGGTGGTGTTGGTGATGCAATTGCCAAAATCGCAGCTACCCGTAACTTTTATGAACTAATCGTGGTCTCTGACTACGACCTAACTCGCGCAGAACGCACGGTGCAATGGATTGAGAGCCGCCACGGCCGCGATGTTTCGGCAAAGTTTTTAGCCGCCAAGATTGATGCCTCAAGCGCCGCAAACATTACCGAAATGTGCCGAGTGCACAATATTGATTTTGTAGTTAACGCCGTTGAGCCAAAATTCTTGCCAACTGTTTTCTCTGGAGCATTCACAGCTGGTGTTAACTATCTAGACATGGCTATGAGTCTTTCCGAGCCTCACGAAAGCGACCCATTCCATTTGCCAGGAATAAAACTTGGAGACGCACAGTACGCACTACACGAACAGTGGGAACGTGCCGGAAAACTTGCCTTGGTTGGAATGGGTGTTGAACCTGGTCTTTCAAACGTGTTTGCTCGCTATGCACAGGATTACCTGTTTAGTGAGATTGATGAGCTAAGCACCAAAGACGGCGGAAACCTTGCAGTGTTTGACGAAAACGGCAACGAGATTTTTGCACCGTCATTCTCCATCTGGACAACCATTGAAGAGTGCTTGAACCCTCCTTTGATTTACGAACGCTCAAAGGGCTGGTACACAACCGCTCCGTTTAGCGAGCCAGAGATTTTTGAATTCCCCGCGGGCATTGGTGCCGTTGAGTGTGTGAACGTTGAGCACGAAGAAGTAACCATGCTTCCTCGTACCATTCGTGCAAACCGCGTCACATTCAAGTACGGGCTTGGTTCGGAATTTATATCGGTGTTGAAGACACTTCACACGCTAGGGCTTGATGCAAGCAAGCCAACTCGCGTGCGTTCTGCGCAGGGTCCGGTAGATGTATCGCCACGCGACATGGTGGCAGCGGTACTGCCAGACCCGGCAACAATTGGTCCGCGCATGACGGGCAAGACCTGTGCCGGTGTATTGGTTACTGGTAAAGACAATGACGGTAAAGACCGTGCAACCTACCTTTACAACGTTGCCGATAACGCAGAGACCATGGCTGCGATTGAGGCGCAGTGTGTGGTTGCGCAGACTGCCTTCAACCCGCTGATTGCACTTGAACTTATTGCAACCGGAGTTTGGCGTGGAGCTGGCGTGGTTGGCCCAGAAGTTTTTGATGCCAAGCCGTTCTTGGATCTAATGAGTTCGTCGGTTGGCTACAACATTAAGTGGGAAGCTCAAGAGCGCTTGCCGGCAAGCCCGCTGCGCCACCCTTAGTTTGCTTTGGTAGCAAAGTTTCGTGCTTCACGAGCATGATTCTCAATTCCAAGACCCCAGTAACAGGCGGCAACGATAATTGCGCCACCCAGCCAGCCAATTGCATTCATTAGCTCGCCGCCCATAACCACGGCAATCACAACCGCCCAAATAGGCTCGGTGCCTTGCAGCAGGGCAACTCTTGAGGCGCTGGTCTTGCGAATGGCCCACAGCATCACGATGAAGCCGTAGACGGTGCTGAACAGCACCAGGGTTCCCATAAGAATCCACTCGCGCGCACCATAGGTGACTGCCGCGTTTACGGTGCCGATTGGGTCAAGCACAAAAAAGAACAGGCCGGCAAAAACCAGCTGCATGATCGTGACGTTTGTGGTGTCAACCGGACGGCCCTTGGTGAACTTGCCGTGCGTAAAGAAGCCCTGCGAAACCGTGTGCACCGCGCGTAGAATCGCGGCAACAATCATGAGGGCATCACCAAGGTTTGGCTGAGTAAAACCATTTCCGCTAATCAAGATGCCAACACCGATAATTGCGCCGACTGCCGAAACGTAAAACATGCGCGGCATCCAAAACTTGGAAACCAAGCCTTCGATGATTGGCGTAAACAAAATGGAAAGCGAAATGATTAGCCCGGAGTTGGTGGCCGAAGTTAAATACACACCAGTGGTTTCAACGGTCATTACCGTGGCAAGGGTTGCGGCGATTCCGAGCGAAGCAAGAACTTCAATCTTGGTGAACTTAACCGGCTTGAAAGCGCGGATTGCAAAAATGATTGCTCCGGCAATTGTAAAGCGAAGCGCCATCATGCCCCAAAGGCTGGCAAAGTGAGTTAGCTCGCGCGAGGCTAGGTAGCTGCCGCCCCACACCATGGCCGCTCCAAGAATTGCAACGTCAACCGAGTTGAGGCCGCGTTTTGAAGGAGATGCTGGTGACACTATTTTTTACGACCTAATTTAATTCGGCCCTGTGCTACTGCAGCACCAAGCAAAACAATTACCGCACCAACCGGCTCGTGCCAACTGATTGTTTCACCAAGCAGAATCACTCCAAGACCAACACCAATAATTGGTGAAAGGTAAGTGACCGCAGAGGCAATTGCGCTGCCAACGGTTGCAAGTAGTTGGTAATACAAAACGTAGGCCAGCCCAGTACCAAGAACACCAAGTGCCATCATTCCCCAGAATGCCGATGAGGTTAGCGGACCAATGGTTAGTGTGCCCATTGCGTAGAGAGGCAGCAAAGTAATTGCGCTGGTGGTTACCTGACCAAATACCGCGGCCTCTGGTTGAAGCTTTAGCGGCTCAATGAAACGACGCACAAATGGGCTACCAATTCCGTAGCAGGTGACCGCAAGAATTAGCGCTCCAATTGCCAAGGGATCGTTATCGCCAAAACCATTCCAAATTCCAAGCACGATGAAAACGCCAACCAGACCAACGGTCAAGCCAACAACAACTTCAGGCTTTGGCTTCTCTGCACGGAACGCAATCATGATTGCAATCACGGTGAATATGGGTGTTGAAGAATTGATGATTGCCGCAAGCGCGCTTGAAACGTGCTGCTGTGCAAAGCCAAACAAGATTGCGGGGATTGCGCTCATGAAGAGGCCGGCAATCCAAATTAGAACCCAGGTCTTAAGCCCGCGCGGAAACTTGATGCGCATCACCACCAGCACAACCAGAAGGGTCACGGCGCCAATTGCGGTGCGCCAGAAGGCAATGCCAACCGGCGGCAGGGTTTGAAGCCCTAGTGAGACGAAATAAAAAGACGACCCCCAGATCAACCCAATAAATAGGTATTTGTAGATCCAGGAGGTCGTCTTTGTTTGGCTCATTATTCGAGCCTACAACGCCTTTTAGTGGGTGCTTGGAGCCTGTTCAACCTCTGAACGGTCACCAGACCAAAGTGTGTGGAAGGTGCCTTCTAGGTCTACGCGCTTGTAGGTGTGAGCACCAAAGAAGTCACGCTGACCCTGAACTAGGGCGGCTGACAAACGAGGTGAACGTAGGCCGTCGTAGTAAGAAAGTGAAGATGCAAATGCAGGAACTGGAATACCGGCAAGCGAAGCGTTAGCTACAACCTGGCGCCATGAAGTTACTGCGTTTGCAACTGCCTTCTTGAAGAATGGGTCAAAAATAAGTGACTCAAGGTTTGCGTTCTTGTCGTAAGCGTCGGCAATGCGGTTTAGGAACTGTGCACGAATGATGCAACCACCGCGCCAGATCTTTGAAACTGCACCTAGGTTGATGTTCCAACCGTATTCCTTAGCGCCCGCGCGAATAGCGTCGAAGCCCTGTGAGTAAGCAACAAGCTTTGAAGCGTAAAGCGCACGACGCACGTCTTCAACGAATGCAGCCTTGTCGGAAATTGACCAAGTAGTTGCATCTGCAGGTAGACCATCAACAGCTGCGCGCTGTGATGCCTGTGATGAAAGTGAACGAGCGAATACCGCTTCTGCAATTCCAGAAACTGGAGTGCCAAGGTTCAGTGCAGTCTGAACGGTCCAAACACCGGTTCCCTTAGATCCTGCCTGGTCAAGAATTACATCAACCAGTGGCTTGCCAGTCTTGGCATCAACCTGCTTCAAAACTTCTGCGGTGATTTCAATAAGGAATGACTCAAGGTCGCCCTTGTTCCACTCATCAAAAATTCCAGCGATCTCAGCTGGTGAGTAACCACCGGCCTGACGCAAGATGTCGTAAGCCTCGGCAATCAACTGCATGTCTGCATACTCAATACCGTTGTGAATCATCTTCACAAAGTGACCTGCGCCATCGGTGCCTACGTGAGTTACACATGGCTCGCCCTCGGCAACGGCTGCGATTGAAGCAAGAATTGGGCCAAGAGTTTTGTAAGCCTCAGCTGAACCACCAGGCATGATTGATGGACCCTTTAGCGCGCCCTCTTCACCGCCTGAAATACCTGCACCAACAAAATTGATGCCATTTGCTGAAACTTCTTTTTCACGACGAATGGTGTCGGTGAACAATGCGTTTCCGCCATCAACGATGATGTCGCCTGGCTCGAAGCGCTCGGTCAGCTGCGAGATAACGGCATCGGTGCCCTTACCCGCCTGAACCATGATGATTGCGGTACGTGGCTTAGCCAGTGAAGCAACAAAGTCGTCGATGCTCTCAGACGCAATGAAGCCAGCCTCTGGGTGCTCGTTGATAAGTAGCTCAGTGCGCTCGTATGAGCGGTTGTAAACGGCAACGGTGTTGCCCTCGCGGCTAGCTAGGTTGCGGGCCAAGTTTGAACCCATTACTGCAAGTCCTACAACGCCGATATTTGCCTTAGTCATGATTCATTCCTATAGATAGGTGAAGGGGAATTTGGCCGAGGCTTCGTTGCGCGGACCTAGGGTCAACAATATCGCAAATTTAGCTGACCAGTATGACCACATCGCTGCCAGAATCTGCAGACTCAGTAACCTTCAACCAAACGGTGGCGTTTGCCGGCAGTTTGCCGTCAACCAGTGGGGCAGAAGAGGCCAAAACCTTGCCAGCAGGCAGTTTGACCGGCTTGCTACCAAAGTTGGTTAGGTTGTGCCAGCCACCAGGGCGGCTGAAGTGCAGCACCTTTGGCGCAAACCAGTGTTTGATCCAGGTGTATTCCTCAGGTGCCAGTAGCTCCTTGCGAAGCGCAATCAACTGGCGGTATAGCTCAAGTGTTGAGCCCTTGACGCCATCTTGAGATTCCACCGATGAATTGCCATACCAAGCAGGCTGAGGCAAGTGCGAACCATTGCTACCAAACCCAAACGATGAACCGGTCTTAGTCCAAGGCAGTGGCACACGGCAACCGTCGCGGCTCAAACCAAAGTCTGGGTTTCTAAAGAACTGAGGGTCCTGCATATCTTTTGCAGGAACATCAAGAACTTCTTGCAAGCCAAGCTCTTCACCCTGGTAAAGATATGTTGAACCAGGAAGAGCAAGAAGCAACATTGTCATCGCTCGCGCACGAGCAACACCAAGTTCCTCGTTCAGTTTTGGATCAAAGCGGTTGTCTTTGTACCAAGCACCAAAGTCACTCACCTTTGGAAGTGAGAAACGTGTTGCGTGACGAATGATGTCGTGATTTGAAAGAACCCAGGTTGTGCTGCTGCCAGATTTTTTAGCAGCGGTTAGGTTGTAGTCGGCAATTTCGCGAACCTTCTTTGGGTTCCAGCCGGCACCCAACATATCAAAGTTAAAACTCTGACCAAGACCCTTGGTGCTTGCATATGCCGGGCGGCGGTTTGCGTGCACCCAAGCTTCGGCAACTGCCATGCGCGGTGGGTCGTATTCGTTAAACACTTCGCGCCATGACGCGTAAATCTCGTGGACTTCGTCGCGGTCAAATAGGTCGTCGGTGCCATCGTCTTTCATGACCTTCACGTCAAATGACTGACGCGCAGGTAGGTGACCGTTCTTTAGGTCCTTCACTAATGCGTGGGCAACGTCAACGCGGTAACCGTCAACGCCGCGGTCGCTCCAGAAACGAAGGGTCTTCAAAAAGTCATCGCGAACTTCGTGGTTGTCCCAGTTCCAGTCCGGCTGCTCTTTTGCAAACAGGTGCATGTACCACTGACCAGGAGTGCCATCTGGCTCAGTAATGCGGGTCCAGGCGGTTGGGCCAAAGTGGCTTGCCAACTCCGATGGGCGAATCTCACCGTTTTCGCCTAGACCATCTCTAAAGATGTATCGGTTGCGCTCTGGAGAACCAGGTGCAGCCTTGAGTGCAGCCTGGAACCATTCGTGCTGATCGCCAGAGTGGTTTGGCACGAGGTCGGCAATTAGGCGAATGCCATTTTTGTGAAGCTCTTCAACCAGCTGATCAAATTCGGCCAGGGTTCCAATGCGCGGATCAATGTTTCGGTAGTCGTCAACGTCGTAACCGCCGTCGGCAAGTGCAGAAGGGTAGAACGGGCTCATCCAAACTGCGTCAATGCCTAAGCTCTTTAGGTAAGGAACACGGCTGATGATTCCCTTTAGGTCACCAATGCCATCGCCATTGCCGTCTGCAAAGCTGCGAGGGTAAATCTGGTAGATAACTGCCTGACGCCACCAGTTTTTGTCACCTTTTAGGAATGTGTATTCAGCCATCAGATTCTTTCTTGCCGCCGGGGATAAGCCAACAATATCGCAGGTTTTGGGAAGATTTGCCACCCCGATAGGGTTGGAGACTGAGACGGGAATCCCCGCAATTAAGGAAGTAAAACTCAATGGCAGCACTGCTCTACCGTCTTGGCAATTTTTCTGCGCGCAAAGCATGGTTTGTGCTCCTTGCCTGGGTGCTTGTTTTGGGAGCTGCCGGCACTGCCGCGCTGACCCTTGGTGGAACCCTCTCATCGAGCATGAGTATTGACGGCGTTCGGTCTCAGGTGGTTGTAGACCAACTAAAGAAAAACTTTGAAGTAGCAAGCCGCGGTTCTGGCCAAGTTATTTTTCAGAAGGCAGACGGCACTAAATTCACCAGTGCAGATAAGGCCGCAATTGGCGCAGCGCTCGCCGAAGTTGAATTGCTGCCGGGAATTGCCCAGACCCTTAACCCTTTTGAAATTTCCGACGAGATTCAGGCCAGCCGAGACAAGGTTGCCGACGGCTGGGAGAAGCTTTCAACCGGTGAGAAAGAACTTGCCGACGGAAAACTTGAAATTGCTGCCAACAAAACCAAGCTTGCCGATGGCCTGGAAAAACTTGTTGCCGCAGAAGCAAAGCTAAAGAATCAGTCAGCAGAACTTGAAGCGGGCATTGCTCAGGCAAAAGCCGCTGGCGCACCCCAGGCTCAGATTGATGCAATGGTTGCCGGCCGCGCACAAATTGCCGGCGGTTTTGCAGAAATCAAAAAGCAGCGCGCAATTATTGTGGCGGGTCAAGAAAAATTGGCTGCAGCCGAGTTGAAGCTAGTTAGTGGCGCCGAGGATTTGGTTAGCGGAAAAACCGAACTTGGTTACGCAGATCAACTGATGTCTGCAAGCAAAAACTTCAGCACTGTTTCGGCTGATGAAACCGTTGCGTTGGCAACCATTCAGTTTGATGTTCCTGGAATGGACGTTGAAGAAACTACCCGCGATGCCGCAGTTGAAAAACTTAAGGAATCAAACCTGCCTGGCATCAACATTGAATTTTCAAATGACCTAACCAGATCTGTTTCAGAAATTCTTGGCGTGGGTGAAATCGTTGGTCTTGGCATTGCCGCCCTTGTGCTGTTCGTAATGCTTGGCACTTTGATTGGTGCTGGTCTACCTGTGATTCTTGCCGTGGTTGGTGTTGGTATTTCTGCAGCAACAACTCTTGCACTTTCATCGGTGATCAGCATGGACTCAACCACTCCGGTGCTTGGCGTGATGCTTGGTCTTGCCGTGGGTATTGACTACGCGCTATTTATTTTGAACCGCCACCGTCGCCAACTAAAGGCAGGCGTTGAGCTACGAGAATCAATTGGTTTGGCTACCGGTACCTCGGGTAATGCCGTGCTGTTTGCCGGCATCACAGTGATCATTGCGCTTGCTGCGTTGAACCTAACCGGTATTGGCTTCATTGGCCTAATGGGTTCAATGGGCTCCCTTGCCATTGCGGTATCGGTTGCTATTGCAATCACCGCTACACCGGCTGCGCTTTCACTGGTTGGTAACCGCATTCTTTCTAAGAAGGAGCGCGCTGCTCTTGCCGAGAAGAAGCCTGCTACCAAGAAGAAGGCTGCGGCTGTTGCCGACAAGGTTGTGCTGGCTAATCGCCACCCATGGCTAACCGTTCTGGCAACCATAATTTTGTTATTGATTGCGGCAATGCCGTTTAGCAGCATGCGTCTTGGTTTGCCTGACGGCTCTGCGGAATCGGTTGATTCATCTCCTTACCGCGCGTACGTGATTACCACCGATGCCTTTGGGCCAGGCTTCAACAGCCAGATTCCAACCGTGCTAACCATGCCGGCTCCGGTTGCCGAAAATGACCTAACTAAGTTGCAGGCAGAAGTTGCAACAAAGCTCTTTGCGCTAGACAACGTTTCTGCGGTTGTGCCGGCTGCGGTTTCTGATGACAACAAGATTTTGTTGTTCCAGGTGGTTTCAAGCGTTGAGCCTTCGAGTGTTGAAACCGAGAAGCTCGTGCATGACTTGCGCGCACTGGATGCAACCTTCAAGTCTGATTACAACGCAGAGCTTGGTGTGACTGGTCTTACCGCAACCAACATTGACATTTCAAAGAAGATCGCCGATGTTCTGCCGCTTTACCTTGGCACAGTGATTCTGCTTTCAATGTTGCTGTTGGTATTGGTGTTCCGCTCAATTCTTATTCCGTTGATTGCTGCCGGTGGTTTCTTGCTTACCGTTTTTGCCACCCTTGGTTCTGTAGTTGCCGTTTACCAGTGGGGCTGGTTGGGCGAGCTCTTTGGAGTTCACAACCCAGGCCCAATTCTTAGCTTCTTGCCAATCTTCCTAATTGGAATTTTGTTTGGCTTGGCAATGGACTACCAGCTTTTCTTGGTTTCTGGAATGCGCGAGGCTCACACCCACGGTAAAGAGACCAATGCGGCAATCAACTACGGCATGAAGCTAAGCCGTGCGGTGGTTATTGCTGCCGCCTTGATCATGGTTACCGTTTTTGGTGGCTTTGCTTTCTCACACCTATCTATGATTCGCCCGGTTGGATTTGGATTGGCCGTTGGCGTGATGATTGACGCGTTCCTGGTTCGCCTACTTTTGGTGCCAGCTGCAATGACAATTTTTGGCAAGGCAACCTGGTGGATTCCAAAGTGGCTGGACCGCATTTTGCCTGACGTTGATGTTGAGGGAGCAGCGCTAGAGCGCGAGCACCTGCACTAAATGAGCCAGCCCCTTACGGGGTTAGGCTTGGTTCATGACTAAATTGAACTGGGCCATGGTTGGCACCGGCCTTATGGCTGAGCTGATTCTTAACGACTTTGGCCTTGCCGACGGCACAAACCTCTATGCGCTTGTTTCCCGCGACCCGGCCAAGGCCGAGGCTCGTCTAAAGGAGTTCAACATTGAGGCCAAGGGCCTTACCTTTGAGCAGGCCCTAGCCGACGAGGCAATTGATGTCATTTACGTAGCCACTCCTCACTCAGAGCACTTTGCTCAGGCCAAGGCGGCCCTAGAGGCTGGCAAGCACGTGCTGGTCGAGAAGGCATTCACAATGGATGCCGCTGAGGCAATTGCGCTTGATGAACTTGCTAAGAGTAAGAACCTGTTCTTGATGGAAGCAATGTGGACCAAGTTCCTACCGCTACACAATGCACTAAAGGCAATGATTGAAAACGGTGAGATTGGAACCCTAGTTTCAATTGAGGCCAACTTTGGCATGAACGTACCTTTTGATAATTCACACCGATTGTTCAACCACGAGCTAGGTGGCGGTACAACCTTGGATCAGGGTGTTTACACCACAACATTCAACCGATGGATGTCTGGATCACCAATTGCCAAGCAGGTTACTTTTGGAAACCGTTTTGCCAATGGCGCAGATTCACATGCAGACACAACTTTCGTTTTTGAAAATGGTGTGATTGGTCACGGAATTTCATCGCTGAATTCTCGTTATGGGTTTGGCGGCCGCGTGATTGGTTCAGACAAGACCGTTGAACTCAAGGGTCAGTTCTGGAACTCACGCGAGCTTGAGATTTTGACTTACGTGTATCAGGGTGAACCAACTCGTGAGTTGGTTTCATTTGAAACTAAAGGTGCCGGTTACGCGCACATGATTCAGGCAGTAAGCGCGGCAATTTTTGCTGGCAAGACCGAATGTGCCGAGCACCCGGTTTCTTGGACCATCGAGAACATGAAGGTTCTTGATGAAATTCGCGCAAACATTAAGTAATTGATTTCGGGGGAATCATGGCCAAAAATATTTTTACTTCACCACGCAGTCTTTATAAATCTTTCGCGCTGAGTGAGGGTGTTACCTGGACGCTGCTGCTTGGTGGTTTGGCTTATCGCGCTTTGTTTGGGGCGCCACAAATTGTGTTGACCATTATCGGTGGAATTCACGGTGCAGTATTTCTTGGCTACGGAGTATCGGCCGCGCTGGTTGGCGTAAATAACCGTTGGGGTTTTGGCCGAACAGTGTTGGCAATTTCGCTGGCGATCATTCCGTTTGCAACAGCGCCGTTTGAAATGTCTGCAGAGCGCAAGGGCCGCCTAGTTGGGCAGTGGCGCAGAACTAAATCGGAAGATAGCCGCGACAACAACTGGTTTGATTCGCTCTACCGCTGGTTCATCAACCGCCCGCTGTTGTTGGCGCTTGTGCTGCTAACCGTAATCGTTGCCATCTTCTCGGCCTTGCTATTTATTGGCCCTCCGGGCGGTTGGCCGCAGGACTAAATGCAAATCACCTATCCGGCCGATCTGCCGGTTAGCCAACGCCGGCAAGAGATTCTGGATGCCATCCGCGATAACCAGGTTGTGGTTATTGCCGGTGCTACGGGCTCTGGTAAGACCACGCAGATTCCCAAGATGTGCCTTGAGCTTGGCCGCACCAGCATTGCCCACACCCAACCTCGCCGCATTGCAGCGCGTGCGGTTGCCGAGCGCATTGCCGAGGAGCTAAAAGTTGAGCTTGGTGGCTTAGTTGGTTTTCAGGTGCGCTTCACCGATACCTCCAGTGCCGACACCAAGGTTAAAGTAATGACCGATGGAATCTTGCTAAATGCAATGCAGCGTCACCGCAACCTTGAGCCCTACGACACAATCATCATTGATGAGGCTCACGAGCGCAGTTTGAACATTGACTTCTTGCTTGGTTACTTAAAGCAGTTGCTACCAAAGCGCCCTGACCTAAAAGTGATTGTCACCTCGGCAACGATTGACCCAGAATCCTTTAGCAAGCACTTTAACGATGCACCAATCATTGAAGTTTCTGGCCGTACGTTTCCGATTGAAGTTCGCTACCGCCCAACCGCTCGTGAAGCCGGCGACGACACTGACCCAGATGAAGAGACCACCGCTAGCGATTACCTAGATGGAATCGTTAATGCACTTAATGAACTAAAGAGCGAGCCCGATGGCGACACGCTCGTTTTCTTATCTGGTGAATCAGAAATTCGTGATGCGCAAGAAGCAATTGAGGGCCGAGTGACAAGTGGCGCACTTGGCAAAGGGGTTGAGGTGCTTCCGCTTTACGGTCGCCTAAGTGCGGCCGAGCAGCACAGAGTTTTTGAAACCAGCAAACTAGTTGGACTAAAGCGCAGAGTAATTTTGGCAACCAACGTTGCCGAGACCTCGCTAACGATTCCAAACATCAAGTACGTGATTGATGCCGGTACCGCGCGCATCTCCCGCTACAGCCCAAGAGCAAAAGTTCAGCGGCTACCGATTGAGGCAATCTCTAAGGCCAGTGCAAACCAACGTGCTGGTCGTGCGGGTAGAACCAGCCCGGGTGTAGTGATTCGTTTGTATTCGGAAGACGATTTTGAGTCGCGACCGGACTTTACTGACCCAGAAATTTTGCGCACCAACTTGGCATCGGTAATTTTGCAGGCTGCCCAACTTGGGCTGGGCGACATATCGGCGTTCCCGTTCTTACAGGCGCCCGACGCTCGTGGTGTGAAGGATGGCCTTGGGTTGCTTGGTGAGCTGGGTGCCGTGAAGGACCCTAAGGGCAAGACCGTTGAGCTCACCAAGGTTGGCCGCAGTTTGGCCCGCCTGCCAATTGAGCCGCGCTTTGGGCGCATGCTGCTGGAGTCCAAAGAGGCTGGCCTAGTGCGAGAGGTAATGATCATCGTTGCCGGCCTTACCATTCAAGACCCGCGTGAGCGCCCCTTGGCCAAGCGCCCACAGGCAGATCAATCTCATGCCCGCTTTGCCGACCCAACCAGTGACTTTTTGAGCCTGCTGAATCTCTGGAACTACATAGAGGAGCAGCAAAAGAAACTTTCTTCGTCTGCGTTTAGAAGGCTTTGCAAGAGCGAGTACCTAAACTACCTGCGCGTGCGCGAGTGGCAAGACCTAATTAAGCAGCTCAAGTCAATTGCCAAGCCGCTTGATATCGTGGCCGGAAATCCAAAGATTGACCCGGACGGTATTCACAAGTGTTTGCTTGCCGGTTTGCTTAGCCAGATTGGTTTGAAACAACTCAGTGATAAAAAAGCTGCTGACCTCATAAAAAAGAGCACCGATAAACCTGCAAAGGGCTCAAACGAATACCTAGGTTCAAACGGCAAGAAGTTTGTGATCTTCCCGGGTTCAACCTTGGCTAAGAAACCACCGGTGGCAATCATGAGTGCCGAGTTGGTAGAAACCAGCAGGCTCTTTGCGCGCATGAACGCGGCGATTAATCCGGAGTGGGCCGAGTCTCTGGCCGGCGATATGGTGAAGCGCAGTTTTAGCGAACCGCACTGGGAAAAATCGCAGGGAGCCGTTGTTGCGTATGAGCGAGTAATGCTTTTTGGTGTGCCAATTGTGGTTTCTCGCAGAATGCAATACGCACGCATTGATGCCTCAATGTGCCGCGACTTATTTATACGGCACGCACTGGTGCATGGCGAGTGGGATTCCAAGCAACAGTTTGATCGCGCAAACCAGCAGCTGCTAAAACAACTTGAGGCCCTTGCCGACCGCGCACGTAAACCGCAGTTTGCCCCAGACGACGAAGACGTGTTCCGTTTCTACAACGCACGCATTCCAGAAGATGTTTTGTCTACCCGCACCTTTGAGGGTTGGTGGCGCAAGGCTAAGAACGAAACCCCTGACCTGCTCACCATGACCCGCGACGATCTTTTGCCGCCAGAGATTAAGCCACCTAGCGAGCAAGACAATCCAAAATTCTGGCAGCTTGGCGACCAGCAACTTAAGCTTCGCTACCGCTACGAAACAGGTGCTCCAGATGATGGCGTGACCGTTGATATTCCGGTGAGTTTGTTTGCAGAGGTGCAAGCCGATGAATTTGATTGGCTAGTGCCGGGCATGCGGGTAGAACTGATTGCCGAGTTGATTCGCGGGTTACCTAAGAACATTCGCCGAAATGTGGTGCCGGCTGCAGACTGGGCCAATAAGGCCTTGGCAACCCTGCCTGAACACCCAACCGAGAACCTGATTGCCACTTTGGCCAAGACCCTCAGGGCGCTCAGCGGAACACACATGACCGCTGAGGACTTTAATTTTGCGGCCCTGCCGACCGCTTTGCGCATGACCTACAGGGTGGTTGACGAAAAGGGTAAGACCCTTGGCCTTGGCCTAGATCTGCCGGCGCTGCAGCATAAACTGGGGCCGGTTGCAGTTGGCGAGGCGCCTAAAAGGGCAGTGGTCAATGTGGCCAAAATTAAGAACGAACTGGCCAAGCAGATTCGCGAGCAAATTGCATCGCCGGCCGATTACGTTGCCGAGCATCTAAGCAAAGACGAAAAACTATCAATCGTTGCCATTGGTTATCAGAACACTTCGGCATTTGTTGACGATGTAATTTTGGCACTGATAAATCGGCAACTAGATTCGCTGGGCGATGAAGTCACCGCGGCTACCAACACCGATGACCTGCGTGCAGCAGTCACCGAGCAAAGCATTGAAAAATGTTTTGACCTAGCCAAGTTGGTTGTGCAGATTGTACAGACCTCGCGCGAGGCAAGCAGGACGATTTCTGAAATTCAAGATATGTCACTTTTGTTTGTGCTGGCTAACGAGAAGAAGCACATTGCCGAACTAATGACCAGCAAGATTATTAGCAGCACCGGGCTAGACAGAATTACAAGAATCCCGGTTTACTTGCAGGCCAGCAGAATGCGCATTGAAAAACTTCTGGAGAATCCTGAACGCGACCGCATTGCCGAACTTGAACTTAACGAAGCGCTTGCAATTGTGGAGAATGCTCCAGCAGAAAAACGTGGCAGCGTTAAATGGTTAATTGAGGAATTGCGTGTGAGCCTATTTGCACAGGTGCTTGGCGCTGCCGAGACGGTATCGGTGCAAAGGATTAAAAAAGCGCTTACTTAACTGCTTTTTTAATCAAGGCGATGACTTTCTTCTCGACGTCTGCATTCCAAGCAATCAGGGCAAATGAGGTTGGCCACATTGCGTCTTTGTCTAGATTTGCGGCGTCTTGGAAGCCAAGGGTTGAATAACGGGCCTTGAATTTACCGGAATCCTGGAAGAACAAAATTGTCTTGCCCTCGTCGTTGCAGTAAGCCTGCATTCCGTACCAGGTCTTTGCCTGCAGCTCAGGTGCGTGCTTTTTAACTAGGTCGTGAACCTTCTTGCCCAAAGCTTTATCGGCCGGGGCCATCTTGTTGATCTTCTCAACTACCTCGGCTTCAAGTTGTGCCGGGCTCATCTTTTTGCGGGCCTTGGCGCGCTCGGCCATGGTCTCTTTCATTGCCTGCTTTTCAGCATCGCTCATTGCCATTTTGCATCCTCTCTTCGGCCCCCGATAATAGCGTAATCTCAAAACATGAGTGATTTAAATGAAGTTGGCGACCGCGACAACTGGATTTGCTGGTTGTGCGATACCCCGGTTGACCCGGATGCATCAGTCAACTCAGATCTAGGACCAAGCACCGATAGCTTCGCTGCCGCAAAGGCCAAGAAGGGCACCGAGACCATTGAGCGCCTGGCCCACCGCCAGTGCAACACCATGCGCGGCAAGATTGCCCCAGTTGTGCCTTGGTCTAAAGACATCTTTGTGGTTGACCCATCACCAATTTTTGAATCTGTTGAAAGACTCAAGGCCAAGGGTGGCCGCGAGATTGTTGCCCGCTGTCCAGATGAGCGCGATGCCCAACAGGCATCGGATTGGTTGCTTGACCGTTTGACTCGTTTGGCCCCTGGTGTGAAATTCAGCACAGAGCTAAAGCCTGGCGGTGGGCAAGTAATGCTCGCGCTTAAAATTAACTAACACAAGGACCCTTCATGGCAAAGATAAATAAGGACAAAGTCACGGCTGTAAGTGACAAGGACTTCGTGGTGTTTCTTATTGGAATGCGCGTGAACAATTTATTTGCCATTCACCGCTGGCTACCGGTTTTCTTGGCCATGGGCAGAATGCTGCCTGAGCTCTACAAAAACCCGGAACTTGGCTTCAAATCGTATGAAATGGCTTTTGGTCGCACGATGATTTTGGTGCAGTACTGGGAAAGCACCGATAAATTGATCGCCTACGCAAAGGCCAAAGATGCCGAGCATCTTCCTGCCTGGAAAGCATTCAACAAAATGGTTATGAAGACAAGCGCAGTGGGCATTTGGCATGAGACATACGTGATTGACAAAAATAAAACGGAGAATATCTACAACAACATGCCTCCGTTTGGGTTCGGCAAAGTTGGCAACATCCAGCCTGCGCAGGGTAAACGGAACTCAGCATCTCAACGCCTAGGTGAGTAAAGTTTGGTTATGAAAATCGGACAAGACATTCTTGATTACGAGAGCGAACTAGGCGAAGAGTTTGCCGAGATTGGTTCTGCGCTGAGCAAGCTCTTTGCCAAGGTACTGCCAGAGGCCGAGGGAAAAGTTTGGCACGGTCACCCGGTTTGGTTTCTTGATGGCAACCCGATTGTTGGTTACAGCCTTAAGAAATCGGGCATCGAGGTTTTGTTCTGGAGCGGGCAGTCGTTCAAGTTGGCTGGGCTCACGCCGCTTGGCAAGTTCAAGGCGGCCAAGTTAGAAGTACCAACCCTTAAAGGCTTAGATAAAAAGCAACTATCCGAATGGCTTGCAGAGGCAATCAAGATTCAGTGGGATTACGCGAACCTTCCAAAGAAGCGCGCGCTGGTAAAGCTAACTAAGTTTTAGAGCTACAGAACGTGCTCTGGGTTCATCCAAAACAGATCCCAGAGGTGTCCGTCTAAGTCTTCGAATCCCCAGCTAAACATGAAGCCGTGGTCTTCCGGCTCGTTAATCTTTCTGGCGCCCATGGCGATAGCCTTCTCCGAAAGTTGGCGCACTTCATCTGGTGACTCGCAGGCAAAGGCAAGTATTGCCTCCGTGCTGGTTGACGGTGCGATTGGCTTGTCGATAAATCCCTGAAACTTTGAGTGCTCGAGCAACATCACATAAACGGTGTCGTTGATGATCATGCAGGTGCTGGTTTCATCGGTGAATTGAGCATTGAAAGTAAAACCCAGTTCAGTGAAGAAATCCACTGAGCGCTTTAAGTTTTCAACTGGAAGGTTTACGAAAATCGAAGAAATCATGGCATCAGTGTATGCCAGACGTATTATTCACATATGCCAGTAACTTATAAGACCCGCGTGATTGGGGAGGGCAACCATGCGTCTCTTCTAATACCCGATGAGGTTTTGGCTGAGCTAGGTGCCAATCGTAGAGCGCCTCTCAAAATTACGATCAATGGTTATACGTATCGAAGTACTGCAACCGGGGTTGGTGGCGAATGCAGGTTGGTCTTTCCTCAGCGAGATCGCGAACATGTCGGTGCTTCGGCCGGTGATTTGCTCACAGTCACCCTTGAACTCGAGGTTGGGCATCGAGAGGTGGATGTTCCAGCGGATTTAAGTAGTGCGCTGGTGAAGGCCGGACTCCAAGAAGTTTTCGAAGCCCTTTCCTACTCAAAAAGAAAAGAATTCTCCAGGCAGGTTGCTGAAGCCAAAACAGACGTCACGAAAGTTAAGCGCATTCAGAAAATTATTGGTGCACTATAACTTTTACGGACGGGTGACTGCGAACCAGCGACCTTCGTTGTCTGAAAAGGCAAAAGATTCAACGCCAGCTTGACTTCCCACCTCAGTGGCCTCAATTCCAGCTAGAACAAGCTTTTGACGCGTTGCGGCCAGGTCCTCAGAGCTGAAGGCAATTGAAGGAGTCGCGAGGTCAAGCCCGTGTGGGTTGTTAGCCATCAGCGCAAGCGGTACAAGTTCAAATGCAAAGTCTTGGTTGGCAAAACCTACTTTTACAACTTCAAGTTCACCTGCAGGCTGCCGGCTCTTCTCAACCATGCCAACTTGATTTGTCCAAAAGTCGAAACAGGCAGCTGGGTCGTTCACATATAGCACTACATAACCAAGTTTCATCATTTCCTTTCAAATTGATAATTAGGCTACTCAATTCACCGGAAGTAGTGCGAGGTTTAGCTAAAATTAACACGAAGCCTGTTTATGTTAATAATTTTTAGCTTCACTAAATCCGTATCTAAGAAAGTGAAGAAAACATGAATGAGGAAAAGAAACAAAAGCAATACCAAGAAATGGCGGACTGGGTTGAAACCCGTGACGCATGGACCAGAAAGCGCTTTGACTACCAAGAACGTTGGCACGGTTGGAGATCGCCGGTTGGACTTTCAATTGGCTTCGTCCTTACCTCAGCGGGACTCCTGTTATTGAGCTGGGCCTGGATTAATTTCCTAGGTTAGGAATTAGAAAAGACCCCTGATGAGAATCGGGGGTCTTTTTATTTGGCGGAGAATAGGTGGAACGCACTAACCCCGCACAGACCAGCACTGGTGTGGAAGTGTGTTTGGCGATTCGCTTTCTACGCCATCTTTCTACGCCAAGTCACCTATCGTTGCATTTACTTTAGGAACAATCTGACTTTTTGGGTTGCCTTGACTTTCCTTGTCCAGATGATAATCAGAGGTGTGATTATGACGGTTGGGGCTAGCCAAACAACCACCTTGAAAGGGCTGTTCGGGTCGAGCCTTGGAACAACTTGTTGAACCAGCACTGCCGTGACTGTTGCGATTGTTCCGCCAAGCATGTGGGAGAGGTGATTGGCGATCCTAGTTCCGAAGTCTTCGGTCTTTCCCCATCCTCGCAAATCCTGAACTGAGAACTGAAGCCCAATAGAACCAAACGCTACGAGAACCCAACCCATAGGTGTTCCTGTAGATACTTGAATAAATCCGCTAACAACCATTGCTATACCTACAAAAAGCATCGCCCACTCGACGTAGGGCTTGCGATTCATGATGTATCTGGATTTGCGTCCGAAACGCCAGCCCGCGTAAGCCATGTATGAAGAAAATAGGGCAACAAAGAACAACATCAGATTCGGCCGAAGAATCGAGACTGGTATAGCTGTCGCTGCAACAGTCATCATGGACCAAAAGTAGGTCTTGCCCGCAAGGTTATGTTTCTTGGCGCCTTTGCGAAATGAAATGGCGAAGACTGCCGCAAGTAGGGCAAGTGAGCCTGCGGCCACGTGAAGAATCAGAAGAAATCTGGTCAGCGTTTCCATGGCTTTAGATTAGGACGTTTGACCTAGTTGGCCAATAACAAAGCCCCAACCAGTTTCACTGCACCTGGCGGGGCTTCGGCCACCGTGCCGCTGAAATTCCGATAACTTCGAAATTTCAACGAGTCACGCTTGGGCCTCGCGGAGAATATGGGATTCGAACCCATGAGGGCTTGCACCCAACCAACTTTCCAAGCTGGCGCCATAGGCCACTAGGCGAATTCTCCTTATCGGCGGCCATGATGCTTGCCGATAAAAGACCCCCCGCACACCCATCAGAGCCCAGTTACCCTTGCTATCTTTCGATCCTGGGGGAGTTAGCCGAGGTGACGCCGCACGGGGAGTCCATGGCAAGTTTACCCGCCTTCCGCTGGGTGTGAACCGGCCTAAATCGTCTCACCGAAACCGTAGGCTATAGGGGTGTCTACCGCTCTGTATCGTCGTTATCGCCCTGAAACCTTCACCGAACTAATCGGCCAGGCTCAGGTGACCGCGCCACTTATGACGGCCCTGCGCACAGACCGGGTAAACCATGCCTACCTTTTCTCTGGCCCTCGCGGTTGCGGTAAAACTACCTCGGCCCGCATCTTGGCCCGCTGCCTAAACTGCGCCGAAGGACCAACCGATACCCCTTGCGGCAAGTGCCCAAGTTGCGTTGAGCTATCGCGCGACGGTTCTGGCTCACTAGACGTTGTTGAAATTGACGCTGCCTCGCACAACGGTGTTGACGATGCCCGCGATCTTCGCGAACGCGCAATCTTTGCTCCGGCTCGCGACCGCTACAAGATCTTCATCCTCGACGAGGCCCACATGGTTACTCCTCAGGGTTTCAACGCTCTACTAAAGATTGTTGAAGAGCCACCAGCCCACGTGAAGTTTATTTTTGCAACAACAGAACCAGATAAAGTGATCGGCACAATTCGTTCACGCACTCACCACTACCCATTCCGTTTGGTGCCACCGGCACAAATGCTTGAGTACCTAGAGCAACTTTGCGTCAGTGAAAAAGTTGATGTTGCACCAGGTGTGCTTTCACTTGTGGTTCGCTCTGGTGGCGGCTCTGTTCGTGATTCACTTTCACTTCTTGATCAACTGATTGCCGGCAGCGAAGGTGGCAAGGTTGAATACGATCGCGCTGCAGCATTGCTTGGCTTTACTCATGCCGCGCTACTTGATGAAGTTGTTGATGCATTTAGCACCAAGAACTCGGCACAAGTTTTTGCCAGCGTAGACAAAGTGATTCAAACCGGTCAGGACCCGCGCCGTTTTGTAGAAGACCTGCTTGAGCACCTTCGCGATTTGATTGTGATTCTTTCTGTTGGCGAAGAAGCTAAGAATGTGCTTCGCGGAATTCCGGCCGAAGAGCTAGAGAAGATGAAGACTCAAGCACTGAGCTTTGGTCTTGCCGAACTTACTCACGCTGCAGAAACCGTGAACACCGCACTAACCGAGATGTCTGGAGCAACCTCACCAAAGCTTCACCTTGAGTTGATGTGCGCCAAGGTGCTTGTGCCATCTAGCGATCAGACCGAGGTTGGGTCGCTTGCTCGCATTGAGCGCCTAGAACGCCGCATTGGTATGGCTGGCAGCTCAATAAATGAGGTGCCTGCTCCGGCTCCGGCAGCAAGACAGGCAACTTCGCAAGTAGCCGCTCCTGCAGCACCAGAAGCACCTAAGGCTGCGCCGGTAGCCGAAAAGGTTTCCGAAGTTTCAGCACCTGCCGGAATTGGCGGCATCACACTGACCCAGTTCAAAGATTCATGGCCAAACATTCTGAGCATCGTAAATAAGAAGTCAAAGGCTGCCTGGATGGTTGCGTTTGCTTTGACCGTGGTTGATTTCACCGGCGATGTTTTGACTTTAAAGTTCTTAAGCCAAAAGGATCTTGATTCATTCAAGAACGCCGGAGATGCATCAGAAGTTTTGCGCACAGCAATTATGGATGTGCTTGGTGTGCAGGTTAAGTTCAAGGCCAACATTGATGCCAAAGAAGAAGTTACAGCCGCACCGGCTGCTGCACCCGTAGTTGAAAAACCTGCAGCATCAAAACCAAAGGTTGAAAAAGTTGAGACAACTCCAATTGCAGTGGTCGAAGACGCACCGGAGGCTTCTGAAGAAGTTGCTGCCGAGCCAGCAGCAGAGGCACCGGCTGAATCTAAATCTCGCAACTCAAAGATGGTTGACGAAGATGCCCGCTACGGAGAATCATTGCTTCGCGAAATGCTTGGAGCCGAACCAATGACCGATAAGAACGGTAAGTAATGTACGAAGGCGTTGTTCAAGAACTGATCGACGAGCTTGGTCGCTTGCCTGGTGTGGGCCCAAAGTCTGCTCAGCGAATTGCGTTTTATCTTTTACAAACCGACGACGACCAGGCGCAGAAGCTTGCCCAGGTTTTGATGGAAGTTAAAGAGCGCGTGCGCTTCTGTGAAGTTTGCGGAAACGTGACCGAAGAGACTCAGTGCAACATTTGCCGCGATGCAAGACGCAACCGCACAGCCATTTGCGTGGTTGAAGAATCTAAAGATGTTCAGGCAATTGAACGCACCCGTGAATTCCGTGGTTTGTATCACGTGCTGGGTGGCGCAATCAGCCCAATCGAGGGCATTGGCCCAGACCAGCTTCGCATCAAAGAGCTGATGGCAAGACTTGGCAACACAGAGATCCAAGAGGTCATCATTGCCACCGACCCAAACCTTGAGGGAGAGGCCACGGCCACTTACCTAACCCGCATGCTTAACCCTCTGGGTATCAAGATCTCAAGGCTTGCCTCTGGCCTGCCGGTTGGTGGAGACCTTGAATACGCCGACGAAGTGACTCTCGGCAGGGCATTTGAGGGCAGGCGCACAGTCAACTAAACTAGGGACTTCACGCGGTATTTCCCGCAAAATCCCCCTGATTCAAGGAGATACGGTCTTGGCTCTGATTGTGCAAAAGTTTGGCGGTTCGTCTGTAGGAGATGCCGACAAGATTAAGCACGTTGCCAAGCGCGTAATTGAAACCCAAAAGGCGGGCAACCAGGTTGTGGTTGTTGTTTCAGCAATGGGTGACACCACCGACGAACTTCTTGACCTGGCAAACTCTGTTGCCGATGACCCTTACAAGTCACCGCGCGAGCTAGACATGCTGCTTACCTCTGGTGAGCGCATCTCAATGTCGCTCTTGGCAATTGCAATTAACGCACTTGGTGCCATGTCACAATCTTTCACCGGATCACAGGCCGGAATCGTAACCGACAGCGTTCACGGTAACGCTCGTATCGCCGAGGTAACCCCAGAGCGCATTCGTGAATCGGTTGATGCGGGAAACATTGCTATCGTTGCCGGCTTCCAGGGCTTCAACCGCGAGACCAAAGACATCACCACACTTGGTCGAGGTGGATCAGACACCACAGCAGTTGCACTTGCTGCTGGTCTAAAGGCAGACCTTTGCGAGATCTACTCAGACGTAGACGGTGTTTACACCTCAGACCCTCGCGTAATTAAGGGCGCCAAGAAGCTAGACGCAATTGATGTTGAATCAATGCTTGAGCTGGCCGCAGCCGGTGCCAAGATTTTGCATATTCGTGCGGTTGAGTTTGCACGTCGTCACAACGTGGACCTTCGCGTTCGTTCAACTTTTAGTACAGACCCGGGAACAATCGTTTATTCAGGAAAAGCAGGAGCAGGCATGGAAGAGTCAGTCGTATCGGGCGTTGCAATCGACAAGGGCCAGACCAAAGTTATGGTGATTGGTATTCCTGACGTTCCTGGCAAGGCAGCCGAGCTGTTCACGCTGGTAGCTGATGCCGGCGCCAACATTGACATGATTGTGCAGAACACCCCAACCGGTTCAGACGTTACCGACCGCGTGAGCGACATTGGTTTCACCTGCCCTAAGTCAGAGACCAAGAAGGTTGCCGCAGCTCTTGAGGCAGCAAAGGCAAGCATTGGTTTCCGCGTAGTTGAGATTGACGAAGAAATCGGAAAGCTTTCAGTCGTTGGTGCCGGTATGCGCACACACTCTGGTGTTTCGGCAACCATGTTCCGTGCATTGGCTGAAGCGGGCATCAACATTGAGATGATTTCAACTTCTGAAATTCGTATCTCGGTAATTACCAGCGACGACCAGGTAGATGCAGCGGCTCGCGCGGTACACACAGCTTTTGGACTAGACAGCGACATTGAAGCTGTTGTTTACGCAGGAACAGGACGATAAAAATGGCAAAGCCAAATCTAGCTCTAGTAGGTGCAACCGGTGCCGTGGGTACCGTAATGATCGGCATCATCAACAGCCGACCAAACATCTGGGGCGAGATTCGCCTAATTGCATCGGCTCGTTCAGCAGGTAAGAAGATCACCGTTCACGGTGAAGAGCTAACCGTTGTTGCACTTGCACCTGAGGCATTTGATGGCATTGATATTGCAATGTTTGACGTGCCCGATGAAGTCTCAGAAGTTTGGGCTCCAATCGCTGCCGAGCGCGGTGCAGTTGCCATCGACAACTCTGGCGCATTCCGTATGGACGCAGATGTTCCTCTAGTTGTTCCTGAGGTAAACCCTGCGCAGGCAAAGAACCGCCCACGCGGAATCATCTCAAACCCAAACTGCACCACCTTGACCATGATGGCTGCAATGGGTGCGCTGCACGACAAGTGGCAGCTTGAAGAACTTGTTGTTTCTAGCTACCAGGCGGTATCGGGTGCGGGCGCTGCCGGCATTGACGAGCTTGCTTCAGAGCTTGCGGTAGTTGGTAAAGATGCCTCTCTGGGTACCAACACCGACGACGTTCGCGGCGCACTTGCTGCAGCAGGAAACGACCTAAGCGATTCACCTTGGCGCCACCCGATTGCGTTGAATGTGATTCCTTTTGCGGGTTCACTAAAGGCCGGCGGCCACAGCTCAGAAGAGATGAAGGTTCGTGACGAGTCTCGCAAGATTCTTGGCATCAGCGATCTAAAGGTTGCTGCTAGCTGTGTGCGCGTTCCGGTTCAGGTTTCACACTCACTTACCGTGCACGCCAAGTTTGCTAACCCGCTAACCCCAGATGAGGTTCGCGATGTACTGAGCAAGCAGCCAACCATTCGAGTGGTAGACGAGCCAGAAAAGCACCTTTACCCAACCCCAGCAATGGTGGTTGGCCAAGACCCAACTTTTGTTGGCCGAATTCGTCAGTCGCTGGACTTCCCAAACTCAATCGAGCTATTCGTGGTTGGTGACAACCTTCGCAAGGGTGCCGCTTTGAACACCTACGAAATTGCCGAGCTGGTTGCCAAGGAGTTTTAAGCAACTGCTGTTCAAAACCATTTAACAAAAACGTAACCCACCGGACGCGAGTCTTGGTGGGTTTCGTGTTTCTGCAAGATACTCTTTACTTATGTCTAGACTTCTTGCTGCAACATTGAGCTTGGGTCTTGCTCTCACACTTGGGGCGTGTGCATCGGGTCCAGTTGACGGCAACACCAATGGCTCATCTCGACCAACTCCAACACCGGATCAGGCTCTTGTTCCTGCCGCGCCTACCGACGCACTGGTTGATGTAGATGCCGCCCTTTACGACGATGGCTTTGGCTGGTTCAGCTTTAAGGTTGGCGATGGCCCAACCTGGTGCACCATTACTCCAGAAACAGATCGCGTGCTTTGCGAGCAAAACGAAGCCGCCGCTCAATACCTACCGGTTCCACCGGCAGAGGGCTGCGAAGGTAGCTACGGTTACCAGGTTCAGCTTTGGGCTAATAAGCCAGAGGTTGGCGAGATTGCAGAATTCCCTTGCGCATCAGGTCAGTTCCAGGACCCATCGGTTGCCCAGATTCTGCCTAGCGGAAGCAAAATCACCGTTGGCTCAATCAGCTGCTTTGTTGAAAATGTAACCGCACGCTGCGAAAACCTAAACGGCCAGTGGATTGCACTTGGTCCTGCGGTTTGGTCATTAAACGGCTAACAGAGTTATTAGCCTGACCTCTGGTTGGCAAAAGAATCTAACTGGCGCATAAATTGAGTGCCCAAGCCCGGCAACAACATTCAAAATCACATTGCGCCCGGCAAACTGCCAAGCACTAATTCCCTTTGCGTACTTGGCTGGCAAATCACAGTTAGTGGTTAGCGCACCAACCACCGGTAAACAAACCTGACCACCGTGAGTGTGACCGGCAAAAATCATTGAGGCACCGGCGGTTCCCATTGCTTCAAGCACTCGCAAATATGGTGCGTGACTTACGCCAAGAATTAAATCGCAACCGGCCAACGCATTTGCTTGATTTGGAATTGAAGTTAGATTATCTAGCTCGTCGTGTGCATCGTCAACTCCAATGAAGCCAAGCTTCACACCGTTGATTGTGATTTGGCCCTCGCGATTGTTTAGATTCAGCCAACCTGCAGATCTAAAGCCGCCAACCAGGCGAGCGGTATCAAGCACCGGGCCTTCGCTGCGCTCTGATGGCTTGGCCAAATAGCCAAGCGGGTTGCGCAATACCGGTGCGTAGTAATCGTTTGATCCGTTTACAAATACACCCGGGGTTTGCAGTAGCGGAGCAAGAGCGGTTAGTACTGGTCCAATTGCATCTTTGTGACCTAGGTTGTCGCCGGTATTAATTACAAGATCTGGTTTTAATGAACCAAGTGAGGCTACGAACTTGGCTTTGCGTTTTTGCCAAGGCGCCAGGTGAATATCACCAATGTGTAAAACGGTAATTGGCTTTGAGTTTGCCGGCAGAACTTTTACATTCTCGCGACGGACTACAAAAAGGAATCGTTCAATGCCAATGCCCCAAACGGCGCAGGCAACGGCAATTGCAAGAAGCGCATAAAGCCATTGCATGATTGCCGTGATTTCTAATTAGGGGCCGGTGCTAATGATTAGCAGAATGGCTCCGGCCTGATCTGCTGGTGAGCCAGCAGCTGGGTCAGTACCAACAACCTTGCCCTTGGCAATGGTTGGGTGCTTCACAAAGAACTGAGACTGTGAGGCCTGAGGCTCGCTAACTGCGGCAAAACCTGCAGCCAGCAAAGTTGCCTTGGCGTTAATCACAGACATGCCTGCAACATCAGGAACGGTTTCGGCACCGCCGGCACTCACGTAGATCTTGATCTGTGAGCCGCGTGCACGAGTGTCACCAGCTGCTGGCTTTGTGTAAGCAACGCTGCCGGCAGGGAACGAAGAAGTCACAGGGGTTGCAATGATCTTGGCGTTTAGGTCAGACGCCTTTATCAATTCCGCCGCCGCAGCTGGGTCTGTGCCGGCTACTACTGGAACCGCAATCATTGTGGTGCCAAGCATGTCGTCGGGTGGTGGGTTAAAGCCGCTGCCAGGGTACTTCTTGTTTGCAGCCTTCATGATTGTGCGCCAAATGTCGTGACGCACTGTGTTGGCTGCCTTGTTGTTCAAACGCAAACCACCAAGTGACTTGGTACCAACAACGTTTCCAACCCAGGTTGCAGTTGCAACCTGGGTAGAGAAACCGGTCATCCAGGTGTGCACACCAGAGTCAGTGGTTCCGGTCTTACCCGCAAGCGGTGTGCCGTCGCCAGTTGCCGAGGCACCACCGGTACCGCCAGAAATAACTCGCTGCATTGCATAGGTCATACCGGCTGCAACCTCTGGGCTAACCGCTACTGAACAGTCGCTGGTTGGCGCGCGAAGCTCTGCCTTGGTGTTTCGAACAATCACCTTGTCAATCGCGATTGGAGTACAGAACACACCCTTGTTTGCAATACCGGCCATTGCAGCAGCCATGGTCAACGGTGCAATTTCATTTACGCCCAATACCGATGAAGGAATGTACTGAAGCTCGGTGCCATCGGCACGGTGCACACCAAAGCGCATTGCGGTGTCGCGAATGTCGCAGAGGTCAAGCTGTGCTGCCATAGAAACGTATGCGGTGTTAACCGACATTGCAGTTGCCTGAACAATGTTTAGATCTTCTGGTTCCTTAACAATATTGTTAGGTTTCCAGGTGCCGCCAATGCCGCCGCATCGGGCTGAAAATTCGCTGGCGTCCCACTCTTTTACGCGGCCATCAACGTGATCGCCGAGGCGCTTACCCGAAGACAACCACTGAGCCAAGGTAAATACCTTGTAGGTAGATCCGGTCTGGAAACCAGATGAGCCACCATACTCTTTATCGGTTGCGTAGTTAACCGAGGTGTGACCAAGTTCTTCACTTTGGGTCTGGTCGTAAATTCTGTTCTCGGCAATTGCTAGTACGCGGCCGGTACCAACCTGCACCGATACGCTCGCAGAACCAATCTGGCTTGGGTCGTTGAACGGCGCCCACTTCATTGACGCCTTGTGTGCAGCTTCTTGAACGTCAATATCCATGGTGCTGTAAATCTCTAGGCCACCGCGGCGAAGAAGGTTCTCGCGGTCCTCAGGGGTTGGGCCAAACTCTGAGTTGTTACGAATTGTCCAAACTACAAAGTCACAGAAGAACGCTGCGTTTTCTGTTCCCTCGCAACCCGATGGGGTGTGAGTGAGTTTGGTAATGATTGGGGTGTTCTTGGCTTCGTCTGCCTGCTGACCGGTGATAAAACCAGCCTCATACATGTTGTTAATCACGTAGTCGCGGCGAGACTTGGCACGGCTAAGATTTGCTTCTTCATCTGGCTTGTAGTCATTAGGTGACTTAAGCATTCCGGCAAGCAATGCTGCCTCTGGAATGTTTAGTTCAGATGCTTTTTTGCCAAAGTAGTAATTTGATGCAGCTTCAATACCGTTGATCTGGTTTCCGAAGAACGAAAGGTTTAGGTATCCGGCAAGAATCTCTTGCTTGGTGGCAACACCTTCAAGCGCAATTGCCAAACGAATTTCGCGAAGCTTGCGATCAATACCGCCAAGACCGCCCTGCGTAGCTGCGGCAATTGCTTCTTTGTCGCCGGCAAGGTTAGCCGCTTCAACCAAAGAGTTCTTTACGTACTGCATGGTGATGGTTGAACCACCAGGACCGTTACCAAGGGTTGCGGCGCTGGTAATGGTTGCACGAATTAGCGAAACCCAGTCCACACCGCCGTGCTCAAAGAAACGAGGGTCCTCGGTGGCAACTACGGCATTACGGATGTTCGGAGACATCTGGTCGTAATCAATCGAAATACGGTTCTCGTGGTAAAACTTGGCCACTTCAACCGGCTTGCCATCTTGGGTGGCGTAAAGGGTTGATGACTGGGATGCGTTAATTGGCTTGATGTAATCAGGTAGATTCTCAAAGATTGTGATGCCGGCTGAGGCTGCAAAACCGCTAACTAGGGCGGTTGGGGCCAAAAGGGCTAGGGCTACAACGCCGGCTAGGGCAGAGAGACCAAAGAATTTAAGGAAGCCCTTGGCGAAACTTTCAGGCTTGCGCTGTGAACCAGACATAAACTCTAGGTTACCTGACAACTTCTGAGAGGAATCTGTAAATGTTGAAGTGGGAGTACATCACAACCCCCTTGCTATTGCACCGCGAGACCGCCATTTTGAACAATTGGGGCTCAGAAGGCTGGGAACTGGTACAAATCGTGGCTGGCCCAGAAGGTGGCATGGTGGCCTTCTTTAAGCGCCCAGTAGCCGCAAGCTAGGAAAGGGCCCAAAATGTCTAAAATCGAAGCTCGTTTGGCCGAATTGGGCTATCCGCTGCCTGCCGTGGCAAAACCTGTGGCCGCTTACGTGCCATCGGTGGTTACCGGCAATCTTTGCTTTACCTCGGGGCAGCTGCCTTTTGTTGATGGCGCATTGCCAAAGGCTGGCAAGGTTGGCCGCGATGTGAGCGCCGAGGATGCCAAAGATTTGGCTCGTTTGTGTGCCCTAAACGCGCTCGCCGCATTGAAGTTGGCCATCGGCGATCTAGACCGCGTGACCCGCATCGTGAAGGTGGTTGGTTTTGTGTCGGTCGTTCCAGAATTCACCGCAATTCCCGGCGTAATTAATGGCGCCAGCGAATTTTTGGGTGAGGTTTTTGGAGATGCCGGCATTCACGCTCGAAGCGCTGTTGGAGTTCCGGCTTTGCCGTTGGATTCGGCTGTTGAAGTTGAGCTGATTGCCGAGTTTAAGTAACTCAAGATATTAAGGCGAAATCCCACCGCAGAGAGAGCGCGGTGGGATTTCTACTTTAAGTGTATCGAACTAGTCGGACGCGCCGCCAGCGATCTTGCCGCTGATGATGTCCATCACCGAGGTGTCGGCCAGGGTGGTTACGTCACCAACCGGACGGTCCTCTGCAACGTCGCGTAGCAATCGGCGCATAATTTTTCCGGAACGAGTCTTAGGAAGTTCGGCAACCACCATGATGGTGCGCGGTCTTGCGATTGGGCCAATTTCCTTGCTCACGTGATCGCGCAGAATCTTGCTCACGTCTGCATCTGAACCAGCGGCCTTCAACTGGTCTTGACGCAGAATCACGAATGCAACAACTGCCTGACCGGTGGTCTCGTCTTTTGCACCAACTACAGCTGCTTCTGCAACGTAAGGGTGTGAAACAAGTGCCGATTCAATTTCTGCAGTTGATAGTCGGTGACCAGAGACGTTCATCACGTCGTCAACGCGACCAAGCAACCAGAGGTCGCCCTCTTCGTCAAACTTTGCGCCGTCTCCTGCAAAATAAATTCCGTCAAACTTTGACCAGTAAGTTTCTTTGAAGCGCTCTGGGTCTCCCCAAATTCCGCGCAACATTGACGGCCATGGTTCGGTAATGGTTAGTAGGCCTGGCACTTCGCGACCAAGCTCCTTGCCTTCGTCGTCAAGAATCTTGATTTCAATTCCAGGCACTGCAACCTGTGCTGAACCAGGCTTCAATGTAGTCACACCAGGTAGCGGTGAAATCATGATTGCGCCGGTCTCTGTCTGCCACCAGGTGTCAACGATTGGGGCGTGACCGCCACCAATAACGTTGCGGTACCACATCCATGCCTCTGGGTTAATTGGCTCACCAACAGAACCAAGCACGCGAATGCTTGATAGATCGTGCTTGTTTGGAAGCTCTTCACCCAACTTCATGAAGCTACGAATAGCAGTTGGTGCGGTGTAAAGAATTGAGACCTTGTACTTCTCAACGATGCTCCACCAGCGGCCCCAGTCTGGAGTCTCTGGAGTGCCTTCGTAAATAACCTGAGTTGCACCGTTAGCCAGTGGGCCGTAGGCAACGTAGCTGTGACCGGTGATCCAACCAATGTCGGCGGTACACCAGTACACATCTTTTGACTCGTGCAAATCAAAAATGTTTTTGTGAGTGTAAGCAGCCTGAGTTAGGTAGCCACCGGTTGAGTGCAAGATACCCTTTGGCTTTCCAGTGGTACCCGATGTGTAAAGAATGAATAGTGGGTGCTCTGCGTTAAAGCCCTTTGCTTCGTGCTCGTCGCTTGCTGCAGCAAGTTGTTCTGCCCAGTCAAGATCGCGACCGTCTTTCCAATCAACTTCTTGATTGGTGCGCTTTACCACCAAAACATTTTGCACCGATGGGCACTTGCCACCATCAAGCGCAAGATCAACTGCAGGCTTAAGTGCAGATGCTTTGCCTTTGCGGTAACCACCATCTGCGGTGATCACAAGTTTTGCCTGTGCGTCTTCAATGCGAGTGCTTAGTGAGTCGGCAGAGAAACCGCCAAACACAACTGAGTGCACTGCACCAATTCGCGCAACGGCCTGCATTGCAACAATCGCTTCAGGAATCATCGGCATATAAATTGCAACGCGATCGCCGGCTTTAACTCCAAGACCGGTGAGTACGTTTGCAGCGCGCTTAACTTCTGAAGTTAGCTGCGCGTAAGTGATGGTGCGAGTGTCACCAGGTTCGCCTTCAAAGTGAATCGCAACGCGATCACCGTTGCCGGCTTCAACGTGACGGTCGAGGCAGTTATAAGAAATGTTTAGTTCACCATCGTGGAACCAACGAGCAAATGGTGCTTCGCTCCAGTCGAGTACCTGAGTGAATGGCTTGTGCCAGTGCAAGCGCTTGGCTTGCTTTGACCAGAAACCCAGGCGGTCCGCCTTAGCTTCTGCGTAAAGTTCTGGCTGCGCAATTGCGTTCTTTGCAAAGTCCGCAGACGGCGCAAAGTGACGGTGTTCCTGAGACATCGTTGTCCTCCATAGGGGTTTATAACCTTCTCGTATCCTGCCACAAAAAAATCCCTTGAATCGGGAATGATATGTTCGGTTAAGCCCTTATTATTTATGTGTTAGCGCTTGTCGTTAACTTGCGATATCAGTTCCCCCAATTGGTATCGCCTGGCCCCAGACTCTTCCCCCAAGAGGCTGGGGCCCCCTAATTTAAGCCCAAGTTGAGTGGTTTTGCAGCCCGCCAGTTATCCACAATTTGGCTAAATATCGGTGTTTTAGGCCGTTTTTGGGCTTTGCTGGCCAAATGAACCCGATAGATGTCCTTGGCCCCAAGCTTGGTGGGGTGCTGTCGCTGCCCGGGGTTACCGACCTGCTGGTGAATGGCTATAACCAGGTTTGGGTGCAACGGGCCGGTTTTGGCCAGGACGGCCCAAAACTCGAGCCCGTGGCCAGCCCATTTGAGTCGGAGGCCGAATTGGGCCAGTTGGCGCAGAGTTTGATTGCCCAGGGTGGGCGGCACCTAGACCAGGCCAATCCGTTTGCCGATGTGGCCCTAGGGGTAAATGCCACGGGCGGCACTCAGGCGGTGGGCGGGCTCAGGGTTCATGCCGCACTGGCCTCCGGGTGCAATCCAAATACGCACCTATCTATACGCGTACATATGAATCGTCACTATGGGTTGGGTCAGCTGGCTGACTTTGGCATGTTTGAGGCCCAGCAGCAATTGCAACTTCAAGAAATTCTGCAGCGCAAAGAAAGTTTCTTAATCTCGGGGGCAACCGGAAGCGGTAAAACAACTTTGCTTCGCGCAATGTTGGCCGAGTGCATTGGCGAGCGAATTATTGCGCTTGAAGATGTTGCCGAGCTTGGCTTGCAATCGCCAAATTTTGTTTCGCTGCAAACGCGTCAGGCCAATATCGAGGGCCGCGGTGAAATTTCTCTGGAACGTTTGGTGCGCGAATCTCTTCGAATGCGCCCAGATCGTTTGGCGGTTGGTGAGGTGCGAGGAATTGAGTTGCTGGTAATGCTGCAGGCTCTAAACACCGGTCACCGCGGAGCCGGCGCAACAATTCACGCAAATTCTTTGGCCGACGTTATGCCGCGCGTAAATGCAATTGCAAGAAATGCCGGAGTTGATTCGCAATCGGTGCGAGAGCAAATGCAATCTGCATTCAGTTGGATCATTCATGTTGATTCTCACAAGGTGGTTCAAATTGCCAAGCTCTAAAACTGCCGCAAATTTCTCTGCCGCCAATCAAGTGGTGAGTTCTGCAAATTTGGTGCGGCAAATTACTGCGCTAATCGCCGCCGGAATTCCCGCTTTGCAAGCACGGCAAATGAGCGAGGTTCACATTAGTCAGCTGCCAAAAGAAAACGCTCCGCAATTTGAAATGATTTGGAATCTGGCTAACCGGTTGGGTGGCCCGGTGGTAATTGCGCTTTCAAGAATTGCCGATGTCTTTGATCGGCAACAAAGAAATATTTCTGAGGTGCAACTTGCATTTGCCGGGCCGCAATCAACTTCAAGATTGGTTACCGGTTTGCCGCCGGTTGCCTTGTTGCTTGCACAATTGGTGGGCATGAATCCGGCCGGGGCAATCATTCGCTCGCCGCTGGCACTGATATCGGTGTGCCTGGGCGCTGGCCTGTTGGTGCTTGGTCACCTGTGGAGCAAGCGGTTGCTGGCCAAGGCACTGCCGCACACCCAAGACCCGGGCGCCTTTATTGACTGCGTGCTGATTGGGCTCCAGGCAGGCTTGCCGCTAGAGGTAGCCAGGAAACAGGCAACGGTGCAGTTGCAAGAGTCGCTGCAAACACAGCCAAGTGAGCAGTCTCAACTGGCGCTAGATGCAGCCGCCGAACTTTCACGAAACTCCGGTGCTGCACTTAGTGAAATTTTGCTAGCCACCGCCGACCGGTTTAGAGACGAGCTTCGTTTTGAAACTTCCGAGCGCATTGCGCGCTTGAGTATCAGGTTGATGATTCCACTTGGGGTTGCCGTGCTGCCAGCTTTTATTTTGATTTCGATTGTGCCAATTGCAATTAGTTTGCTGTCAAATGGGCAGCTTTAGAAAGGATGAAAATGAATCACTTAATTCGCAAAATTGTTTCCGAAGAAACCGGAGCGGCAACCGCCGAGTATGCAATTGCCACAATGGCGGCAGTAGGGTTCGCCGGTTTGCTCGTGGTGATCATGCGCTCCGACGAAGTTCGAACAATTTTGTTTGACCTGGTTAAGAGCGCACTTACTTTTACTAACCCAAATGGTGATGCAGCGGCTCCGGCTCAGTAAATTTGCTACTCATCATTCGCACCTGCAATTCTCGGAGTGCGGTTCAGTAACCGCAGAGTTGGCAATTGCCATGCCAGCGGTGTCGCTGGTGATTGCAATCACTCTTGGTGCATTCGCACTGCAGATTGAAAGAATGAAAATGGTGGATGTTGCGGCAACCGCGGCAAGAGCATTTGCCAGGGGAGAGCCAGAGCAAGATGTGCGCGCACTTATTACTGAACTCAACCCGGTTGGCGAGCAAAACGAGTTGGAATTTTTGGTGCAAGAAAACTTTGCCTGCGTAAAGCTGAGCAAGGCGGTGCTGCTGCCTGGCCTAGGCGCTCAGATTTTTGACCTAAGCGAAACCCAGTGCGCAAGAAAGATGGGCCTGTGAAATTTTTGAGTTCGCCAGAGCGGGGATCGGGCACAATTTTGGCTTTGGCCGCGGTTTCGATGGCAATTTGCCTATTTAGCCTCAGCCAAGTCGTGGCTTTTAATCTCATCGCGCAACGCCGATTGCAGGCCACGGTAGATGCCATGGCAATTGGCGCCACCGATGCGCTTCGAGGCCTAAATACTGGGTTTTCGTGCCCAACCGCCGGCCAAATCGGGCTAATTAACGGCGTGGGGCTTGACACGTGTCGTATTGTCGGATTCGAAGTGTTTATTTCGGCCCACTCCAAAGGGGTGGGTATAGTTCTAAGCGCGAACGCGCTGGCGGGCCCAAGTTACTGAAAGGTGACTGGCAGGGCCCCTATAAAGAGGAGTAGCCCATTGGCTGGTAGCCACAAGCTAGTAATCGTTGAGTCACCTGCAAAGGCCAAGACGATTTCAAAGTACCTAGGCAACGACTATGAGGTCTTGGCCTCGATTGGTCACATCCGCGACCTAGTTGACCCAAAGAACCTACCTGCCGAGAAGAAGACTGGCTCTCTTAAGAAGTTCTCAATTGACATCGAAAACGACTTTGAGCCTTACTACGCCATTTCGGCGGGTAAGAACAAGACGGTTACCGACCTAAAGAAGGCCCTATCGGGTGCAGACGAACTATTCCTGGCAACAGATGAGGACCGCGAGGGTGAGGCCATCGCTTGGCACCTGCTTCAGGTACTAAAGCCAAAGGTGCCGGTAAAGCGCATGGTGTTCCACGAGATCACCAAAGAGGCAATTCAGGCAGCGCTTGAGCACACCCGCGAGGTAGACAACAACCTGGTGCAGGCTCAGGAAACCCGACGAGTGGTAGACCGCCTTTACGGTTACGAGATTTCACCTATTCTTTGGCGCAAAATCAACCGAGGCCTAAGCGCAGGTCGCGTGCAGTCACCGGCAATGCGTCTGGTGGTTGAGCGCGAGCGCGAACGCATGGCATTTGTGTCTGCCAGCTATCACGACGTTGAAGCAACTTTTGATTCACAGGTAGCGGGTGAGCCACAGTTCGTTGCCAAGTTGCAGAGCATTGGTGGCAAGCGAATTGCCACTGGTCAAAACTTTGATGACAAGGGCAAGCTAACCGGCGATGTAATTTTGCTGGACCAAAAGCAGGCAGACGCGCTCGCCGAAGCAGCACGTTCGGCAAGTGCCAAGGTTGAGGTTGTCTCGGTTGAGTCAAAGCCAAGCACTCGCCGCCCGGCCGCACCGTTCACAACTTCAACATTGCAGCAAGAGGCTTCTCGCAAATTGCGCATGTCGGCAAAGCAAACAATGGACACCGCTCAAGGTCTTTACCAAGAGGGCCACATTACTTATATGCGTACCGACTCACCAACTCTTTCAACTCAGGCAATTAACGCGGCGCGTGCTCAGGCAAAAGAAATGTTTGGAGCCGACATGGTTCCAGACGCTCCAAGAATTTATCAGGGCAAGTCAAAAAATGCGCAAGAGGCCCACGAGGCTATTCGCCCAGCCGGTGAAACTTTTGCTCACCCATCTGAGTTGTCACGCGTTCTAAGCGGTCGCGCCTACGACCTTTACGACTTGATCTGGAAGCGCACCGTTGCTTCGCAGATGATGGATGCCAAGGTTTCAACCACAACCGCAAAAATTCAGGTGAGCCCACTTGCTGACGGCGGCGTTGCAGAATTCACCGCATCGGGAACTGTAGTTACCTTCCGCGGTTTCATGGCAGCCTACGAAGAAAGCACCGACGAACCACGCGATGACGAAGCTGAAGAAAAAGAATCAAAGCTGCCTAACCTATCGGTTGGTCAAAAACTAAAGGCAGTTGAAGTTGTTGCCAAGGATCACCAGACTTCACCTCCGCCGCGCTACACCGAAGCCTCATTGGTTAAGGCGCTGGAAGAAGACGGCATTGGCCGCCCATCAACCTACGCGGCAATTCTTTCGACAATCATCAACAAGGGTTACGTCACTAAGCGTGGCCAGGCACTTGTGCCAGCTTGGATTGCGTTCACCATCACCAGGTTCCTAGAGGAAAACTTTGGCAACTTGGTTGACTACGCCTTCACCGCGCAGATGGAAGAAGACCTAGACAAGATTGCCGCCGGCGAGCTTGACCGCAGCACCTGGTTGAAGAACTTTTACTTTGGCGACGACGGTAAGGTTGCCGGGCTTAAGCCAACAGTTGAAAACCTTGGCGACAGTGACCCTCGCGCAATTAACTCAATTGAGATTAAAGAGGGCGTGACCCTGCGCACCGGTAAGTACGGCCCATACATTGAGATCTTTGGCGACCCAACCGCCGAGGGTCACGATGAAAACGGTCGTCGCATCGTGAACATTCCAGAGGGTCTAGCACCCGATGAACTGACTCCGGTTAAAGCTCAAGAACTTATTGATGCACCAATCATCACCGACCGCGTAATGGGTGTTGACCCAGCAACCGGCTTTGACATTTTGTTTAAAGACGGCCGCTACGGTCCATACGTGATGCTTGACGACGAGCACGCGCCAAAGCCAAAGACCGCATCTTTGTTTAAGAGCATGAGTCCTGAGACTTTCACTCTTGAAGATGCAATCAAGCTACTTTCATTGCCACGTGTGATCGGCCAAGACCCAGAGTCTGGCATTGACATCACAGCGCAAAACGGAAAGTTTGGCCCTTACATGTTGAAGGGAAAGGAATCTCGTTCTTTGCAGACTGAGGATCAAATTTTCGAACTTGATCTAGCTGGCGCACTTGAGATTTTTGCTCAGCCTAAGTACGGCGGCCGCAGAACTGCAGCTACTCCTCTAAAGGAATTTGGCGAAGATCCGGCATCGGGTTTGGCAGTTGTTGCGAAGTCAGGTCAGTTTGGTTTGTACGTTACCGACGGCGCAGTGAACGCAACTGTGCCTAAGGACGAAAACCTTGAAGAGATGACTGCGGACACCGCATTTGAACTTTTGGCGATTCGTCGCGAGAAGTTGGGTCTAGAGCCAGGCGAGGCACCTGCCAAAGCGGGTAAGCCAAAGAAGAAGATTGCCAGCACAACCAAGGTTGTAAAAGCGGGAACCAGAAAGAAAAAGTAATGTCTGGTTTGTTCATTTCGTTTGAGGGCATTGATGGGGTTGGCAAGTCAACTCAAATTGATCTGCTCGAAAAACACTTGAGCCAACTTGGTCGAAAAACTCTTCGCAGTTTTGAACCGGGTGGAACTGAGCTTGGTCAAGAAATTCGCAACATGCTTTTGCACCGTAAGGGTCAGTTGGGTGCGAGGGCCGAAGCGTTGTTATTTGCTGCCGATCGCGCACACCACAGTGACACCAAGGTAAAGCCAGCTCTGGCCGAGGGCATTGATGTGATTCTTGATCGCTACCTAGATTCATCGGTTGCATATCAGGGTGTGGGCCGCGATCTTGATGCCAAACAGATTCGCGATCTTTCGTTGTTTGCCGTGCAGGGCTTGCTGCCAAACCTCACCATCTTGCTTGACATGGATGCTGCTGCCGCACTTGCCCGCCGTGACAAGACCGGTAACGAACCCGACCGCCTAGAGAGCGAGAAAGTTGAGTTCTTTGAGGCGGTTCGCCAGGGTTACCTGAAGCTGGCCGCAGCAGAGCCGGAACGATTCTTTGTTGTAGATGCCAGCCAGGGCATTGAGCAGATGGCCGAGTTGATTCGCGCCCGCGTTGACGAGCTGTTGAAGTGAGCACCGCGGTAGATCTAAAAAATGCGGCACCGGTTTGGGCTGAGTTGCTTGGCCAGCCCGAGGCTATTGGTCAACTAGAAATTGCAATTCGTGGCAAAGCCGATGGCGTTTATCACGCTTGGCTAATCACTGGGCCGCCAGGGTCTGGCCGCTCGAACATGGCACACGCATTTGCCACCGCACTGCTTTGTGAAAAAAACGGTTGCGGCGAATGCAAGAGCTGCCTCATGGCAGCAGCTGGTAGCCACCCCGATATTTCTACCCTGGCAACAGAGCGCGTTCAGATTTCTATTGACGAAGTTCGCGAACTGGTAGCCAGCTCACAATTTGGTGGCTCGCTAGGCAAGTACCGCATCATGATCATTGAAGATGCCGATCGCATGCAAGAGCGTTCATCGAATGTTTTGTTGAAGGCACTTGAAGAGCCGCCTGCCGGAACAATCTGGTTGCTGTGTGCACCGTCTGAAGCAGATATGCTGCCAACCATTCGCTCGCGCGTTCGCCGCGTTGGATTAAAGGTGCCGGCAGTTGAAGAGGTTGCGCGAATTCTGATTGAGCGCGATGGCGTGGAAAGTAAGCTGGCCCACCAGGTTGCCGCCGAGGCACAGAGTCACATTGGTATGGCTAAACGTTTGGCCACAAGTTCAGAGGCAAGAAGCCGCCGCCGCGAAACTCTAATGGCTGCACTTGCAATTAATGGCGTGACCTCTGCAGTTAACACCGCGGAGCGTTGGTTAGACATTGCCAAGAAAGATGCCGAGGCACTAACCACCGAGCGCGATGACGAAGAAAAAACCGCGATGATGCGCTCATTGGGTTTACAGCCTGGTGATGCAATTCCGGCGAATCTGAAAGCCGATATTCGCGCGCTCGAAGAGGGCCAAAAGCGCAGAGCCACTAGAAGCGTTCGCGACGGCCTTGACCGAATTTTGGTAGACCTGCTTTCTTTGTATCGCGATGTGCTCACAGTGCAGATTTCGGCAAACGTTTCGTTGGTGAACGAAGACCTGAGAAGCGGAATTACAGAAACCGCCACGGCAACTACACCGGCCGAAACCATTCACAAACTTGAGGCAATTGCCGAGGCCAGAATTCGCATTGATTCAAACGTGCGCGACTTGATGGTGCTTGAATCACTTGCGGTGCAGCTTCGCCGAAAGAGCGCTTAATTGCGAAAGCACTATTTGCGTGCGGCTTTGGTAACCGCTCTTGCCCTTTTGACCAGCATTAGTCTTGCCGCTTGTGACCTAGCCGCCTTGCCTGTTGCCGGACCACAGCCTGTTGCCGATGCAAGTGTGGCGGCCGAATTTCAGCCTTTCTATACCCAGCAAGTTAGCTGGAGTAGTTGCGGCGGCGAAAAAACATATTGCGCAACCATTGAGGTACCGGCCGACTGGAGCGACCCAAGCGGGGAGCGCCTAAAACTTGCAGTTGCCTATCACCAGGCCACAAATGCAAAACCACTTGGCTCGGTAATTTTTAATCCGGGTGGACCAGGGTCTTCTGGTGTGGATTGGATTAAGAATTCAATTGATCAACTAGCCACCAAGGAATTGCGTGCGAGTTACAACATGGTTGGTTTTGACCCTCGCGGAGTTGGCGAGAGCGAGCCACTTATTAAATGTCTGTCAGCTAAAGACAACGATGAGTTTTTGTATGGCGACGCCGGTTTAGTTTTGGGTTCGGCAGCTGACATTGCCGACACTAAAAGAAGAGTTAAAAAATTCACCGATGCCTGCGTGGCAAATACCGGAAAGAACCTGGCGTTTGTTGACACCGTGTCGGCGGCAAAAGACCTAGATGTCATTCGTGCAATCTTTGGTGAAGAGAAGATTAATTACCTGGGCTACAGCTACGGAACTTACCTGGGTGCAACCTACGCACAACTATTTACAAAGCGTGTTGGACATATGGTGCTGGATGGCGCCATTAATCCTCTGGTTAGCGATGCCGAGCAAAACGTTTTACAACTTAAAGGTTTTGACCAGGCATTGAAGAATTACTTGACCAGCTGTTTAGAAAATAGCGATTGCCCATTCAACGGATCTGTTGCAGATGCCGAAAAACAAATTGCAAGGTTATTGCGCTCACTCGAATTAAAGGCGCTGCCTACCGATTCAGATCGTGAACTAACCATTTGGGGTGCGGTAACCGGAATCATCATGCCTCTCTACAGCGCATCGTGGTGGCCGGCACTTAATCAAGGTTTTCAAGAAGCACTCAATGGTGATGGCACCACACTTTTGGAACTTGCCGATAACTACAACGAGCGAAACGAAGACGGCACCTACGCAAGTAACCTCATGGAAGCAAACGTGGCCATCTCTTGTCTTGATTCTCGCCAGCCGGCCGACGAAGCATCTATGCGAAAGCAGAATGAGCTTGTGGTTGCAGCAAGTCCAACCCTTGGCCGCTACTGGCAGTTTGGTGCTCTTGCCTGTGCGCAGTGGCCGTACCCGGTTGCCGATCACCCAAAGACTTATCGGGCTGCAGGTTCTGCTCCAATCGTTGTGGTTGGTACAACCGGTGACCCGGCTACGCCTTATTCGCAGGCGGTTGACTTGGCCAATGACGTCTTAGAGAACGGCTATCTGGTCACCTTTAATGGCGAGGGGCACACGGCTTATGGGCAAGACAATGCCTGTGTTAATAAGGCCGTGGATGCCTATTTCATCAAAAATGTGGTGCCCAACGAAGACCCAAACTGCGGTTAAATAACCACCCCATAACGAATTGGTAACGCGGGGAATAATCGGAAATTCGTTCTAGCTGCATGGCTAGGCTCGGAATCAGAGTGCGAAAGCGCCCTGAACCTGGCAATGGTGCCAGAGTTCTCTTTTTGGACATTGGAGTTCGATGAGTTCGAAGAACGAACAGGTCTGGTCAGACACACAAGCCAGCCCTGAGTTCCAGGATTTGAAGCGAAAGTTTAGGGGCTTTGCTTTTCCCCTTACCGTAGCCTTCCTGGTTTGGTATTTCCTTTACGTAATCCTCACTGCATTCGCACGTGAATGGGTTAGCACACCTGTTGTAGGCAACATCAACATTGCTTTCATTCTTGGTTTGCTCCAGTTCGCAACAACATTCCTGATCATGTGGCTTTACGAGCGCCACTCTTCACACTCGCTTGATGGTCCTTCGGACGCACTGCGCGACAAGGTAGACAAGGAGCTTGCTAAGTGAGTTCATCAATGTTGAGCACAATTCTGTTTATTGCCTTCGTGGCATTCACTCTTGTTTTGGTATTCCGTGCGGGGCGCTCAAACAAGAAGTCATCTGACTTCTACGACGGTGGAGGTAGCTTCTCAGGTTTCCAGAACGGTCTAGCTATTGCCGGTGACTACATGTCGGCAGCTTCGTTCTTGGGTATCGCGGGAACGATTGCGTTGTTTGGTTACGACGGCTTCCTATACTCAATTGGTTTCTTGGTTGCGTGGTTGGTTGCGCTGTTGCTCATTGCCGAGCCACTTCGTAACTCTGGCCGCTTCACCATGGGTGACGTTCTTGCATTCCGCATGAAGCAGCGCCCGGTTCGTGGTGCAGCTGCAACCTCAACACTCGTAGTTTCAATCTTCTACCTAATGGCTCAGATGGTTGGTGCTGGTGCTTTGGTTTCACTATTGCTAGGCATTAGTGACCCAAGCGCTAAGAACTGGATCATCGGTGGCGTTGGTATTTTGATGATCATCTACGTAACCGTTGGTGGTATGAAGGGCACAACTTACGTTCAGATCGTAAAGGCGTTCCTTTTGATGACCGGTGCGATCTTGATGACCGTGATGGTGTTGTGGCACTTTGGCTTCAACGTTTCAGATCTTCTAGGTGCTGCACGTGATGCATCTGGTAAGGGTGACGCGTTCTTGCAGCCGGGTCTGAAGTTCGGTAAAGACATCATTGACCCAGTGACTATGGCAATTGACCCAGTGAAGACCTTGGTTAGCAAGCTAGACCTTATCTCTCTAGGTATGGCGCTTGTTCTTGGTACCGCTGGTCTGCCTCACATCCTGATTCGTTTCTACACCGTTCCTACTTCAAAGGCTGCTCGTAAGTCTGTGAACTGGGCTATCGGTAACATCGGTGCTTTCTACCTGATGACAATCGCTCTTGGTTTTGGTGCTGCTGCTCTTGTGAGCCGCGTTACCTTGCTTCGCGGTTTCAAGGTTGACCTAAACGGATGTTTGATTGACGCTAAGGGTGCTGCAATCGTTAACGGCGATGTAGCTTGTACTCCGCTTGACCACGTGAAGGACCTAACTCCAGAGCTAAAGGCTCTGCTAGTTCCTGTGGACCCATCAGGTAACGTTGCGGCTCCTCAGCTTGCACAGTTCCTTGGTGGCGGTGAAGGTACAACCGGTGGTGCCGTGATGCTTGCAGTTATTGGTGCAATTGCATTCGCAACCATCCTTGCTGTTGTTGCTGGTCTAACTTTGGCTAGCTCTTCATCATTCGCACACGACTTGTACGCAAACGTAATCAAGCGCGGTAACGCCACAGCTGAGCAGGAAGTTCGCGTTGCGAAGATCTCTGCAGTAGTTATTGGTGGAATCTCGATCTTGCTTGCAATTGGTGCACAGGGTCTGAACGTGGCGTTCCTCGTGGCTATCGCATTCGCGATTGCTGCATCGGGTAACTTGCCAGCAGTTCTGTACTCACTGTTCTGGAAGAACTTCAACACCCGTGGTGCCGTTTGGTCAATCTACGGTGGTTTGTTCTCAGCAGTGATCCTGTTGGTGTTCTCACCAAACGTGACTGGTCTACCTACCAGCCTTATCCCGTTGGTTGAAGGCGGAGTTCGCTTTGACTTCTTCCCACTAGCAAACCCAGGTCTAGTTTCAATTCCACTCGGATTCCTATTCGGATGGCTTGGAACTATCACTTCAAACGAGCGCAACCTAGCTAAGTACGCTGAGCTAGAAGTTCGTTCGATGACCGGTGCTGCTATCGGCAAGGCTGTTCAGCACTAATCAGTTCAATTAGAAAACCCCCGGTCAATTGGCCGGGGGTTTTCTAATTGTTTGAAACTTACTGAGTCAGTGCCAGAAAAAGTGCAATAAAGATGCCAACGAAAATTGCTGGGGTTAAGAACTTCACCACGTGCATCCACACGCTCTGCTTCAAAATGGTTTCAGCAAGTGCTGATTTTGCCTTTAGTGCTGAAATATCGCGAGCAATTGCCTGGGCTTCGTTTGCTGCCTGAATTCGGCAAGAGCGCCAAGAATTCCCGAGGCAAGCAGAATGCCAAGCACCGACCAAATAGCAAACTGACCCGATTCGCGCACCTGCTGAATAAGTCCAGCCGTGGTGATTAGCAGAAAGGTTGGCGCCAGCTGGGCAATGATTATTTGCTGACGAGATTTTTGCCAAAGGCGGATTAGTTCAAGTTCATTCATGGTTGACTCCTTGAGTAGGCGATGACTAAAGATTAGGCGAGAAACTTTGATTCAACGGGATACCCGCAACACCGCTGGTAGAAATAACGCTTTGCAAGAGGCTCTCTCTAAGAAATTTCGCCGACTGCTATCTGGAGATCCGAATGGAGTCCCGCCTTGGCTTGATGTAATTGCGGCAGGCGATGAAGCTGGTTTCTTTTTGCCAACCGACGCCCCATGGGTAGTGCATGCAGATTTTGGAACCCTGGTTGGCGGAATTCGCGCTCTGCTGATGCAGGCGCTGCACCCGGGCTCGCTTACCGGCGTGAAGAATCACTCTCGTTATGAAAGTGACCCGCTTGGCCGATTGGCCGGAACAATTCGTTGGCTCACCATCACAACTTTTGGATCTAAGACCGCGGTGGCAAACGAGGCGGGTCGCGTTAATCGTTTGCACACTCGCGTGACGGGCGAGTACACCAAGGGCACCGGTCAAACAGTTCCTTATAAGGCTGCCGACCAAGACCTATTGCTTTGGGTCCACATTGCTTTCATGGAATCATTCCTGGTGGCCCACCAGATGTATGCATCAAGGGCAATTCCAACCGGAGGTTTCGCAACCGGAGCCGATAACTATGTTTCGCAGTGGAGTGTCTCGGTTGAGCCTTTGGGATTAACCAAGTGCCCAATGTCTGAGCAAGAAATGCAAGATGCAATTTCATTCATACATGCGCAGGGTTTACTCGCGGCAACGGCCGATACCGCACAGGTAGTTGAGTTCATTAGGAATCCGCCATTGCCGACGTTGGCCAAGCCTATTTATCGGTTGTTGTTTGATGCAGCAGTGGTTTCGCTGAGGCCTGAATTTAGACAGATGCTTGGTCTGAAGGCAAAACCGGTTTGGTTGATTAAGCCACTTGCTCGTGGGGTGCTTAGGTTTATGCGAACCGCGATTGGCCCCGAAAGCCCTATTGAAGATGGCGCCAAAGCAAGACTCAAGCGAATTGGGGTTTTGGCTTAAAACCTCGGATTGCCCTTGCACCACTAAAGGTGAGGAGTAGGCTGTTGGATGGCTCTGGAAGGGGTTCAATCAATGTCTAGCCGCAAGGGCTTACATCCCACTCAGGTGGTTGCAGGTGCGTTTACCGCACTCATTCTGCTAGGCACATTCCTACTTACCCTGCCAATCGCCACAAACAGCGGTAAATCTACGTCATTCATGGATGCTCTGTTTACTGCTACCTCGGCCACAACAGTTACCGGTCTTTCCACACTCAATGTTGAAGAACACTGGAACCTTTTTGGTCACGTCGTAATTGGCGCGCTGATTGAAATCGGCGGATTCGGAATTGTTGGTTTTGCCAGCCTGGTTGCCATCTTGCTTGAGGGCAAGGTTTCGCTTAAAAACAGAATGCTTACCAGCTCAGAAGCCGGAGCAATAGCTTCTAACATCCGTGGACTTCTGTTCAACGTTTTGAAGATCATGTTGTTCTTCCAGGCGCTGTTGTTCATATTCCTTTTTGTGCGATTCATCACCGAGTATCACTACGAGTGGAACAAGGCCTTGGGGCATGGTGTGTTCCACGCCATGTCTGCTTTCAACAACGCCGGCTTCGCGCTTTATGCCGACAACATGATTGGCTTCGCCCGCGATGGCTGGATTCTGATTCCGGTATTCATGACAGTTTTTATTGCCAGCGTTGGGTTTCCTACAATCGTGGAGATTCGCGATCGCCTGCGCCTAAAGATGGCACCGATTTTGCGCCGCACCGAGAATTACACAATGCCAGAACAGTGGTCGCTGAATTCACGCATCACTCTTTGGGGTAGCTTCGTGCTTTTGGTTGGCGGAGCAGTCATGCTTGGAATTCTTGAGTGGAATAATCCAAAAACTTTTGGACCACTGCCTTGGTGGGACAAGATCTTTGACAGCATATTTGCTTCAGTAATGCCGCGCACCGCCGGTTTCAACTCGGTAGACGTAACTCAGATGCACCCTAGCTCGTGGCTGATTTCAGACATTCTTATGTTCGTTGGTGGTGCGAGTGTTTCAACATCCGGTGGTATAAAGATTGGTACCGCGGTGGTTTTGTTTTACATTGTGTACACCGAGGTTCGCGGCGAGACCGCGGTAAACATTGGAAACCGCCGCCTGCCTCGCTCCATGCAGCGCCAGGCTTTGACAATTGTGACAATCACATCATTTGTAATCGTGGGTGCAAGCATGTTGCTTCGCTTGACCACTCCTTTTACTCTGGATCAAATTCTTTACTTGGTCTTCTCTGCAGTAGGTACCGTTGGCCTAGATCCTGGAATTGTGTCTAGCCTTCCAGAGGCAGATAAGTTACTGGTTTGTCTACTAATGCTCTTTGGTCGTCTGGGACCAATCGTGGTGGCAACATCAATTGCCCTGCGAAGAACTCGCAGACACTTTGAGTACCCAAAGGAACGCCCACTAATCGGCTAATCAGACTAGTGTTTTAGTAGTAAACGAAAGGGTTAAAGCCTTGACTAACAAACCAACTCGCAAACGCGGTTTTCACTCGGCGAACGTTGCTGTAATTGGACTTGGCCGTTTTGGTGCGGCTCTTGCGCTAGAGCTAGTGGCCAGCGGGCACCAGGTTTTGGGTATTGATAGCGACGAGCGCGTAGTTCAGTCGCTGTCTGGTGACTTGACTCACGTGGTTTCTGCAGACACCACCGATGAAGAAACTCTGAAGGAACTTGGCCTTGCTGACATGGACAGTGCCGTGGTTGCAATTGGTGCTGATCTTGAATCAAGCATCTTGACCGCTTCACTTTTGCTACAGCTTGGCATCAAGCAGGTTTGGGCTAAGGCCAACTCAACCGCACACGGAAAGATCTTGCGTCAGCTTGGCGTGCACCACGTGATCTTCCCTGAGTACGAAATGGGTCGCCGTGTTGCGCACCAGGTATCGGGTGAGTCTCTTGACTACGTACACATTGATGAAGACTTTGTAATGGTGAAGGTTGAATGCCCACCATCATTTGATGGCCGCAATCTTGCTGAACTGAAGATTCGCAGCACCTACGGTGTGACCGTTGTTGCGTTTAGCCACGGAGATTCAAACTACACACCTGCGTTCCCAGAGACTGTCTTGCACAAGGGTGACCACCTAGTGGTTGCAGGCCGCAAGCAGCCTCTGGACGAGTTCTGCCAGCTGGACTAATTCTTTAGCTTGTTTGCCACCGGCACCAAGGCCCAAAGAATTGCCGCCATATCAATAAACTCTTGACTCACCGCTGCCGAGGTTGCATTTAGCGCACCGGTTGCTGCGAAAATCATTGCCGCCACCGCCAGGCTCATGCCAACACCCGCAGCCTGCAAAGCTCTGGCGCGAGAGCCCTTTGAAATAAGCACCGCGGTTGCCAGGTGCTTAATTGAATCTTCAATAATCACAACATCTGCTACCTCGCTAGCGGCGGTGGCACCGCGAGCACCCATGGCAACTCCAACGTTTGCCGCTGCAAGTGCGGGAGCATCGTTAATGCCATCGCCAACTGCAACCACAGAACCCTTGGTTGCCATCATCTCGGCGTGAACAATTTCAAGTTTGCCTTCGGGGGTGCAGTCACCAAACACTTCATCAACGCCTACGGTTGCGCCAACTACGTCGGCCGTGCTCTGGCGATCACCAGACACCAACACAATGCGCTCAACTCCCATTTTGCGAAGCGCGCTGATTGTGCTGCCGGCTTCATCGCGCAGTGGATCGTCAAGACCAATTACCGCTTTTAGTTCACCGTCAATTTCAACTGCAACGATGAGCGCACTTTCAATTTGTGCCCATTCAGGAAGTGCGTTCTTGGGCTGACCAACGCGCACGGTGGCACCGGCAACTACTCCGGTAAGGCCCACGCCGTGTTCTTCAACCACGTTGGTAGCAATCTGAAGTTCTAGGTTTCTGCGCTTGGCCTCGGCAATCACAGATTGTGCAACCACGTGCGGGCTTGATTGTTCTAGCGAGGCCGCCAACTTTAGAGACAAGTTGATATCGGTATTTGGTGCCGAAATCACAACAGAAACTTCAGGGCCACCCAGAGTGAGAGTGCCGGTCTTGTCTACCAAAACGGTCTTAGTGCGAGCCAGCTGCTCCAGCGCTGCGCCGCCCTTAATGATTGCGCCGTGAGCTGCGGCTTTTGACATACCGGCGATGATGGCAACCGGTACCGCCAAAATTAGCGGGCAAGGTGTGGCGGCAACAATTACTGCAACAGCCTTCTCGGTCTCGCCGGTAAATAGCCAGGTGGCTGCTGCAAGCAAGAGTGCAAATGGCACAAACCGCACCGCCCACTTATTGGCCACGCGAACACCGTTTGCGCTAGATGCTTGAGCCTGCTGCACGAGTCGCACGAGTGCCGAGTAGGTTGAATTTTCGGCAGTCTTGGTGGTGATGATTTCAACGGTGCCGCCAGAATTAACCACACCCGATGGCACCTCCTCGCCATTGGCCACGAACTGCGGAATTGGTTCACCGGTGAGTGCAGATTCATCAAAGGTGCCGCCAACCAAAACTGTGCCATCAAGTGGCACAACCTCACCCGAGCGAACCAATAGGCTTGAACCCAGGGTGACTTTATTTAGTGGCAAGTCAGTTGGATTACCAGAGGCATCAAGCACGTGTGCAAACTGTGGTGCTCTTGCAAGCAGTGATTCAAGTTGCTTGCGTGCACGGCCCTCAGCCCAACGCTCAAGTGCGCGGCCGGTTGCCAGCATCACAGATATAACGCTGGCCGCAATCCATTCACCGGTCGCCGCGGTTGCAGCAATAGCAATCAGTGCCAATACGTCACTGCCAAACTCGCCAAGACGAATCGCACGAATTACAAGAACAAGTGAAAGAACAAAACCAACAGCTGCACCAACGGCAAAACTCAAAATTGATTGCAGCGAGTGTGATGGAAATACGAGCCCCAAGACCAGACTCAGCAAAGTAAGTGCCAATAGGCCGTAGTCGCTTCTTAATGCTTTGCTCACAACTTCAGTCTGCCACCTCTAGACTGGCAAACATGGGGACTCCGCAGATTCAATTTCTTGGTGCAGCAGGCACTGTAACCGGCAGCAGGTTTTTACTAACCTGCGAGAACATCAAAGTAATGATTGATGCCGGACTTTTTCAGGGCCTCAAGGAACTAAGACTTAAAAACTGGAACCCGCTACCTATTGATCCGGCTGAGTTGGATGCAGTGGTGCTCACTCACGCACACCTTGATCACTGTGGATATATTCCAAAGCTGGTTAAAGACGGCTTTGAGGGCAAGATTCACCTCACCGAGTACACCGGCAAGCTCGCCGAGGTTGTGCTGCTTGACTCCGCACGAATTCAAACTGAAGACGCCAAATACGCAGCGCTCAAAGGTTTCTCAAAGCACAACCCACCAAAGGCGCTTTACGAGGAACCCGATGCCGCCAAGGCTGTGAAGCAGTTCTCAGTCGAGGAGTTCAGAACTCGTATTCAGGTTGCCGAGCAAACCTTTGTTACCTTTCATCCATCGGGCCACATACTTGGTGCGGCATTCGTGGAAGTTGAATTCTTTGGCAAGCGCCTGCTGTTTACCGGCGACATGGGCCGCCAAGAGCACCCGCTGCTAGTTAGCCCAGATCACATTCCTGCTGGCCGCTTTGATGCAATCATCACCGAGTCAACCTACGGCGACCGCGAGCACGCGCCTAGCACCACCGATTTTGCCGATGCAATTAATCAGACCGTTGATCGTGGCGGTTCAATTTTGATTCCCGCTTTTGCCGTAGACCGCACAGAAGTGATTTTGATTCAACTTCGTGAACTTATGGAGCAGGGCAAGATTCGCCGCGTGCCAATCTATGCCGATTCACCAATGGCGCTTAAGGCTCTGGCTTTTTACCGCAAGGCAATCAACGAAGACTCCGAAGAAATTCGTGACGAGATTGTGCGCGAGTGGAAAGACAAAGATCCGTTTAACCCAGGCACGCTTGTTGAGTTGATGACCGTTGAAGAGTCAAAGAGCATTAACGAACCACCACAGCCTTGCATCATTATTTCGGCATCGGGTATGGCAACCGGTGGGCGAGTGGTGCACCACCTGAGGAACATGCTGCCAAATCAAAAGCACACCGTGATGTTGGTTGGCTACCAGGCCATGGGTACCCGAGGCCGCAGATTGGCCGAGGGTGAAACCGAGGTAAAGATGCACGGCGTAATGGTTCCGGTGCGCGCAGAGATTGAACAGATTCAGTCGTTCTCAGTTCACGCCGATGCCGATGAACTTATTGCCTGGATGAAAACCACCAGCGAAGCTCCGGGGCAAGTTTTTGTAGTGCACGGTGAGGCCGGAGCCGCAGAGGTATTTAGCGACAGAGTGAAATCTGAACTCGGTTGGAAGTCGCATGCACCGCACGACGGCGAGGCAGTCGCTCTGTAATGCAATCTCGCTCTATTTTTAAGAGTGATGTCTGTATTTAAACGTTCTCTCACCAGTTCTCTTGCGATTACCGCTTTAGTCGTGTCGCTGGCTTCACCCGCGTCTGCGGTTGACGAAACCCCGGCACCAGTTGCCTCACCGGTGCCAAGCCCAAGTGAGACCGCCGTACCGGTTGACCCAAACCTTTGCAGCGCCAAGAGTGCCCTTAGCCAATCGGCGCTGGGCAAGTTCTACGGTTACGTGGTTGATGTGAACACCGGCAAGATTCTCATCAATGTAAATGGCGAAGAGGCAACGCCTTCGGCATCGGTGTTAAAGGTCTTGAGCATTTCTGCTGCACTTACAAACATTCCGGCCACCTACACCGCAACTACCCGCGTGCTTACTGTGCCAAGTCAGCCGGGCACAATCGTGCTGCAGGGCGGCGGGGACCACACGCTTTCAAACATGACCAAGGGCAGCTACACAACCTATGCCAAGCCGGCACGCCTAGAAACCTTGGCAACTCAGGTTCTTAACGGTTGGGTTAGCCCAGAGCCAATCACCAAGATTATTTTGGATTCAAGCTTCTTTAGCGGCAACACTTACAACCCTTACTGGTATTCAAGTGACAGAACCAACGGTTACATCTCGCACATCACGGGCCTTCAGGTAGACAGTGACCGCGCCAACGGCGACCAAACCAGTTACGCGTACAGCGGTTACCGAAGCACCGATCCGGTGTTGAAAACTGGCAACTTATTTAAGGCTGCCCTTAAGGGTCTTGCTCCAAATGCGGTGCTGGTTAAAGGTAAGACTCCAAAGAGTGCGGTTGAGTTGACCTCTGTGACCAGCCAACCAATCACAACTTGGATGGCTCACGCAATTGGAATCTCTGACAACACAGAGACCGAATTCATTGCCCGTCACGCAGCCAAGGCAGCTGGGCTCTCTCCGTCATTCGAATCTATTGAGCCAATGGTGAAAAACATGCTTGGCAATCTAGGAATTGATTCATCGAAGTTGGTTATGAAAGATGGTTCTGGTTTGGCCCAGGCAAACCGCGTGACCGCAAAAATGATTACCGAGTTAATGGTGAAGGTGGCACAGGGAAATACCGCGCTTACTCCGCTGGAAAGTTACCTACCGGTTGCAGGTGTTGGCCCTGGCTCAATGGGCGGAAGATTCACCGGTAAAAATGCGGTGGCAAGAAAATTTGTAAAAGGTAAAACCGGTTTCATTCCAGGCCTCTACAGCCTGGCCGGAATCATCAATGCAAAAGACGGTAGCCGTTTAGCCTACGCAATCTTTGCAAGATCAGCCGAAGGTAAAAAAGTTGGCTGGTCTACGCGAGGTGCGCTAGATACCGTTGCTACTCGCTTTTACGTTTGCGGCTCCAAGCTTGGGCTCTAGCCTTTAGAGTCTTGCGAGTGGCCAGGGCAATTACGCCAAGAGTCACCAAGAATCCCGCAACAATAAATGCACCAGAGATAAGAGCGTTAGAACCGTCTTCGCGTTCGTTATATGCAATCACTCTTGGCTCAATGCCTTCGCCAGATGTAGCCATTGCATAAACACAAGCATCAACCGGGTCGGAAGCCGCGTCGTAATCGGTGTTGTTTTCAACGGTGAACTTGAAGTCGCCAGAGGTTGGGTGGCCATCGGCAGAAACAGTGCGCCAGGTAACCGTGTACTCACCAGGCTGGTCGATTGCTACCGCGGTGCTCAAATCAAAACCCTCGGCGCTGGCACAAAGAGCAGGAATGATTGCGCCCTCGGCATTCGTAACCACAACTTCGTGGCTGATTGAGTCGTCGCCGACTAGAAGTTCTTCGCCAAAGGTAAGGGTGATTGGAATTCTGCCGGCCTCAACAGTTGAACCTGCTTCCGGGCTAGTAATGAGTTCGTCGCTGTGAGCTAGTGCCGGCAGTGAACCGGCAAATAGGGCCGCGACGGCTAGGCTTAAGGCTGCTGAGAAATTGAGAATTCGCTTCATGCGATTCAGTTTAGTTTGAACCCCGAAACGGAGAATCTGTGTCCCTAGGTACCCCTGGCTTTAAGTACATCAAAGAGGTTGGTAAGGGCGCATTGATTGGCCTTGCAGTGCTTGCCCTATTGGTGGGAGGCTTCAGCATTGGTGGCTTTGGTACCCCGGCTTCAAGCAACCAGCCGCAGGCAACAGCATCGGGTAGCGCTTCACCTAGCCCAAGTTCAACATCTACTCGCACTTGCTCGGTTGCCGATTTGGTTGCCGACCCACGCCTTGCCAATTTCTCCGGCGTGGTTATTAATGCAACCACCGATGAAGTTCTGTTCGATCGCAATGCAAACACTCCTGCCGCGACTGCATCGGTCATGAAGACCCTCACCGCGGCAGCTGCAATTTTGACACTTGGTCCAAACTACCGAGTTGAGACTCGCGTTTACCAAGACGCAACTGACCCGGGCACAATCATTTTGGTTGGTGCCGGCGACCCTACTCTTTCTCGCACACCGGCTGGTAAGCAAAGCGTTTATCGTGACGCACCAAAGTTGGCAACGCTTGCACTTAACGTAAATAAAAAAGTTGCGGCCACGCCCATTACAAAGATCATCGTTGATGCATCTCTGTACAGTGGCGCTACTTGGGAGCCAAGTTGGGAACGCAGCGAGATGACCGAGGGCTACATGTCTGAGGTAACCGCGCTACAGGTTGACGGTGATCGCTCAAACCCTGCAGCAGAAACTTCAACCCGTTCAAGCAAGTCGGTAATGAATGCGGGTAAATACTTTAAGGCGGCGCTTGGCGCAAGTGCGGCAAACGCAACCGTTGTGGCCGCAACCATGCCAGAGGGTGCAACCCAGATTGCAAGCGTTTCAAGCCAGCCAATCAGCAAGTGGATCACCCACATGCTTCAGGTCTCAGACAACACCGAGGCAGAAGCACTAGCTCGTCTGGTTGCAATGGATTTGGGCTACGAGGCCTCGTTCAAGTCAATTGACGCAGCCATCAAGAAGGCTCTTGCGCCAACCGGATTGAGCACTGCTGGCATGACCATTCGCGATGGCTCTGGCTTGAGCGACTTCAATGCGGTCTCGCCAATGTATGTTGCAAAGTTGATGCAGTTGGTAAACAAGCCAGGTTCGGGCATCGAGGCAATTCGTCAGGGGCTTCCGGTAGCCGGTGAATCGGGTGGATTGGCCGCACGATTCAAGGGCGACAACATTGATGCTGCAGGTCACATCTTTGCCAAGACCGGATGGATTAAGAAGGGCTACACGCTAGCTGGAATCATCAGTGCCAAGGACGGCAGCACACTTACCTTTGCGGTTTACGCACTGGGTGATGTGAAGGCCGAAGCCAAGGACGCGATTGATAATTTGGTCACCGGTTTTTACCGATGTGGCGACACACTTTCCAACCAGTAAGCGCAAACTAAAGCCCGCGCAGGGTTTATTAAGCGAGAATTACAGTTCTCGCTTTGCCCCCGGGGCGGCCGAGACTGCAAAGATTTCTGGCTTTGCGTAACCCAGCGCTTCAAACTCGGCCAGCACGCTTAGTGTAACTTCGCTGATCTTCTCGATTGGGGTTAGCGCAATTGCTGCACCGCCAAAACCGCCACCGGTCATGCGTGCACCAACGGCACCGTGACGAAGCGCGGTTTCAACCGCGGTGTCTAGCTCGTCAATAGAAATCTCAAAGTCATCGCGCATTGATTCGTGCGATGCGTAAAGCAGTTCGCCAATTGCACGAGGCCCCTGAGCCTTAAGGGTGGCAACAGTCTTTTCAACGCGAGCGTTCTCTGTGATTACGTGACGAACTCGGCGAAGAGTTACGTTATCAAGAAGTTCTGCAGCACGGTCAAGGTCTGACTCGTTCAAATCGCGAAGACTGCTTACGCCCATTGCAGCGGCGCCTGCTTCACAAGCTACGCGTCTTGCCGCGTAGCCACCGTCAACCAGGCGGTGAGCAACCTTGGTGTCAATAATCAAAAGCTCTAAGCCGGCATCGGCAAAGCCAAGTTCAACCGGAGTTGCTTCTAGACTTCGGCAGTCAAGGAAAACGGCGTGATCAAGTTCGCCAAATAGAGATGCGGTTTGATCCATGATGCCGGTGGGTGCACCAACGATTTCGTTTTCGCCAAGTTGGCCGGCACGAGCAAGTGTCTTTTTGTCGAGACCAGCGTTCCAAAGATCGTTCAGCGCAAAGCCAACAGCGCACTCGATAGCCGCTGAAGAAGATAAGCCAGCTCCAACTGGAACATCGGAGTCAATAAAGATGTCAAAGCCCTGGGTCTGGTACTTGCCCGAAAGCTTGGCAACCGCATAGGCAACACCAAATGGGTAGGCGGCCCAGCCATTGCTGTCGTCGCGTTTGATTTCATCCAGTGAAATCTGAAATGCCTCTTTTGAAAAACTTGATGCCACGCAGATCATGTTGTCTTGGCGTGGAGCTACAGCTGCATAGGTTCGGCGATTAATCGCAAACGGAAAAACGAAACCCTGGTTGTAATCGGTGTGCTCACCAATCAGGTTCACGCGGCCAGGGGCAGACCAAACGCCGGCAGGCTCGCGATCGTATTCCTGTTTGAAGCCAGCAATGGTGGCTAGCAGAGTTGGGTTGGTCACTTGATGCTTCCGCGAATCATCTCGGCGGCAACCTCAGGTGGGAAGTCGGCGATGAATGCGCCCATTGCAGATTCAGAACCGGCCAAGAACTTCAGCTTGTCAGCTGCTCTGCGAGGCGAGGTGATTTGCAACTGAAGGCGCACCTTGTCTCCGCCGGCAACAAGTGGAGCCTGGTGCCAAGCAGAGATATAAGGGGTTGGGGTGTCATAAATTCTGTCTAGCGCGCCAAGCAGCTTTGAATAGATTTCGGCAAGCTCATCGCGCTCTTCATTGCTCAGTTGAGAAATGTTCTGAACGTGGCGGTGTGGCAAGAGGTGAATTTCAATTGGCCAACGACCTGCAAAAGGAACGTAAGCGGTGAAGTGCTCACCTTTAATAAGTACGCGCTCGCTCTTTTGCTCGAAGGCAAGGGTGTCTTCAAAAAGATTTGGTCCGTACGCTTTGATTGAATCCAAAACCTTTCGAGTGCGAGGTGTCACGTACGGGTAGGCATAAATCTGACCGTGCGGGTGGTGCAGGGTCACTCCAATTGCCTCGCCGCGATTCTCGAAAGGGAATACTTGGCGCACGCCAGGCAAGCTCATTAGGTGCTCGGTGCGATCTGCCCAAGCCTCAATCACGGTGCGCACTCTGGCAACCGGCATCTGGCCAAGTGAACCAAGGTGCTCCGGGCTGAAAACAACTACCTCACAACGACCAACCGATGCGCGCTTGCTACCAAGCTCCAGGTTTGGCACAACGGTGAAGTTTTCGTCGTTGGTGTTTAGAAGGTCTGGCCCAAAAGACGGGCTCTTGTTTTCAAAAACAGCCACGTCAAAGTTGTCTGGTAGTTCCGATTGATTACCCGCAGTAGTTGGGCAAAGCGGGCACTGGTTAGCCGGCGGCAAGAAGGCGCGGTTGTTGCGGGCGGCGGCAATAGAGATCCATTCGCCGGTAAGCGAGTCAAGGCGCATCTCTGCAACTGCTGGGCGATCACCAAGGTTTCTAAGGTCTGCCTTGCGTTCCGGAGCCAAGGTTGAACCGGCATCGTCGTAGTAAAAGAGATCGCGGCCGTCAGCCAGCTTTGAGGTCTTTTTGGTGATTTCGCTCATAAGCACAAAGTTTAGCCGTACCTTAGTTCGGTCAACCGAACTCTCTGTCGGAATCACTTGACCATCGCAATAGGCTATGGCTATGCCGCTGAATTTTTATGACGCAGCCACGGGGGAAAAGATTGGCTCTACCCGCTTGGCTCAAAACGTGCTTGCGGCGGCAACTGCAGAAATAGACCCTGCGCTTCAATCCAAAATTTTGGCAACCAAAAAGTGGCGCAAACAATATCTGAGTGTTTATAGAGACCTGGCTAAGACTGAGTTCTATCAGGAGCAAAACCTGCTAGAAATCGCAAGAGTGGGCCTGCAGGCAATTGCCGAGTCAGTTCGCGACGAACAAGGCCGCAACCTCACACAAATTATTGAAGCCGGCTGGTCGGGCAGGGCTCAGGTTGAGACCTTCATTATTGGTGGCACCGGGGAGCCTGTGCCGCTAAGGATTCCCAAGATTGCCACGCTAACCGATGCGGCACAGATTTGGTCGCACGAGTACTTGGCCGAGCCTGGTTTGGTTTCTTCTTTCAAGTTTCTAGATGCACACAAAAAATTGGCCATGAACTCAGATGTGCTGGTGGCTCTGGCAGGTGGTGCCGAGTACGGACCAACCAAACACTGGTTGGCTCTTGGCGGCACGGTTGCGGTGGCAGCAAGATCAAACGAAACCCGATGGACCGAGCTAATTAAATTTGCCAGGGAATCTGCCGGAACTCTCTTGGTGCCGGTGCTAAAGCGCAAGGTAGAAGATGAATCGGTTGCACTCACCGATGAAGTGATTGCAGCTAATGCCGGTTTTGATTTGGTGGAAGACGCCGAGGCTTTGGCAAGTTGGATTGCCGCGTTATCGGTTACTCGAAAAGAGCGAATCGTGCTTGGCCAATATGCTTACGCACCGGGTGCCAAACATATTTATGTGCAGGCAGTTCAAGATGCAGTTGCCGATTTACTTTGCAAAAAACTTGCGCCAACCCGTGTGGCCCTGGCCTGGTTGGCAACACCTACCGATTCAACCGCGGTACCGGCTGAGGTCTTACAAGATGCACTAGATAGGTATTCCGCAAGATCAACCAAGATCAAGTTGCGCGACTTTATTTTGGGCATGCGCAAAACTAACGGTGAATTTTTTGAGACCAGGTTTGGTGAGAAGTTAGCGGTAATTGACCCAACCTCAACTCTGCAGGGTTCCAGTTACGCACTGGCCAAACGCTCTCAACGCTGGCGTGCCTACTTGGCAAACAGCCGGGGAGTAAAGGTGTCTTACGCTGTGGCACCTCCGGCACGTACGGAATCGGTGTTTAGTTTCCGCCTGCTGAGGGCAACATTCAGGGGAGCGCCAACCTTTGGCGTTCAGGCGTTTTCGGTCAAGGATGCATCGTTGGCGGCAACCGCACTGTTGATTCGTGACCTGCACGGGCCAATGCATCAGCGAGGCTCAACCACTCTGCACACCGAGAACGCCATTCACGGCGGGCTCTGGAGAATGATCTACCTGCCTAAATCGGTGTGGAATAAGGCCACCCTGATTGGCTGGAAGGCTCTGTTTACCGGGCGTTCACGAGGTTAATTAGTTTGCGAGACAGATAGTCTTTGTTCACCTGCCGTTAACTTTCTGTTCCTAACGTGAACAGCGTATTAAGGGCAACTTTGCCCCAAGTTTCCTAAATGGTCACTAACCAGAAAGGGTCCCGTGGATCCAATACTCGTAGTTGCGTTGGTCGTAGGCCTCGCACTTTTCTTTGACTTCACTAACGGTTTTCACGACACCGCGAACTCAAGCGCTACTGCTATCGCAACCGGTGCTCTAAAGCCTCGCACTGCAGTTCTTATTGCAGCAATCATGAACTTCGTTGGAGCTTTCCTTTCAACTGCCGTTGCCAAGGCAATCTCGGTTTCATTGATTAACGAAGGCATCAACATTGGCCCTGAGTTGGTCTTCGCTGGTTTGACCGGTGCAATCCTCTGGAACCTAACCACTTGGTTGTTTGGTTTGCCATCTTCTTCATCACACGCACTATTTGGTGGTCTAGTTGGTGCCGCACTTGCTTTCGCCGGTGTTGCAGCAATTAACTTCCCAGCTGTGCTTGAGAAGGTTGTGTTCCCTGCATTGTTCGCACCGGTTATTGCTGGTGTGGCTGCGTTCCTAGCAACCCGATTGGCTTACCTGATCACCGCTCGTTCGCAGGCGTCTCGCAAGGCAACTGGAATTGGCACCGGCCGTTCAAACTTTAAAGTTGGCCAGGTATTTACTTCTTCTCTTGTAGCTCTTTCACACGGAACTAACGACGCACAGAAAACTATGGGTGTAATCACTCTTGTTCTTGTTGCTGCAGGTTTCCAGTCAACCGGTGACCACGTTGAGTGGTGGGTGATCGTTGGTGCTGCACTAGCAATTGCTCTTGGTACCTACGCAGGTGGTTGGAGAATCATCAAGACTATGGGTTCTGGTTTGGCTGAGATTAAGCCGGCACAGGGTCTGGCTTCAGAAGTTGCAACCGCAAGCACAATTCTTGCTTCAAGCAACCTAGGTTTTGCTCTTTCAACTACTCAGGTAGCTTCTGGTGGTGTTATGGGTGCAGGTCTTGGTCGTAAGGGTGGCGCTATTCGTTGGAACAAGGCTGGCCAGGTAGTTGTTGGTTGGTTGTTCACTCTTCCTGCAGCTGGTGCTGTTGGTGCGCTTTCAGCGTTTCTAGTTATGACCGGCCCACTTGGAATTCTTGCCGACCTAGTACTTGTGGTTTCAGTGTCCGTAGCAATCTTCCAAATTTCACGTCGCAACCGAATCAACCACAGCAATGTGTTGAGCGAAGTTGAAGGCGCTTCTGAGGTTGTTGCTTCTCCTCGCCAGGTTCGCAAAGCTGCAGCTGTTGCAGCTAAGCAGGCGGCAAAGAAGCCAGTAAAGAAGTCAACTACTAAAGCAAAGGGTGGCAAGTAATGATTAACTGGAGCAGCCTAATTTTGGTAGCCACTGTGGCTATTGGTGCATCTGTTGGTTTGGTTACCGTGTTCTCATTCGGAATGCGCTTGCTTACCAATGCTCGCAACATTCAGGAAAACACCAAGAAGAAGGAAGGCGCAAAGCCTGCCGAGATCTTGAACCGCGTTGGCGCCTACTTGATGTTCACAATCTGTGCATCAGCAGTGCTTTACGGAATCTACCTGATTGTTCCTTACTTTCACCTAGCTAAGTAAGCAATAAGTAGCACGTAGTAAAACGTCAGAAAACCCCGGTCTGTTGGCCGGGGTTTTCGCTTTACTGGCAAGATAGTTGCATGGCCACTGCAACCAAAAAGAAGAATTACATTCTGCTAACCGGAAAAGACGACTCGGCATTTTGCCAGAGAGTTTCTGACCGCATCGATGAGGGTTACGAGCTTTATGGCTCACCTTCAATCACCTTCAATATTTTTAAGAGGCACCCAATCGTGGCCCAGGCTTTGGTTCTAAAGAAGAAGCCAAAGACAAAGCGCGCCGCCAAGTAATCATGACTAAGAATCCACTGACCGATCTAACCTCGCTAAAAACTCGCAGCAGTTCTAAGTGGCGCAGGTTCGCACCCGATGTGCTGCCAATGCACGTTGCCGAGATGGACTACGACATTGCCGAAAATATCAAAGAACTGCTTATTTCTAAAGTTGCCAATTCGGATCTTGGTTACACCGGCCCGGTGCCAGAAGTTGCCGCCGGTTTTGTGAAGTTTGCTGCCGAGCGTTGGGGTTGGCAGGTTGACCCAAAGCAGGTTCGCCTATCTACCGATGTTGGTGTGTCTGCGGTTGAAATTCTTAGGGCAATTTCAAAACCTGGCGACAAGGTTGTGATTAACTCACCGGTCTACAGCTCATTCTTTGAGTGGATTCCAGAAGTTGGACTTGAAGTTGTTGATGTTCCGCTGGTGCCGGCCGAGGTGCAGTGGCAGCTAGACCTAGTTGCACTTGAAGCAGCCTTCAAGCAGGGCGCGGTTGCCTACCTAATTTGCCACCCGCACAACCCGCTAGGAAAATTGTTTACCCGCGAGGAGCTGGTTGCAATTGCAGAGCTGGCCAAGAAATACAACGTGCTGGTAATCAGCGACGAAATTCACGGGCCGCTTACCTATGCCGATCAAGAGTTTGTTCCGTACCTTTCTGTTTCAGAAGCAGCTAGAGAAACCGGTGTGTGCATTACCGCGGCAAGCAAGTCGTGGAATGTTGCGGGCCTGAAGGCATCGGTGATTGTTACCGAAAGCGCCAAGGTAGTTGAGAAGCTTAAGAAACTGCCAGCCGCCTTGCACTGGCGCTCTGGTTTGCTTGGCGCATTTGCGATGGGCGAGGCATTCTCAAACTCTGTTGACTGGTTAGATGCTGCAATTGAACTCAACCTAAAGTCGCGTGAGCTACTGGGTGAGCTTCTGGCAAAGCACGTGCCAATGGTTAAGTACTGGGTGCCGGAATCTGGTTACTTAGCTTGGCTTGATGTTTCTGCACTGAACATTGGAGAAAACCCGGCGCTCAAAATTATTGAAGAGCAAAGAGTTGCCTTTGTGCCGGGCGTTGACCTTGGCAAGCAGTATGGCCAGTATGTGCGCATTAACTTTGCTTGCCACCCAGCGTCACTTGAGCGTGCGGTGCTGGCGCTAGCTGCCTACGCTAAGTAGCACCAGAAGCTGCGCTTACTTGCCTAGTGCCTGCTTTAGATCGGCAATCAGGTCGTCGGCGTTTTCCAGACCAATTGAAAGTCGCACCAAGTTTGCGGTGATTCCCATTTGCGCCTGAACATCGGCCGCAAGTCTGCGGTGAGTGGTTGATGCTGGGTGGGTAATAAGAGATTTACTGTCGCCAAGGTTGTTAGAAATATCAATTACGCGAAGTGAATTCATGAACGCAAAAGTCTTGCTTTTGTCGCCCTTGATTTTGAACCCGATGGTTGTACCGCCACCGCGCATCTGTTTCTTGGCAAGTTTGTAGTTCTTGTCACTCTTTAGGAATGGGTAAGAAACCGTTTCAATTTTCTTGTGAGAGTTTAGGAACTCGGCAACCTTCAAAGCATTTGAGGCCATGCGCTCTACACGCATGGTTACTGTCTCTAGCGACTTAAGCATTACCCACGCATTGAACGCGCTCATGCTCTGGCCGGTGTGACGAGTAAATGGAATTACAGAATTCTTGATGTAATCGCGAGTACCAAGAATTGCTCCACCTAGTACGCGACCCTGACCATCAATGTGCTTGGTGGCTGAGTACATAACTACATCGGCACCAAGTTCAAGTGGCTTCTGCAAAACCGGGCTACCCATAACGTTGTCAACGATTACGGTGGCGCCAACCTTGTGAGCAAGATCGCTCACCATGCGAATGTCAACCAGCTCCATCATTGGGTTGCTTGGCGACTCAATAAATACTGCCTTGGTTGGCTTGGCAAGTGCAGCAGCCCAAACCTTTTTATCGGTGCCCTCAACCAACTCAACCTCAACGCCCCATGAAGGCAGAATCTCGGTGAGGATTACGTAACAAGAAGAAAACATGGCCATTGAGGCAACCACGCGGTCACCTGACTTCACAAGACAAGCAACCGATGAAAACATTGCCGACATTCCGGTGCCGGTTGCGAAACAAGCTTCTGCGCCTTCAAGCGCAGCAAGACGCTCCTCGAACATTGCAACGGTTGGGTTAGAGAATCGGCTGTAGAGGTGGTGCTGTGACTCCTCTTTAAAAGCAGATTCTGCCTGCTCGGCGCTGTCGTAGGTGAAGCCACTGTTTAGGTAAAGGGCCTCGCCGGTCTCGCCGAAACCGCTGCGAGCCAAGCCCGAACGTACCGCCAGGGTGTCTGGGTGAAGATCCCAGTTTGGTTTCTTGCCATCAAATGGCTCTTGGTATCCCCATGGGCGAGTTCGCTGTGTCATTCAATAAACAATATCGCATTGGCTCGCCCAAGGTCTAGGCCTAACTACTTGAAAGAGGTGCTTGGCAGATCCGGTTCGTCGTTCAAGATGCCAGCGATGATTCTGGACACAACATTTTCAACGCTCGCGCCAACCCCAAAGTTAGGGGCTGTGCCGTGAATGGCCCTGGTGGCCAAACCCGATTCCGTGTGCCCGGGACGGGCATCTAGCCAGCGAATGCCAAGTTTCTTTAGCTCCTTGGTTGCCGCCTTGCCGTAGCCATGAATTGCAGTCTTGCTTGCCGAATAGGCGGCCAGGCCGGCCATTGGCGCTTCGCTAATTACTCCGCTAATTGACAAGATGAATGGTTCGCGGTTTTGTGCAGCTGATTCGGTCAGCGCTGGCACAAGTTGAGAAACCAAATCAATCTGACCAAGCGCATTCACGCTCATGAGTTTTGAAACAGCCTCGGCGGGAGTCTCGTGAATGGCGCCGAATGCAACAAGACCTGCGGCAAACACGATTGCGTCAACTGGTGTTTTAGAAGCCAGTAGGTATTGAGTCAAAGTTTGAATTGAGGTGCGGTCAGTCAGGTCAACCAGAAGGCGTTGCTCTAGGTCAATCGGCAGCCTCGAGGAACTTGCTGCGGAACTTGATGTGCCAATTACTTTTGCACCCTGAGTCATTAGTTGCTTCGAAAGCTCTTGGCCAAAGGCGCCAGATGCACCAATCACCAAAACAGTCTTGCCTACCAAATTTGCCATCATTACCTCTCCTGCCGTGGTCTAACCTGAGATACATGAATAAAATTTCCCGCCCGGCGCTGGTAGCGGCCACGATTGGTCCAGTGCAATCGGTTTTGGGTTGGGTAATTGCAGGATCACTCTGGCCGGGCTACGATCCAATTAAGAAAACCATCAGCGACCTTGCCGCCGATGACTCACCGGTGCAAGCCATTCAAACCAGCTTCTTTGTGCTGGGCGGAATTCTGAGTTTGGCTGCGGCAATTTGGTCAGGCTCACTGGCCCTACCTGGCCGTATCGTGATTTTTCTTGGCGGTCTAGCAACCTTTGGATTTGCATACTTCACCACACCAAGCCAAGACGGTCACTCAGACTGGCACCGCATTTTTGCCATCAGTTCGTTTGTGCTTTTTTCGGCCTGGCCAATTTTCTCGATGCGCCTAAGCAAGCAAGCTGCTTGGGTCTTGCGACCGGCTGGAGCAATCACGGCAACGCTTGGCTTCACCCTGATCTCGCTTTGGTTTTTGTCTACCTGGACCAACCCGGATGCCACCAACGTTGGGCTGGTAGAGCGCGTGATCGCAACGGCTCAAACAACTTATCTATCGGTTGTGATTTGGCTTTGCTGGCTGCACTCAAAGCGCCAGGCTAAATCGTTGTAATCCCGTAGCCAAAAACGGGAATCTGCTCTGATAATGTGAACGCTAACATAATCACACCGATAGGGGCACCGTAGCCCCGAAGGAGAGCAAGGCTCATGGCAGTTTCAAAAGGTCAGATCTGGTTTCTAACTGGAAGTCAAAACCTTTATGGTGAGGACACCCTGAAGCAGGTTGCAGAGCAATCTAAGACCGTGCTGTCACAGCTTGAGGCTCAGGTGAGCGCTCCGGTTGATCTTGTTTGGAAGCCAGTGCTTAAGACTCCCGAAATGATTCGCGAGGTAATGCTTGAGGCTTCTCGTGATGAGAACTGCATTGGTGTAATCACTTGGATGCACACCTTCTCTCCGGCAAAAATGTGGATCAATGGTTTGAACGCTTTGACCAAGCCGCTATTGCACCTGCACACTCAGGCAGGTCAGTCACTTCCTTGGTCAACTCTGGACATGGACTTCATGAACTTGAACCAAGCTGCACACGGTGACCGCGAATACGCACACCTGGTTGCACGCACTGGAATGGCTCGCAAGATTGTGGTTGGTCACCCAACCGAGAAGTCAGTTGGCGAAAGAATTACCAACTGGTCATTTGCGGCAATTGGTTGGAAGACCTCACAAAACCTAAAGCTTGCACGCTTTGGTGACAACATGCGATTTGTTGCAGTGACTGACGGCGACAAGGTTGCCGCGCAACTTAAGTTGGGCATGTCAATTGAGCAGCTTGGTGTGAACACACTTGCCGAAGCAGTTGAAAAAGTTTCTGATGCAGAGGCTGAAAAACTTACTCAGGTTTATGAAGTCGAATACGACGTTGCTGCAGAACTACGTGCCGGCGGTGCTCGTCACGAATCATTGGTTTACGGCGCAAAGATTGAAATCGCGCTGCGTGCAATTCTTGAGGCCGGCGGTTTCCACGCTTTCACTTCTAACTTTGAAGACCTTGGCACACTTCGCCAGCTTCCAGGTTTAGCCGTGCAGCGCCTAATGGCAGAGGGCTACGGCTTTGGTGGCGAGGGCGACTGGAAGACCTCGGCAATGGGCGCGATCATGAAGTCAATGACTCCAGCCGGCGGGGGTACCTCATTTATGGAGGACTACACCTATCACTTTGGCCCAGGCACTCCAAAGATTCTTGGTGCTCACATGCTTGAGGTTTGCCCAACTATTTCTGGCCAGAAGCCACGCATTGAGATTCACCCACTTGGTATTGGTGGCAAGGAAGACCCAGTTCGCATGGTCTTCACCGCTAAGCCTTCTGAGGGTCGTGTGGTTTGCTTGGTCGACATCGGCGACCGCTTCCGCATCATCTCAAACGAGATCAAGATCGTTGAGCCAACCGAGGACCTACCCAAGCTTCCGGTTGCCCGCGCGGTATGGGAGCCACTACCAACACTGGCCGCTTCAGCAGAGGCCTGGATGCTTGCCGGCGGTAGCCACCACACAGTTTTGACCAACTCGGTAAGCGCAGAGACCATTGAAGACTTTGCCCGAATCGCTGGGGTTGAGTTGGTGCAGATTGATGCCGACACCAACCTGCGCGCATTCCGCAAGGAGCTCCAATACGCGAGCGCGTACCATCGCTTTGCCGATGCAATTGGCTAATCGTGCCGCACGAATTTTTAGAAGATGAACTTGAGCTGCGCAGTGAATTTGCGTCAGCAAAAGTTTCACCTTGGGGCGCAACTCTTACGCATTTAGTAATTAATGGCAAACCCATAATTAACCATGCCACCAAGCAAGACGTAAAAAATTCTTTTGCCGGTGTGACCCTTGCGCCATGGCCTAACCGATTGGCCGGAGCGGCTTGGCAGCTTGAAGGTAAAACGCTTAGCGCAAAAGTAAATGATCACGCCCAACATGCATCGGGCGGAAACGCAAACCACGGTTTAGTCTTTGACCGCCGCTTTGAGATCAAGAATCAAACTTCAAGCAAAGTTACCTTTGCAATTTCACTCGGCAAAGATTCTGTTTATCCGCTTGAAGTTGAAATTGTAGTTAGTTATGAATTAATTGGTGATGAACTGGCAGCCAGTATCTCGGCAAAAAATCACGGCGGCAAAAACGCACCCGTTGCCTTTGGCACCCACCCATATTTGGCAATTGCACAAGACAGCAAAGTAAAGATATCTGCGGCTGTGCAAGCAGTGAATGACAGCGCCCAGATTCCAACCGGTTGGGAGCCGGCAGTTAAGCAAAATGCCGATTCCTACGCACAGCTAAAACTCGACGACTGTTTTGCGCAGCTTGAAACCGATAAAAACGGAATTGCTCAAACGCTGATCACCAACTCTGATGGTTCACAAGTTTCTGTTTGGCAGGACGCAATCTTTAAATACCTAATGATTTACACCCACCCAACCTTGGGAATTGCCATTGAGCCGCAAACCGCACCAGCAAATGCATTTAATACAGGCGAGGATTTGATTTGGTTGGAACCGGCTGAGGCGGTTACCGGTCACTGGGGCATTAGAGTCGGTTCAGAGAAGTAGGAGCCGGAATGACAAAATCTTGGACACTGTTTGGATCAAAGCTTGAGAAGCCGCGACCAAACCTAACCATGTCTGCGGTTGCCGTGCTATTTGCCGCGCAAACCTTTGTGCCGGGCGAGGGCGCCTACCCAATTTATATGTGTGTTTTGGCTTGGGCCTCGGCCGCCTGGATCACCTGGTTTGGCATCAAGAAGAAGGCGCTGCTTGCTTTGCTTTCCCTGCCGATTTCCTTGCTGTGGTTAAACCCACTCCTTGGCGGCACCTGGTTTGATGCTGTGGGCATTGAGTACCTGTTGACCCATGCGGCACTGGCTTTGGTTTGGGCTGGTTGCGCCTACACATTCTTGGCTACTGAAAAGTATTAGTCGTGGAGGGTTTTCTATCGGGTTTTAAACTGGCGCCAAAGCCACTGAAGGGTGTGCAGCTGGTTGAAGTTGCTCACGCTGTAGAAACCCAGAGCCCAATCAAGCACGTTCTGCAATCGCTAACCACCGCGACCAGCCTTTCGGCCTGGCTTGGTCAGACCACCGATTTTCTTGCCCACGTGGGCATAAAGTTCGACACCACAGTCGCGGGTGAAACTTCAAAAGCGGTAATCACAACGCTAGATTTACCTAAACGAATCGTGTTTATGGTTGAGGCGATTGGTGAATTTGATTTTGCGGTTCACCAGAAAGGGTCAAAGGTGCTGGTGAAACTTGTAGTGCGCCGCGCGATTGCCCCTGCCGAAGTCGCGGCCTGGAAGGCCTCGATTGCGCCAACACTTGAGGCACTGAGCAAGGTTTTGAAAAATGGCTGAGCAGCAGCGCCAACCAAATATTTATGATGTGGCCAAGCTTGCCGGCGTTTCACACCAAACTGTTTCGCGAGTAATCAATAACGGCCCGTATACAAAAGATTCCACCAGGGATCGCGTATTAAATGCCATGAAGAAGCTTGGCTATGTGCCGAATGCGGCTGCGCGAGCGCTAGTTACCTCTAAGTCAAAAATCGTTGGCATTCTGGTTTCAGACATTGTGTATCACGGCCCGGCCGGCATGATGCACGCCATGGAAGAAGAGGCGCGACGCGGCGGTTACTTTGCCATTTCGGCATCGGTTGATCCTTTTGACCCCGATTCGATTGCCCAGGGCATTGAGCACCTAAGAAGAGTTGGCATGGAGGGGCTTGTGGTGATTACGCCACAGTCAAACTCGGTAAAGGCCGTTGAAAAACTCGTAACTAATATTCCCGTGGTCTTTATTGATAGCCCAAACAAAACCAAGAAGCTTTCTGCTGAGCTAGATAACGCCGCAGGCGCCAGACTTGCCACCGAGCACTTGATTGGTCTTGGTCACAAAAAGATCTTGCACGTTTCTGGTCCGATGTCTTGGTTTGATGCTCCACCGCGCGTGCGAGGTTATGAAGATGCCATGAAAGCAGCCAAGCTCAAGCCGCACATTATTGAGGGTGACTGGTCGGTGCCAACGGGTTATGAGATTGGCAAGAACCTTGAAATTGATAAGAGCAAGATCACCGCAATTTTTGCCGCCAACGACCACCTAGCCCTTGGTCTAACTAGGGCCCTGAGGCAGCGCGGCTACCAGGTGCCAGAGCGCATCAGCATTATTGGTTTTGATGATGTGCCAGAGGCGGCTTATTACGAACCGCCACTGACCACAATGCGCCCAGACTTTGCCGAACTTGGGCGAGTGGCCATGGAAATGATTCTGGGCCGCATTCAATCGGGCAAGGCAGTAAAGAGCAACAGCTTGGTGCCAGAGATTGTGGTTCGCGAGTCAACCGCAATGCCGCCAAAGCTCTAAATCAACAGTTATACAACCGAAACCTGCTTTGGTTTTGCCCCGATTATGTTAGCGATAACATAAATTCTTGTGAAGACTGAAAAATACGTAATCGGCGTTGACTACGGAACCCTCTCGGGTCGCGCTGTTGTTGCCCGCGTCTCTGATGGCGCCGAACTTGGTTCAGCGGTTTTGGACTACCCGCATGCGGTTATGGATACCAAGCTTGCATCAAGTGGAGCATCACTTGGACCGGACTGGGCTTTGCAAGATGCCAACGACTACGTAGCGGTTTTGAAGTCTGCGGTACCAGAGGCAATCAAAGCTGCGGGAATTGACCCGGCCGATGTGATTGGAATTGCAACCGACTTCACCGCTTGCACAATGGTGCCAACCACTAAAGATGGTGTTGCGCTTAGCAACCTAGACGAATTTAAAAACAACCCACACGCCTACGTAAAACTTTGGAAGCACCACGCTGCGCAACCACACGCAGACCGCATTAATCAGCTCGCTCGTGAACGCGGTGAGACTTGGTTAAGTCGCTACGGTGGCCAGATCTCATCTGAGTGGGAACTTGCTAAGGGCTTGCAGCTTCTTGAAGAGGCACCAGAGGTTTACAACACAATGTATAAATTTGTTGAAGCCGCCGACTGGATAATTTGGCAACTCTGCGGAAATTATGTGCGCAATGCATGTACCGCCGGTTATAAGGGAAACCTGCAAGACGGTAAATACCCAAGCAAAGAATTCTTTGCCGCACTAAACCCAGACTTCGCAAATTTCGCGGAAGAAAAAATTGCACACGAAATTGGTCAGCTGGGTGATGCCGCCGGAACTCTAACTGCCGAGGCAGCAGCCTGGACTGGTCTACCAGAAGGCATTGCGGTTGCAGTTGGAAACGTAGACGCGCACGTAACTGCGCCAGCGGCAAAAGCTACCGAGCCGGGTCAAATGGTTGCCATCATGGGAACCTCAACCTGTCACGTAATGAACGGCGCAACTCTCAGCGAAGTGCCTGGAATGTGTGGCGTTGTTGATGGCGGAATCATTTCTGGTTACTACGGCTACGAAGCCGGTCAATCTGGTGTGGGCGATATTTTTGCTTGGTACGTAAAGAACCAGGTTCCAGGTAGCTATCACGAGGCTGCCAAGGCAAAGGGTCTGAGCATTCACGAGTACCTAACCGAGCTTTCATCAACCCAACAGGTTGGCGAGCACGGCTTGCTGGCGCTGGACTGGCACTCGGGTAATAGATCGGTGTTGGTAGATCACGAGCTCTCTGGTCTGATGATTGGCGCGACCCTTACCACCAAACCTGAAGACGGCTACCGTGCGCTGCTTGAGTCAACTGCCTTTGGTACTCGCAAGATCGTAGAGACCTTCCGTGAATCTGGCGTTCCGGTTACCGAGTTCATCGTTGCCGGTGGACTTCTAAAGAACGCATTCCTAATGCAGTTGTACTGCGACATTCTTCAGCTGCCACTCAGCGTGATTAATTCATCCCAGGGGCCAGCACTTGGCTCTTGTATTCACGCTGCGGTGGCGGCTGGGGCATACTCATCTGTAGGTGAGGCTGCCGAAGCAATGGGAAGCCTTTCAAAGGGCGTGTACCAACCAAACGCAGAGCGCGGAAAAATCTACGATCGCCTGTACGCTGAATACGAAATTCTGCACGACTACTTTGGTCGCGGAGAAAACAACGTAATGAAGCGCTTGAAGGCGCTGCGTAGAGAAGCGGTTGCAAATGGTTGAGTTCGCCAAAGAACGTGAAGCGCTAGCAAAGTTGCACGCGCAGCTTTGGGATGCGGGTTTAGTAATTTGGACCGGCGGAAATATTTCACAGCGCGTAGACGGCGGCTTTCTAATCAAGCCAAGCGGTGTGATGTATTCAGATCTCACTCCGGAGTCAATGGTGCTTTGCGATCTTGACGGAAACGTGATTGAGGGTCAGCACGCACCATCTAGTGACACCGCGGCTCACGCCTACGTTTACCGCAACATGCCTGAGGTTGGTGGCGTGGTTCACACCCACTCAAATTACGCCTGTGGTTTTGCAGCGGCCGAAAAAGAGATCCCTTGCGTACTGACTTCAATTGCCGATGAATTCGGTGGCGACATTCCACTTGGGCCGTTTGCGATTATCGGTGATGATTCAATTGGCCGAGGCATCGTTGAGACCCTGGCGGGACACCGATCACGTGCTGTGCTGATGCGTCAGCACGGAGTTTTCACCATCGGCAAGGACGGCAAAGATGCCCTAAAGGCGGCCGTAATGTGCGAGGACGCAGCAAAGTCCGTAGCCATAGCTATGCAGGTGGGCCAGCCACAGCGCCTACCTCAAGACAAGATTGAATCTTTATTCAGTCGTTATCAAAACGTATACGGACAGTTATAGAAAAGCACCCTTTTGGCCGCTGGCCTGTGGCAGGCTAGAGGCAAGAAATGTGAGCGTTCACATTTTGAGACTTGGGGAGAGATTCCCAAACGGTTTACCTCGGCTAGGCACTGGTGCCAAATGGGGGTAGCCACAAACTCTAACGAGTTGGACACGTTGGGGTTCAAGCTAATAGCGGCTGGTCCGGTTGCTCTTTGAAAGGAACTGAATTGTTCAAGAAAGTACTAGGCCTAGCGGCAGCTGGTGCACTTGTAGTTACAGCCCTAACCGGTTGTGCTCCTGCAGCAGAAACCGCCGAAGGTGGTCTTATCGGTGTATCGATGCCTACCCAGTCATCAACTCGTTGGATCTCAGACGGTGACAGCATCAAGTCAGCTCTTGAGACTGATGGCTTCTCAGTTGACCTTCAGTACGCTGAAGACGACATCCCAACTCAGGTTTCACAGCTTGAGGCGATGCTAACCAAGGGCGCAAAGGCTCTTATCATTGCAGCGATCGACGGAACTCAGCTAACTGACGTTCTACAGGCAGCTAAGGATGCAGGCGTTCCTGTTATCTCTTACGACCGCTTGATTCGTGACTCAGCAAACGTTGACTACTACGCAACCTTCGACAACTTCAAGGTTGGTGTACAGCAGGCAACTTCACTACTAGTAGGTATGGGCGTATACGCATCAGAGGAGTCAACCTCAGCTGATGGTCCAAACGCAGCAGGCCCACTAAACGTTGAGCTATTCGCTGGTTCACCAGATGACAACAACGCAACATTCTTCTTCAACGGAGCAATGTCAGTTCTTCAGCCACTAATCGACAGCAAGGTTCTTGTTGTTAAGTCTGGCCAGACTGCATTCGAGAAGGTAGCTACCCTACGTTGGGACGGCGCTGTTGCACAGAAGCGTATGGAAGACATCCTTGTTGGTTCATACGCAAAGGCAAAGGTTAACGGTGTTCTTTCACCTTACGACGGTCTAAGCCGCGGTATCATCGCAGCTCTAACCGACGCTGGTTACTCAACCATGCCAACCATCTCAGGCCAGGACGCTGAAGTACTTTCAGTGAAGGCTATGTTGGCTGGCGAGCAGTACTCAACCATCTTCAAGGACACTCGTGAACTTGCAAAGGTTGCAGTAGCAATGGCGGAGGCAATCCTTAAGGGTGAGACTCCAGAGACCAACGACACCACCACTTACGACAACGGCGTGAAGGTTGTTCCTTCATACCTACTAACCCCTTACATCGTGACCAAGGACAACTACAAGGAATTGTTGATTGACTCTGGCTACATCAAGGAAGCAGATCTAGGTTAATTCCTAGTTCCGTAAGTAGTACAACGAGCTGGTGGGGCGCTTAGGCGCCCCACCAGTAAGTACTAAAAAGACATAGAATCAAGTTCCAACCGCAAAGAAGAGGCTCCAGAATGACCCAGAACATCCTTGAGATGCAGTCAATCACCAAGGTTTTTCCAGGTGTTAGAGCCCTAGACAACGTTTCACTGAATGTGGCCCGTGGCGAGATCCACGCAATCTGCGGTGAAAACGGTGCAGGTAAATCAACCCTTATGAAGGTGCTTTCCGGTGTGTACCCACACGGCACCTACGAGGGTGACATCGTTTACGAAAACAAAGTCGTAGCTTTTAAAAACATCCGCGAGAGCGAAGCAGAAGGCATCGTAATCATTCACCAGGAGTTGGCGCTTAGCCCGCACCTTTCGATTGCCGAAAACATCTTTTTGAACAACGAGATCAAGCGCTTTGGTTTGATTGACTGGAACAAGACTGGCCAAGAAGCACAGAAGCTTATGGCGCGTGTAGGGCTAAAAGAAAATCCAGATGCCAAGATCAAGGACATTGGTGTTGGTAAGCAGCAGCTTGTTGAAATCGCTAAGGCGCTTTCAAAGCGCGTAAAGCTTTTGATTCTTGACGAGCCAACCGCTGCTCTAAACGACGAAGACTCTGCACACCTACTAGATCTGCTTCGTCACCTTAAGGGCCAGGGCATCAGCTGCATCATCATTTCGCACAAGCTCAACGAGATTGCTGCAATTGCCGACAAGACCACAATCATTCGCGACGGCAAGACCGTTGAGACTCTTGATATGGGCAAGGGCAAAGTTGACCAAGAGCGTATCATCAAGGGCATGGTTGGTCGCGAAATGGACAACCGCTACCCAGCGCACAAGTCAAAGATTGGCGCAGAGATTCTTCGCGTTGAAAACTGGACCGCACACCACCCAGACGACAAGAACCGCGTTGTTGTAGACAACGTAAACATGAACGTTAAAAAGGGTGAGATCGTTGGCATCGCCGGCATCATGGGTGCTGGTCGCACCGAGTTTGCGCGAAGCCTGTTTGGCCGCAGCTGGGGAACCAACATCAGCGGCAAGGTTTTCATTAACGGTGAAGAGGCAAACGTAAGCACTATTCGTCACGCTATTGATGCTGGCCTTGCCTATGCAACCGAGGACCGCAAGCGTTTTGGCTTGAACCTGATTGACGACATCAAGCGCAACATCTCAATGGCATCGCTTCACACTTTTGTGAAGTTTGGACTGGTAAACGACAACGAAGAATTCAAAATTGCTTCTGAGTACCGCAAGAGTATGAACATCAAGGCTCCATCGGTGTTGTCAATCACCGGCAAGCTATCTGGTGGAAACCAGCAGAAGGTTGTGTTGAGCCAGTGGATCAACTCAAACCCAGAAGTATTGATTCTCGACGAGCCAACCCGCGGTATTGACGTGGGTGCTAAGTACGAGATCTACACAATCATTCAGCGCCTAGCCGACGAAGGCAAGGGTGTAATCGTGATCTCAAGTGAGCTTCCAGAATTGCTTGGAATTTGCGACCGCATCTACGCGCTTGCTGAAGGAACAATTACCGGAGAAGTCACCAAAGACAAGGCAACTCCAGAATTACTTATGAAGTACATGACTGCAGAGAAGGGCAAGAAATAATGGCAACCGCAACAAAGGAAAAGACCAGCTTGCTGGCGAATATCCGTGGGCGTCTAGAAGGTGTGAACCTTCGACAGAACGGTATCTTCCTAGCGCTTATCGCTTTGATTCTGTTCTTCGCTGCAACCACTCCGAATGCAGCGTCATTGACCCCGGGTAACTGGTCAAACCTTGTTGTGCAGAACGGATACATACTTGTTCTTGCCATCGGTATGGTTATGGTCATTATCGCCGGCCACATCGATCTTTCGGTTGGTTCGGTAGCGGCGTTCATTGGTGCCGTTGCAGGTATCTTGGTGGTTCGCCCGCTCGAGCAAGACGGCTGGGACTGGCTTCCAGCACTTCCTTGGTGGGCCGGCATTTTGGGTGCGCTATTAATTGGTGCACTGGTTGGTGTTTGGCAGGGCTTCTGGGTTGCTTACGTAGGTATTCCAGCGTTTATCGTGACTCTTGCGGGTATGTTGTTGTTCCGCGGTCTTGCACTTATGACTCTGCAGAACTCAAACATTGGTCCGTTCCCAGACGAGTTCCGCGCAATCGGTAACGGCTTCCTAGACAAAGAAAACGCACTTGGCGCGGCCCTTGGATTCCCAGCTGCATACAACGCAACCGCTTTGATCGTGACTGCACTTGGTGTGCTTGCGCTGCTATGGCAGGCAATCAACCAGCGTGCTGGCCGCGTAAAGTACGGTCAGCCAGTTGAGCCACGTACCTGGTTCTTTGTGAAGCTAATTGCCCTTAGCGCAATGGTTGCCTACGTAGGTTTCCAGTTGGCTCAGGCAAACGGTATTCCGTTCACACTTCTGCTTCTAGTGTTCCTAGTTGTGGTTTACACAATGATCATGAACAAGACCACTTTCGGTCGCCACATTTATGCAATCGGTGGAAACCTGCACGCTGCGATGCTTTCGGGTATCAACGTTCGTCGCGTCAACTTCTGGTTGTTCGTAAACATGGGTGCACTAGCTGCGCTATCGGGTGTGCTTATTGCAGCCCGCATGAACTCAGCTGTGCCAAAGGCTGGAGACGGTTTTGAGCTTGACGCTATTTCATCTGTATTCATTGGTGGTGCTGCAGTTCAGGGTGGTGTTGGAACTGTAACCGGCTCAATGATTGGTGGTGTAATTCAGGGTGTGCTTGCAAACGGTATGAACCTGAACTCAGTAGGTATTGACTCACAGATGACCGTTAAGGGTATGGTGCTTCTTCTAGCCGTTGCCTTTGACGTATGGAGCAAGAACCGCAAGTAATCTAAGGGCAATAAAAAATGCACCCCTTAGGGGGTGCATTTTTTGTTTGTAGGCCCCGTGGGGATCGAACCCACGACCCTCGGATTAAAAGTCCGATGCTCTAACCAACTGAGCTAGAGGCCCACGATTGCCTGGGTGACCCAGACAACTTAACTAGTCTACCAACCGAGGTTGGATAGGAAGTTCCTTTGACGCCTTGGTTGGCCATTCAACCACCAGCATGGCGGCCACCATGATGGCTCCACCAAGCACGGTCTTTAGGCCAAGCACCTCTTGGCCAACGATTACCGCAATCACGGCGGTCCACAGAACCTCGGTGGTCAAGAAGATGGCCACGCGAGATGGGTCCATGATGCTCTGCGCCCAGGTCTGAACCAAGAAGGCAACCGCGGTTGAGAATACGGCAGTGAAGATCACAGCAAACCAGCCGTCGCCATTTACCGGTGGGTCGTAGCGGCCATCAAGCATTGCCCCACCCCAGCTGTAAATTGCGACCATTACTAGCTGAATCAGGGTCAGTGCGTAAACATCTTTGCCCGGGCTCCAAATGCTCAAGCCGACGATGTGGCCAGCAAAAAGCAGCGCACAAAGAACCACCCACAGTTGGTTAACGTCAATGCTGAACCCGTTGAGGGTAAGCAGTGCCAACGCGGCAAAAGCCAAAACAATACCAATCACTAGTTGCTTGTTGATCTTGTTGCCAAACATCATCCAGCCAAGAATTGGAGTAAGCACAACATAGAGCCCGGTGATGAATCCGGTGATGGCGGCCGTGGTTAGTTCAAGACCTATGGTCTGAGTAATGTACCCACCCGATAGCAACGTGCCCAAAAGCACACCGTGCTTAAGTAGTTTTGCATCAAATGTTTTCAAAACGCTTGGGCGGAATGCGATCATCACCAAGACAGCAAGAGTGAATCTTGTTGCTAAAAAGTCATTAAAAGGTTGTGCGGCAATTGCATCTTTCATCAGCACAAAAGCTGCGCCCCAAGCAATAGCAACAGAAAGCAGCGCCAGTGCTGCCCAGGTAGTTTTTCTCATCCTGCCAGCCTAACTGAACGACTATTTCTTTCTGGCTATGGCTGCGGTCTTTGCCATTGATGGAAATACCAAACCGTGCATGGGCCAAACGGCCCACCAATATGCGTGCCCTAATAGTCCCTTTGGCGCATAAATTGCCACCTGCGTCAACACTGTTCCGCCGGTTTCTACATCTGTCTCTAGGCCAAATTCCAACCAAGCCAAACCAGGCATTTTCATTTCTGCACGAAGTCTGAGTAGTTTTGGCCTGATGACTTCCTCAACGCGCCAAAAATCTAGAGCGTCGCCAACCTGCAAACTGTTTGGATCTCTGCGCCCACGACGCAAACCAACGCCACCAAAAATTTTGTCGATGAAGCCGCGCACTTCCCAAGCCCAGGTAGCTAGTGAGTAACCGTTGTCGCCACCAATGGCCTCAACGCGTTTCCAGACATCTTCAATTGGGTCTGGCGAGTGCACAATTCTTACGTCGCGATACAAGGTTCCGCCGGCCCAGTCTGGGTCGGTAGGCAACGGTTCCGAAGGCGTACCCGGAACCGAGGCATCGCTCCATCGGGTTTCAACTCTTGCATCTTTGATTTTGGTTAGGGCCAATTGCACCGCACGCTTGAATGGGGTGAGACCGCCCTGTGGGTCAGGAATCAAACCACGAATGCTGTCATCGGCTGCAACCACTTCGTTCTTTAAACTTGCCACCAGGCGTTTTGCAAGTGTGTATGGAACCGGGGTAACAAGCCCAACCCAACCACTGGAAAGTCGTGGAGTTAGCACCGGCACCGGAATGATGATGCGTCTTGGTAGACCAGCTGCCTCGGCGTATTGCTGCATCATTTCTTTATAGGTGAATATTTCTGGCCCACCAATATCGAATGCACCGCTGACGGTTGGGTTGATTGCCGCAGCACCAACTAGGTAGCGCAGTACATCGCGAACCGCAATTGGTTGAATGCGAACGTTGACCCACTTTGGCACGGTCATGATTGGTAGGCGCTCGGTTAGGTAGCGCAACATTTCAAATGAGGCAGATCCAGAACCAATCACAACACCGGCACGAAGCTCAATGGTTGAAACTCCAGAGGCGCGCAGAATTTCACCGGTCTCGGCTCGCGCCTTCAAATGTGGAGACATGGTTTCGTTTGGCGCAATGATTCCGCCAAGGTAAACGATGCGTTTTACATTTGCAGCCTTAGCAACCTTGCCAAAGCCCTCTGCCATATCGCGCTCTTCTTTTTCAAAGTCGTCTTTAGACATGAGTGCGTGCAGTAGGTAGTAGGCAACGTCAACACCCTGCATTGCCTTGGCAAGGACATTGGGGTTGTGAGCATCGCCCTCGGCAACCTCTACCTGATTAATCCACGGGTGGTATTTCAGGCGGTCGGCATTCCTGGCAAGAATTCGCACGCGGTAACCGTGGCTTAGAAGTTCAACGATTAGTCGGCCACCAATGTAGCCAGTGGCCCCGGTGACTAGGCACAGGGCTGGCTCGCCAGCTGCATTCTTTAGAAGGGGCAGACCTTGGCTCACCGATGAGTTCATGGCTTTAGAGTACGCCGTATCTCTCGATCGAGACGATTTTTCTTTGCTTGCCGGTATCGGCGGTGCTTAGGTGAATCACCATCATCTCGGCTGGCTTTAGCCCTGGGCCTTCGCGCAGCAAATCCTTTTGCGCACCGGTGGCATAAGTCTCAATGGTGTCAAAGATTGTTGGCAGCGCAGGGCGGTGTGAACAGATAACCGATGCACGACCGTCCTCGACGATATCGGTGATTACATTCTTGGTGCGCTTGGGGCCTTTTTTATTGCCCAGTTCGCTCAGCTGAGAACGCTCAATGATTTTGAGGTTTCGTTTTTTGGCGTAGGGCGCAACGGTGTTTAGGCATCTAGACCAAGGGCTGGTGATCACGCGCTTTGGTGAGAATGCGCCAAGCAGCTTGATTAGTTGTTTTGCCTGGGCATCACCGGCTGGCAAGAGTGGGCGGTGGCCGTCGTCAACTGCTTGGCCGTTCATCCAATCTGCGCGAGGTGTTGCCTTGGCGTGACGAAGAACAATCAGTGGCTTGGTTCGCAGCAGACCCTTTTTGGCAAGTGCCAAAAGTTCGTCTAGAACTTCGCTGTCGAATTCGTAGGTAAGTAGTTTGCGAGCCTCTTCTGGAGTGCGCCATTCAACGCTCTCTACTTCTTCACTTGGTTTGAATTTTGATTTAGCTAATGCACTTGGGCTTACACGTGCCGCCCAGTAGTGCACCTCTTTTGGTGTGCCGTTAGGAATCTTGTAGTTAACAATTTTTAGACGTGGACCAAGTTTGATTTTTAATCCGGTTTCTTCGGCGATTTCGCGAACAGCGGTCTCGGGTAAAAGTTCACCCGGGTCAACCTTGCCCTTTGGCCAGCTCCAGTCGTTGTGACGATTGCGGTGAATCAGTGCAACTAGGATTTTTCCTTTTTCTTCGCGCCACAAAATAGCGCCAGCAGCGTAGATCGTCATTATATGCGCGAGTGACGCTTTCCGTGAACTTCCTTCATCAGCTGATCTTGCAGGTCAACCAAAATTTCACCGTTGGCCATTAGCTGGTGACGAGTCCATGTTCCGTCTGCACTCAAGTACCAAGAAGCAACGTTCTCGCTCATCGCCAAATCAAACAGCGCGTTAAGTTCGCGAATGTGATCCGGTTGTGAAAGTCTCACAAGTGCTTCTACGCGGCGGTCAAGGTTGCGGTGCATCATGTCGGCAGAACCAATAAATACTGCAGGGTCGCCGCCACCCATAAAGGTGAACACGCGTGAGTGCTCAAGGTAACGGCCAAGCACAGAACGAACCTTGATGTTCTCACTCAGGCCAGGAACGCCAGGCTTAAGCGCACACATACCGCGAACCAAAATCTCAACCGGTACCCCGGCGTTAGAAGCCTTATAAAGCGAGTCAATGATTTGCTCGTCAACCAGTGAGTTCACCTTGATGCGAATGCGCGCATCTTTACCGGCCTGCTTGAAAGCAATCTCGCGCTCGATACGCTCGGTTAGGCCCTCGCGAACACCAACCGGTGAAACCATAAGTGACTTAAACTCGGCCTCTGGTGCATAACCCGATAGCTGGTTGAAAAGCTTGGTTAGGTCTTCACCAACCGATTCACGCGCAGTAAGTAGACCGTAGTCCTCGTAGTAGCGTGCGGTCTTTGGGTTGTAATTACCTGTACCCACGTGGCAGTAGCGGCGCAGCTGGCCCTTTTCTTGGCGAATAACCAGAGCCAACTTACAGTGCGTCTTTAGGCCAACGATTCCGTAAACCACGTGCACACCGGCCTGCTCAAGCTTGCGAGCCCAGGCAATGTTGTTCTGCTCATCAAAGCGCGCCTTGATTTCAACCAGAGCCAAAACCTGCTTGCCCGCTTCGGCAGCAGCAATTAGTGCATCAACAATTGGCGAGTCACCAGAGGTGCGGTAAAGAGTTTGCTTAATTGCAAGAACCTTTGGGTCGGCGGCTGCCTGCTCCACAAATGCTTGCACAGAGGTTGAGAAAGATTCGTAAGGGTGGTGCATCAAAATATCGCGCTGACGCATTGCGGAGAAGATGCTTACAGCTTTATCTTCAACCGGTTGCAAGAAGCGGTTGGTGATTACCGGGTGCGGTGGGTAGCGAAGATCAGCGCGCTTCAAACTTGCAATCTCAAACAAACCGGTTAGGTCAAGCGGAGAAGGTAAGTGGTAAACATCTTCATCGTTGATGTCTAGCTCGCGAATCAAAAGTTCCAGAACTTCTGGGTTAATGTCGTTGGCAACTTCAAGACGAACCGGTGGGCCAAAGCGGCGGCGCAGCAATTCCTTCTCAAGTGCAAGCAGAAGGTTCTCGCCTTCTTCTTCATCAACTTCAAGATCTTCGTTGCGAGTTACGCGGAACGTGTGGTGTTGCAAAACTTCCATACCCGGAAACAGCAAGCCAAGGTACTGACCAATGATGTCTTCGAGAGGAACAAAGCGAGCATCGGTAACTCCGGTGTTTCCCGGAATGCGAACGAAGCGAGGAAGAAGTGGTGGAACCTTTACACGAGCAAAGTGTTCTTTATCGGTGTCTGGGTTTTTCAAAACCACAGCAAGGTTCAGTGACAAACCAGAGATATAAGGGAACGGGTGAGCCGGGTCTACGGCAAGCGGAGTCAATACCGGGAAGATTTGGTTCTGGAAGTACTCATGAAGCAGTGCACGCTCGGAATCCTCAAGGTGCGCCCAGCGCACAATACGAATTCCCTTTTCTTTCATCTCCGGCTTGATGGTGTCAATGAAGAGTTTGGCGTGACGCTCCTGAAGGCGGTGGGCCTCGCGGCTGATTTCACTGAGCACCTCTTGAGGCGAAAGCCCAGAACTTGCGGTTACGGCAAGGCCGGTAGCAATTCGGCGCTTTAAGCCAGCCACGCGAACCATGAAGAATTCGTCGAGGTTGGAGGCAAAAATCGCTAGAAAGTTGACGCGTTCAAGAAGGTAAAGGTTTGGGTCTTCGGCCAGTTCCAAAACGCGCTGGTTGAACGCGAGCCAGCTGAGCTCACGATCCAGGTAGCGATTTGGGGCCAATTCGGTGCCAAAATCAGGCAGCGAGATAGCCATGGTTTCTTCAGAAGACATTCTTCAATCCTGCCACGAGCAGGTTGCCTAAGGATAGACGCAGTTTTATGCGCAGGTAAATGCCAAAAACAGCACCGATATCGGTGTTTGAGCGGGTTTAAGCCTGTTCAGACAGGGCGTTGGCATCTTCTTCAAGGTTGAAGCGGTAACCAACATTGCGCACGGTGCCAATTAAGGCCTCTAGATCGCCCAGTTTGGCGCGCAGGCGGCGAATGTGCACGTCTACGGTGCGTGTGCCACCAAAGTAGTCGTAGCCCCAAACCTCGCTCAGTAGCTGCTCGCGAGTGAAAACTCGGCCAGGGTGCTGGGCCAAGAAGCGCAGCAATTCAAACTCTTTATATGTCAGATCCAGTGGGCGCCCGTTGACTTTGGCCGAGTAGCTGGCTTCGTCAATAACCACACCCGATGCGTGAATCTTGTCGTTGCGATCAAACTGCTGGGCCTTGCCAATGGCCAGGCGAATGCGGGCATCAAGCTCGGCTGGGCCGGCGCCTTCAACCACGATGTCGTTTGCGCCCCACTCGGCGCTGATTGCGGCCAGGCCGCCCTCGGTAACTACAAGAATTAGCGGTGCACTCAGACCGGTGGCCACCAGAATCTTGGCCAGGGATTTTGCGCCAGCCAAATCGCGGCGGGCATCAAGAAAAATGAGGTCGTGGCCAGGGGCATTTACGAGGTTTGCGGGTTCCGCCGGAATCTGGCGAACGCGGTGACTCAATAGTCCAAGCGCAGGAAGTACTTCGGTGTCGGCACTTGCCGTCAAAACCAGAAGCTGAGCCATTTCTCTCTCCAAACCGCTTGGCTAAAGTTTAGCCCTTTATTTAGGTGTGCTTAAGGCATGATTGGGATGTGAACGCTAAATGGACTCAGATTGTGGCCATCTGGGTATTGGTTGCCGTGGTGACCGTGACCCTGGTGGTTCAGTTCCCTGAAAATGGCCAGCAGGTTGAGGCCGCATTTGGCGCTATTTTGGCCGGCTCAATTGCCACCGTATCTTTGCTGCAATTATTCAAAGACAACGCCGATGGCTTCGTTCGCAAACTCATCTACGTGGGTGGTGGCAGCTATCTGATTCTGGCGGCAGCCACCGCGTACCTTTTCTTGAAAGGTTAGACTTTTAGCATGTTGCTAGCACTCGAGATTTTCTTCACCGGACTATTGGTCTTGGCTTCTTTGGCTATTGCGGGAGTATCTGTACTCGTGCTTTATAAGTTGTTCAAGGGTCAGAAATAGTTGTTCGTACTTCCTGAGGGGCTGCCACTAGAGCTCACTCCTTTTGCTTTTCTCGTTGGTAAATGGGAAGGCACCGGAATCATTAGCTACAAAATTAATGACACCGATGAAGCGCCAATTGAGCGCGAATTTAAACAGCGCATTGAATTTGCCCACGATGGCTCAAATGCACTTACCTATGTTTCTTCAGCCGAGCTAATTGATGAAGCCGGCACAATTTTGCCAAGCGAACTTGGATACTGGCGAGTAGCCCGCCCAAGCGAGGATGCCGATCACGGACCTGGCCTCATGCTTGGGGTTGGTGAAAAAAGCATTAACTCTCACGAAGACCTAGAGAAGCTGCGCAATAAAGAAGGCGGCTTTGACATTCAGGTTTCTGTATTGCACCCGGGTGGAATGGCCGAGCTATACAACGGCAAGATCAAGGGCGCACGCGTTGACCTTGCTTCTGCCTACGGAACAGCTTTTGAGACCGCCAAGACCTACCGTCACTCAACTCGTCTGTTTGGTTTGGTTGAGAATGCATTGCTTTGGGTTTGGGAAATTGCGTTGCCTGGCGGAGATTTGAAGCCACACGCATCTGCCCGCCTTGAACGAGTGGAGTAACTCGTGACTGCTGCGCAAACACATTTTGGAAATCCAAATATCGAGCAGCGAAACCTTGCCGAGGGTGAAGCCGTTGTAAACCTAGGCGCTCGCGGAATTATTAAAGTCAGCGGTGAAGACCGCTTGAGCTGGTTGCACTCGCTGCTATCGCAAAACCTAAAAAATCTTTTGCCGGGTGTTTCTGCAGAGGCTCTACTGCTTGATCCTCAAGGTCACATCGAGCAGGTAATTCACTTTTTGGATGACGGTCAAACCTCTTGGTTAATGGTTGAGGCCGAAGGCCGTGAGGCTCTGATTGCTTGGCTTAACAAAATGATTTTCCGCATGAAGGTCACCGTTGAAGATGTGTCCGAAGATTTTTCCTTGGTTGGCCAACTGGGTGCAGGCTTAGCCCAGGCAGAAGTTTCAAACGGAGTTGCATTGGTTTGGCAAGACCCGTGGCCAGGTGTGGTTACCGGTGGAGTGCGCTATTCAATGGCACGCCCGGCTAAGTGGGCTTGGACCGAATCTGTAGTTGCTAATTCAAAACTTGATGCAGTGCTTGCTGCGCACGAGCAGGCTGGCACCATGGCCTACGACGCACTGCGCATTGCTGCACACCGCCCACGTCAGGCCTCGGAGGTTGACGCTAAAGCTTTGCCTCACGAGTTTGATTGGCTCTCTACCGCGGTGCACATGTCAAAGGGTTGTTACCGAGGCCAAGAGACCGTGGCCAAGGTGCACAACCTAGGTCACCCACCACGCAGACTTACCTTCTTGCACCTTGATGGCTCGGGTCACTTCTTACCCGATGCCGGCGATGAGATTTTTGTAGCCGGCGTTGGCGGTGCAAGTGAAGACCGCCCACGTGGCAAGGTAACCATTGCCGCGCAGCACTACGAATCTGGGCCTATCGCTCTGGCGCTACTTAGCCGAGGGGTGCCAGAGGACGCACAACTTGTTGTGAAGAGCACCGGCGGCGAGATTCAAGCAACTCAAGAAGTCATAGTTCCGGCCAGTGCCGGTAAGGCTGCCGATATTCCAAAGCGAAACCTGCTGATGGGTGGCAAGCATTAATGAATGGCAATAGCTAATGCTGGGCAAATTCAACTGGAACTTAAAAGTCTCGGCGCAGCGCGTTCTTGAATCACTGCCATCTATTTTGCAAATCGTTGCCGCAGCAACCAGTGCATATTCAGTTGCTTACTTTTTACTGGGTCATTCGAATCCAATTTTTGCCGTGACGGTAACCATTGCCTCACTTGGGTTCACGCGCGATGCAAGACTTCGCCGAGTATTTGAAACAGCGCTTGGCATGGTGATTGGAATTGCACTTTCCGAAATTCTGCTTAACCAGTTGGGTGCTGGAGTTTGGCAAATGGCGGTTGTGTTGTTGATTGCACTTACCTCGGCAAGATTTCTTTCTGGCAAGGCAGCTTTTGCACTGACGGTGGGAGTGCAGGCAATGTTGGTTTACATCATGCCGGCACCAGATGGCGGCGCCTTTGTGCGAAGCCTGGATGCGCTAATTGGTGGAGCTACCGCTTTGGTATTTACCGCTTTAATTCCGCGCAATCCAATTGGCATGGCGTCCAAGGATGCCGAGAGACTATTCGCCGTTTTTCTTGACTCGGTTGATGCGCTAAAAATTGCGGTGCGTAGTGCCGACTTCAAAGTTGTTGATGCCGCGCTGGTTCGTGTGCGAGGTTCGCAGCCGCTGGTAGATAACTGGCGCATGAGCTTGGACAGCGCAATATCGGTTTCTAGAATTTCGCCGTTTATGCGAAAGCACCGCCAGGGGTTATCGGGGCAGGTTCGACTGATGCGCGGCATGGACTTAGCTACTCGCAATTTGCGTGTGGTGGTTCGCCGAGTTGATTTCTTGATTCGCGATGGCCAGCCACGCCCTTACCTTGCCGATTTGTTCGAGCAGATATCGGTGGCAACCGCTGTTCTAGCCAAAGGCCTGGAAAGCACCGATGGCCTCACCGAGGCAAGAGAAATGCTGCTGGAGATTGTTCACCAGTTAGACCCAAAGAAATTTGGCATTGCCGATCAACTGCGCGAAGCCAGCGTGTTGCTACTTCTTCGCCCGCTACTGATTGATTTGCTTTGTGCCAGCGGCATGTCCGAAGACGCTGCGCGAGCAGAACTGCCAGAAGTTTAAGCAGCAGTTAATTTGGCGCTACCGCCGACCATTCAACGGTAAGTTCACCCAAGCGCCAGCGCTTGCGATCGCCAATAATTGGCCAGCCTGCACCAATTAATTGCCTACAGGTTGATACCCAACGCTGAGCAGGGCTAAAGGCACCAATGCCCGCATTTGATTGCCAGGCCAAATCAAGAGCACTTAAGAACTCGTGAATTTTTTCACCAGCAATGTTGTGATGAATCAAAACCTTTGGCAGGCGGTCGGCAACCTTGCTTGGCAGGTCAAGCCCCAGCAACCTCAGTGATATCGTGAAACTCATTGGTTTGGATTTATTTAGCGTCACCCAACTCGCTAACCTGCCAATTTCGTCGCAGGTTCCCTCAACGAGTAACCCGTTTGGACTTAGCTTTGCTTGCATTTGTGCCCATGCGGCCGGTACTTCCGATTCGTCGTATTGTCTAAGCACGTTGAAGGCACGAATTACATCGGCGCTATTGCCAACTTCTTTCGGCAGGGGTGTTTCAAAGCCGCCGTGAGTGAAGTGCAAATTACTTGTGGCTACGGCTAGGCCGCGCTCAACTCTTTCGCGATCAATCTCAATTCCCACCACGTGAGTGTTGGCATTTATTTTGCGGAGCCTCGAAAGCAACTCAACAGCGGTGATTGGTGAGGCCCCAAAACCAAGGTCAACCACGATTGGGGTTGGGGTTTGGCGAAGCAGTGGCAAGGCGGCAATGTATCGGTCAATGCGGCGAAGCCGATTGGGGTTAGTGGTACCCCTGGTGATTGTGCCGATTGGCTTCTTAGTGACCACGGATACAAATCTACCGTCGCCACTAAACTGTGAGCATGACTGCCAAATACACACTCATTCTTTTGCGCCACGGTAACTCGGTTTGGAACCAAGAAAACCTTTTTACCGGTTGGGTAGACGTTGACCTTAGCGACCAAGGTCGTGCCGAGGCAAAGCGTGCCGGTGAATTGCTTGCCGAGTCTGGCCTAAAGCCTGACCTGCTTTACACATCACGTTTGAAGCGCGCAATCAACACCGCACACATTGCCCTAAACGCTGCCGAGCGCAGCTGGATTGACGTGCAGCGTGACTGGCGCCTGAACGAGCGTCACTACGGTGCGTTGCAGGGCAAGGACAAGGCTCAGACCTTGGCCGAGTATGGCCCAGAGATGTTCCAAACCTGGCGTCGCAGCTTTGACGTGCCACCTCCGCCGATTGACGACAACGATAAGTTCTCTCAGGCGCACGATGAGCGTTATGCAGATCTTGGTGAAAACATTCCAAAGACCGAGTGCCTAAAGGATGTGCTTGAGCGCATGCTTCCGTTCTGGCTATCAGACATTCAGCCATCACTGAAAAGCGGCAAGACTGTTTTGGTTACCGCACACGGAAACTCACTTCGTGCACTGGTGAAGCACCTTGATGGAGTTTCAGACGAAGAAATCGCCGAACTAAATATTCCAACCGGTATTCCTTTGGTTTATAAGTTGGACGAAAACTTTAAGCCGGTTGTTGCCGGTGGCGAATACCTAGACCCAGAGGCTGCGGCCGCTGGTGCAGCTGCAGTAGCGGCCCAAGGTAATAAGAAGTAGGCGAAACAAAAAGTAAAAGATTAAATAAAAAACCTCCCCGAATTACCGGGGAGGTTTTTTGTTAGAAGCTATTCGGCATCGGCCCATTCGCCGGTGGTGAGGTAGCTCACCTTGGTTGAGATGTCCACCACGTGATCGGCAAAGCGCTCGTGGTAGCGGCTGGCAAGAGTCACGTCAACTGTGAACATCGCGTTTTCTTTCCAGTCGTCAGAAAGAACAACATCAAACACGTGACGGTGCAGCTCATCAACTCGTGCATCCTGCGCCTGAATCTCGCGCGCAAAATCTGCATCGGTGGTTTTTAGAAGTTGCACAACCTGCTTGGCTAGTTTCACATCTAGTTCGCCCATCTCGGCAAAGGTTGAAGCCAGTGAGGTAGGTACTGCAGAACCTGGAAAGCGGTAGCGGGCAATTGCGGCAATGTGACCGGCCAGCGCACCCATGCGCTCAAGCGATGCAGAAATTCTTAGCGCCGAAACCAAAACACGTAGGTCGCGGGCAACCGGTGACTGCTTTGCCAAAATCTTGATGACGAGTTCGTCTAGGGCTAGGGCCTTGTTTCCGGTGGCGTCGGCAATTGCAATTGCCTCGTCGGCTAGCTCTGCGTTTGAAGTGGTGAACGCCTTGCTGGCCTTCTCGATCACTCGGGCAGAATCGGATGCAATCTCAACCAGGCGGGTTTGAACCTCTTGCAACTGGGATTGAAAAATCTCGCGCACGCGGCACCTCTCGTTTGAATTCCCCTGAAGAATCGCAGGGCTAGGTAAACAAACGCCAAACTTTCACTGAACTGACCAAGAATTCCCTAGTTTTCAGGGGTTCCGGGCTGTTAACCAAGCAAACAAATCACCTAGTCTTGAAGCGTGAACACCTCGGCAGAACTCTGGACGGCAGCAGCCCTGTCCTTTGTGACCGGGGCAGTGGCAACCGGCCTCGTGCTGTGGACCACCCTTAAAACCCAAGAGGCGCAGAAAAAGGCCCAGATAATTCCCGATGGAATTACTGGGGCACTGCACGCCTTGGCAACCGCCGGCCTAGTGCTGGACGTTGAAAACAAAATTGTTCGTGCCACCAGAAGTGCCTTTGCGCTTGGCTTGGTGCGCGATCAGGTTTTGGTTCACCCAAAACTCGTTTCGTTGGTAGACAAAGCTCGTAAGGCCAAGAAATCTAGCAAGGCTCGTGCTCGCGATTTTGCACTCGCCTCCGAAATTGGCGACAACACCATTTGGGTAACTTCAAGAGCGGTGCACCTAGGTGATGGTTTTGTTTTGCTGCTGGTTGAAGACAGAACCGAATCACACAATCTGGAAGAAACCCGCCGCGACTTTGTAGCTAACATTTCTCACGAGCTAAAGACTCCAATTGGAGCAATGAGTTTGCTTTCAGAGGCAATTCAATCGGCCGCTGATGATCCTAAGCAGGTTCGTAAGTTTGCTAAAAATCTTGAAACCGAATCTGCGCGTCTCACTCAGTTAGTTCAAGACATCATTCAACTTTCCAGAGTTCAGTCGGCCGATGTTGCCGGTGGTACTCAAGAAGTTGACCTTACTTTGGTGGTTGCCGAGGCGGTTGATAGAAACCGCGTGCAGGCAAACAAAAAGAAGATTCAGGTCAAGGTATCGGCTTCAGATAAGTTGCGTGTATTTGGCGACCTAGAACTGCTAACCACCGCGGTGAAGAACCTAATTGAAAATGCAATTTCATATTCCGATGCCGAAACCAGTGTGAGTGTCTCGCTTCGCAAGAAGAGCGGCGTGGCTGAGATTGCCGTTAAAGACAAAGGCGCGGGTATTGCACCAGATGACCTTGAAAGAATTTTTGAACGTTTCTACCGAATTGATCAAAGCCGCTCGCGTGCCACAGGTGGCACTGGCTTGGGTTTGAGCCTGGTAAAAAACATCACCCAAAAACACCTTGGCGAGATTCAGGTGAAATCAAAACTTGGTTCTGGTTCAACCTTCACCATCCGACTACCGCTGGCAACTGCACCAATTGATGCAACAGGAAGCAAAAAATAATGACACGTGTCCTAATTGTTGAAGACGAGCAGTCCCTTCGCGAGCCGCTGGTTTACCTACTCAAGAAGGAAGGCTTTGACACCGTTGAGGCTGCCGATGGCAACGAGGCAATTCAGATTTTTGACAAGGGTGATATTGACCTGGTGCTGCTTGACCTGATGTTGCCTGGCATTAGCGGCAACGAAGTTTGCCGCATTATTCGCCAGAGCTCTCAGGTGCCAATCATCATGCTCACCGCCAAGGACTCAGAAATTGACAAGGTGGTCGGGCTTGAAATTGGCGCCGACGACTACGTGACCAAACCTTACTCAACTCGTGAACTACTTGCCCGCATGAAGGCGGTGCTTCGCCGCAACACCGATGCCGCTCCGGTTTCTAAAACTCCGGGCATCATTGAGGTTGGCTCGGTTCGTATGGATGTTGATCGTCACATCGTAGAAGTGCACGGCGAGAAGGTTTCAATGCCGCTAAAGGAGTTTGAACTTCTTGAGCTGCTGCTAGAAAACGCCAACCGAGTTTTGACCCGAGGTCAGATCATTGACCGCGTTTGGGGCTCAAATTACTTTGGTGACACCAAGACCTTGGATGTGCACATTAAGCGCATTCGATCCAAGATTGAGGACGACCCGGCAAGACCGGTTCACCTGCTTACCGTTCGCGGTCTTGGCTATAAGTTCGAGGCTTAAACAAAAAATCCCCCACACATCGCGGGGGATTTTTTATAAGCGCAGTTAGTTGCTTGAAGGCTCAACTTCACCAAGCGAATCAATTATTGGCTTGTAGAAGTCAAAGGTGTCATCAAGCACAGGAACGTTTAGGTCAACTGAGCTTGCGCCTTCTGAAACTTTGATGGTCACGATGTCGCCAGGCTTGCCACCAAGGTTGATAGCAAGTGCCTGGCCGCCGTTGTAGCCAAGGTCAAGCTTCTGACCAGGGTTCACGGTGAAGGTCACATCCTTTGCTTCGCTCAAAGCGGCATCGGTGTATGAAATCTTTAGGGTCTTTGCCTCAAGGCCTGGGTTCACGATTGAACCGGCAAGAGCCGAGACGGTGCCATTGGTTAGGTATACGAAGTTGCGAACCTTTAGGGTCTCTAGGTTGGCCTGTGAGCCATCTGCAGGCGCGTAATCGATGTGTGAGGCAATTGGGCTAGTGAAGGTGCAACCAGCAGTACCAACAAGCAATGATGCGGCAATTGCCACGGCAGCGAACTTACGAATAGCCATTATTCCTCCTGGGATACGCAATACAACCCTCCCAGTTTAGCCCTTTGTTACGGGGGTTCCCTGTGGTAAAATTGTGGTTTCTGAGAGGTAATCACCCGCATGAAGTTTGAAGTCGGCGAAACAGTCGTATACCCACACCACGGAGCAGCAAAGATCGTTGAGGTCGCTGACAAGACCATCCGCGGTGAGAAAAAGAAGTACCTGCAGCTAAAAGTTGCTCAGGGCGATCTCACAATTTGGGTTCCTGCCGACAACGTTGAAATGGTTGGCGTTCGCGACGTTATTGACAAAAAGGGTGTTCAGACCGTTTACGGCGTATTGCGCGCCGAGTTCACCGAGGAGCCAACCAACTGGTCTCGCCGCTACAAGGCAAACCTAGAGAAGCTAGCTTCTGGTGACGTGGTTAAGGTTTCTGAGGTCGTGCGTGACCTATGGCGCCGCGACCAGGACCGCGGCCTTTCAGCCGGTGAAAAGCGCATGTTGGCTAAGGCCCGTCAAATTTTGGTTTCAGAGTTGGCTCTTGCACACAAGACCGATGAAGAAAAAGCATCTCTAGAACTAGACAAAGTTCTAGCAACGCCAGGAAAGTAGTTTTCAAATGACCAGTCGCGATTTAGCGGTGGTCGTTGTTGCTGCTGGTTTGGGCACACGACTGGGTGCCGATAAACCTAAAGCTTTTGTGAATCTCGCTGAAAAAACTTTGCTTCAGCATGCCCTAGAAAACATCGCCGGTGTTGCCGCACTGGAACAGGTTGTAATTGCCGTTCCTGCTGGGCACGAAGCGCAAACCGCTCAACTTGCCGATTTGGCGCTAGCTGGTGCATCAGTGCGTTTTGATGTTGTGGTTGGTGGTCACACTCGTCAGGAATCAATTGCAAATGCACTTGGCGTAATTGATGATGCGGCAGAAGTAATTTTGGTTCACGATGCCGCTCGTGCTTTGGCGCCGGCTTCACTTTTTGAACGAGTTGCCGCCGAGGTGCGTCGTTCTACAGTTGGCGCAGTGCCACTTATGAAAATTGCCGACACCATTAAGCGGGTTGACGACGAGATTGTTCGTGAGACTGTTGACCGCAATACTCTTCGCGCCGCACAGACACCTCAAGGTTTTGTGGCTGCAGATTTGAAGGCCGCCTATGCGGATGCAAAAAATGATTACACCGATGACGCAGCGCTGGCACAGGCTCACGGGATTCAGTTGAACTCGGTTGAGGGTGATGAGCGCGCTTTCAAGATCACCACTGCCGAAGACTTGGCCGCTGCCGAGCTTAGATTCATTGGCCACGGTCTTGGTGCCAATTTGCGCACCGGAATTGGCACAGATGTGCACCGCTTCACCGAGGATGAAAACAAACCGCTTTACCTGGGCACAATTCTTTGGCCTGGTGAACGCGGGCTCGAAGGCCACAGCGATGGCGACGCGGTAAGTCACGCAATTGTGGATGCACTTTTGTCGGCGGCAGGGCTTGGCGACATCGGCAGCAACTTTGGTGTTGACCGCCCAGAATTTATTGGTGCCAACGGTCGAGTATTTATTGAGGCAACCCTTGAACTGCTGCACTCTCACGGCTACAGCGTGCAAAACGTATCGGTGCAAATTATTGGCAACCGCCCAAAGGTTTCACCAATGCGCGCACAGGTTGAAGCAGAGCTTTCGGCGATTGTTGGCGCACCGGTAACGCTTGGTGCAACCACAACCGATGGCCTTGGTTTTCTAGGCAACGATGAGGGCGTGGCAGCGGTTGCTACCGCTTTGATTTCGGGTGCCAAAGGTAGGCTTGCCCTGTGAGCCTAAGCCTATTTGATTCCAAAGCCCAAGCCGTTCGCGCCTTTGCGCCGATCGTGCCTGGCCAGGTTGGCATCTACCTATGCGGCCCAACCGTGCAGGGTGCACCTCACGTTGGTCACCTTCGTTCGGCCTTGGTTTACGACCAGCTTCGCCGCTGGCTAACCGTGCGCGGCAACGATGTGACCTTGGTTCGCAATGTCACCGATATTGACGACAAAGTTTTAGACAACGCAAAGACAACCGGCGAGCAGTGGTGGGCTCTGGCATACCGCTACGAGATTGAATTCAATCGCGCATACTCTGCGTTGGGAATCTTGCCGCCAACCTACGAACCACGTGCAACCGCGGCAATTCCAGAAATGCTGGAAATCATTCAGCGCTTGATTGACAACGGTTACGCCTACGTTGCCGAAGATGGTTCGGCGAATGTTTATTTTGCTGCTGGCAAGTGGGCTAAATACGGTGAGCTAACTAATCAGCGAATTGCCGAGATGGATGTTGCCGACGACGCTGACCCTCGCGGCAAGCGTGAACCACACGACTTTGCACTTTGGAAGGCACACAAGGCTGGCGAACCAGCAAGCGCTGCCTGGAACACACCATTTGGTGTGGGCCGTCCGGGTTGGCACATTGAGTGCTCAGCCATGGCCACCAAGTATCTTGGTGCGCACTTTGATATTCACGGTGGCGGTCTTGACCTTAGGTTCCCGCACCACGAAAACGAACTAGCGCAGTCAAGCGCGGCTGGCGACGAATTTGCAAACTACTGGTTGCACAACGGACTGGTAAATGTTTCTGGCACCAAGATGTCAAAGTCACTTGGTAACTCGGTATTCGCAAGTGACCTGCTTGCTGCTGGTCGCGGAATTGCAGTGCGCTACTACCTAGGTTCTGCTCACTACCGAAGCGTTCTTGATTACCACGATGGCGTGCTTGAAGAAGCCGAGTCAGCCGTCTCGCGCATCGAAACTTTTATTGAACGTGCTTCGCGCAGGCTTGCCGAAACTAAATTTGCTCGCGCGTTACCAACCGATCTTCTACAGGCGCTTCCTACTGATTTCATTGCTGCAATGGACGACGACCTTGCAATGCCTGCCGCGCTGGCAACCCTGCACGAGTCGGTTCGCAGCGGAAACTCAAGTTTGGATTCTGAGGACTTGGGTGCTGCAGCCGATGCACTTATTGCGGTGCAGGCAATGACCGAGGTGCTGGGCATTAACCCGGCGAGCTGGGAAAGCGAACAAGGTTCACAAAAAGACGAGGCGCTTGATGCGCTGGTGCAAAGCCTGATCGCGGAACGCGACGCGGCACGTGCAGCAAAAGACTTTGCGCGTTCAGACGCAATTAGAGATCAACTAAAGGCAGCGGGCATCGTGCTCGAAGATGCTGCCGACGGAACCCATTGGAGTGTTAGTTAATGGCTGGAAAACCAGGTCGCCCAGGCGCGGCAAAAAGCAAAAAGGGTGGCAAGGTTGGCTCTGGAGGTAACAACAAGCAGCGTCTAGAAGGTCGCGGCCCAACCCCAAAGGCAGAAGACCGCAAGAACCACAAGGCGTTCAAAGCTAAGCAGGCAGCCGAGCGTAAGGCTGCGGCACTTGGCATCAAGATCGTTGGTAAGGGTGCAGGTAACTCATCTACCGCTCGCAAGTTTGCTTCTGAGCTAGACCCAAAGATTGCATCTGCTCGTACCGGTAAGGCTGCGGCACGTCCGGCTGCTGGCCGTGCCGCCGCAGGTGCTGGGCGCGCAGGAGCCAAGGGCACTGCAGGCACGCGCGACGGCGCACGCCGTGGAGAATTCTTGGCACCAAGCGCACGCACCGCAGGTTCTGCTGGTGCAGCCAAGCGCTCGGGTCAACGTGTTGCTAAGGCGGCAGATGCATCTGAGGTTTTGTCTGGTCGTAACTCTGTACTTGAGGCACTTCGTTCAAAGGTTCCGGCAACCGCACTGTTCATTGCCACTCGCATTGAGATGGATGAGCGCGTTAAGGAATCAATCAAGATTGCAGCGCAGCGTGGAATTCCAGTTAGCGAATTAACTCGTCCAGAGATTGACCGCATGACCGGTTACGATTCTGTGCACCAGGGAATTGCGCTTCAGGTTCCGCCATATAAGTACCAGCACCCTATGGAGTTGCTAGACCTAATTCTTTCTCGCGGCCAGAAGCCTCTGCTAGTTGCTCTTGATGGAATTACCGACCCGCGCAACCTTGGCGCAATCATTCGCTCTGTTGCTGCATTTGGTGGCCAGGGAGTTATTTTGCCTCAGCGTCGTTCAACCGGTGTTACCGCATCGGCTTGGAAGACTTCTGCAGGTGCAGCGGCTCGTATTCCGGTTGCGCTTGCTGCCAACCTAAACTCAACGCTAAAAGATCTAAAGAAGCGCGGATGTTTCATTGTTGGTCTTGATGGTGGCGGAGACATGAGCTTGCCAGAATTTTCACTTGGCACCGAGCCACTTGTTTTGGTGGTTGGTTCTGAGGGCAAGGGTCTTTCACGACTGGTTACAGAAAACTGTGACGCGGTAGTTTCAATTCCAATTACCGGAGATACCGAATCTCTAAATGCGGGTATTGCCGCGAGCGTTACTCTTTACGAGGTTTCAAAGCGCCGCGCGCTTGCTAGCAAGAAGTAATCCATCGCCAACTGGTGACAACACCGATACAAAATCATCGTTGTTGCTGAAGTAGCGAAGCACATCTCTGTAAACGGCAGTTGCGTCGTCGCGCATGGCCGGGTCTGGAACTCGGTCGCGCCACAGTGCGTGAGCAATTGCAACTACACCACCCGGGCGAAGCAAACGCGAAGCCTCGTGCAGTTGCTCCTCAAGGGTGTCGCGATCGGCATCTAGAAAAACCAAATCGTAGGCAGCATCGGCCATGTTGCTCATCACGTCAATTGCTCGGCCGTGAATAACGCGGGTGCGGTTTGCCGCAATCTTGGCATCGGTGAATGCGCGCTTTGCGGTGGCCTGGTATTCGGTTTCGGTGTCGATGGTGGCTAGAACCGCCTGGGCCGAACCACTCAGTAGCCAAAGGCCCGATACACCGGTTCCGGTGCCGGCCTCAACGATGGCCTTTGCGCCAAGTGCAGAAGCCAACATAGCCAGATGAGCACCAACCGACGGGGTGATGCACTCAACGCCTAGCTCCTCGGCACGGCCGCGAGCGTCGCGGAATACTTCGCTCTCGACTGCAAAGTCTTCGGCGAATTTCCAGCTACTGATTTTGTCTACCATTGGAACTCCTTGGCTTACAGCATAAAGCGGCCAAGAGGCTATGGGGCGCAGCAAAGGGGTAACCTTGTTATGTGTTTGGTCTAAGCGGCGAAAAGCTCCTCATCTTGGGGCTGATTGCCGTTTTTATTTTGGGCCCAGACCGCTTGCCGCACTACGCGCAACAATTGGCTAGGTTCGCCAAGTCGCTAAAGCGCATGGCCGATGGCGCCAAAGATCAGCTCTCCAATGAAATTGGTGAAGAGCTTGATTGGAAGAAGCTAGACCCGCGCCAGTATGACCCGCGCCGAATCATTCGTGAGGCTCTGGCCGAAGAGGTAAGTGTTGCGCCTAACGCGACCGCTTTAAATAAACCAAAGACCAGCGTTCAGCCAAAACTTTCAGCCGGAGAAATTGCGCCGTTTGATTCTGAAGCCACTTGATGGCTTTAGACCTAGGCACTGCGAATCTACTTAAGTAGTTTCACCATCAGGCGCATTAGCGGCGCCATCTTTTCGTAGTGCTTTGCACGAGTAGGAATCTTGATTAGTCCGTGAGCGATTCCAATTGACTTAGCCTCGGTGAATCTTAAGATTCCACCAATTCCATTTCGACGACCCTGCCCAGAAGCCTTGGTGCCACCCATCGGTGATTCCATAGAAGCAAATGATGCACGGAAGCCCTCGTTGATGTTCACGCTGCCGGCATTTAGTTTTTCGGCAACTCTAAGTGCTTCACGCTCATTACCAACCACCGATGCATTCAGGCCGTAGTCGGTGTCGTTAGCCATTGTGATTGCAGCGTCTAGATCTTCGTAGCCCTCAACATCAATTACCGGACCAAAAACTTCTTGCGCGTACATGCGCGCATTTGGGTTGACGTTGGTAACCACGGTTGGTGCGTAGAAGTAAGGGCCAAGCTCGGTGAGCTGCTTGCCGCCGGCAACCACTGTTGCACCGGTAGCCACTGCATCGTCTACGTAACCCATCACGCGCTGAAGTTGGTTGTAGCCACCCAATGAGCCAATGTCCATGCTGAAGTCACTGGAACGACCAACCTTTAGCGAGTTGGTGCGCTTGGCAATTTCTTCAAGGAATTCTTGCTTCATGCGGTTTGGCACAAAGACGCGCTCAATAGATACGCAAAGTTGCCCGGCCGAACCAAAGGCACCCGCAATTGCAATCTCGGCCGCACGCTTTACGTTCGCACTTTCAAGCACAATCATTGGGTTTTTGCCACCAAGTTCAAGTGAGCAGCCAATTAGTCGCTCGGCCGCGCGTGCCGCAACCTTGCGACCGGTGGCAGTTGAACCGGTGAACGCCACGTAGTCAACGTTGTCGGTGATTGCATTGCCAACTATTTCGCCGTCGCCGGTAACCACTGTCCAAAGCTCCGCTGGAATTCCAGCTTCAACCGCAAGGTGACGGGCAAACAAAACTGTGAGCGCTGTTTGGTTATCGGCTTTTTGCACTACCGCGTTTCCGGCAACCAGTGCAGGAAGAACATCAAGCATGGTGAGCGCCAGCGGGTAGTTCCACGGAGTGATCACACCAACCACACCAAGCGGAGCGTGATCAACGTAAGTTTTAGTCAAGAACGGAATGCCGGCCTTGGTTGGTTTACGAGTAAGAGCCTTGGTGGCAATCTTTGCGTAGTAGCTCGCCGAGGCAATTGCACCAACGGTTTCTTCAAAAGCGTGGGCTCTGGACTTTGCTGTTTCAAGTTGCAGCAAGTCCATCAACTTGGTTTCGTCGGCAATAAGTAACTTGTGAAGTTCCTTTAGCAGGCTGGCGCGTTCGGTGACCGGAGTGTGTGCCCAATCGTGTTGCGCAATGCGTGCATCGGTGATGGCATCTCTAACCTGGGCTGCAGAAAGTTGTGGAAGATCAAAAATCTTCTTTCCAGTTGCCGGGTTTAGGGCAGGTACGGTTTGGTCACTGGCTGGTAGGTGCGCCACTAAAGACCCGATGCTGGTTTCACTCACAGGCTAACTCTAAGCTTTTTGCCCGCCAGTCCTAACTTGTCTTGGCTAATCTTCACAGAAATTTCACCTATAGCCACCGCGGCTGGATCTTCAGGGTGCTCAAGCACAACCGGCTTGCCCTCGTCGGAACCCTCGCGAAGGGCAATGCTAATTGGAATCTGACCAAGCACCGGAACGTCTGTGCCGGCAAGCGAACTCAGGCGAGCGGCCACATCTTGGGCTCCACCCTGACCAAACACCTCAAGCTTTGAGCCATCGGGTTGGGTTAGCCAACTCATATTTTCAATCACGCCAAATATGCCCTGACCGGTTTGTAGACCTACCGCGCCAGAGCGCTCGGCAACTTCTGCGGCAGCCAATTGCGGGGTAGTGACCACAATGGTTTTTGCAGTTGGCAACAGTTGGCCGAGGCTGATGGCAACATCGCCTGTGCCCGGTGGCATATCAATCAACAAGAAGTCCAAGTCGCCCCAGTAGACATCGCAAAGGAATTGCTCGATTGCACGGTGCAGCATTGGTCCGCGCCATGCTACTGGTTTGTTGTCTTCAAGAAACATTCCAATTGAAATAACTTTTACGTCGTGAGATACCGGAGGCAAAATCATTTCGTCAACACGAGTTGGTTTATCTTTGGTGCCTAGCTGACCGGGAATTGAGAAGCCAAAAATATCGGCATCAACCAAGCCAACTCGGTAACCAGATTTAGCAAGTTGCACGGCTAGGTTTGCGGTGACCGAGGACTTACCAACGCCGCCCTTGCCTGAGCCAATCAGGTAAACGCGAGTCAGGGTATCGGCATCGAATGGGTTTTGGCGCGGAGCCTTGCCGTTTCTAAGCTTTGCCTTCAACGCATCGCGCTCGGTCTGATTCATCACTGACATCTTTACCGTTGCACCAAACTCGGCAACCGAGGCGCGAACATCAGCTTCAATGCGCTGGGCCGCCGGGCAGCCGGCAACGGTGAGTTTTACGGTTACGTCATTACCAAGAATCTCGATCATGTCGAGATCGGTGATTGGTAAACGAAGCTCTGGGTCTATGACTTTATCGAGCGCACGCTTAATCGCGCTTTCGCTCATCCAGAATTTCTTTCAACAGGTCACGAAGTTCATCGCGAACAAAATCTTTGGTGGCAACATCTTCAAGTGCCAAACGAAGAGCAACAACTTCACGTGCCAGGTACTCGGTGTCGGCGAGATTGCGCTCGGCACGCTGGCGGTCCTGTTCAAACTTCACGCGATCGCGGTCATCTTGGCGGTTCTGCGCCAACAAGATCAGCGGTGCAGCGTAGGAAGCCTGCATAGACAAAATCAGAGTCAAGAGTGTGAAGTTTGTTGCGCGTGGGTCAAACTGGGCATCCACAGGAAGCAGGGTGTTCCAAGTGAGCCAAATTGCAACCACAATCGTCATGCCAATTAGGAAGGCACCGGTACCCATTGCACGTGCAAACGCCTCAGATGCGCGACCAAAACGCTCTTGGTCAATAGTTATCTTTGGAACCAAGCGGGCGCGCTTGCTGATTGGGCGATCCAAGCGAATCTTCATCTTTGCCATTAGCGCACCTCCTCTTCAGTTCGCCAGTCATCTGGTAGCAGGTGGTCCAAAACATCGTCCACGGTAACCACACCAATTAATCGGTGTTCGTCGTCAACAACAGGTAGGGCCACCAAGTTGTAGTTTGCAAAAGTTCGGTGAATCACCGAGATGTGGGTGTCTGCCTTTACCGGCTCAAGCTCGGTATCAAGCAGCACGCTCAAACGTTCGTGCGGTGGGTAGCGCAACATTTTTTGGAAGTGCACTGTGCCAAGGTAGCGACCGGTTGCGGTTTCGTAAGGCGGCAAAGTTACAAACACCGATGCCGCAAGCACTGGTGAAACTTCTTTCTTGCGAATCAAAGCCATGGCTTCGGCAACTGTTGCATCAGCAGCACAAATGATTGGCTCGGTGGTCATCAAACCACCCGCGGTGAATTCGTCGAACTGCATCAACATACGAATGTCTTCAGCCTCTTCTTCATCCATAAGATCAAGAATTGCCTCGGTGCGCTCCTCAGGCAGGTTCGCCATCAAGTCGGCAGCGTCATCGGGTTCCATCAAATCCAAAACCTCGGCGGCACGTTCGTCATCAAGCTCACCAATGATGTCAATCTGCTCATCTTCTGGAAGCTCTTCAAGAACATCGGCAAGACGCTCGTCGTCTAGTTCTTCGGCAACCTCAAGCATGCGCTCATCGGGTAGATCCAAAAGTGCAGACGCAAGGTCGGCAGGGCGCATCTCTGAATAAGTTGCCAAAAGCGCGGTGGCGGTTTGAGCCTCATCGCCCTGGTGCTCTTCAGAAACCTGTTCCCAGGTTGCAAAAACGGTTGCACCTCGAGCGAATGGTGAGGCAGAAGTCTTTGGCCGGCGAAGAAACAACTCGCTAACGGTCCAGTCGCGGTTCTTGCCCTGTTCAATGGCAAGGTCCTCGATGTTTGCCACCCCGGTGCCGTCAAGCAGGCGAACCTTGCGGCCAAGCATCTGAGCAATAACGCGCATTTCCTGGCCGTGCTGGGTGAAGCGGCGAAGGTCAATTAGGCCGGTAGTAATAACCTGACCGGCAGAAATAGAGGTGACTCGGGCAATCGGCACGAACACTCGGCGGCGGCCGCTGATCTCAACCAGCATGCCGGTGGCCTTTGGTGAACCCGATTTACGGTACGCAACAAGAACGTCAATGACTTTTCCAACACGGTCTCCCGCTGGGTCAAAGACGCCACAGCCAGCCAATCTGGCGATAAATACTCTCGAAGCGCTCACCATACAACCTTAGACGAGAGGTTGAACCTGTGCCAGAATCAGTTTTGTGAACACTAAGCGAACCGTACGTAGCCAGAAGCCAGTAATGCCGCAGGGCGAAGTCATTGCAGATTTCAAGCAATACCCAGAGGCCCAGGCCTTTGTAGACAACTTGATTAAGCACAACTTTCCTGCCGAAGCAGTGGCAATCGTGGGTTCTGACCTGCGCACCGTAGAGCGCGTGCGCGGCAAAGTGAACTACGCCCGCATGGCAATTGGTGGTGCGGTGACCGGTTCTTGGATGGGTCTTGCATTCGGCCTGGTATTCGGCGGCGCAACTGATTCAACTGGCGCAGCACTGTTCCCGGGCATTGAATCGGTTGGTTCATCAATCGTGATTGGTGCCGGTTTGGGCATGCTCTTCAACGTAACCCGATACGCACTGTCGCGTAATAAGCGCAGCTACATCAGTCAGTCAAGCGTGGTGGCATCTAAATATCAGATTCAGGTGCCGGCAGGTCTAGCCGATCAGGCTCGTGCCGTGCCCGACCACACAGCAGCTAAATAAATTTAGCCAACCACTTTTCTACATCTTTAGATTTACGCGGCAGGGCAGCGGTCAGGTTCTCAACACCCGTCTTGGTAATTAATACATTGTCTTCGATTCGCACACCAATGCCGCGGTACTCCTTTGGAACCGACAGGTCATTTTCATGAAAATACAAACCTGGTTCAATGGTGAAAACCATTCCCGGCTCAAGAGTTGCTTCAATGTACATTTCGCGCCTTGCCTGTGCGCAGTCGTGCACATCAAGCCCAATGTGGTGACTGGTGCCGTGAACCATCCAGCGGCGGTGTAGCTGAATTTCTGGATTTAGCGATTCTTCAGCACTGATACCAATAAGCCCCCACTCAGCTGTTTTGCGAGCAATCACCTGCATTGCCGCATCATGAAGATCGCGAAATTTGGCACCAGGTTTGGCAACCTTAAAAGCTGCATCGGCAGCCTCAAGAACTGCCTCGTAAATCTTGCGCTGAACATCGGTGAACTTACCCGATACCGGAAGTGTGCGAGTGACGTCTGCGGTGTAGAGGCTGTCTACTTCAACGCCAGCGTCAAGCAAAATCAAATCATTTTTCTTTACCGGGCCATCGTTGCTCATCCAGTGCAAAATACAAGAATGTGCACCAGAGGCTGAGATGGTCTCATAGCCAAGTCCATTTCCTTCAATGCGAGCCTGTGCGTAAAAAGCAGTTTCAACAATGCGCTCACCTCGAACGTGACCAACTGCTTGCTTCAAACTTTTTGCTGCAGCTTCAAACCCCTTTACCGATGCCGCAACCGCTTTACGAAGCTCTTTTATTTCGAATTCGTCTTTTACAAGTCGAAGTTCGGAAACAAATTGAGCAAGCTTCTCATCCTTGTTTAGATTGTGAATCTTTTCTTTTGGCAAAGTTTTTAGGAACGCCTTATAAGCGGTAAGTGATTGGGTCTGAATATCTAATAAAGCCGAAACCTGTTTAAGGCTTGGACGCTTGCCAACCCAGAACTCGCCAATTCCAGATGCTGCAAAGAACTCGTCGCTGTTATAACCCGCAGTTTCTCGGAAAAACAACTTTGTTTTTGGTGATTTACCTCTGGCGTCAATAACCAAAACAGAATCAGGCACTGTTGCCGAACCCCAGCCAGTTAGATGTGCAAATGCAGAATGTGCGCGGTATAGGTACTCGGTGTCATTAGAGCGAACCTTGGCGGCTCCGGCTTCAAAAACCAACACTTTGCCCTTGAATGCTTGGGCTACTGCGAGTCTGCGCTCGGCGGCAAACTTGGCTACGGGAGCTTTCTTTGGCAAGGTGTCTTTTGTTCCAGCCCAATTGGAGCCCATGTATTCAAGAAATTTGCGATTCTGCGGAGTGCGAGTTCTCATTCCTTTATCCAATCACTTTTTAGCAAGTGGTTTGGTTTCTAGGGGCGGTTATTCTTTGAATATGGCAATCATCGACCTGCACTCGCATTCAAACCGTTCCGACGGTAAAGAGTCACCAACCCAGGTCCTTGAACATGCAGCCGCAGCTGGCGTTAGCGTGCTTGCTTTGACCGATCACGACACCACAACCGGTTGGGCAGAAGGTGCTGAAGCCGCAGCAAAGTTAGGCATTGGCTTTGTGCCTGGCATTGAGGTCACCACTAGGGCCAAGGTGTTGGTTGGCGATCGTCACAGGTTCATTAGCGTGCATATGCTGGCCTATTTGCCAGACCCAACCTACAAGCCACTGGCAAGTGAGATGCACGACACCGTTGGCTCGCGTGAAATTCGTGCGATGGATATCACCGACCGCCTTGCCAAAGATTTTCCGATCACCTGGGATCTGGTTTTAGAAATGCTCGAAGATGGTGCAACTATTGGCCGACCGGCGATTGCCGATGCACTGGTGAAGCTTGGTGTGGTTGCTGATCGCGCCGAGGCATTCAGAGGCCCACTTGATAAGCACGGCCCGTATTACATTGCTACAGAAACCACCGATACCTTTGATGCAATCAAACTGATTCGCGAGGCCGGGGGAGTTCCGGTAATTGCGCACCCGCTTACCGATGTTCGACCTGGCGCTTCAAGAGGCGACCTACCGGAAGAACACTTTGAAAAACTTATTGATGCCGGATTGATGGGCTTTGAGGTTTATCACCGAGAGGTGCCTGAGGTTGCCCGTGAGTGGTTGCTAATGCTCGCAAGAAAGCACGACCTAATCGTCACGGGCTCAAGCGATTACCACGGTGTACACGGAAAGCCGAATCGCCTTGGCGAAAACACCACAGCACCAGAAATGTTTGAGCGAATTATTGCGGCAGGTTCGGGCAGCAAGGCAATATTGTGAAGCTGAGGCTGGCCTCAATTATTTTCACGGTTGTGACCCTAGTTACTGGAATCGTTGGCAGCCTTCCAGAATTGCAACTTGGCATGAAGCTGATTTTTCTTTTTGTGTCAATCGCAGCGCTGCTAGTGTCAGTTATCTTGTGGATTTTTGTTCTCGTTAGATTAATTTCAAGGAGAAAAAATGGCCTCTGAAAAAGTAATGGGACCAAAGTCATACTTTCCTTCGATTGAGAAAAAGTACGGCAAGCCAATTGAGCATTGGATGAAACTTCTAAAGGCAACCAAGAGCATGAAGCACATGGAAGCTGTGAACTGGCTTAAGACCGAACACGAAATTGGCCACGGTCACGCTAACGCTTTAGTTGCGGTTTACCGCCAAGAAAACGGGCTTAGTTAGAAGCAGGCGACTGGCCGCCATTACGCGTGCGGTTGCGCTGACGAGGTGGGCGCTTGTGTTCGCCACCACCGTGTGACTCAGTCTTAGGAGCATCCGACTTAGGTGCGTCACCAGTTGACTTGTGAGGGCGATCGCCACTTCTGCGACGATCCTTATCTCCACGTCCAGCGCCATCTTTGTGGTTTCTACCGGCTTGTCCGCCCGCTCGGCCACTGTTAGCTCGAGGCTTTTCGTCATCGCCAGGCTTCCAGCCATCTGGGCGCTTGCTCTTGGCAATACGTCCCTTGGTGCCGGCAGGAATTTCTAGGTCTGCAAATAGGTGCGCAGAACTTGAATAGGTTTCAGTTGGGTCTGGCTGACCAAACTCCAAAGCGGTGTTGATGTGACCCCATCGGGTTAGGTCTTCCCAGTCCACGAAAGTCACTGCAATACCGGTGCGGCCTGCGCGACCAGTACGACCAACGCGGTGAAGGTACGCCTTCTCGTCTTCTGGAATTGTGTAGTTGATTACGTGAGTCACATCGTCAACGTCAATTCCTCGAGCGGCAACCTCGGTGGCAACCAAGATATCTTTTTTGCCGGCACGGAAAGCCGCCATAGATTTTTCGCGAGCTTCTTGAGTCATGTCACCGTGAAGGGCACATGCGTTGAATCCGCGATCAATTAGTTCTTCAGAAACTTTTGAAGCCTGACGCTTGGTCTTGGTAAAGATCACGGTCTTGCCGCGACCTTCTGCCTGCAAGATGCGGCCAACAACTTCATCTTTATCAAGTGCGTGCGCACGATAAATGAACTGCTTGATATCGGCTTTGGTTTGACCCTCGTCTGGGTCGTTGGTACGTATGTGCACCGGACGGTTCTGGTACTTACGCGCCATGGTCACGATGGTGCCGGGCATGGTTGCAGAGAACAACATGGTCTGACGGCCATCAGGTGTGTAAGCAAAAAGTTTTTCAACATCTGGCAAGAAACCAAGGTCAAGCATTTCGTCGGCCTCATCAAGAACCATGAAACGGATGTTGCTTAGGTCCAGGAGCTTCTGTTTTGAAAGGTCAATCAAACGACCAGGGGTTCCAACGATCACCTGTGCGCCGGCATTAATCTCGGCAACCTGATCTTCGTAAGACTTTCCACCGTAAATAGCTGCAACCTGAGTTGAACGATTTGCAGAGGCAAGCTTTAGGTCGTCGGCAACCTGAATGGCAAGTTCGCGAGTAGGAACCACAACCAGCGCCTTGGCACCTTTATCGGGGTCTTTACCTAGGCTCTGCAACAGCGGCAAACCAAAGCCCAGAGTCTTACCGGTACCGGTTTTAGCCTGCCCAATGATGTCTTGGCCAGTTAGAGCAAGCGGAATGGCCTGTTCCTGGATTGGAAACGGGCTGGTGATACCACGGCTTTCGAGGGCATCAACGATGTCCTGATCAATGCCTAATTCCTTGAAATTCAAAATGCTCCTAAGTCTTGACCAGTCTAGCCGTCGGGTTATCCTTGAAGACGTGTTCGAATGGCTGAAGCGTCTACGTACCACCGCTCGCAACTTCTCGTTGCCAGTGCGTGAAGAGAAAGCCGCACGCAATACCGAGAAGGTAAATCTCAAGCCATACACTCCGGAACCTAAGATTTTTCTTGGCCAGCTTGCCTATTTGCAGTTGAGCCAGTTTGAAATTCTCACCAGCGAACTCAAGTACTCACCAAATACTCAGTACAAGGCTGAGTTGGGCGAGGCAGCGGCAAAGAGCTTCGAGAAGTACCGCGCGATTTCAAAGAAGATTGCCTCAATGGGCGTGGACCCAACCGATGCAATGGACCCATTTGTTGAGCGCATCGAAACCTTCCACTCAAGAACCAATGGCCTTGACTGGTACGAGACCGTAATCAAGATTTATCTGGTTGCCGGCTTGCTTGATGATTTCTATCGCCGCCTGGCTGCAGGCCTAGACCCGGTTCTGCGCGCCGAAGTCGAGAAGGCACTAAAAGACACCAAGTTTGAATCTTTTGCAAAAAAGGTTTTGGTTGAGTCAATGGCGCGCGACCCACAGCTTTCACACCGATTGGCACTTTGGGGCCGCCGAATCATGGGCGATGTTTTGCTTGAGCTTCGTGCAGCATTCGATAACCGTAAACTTGCCGGCATTGCCAAGACTAAGAAGTTGAGTCTGGAAGAAGAGCGTGCTGTAAACCTAGCTTCTTATTCAAAGCTTGAGCCACTAATCACTGAATTGATTGGTGCACACACCATGCGCATGGATGCGCTGGGGCTGACTGCTTAAAAGGTGGTTGGCTGCTTAATTAAGCGGCGCGCTTTTTGTCAATGAACTTGGCACCAAACCAAATTGCCGCTGGCATGCCCAGCATTACGATTACCCAGATCCAAGCCTGGTCGTAGTGCAAGCCGGCCCAGGTAAGCAAGATCCAAAGAGCGCTTCCTGAAACCAAACCCAAAGCGGTTGGTACGAATGATCCGTAGTTCTCGCTCTTTACGCCAACATAAGGCGCAACCAAGCCAAGAATTCCCGCATAGATCACGATGAATAGAACGTTAAGAAGTGAGATGAAGTCCATTAGGCAATAAATCCAACTCGGCGAGTTTCTTCTGCGCCGATTTCTACGTAGGCGAGGGCATCGGTTGGTACTACAAACAAGCGTCCCTTGTTGTCGACAAGCTTTAACACTTTGGCGCCGGCTTCTAGAGCCGCTGCAACTAGTGATTCCACCTCGGCAGCTGACTGAGCTGACTCGAAGCTAATTTCACGTGCGCTTTGGCGAATACCAATCTTGATGTCCATCGCAGACCTTTCGTTTACTTGTCCAGATTACGGCACTTTTGGGCAATGTCAGTTTGGCAGGGTATTTTTGAGCACATGAGGGTGACTACGGTATTTGCGTCTCCGGGCGCGGGTAAGACCACCCAGGTAATGCAGCGGTTCAACGCCGCTATTGAACAGGGCCTAGCTGCCGATCAAATTTTGGTTTTGGCTGCCAGTCGTGAGGCGGCAAATTCACTCAGAGACCAACTGGCGCTAAGTCTGCAAAAGGCCACCCCGGGTTCGCTGGCTAGAACCATCACTTCGTTTGCCTACGGTGTGCTGCGAGTCAGGGCAGTGGCCCAGGGCGCAGAGCTGCCAGAGCTAATTAGCGGTAGTGAGCAAGACAGGTTGCTCAGCGAAATTATCGGTTTAGAAATTGAAGCACCAAACACCGATTGGCCAAAGCATGTGACCGCGCAGGTTATGGGGCTGAGCGGATTTAGGGCCGAGCTTCGCGATTTGATTACCGCTTGCCTGGAGCACGGAGTAACTCCGGAGCAACTTCGCGAGTTGGGTACGGCACACAAAAAGCCCGAGTGGATTGCCTCGGCGAATTTATTTGAGAAATACCTTGGCGTTGTCTCGAGCCATGAATACGAATCTCGCTTTGATCCAACCTTGCTGCTTCGCGATGCTGCGCAGTGGCTAAGCGCGCTCGCCGAATGGCCAAGCACTATTGCAAACATCAAGTTGGTTTTGGTTGATGATGCTCAGGAGCTAACTCCGGCGGCAAGTCACCTATTAAAGGTATTAACTTCCCGCGGTGCCGACCTGGTTCTGCTTGGCGACCCTGATGCTTCAACTCTTGGTTTCCGCGCCGCCGATCCAAGGGCAATGAGCAATTTGGCTCAGCAGGTTGCGGCACAGCACAAGATTCAGGTTGAAGAGATATTTCTGCAGCCAACCCACGCAATAAGAACTCCAGCAATTTCAAATGTGCTGGCCAAAGTCAGTGCACAGATTGATACCGCAAGAGCGGGCCGTCAGCGTAAGGGGCTGAACCCAAACGAGAAGTTGGTTGCGGCCGATACCCAAGGCCTTGAAGGGCACATCTTTAATGCGCCACAGGCAGAGACCGCTTGGTTGGCGCGCAGGATGCGCGAGTTACATCTTTATGAGGGAATTGCTTGGAACCAGATGGCCGTGGTGGCTAGGTCACGCGGTCAACTAGAACAACTTGCAGTTGATTTGGCACACGAACAGGTTCCAGTGGATGTAGCCGGTGCTCAAAGTGCACTGCGCGATGAATTTGGTGCAAGAACTTTGTTGCGATTGGCCGATGTTGTTTTGCATGATCGCCAGGTAGATATTTCTCCGGCTATTGAGCTACTCACTTCACCGCTTTGCGGTTTGGATTCCCTTGGCATGCGCAGGCTAAGAAGAGGGCTTCGCCGAGACGAGCTCTTGGCTAGCGGCACACGCAATAGCGATGAACTAATTACTGCACTGTTTTCTGCCGTTGGCTCGGTAACCACCGTAAAGAGTCAAGAGGGTAAAAAGGTTGACCGCTTCTTAAAGAACTTCTTTGCTGCCAAAGAAATTGCCAAATCAAAGAATCAGAGCATCGAGGATTTGCTTTGGCAGATCTGGGATTCATCGGGGTTGGCAAAATCTTGGCAAGAACTTTCGCGCGGCATTGGTGAGGTTGCTCTGCAGGCTAACCGAAACCTTGATTCGGTGGTTGCTCTGTTTGCTGCGGCAAATAGGTATGCCGAAAGAAATCCAAACGGCGACCCGCGCATCTTTGTTGATCAGCAGTTGGCGCTTGGTCTACCCGAGGACACTCTTGCGCTAAACGACAAGAGCGAATCATCGGTTTTGCTTTTGACGCCATCGGGTTTGATTGGCCGCCGATTTGCGGTGATTGCGCTACCTCAACTGGTGGAGGGCGTCTGGCCAAATTTGCGCCCAAGATCATCACTGCTTGGTGCCAGCACCTTGGATGCACTTATGTCTGGGCGTATTGATGATGCTTCTGCTTTGCAAAAATCTGAACTGCCCGACGAACTTCGTATGTTGCACAAGGCAGTTGGTGCGGCAAGTGAGCGCCTTTTGGTTTCGGCAACCGAGACCGAGGACAACCAGGTTTCGCAATTTATTTCATTGATGCTTGGCGAGGTTCCTGCGCCTACTCAGGTGTCTGGCAGTCAGTTGACGCTTCGCGGTATGGCTGCACAGCTCAGGCGTCAACTTGCGATCTCGCAAAACGAGGTTCAGGCACAGAGTTTTGCTTTAGGGCTTGCTAGGTTAGCCGATGCCGGTGTTGCTGGTGCGCACCCCGATAGCTGGTACGGAGTTATGCCACTTTCAACCATTGAACCGCTTACTCAATTGGGTGAAGAGCTGGTCACCATCAGGCCTTCGCAATTGGAAAACTTTGTGAAGTGTCCGTTGCACTGGTTCTTGAATGCACACGGCGGAGGAGACAAAACTTTCTCGGCAAATCTTGGCTCACTGGTTCACAAGGCTCTTGAGCTTGGCACCGAAATCAGCGAGGACGCACTCTGGAAGTTAGTTGAATCAAAGTGGCACACACTTAGCTTTGAATCCGACTGGCTAGAGCAGGCTGGTGAGCGCAAAGCCAAGAAGATGATTGGCAACATGGTGCAATACCTGCGCAAGTTCGAAGCCGACGGCGCCAAGGTGATTGGGCGCGAGGTGAGTTTTGAATTTGCAATGGGTCAAGCGCAGGTTCGCGGCCAAGTAGACCGCTTAGAGCTTTACCCGGATGGCCGCGTAATGATTGTGGATCTAAAGACCGGTAGCAAAGTGTTCTCGGCCGAGGACGCCAGAGAGCATGCCCAACTTGGGCTTTATCAGTTGGCCTTCGAAAACGGCGCGTTTAATGAAGCCGTTGACCTACCGCAGAATGCCGTGCTCGGCGGGGCTAAGTTGTTGCTTGTCAGTGGAGACAAACCAACCGAGCGCGAACAGGAATCTTTGCACGATTCGGAAGTTGCTCGAAAGAAGTTTCAAGACATGGTTGCGGCAGCCACTGCAGGCATGGCAATGACCGAAAATCTTTTTGTTGCCCAGGTTGGTGCACACTGCACTAACGAAAACGAATACGGTTCTTGTGAGCTGCACCTTATTAAGGCGGTGAGCTACGTTGGTTGAAACTAAATTCTCGGCTAACGAGGTCTACAAGGTAATCAAGCCTTTTGATTTGACCGCAGAGCAGGCCAGTGCCGTAGAAAATGCCAGCATAAATTCACCTTCGCTTGTTGTTGCTGGCGCCGGTAGCGGTAAGACAGAGCTCATGGCTGTTCGAGTGCTTTGGTTGGTAGCAAATGGTTTTGCAAAACCCCACGAAATTCTAGGCCTCACTTTTACTCGTAAAGCTGCAGCAGAACTAAGCAAACGTATTTACGAGAGCTTGCTCAAACTTCGCGACAGCAAAATGTGGCCAACCGACTTAGACTACGACTTCACGGCACCGCTAATCTCTACCTATAACGCGTATGCCAACAACCTGTTCCGCGACTTTGCGCTCTCGATTGGTTATGAACCTGAAGCCGCATTGCTTACCGATGCCGCTGCATATCAACTTGCCCGCGAGGTAGTGCTTAAGCAGGGCTCTCAGGTAGATAGCCGCATTGGTGACATTGATTCAAACCTTAACTCAATCGTGGAGAGCGTGCTGGCCATGGCACAGACCATGAATGACAACCTGGTTACCGAATCGCAGGTTGAAGCGGTGATTGGTGATGTGGTTAGCGCGTTATCGGAGCTGCCACAGAAATCCGGTTCAAATAACACAACTCCTTATGCCTACATGGCTCAAACTCTTCAACCGCTTTCGGTCACGCCTACGATTGCAAAACTTGCCGATGCCTACCGCGAAGAAAAAAAGTGCCAGGGTTACGTTGACTACTCAGATCAGGTGGCGCTTGCAGAGCGCGCGGTGCGCGAGGTTCCAGGTCTTAGGGAGCGCGAGCGCGAATTACATAAACAGGTATTGCTCGACGAGTACCAAGACACTTCTTATTTGCAGACCAGGCTTTTGCAAAATCTTTACGCGGGCACATCGGTGTTTGCGGTGGGTGACCCAAATCAATCAATCTATGGTTGGCGCGGAGCCAGCGCTTCAAACCTGACATCGTTCAATGCCGACTTTGGTGCCGCTAAGGATTCCAAACCGTTCACCCTGTCAACCTCGTGGCGCAACCCGCAGGTGGTTTTGACTCTGGCCAATCACCTGATTGATTCGCTCAAGGTGGTTGAGCTAACCGCTGCGCCTAAAGCTCTGCCAGGCAGTGTGCAGATTGAATTTGCGCAGGATCTAAATGCGGAGGCGGCCCAGGTTGCCTGTTGGTTCAAGCAACGCATGACCGGCGAGCGGACCGGCGCCCTGTTGCTTCGAAAGCGCAGTCAGATGCAGTTGTTTGTAGAGGCCATGGAGCACCTAGGTCTTGAGGTTGAGGTAGTTGGGCTGGGTGGTCTGCTGGAAGTTCCCGAGGTCGTTGACCTGGTCAGCGCGCTTAGGGTGCTGCACGACCCTGCGGCTGGCACGCAGTTGATTCGTTTGCTTACGGGGCCAAGGTGGCGCATTGGTGCAAAAGATATTGAACGTCTGCACCGATACGCAAACCGCAAGACGCGCGTTGAAGAAGAACTGCGCGAGAAGATTCAAGAGGGGCTGGCTCCGGAGGACGCACTCTCGATTGTTGATGCACTTGATTTAATTCTTGATGAAAAAGATCCAGAGAAAATTGGTTTCAGCGACGCCGGTTTGGCGCGACTAAAAGATGCCGCTCATTTGCTTCGCGCAATGCGTCAACAAACCGGAATGAATCTGGTTGAGTACGTGCGCTCGGTGGAGCAAGAGCTTTGGTTGGACATTGAGGTGCAGGCAAACCCAAGACGCAAAAACCCAATGGCACATCTAAACGCTTTTGCTGCAATTGTTGCTGGCTACGCGGGCAACAATAATCAACCGCACATTGGTGGCTTCTTAAATTGGCTTGAGTTTGCCGACGAGCGCGAAAAGTTTGAGGTGCCAAGTGCAAATCCCGAACGCGGCGTTGTTCAGGTACTCACCATTCACGCAGCCAAGGGACTCGAGTGGGATCACGTGGCAGTGGCCAATCTCATCGAAGGAGATTTTCCAAGCAACGGCAAGGGGTCATCGGGTTGGCTGGGAGTTGGCAAGTTGCCGTTCCCGCTTCGCGGAGACAGCGCTTCATTGCCAGTTTGGAATTACAAGACCTGTGAGACTCAAAAAGATGTGAAAGATAGCACCGATACCTTCAAGGATGAAATGCGTAGGCATCTCTTGAACGAAGAGTTGCGACTTATGTATGTAGCGGTGACGCGCCCTAAGCAAGAGCTGCTACTCACGGGCTCTTATTGGAAGCCGGGAAACAAGAATTCAAGAAAGCCATCACAGTTTTTGATTTCGGCATGTGAATTGTTACAGGTTGAGCTTGAGCAATTGGCTTCCGACGTGAACCCTATGGAGATAGAGGCTCAAATTGAAACCTGGCCACTTGATCCACTGGGTGAAAGGCACAGAACCAACTTGCAGCAGGCCGCTAACAAGACCAACGCCGCAATTGATTCAAGAGAAGAGTTAATGCGCGCCGTTCTTGAGGGTGACGAAATTCAAAATGAAATCAATCTCTTGCTTGCCGAACGCGATGAAGCACTTAGTGCAGTTGATGAAGTTAGATTGCCGGTGCGCATTCCTGCCTCTAGCTTCAAGGACTTTATTGGTAACTACGAGCAGATCACCCAGCGCCTTCGCCGCCCATTGCCGCAGCCACCTTATAAGCAGACACGTGCAGGAACACTGTTCCACAGTTGGGTAGAGCAGCAGTTTGGTTCGGCTGAGCTGCTAGAGCAAAAGGACTCGGCAGATGCCGACAATGCCGGCCTAGACGCGCTTGGCATTGAAGATCTAAAGGCCAACTTTGCGGCATCAAGATTTGCCAAGCTAACTCCGGTTGATATTGAGCGCGAAATTCAGTTGACCATTGAGGGCAATACTTTTATTTGCAAGCTTGATGCCGTGTTTGAAACTGAGACCGGTGTGTTAATTGTTGACTGGAAGACGGGCAAGGCACCAAAGGACAAAGCAGATACCGAGCTTAAGACTTTGCAGCTGGCGCTTTATCGATTGGCATATTCAGAATTCACCGGAATGCCGATTGAAAAAATTGAAGTGGCCTTCTACTTTGTAGCCGACAACTTGGAATTGAAACCAGAACGAGTTCCAGACAAGGCAGAGCTAATGAAGCTCTGGAGCAGTATTGCCTAAGGGTGGTTAGAACAGCTCGTTGTCTTGCTTGACTGCAAGATCAACAACTTCAATTGGCCGAGTAGCTGTGTCAATTACCTTGGGTGCTGCAATTAGACGGCCAACGGCACCGGTCGCGACGTCCTCGGCAAGAACTTCCAGCATGCTCACCGCGTCATCGGTGATTTCGGCATCCTTCTTAGCGATTCCGTGCATTAGCCAACGTGCAATTTCAAATTCGCTGTACAGAGTGGCACGAAGGCGAAGCGCGTCGTCAACGTTGTAGTGCGACTGACGATAAACATCAATGATGCTTTCGGAGAGTTCGTGAATTCCAGCGCCAAGAATCCAAGCAAAGTCTTCGGCAGGGTCTGAGATTCTTAGAGTGCTCCATGCCAAGACGCCAGCAACATCGTTATCTAGAGTCAGCAGTGTGTCTGCGTTCAGTCCGCCGTGAATAACCGTTGGTTTGAATCTAAAAAGGCTGGTGTCTTCAAGCGCTTGTTCCCAGCGCGAAAGCAAAATAGATGGAACCTTGCCGGTGGAAGCAAAGCGGTCTAGTTCGGCAACTCTGCCGCGCACAATTTCTGCAGACTCAAAGGACGGCAGGTGTGCATTTTCGATGATCGCTGGGTCAAGGTTGTGAACTGCGGCAATGGCTTTGGCAATGCTGTGTGAAAGTGCAGAATCGGCTGGGACAGAGCCAATATCGGTTGGGTTTCCGTAAACGAATTCGTAAACCAGTGCCCTGGCACCCTTTTCGTCTTTAACCTCACCAACCAGGTTGGTGATCTTGAATGGCAGACGCATGCGGTCTGCTTTGCTCAAGGCCTTGAGTGCGCGAAGTTCGGCATCTTGCTCGGCGCCGGCGGTTTGGGTGTTAGCTAGGCGAATTACGTAGTGGTCTCCGCTGGTGGCAGTCAGCAGTGCGGTATCGAAGGCACCGTTTGAGTTAGCCGAAAGGCTCTTTACTTCGTGGAAGTTTAGGTGCGGAACAGCAGCTTTAGCTAACGCAGCTAAAATCAAGGGAGATTTGGCCATGGAATTTAGGTTAGACAGAAACCCAGCCTTAGCCATGTACCGCCACGCGAACGAAAGAGCCTCATGTCAGAGCCAATTTACTTGCCACTGGCTCGCTCTGCCATGGATCGCGATTACATCTCACGCAAACTAAGTGACCTCTACGGAAAATTAGACGCCGATTCAAATACCAGAGTCTTACCTATTTATGACGGCAAGGTTCTATTGGTTGGTTCACCAAACGCAACCAAACCAGAGCTGCGTTTATTTGAAGCTGACCAAATACCAACCGATACGTATGTTGCGTATTTAGGAAAGGCATTGGCTGGCTTTGAGCTTGCCGAGGGTTCAGCGATAATTTTGGCAATCATCGATGATGAGTTGGCTGCGGCCCTTGAACCCAACCCAGATAACTGGCACGTGCTTAGAAGAACCGGCGCAGGTCTAAGTGATCTTGGAGTTGGCCTCTACTCTCAAGCTCTGGCCTTGGCGAACTGGCATGAAAATCATCAGCACTGTCCTAAGTGTGGGGCCGCAACCGAAATTACAAACGCGGGTTGGGTAAGAAGATGCCCGGTTGACGAGATGGAACTTTACCCACGAACAGATCCGGCAATCATCGTGAGCGTGATTGATCACCAGGATCGAATTCTGCTGGGGTCTCAGGGAATCTGGGAAGATAACCGTTGGTCAATTTTGGCCGGGTTTGTAGAACCAGGTGAATCACTAGAAGCAGCCGTGGTTAGAGAAATGTTTGAAGAGTCTGGCTTGTCGGTAGTGAATCCAATTTATTTGGGTAGCCAGGCGTGGCCGTTTCCTTACTCGCTAATGGTTGGCTTCACCGCCAAGTTGGCACCGCAGGCAAGCGGTGAGCTGATTCCAGATGGTGAAGAAATTGAAAAGCTTCGCTGGTTTAGCCGAGAAGACATTGCGCGTGAAGCAAGTTCATTGCTGCTTCCATCGCGTGCAACAATTTCGCGAGCAATCATTGAGCACTGGTACGGCGGCGAAATAATTTCTGCGAGCGAACTGTAAATGTCTGCCGAAGCACTACTTGAAAATTTAGATCCGGAACAACGCGAGGCCGCCGAATCATTGGTTGGCCCAACCTGCATCTTGGCAGGTGCCGGAACCGGAAAGACTCGTACCGTCACTCACAGAATTGCCTACGGAATTTCTAAGGGCTACTACTCGGCAAACCGTGTGCTTGCACTGACCTATACCAACCGTGCGGCTGGTGAACTTCGTTCACGTTTGCGCCAGCTGGGGATTGGCGCGGTATCAGTAAAGACCTTCCACGCGGCAGCGCTTTCGCAATTAGAATTCTTTTGGCCGCAATTTGCGGGTGTGCCAGCGCCGACCGTATTGGAATCAAAGGCACGTTTACTTTCGCAGGTTGCCGACGCCGCAAAGATTCGCCTAGATGCCGGAGCATTGCGTGATTTCGCCGGAGAGATTGAATGGCGCAAGTATTCAATGTTGAGCATGGACGACTACGCGGCAGTGGTGAAGTCCAGACCAAAGGTTGCCGGTCTAAGCCCGGCAAAAAACCTTGAATTACAAAATGCCTACGAAGAGGCAAAGGTCAAGGCTCAGCGTGTGGACTGGGAAGACGTATTGGTGCTGACCCTTGGCTTGCTTCGTGCCGAGCCAAGAGCACTGGCTCACGTGCAACAGCAGTATCGATTTTTCACGGTTGACGAGTACCAGGACATATCACCGCTGCAGCATGCGCTGCTGGACACCTGGTTGGGCAATCACTCTGACCTTTGTGTGGTTGGCGATCCAAATCAAACTATTTATTCCTTCACCGGCGCTACCAGTGAGTTCCTGCAGAATTTTGGTTCAAGATACCCGGATGCAAATGTTATTCAGTTGACCAGAAACTACCGCTCAACTCAGCAGATTGTTTCGTTTGCAAATCGCCTAACCACCGAATCTTCTTTGGTTGAGCCGCTGCGTTCCGAAGGCGAGATTGGTCTTGCCCCGCGCATGCTTTCTTTTGCAACCGTTGCCGATGAGTGTGCGGCGCTGGCTAGCACCATTCGCACCAAGCTTGACCAGGGAGTAAAGCCAAGTGACATTGCAGTGCTGTATCGCGTGAATGGTCAGTCTGAAGCTTTAGAAAATGCCCTGACTCAGGCCGGCATTGATTATCAGGTTCGCGGTGGCGAGAGGTTCTTTAATCGCCCGGAAATTCAAACCGCTATTCGTGCCATTAGGGCTGAGGCAGTGACTGCTGGTGAAAAGCCGTTGTACCAAACCGTTGCCGACATCTGCCGTTCGTTGGGTTGGCAAACTCAGCAACCAACTGAAAAGGGTTCGGCACGAGAAAAATGGGAATCGTTAAATTCCCTTTTGGCAATCACCGACGAGCTTGCCGAAGGCGCAAGCATCACGGACTTTGCCAAAGAACTCGATGAGCGTCAGCGCTCTCAGCACGAGCCAGTAAAGGCAGCGGTAACTCTTTCAACAATGCACGCGGCCAAGGGTTTGGAATGGGATTTGGTTTTTGTGGTTGGCCTCACCGAGGGCTACCTGCCAATCACCTACGCCACCACCGATGCCGAAATTCGCGAAGAGCAAAGACTGCTCTACGTTGCCCTTACTCGTGCCCGTAAAGAATTAACTTTGTCTTGGGCTAGGCGAGACTCAAATTCAACGCGTGACCGCGAGGGTTCAAGGTTCCTCAACCTGCTTGCACCAAGAGTTAGCTAATCAACTGACAGGCGCAGGCCTCGTGCCTTGGCCAAGTGTGTTCAATTACCAAGCCAGTTTTTAGTTCCAAGCTGAAACCAATCAGGTTTTCTTGAGCCAACTCAAAACCGGCAATCTTGTCCATTCGGGCAAGAATTTTTTGAATCACAATTCCCGCGGCAAAAAGCTGGCTTGCGGCGTCGTCAAACCTTTTATTGCTGGCTAGTAGCTGCGTTGCAAGTACCGGCCAATTTTCATCTTGCTGGGTTCGCATTTTCTCTAAACAAAACAAACAGGCGCTCTGGCCCGGAATAATCATCGGGCTTACCCAAACACGTTCGCTGTCAAAGGTCACAGCAATGTGTGGAATGTCACGATTCATCCAGGTGGCATATCTACTTGGCTCAATAACCTGCTGCGAAATCAAAACTGCGCAGTCAATCTTTTGTCTTTTGTTCTCAATAAGTTTCTTACCGGTTGAAACCATTGTTTTATTTGGCGATGCAGCCAAAAGAGTCCTGAGCGCATCAACTCGCGGTTGACCAAGCAACTGAGTTGGGTAACCGGTTGGGCCGAGGTTTGCCTTATCTACCTTGAGTTCGTCGTGACTTATTAGGTGGCCTACTCCGACCGCCGCCAAACCCAGGGCAACCGATAACCCGGCGCGATCCAAATCGCTAATGTGAATGCTTCGACTGGCGCGACCAATCAGCACTTTCTCGCCGTCGGCCGAATGCAGCAGGCTGGCTCTGATAATTTCGGCGAAGGCGCCAACCACGAAATCTTCATCGAGTTTTATCTTTGAATTCTTCACCGGTTGATCTTCAAGCAGCAGGCCATCCACCGCCTTAAGTACCTGACTGGTTTCTTTGCTACTTAGTCCCAGTTGCGCAGTTATCAACGGCAACTGCTGATCGGCGATGCCTTTATAGAGGGCAGCTATAAAACGTTCTTGAGCGTTGCTTAGTTTGCCCAATCGCACGGGGTTCGTGCCGGTGCCGAGTTGCATTTCAAATGGGTTGCGCCAAAGCGCCTGATGATTTGGATTAATTCGAAGGACCATGCCTGGAATATTTCCGAATAGCTCGTCAGCCTCGCCGAAGTTATCCCCAGCGCAAGAGTCAGTTACTCACCAAGTAGATCGCGCAGTGCCTGGTCAAAAGCATCTGGCAATTGACCGACCTCGCGAAGCTTGGTTATCAGTCCGGTTGGGTTATCAATGTCTGCATCGGTAGGCAGCATATCTGGGTGATCCCAAAGCGAATCTCGCTTTTCAATTCCAACCGCGCCACCAACTTCTCGCCACATGGCGGCGGCTTCGCGCAAGCGGCGAGGTCTAAGTTCCAAGCCAACCAAGGTTCCAAAAGTTTGTTCTGCTGGTCCGCCGGTAGCGCGACGGCGACGAATTGCTTCGGCAACCGCTGCAGATTTTGGCATGCGCTTGGTTGCCTCCTCGGTAACAACATCAACCCAGCCTTCAATAAGAGCAAGCAGGGTTTCTATGCTGGCGAGTGCCTTGTTCTGATCTGCTGTGCGCTCCGCAATGAATGCACCAGACTGTAGCGCCTCACGAAGTTCGTCGGGGTTTTCCGGATCAAACTCTTCGGCAATCTCGGTGATGCGCGAGTTATCAATCGAGATCTCTGAGGCGTACTTAGAAATTTGCGAAACGATTGCATCGCGAAGCCATTTGCTGTGCTTGAACAATCGCACGTGTGCCATTTCGCGAATTACAAGATAGATGTATGACTGGTCGCGCTCAATGTCTAGGTCTTTCACGAACTGTTCAAGATTCTGTGGCACAAATGCGGCACGCGAATCTTTAAACAGCGGTAAGCCAATGTCGCCACCCGAAAGCACCTCGTGCGAAAGTTTGCCGAGTGCTTGACCAAGTTGCATCGCAAACAGTGCGCCGCCTGCCGACTTCATTACTCCAGATGCGCTACCAAGAATGTCTTGAATTTCTTCTGGAGCATTTGCGGTCAGGTTTTCGCTGAGTGCCTCACTCATGCGGTTTGCAACAGGCTGGCTCAGAGCTTGAAACAGTGGCATTGCATCTACCACCCAAAGTTCACGAGACAAAAGTTTTGCATCGCCCACTAGCTCGCCAATTGCTGTTGCCTCGTTTAACCAAAGCGAACCAATTGCGCTGGCGTCTTGAATGGCCTTGCGTGAGGCATCTGAAATTGAAACCGATCCGCCGTGCGCAATTGCCTTTGCCTGGCCAGTTGCCAGTTCCCAGTTAACTCCGCCCGCAGAACCCTCCGCTGATAGCGAACTCATGGCTCGCTTTAGCTGCTCGAGCATCGCGGCCAGTGCGGCTGGGTCGGTAGGTAGGCCTGCCGCCTTGGCCAGTTGTTCATTGTCCATTGCGGAATCGCCCGATAGAAATTGGCGCAGGAATGCCTCGAAGTCATCGGGGTTCATGCCGTTTGGCGAACCTGGGTTCTGGTTGTCGTTCATCTGCGTCCTTACCTACTAACCATAATCACGCATAGGCTTAAGTCATTCCTGAAAATCGATAGAGGACGGCATTGAGTTATAACTCTGAGTTTGATGAACGTGGCAGTTCCAAGTCTCGTAAGTCTGCTGGTTTTGGCCTTCTTTTGGTTGCTGCAATTGCCCTGTTGGGTGTTTGGGTTTTTCCTACGCCTTATGTGATTGAGCAGCCGGGGCCCACCTACAACGTTCTCGGAAACGATTCAGACAAACCGATAATTTCTATCGATGGCGCAGCCACCTACAAGACCAGTGGAAATCTAGATTTGCTAACCGTGCAGGTGGTTGGTAATCGCGATCGCACACCTGGTTGGCTAGAAGTATTTCAGGCTTGGCAGGACCCTTCAAGAAGCGTGCTGCTAGTTGATCAGGTATTTCCGGCAAACCAAACCACAGAAGAATCACAAGCCGAGAGTTCGGCAATGATGGAGCAGTCGCAGCAAGAGGCAATTGCCGTTGCGCTTCGCGCACTCAAGTATCAGGTGCCGGTTGAGCTCTACGTGAGTGAAGTCACAAAAAATACTCCGGCTAGCGGCAAGGTTATTGCGGCCGATTACATTCGCACAGTAAATGGCAACAAGGTTGACACCATTGAAGAGCTTCGCGCCGAGGTAAATAAATTTGACGGCACGACTCCGGTTACCTTGGTGGTTGACCGCGCCGGCGTGAAAAAGACTTTTGAGCTCAAGCCAATTAAAGATGACTCAGGCGCTTACCGTCTAGGCCTCTTGGTTGGTTATAAGTACGAGTTCCCGGTAAAAGTTAATTTGCAGCTGGCCGATGTTGGCGGGCCATCGGGCGGCATGATGTTTGCTCTTGGTATTTACGACAAGCTCACCCCTGGTGAAATTACCGGTGGAAATTACATTGCGGGCACGGGAACAATTGACGGCGCCGGAGTGGTTGGCCCAATTGGTGGTATTCAACAGAAGATGTACGGTGCAGCAAACGCGGGTGCAAAGTTCTTCTTGGCCCCGGCAGATAACTGTGACGAGGTTATTGGGCACGAACCCAAGGGCCTCAAGGTATTCAAGGTTTCAAGTTTTAAAGATGCACTAACCGCGGTTGAGGCAATTGGCAAAGGCCAAGGCACTGAAGCGCTTCCAAACTGCAGCACTAAATAGGTAACAGGAGAAACATGTCTACAACAAACGTGACCAAGAAGAATTCTTCACCGGCCGCTATCGCAACATTGATTGTTGTAGTGCTTGGTGTGATTGCGCTTGGGCTGCTTAGCTTCTACACCGATTACCTATGGTTTGGTCAGCTAGGTTTTGCATCGGTGTTCACCACCGAGATCATTGCGCGTGCAGCAACTTTTGCCGTGGGTGCTTTGGTAATGGCTTTGTTCACCTGGGTCAGCTTCTTTGTGGCGTTTAAGAACCGCCCAATTTACGCAAAGTTCGTTTCCGAGAGTGATCCATTTGCCGCATATCGTCAGTTGCTAGACCAGCTTCGCAAATTAATCATGATTGGCCTGCCGGCGCTCTTAGGTGTGATGGCCGGTGTGGCAGCAGCTTCGCAGTGGGAAACCGTATTGCTTTGGATCAACCGCACCTACACAGGTGAAGTGGACCCTCAGTTTGGGCTTGATGTTTCGTTCTATCTTTTTGATCTTCCGTTCCTAACCTGGCTGGCCGGTTTTTTCTCAGCGGCAATTTTGGTTGCTGGTCTGGTGGCTACCGTTGTGCACATTATTTACGGTGGAATTAGATTCGCTGGTCGCGATTCAAAGGTGGCCAAGGCTGCTCGAGTTCAGGTGGCAATCACCGTTGCGATGTATCTAGTTGTGCAGGGTGCAAGTTTGTGGCTTGACCAGTACACAACAATGGCAAGTTCATCGGGTTTGTACACCGGTGCCACCTACGCCGATGCCAACGCCGTGATTCCTGGATTCCAAATTCTTGCTTTGATTTCGGCAGTGGTTGCTGTGCTGTTCTTGGTGACCGCTGTGATTGGCAAGTGGCGCATTTCTATTTTGGGTACCGCGTTGATGGTGGTCAGCTCAATTGTTTTGGGTGGGCTTTACCCGTGGATTGTGCAGACCTTCCAGGTAGTGCCAAACGAACGCACCCTTGAGGCCGAATACATTAAGCGCAACATTGAGGCCACTCGCACCGCATATGGTCTAGACAATGTTGAAACCACTGACTACCAGGCAACCACCGATGCAACTGCTGGTGCACTTCGTAAAGACGCAGAGACAACAGCAAACATTCGCATCATTGACCCAGCTTTGGTTAGTGCTTCGTTTAAACAACTTGAGCAGTACAAGCAGTACTACAGTTTTGCCACACATCTAGATGCTGATCGCTACACGATTGACGGCAAGACTCAAGACACTGTGATTGCTACTCGCGAACTTCAGCAAGCTGGTCTTGGTGATTCGCAGTCTTGGTACAACAACGTGATTGTTTATACTCACGGCTACGGTGTGGTTGCTGCTTACGGTAACCAGCGCTCAACCGAGGGACAGCCGGTGTTTTTGCAAAAGGGTATTCCTTCTATCGGTGCACTTGGTAGCTACGAGCCGCGAATCTACTTTGGTGAGGAATCGCCAACCTACTCAATCGTTGGTGCAGCCAAGGGTAGTGCGCCACGAGAACTTGATTACCCAGCTGGCGACGGCGAAGCCGATCAGACTTACACAACCTTTGCTGGCGACGGCGGCCCAAAGCTAGACAACATCGTCACTCGTTTGGCTTACGCGCTGAAATTCCAGAGTGAGCAGATTTTGCTTTCCGATGCAATCAACAGCGACTCACAGATTTTGTATAAGCGCGATCCACGTTCACGTGTTGCAGCGGTTGCTCCATACCTAACTCTGGATAGCGACAGCTACCCGGCTGTGGTTGATGGGCGAGTGGTCTGGATTGTTGACGGTTACACCACTTCAAATAATTACCCATACTCTCGTTCAGAGAACTTGAGCCAGGCAATTTCAGACAGCGGCACCAGCAACACCTTTGCCCGCGGTTCAATTAACTACATTCGCAACTCGGTCAAAGCAACCGTTGATGCATACGACGGTAAGGTCACTCTTTACACCTGGGATGAAAAAGACCCAATCCTAAAGAGCTGGTCAAAGATTTACCCAAACACCTTGAAGTCGGTAAAGGACATGTCTGGCGACTTGCTTAGCCACGTACGTTACCCAGCTGACTTGTTTAAGGTTCAACGTGCAGTGCTTGGCGCGTACCACGTGAGTGACCCAGGCTCTTTCTACTCTCAGGAAGACGCATGGATGACACCTAACGACCCGGTGGCAGCAACCAGCGTTACCTCTGGAACTTTGCAGCCGCCTTATTACTTGACCATGCAGGTGCCTGGCACCAAGGCTCCAGCATTTTCGCTGTACACGACCTTCATTCCTAAGTCCACCGGCGAGGCAAGCCGCAACGTGCTTAAGGGTTACCTGGTTGCCGACTCCGATGCCGGTTCAACTGCCGGAACAGTTTCTAGTGAGTACGGAAAGTTAAGACTCTTGAGCCTGCCGGCAAGCACAATCGTGCCGGGTCCGGGGCAGGTGCAAAATGCATTTAGCACCGATGCCGAAGTTGGTAGATTGCTGAACATTCTTCGACAGGGTTCAACCAAGGTTCTAAACGGAAACCTTTTGACCTTGCCTGTTGGTGGCGGTCTGCTTTACGTGCAGCCGGTCTATATTCAGTCAACCGGTGAGACTAGCTTCCCGCTTTTGAAAAAGGTGCTGGTTGCATTCGGCGACAAGATTGCATTTGAAGACACACTTGATGCCGCACTCGATGCACTGTTTGGTGGAAACTCTGGAGCCGATGCCGGTGACGGCGGACCAATTGTTGTGCCAACCGATCCAAATGCTCCGGTTGATTCTGGTTCATCGGGTTCAACAAGTGCGGCTTTGAAAAATGCTTTGCTTCAGGCGCGAAACGCAATGATTGCAAAAGATAAGGCAATGGCTGCCGGTGACTGGACCGCTTATGGAAAAGCGGACGCACAGTTGAAGGCCGCAATCGATGCCGCAATTGCTGCCAGCAAATAATTAGGGCTTTCGAGCATCTAACTCGCGTGCTACACTGGTACTACCGACGCGGGGTGGAGCAGTTCGGTAGCTCGCCGGGCTCATAACCCGGAGGTCGTAGGTTCAAATCCTGCCTCCGCAACCAATTAGAAAAACCCAGATCTTTTTGATCTGGGTTTTTTGCTTGCTGTGCACAACTTCGGCGAGAGTGTTGTCATTTGGGCTAACTTGCCGGCATGGCAAACTCCAAACAGTTACAAAGTTTTCTAGGACTCGCGCTCATGCTGAGCCTGCTTTCGTTTACCCCAACTCCAACCTGGGCTGCCTGTAAAAACTCAGGTGGCAATGTGGGTGGGCACCGGGTTGGTTCGCAGGTTAGCGGCGGCAGCGTCACGGTTTGCGCCGCGGCGGTTGCGGTAACTCCGGCGCGCACGGCAATAGTGAAAACACTTAGCAAGCCACAAGCCAAGCCCGCAGCCAAACCAGTGGTCAAGGTGGCGCCAGCTAAGAAGGCTGTGTTTAGGCGCACGCAGTTGGTGCCAAGGCCTGCCCCCAAGACAAGCGCCAAGGTCGTGGTCAAAGTAAAAGCCAAAACTAAAACCAAAGTTCTTACTAAGCCGGGTTCAAAAAATGTCACGGCTGCCTCAATCAATTTTGTGCCGGCCCCGGTGGTGGCATCGGTGTATCCATCAAATCAACTTGGTGTTGGCCAGCTGGCAACTTTTGCAACCAGCGCTGCCGTGCACTTCCGTTCCGGAAAATTAATGAGCCTGCCAACCGAGGTACGGTTCACACCCGTGTTGGTTGCGTGGGACATCGGCGGTACCGATGCAACTGGAAGCTCGGCAAGTTTTGCTTTTGATGAAGCCGGTACTCATTCGGTAAGCGTGAAGGTCACCTACGAGGTGGCGTATCGGGTTAGGGGCAGTGCCAACTGGATTCTTGAACCAGACACCATTGCCGTGACCGATGACCTGTTTGTAGAGGTATCGGATTCGGCAGATTATGAGGCAACCGATTCAAACCCGGCCCCGAGACGAGTGCTTTTGGTGGGCGAGGACTGTACGGCAAGGCCCGGGGCGTTCGGATGTAGCTAGTTTCAGAAAACACTCAGAAAGATTTCATAAACTATTCAGGCTTGCTTGGCAATCTATTTGCACCGTAAATCTGAAAGGTAGCAATGTCTGATTACAACCGTCAGTTTGTATTTAGTGAAGTTCAATCTCCAGTGGTAAAACCTAAACTTTCGCTGAAGCAAAGACTCACTCGTCGCACTAGCTTTCTGACCGGAACTGCAGCAATTGTTCTTGGAGCAGTTGTGGGTGCGGCAGTTGGTGCTGGCGTTGGAGTGGGGGTTTATAACTACTGGACCAGGCCTGCAGCCGTTGTGGTTAATGACACCAAGTCAGTCACCTGGGTCACCGGAGCTGCGGCTACCGCAGCACCATCGGTGGTTACCATCAACGTGGCAAGTACCGCAGGTGCCGGCAACGGTTCTGGCGTATTTCTTACTGAAGATGGCTACGTACTAACCAACACTCACGTGGTGACTCTGGATGGCTCGGCCGCCAAGGTAAAGATTGAAGTTAAGACCTCAGACGGTCACGTATACCCGGCCACAATCGTTGGCACCGACCCAATCAACGACCTAGCGGTTATCAAGGTTGAATCTCCAATTACTTTTACCCCGATTAAATTTGCCGATTCCTCAAAGGTGAACGTAGGCGATCGCGTAGTTGCGATTGGTGCACCACTTGGTTTGGCAAACACCGTTACCGAGGGAATCGTCTCGGCACTGAACCGCACAATTGCCGTGGCCTCAGCAGCGGCTCCAGAAAATTCAGACTCTGGTCTTGGTGGACTGCAGTTGTTTAGCGGAACCGGTACCGCGGTTAACCTGCGCGTGATTCAAACCGATGCCGCAATCAACCCGGGAAACTCTGGCGGAGCGCTGGTGAACGCAAACGGTGAACTGATTGGTATTAACGTTGCGATTGCTTCTGCCGGTTCAAGCTCGCAGTCGGGAAACATTGGTGTTGGTTTTGCAATTCCTTCTAATGTGGCCTCAAGAATTTCTTCAGAGATCATGAAGACCGGTAAGGCCTCGCACGCTTTGTTGGGCGCAAGCGTTGCCGATGCCACCAGCTCTGCCGACTCGCAAGGATTCAGCGTTGGAGCAGAGGTTAAGGAGTTGACCGCGGGTGGCGCTGCCGAAAAGGGTGGCATCAAGGTTGGCGACATCGTGACCAAGTTCAACGGTCAGGCAATCACCACTGCCGGCGAACTCACCGCGGCGGTTCGTCAGGAGCCAGCAGGTGCCAAGGCAGTGGTTGAGGTAACCAGAAATGGTAAGACCATCACCGTGAATGTAGTCTTGGGTGACGCAGCAGATTTGAAGTAGGTAATTATGAGTGATTTGGGTCGCGAGGATATCGGTGGTCAGACCGGGGGTTCAACGCTTCTAGAAGAGCAGGTTCAAAATATTGAACCGGGTGATCACGAACGTAATTCTCACTACGTGCGAAAAGAAAAAATCGTTGAGTCTGCCGTTTTGGGAACTCCAGTGATTGCACTCTGCGGCAAGACCTGGGTTCCGGGCCGCGACCCAGAAAAGTTCCCGGTGTGCCCAATTTGTAAAGAGATTTACGAGGGCTTGAGGCCAGAAGACCCAAAGAGTTCAGACCCTGCTAAGTAAGGGTCAAAGGTAGACTTTCAATCGTGAATGATGCACCGATTGGAATCTTTGACTCAGGCGTTGGCGGCTTAACCGTAGCCCGCGCGGTGATTGACCAGTTGCCAAATGAATCCATCATTTACGTTGGCGATACCGCAAACACCCCTTACGGACCTAAGAGCATTCAAGAGGTTCGCGATCTCGCGCTATCGGTAATGGATCGCCTAGTTGATGAAGGCGTGAAGCTTTTGGTGATTGCCTGCAACTCAGCTTCGGCGGCAGTGCTTCGAGATGCTCGCGAGCGATACACGGTTGGCCGTGGAATTCCAGTGGTTGAAGTAATTCAGCCGGCAGTGCGCAGAGCAGTGGCATCAACTCGCAACCGCAAGGTTGGTGTTATTGGCACCAACGCAACAATCACTTCAAAGGCATATGACGACGCCTTTGCAGCCGCAGTAGATTTGCACATCACCAGCGCCGCCTGCCCAAGGTTTGTGGAATTTGTTGAAAGCGGAATTACCTCTGGCCCAGAGCTTCTAAAAGTTGCCGAGGATTACCTTGGACCAATTCGCGATGCTGGAGTAGACACCCTGGTGCTTGGCTGCACCCACTACCCATTGCTAACCGGTGCAATTTCTTACGTGATGGGCGAGGACGTGACACTGGTTTCATCGGCAGAAGAAACCGCAAAAGATGTTTACCGCACTCTGGTTGAACATAACCTGCAGCGCACAGCAACTTCAAAACCAACTCTGACTTTTAAGGCAACCGGTGACGCCGATGCTTTTGAGAAGCTAGCCCGCAGGTTCCTAGGACCGGAAGTAACGAAAGTAGAAGAAATCCGATGACAGTTCGCGCCGATGGAAGAACTCCAGACCAAGTTCGCAAAATTACAGTTGAGCGCGGTTGGAGTGATCACGCCGAAGGTTCTGCACTGATTTCATTTGGTGGCACCAAGGTTTTGTGCACCGCATCTTTCACCGCCGGAGTTCCACGTTGGAAAGTTGGCAAGGGCGAGGGTTGGGTTACTGCAGAGTACGCAATGCTTCCCCGTGCAACTCACGATCGCAACGATCGCGAAGCTGTGAAAGGAAAAATCGGCGGACGTACCCACGAAATTTCTAGACTCATTGGTCGTAGCCTTCGAGCAATCGTTGACGTACGTGAACTTGGCGAAAACACAATCGTGATTGACTGTGACGTTCTGCAGGCAGACGGCGGTACTCGCACCGCGGCAATCACCGGCGCATACATTGCACTTGCAGATTCAATTGCTTGGGCTCGTGAAAACAAACTTATTCCGGCTAAGGCGCAACCATTGACTGACAGCGTAGCTGCGGTATCGGTTGGAATTATTGATGGCGAACCATTCTTAGACCTTGCCTACGTTGAAGACGTTCGTGCACACACCGATATGAATGTTGTGGTTACCGGTAGCGGAAAGTTTGTAGAAGTTCAGGGCACCGCCGAGGGAGTGCCGTTTGATCGCGACGAACTAAACGCACTGCTTGACCTGGCTCTAAAGGGAACTCAGGAACTAACTCAGATTCAAAAGAGTGCGCTAGCCGGAACTGCCAACTAATGAAATTAGTTTTGGCCACTCACAACCAACACAAGGTTGGTGAGGTTGGTGCAATTTTGTCTCAGTCGGTTCGCGGCTTAGAGTTACTTGGTTACGACGGCCCTGAACCAATCGAGGACGGCACCAGCTTCTTAGAGAACGCATTGATTAAGGCCCGGGTTGCATACGCACACACCGGCTTGCCATCGATTGCTGATGACTCTGGAATTGCGGTTGAAATTCTTGGTGGTTCACCTGGAATCTTTAGCGCGCGTTGGGCCGGTGGCCGTGACAACATTGCCAATCGTCAATTGCTTCTCAGCCAACTTGATGACGTACGCGATGAAAACCGCGCCGCATCTTTTGTGTGCACCATTGCAATGGTTTCTGCAGACGGCGAGGTTTCGTTTACCGGAATTTGGCCTGGCCGAGTTGCCCGTCACGAGCAAGGTGCAAATGGCTTTGGCTATGACCCTGTCTTTATTCCAGAGGGATTTGAAATTACCGCTGCCGAATTGGAACCGGAGATTAAGAACTCAGTGAGCCACAGATCTTTGGCCCTGGAGCAACTGGCAAGTTACCTGAACCAGCTTTAATTCAAATTCCGAATTAGCGAATGATGGCTTCGGCTTTGTGTTCGCGACGTGTCTTTACAATTTCCATCACGATTGGAATCGTGGAGAGCACAATGAATGCAATTGTGAAGTACTCAACGTGCTGTGCTACAAACGGAATCTTGCCCAAGAAAAAGCCCAGCAGGGTAACCAAAGTTCCCCAGCCAATCACGCCGTAAACGTTGTACTTTAAAAATCTGCGGTAATTCATTTGGCCAATGCCGGCAGCTACCGGAACGAAGGTGCGCATCACCGGCACGAAGTGAGCCAAGATAATTGCCTTTGCTCCGTAGCGCTCAAAGAATGAGTTCGTAGCGGCAACATTTTTCTGGCTGAAGAATTTTGAATCGGTCTTGTTAAAAATTGCCGGCCCAGTCTTACGGCCAATCCAGTAGCCGGTCTGATCGCCAAGCCAAGCCGCAGCCGAAATTGCGGCACAGGCAAACCAAATTGGAACCGGCAGCATCTCATTGCCAACAGGGAAGAGCACGTCGCCGGTAGAAATCATGAGACCGGTTACAAATAGAAGAGAGTCACCAGGTAGAAAGAAGCCAACCAAAAGTCCGGTTTCAATGAACACAATTGCGCAAACACCAATGAGCGCGTAAATGCCAAACGAGGCAATCAATGCCTCTGGTTGTAGCCATTCGATACCGAACATGCGCTCCTGTTTTCTACTAAATAAGCGCCCCTAGCAGGAATCGAACCTGCGCACCCGCCTCCGGAGAGCGGTGCTCTATCCCCTGAGCTATAGGGGCAAAGGGCTGGGTTAAGACTAACAGCGAGATTTTTGAGTATCACTGGCTACCCAGAGGCAAATTCCTCAGAGGCCGAACATCGGTGTCTCGTATGATTAGAGGTAAATCTTGACCAACGGAGGCCTACTGGGCCTCCTTTTCAATAAGGACCAACCTTGACCCCTGCAGACCTATCTGCCGCCATTGTGCGAATCATCGCTGCCTTGCAGGCCGATGGTCGTTTGGCGCTTAAAGATGGCGAGGGGCAGTTGCCTGCCGAGGTTGTTGTCGAGCGCCCAAAGAACCGTGAGCACGGTGACTGGGCAACCAACGTGGCAATGCAGTTTGCTGGCAAATTTGGCATGAACCCTCGTGCGTTCGCCGAATTGCTATCGGGTGAACTTGCCAAGGTAGATGGCGTTGAAAAGGTAGACATCGCGGGTCCTGGTTTCATCAACCTATTCGTAAGCGCCGCATCTGCAGGCGAGCTCGCCAAGGCAATCGTTGAGGCTGACGCAGCCTACGGTCGCGGCACAGATTTGGCCGGCGTAAAACTTAATCTTGAATTCGTTTCGGCAAACCCAACCGGACCAATCCACATGGGTGGAACCCGATGGGCCGCAGTGGGCGATTCACTTGCACGTGTGTTTGAGGCACAGGGTGCACAGGTAACTCGCGAGTACTACTTCAACGATCACGGTGCACAGATTGATAGATTTGCGCGCTCGTTGTTAGCTCGTGCCAAGGGCGAACCAGCTCCAGAGGACGGCTATGGCGGCGCATACATTCAAGAAATCGCAGATCGCGTGCTTGCCGAAACCGCAACCGATATTTTGAGCCTGCCTGAAGTCGAAGCGCAAGAAGCCTTCCGCGCTGCCGGTGTGGATTTGATGTTTGCCGAGATTCGCGAATCACTTCACGATTTTGGAGTTGACTTTGATGTCTTCTTCCACGAAAACTCACTTTACGAATCTGGCGCGGTGCAAAAGGCAATCGACAAACTAAAGGCACTTGGCCACATGTTTGAAAAAGACGGCGCACTTTGGCTTCGCACCACAACTTTTGGTGACGACCGCGACCGCGTAGTAATTAAGAGCGATGGCGAAGCTGCCTACATTGCCGGCGACCTTGCCTATTACCTAGACAAGCGTTCTCGCGGTTTTGATCAGTGCATCTATATGTTGGGCGCCGACCACCACGGATACATCCAGCGCATGATGGCGATGTGTGCTGCCTTTGGTGACAAGCCAAACCACAATCTTGAAATTCTGATTGGCCAAATGGTTAATCTGTTGCGCGATGGCGAACCAGTTCGTATGTCAAAGCGCGCCGGCACAGTTGTAACCATGGAAGATCTGGTTGAAGCAGTTGGTGTTGATGCAGCCCGCTACGCGTTGGCCCGTTCTTCAATCAACTCGCAGCTAGACATTGATCTTGAGCAGCTTCAAAAGAAGACCAATGACAACCCGGTTTTTTATGTGCAGTACGCACACGCCCGCACCAAGCAGGTGGCCAAGAATGCCGCCAGCCTTGGGGTAGAGCGCACCGAGTTTGATCCGTCGCTGCTAGAGCACGCAACCGAATCTGAGTTGTTGGCAAAACTAAGCGAGCTTCCTCGTGTTGTGGCTCAGGCATCGGAATTCCGTGAACCGCACCGCGTAGCACGCTACCTAGAAGAAGTAGCCGGCACTTACCACCGTTGGTATGACGCTTGCCGAGTTACTCCGCTTTCCGGAGGCCAAGTGGAATCGGTTCACCGCACCCGACTTTGGCTAAACGATGCAGCTGGTGTGGTTTTGCGCAACGGTCTAGATCTGCTTGGCGTGAGTGCGCCGGAAAGAATGTAGCAATCATGTCTAATCCATTAGCTCCTGAGTGGCTTGATTTTCCGGCAAATGTAAACGCCATTGACGAAAAGGTTTGGCCACGCCATGCCAAGCGTCGCGCAACTGGCGAGCTAGAAATTGCCGGTGTTGCAGTTACCGAAATTGCAACCCAGTTTGGCACTCCTATTTATGTAATCGACGAAGACGATTTTCGTGCACGTGCAACTGCCGCCAAGACTGCGCTAACCGATGCCGCTAAAAAGATTGGCACCGAGGCAAAGGTCTACTACGCAAGCAAAGCATTCCTGAGTACAGAGATTGTTGGCTGGATCAACGAGCTTGGTTTGAACATTGACGTTGCTTCTGGCGGAGAACTAGCCGCTGCACTTGCCGGCGGAATTGATGCCAGCCGTATTGGACTGCACGGAAACAATAAGTCGCTTCGCGAAATTGGTCGTGCAGTTACCGCTGGCGTTGGTGCAATCGTGATTGATTCAGAAATTGAAATCGAGCGAATTGCTTCTGCAGCCGGTGCACAAGACAAGGTGCAGCCAGTTCGTCTTCGAGTCAACACTGGTGTGCACGCAAACACCCACGATTTTCTAGCCACCGCACGAGAAGACCAAAAATTTGGAATTGCAATCGCAGACGCTCCGGCATTGGTAGAAAAGATTCGCTCACACTCGCACCTTAAGTTTTTAGGTTTCCACCAGCACGTGGGCTCACAGATTTTTAACGCCGAAGGTTTTGTTGAATCAACCAAGCGATTGGTTGCTCTGCACGCCGAGCTTTTGGCACACGGTGAGATCACCGAGCTGAATCTTGGCGGTGGCTTTGGCGTGAACTACAAGCCTGGCGACAAGGCTCCAAACATTGGGTACTTTGCCGACGCGATCACAGCAGTGGTTGCCGAGGAGTGTGCCAAGCACGGCATTTCAGTGCCAAAGCTGGCATTTGAGCCGGGCCGATACATCGCCGGACCTGCCGGCGTGACCCTATATAACGTGGGCACTATTAAAGATGTAAAAGTCACCGATGGCGCCAGCCCTGCTGTGCGCAAGTATGTATCGGTTGATGGTGGCATGAGCGACAACATGCGCACCGCGCTTTACGAAGCCGAGTACCACACCGTTTTGGCATCGCGCACCAGTGAGGCCCAGCCGGCACTTGCAAGGGTAGTTGGCAAGCACTGCGAGAGTGGCGATATTGTTGTACGCAACGACTACCTGCCGTCAGATGTTCATCCAAATGACTTGTTGGCCGTGGCTACCACCGGTGCCTACTGCTACTCAATGTCAAATAACTACAACTTCTTGACCAAGCCGGCAGTTGTTGCAGTTAGAAGTGGCGAAGCCCGATTAATTATTCGTGCCGAAACCGAAGCAGACTTATTTACAAGAGACCTTAAGTACCAGGCAACAGCAAACCAGAACGAGAAGAGTTAATCGTGCAGGAATATCGTCCACTACGAATTGCGCTACTTGGTGCCGGCTCAGTTGGCTCGCAGGTTGCTCGTCTATTGATTGAGAACAAGGCAGAGCTTGCCGCTCGCGTTGGTGCAGAACTAGAACTCGTTGGTATTGCCGTGCGCGATATCGAGAAGGCTGCCAAGGCTGGCGTGCCAAAAGAACTACTTACTACCAACGCCGAAGACCTGATTCTGAGTGCTGACATTGTGGTTGAAGTTATGGGCGGCATTGAGCCGGCTCGTACCTACATCTTGCAGGCATTGAACTCGGGTTCCGATGTTGTCACCGCAAACAAGGCGCTGTTGGCAACCCACGGCACCGAGTTGTTTGACACCGCAGAGCAGGTTGGCGCGCAGCTTTACTTTGAAGCTGCAGTTGGTGGAGCAATTCCTATTATTCGTCCGCTGCGCGAATCACTTGCCGGCGACAAGGTAAACCGAATCATGGGAATCGTGAACGGTACTACTAATTACATTCTTGATCGCATGGATTCAACCGGTGCAAGTTTTGCCGATGCTCTTGCCGAGGCTCAGGCACTTGGTTATGCAGAGGCTGATCCAACTGCCGATGTTGAAGCATTTGATGCCGCGCAAAAGGCTGCGATTCTTGCTTCGCTTGCATTCCACACCGAGGTGCCTCTAGAAAAGGTTTACCGTGAGGGAATTACAAAAATTACCGCTGAGCAGATTGATGCCGCAAAGCGCGACGGTTACGTAATTAAGATTCTGGCAATCGCAGAACGCATTTTGGAAAACGGTGTTGACGCTGGTGTTGCAGTTCGCGTTCACCCAGTACTGATTGATCGTAAGCACCCGCTAGGCGCAGTTCGTGGCGCGTTCAATGCGGTATTCGTTGAGGCAGAAGCTGCCGGCGAGCTGATGTTCTATGGTGCTGGCGCTGGTGGCGTGCAGACTGCATCGGCTGTTCTTGGTGACTTGGTTTCAGCTGCAAAGCGTCACGTTGCCGGTGGCCCTGGTCTTGCCGATTCAGTTCACGCAAATCTCCCGGTGTTGCCAATAGACCGCGTTCAGACTCGCTACCAAATCACGCTTGAAGCAACAGACCAGCCAGGTGTACTTGCAAAAATTGCAAACACATTCTCTGCGGGCAACGTTTCTATTGAAACCGTTGAGCAGTCAGTGCGTGTACTAGACGGTAAGCGCAGCAAAACCGCTACCCTCGAGGTAGGAACCCATTCAGCAACCGATGCCGAATTGAGCGCAGTCGTTAAGGCGCTTGAGGCAAGTGAATCGGTTGAATCAATTACTTCAGTAATCCGAGTAGAAGGAATCTAATGGCACACCAGTGGCGCGGAGTTATTCGCGAATACATCGACCGCTTGGACATCTCAAGCGACAACCCAGTAATCACTTTGGGTGAGGGTGGCACACCATTGGTTGAGGCGCCTGCGCTGGCAAGACTTGTTGGTGCGGAGCGCGTACTGCTAAAGGTTGAGGGCATGAACCCAACCGGTTCATTCAAAGACCGCGGTATGACCATGGCAGTTTCAAAAGCTGTTGGTCACGGTGCGCAAGCAGTTATTGCGGCGTCAACCGGAAACACTTCTGCATCTGCTGCTGCGTATGCCGCCGCTGCTGGAATTCAGTCAGTGGTTTTGGTTCCTAAGGGAAAAATTTCACTTGGCAAGCTAAGCCAAGCGGTTGCTCACAAGGCACAGATTCTTCAGGTCAAGGGAAACTTTGACGACTGCCTAACCCTTGCTCGTGACCTAAGCGAGAACTACCCAGTTCACCTCGTGAACTCGGTTAACCCAGACCGCATCGAAGGTCAGAAGACCGGTGCGTTTGAAGTGGTTGACTCACTTGGTTTTGCACCAAACTTCCACGTGCTGCCCGTTGGCAACGCTGGTAACTACACCGCTTACTCAAAGGGATACCAAGAAGATCTAGAGGCCGGTCGCATCAAGGCGCTGCCAAAGATGTGGGGTTTCCAGGCTGAGGGCTCGGCACCATTTACCTTTGGTAACCCGGTTGCAAAGCCAGACACAATTGCAACTGCAATTCGCATTGGTAACCCAGCTTCATACGATCTTGCACTTGCTGCTCGTGAGGCATCTGGCGGCCAATTTGGTTACTGCTCAGATAAAGAAATTCTTTGGATGCACCGATTCCTGTCACAGGAAGTTGGAGTATTCGTTGAGCCTTCTTCTGCAACTGGTGCAGCTGGTTTGTTCAAGCACTCTAAGAAGGGTGAAGTTCCAGCCGGTTCAACAATCGTGGTTACCGTTACCGGTCACGGCCTAAAGGACCCAATGTGGGCACTGAAGGACGAGCGCGGCAAGGACATCAAGCCACAGGCAGTTGCCAACAAGGTTGAAGCTGTTGCTGAGCGACTAGGTCTTTCAAAGAAGTAATCATGACTTCACTTATCGGTAGAAAAGTTACGGTCAAGGTACCGGCCACTTCGGCAAATCTTGGACCGGGCTTTGACACGCTTGGCATGGCGCTCTCGTATTACGACGAGCTTCAGGTTGAAGCGGTTGCCGGTAGCGGGGCAGTGGTTGAAGTTCACGGTGAGGGTGCCGGCGAGGTTGCCACCGATGAAAGCAACTTGGTGGTTAAGTCTTTGGCTTATACCTTTGAAAAGTTTGGTCAAAAAGTTCCAGGGTTAAAACTAATTGCGCACAACATCATTCCTCACGGTCGCGGCATGGGTTCATCGGGTGCTGCGGTGGTTTCTGGAATTGTTGCGGCCAAGGGTTTGCTTGAGGGCGTCGTATACATTTCTGATCAAGAGCTTCTAACAATCGCAACTGAGCTTGAAGGTCACCCAGACAATGTTGCGCCTGCGCTTTTTGGTGGTCTAACCATTGCTTGGGAAGACGAGTCTGGTCCGCACCACAAAAAACTTTTTGTGCACCGAGGCGTATCACCACTTGAGCTTGTGCCAAATCACAAGATGTCTACCGCATTGGCAAGATCACTTCAGCCAGACTCGGTTCCTCACGATGACGCCGTGTTTAACGTTTCTCGTTCGGCACTATTGATTGCCGCGCTTACTCAGAGCCCAGAGCTTCTTTTGGCTGCAACCGAGGACAGACTTCACCAGGACTACCGCGCAGCGGCAATGCCTGAGACCGATTCAATCGTTAAACTCATGCGCGAACACGGCCATGCAGCAGTAGTTTCGGGCGCCGGACCATCGGTGTTGGTATTGGCAAGCGACCCAGCCCAGCGCCTAGAAGCCGCTAAATTGGCCGCAAAGCACTATCCACAGTGGCAGGCGTTGCTTTTGGCTGTGGACTTCAAAGGTGCTACAGTTGCCTTGCACCAATAATTGGTGAAAATCCCGCAGATCTAAAGCGGTAGCAGCATGTTCAAAACATGCAGACAGTGACTCTCAAATTACAGTCACGAATATCTCCTAAGAAAGAGAAATCAAAAACATGGATGAAATCCAGGAAACCACTCCGGTCAAGAAGAGCCGTCGCGTTGTAGCAGACGGTTCAGCATCGGCAGAAAAATCAGAAGCTCCAAAGAAGTCACCTCGCGCTAAGGCTGTTAAGGCTGACGCTGCGGAGCCAAAAGCTGAGAAGGCTGCTCCTGCAAAGGAAGCAAAGTCAAACGACTCAGCAGACTCAAGCTCAGACTCAAACTCAGGTGAAGGTGGCGAGCGTTCAAACAACAACCGCAACCGTAATCGCAACCGCAATCGCAACGGTGGCGAGCGTTCAAACAACTCGGGCGAGGGCAACTCAGACAACTCTGAGAACTCAAACCGTGACAACTCAACCAGAGACAACTCAACCAGAGACAATGACTCACGCAACGAGCGCGACTTCAACGACGAACGTCGTGGCAACAACCGCAACCGTAATCGTAACCGCGATCGCTACCGCGATCGTGACCGTCGCGGTGGCCGCGGTGGCAACGGCAACCAGCACGATGAGATTGAACCAGAAATCTCACCGGATGACGTACTAGTTCCAGTTGCTGGAATCTTGGATGTACTAGACAACTACGCATTCGTACGTACTAGCGGATACCTTCCTGGTCCAAACGACGTATACGTCTCACTTGGTCAGGTTAAGAAGTACAACCTACGCAAGGGTGACGCAGTTGTTGGTTCAATTCGTCAGCCACGCGAAGGCGAAGGCCAGGGCCGTTCAAAGTTCAACGCAATCGTTCGCATTGAATCAATCAACGGTCTAACTCAAGAGCAGGCCGCAAGCCGCGTTGAGTTCGGCAAGCTAACTCCGCTTTACCCACAGACTCGTCTGCGTCTTGAGACCGAGCCAAACAAACTCAGCACTCGAATCATTGACCTTGTGTCACCTATTGGTAAGGGCCAGCGTGGTCTTATCGTTTCACCACCTAAGGCAGGTAAGACACTTGTTCTTCAGGCAATTGCAAACTCAATCGCAGTAAACAACCCAGAGGTTCACCTAATGGTTGTTTTGGTTGACGAGCGCCCAGAAGAAGTTACCGATATGCAGCGCACAGTTAAGGGTGAAGTTATTGCTTCTACTTTTGACCGTCCAGCTGAAGACCACACCACAGTTGCAGAACTAGCTATCGAGCGCGCAAAGCGTTTGGTTGAGCTAGGTCACGACGTTGTTGTGCTACTTGACTCAATCACCCGCCTTGGTCGCGCTTATAACTTGAGCGCACCAGCTTCAGGCCGAATCCTTTCGGGTGGTGTTGATTCATCAGCTCTTTACCCGCCAAAGCGTTTCTTTGGTGCAGCCCGAAACATTGAAGATGGCGGATCGCTAACCATTCTTGCTACCGCTCTTGTTGAGACCGGTTCAAAGATGGACGAGGTTATCTTCGAAGAGTTCAAGGGAACCGGAAACATGGAGCTTCGTTTGTCTCGCTCACTTGCAGACAAGCGCATCTTCCCTGCGGTTGACGTGAACGCTTCTGGTACTCGTCGTGAAGAAATGTTGATGAGCCCAGACGAAACCAAGATTGTTTGGAAGCTTCGTCGCGCACTTGCTGGTCTTGAGCAGCAGCAGGCTCTTGAGCTTGTTCTGAGCCGCCTAAAGGAAACATCTTCAAACGTTGAGTTCCTAATGCAGGTTCAGAAGTCAATGCCAGTACCAACCGGTTCAGACTCGGAGTAATTAATTGCTCGCTTCGGTACAACCTCTTCTAGCTGAGCACGCTGAACTTCAGACAAAACTGTCTGATCCAGCGCTGCACGGTAACCCGGCTCTAGCCAAGAAGCTCAACCGCCGCTACGCGGAATTGAGTGCAATCGTCGCTGCGTACAACCAGGTGTTGTCGCTTACCGAGGATGTAAAGGCTGCCAAGGAGCTGGCAAAAGAAGATGAAATGTTTGCCGAAGAAGCAACCATCAACGAAGAGCGACTAAACACCGCTCAGGAAAAACTACGCCGACTACTTATTCCTCGCGATCCAGATGATGGCCGCGATGTAATTATGGAAATCAAGGCTGGTGAAGGTGGTGCGGAATCTGCACTGTTTGCTGCCGACCTATTGCGCATGTACATCCAGTACGCCAACTCAAAAGGTTGGAAGACAGAGATTCTTGATAAGAACGAATCTGACCTTGGCGGCATCAAAGATATTCAGCTTGCGATTAAGGGCAACTCCACTGACCCGGCTCAGGGCGTGCACGCACACCTAAAGTACGAGGGTGGCGTTCACCGAGTTCAGCGCGTACCGGCAACTGAGACTCAGGGCCGCATTCACACTTCAGCAGCAGGTGTATTGGTGTTCCCAGAAGTTGACGAACCTGAAGAAGTTGAAATCAGCCAGAACGATTTGCGCATTGACGTATATCGTTCATCGGGTCCTGGTGGTCAGTCAGTTAACACCACAGACTCAGCGGTTCGTATTACTCACTTGCCAACCGGCATTACCGTTGCCATGCAAAACGAAAAGTCACAGCTGCAAAACCGTGAGGCCGCAATGCGCGTGCTTCGCGCACGTATTCTTGCCGCGCAACAAGAGGCAATTGAGGCAGAGCAGTCTGCAGCACGAAAGTCTCAGGTTAAATCGGTTGACCGTTCAGAGCGCATTCGCACCTACAACTACCCAGAGAACCGCATTGCAGATCACCGCACCGGTTACAAGGCCTACAACCTTGATGCAGTTATGGACGGTGCTCTTGAGCCGGTTGTTCAGTCAGCAATTCAGATGGACGAGGAATCTCGTCTAGCTGCGCTCGGCGACGAAAAGAAATAAAACCATGCTGCTGCGCGAATTGATTGAGCATGCGGCAAAGCGTTTTCAAGAAGCCGGCATTGATTCGGCCATGGTTGATGCCGAACTCCTAGCTGGCTACCTGCTTGGCCTAAGCCGTGGCGGCGTTCAAAGCGAGATGATTCGCGGTGCCGAACTTGATTCAGACCAAGCCGAAAAACTCACTCAAATGTTTGGCAGACGCCTTTCTAGAGAACCCCTACAACACATCACCGGGGTTGCTTTTTTTAGAAGCCTTGAACTTGAAGTTGGCAGAGGTGTTTTTATTCCGCGACCAGAAACGGAATTTGTAGCGCAACTGGCAATTGATGCTTTGGCTGCAGCACCGCAAGAAAAACCAATCGCGGTAGACCTGGGCACCGGCTCAGGGGCAATCGCTTTGGCGATGGCAACCGAGGTTCCTTCGGCACAAATTTACGCGGTGGAAAAATCAGAAGCGGCGTTCCCGTTCACCTCTAAGAATTTTGCAAAGTACGCAGGCACAAACGCAATATTAATTTTGGGTGACTTGGCCGATGCGTTTGCCGAATTAGATGGAACGGTATGGGTCGTGGCATCAAACCCGCCATACATTCCAAGCGCGGCCATACCTCGCGATGTTGAAGTAAAGCTCTTTGATCCGGAACTTGCCCTTTACGGTGGGGAAGACGGAATGGATGTAATTCACAAAGTCTCGGCCACGGCCAAGAGGCTGCTGTTGCCTGGTGGCGCGTTGATTGTTGAGCATGCGGACTCTCAGGGCAAACAGGTCTGTGAACTACTATTGGCTGATGGGTGGCGCGAAGTCGTTTCACACCAAGACCTAACCGGTAGAGACAGAGCTGTAACAGCTATTAAGTAGAAGGGCAGTGCAAATGACTAATCGCATTTACGACTGCTCGCTCGACACCGATCTTCTAACCGGCATGCGACTTGCAAAAGTTTCGCTGGGCAGAAGTGAACTTGTAGTTCTGCCAACCGATACCGTTTACGGAATTGCGGCCGACGCATTTTCTGCCGATGGCGTGAAAGCATTGCTGGCTGCCAAGGGCCGCGGTCCACAATCTCCGCCACCGGTTTTAATTGGCACAATTCAAACCATGCACGCCCTTGCCGAAACCGTACCGGCGATTGCAAATAAGCTTGCCGAAACTTTTTGGCCTGGCGCACTGACCATGATCTTCAAGGCTCAGGGTTCACTCACCTGGGACCTTGGCGAAACTAAGGGCACGGTTGCCCTGCGCATGCCAGATCACAAAATTGCCTTGGCCCTGCTACAAGAAACCGGACCGCTAGCGGTATCAAGCGCAAACCTCACCGGTGAACCGGCCGCCACAACCTGCCAGCAGGCAGAGGCCTACCTGGGTGCCAGCGTTGCGGTTTATCTGGATGGAGGCAACACCCCAAAGGGTGAAGCCTCAACCATTCTTGATATGACTGGCCTCGAAGACGTTTACGAAAAAGATGGCTCGCTAACCACACACGGCAAAATTAAGATTGTGCGTCGCGGGGCATTGAGCGAAGCAAAAATCAGAAGCATCGCTGGGGATCTACTTGAGGAGAGTGCAAATTAAATGCGCGCTTATCTCTTGATGATGGCAATTGCCGCAGTAGTTACTTTCTTTGGAACATTTGGTGTGCTCAAACTGGCACACAAGTACAAGATTTATCCGCAGATTCGCTCTCGAGACGTTCACACCAAACCAACTCCTCGTTTGGGTGGAATTGCAATGTTTGCCGGATTCTTGGTGACTGCCGTTATTGCCGGGCTACTTGGCTGGTTTAAGAGCGTCTACTCAGACCCAATTCACATCGTGGCAATTGTTTTCGCGGCATTCGTTATTACTCTGATTGGTTTCTTAGATGACCTTTACGACTTGGACTGGAGCCTAAAGCTTGCCGGGCAATTCCTGGTTGCAGGAATCCTGGCCTGGCAGGGAGTGCAAATTGTTTCGCTGCCAATTGCTGGTTTGACCATTGGTAGTTTCGGCATCTCTTTCTTGGCCACCGTGTTCTTGGCGGTGCTGGTGATGAATGCCGTGAACTTTATTGACGGCCTAGACGGCTTAGTTGCCGGAGTGGTGTTCATTGGCACCGGAGTTTTCTTTGCCTACAGCTACCTTTTGGCCAAGCAGACCTCGCCAACCAACTACTTCAATTTGGCCTCGCTGATCTCGGCAATTGTGCTTGGCATGTGCCTTGGGTTCCTGCCTTATAACTGGCACCGAGCCAAGATCTTCATGGGCGACGCGGGCGCGATGCTGCTTGGCCTGCTCATGGCCACCTCGGCTTTGACCGTGACCGGCCAGATTGACCCGCACGCGGTAAGCCGCGGCGAGATGATTCCGGCCTATATTCCGCTGATTTTGCCGCTGGCAATCCTGATTTTGCCGCTATTGGACTTCTCGCTAGCCGTGATCCGCAGGCTCCGAGCCGGAAAGTCGCCATTTGCAGCCGACCGCCAGCACTTGCACCACAGACTGCAAGACTTTGGCCACAGTCACCTGGGATCGGTGTTGGTTTTCTACGTTTGGACCGCCCTGATTTCGCTGACCTGCCTGCTGTTCTTCTTCTTTGAAACCTGGGCCGTGGCCATTTTCTTTGTTTTAGGCCTAGCCGGGTCGCTAACCTTCACACTTTGGCCGCTGATTGCGCGCCGACTAACCGCCAAAACCGCAGGGGGAGCCAATGTCTAAGGCAGCAAACAACCTATTTCGCAGGGTTTTGACCCTGGGCTCGGCCCTAATTGGCGCGATTGCTGTGCTTGGCGGTCTAATCGGCTACCTGGTAGCCGGCACCGATGGACTGACCAGCGCCCTGATTGGCGCTGCCTTGACTCTGGTTTTTGTGAGCCTTACCGCAATGAGCGTTTGGTTTGGAAGCAAGCTTCCACTGGGTGGATTCTTTGGTTTGGTGCTCGGCGGATGGCTGATAAAAATCATCGGGTTCGTGCTTGTGATTGGAGCACTCAAGGGCGCCGATTTCATCAACGGGCCGGTGTTGTTTTTCACTCTCGTGGCAGCCATTTTGGGAACCCTCGCAGTGGACTCCGTGGCCGCTCTTAAGGCCCGCATCCCCGTAATTGGCGACTAAAAGTTCCTGTTAGGATTGTCGCAAGAACGAAGTAATTCTTTGGTTCTTATCCCGTTATAAATCGCCGCAAGGCTTTCTAAAATCTTGCCCCGAAACAGGAGTCCACGCTGTTCAATTTCGCACAGAGTTTGCTATTCGTAGCAACTAACACCGAAGAGTCGGGTGGTGGATTCCACGCCCCTTCAATCATGGAGTTTTATCCAGAGATTGTGGCCTTCGAGGGAACTCCGTTTGCGTTGAACCGAATCATGTTGATTCGCCTTTTGGTTCTTTCACTTCTTGTTGTTGTTTTTGCGCTTTGGACTCGTAAGTTCCAGCAGGCCAACAAGGCAAATAACTTTGTACCTGGCAAGTTCCAGCTAATGGGCGAGATATCACTTAACTTTGTTCGTAAGAGCATTGCTCACGATCAGCTTGGTGAAAAAGACGGCGACCGATTCCTGCCGCTACTCACCACAATCTTCTTCGTGACCCTTGGCATGAACATCACAGGAATTATTCCTGGCTTGAACATCGCGGGAACCTCGGTAATTGGTTTGCCAATCGTGATGGCAGCCGCCGCGTACGTGACTTTCATTTACGCAGGTGTTAAGAAGCACGGTGGCCACTTCTTTACTGCCGCGCTGTTCCCAGCAGGTGTGCCAAAGGCTTTCTACATTTTGGTAACTCCAATTGAGTTGCTTTCAACCTTCATTCTTCGCCCAGTAACTCTGGCTCTTCGTTTGACCATGAACATGATTGCTGGTCACTTGCTTTTGGTGCTGTGTTTTTCGGCAACTCAGTTCTTCTTGTTCAATGCAGAAGGAGCGTTCAAGCTTTTCGGCGCCGGTACTTTTGTCTTTGGTTTTGCCTTCACTCTTTTTGAGATCTTGGTGGCATTCCTACAGGCATACGTTTTTACTCTTCTGACAACTGTCTACATTCAGTTGGCATTGGCAGACGAGCACTAAGGGCTGACGACCGTCAGTTCTAAACCACGGAAGGGAAATACAAAGTGGACGTTACAAACATCGCCGCACTGAGCGGCAACCTAGCAGTAGTTGGCTACGGCCTTGCAGCAGTAGGTCCTGGTATCGGTGTAGGTCTAGTTGTTTCAAAGACCATCGAGTCAATCGCACGCCAGCCAGAGCTTGCAGCGAAGCTACAGGTAACCATGTGGCTAGGTATTGCGTTTACCGAGGCGCTAGCGCTTATCGGTCTAGCAACCCCATTCATCTTCGCTTAGTCAGTCAGGAACTTAAGCCATGATTTCAAGGATTCTCGCTAACGCAGCGGAGGGTGAGGCAGCGCCGAACCCACTGTTGCCGGCTAGCTACGATCTCCTTTGGTCTTCGGTTGTCTTTGTAATCCTGCTTGCCTTCTTCTGGTTCAAGGTTCTACCTAACTTCAAGAAGACTTTGGATGCTCGCACCGAGGCGATCGAGGGTCGCCTTGAGGCTGCAGAAAAAGCACAGGCCGAGGCTGCAGCTAAAACTGCAAACATCGAGGCCGAGCAGGCAGCTGCACGTGCAGAAGCATCTCAGATTCGCGAAGCAGCTCGCGCCGAGGGTGCAGTCATTTTGGCTGAACTTAAGGAGAAGGCATCTGCTGAAGCGGCTCGTTTGACTGCAACTGCAAAGGCACAGATTGAGGCCGAGCGTCAGGCAGCTCTAATTTCACTTCGCGCAGAAGTTGGCACACTTGCCATCGATCTTGCTTCAAGTGTTGTTGGTGCAAGCCTTCAGAACGACAAAGTTGCAAGCTCAGTAGTTGACCAGTTCTTGGCCGACCTCGAAGCTAGCGACAACAAAGCAGGCAAGAAGAACTAATGGCAAGCTCAACCAGACAGTCACTAGCTGCGGCTAAGTCAGCGATTCAACCGCTGCTTGCTAAGGCTGACCTCAAGTTCGCAGAAGAGATTTTTGGCATCGGCGCAGCCGTTGCTTCATCAACTCAACTGCGCAGCATCCTCTCGGACCCTTCCGCCGAGGCTAAGGCAAAATCAGGAGCGCTAAACGCCGTATTTGGCAAAAGCGTTTCTGCAACTGCACTTGAGTTCGTGACTACTCTGGTTGGCTTCCGCTGGTCAACCGGCCAAGACCTAGTTGCCGCTTTCGAGCAGCTAGCCGTTTATGCCGTTGCAGCAATCGCCGCTGAAAACAAGAAGCTTGCCTCAGTTGAGAGCGAACTTTTTGCATTCAAGCAGGCGGTTGATTCAGACCAGGATCTCCAGTTTGCATTGGGCGATCGTTTGGCAACTGACGAGGCAAAAATTTCTTTGGTTGAAACACTTACCAAGGGCAAAGTAAGCGATGAAGCAGCAGTGCTAATTCGTCGTGCTATCACCGGCGCACGTCGTCGTCGTGTGGCACTTGTACTTGAGCAGTTCGGCAAGCAGGTTTCTGCTTTTGCTGAGCGCTTGGTTGCAACGGTAACCGTGGCAACACCAATGAGCGACGCTCAGTTGAGCAGACTCGAAGGCGTTCTAGCAAAGTCTTACGGACAGAGCTTGAAGCTAAACGTTGAGGTAGATCCAGCCATCCTCGGCGGCATCAAGGTACAGGTAGCTGGAGAAATTTTGGACGGAAGCCTGGCTTCACGTCTAGTCGCAGCAAAACTTCAGTTGGCGTAAGTCAACAAAGACCAACAAGAAAAGGGAACCCAAGATGGCAGATCTGAAAATCAGCCCGAACGAGATTCGCGATGCTCTAAAGGACTTTGTTAAGTCATATGAGCCAGCAAAGGCTTCTCGCTCAGAGGTAGGCCACGTAATCGATGCCGGTGACGGTATTGCTCACGTTGAAGGACTACCAAGTGCGATGGCTAACGAGCTGCTTAAGTTCGCCGACGGCACTCTAGGCCTAGCCCTGAACCTCGACGAGCGCGAGATTGGTTCTGTTGTTCTAGGAAACTTCGAAGGCATCGTTGAGGGTATGGAAGTTCACCGCACCGGTGAAGTTCTTTCAGTACCTGTTGGTGACGCATTCCTTGGTCGTGTAGTTGACCCACTAGGTAACCCAATTGATGGTCAGGGTGACATCAAGGCAGAGACTCGTCGTGCACTAGAGCTTCAGGCTCCTGGTGTTATGGCTCGTAAGTCTGTGCACGAGCCACTTCAGACAGGCATCAAGGCTATTGACGCGATGATCCCAGTTGGTCGTGGTCAGCGTCAGCTAATCATTGGTGACCGTCAGACCGGTAAGACTGCAATCGCGATCGACACCATCATCAACCAGAAGGCAAACTGGGAATCAGGCGATGTAAACAAGCAGGTTCGTTGCATCTACGTTGCTATTGGTCAAAAGGGTTCAACCATTGCTGGTGTTAAAGGCGCTCTAGAAGAGGCCGGCGCAATGGAGTACACCACCATCGTGGCTTCTCCTGCATCAGACCCAGCTGGTTTCAAGTACCTAGCTCCTTACACCGGTTCTGCAATTGGTCAGCACTGGATGTACGGCGGCAAGCACGTTCTAATCATTTTTGATGACCTGTCAAAGCAGGCCGAGGCATACCGTGCCGTTTCACTTCTTCTACGTCGTCCACCAGGCCGCGAGGCTTACCCAGGTGACGTGTTCTACCTACACTCTCGCTTGCTAGAGCGTTGTGCAAAGTTGAACGACGAACTTGGCGGCGGTTCAATGACCGGTCTTCCAATCATTGAGACCAAGGCAAACGACGTTTCTGCATACATCCCTACCAACGTGATTTCTATCACCGATGGTCAGATCTTCTTGCAGTCAGACTTGTTCAACTCAAACCAACGCCCTGCGATTGACGTAGGTATCTCGGTTTCACGTGTTGGTGGTGCGGCTCAGGTTAAGGGCATCAAGGGTGTTTCAGGAACCCTGAAGCTTGAACTTGCTCAGTACCGCGCACTTGAGGCGTTCGCAATGTTTGCGTCTGACCTTGATGCAGCTTCACGTCAGCAGCTTGCACGTGGTGCACGTTTGATGGAGCTACTAAAGCAGCCTCAGTACTCACCATTCCCTGTTGAAGAGCAGACAGTTTCTATCTGGGCAGGTACCACCGGAAAGCTAGATGAAGTTCCAGTTGAAGACGTTCTACGTTTTGAGGCTGAACTACTTGAGCACCTACGCCGCAACACCAAGGTTCTAACCACTATTCGCGAGACCAGCAAGCTGGAGAGCGACACCGTGGCAGAGCTTGAGAAAGAAGTTACAAAGTTCAAGAAGAGCTTTGCAACCAAGGCAGGCGCACCGCTAGCTTCAGCTGGTTCAGCTGCACTAGACGAAGAAGACGTAAACCAGGAAAAGATCGTTAAGGGTAAGAAGAAGTAATTCTTTTTTCAATAACGAAACTAACCATCCAGATTTAGAGAGCGAGGAGAGGACATGGGAGCACAACTTCGCGTCTACAGACAAAAGATTAAGTCTGCACAGACGACCAAGAAGATTACCCGCGCCATGGAGCTGATCTCCGCTTCGCGCATTAACAAGGCACAGCAGCGCGTAGCAGCATCAACCCCTTACTCGCGTGCGGTTACTCGTGCGGTTTCGGCTGTTGCAACATTCTCGAATGTTGATCACCCGCTAACTACCGAGCCAGCTCGCATTGATCGCGCAGCAGTTGTGATTTTCACTTCTGACCGCGGTCTTGCTGGTGCGTTTTCGTCAAACGTTCTAAAAGAAGCTGAGCAGCTTACAAACCTTCTAAAAGAACAGGGTAAAGAAGTTGTTTACTACCTAGTTGGTCGTAAGTCAGTTGCTTACTTTGGATTCCGCCGTCGTTCATTTGTGCAGAGCTGGATTGGTGGCTCTGACCTTCCTCAGTTCGACACCGCTAAGGAAATCGCTGATGCAGTTGTTGCTGCATTCAACACCGATTACAAAGACGGTGGCGTTGATGAGATTCACCTAGTTTCAAACCGCTTCATCTCGATGATTGCTCAGGTTCCAGAAGTTGTTCGTTTGCTTCCGCTTGAGATCGTTGAGGGCGTTGAAGCTCCTGCCGATTCACAGGTTTACCCGCTTTACGAATTCGAACCAGATGTAACCAAGGTGCTTGACGCATTGCTTCCGGTTTACATCGAAAGCCGCATCTACAACGCAATGTTGCAGTCTGCAGCTTCTGAGCACGCAGCTCGTCAGAAGGCCATGAAGTCGGCAACTGACAACGCAGACAAGCTCATTAAGAACTACACACGCCTGTCAAACGCTGCGCGTCAGTCAGAAATTACGCAACAGATTTCCGAAATTGTTGGTGGTGCAGACGCTTTGTCTACCGCCGGTAACCAGGACTAAGAGAAAGAAAGAGAAATGGCCGAGACCAAGAACAAGGCTGGAGTAGGACGCATTGCACGCGTTACTGGTCCAGTTGTTGACATCGAGTTCCCGCACGATGCCATCCCTGCTATCTACAACGCTCTAACCACAGAGCTAGACGTAGCGGGCGAGAAGACCACTCTTACTCTTGAGGTTGCTCAGCACCTCGGAGATGACCTAGTGCGCGCAATTGCATTGAAGCCAACCGATGGTTTGGTTCGTGGTGCAGAGGTTGCCGACACTGGTGCTCCAATCTCAGTACCGGTTGGCGATGTCACCAAGGGTCACGTATTCAACGTGACCGGTGAAGTTCTGAACGCTAAGCCAGGCGAAAAGATTGAAGTCAAGGAGACTTGGTCAATCCACCGTCAGCCACCTGCTTTCGACCAGCTTGAGTCAAAGACCACCATGTTCGAGACCGGTATCAAGGTTATTGACCTTCTTACCCCTTACGTACAGGGGGGAAAGATTGGTCTATTCGGTGGTGCCGGTGTTGGTAAGACCGTTTTGATCCAGGAAATGATTTACCGTGTGGCAGAAAACCACGACGGTGTATCGGTGTTCGCCGGTGTGGGTGAGCGTACTCGTGAGGGTAACGACCTAATTGACGAAATGACCGAGTCTGGTGTTATCGACAAGACCGCACTGGTCTTCGGCCAGATGGATGAGCCACCTGGCACGCGTCTTCGCGTTGCTCTTTCAGCGCTGACCATGGCGGAGTACTTCCGCGATGTTCAGAAGCAGGACGTGTTGTTGTTCATCGACAACATCTTCCGCTTTACTCAGGCAGGTTCTGAGGTTTCGACTCTTCTAGGTCGTATGCCTTCTGCTGTGGGTTACCAGCCAAACTTGGCAGATGAGATGGGTCTCCTTCAGGAGCGCATCACATCAACCCGTGGTCACTCGATTACTTCGCTGCAGGCTATTTACGTACCTGCGGATGACTACACAGACCCAGCCCCGGCAACTACATTTGCCCACCTTGATGCAACTACCGAGCTTTCTCGTGACATTGCTTCTCAGGGTTTGTACCCAGCGGTTGACCCGTTGACCTCGACTTCACGTATCTTGGACCCTCGCTACATCAGCAAGGACCACTACGAGACCGCAACCACTGTGAAGCGTATTCTGCAGAAGAACAAGGAACTTCAGGAAATCATTGCGATTCTTGGTGTTGAGGAGCTTTCTGAAGAAGACAAGATCACCGTTTCACGCGCACGTCGTATTCAGCGCTTCTTGTCACAGAACACCTACATGGCTACCAAGTTCACCGGTGTTGCTGGTTCAACAGTTCCGCTGAAGGACACAATCGAGGGCTTCTCTGCGATTGCTCGCGGTGAGTTTGACCACGTTGGTGAGCAGGCGTTCTTCAACCTTGGTGACATCAACGATGTTCTAAAGGAATGGGACCGCATTCAGAAGGAATCAGGTAAGTAATAATGGCCACCCTTCGAGTTGAACTAGTAGCTGCCGACCAGGCCGTATGGACTGGCGAAGCCAAGATGGTTGTTGCAAAGACCGTTGAAGGTGAAATTGGTTTGCTACCAGGTCACGAACCAATGCTTGCCATTCTTGGCGCAGGTGAGGTTCGCATCACCCTTGAAGACGGCAACGTCATCAAGGCGAATGCCGAAGATGGGTTCTTGTCTGTAGAGAACAATGTTGTGGCAGTAGTTGCTCGCCACGCAGCTCTTATCTAAATAGCTTTCAATAAAAAAGCCTCCGATTTATTCGGAGGCTTTTTTATTTGGCTTGTCTTCAGGGGCTGGGGTTGCTTTTCGGGCAACCTTCTGTTCTTCCACGATTACGGCAGCGTTCGCAGCACTTGGCTGATAGAGCTCATTAACTACTCCAAGAGCTGCGCCAGCAATTGGATATTTCTTAAATCTCTTTGGTTTGTTTCTGGTTCGCAATTTCTTAGGGAGCGGCGCAAACAGGAGTACGACTCCTAAACCCGCCAAAATTATCCACGGGATGGCGTCCATTTAACATCACCTCCCGATTCGGCATTGGCCGTGCGAGCAAGCACGAACAGTAAATCGCTCAGGCGGTTTAGGTACTTGGCGGTCAAAACATTTACTCCGCCAACCTCGCCAGGCTTTACCGGCGCGGTTCCATGGGTTTCAATTGCGTGCCAGGTTGCGCGCTCTGCTCGGCGAACAATTGTGCGGGCAAGGTGCAGTCCGGCGGCAAGCGAGGTGCCGCCAGGCAAGATGAACGAATCCAGTTTGTCTAACTTGTGATTGTATTCATCAATTAAGTTCTCGAGCTGGGTGATCCAAGTTTCTTGTACTCTAATTGGTTCGTATTCGTAGGTCTCATGAAGTGGTGTGGCTAGGTCTGCGCCCAAATCAAAAAGCTCATTTTGAAGACGGGTTAGTAGCGCTAGGGCGGCGGCATCAAATTCACCATTTGCAAAACTAAGGGCCAAGCCAATCGCCGAGTTTGCTTCGTCAACATCGGCATAGGCCTCTATGCGTGGATCAGTCTTAGATACGCGTGAGTAATCGCTTAGGCCAGTAAGCCCCTCATCGCCCGTGCGCGTGTAAATCTTCGTAAGTTTCACCATGTAGTCAGTCTAGAAACCTTTGACCCTATTAGGCTTTGGTTCATGCTCTTTTTGATTCCGCCTTCTGAAACCAAGGCAACCGGCGGCGGAGCAATCAATATCACCCAGGCGCACATGACCTTTGGTGGCCTAGACCCAACTCGCGATCAGGTGATTGATGCCTACATCAAAGACTCTGGTCATAATTCAATCAAGGCCGCGCCAACCATGCCAGCGATTAATCGCTATACCGGTACCCTGTACGGGGCAATTCATGGCCGTGGCCTAAAGGGCACTTCATCGGCCAATAACTCGCTCACCACCAGTGAACTTGCTCGCGCCAGAACCATGGTTCTAATTCAGTCAGCGCTATTTGGTGTGATTGCAGCCACAGATTTAATTCCCGAATACAAAATTTCGCCGAGCAAACTCATTTGCGGAATCAACCTCAAGCGAGTGTGGCCAGAACCGCACAACCAGTTTGCCTGGTCGAGACTGGCAACCGGCCCGGTGATTGACCTCAGATCACAGGCCTACGTGGATCTTGCTCCACTACCGGCGCAAATAGATGCCTACACGGTTACGGTTTTTGTGGAGCGAGCCGACGGCACTCGCGAGCAGCTAAATCATTTCAATAAGAAGGCAAAGGGTCAACTGGTGCGCTCAGCGCTCACTTCAGCAAACGAACCAAACACAATCGCTGATCTAAAAATATGTGCTAAAAAAGCAGGCCTGACGCTAGAGGTAGAGGGCAAAGAAATTACCTTGATTACAAACGAGGCAACTTAGGCAGTTTGGTTACTTCACCATCGGTGCGATTTCACCAGCTTCAGGCATTTCAATGACCCCGTCTTCGAGGCTAAATACCGGAGTGATCCAACCTTCATCAGCAATCAAAATGTGCCCCGGAACCAGCCAGGCATTACCTTGTTTGTCCCAGATCATTAGTTGAGCAGTCTCAGATTTGTTTATGGTGATGTCAATTACCTTTGAGGTAACTTCGGGTTGCGATTCGTTTCCAACTGCATCGTCATAGGCTATGGCTCGACCGCCATCTACCGGCTGGTACTTCTGCCAGGTTGATTGCGCAAGTTGACCCGAGTAACGCCAATCGCTCATTCTAGAAACTGCTGACTTTGCGGAGATAGTCGGAAATGCGCCGCGATCAATTGGTTTCACCGAGTGACCTGAAATGCTCGAAATCATTCCATTTGAGCTCCAGCTCACAGACCACTCAATAGGTGATTCCTGGTTTCCGATTTGCATCGAGGCATATGCGGTGCCTCCCCATTCGCTGGCGAAAGTCTTGATGTCTGTATTTTGAACGTTAAGGCCGGTGGCATTGAATATTGCAACGGCCGTTTCAGACATTTCTTCTTTGGTTGGTAAGAGCTCCGGAGTTGCCTTTTGTTCAACATAGGTTTGGCAATACTTAGAGCCGTCTTCTGCCAGAGTCCAATCCTGGCATTCGGGGGCAGGGTAGGCGGCCGGGTTGTTGTACCACCAGTTGCCAGTTCCGCTGTAGTAGATGTTGACCGACTCACCGGTGCCGTCTTTGGAACCTATTGCAAATGCTGGAAACTCCTTAGTTGAGTATTCCGGCTCATAAACATCGCCGGTAAGACCCATGGTCTTTGCAACGGTTTTCAAAACATCTTGCGGCTGCCCAATAAGTTGAAGTTCAAAAACGTGACCGGTGCCCGTATTGTCATCAAGATTTGCCCCGGCCAAATAGTTATAGCTAAACGGGTTTGGCATCATCATCTTGGCGTCTGCCGATTGCTCGAGACCTGCCTGGGTGGCTGGGCCGGTCTGGCCAAGAGTTATCAGGGGCGACTTAGGCACCAAAGCTCCAGCGCCTAGCGGTAACGCAACCAAAACTGCACCAATAAAAGTTGATTTTGCGATTCTACCCAGGTCAAACTTCATGTTTACAGTCTGCCCCAGACTGATGCCAAACCTGGACAAACTCAGGGAACTCTAAGCAAGCTCTTTTCTGCGGAAACAGCCGGGTGCATGGTCGTTGATCATGCCAATAGATTGCATGAGCGCGCACATGGTTGTTGGGCCAACGAAGCTAAAGCCTCTTGAGCGCAGCTCCTTGCTTATTGCCTCAGATTCTGGGCTTACCGCCAGCCATTCAAAATTTATTGCCGAACTGGTGCGCATTTTTGCCGGGGGAGCAAACTGCCATAGAACTTCGCTGAGCGATTCACCGGATTTGCTCATCTCTAGAACTAGGTTTGCATTCTTTATCGCGCTCACAATTTTGGCTCGGTTTCTAATGATGCCTGGGTCATTCATCAACCGTTCGATGTCAGACTCAGAAAACTTGGCAACCTTCTTGATGTCAAAGTTTTTGAAGGCTTTTCTAAATCCCTCGCGACGCTTAAGAATTGTGATCCAAGACAAACCAGCTTGAAAACCCTCTAGGCAAATGCGCTCAAACATTTCTTGGTCACCAGTTAGCGGAACGCCCCACTCGGTGTCGTGATAGTGAATGTAGAGTTCATCGTTGCCCGGCCATTGGCAGCGTGTTAAGCCGTCATCGTATTTTCGAATCACTTGTAGTCAATTTCTTCAAGCTTTAGAAGTTGGGTCTTGGTTGAGATGCCGTCGCCGCCAGAGAAACCGGTGATGGTGCCGGTGCTGCCAAGCACGCGGTGGCAACCAATACGAATAGGTACCGGGTTTGAGCCAACCGCTCCGCCAACGGCACGAACTGCTGCTGGGTTGCCGATCTTGGTGGCAATCTCGCCATAAGTAAGAGTGCGGCCAAACTTTATCTTGTCTATCTGCTTCCAGACCGCCTCTTGAAATGGGGTCCCGTGATACTCAACCGGAAAATCCAAAACCTTGAGCTTGCCAGCAAGGTAGTCAAGAATTTGCTTCTTGGCTTCAATCAAAACTTTGGCTTTACCAGAATCTGCAAGGGCTGGCCCGGCACCGCTTGGTCCTAGGTTTTTTGCCCCCAACATCTCAACGCACACAATCTTGTTGTCGCGGGCATAGAGGCCAATCACACCAAGTGTGGACTTAAACGAAAGGTTCGCATCGAATTCAATGTTCTTCATGAGTGGAAACTATCTTGCCATGAAGTTCGAATTCGATGCGAACCCAATTCGGTGGATAACTGCTTACATGTGTTTCATCGCGTGCACCAAGGCCCCACGCAGAATCTGCTCAATCTCGTTGAACTGATCCGGGCCAATGGTTAGCGGTGGAGCAAACTGAACTACTGGGTCGCCGCGGTCGTCAGAGCGGCAGAACAGCCCTTCTTCAAACATGCGCTGCGAAAGAATTCCATGTAGCAACTTCTCCGATTCTTTATCGGTGAAGGTCTCCTTAGTTTCTTTGTTCTTAACGAGCTCAACAGCCCAGAAATAACCGATACCGCGAACGTCACCAACGATTGGCAGGTCCTTTAGTTTTTCTAGAGTTGATTTGAATGCGGCCTGGTTGCGCTGCACATTACCCACAAGATCTTCTTCGTCGAAGATGTCCAAGTTAGCCAATGCAACCGCACATGAAACCGGGTGACCACTGTAGGTGTAACCGTGAGGGAAGATGTTGGTTCCGTGCTTGAACGGCTCAAACAGTTTTTCGGCCAGCAGCAATGCGCCAAGTGGGGCATAGGCCGAGGTCATGCCCTTGGCACACACCAACATGTCTGGTTCAAAGCCGTAAAGGTTTGAAGCAAACATTGCACCGGTGCGACCAAAAGCGTCAATGGTTTCGTCGGCAACTAAAAGCACATCGTACTTATCGCAGATCTCACGAACGCGATCAAAGTAAACCTTTGGTGCGGTGAAGCAGCCACCAGAGTTCTGCACCGGCTCCATGAAGAACGCGGCAACTGTGTCTGGGTCTTCGAACAGAATCATTTCTTCAATGCGGTCTGCGGCCCAAAGAGCAAATTCCTCTTCGGTGGCAAAGTCGTCTTGAGCGCGGTACCAGTTGGTGTTTGGCACGCGGAATGTGCTTGGCACCAATGGTTCGAAGGCTTTTTTCATGGCTGGAATACCGGTCATTGAAAGCGCGCCGTGTGAAGTACCGTGGTAGGCCACTGAACGAGTCAGAACCTTGTGCTTCATTGGCTTGCCCTGCATCTTGAAGTACTGCTTTGCAAGTTTCCAAGCGGTCTCGTTTGCTTCACCACCACCGGTAGTGAAGAAAACTCGAGTTAGATTTTTTGGCGCATAAGACAGCAAGCGCTCAGACAACTCAATGCCCGGCTTGTGTGCGTGCGACCAAAGTGGGAAATAATCCAACTCCTTCATTTGTTTTGCAGCAGCCTCGGCAAGTTTGTGTCTTCCATGACCTGCGTTTACCGCAAACAAACTTGAAATACCGTCAAAGTACTTCTTGCCGTGCTGGTCCCAAAAATGGTGACCGTCTGCGTGGGTGATGATTGGAATTTCACCCTTGGCTGTGTAGAAAGAACTGTGACGAGTAAATTGCAAAAACATATTGTCTTTTGCAGCTTGCTGCCACTGTGCGTTGGTTGGTTCGGTTCCTGCTCGACGTGCGTCAAGAAGGGGGGTGGCGGTTTCTGTGTTCTTACGATTCCAGATAGCCATTTGATATCACTCTTTACTGTTTTGTTTGCGGGGGAATTATCTGGTTCCCCAGTTGTAAACCTGCTTCGCCACCTTCAAGTACACGAACGTTTCGGTAGAGGTAACTCCGGGCAGAGTCCGGATTTTTGAATTCAACAGTGCAATGAGTTCGTCATCGTTCTCACACACCACTTCAGCCAAAATGTCGAAGCTGCCAGCGGTCAGGACCACGTAGTCCAGTTCTGGCATCGCAGTTAGCTTCTCTGCGATCTCTCGGGTATCGCCGCCACATTTCACACCGATCATTGCCTGGCGATTGAAGCCAAGCTGAGATGGATCTGTTACGGCAACTACCTGAAGCACTCCCGAGTCAGTGAGCTTCTGTACGCGCTGGCGCACAGCGGCTTCACTAAGACCAACCTTCTTGCCGATTTCGGCATAGGAACGGCGGCCATCAAACTGCAGCTGTTCGATGATCTGCTTAGAGACCTCATCCAGCTGTTGGCTTGATTTAGTGCGTAAAACTCGGGACATACGACGATTTTGACAGTGAAATGGCCTTTTAGCAAACGAATCCGTAGGTGATTGCCTTTTTGACTACTGATTTGATAGCAAATCGTGATAAATCGCTTCGGATTCGTGATATTGAGCCCCAATTTTGGTGATTAGAATCGCAATATGCGCGAACTCAAGAACTTCATTAATGGTGAATCTGTAGCCTCAAAATCTGGTGCAACCAGCGAGGTAATCAACCCGGCTACCGGCAAGGCCTACGCCACGGCTCCGGTTTCAAGTGCCGCAGACGTGGACACCGCCTTCAAGGCAGCCGAAACCGCCTTCGAGACCTGGGGCAATTCCACCCCGGCCGAGCGCCAGTTGGCTTTGTTCCGAATTGCCGATGCCCTCGAGGCTCGTGCCGAGGAATTTGCCGATGTTGAATCGGAGAACACCGGAAAGCCTCGCAGCACCCTGGTGGAATACGAGATTGCTCCGGCTGTTGATCAGATTAGATTCTTTGCCGGTGCCGCAAGAAACCTTGAGGGCAAGGCAGCGGGCGAGTACCTAGCCGATCACACATCATGGATTCGCCGCGAGCCGATTGGTGTTGTGGGTCAGGTTGCTCCGTGGAACTACCCGCTAATGATGGCCATCTGGAAGTTTGCGCCTGCGATTGCCGCGGGTAACACCACTGTGCTTAAGCCAAGCGACACCACTCCGGCATCAACCATTTTGCTTGCCCAGATGGCTGCCGAGTTTTTGCCAAAGGGTGTGCTGAACGTGGTTGCCGGTGATCGCGATACCGGACGCGCGATGATCGAAAACGAAATTCCGCAATTGGTTTCAATCACCGGTTCTGTGCGCGCGGGTATGGAAGTTGCCAAGTCGGCAGCGGCCGACCTAAAGCGTGTTCACCTAGAGCTAGGTGGCAAGGCGCCAGTAATTGTTTTTGCCGATGCAGATTTGAAGAAGGCGGCAGCGCAGATTGCCATCGCCGGTTTCTTCAACGCGGGTCAAGACTGCACCGCGGCAACTCGCATCCTGGTTCACGAATCAGTGCTCGATGAATTTTTGGCGCTACTAAAGGCCGAGACAGCCGCCAACGCAATTGCCGGTGACCCATCGCGCGATGACATTTTGTTTGGCCCGGTAAACAATGCCAACCAGCTTGAGCGAGTTCAGGGATTCATCGACCGCTTACCAAGTCACGCCAACCTGGAGCAGGGCGGCAAGCGCATTGGCACCGACGGCTACTTCTTAGAGGCAACCATCTTGTCTGGTTTCAAACAAACCGATGAGCACATTCAGAATGAGATCTTTGGCCCGGTAGTTACTGTGCAAAAGTTCAAGGACGACGAAGAGGCTCTGCGCTGGGCAAATGGCGTGAAGTACGGCTTGTCATCGTCGGTGTGGACTCAGAACCACAGCCGCGCGATGCGCTTCTCGAAGAGCCTGAACTTTGGTTGCGTTTGGATCAACACACACATTCCTTTGGTTGCCGAAATGCCTCACGGTGGATTCGGTCACTCGGGTTATGGCAAAGACCTTTCGGCCTACGGCTTCGAGGACTACACCCGCATTAAGCACGTAATGAGTTACATCGGGGAGTAATCCACAGATTCTGCTGAGTTGGGCTTGAGGCTGTTGCTTCAGGCCCACACTCTTTTAATGCAAGTAGCTTGGCTGATTCCATCGGTGTTGTTTGGTGCCTACCTTGGCGTCAGCACGGGCGCATGGCACATGCTGGTCATGAGCGCTGGAACTGCCCTGGTGTGGGTCGTGATTAAGAAATACAACGAGGCACACGAGGTGGACCTTGGCGATCCAGTTACCTTTATTGATGGCCAGGTCTGGATAGGTGACTTGCAGTTGCCCAAGTACGAACTGTTCTGGAAGAAGAAGTGGCACGCACTCGTATATGCGGCTTATAAAGCCCGAGACGAGCAACCCAAATTCCAACTTGATCTTGAGCTTGAGGCAGATGCCGGGCACGGGGTGATCATTGGTCCCACCGGCTCGGGTAAGAGTGAATTGCTCAAGCTGATTCTGCACGAGCTTTTGCAGCGGCAACCGGACTGCCACTTGACCCTGGTTGATTTCAAAGGTGGGGCAACATTCAACCGATACGCGGGCTTGCCTCAGGTAAAGGTGATGGCAAGCGATATAGATGGGCATGACCCCCAGGAGCTTTGGCAATCGGTGCGTGCTGAGATTGGCAGGCGCGAGTTGGCTCTGGCGACCAGGGGAGTCTCCCGAATCGAGGACCTCAACAAGTTTGGTCTTCCCACGCCAAGGCACTACATCTTTATAGATGAGCTGGCCACCGCGCTCGCCGAATCCCCGCTGGCTAACTCCGCCCTGACCGCGGTTGCCGCCCGAGGTCGCTCGCTGGGCATTCACCTGTTGGCAGCAACTCAGTCGGCCCAGGGCATTCCGCGGGCAATGCTTACCAACTTGCGGGCAAGAATCGCGCTCGCCGAAGCCGACCCAATCGAGCTTGCTCAACTCAACCTCAAGCGCCCCTCGGCTCAACCGGCACCACCCAAAGGTTGGGCTCAGGGAATATTGCTCAAACCTGGCCAATCAGGTTCATATTTCAATTTCCCAATCGGTGCCATGTTTTGATTTCACCACCCAGATTTTGTGGCAGGATTTCCTTAGATGCGTGAACCTGGCGTGTCCGGTTGTGTTGGTAGGACCTAGACGGTCCCTCTATCTAAGGAGTCACGGCATTGAATAAGCCACTTCCAGAAGACCCAATGATGCGTGAGCTTGTAGTTATGGCTCGCCGTCACCAAATGACTCGACGCGCAGCTCTTGCTGGTGCGGGTGCCACAGCGGCAGTCCTTGCACTTGCAGCTTGTGCACCGGGTGGTTCAACGGGTGGCAAACTTACGCCGGCAAAAGATCTTTCAGATTCAGAGAAGTCTTTGATCTGGCACAACTGGTCTCTTTACATGGATGAAGACGACAACGGTAACTACCCAACTCTGCAGAACTTTGAGAAGCAGAGTGGAATTAAAGTCGAATACAAAATTGAAATCGACGACAACGACTCATACTTCAGCAAGGTGCAGAAGCAACTTGCCAAGGGTCAAGACATCGGCGCCGATGTTGCTTGCCCAACCGAATGGATGGCAGCTCGCTGGGTAAACCTTGGTTACACACAGCAGTTTGACCTAGCAAACATTCCAAACCACAAGAACATGGCAGCTGCATACAACAGCCCTGCATACGACCCAGACCGCAGCCACGCAATCCCTTACCAAGGAATTCTTGCCGGCATCACTTACAACAAGGTTGAGTACAAGAAGGCAACTGGTAAGGATGCCCCAACATCTCTCGAAGATCTTTGGGACCCAGCACTTAAGGGCCGCGTTGGTGTGCTTTCAGAAATGCGCGACACCATTGGTCTAATTCTTTTGGCCAACGGCATCGACATCACCAGCGAATCTTCACTAACCGAAGATGCATTCATGAACGCAATCGATTTCTTTGCCGGCAAGGTTGCCGATGGCCAGATTGCTCGCATCAAGGGAAACAGCTACTCAGAAGACCTAGAAAACGGCGACACCATTGCCGCTATCGCTTGGTCTGGCGACACAGTTCAGTTGAACCTAAGCGCCGAGAAGGAAAAATACGGTTTCTTCATTCCTGAATCAGGAACCACTATTTCGGCTGACTGTTTCGTGACTCCAATGGGCGCAACTCACAAGCGCAACGTTGAAGAACTAATCAACTTCTACTACGACCCTAAGAACGCGGCAGAACTTGCGGCTTGGGTCAACTATGTAACTCCAGTGGTTGGCGCTCAAGAAGAGGCAGTGAAGATTGACCCGGCTCTTGCTAGCAACCAGTTGATTTTCCCTACCGAAGACTTCATGAAGAACGCGCACGGATTCCGTTCGTTGACCGGTGAAGAATCAGTTAAGTTCTCTAAGGCGTTCCAAGACGTCATGCTAGGCGCATAGTACGTTGGCAACCGAATTCGTTGCCCGCGGAGCAGACCTAGAACTAAAAGGAATTCGCAAAGAATTTCCTGGCTTCACCGCAATTGAGAACCTTGACCTACACATTCCAGCTGGCGAATTCTTTGCGCTGCTAGGCCCATCGGGTTGCGGCAAGACCACAACCCTTCGCCTAGTTGCCGGACTAGAGCAGCCAACCCAGGGAAAAATCCTGATTGGTGGCAAAGACGTAACCAACACCAAGGCTCACGAGCGCCCGGTTAACACCGTGTTTCAGAGCTACGCACTTTTCCCACACATGTCTGTTTTGGAAAACGTTGCGTTTGGTTTGAAGCAGCGCAAGGTTGAAGACCCAATGACCAAGGCTCAGGCTTCGCTTGATTTGGTTGAACTTGGTCACCTTGCACTTCGCCGCCCAGCACAACTATCGGGTGGTCAGCAACAGCGCGTTGCATTGGCTCGAGCACTTGTAAACCGCCCATCACTTTTGCTACTTGATGAGCCACTTGGTGCGCTTGACCTAAAGCTTCGTCGCCAGATGCAGATTGAGCTCAAGGCAATCCAGATGGAAGTTGGCCTTACCTTCTTGCACGTGACTCACGACCAGGAAGAAGCTATGGATATGGCCGACACCGTTGCGGTTATGAACAAGGGTCGCATCGAGCAGATGGGTTCACCAGAAAAACTTTACGATCGCCCAAAGACCGTTTTTGTTTCTAAGTTCCTTGGTCAGTCAAATCTTTTCGTTGGCAAAGTTGAAGAGGAAAACGCTTCTTCAATCAGCATCAATGTTGCGGGCAACAAGATCACCGTGCCTAAGGATCGTGCCGAAAAGCACAAGGGCAAAATTGCCGTTGGTGTGCGCCCAGAGAAGGCCTTCTTCCACGAAGAAAAGCCAAAGCTAGGTGCCGGCCACAACCTCATTGGTCCTGGTGAAATTATTGACATTCGCTTTACCGGTGTGAGTAACCAGTACCTAATTGAGATTCCAAACGTGGGCAACGTCACCGTGTTTGCACAGAACATTGGCAAGAGCCCGGTTACCGAACTTGGCGCAAAGGTGTGGGTTAGCTGGAAGGTTGAACACGCATTTGGATTGTCAGACCTACCAACCAACACTGGTGATGAAACCATCACTCAGTCAATTACGGTTCAGTAGTAATGGCATTCGCGGCATTCAGTCACGGTGGCGGCGGCAAGAAGAGCGCAGCACCGGTAAGTAAGGGTAACGGCAAAGTTGCGCTACTGCTTTTGCTACCAGGTTTGCTCTACCTAGCGGTCTTCTTTATTGCGCCGCTAATTTCACTGGTGGCAACCTCGTTGCAGACCATGGACATCTCAAGTGGCTTCCCGGTTTATAGCTACGGCTTCCAGGTTTCAAACTACGTAGACGTTGTCACTCAATACGGCCCACAGATTTTCCGCTCATTCTTCTATGCACTTCTGGCAACGGTTGCGGCCCTAATTATTAGCTACCCGCTGGCTTACTTCATTGGAGTGAAGGCCCGTCGTTGGCCGTTGCTTCAGGGTTTGATGCTTACCTTGGTGATTGCGCCTTTCTTCATCTCTTTCTTGCTTCGTACCTTTGCCTGGAAGCAGATCTTCTCTAACGAATCTTGGATTGTTGGGCTGCTTCAGCAAATTGGTCTGTTGGCACCGGATCAGTATCTGGTGGGCACACCGTTCATGGTTATTTTTGGTTTGACCTACAACTTCATTCCGTTCATGACGCTGCCGCTCTACACAACTCTTGAGCGTCTTGATGTTCGTTACCTTGAGGCAGGCGCAGACCTTTACGCAAGCCCGCGCAAGACCTTTACCAAAATCACACTTCCGCTTTCAATGCCGGGAATCGTTTCTGGAACTCTGCTCACCTTTATTCCAATTGCCGGTGACTACGTAAACGCCAGTGGTTTGTTCCTTGGTAGCACAGAGACCTCAATGCTTGGAAACGTGGTTGAGTCAAAGTTCCTTAAGAGCTATGAGTATCCAACTGCCTCGGCGCTATCGGTGATTTTGATGGGCGCAATCTTGTTCCTAGTAACTCTGTACGTTCGCAAGAGTGGAACGGACGACCTACTATGAAAAACTTCTCACTTGGTAAGTACGCGCTTCCGGTTTACGCGGTATTGGCTTTTACCTATCTGCTGATTCCAATCGCCTACACTTTTGTTTTCTCATTCAACGACTACCGTCGCAGCAACATTGCTTGGCGCGGTTTCACGCTAGATAACTGGGCCAGCGTTTGTGAGGCGCAGGGTGTTTGTGAGGCCTTCGGCACCTCGGTAACTATTGGTGTGATTTCAACTTTGATTGCCACCGTGCTCGGCACCATGATTGCAATTGCCTTGGTGCGCTACCGCTTTAAGTTCCGCTCTGCAGTGAGCCTGCTTTTGTTCTTGCCTATGGCAACCCCGGAGCTAGTTCTTGGTGCTGGCCTTGCCGCGCAGTTCTTTAACGTTGGCGCAGAGATGGGCTTTGGCACCATTGTGATTGCACACGTTATGTTCTGCTTGAGCTTTGTTGTGGTTACTGTGAAGGCACGTGTTGCCAGCCTTGACCCAGCACTTGAAGAGGCCGGTCGCGATCTTTACGCATCACCATCTCAGGTGTTCTGGAAGATCACATTCCCGCTATTGCTACCTGGCATCATGGCGGCAGCACTGCTTGCATTTGCGCTTAGCTTTGACGACTTCATCATCACCTACTTCAACTCGGGCCCAACCGAGACCTTCCCGAAGTACGTTTACACCGCAGCCGCTAAGGGTCTACCTGGTGAGGCAAACGTGATTGGTATGAGCGTGTTCTTCCTGGCGATTGCCATTGTGGTTACCGTTCAGGTGCGCAGCTCACTTAAGGCAAAGCGCCTAGCAAAGATCAAATAAGAAACTTAAATAAAAAATCCCCTCGAATTGCTCGAGGGGATTTTTTGTTATTTCTAAAGAGTCTTTAGCGCTTCTTCTAGAACGTTTAGAGAATCAAGTAGCAGCGCATCGGTGATTGCCAAAGGTGGCAAGAAACGAATCACGTTGTACTGGGTTCCGGCAGTCAAAACGAATACACCGTTTGAGTGCATGAACTTGGCAACCGCATCGGTGGCCGGCTTATTTGGGTTCAAGGTGCCAGGCTCAACGAATTCAATCGCGATCATTGCACCGCGGCCACGAACATCACCAATCACTGGGTACTTGGCCTGAAGTTCGCGAAGCTTAGGAACTAGAAGTTCACCAATCTGCTGTGCACGCTCAATCACGCCACCGGCTTCAATCTGCTTTAGTACAGAAACCGCAGCCGCTGCAGAAACTGGGTTACCACCAAAGGTGCCGCCCATTCCGCCAGGGTGTGATGCATCCATAACTTCTGCGCGACCGGTCACCGCTGAGATTGGCATACCACCGGCGATACCCTTTGCGATTGTGAATAGGTCTGGCTCAAAGCCTTCTTCCCATTCGGTTGCAAACCACTTACCGGTACGGGCAATACCTGCCTGAACCTCATCGGCTACAACCAGCACTCCGTTTGCGTGTGCCCAGTCGCTCAAGGTCTTCAAGAAACCAGGGGCAGGCACGATGAATCCACCCTCACCCTGAATTGGTTCGATGAAAATACCGGCTAGGTCTTCAACGCCCACGCGCTTCTCGATGTAGTTGATTGCGCGCTGCGCAGCCTCAACACCGGTCATGCCCTGAGGGTCGCGGTATGGGTAAGACATTGGAACGTGCTGAATGCTTGGCGCGGTTGGGCCAAAGCCGTTTCCGTACGGAGCATTCTTGAAGTTCATTGAGTAGGTCAGGTTGGTGCGGCCGTGGTACGCGTGGTCAAATACCACGATGCCGTTTTTGCGGGTTGCCTTGCGAACCAACTTCACGGCGTTTTCAACTGCCTCGGCGCCCGAGTTAAACAGTGCGGTCTTCTTCTTGAAGTTTCCAGGCACGTGCTTGTTTAGCAGCTCACAAACTTCCACGTAATTTTCGTACGGGGTAGCGGTGAACAAAGAGTGAGTCAGCTTTGTTACCTGGTCTTGAACCGCGGCAACTACGCCCGCGTTAGTGTGTCCAATGGTGGTAACACCAATGCCTGAACCCAGGTCAATCAGCTGATTTCCGTCGGCATCCACCAAAATCGCACCGTGTGCGGCTTCAATGTAGACCGGTAGGGCTGCACCTGCACCAGCAGATACGGCATCCAGGCGGCGTTTGTGCAGTGCTTGCGACTTAGGGCCTGGAATAGAAGTGACAACTTTGCGCTCTTGCGCGATCGGGGTCTCGCTCATGGCTTAAGTCTAAGCCTTTCATTGGTGGCAAGATGGACTCATGCGTCGCGTAATCATCCTTGGTTCTACCGGGTCTATAGGTACCCAGGCCCTTGAAGTAATTGCTGCGAACCCAGACCGCTTTGAGTTGGTGGGTCTTGCAGCCGGTAAGAACGTTGAATTACTGGAGCAGCAAAAATCTCAGTTCAATATTTCTAACGCGGTGCTTGGTGCAACAGAAGCAACCAAGTTGGTTGAAAACACCGATGCCGATGTCGTGATTAATGGAATCACTGGATCTATCGGGTTGGCACCAACCCTGGCAACACTAAATTCTGGCAAGACTCTTGCACTGGCAAATAAGGAATCGCTGATTGTTGGTGGTCGTTTGGTTACTCAGGCGGCAAAGCCGGGGCAGATTGTTCCGGTTGACAGCGAGCACTCGGCGCTCGCGCAGTGTCTTTTGGGCGGCACCAAACAAGAGGTGCGCAAATTAATTCTTACGGCCTCGGGCGGTCCGTTCCGTGGTTGGTCAAAGGCTCAACTTGAATCGGTAACTCCCGAGCAGGCTCTGGCTCACCCAACCTGGGTAATGGGCAAGGTTGTAACCACAAATTCTGCAACGCTGGTTAATAAAGGTCTTGAACTAATTGAGGCCCACCTGCTTTTTGATATTCCGTTCGAACGCATCGATGTCACCGTGCACCCGCAGTCGGTTGTGCACTCAATGGTGGAGTTTGTTGACGGATCAGTTTTGGCTCAGTGCTCACCACCAAATATGAAGTTGCCAATTGCACTGGGTATGTCCTGGCCAGAGCGCGTGCCAAATGTTGCGCCGGCATGCGATTGGACCAAGGCGGCTACCTGGACATTCGAGCCACTAGATGAATCGGTGTTTGGCGCGGTGAAGCTTGCAAGACAGGTTGGCGAAGCCGGCTCTACTTACCCGGCGGTTTACAACGCGGCCAACGAGCAGGCGGTTGAGGCATTCCACGGCGGCTTCTTAAAGTTTGATCAAATCGTTGAGCTCGTGCAGCGCGTCGTTGATGCACACGAACCAGAAAAGGACCTTTCTTTGGAAAGCGTTTTGGCGGCAGAGCGTTGGGCCAGGGAACGAGCCGATGCTCACTTTGCGAGGGCTTGTTAGTGCGCCTGTTAACAATTGGCAGAGTTTTGTCAGCCAGCGTGGTTAGGTTCTGAGCGTGATTGAAACTCTTTGGTATGTGGGCGGAATCGTATTTGTGGCCCTTGGCATTGGCCTTTCAATTGGCTTGCACGAACTAGGGCACCTGCTGCCGGCAAAGCGCTTTGGCGTAAAGGTCCCTGCTTATGCAATTGGCTTTGGCCCAACCTTGTTTAAGTTCACCCGCGGCGAGACCACCTATGCAATCAAATTGATTCCGCTTGGCGGCTTCATCACCATGATCGGAATGTATCCGCCGGAGTCAAAGTCAAAGCCTGATCAGGAATCAAATAAGAAGGTTGGCTTCTTTGCCGACATGATTCTGAGTGCCAGAAACGCACACAGTGAACACGTGACCGCGGCCGATGCAAATCGCAAGTTCTATCAACTGCCGGTGCTTAAGCGTTTGGTCATTATGTTCGGTGGCCCATTCATGAACCTCATTTTGGGCACCGTTTTGATGATTGGCGTACTGGTTGGCATTGGCACTCAGCAGCAATCCAATTTGATTGCCGAGGTTAGCCCCTGTGTAATCGCCAACCCAACTCTTCAGTCTGAATGCTTGGCCAGCGACCCAGCGTCGCCTGCAGTAGTAGCCGGCATTCAAGCCGGTGATCGCATTGAATCAATTAATGGTGTGGCCTTTGAGGACTGGAACACAATCAGTCAGCAGCTTCAAGCCGGCACAGCGGCCAACCTAGAAATTCTGCGCGATGGCAAAAATATTGATTTGCAAGTCACCGCGGTAAACGCACTTCGCGTGAGCGCAGATAAGAATGGTCAGATTGTGGTTGACGAAGATGGTCAGCCAATTCTTTCTGAGCGCCCGGTGCTTGGCATCATTTTTGACGTTGAGCGCAAACCAGAAACCTTGGTTGCCGCTCTAGAAAAATCGGCATGGTCGGTGGGGCAGGTTGGGCAAATGATTGTCACCTTGCCGCAGCAACTAACCGATGTTGCCATTTCAACTTTCACCGGTCAGGAGCGTAACCCAAACGGTGCGGTCTCGGTAGTTGGCATCGCCCAGATATCAGGCACCGTGGCCTCGGCTGATTCGGTTGATTTTGTAGACAAGCTGGCAACCGGCCTGTTGATTTTGGCCTCCCTGAATTTTGCGCTGTTTGGCTTCAATATGCTGCCATTGCTGCCGCTTGATGGTGGCCACATTGCCGGCGGAATTTACGAGAGCATCAAGCGTGGGCTCTTCAAGTTGCTACGTAAACCGTCACCAGGACCTGCCGATACCGCCTTGCTTATGCCAATCACCTGGTTTGTCTTTATTTTGCTGATGGGTATGAGCGCCTTGCTGATCATCGCCGACCTCATCAACCCAATCTCCATATAAATCACTTAAGATTTAGACAAACCCGAAAGCGAGTAAACCGTGGCAGCTGTGAACCTAGGTCTTCCAAAGACTCCACCGCCAACGATTTCTCCACGTCGTAAATCACGCCAGATCATGGTTGGCAAAGTAGCGGTTGGTGGCGATGCTCCAGTATCGGTTCAATCAATGTGCACCACACCAACCACAGATGTAAACGCAACCCTGCAGCAAATTGCAGAGCTCACCGCATCTGGTTGCGACATTGTTCGCGTGGCCGTGCCAAGCCAAGACGACGCAGACCGCCTTCAACTTATTGCGCGCAAATCTCAGATTCCTGTGATTGCCGATATTCACTTTCAGCCAAAGTACGTTTTTCAGGCTATTGATGCCGGCTGTGGTGCGGTTCGCGTAAACCCAGGAAACATTCGTCAGTTTGATGACAAGGTTGGCGAAATTGCCAAGGCTGCCAAAGACGCTGGCGTTTCAATTCGCATTGGTGTGAATGCTGGTTCGCTTGACCCGCGTCTTCTTGAAAAATATGGCAAGGCAACTCCTGAGGCATTGGTTGAGTCTGCAGTTTGGGAAGCAAGCCTTTTTGAAGAGCACGATTTTCACGACTTTAAGATTTCGGTAAAGCACAATGACCCGGTAATCATGGTTAAGGCTTACGAGATGTTGGCCGAACGCGGGGACTGGCCGCTGCACCTTGGCGTTACCGAAGCCGGTCCAGCGTTCCAGGGAACCATCAAATCATCGGTTGCTTTTGGTGCTTTGCTATCGCGCGGTATCGGCGACACAATTCGTGTTTCACTTTCGGCTCCGCCAGTAGAAGAAATTAAAGTTGGCTCACAAATTCTTGAGTCATTGAATCTGCGACCTCGCAAACTTGAGATCGTAAGCTGCCCATCTTGTGGCCGTGCCCAGGTTGATGTTTATACCTTGGCCAACGAGGTAACCGCGGGGCTTGAAAAACTTACCGTTCCACTTCGCGTAGCCGTTATGGGCTGTGTGGTTAATGGCCCGGGTGAAGCTCGCGAGGCAGACCTTGGCGTGGCCTCGGGCAACGGCAAGGGCCAAATCTTTGTAAAGGGTGAGGTCATCAAGACCGTGCCTGAAAGCGAAATTGTGGCCACCCTGATTGAAGAGGCAAACCGCCTAGCCGAGTCAATGGACCCAGCCCTGGTTGGTTCACCTCAGGTAGTTGTAGCCCAAAAGGACTAACCGCAACATCGGGCTCGGGTAGCATTGAGCCCATGCCTATTCGCCTGTCCAACCTTTTTCTTCGCACACTTCGCGAGGACCCTGCCGATGCCGACGTAGCCGGCCACAAATTGCTTTTGCGTGCAGGTTACATTCGCCGTGCTGGAGCAGGTCTGTACACCTGGTTGCCACTTGGCTTGGCAGTTAAGGCCAAGATCGAAAAGGTTATTCGCGAAGAGATGGCCGCCGCAGGCGCACAAGAAGTTTTCTTCCCAGCGCTTCTACCGCGCGAGCCTTTTGAGGCCACCGGCCGCTGGACCGAATACGGAGACAACCTATTCCGTCTTCAGGACCGCAAGAAGACCGATTACCTTTTGGCGCCAACTCACGAAGAGATGTTCACCCTCTTGGTGAAAGATCTTTACTCAAGCTACAAAGACCTACCGCTTTCGATTTACCAGATTCAAAACAAGTACCGCGACGAAGCACGCCCTCGCGCGGGTCTACTTCGCGGTCGCGAATTTGTGATGAAAGATGCCTACAGCTTTGACGTGACCGATGAAGGTCTTCGTACTTCTTACCAAGCTCAGCGCGATGCCTACGAGCGCATCTTTACTCGCCTTGGAGTTGACTACGTTGTAGTTAAGGCTGACGCGGGCGCCATGGGTGGTTCTGCATCCGAAGAATTCTTGTCACCATCTCCTATCGGTGAAGACACCTTTGTTCGTTCACCTGGTGGTTACGCTGCAAACGTTGAAGCGGTTGCCACGGTTGTCCCAGCGAAGATTGCAATTCAAGGTCAAGCTGCAGCCGAGGTTGTTGTGACTCCGGAGTGTTCAAACATCAAGCGCATCGTTGCTTGGTCTAATGAAAACCACAAGCGCACCGATGGCAGCGACTGGACTGCAGCGCACACTCTGAAAAATAACGTGATGGCACTTGTTTCACCAGAGGGCAAGCGCGAACTTGTAATTGTTGGTTTGCCAGGCGATCGCGAAGTTGACGTAAAGCGTGCCGAGGCTGCGTTCTCACCTAATGAAATTGAACAGGCTAACGAAGAAGACTTTGCAAAACACCCTGAACTGATCAAGGGCTACATTGGTCCGGTTAAGAATGGTGCGGCTGTTCTTGGCCTAAAGGGTTCAACCAAGATTCGCTACCTACTTGACCCTCGCGTGGTTGAGGGCAGCGCTTGGCTAACCGGTGCAAACGAAAAAGAAAAGCACGTCTACGGTTTGGTTGCTGGCCGCGACTTTTCCGCCGATGGCGTGGTTGACATCGCAGAGGTTCGCGCAGGAGATCAGGCTCCAGATGGCTCTGGTGCTCTTGAGCTTGCACGCGGAATTGAAATTGGTCACGTGTTCCAGTTGGGTCGCAAGTATGCCGAGGCGCTTGGCCTTCAGGTACTTGACGAAAACGGCAAGCTAATTACCGTTACCATGGGTTCATACGGAATTGGTGTTACTCGTTTGGTTGCGGTGCTTGCCGAAGCCAACCACGATGAAAACGGTTTGATCTGGCCAGAGGCAGTTTCACCTGCCGATGTTTACGTTGTTGCCGCCGGTAAAGATGACGTGGTTTATGAAACTGCCGAGAAGCTAGCAAAAGAACTTGAAGCCAAGGGCAAGTCAGTTATTTTGGACGACCGCCTAAAGGTAAGCCCGGGAGTCAAGTTCGGTGATGCCGAACTTATCGGTGTTCCAAACATTGTGATTGTGGGTAAGGGTCTAGAAAACGGGGAAGTGGACGTTTGGGATCGCCGATCTGGAGAGCGCCGCGCAGTACGACTAGAATCGGCTGTAGCAGAAATTCTAAAAGGCTAAAAAACTTAAGAACCGCCAAGGAGGCAACTAATGGACATCGATCTAAGTGTTCTAAGGGTCCTCGAGCGTGAAGCTGAAATTCCTTTCAACGAGCTCGTTTCTGTAATCGAAGAAGCGATTCTTGCCGCCTACGTTAAGATGATTGCGAAGGCAGAGCCAGCTGCAGGCACAAAGCCAGCACCAAAATCTTTCGATCGCGACGCCGTTAAGGCGCCAGAGGCTCGCGCAGAACTTAATCGTTCAACCGGTCACGTCACCATTCACGTGCCTGTGCTTGATGAAGAAGGCAACAAGATTGGCGAGACCGAGGCCACTCCAGAAAACTTTGGTCGCGTTGCGGCCGGTGCTGCAAAGCAAGTTATTGCGCAGCGCATTCGTTCAATCAACGACGCAACTTTGCTTGGCGAGTTCAAGGGCAAAGAGGGCGACATCGTTGCCGGTGTAATTCAGCAGGGCCAGAAGCCATACATGGTTTACGTTGACCTGGGTACAATCGAGGCGATCATGCCTCCCGAAGAGCAGGTGCCGGGCGAGGACTACTCACACGGAAAGCGCATTCGCGTTTACGTAACCGCAGTGAACCAGGGCACCAAGGGTGGCCCAATGGTTACCGTTTCACGCACCCACCCATCTTTGGTTCGCAAGCTTTTTGCAATGGAAGTTCCAGAAATTGCCAGCGGTGTAGTTGAGATTGTTTCGCTTGCTCGCGAAGCCGGTCACCGCACCAAGATTGCCGTACGCGCTCACGAGCCAGGTGTAAATGCCAAGGGTTCATGTATCGGTGAATTGGGTCAGCGAGTTCGCGCGGTCCAGACTGAACTGAACGACGAGAAGATTGACATTGTTGACTACTCCGATGACCTCCCGGCTTTTGTGGCCCAGGCGCTATCACCGGCCAAGGTCTCAAGCTCGTTCATGCTAGATGCGGCTACAAAGTCGGTTCGAGTATTGGTGCCTGACTTCCAGCTATCGCTGGCTATTGGTAAAGAGGGGCAAAATGCCCGTCTGGCCGCCAAACTAACCGGCGCCAAGATCGATATTCAGCCGGACAGCATCCTCGAGGACGAATAGCCCCTATCTAAAGGGGTAGTTCAGGGGTTAGAATGAATCGAACCTGCGTTGGTTGTCGCCAGCGCTCTCAGCGTGCAGATCTCTTGCGAATTGTTTCAAATTCCGAAGTTTTGGCTTTTGATCACCAAAAGAATATGCCCGGCAGAGGCGCTTGGATTCACCCAAGTTCAGACTGTTTGAACCTAGCTATCCAGCGAAATGCCTTCGGCAGAGCGTTGAAACTAAACAAGCAGCTTGATTCATCAGGTCTTGTAATCACTAAAGAACAGGCAGAAACGATGTTGGCAAAAAATGAGTAACTCGAAATGAGTACCCAACAGCTTTAACGGCCTGCCCTGTCTAGGGGAAGGCCCCAGACAGGAGAAATAAGTGGCGCTTCCACGCGTATACGACATTGCTAAAGAACTTGGAATCGATTCCAAGGTTGCTTTGGCCAAACTTGCGGAACTTGGTGAGTTCGTAAAGAGCGGTTCATCAACAATCGCTCCGCCAGTTGCAAAAAAACTTCGAGAAGCATTCCCGGATGCAAAGCCAAAAGAAGAGGCGCCTAAAAAGGCTCCTGCTAAAAAGGCTGCGGCTAAGGCTGACGCACCGGTAGAAGAAACTTCAGCAGCTCCTGCACCGGCCGCACCTGCGGCACCGGCTGCAAAAAAGGCAGCTGCAAAATCAACCGATGATGCACCTGCGGCTCCAGCTGCACCTGCTGCTCCGGCAGCTAAGGCTCCTGCGGCACCGGCTACACCGAGCGCATCAACTCCAGGAATTCCTCGTCCGGGAAACAACCCATTTGCATCTGCACAGGGCATGGGAATTCCTCGTCCGGTTTCTCGCCCCGGAAATAATCCTTTCTCTCCATCTCAAGGCATGGGTCGCCCAGGCGCACCTCGCCCAGGTGGTGCAGGCCGTCCGGCTGGTGCCGGTGGTCCTGGTGGTGCTGGTCGCCCAGGTGGAGCAGGTCGTCCGGCTGGTGCCGGTGGCGCTGGTCGTCCGGGTGGATTCTCTGGCGCACCTCGTCCAGGTTTTGGTGGCGGTGCTCCTGGTGGCGCACCTGGTGCGGGTGGTTTCACTCGTCCGGGCGGCGGTCCTGGTGGCGGTCGCGGTCGCGGCGTTGGCGGTGGAACCGCAGGTGCATTCGGTAAGGGCGGTGCTCGCGGTCAGAGCAAGGCTCGTAAGTCAAAGCGTGCAAAGCGCGAAGAGTTTGAACAGCGTACAAACGCACCATCACTTGGTGGTGCAATCGTTCCACGCGGTGACGGTACTACCGTTCTGCGTTTGCGTCGCGGTTCTTCTATTCAGGACTTCGCCGACAAGATTGACACCACAGCTGGCCAGCTGATCACCGTGCTATTTGCACTTGGTCAAATGGCTACAGCTACAGCTTCACTAGACGAAGAGACTTTCCAGATTCTTGGAGAAGAGCTTGGTTACAAGATTGAAGTTGTATCTCCAGAAGACGAAGAGCGTGAGCTATTCGAAGGCTTTGGTCTTGATGTATCAACTGACTACGACGATGACGAAGAAGATCTAATTGCACGTCCGCCGGTTGTAACCGTTATGGGTCACGTTGACCACGGTAAGACCCGATTGCTTGACAGCATTAGAAACTCAAACGTAATCGCTGGCGAAGCTGGTGGAATTACTCAGCACATTGGTGCTTACCAGGTACACGTTGAGCACGAAGATGTTGACCGCGCGATTACCTTTATTGATACACCGGGTCACGAGGCGTTTACCGCTATGCGTGCACGTGGTGCTCAGGTTACTGACGTAGCGATTCTGGTTGTTGCAGCCGACGACGGCGTTATGCCACAGACCATTGAAGCGTTGAATCACGCTCAGTCTGCTGGTGTGCCAATTGTTGTTGCAGTTAACAAGACCGATAAAGAAGGTTCAAACCCTGCCAAGATTCGTCAGCAGCTAACCGAGTTCAACCTCGTTGCTGAAGAATACGGTGGTGACGTGATGTTCGTTGACGTTTCTGCGTTGACCGGTAAGGGCATCAAGGACCTTCTAGACGCAGTGCTTTTGACTGCTGATGCTGCTCTTGACATGCGCGCTAACCCAAACAAGGACGCTCGTGGTGTTGCCATTGAAGCCAACCTTGACAAGGGTCGCGGTTCAGTTGCAACTGTTCTGATTCAGTCAGGTACGTTGCGTGTTGGTGACTCAATCGTTGCCGGTGCTGCTCATGGTCGCGTACGTGCAATGTTTGACGAGAACGGAATCGCAGTTGAAGCTGCGGCGCCTAGCCGTCCGGTTCAGGTACTTGGTCTGCAGTCTGTTCCTCGTGCGGGTGACACCTTTGTGGTTACCGAAGATGAGCGCCAGGCACGTCAGATCGCCGAGAAGCGTGAAGCTGCCGACCGCAACGCATTGCTTGCTAAGACTCGCAAGCGCGTTAGCCTCGAAGACTTCACCAAGGCACTTGAAGACGGAAAGGTTGAATCACTCAACCTCATCATCAAGGGTGACGTATCGGGTGCCGTTGAAGCACTTGAAGACTCATTGCTCAAGATTGAAGTTGACGACTCAGTACAGTTGCGCATCATCCACCGTGGTGTTGGTGCAATTACCGAGTCTGACGTTAACCTTGCAACCGTTGACAGCGCAATCATCATTGGCTTCAACGTTAAGCCTGACAACAAGGCTAAGGAACGCGCAGATCGCGAAGGCGTTGACATTCGTCAATACTCAGTTATCTATGCAGCACTTGATGACATTGAGAAGGCTCTTAAGGGCATGCTCAAGCCAGAGTACGAAGAGCACCAGTTGGGTACCGCAGAGGTACGCGAGCTGTTCAAGTCTTCAAAGGTTGGAACCATTGCTGGTTCCATCGTTCGCTCTGGTTCAATCAAGCGCAACTCTTCAGCCCGCGTCCTTCGCGCAGGCAAGGTAATTGCAGACAACCTAAAGATCGAATCGCTAAAGCGATTCAAGGATGACGCAACCGAAGTTAAGACTGACTTCGAGTGTGGTATCGGTCTTGCTGGTTACAACGAGCTTGAGCTTGAAGACATCATTGAGACATTCGAAATGCGCGAGAAGCCTCGCGTCTAGTTATTTGACATAAGGATTAGGGAATGGTTGACGTAGCCCGCTCCAGGAAACTGGCGGAACGAATCAAGGTTTTAGTAGCCGAGGCGCTTGCCAACGCTGTTAAAGATTCTGACCTGGGCTTCGTCACCATTACCGATGTCAAAGTAACTCCAGATTTGCAGCACTCAACCATCTACTACACCGTTTACGGAACTCCAGAAGACAAGCAGCGCAGCGCAGAAATTATTGAGCGTAATCGTGGAGTGATTCGCCGTGAGGTTGGCCACAACCTAAACGTACGTCTAACTCCAACCGTAGAGTTCGTACTTGACGAGATTCCAGAGACCGCAGCTCACATGAATGACCTTCTTGCCGAGGCGCGCAATCGCGATGCCGAAGTTGCCCGACTTGCCTCTGAGGCAAAGTGGGCTGGCGAGGCCAATCCTTATAAGGAACCAAAGATCATCGTTGACCCGGCAGATGCAGACTCAGAGGACTCTGAGCAGTAAATGACTTCCGGTTTGGTTCTAATCGACAAGCCATCCGACTGGACAAGTCACGATGTAGTCGCCAAGCTGCGCAAGATTGCAGGAACCAGGCGAGTAGGTCACGCCGGAACTCTAGACCCTATGGCAACCGGCCTGCTATTGCTTGGCATTAACTCGACCACCAAGTTGCTAACTTTTTTGGTTGGCGAAGACAAAACTTATTACGCAACCATTCGCCTTGGTGCGCAAACCATCACCGATGACAAAGAATCTGAATTCACATCGGTAGCCGAATCACAAAAAATCAAATCTCTAGATAAAAACGCAATTGAATCTGCACTTCAGGAATTTCGTGGAGAGATTCAACAGGTACCAAGCTCGGTAAGTGCAATCAAGGTTGACGGCGAGCGTGCATATGCCAAGGTTCGTTCGGGTGACGAGGTAAAACTTGCCGCACGCCCAGTCACCATTTCAAAGTTTGAAATCATTGGTGAGCCAAAATTCACCGAAGTTGAAGGTCAAACCTTTTTAGACGTTGAGGTTGTGGTTGATTGTTCATCTGGCACATACATTCGTGCTCTGGCCAGAGACCTTGGCGCTGCCTTGCAGGTTGGCGGCCACCTAACTTCACTTCGCCGAACCAGAATCGGTAGCTACTCGATTGATCAGGCGCAGTCTCTAACCGACCTAACCCCAGAAACTCTTTCGGTATTGGATATTTCTGAGGCTGCCAAGCAGCAGTTCTTTGTGCGCACTCTAAGCGGCCAGGATGTTATTGATTTACGTCACGGCAAGCGCCTAAAAGCTAACGGTGAAGCCGCCGAACCTTTTGCAGGCGTCGACGAAACCGGCAAGTTGATTGCCATGCTCACCGTTTCCGGAAAAGACGTGAAATCTTTAGTGGTCTTTAGTGAGGTTCAAGAAAATGATTGATTGGTTGTACCAAGCTCAACTCTGGCTTGCCACCGGTTTTGGTGTGCTGTGTGTGATTCTGGCATTGGCTAAGCGCAAGCCATCTGCAATCTCTATCGGTGCGCTTGCCCTGGTGCAGTTTGGTCTGGTGGTGCAACTAATAGCCTCAATCGTTTTGGTAATTGCAGGTCAGCAGGCCAAACAAGACACCGTGGAATTCTTTGCCTACCTCATTGTGGCCATGATGATTCCGGTGGCCGCGGTCTTTTGGTCGCTGATCGAGCGAACCCGATGGTCAACCTTTGTTTTGGCCGTTGCCGCCCTAACCGTAGCGGTGATGCTGGTTCGAATGAGCCAGATCTGGACGGGGATTTACTAGTTTTTACGGCAGTTATTCACCTGCCGTTCACTATCTGAAAAGGTTCTCTTCACCCGGCCTGCTGATGATTGAGGCATGCCAAACCGCCAAGTAGACATTCAGCCAGAGCGCCGCAAGCTCTCGGTTGGCCCACTTTCTACCGGCGATAAATGGTTCTTTAGAACTACAACAATTGCGTCCAACTTTGCCTTTATTTTGGTAGCCCTAATTTTGGTATTCCTCTTTGCCAAGGCGTGGCCAGCAATTCAGCAGCAGGGGCCGGCTTTCATTTACGGAAACACCTGGGACGTTGAATCGGATCCGCCTGTAATGCAACTTGGTCCCATGATCTGGGGTTCGCTGCAGGTTGCCTTCCTTGGAATTTTGATTGCAACACCAATGGCAATCTCGGCAGCTTATGCAATCGTATTTATGTTGCCTCAGCGCCTTGCCAAAATTGCTACCACGCTAATTGACTTACTTGCAGCCCTTCCTTCTGTAGTGATTGGCCTGTGGGGCTTGCTGTCATTCGCACCAGTGGCTGCAAACTGGGCAAAGCTGCTCAACCAAACTCTCGGTTTCATTCCGCTATTTCAAATTACCGGCGATGAGCCAACTTACATTGACTCTCCATTCATCGCCGGCTGGATTGTTGCCGTGATGATTGTGCCAATCATTACCTCAGTCACCAGAGAAATCTTTAGCCAGACAGATTCCGGTTTGATTAACGGTGCGCTTGCGCTTGGCGGTAGCCGCTTCTCGGTATTTTCCCGAGTAATTCTTCCAACTTCGGCCCCGGGTATCGTGGGTGGAATTCTGCTTGGGCTTGGTCGAGCAATTGGTGAGACCGTGGCTATTCTTTACGTTCTGCAACTTACGTTTGACATCAACTGGTACCAGATCTTGGAGCCTCACGGTGGCGCTGTTGCATCGTGGATTCTTTCACGATTCGGCGAAGCTACCGAAAAAGAGTTTGAAGGCTTGATGGCCGCCGGTCTGGTTATCTTTATCGTCACGCTAATTATCAATGGTCTAGCCAACGTAATCGTGAGCAGAGCAGCGGGGCGCAACCGATAATGTCAAAAACTATTTCACGTCAGCCGTGGGCAAACCAAAGCGTTGCAGGCAACCTCGACATTTTGATTGGTTCGATTCTGCCAGCTGCAATTTCGGTAATTCTTGCAATTCTTACCGGAATGGACTTCTCGCTTGCGTTGCTGCTGATTTTCTTGCCGCTGCAACTTATTTCGGTTTGCACAATTGCCTTCAAGCGCCAGGGCGCCCGCGGAATCAAAGACGGCCTACTTATTCTGTTTGTAATTTTCTTTTCGGCAACGGTCTTAGTGCTACTGGTATCGGTTTTGGTTTCAGTGGTCATGCAGGGCTCTGCAGCAATGAGCCCGCACTTCATTTACCAAAACAATAAATACGTCAGCACCACAACCTCGCTTGAGTACGGTGGCGTTGGGCACGCAATTCTTGGAACGCTAATTATTGTTTCCATGACCACCATCGCTGCTGTTCCTCTAGGCATCGCCATGGCGGTTTACCTAACCCAATCCAACTCAAAGTTGACCGGGGTAGTGCGCACTGTTACTCAGGCGCTGAGTGGTTTACCATCTGTGGTTGCCGGTTTGTTTATCTTGTCATTCATGGGCTTTGCCAACTTTGAGAGATCTGGCTTTACCGGAGCCCTCGCTCTGTTCCCTCTGATGTTGCCAACCGTTGCCCGTGTTGCCGAGGAAGCGTTGCGACTGGTACCAAGTGACTTGCGCTTGGCGGCCCTTGCTCTTGGTGCGCCAAACTATCGCGCATTTTTCCAGGTGATTCTGCCAGCAGCCAAGAGCGGAATCATCACCGCGCTACTACTTGGCTTGGCTCGTGTGGTCGGTGAAACCGCGCCACTTATTTTGACAATCAATGCAAACAACAGCACCAACCTCAACCCGTTCTCTGGCGGTATTGCAACCTTGCCAACCTTCGTCTACGGCTTCCTTGGCTCGCTTTATGACACCTCTCAGGCACGAGCCTGGGGAGCGGCGCTTGTGCTGTTGACACTGGTTGGACTCCTGTTTGGCATGGCCCGTATCTTGGGCCGCGCTAAGAAAACATCGGCAAGCAAAATCAAGAAGGCTAAATAATGACAAAGTTTCAGGAAACTGCTTCGAGCCTGAGTGCTGAAAACATCAGCGTTTGGTTTGGCGAGCGTCAGGTGCTGCAAGATGTGAGCCTTACCTTTCCGGCGAATAAGGTCACCGCGCTTATTGGCCCTTCTGGCTGTGGCAAGTCAACTTTCTTGCGCACGCTAAACCGAATGCACGAACTTATTCCTTCAGCTGGTCTTGCTGGTTCTGTTTTGCTAGACGGTCAAGACATCTACGATCCAAAGATGAATGCCGTTGATGTGCGCATCAAGATTGGCATGGTTTTTCAGAAGCCAAACCCGTTCCCGACCATGTCTATTCGTGAAAACGTCATCAGTGGCCTAAAGCTTTCCGGTCGTAAGAACGCAAACCCAGATGAATTGGTTGAAACCTCTCTTCGCCGTGCTTCTATCTGGAACGAAGTCAAAGACCGTTTGAATGATCAAGCGCTTTCGCTTTCTGGTGGTCAGCAGCAACGTCTTTGTATTGCTAGGTCGCTAGCAATGGACCCACGCGTGCTTTTGATGGATGAGCCTTGTTCTGCTCTAGACCCAGGCTCAACTCGTCGCATTGAAGAGACCATTCAGGAGCTTTCCGAATCAATGACCATCGTCATCGTGACACACAACATGCAGCAAGCTCAGCGCGTATCGGATCAAACCGCTTTCTTCTTAGCCGACGACAATGTCCCTGGCGGGGTAGTGGAGTTTGGCGAAACCGAGCAGGTCTTTAACCAACCAATCGACTCAAGAACAAACGATTATGTAAACGGCCACTTCGGCTAAAACCAACACCATTTGTTCACTTTAAGTTTTCAAGCAGGCCACCGCAAAGTATCCAGCAGTTTTCAGGGCGGTTATTTGATTAACACGTCACTCAAAGACAACTAACTAGGAGAAAAATGAACAAGAAGTTCTACGCCAAGGCAGCTGCAGTAGTTGCAGTTCTTGGCCTAACCGTAACAGCAACACCAGCATTTGCTGCTGACGCAATTGCAGGTAAAGGTTCATCATTTGCAAACGGTGCTCTTCAGTACTGCTTGTCACACTATGACCCAGCCTCAAACGACACCGTAACTTACACATCAACTGGTTCAGGAACCGGCCGCAGCGAATTCGCTAAGGGCAATGTTGACTGGGCTGCAACTGACGGTACCTACGGTTCAACTGAGACCAAGCCGTCTTCATACGTGACCATTCCACTTCTTGGTGGACCGGTTGTATTTGCATACAACAAGAACTCAGGGCTACCTGCGAACCTAAAGCTAGATGCAGCAACCGTATCTGGAATTCTTAAGGGAACCATTGCAAAGTGGAACGACAAGGCAATTGCCAAGTTGAACCCAGGCAAGACCCTTCCTGCAAAGAGAATTCTTACTTTCTACCGTGATGCATCAGGCACCACAGAGAACGTGACCAACTACTTGCTACAGAACGTTCCAGCTGCTGGTTGGACAAAGAGCAAGGACCTTGGCCCGCAGATCAAGGCAACAAACACAACTGCTACCGTGAAGGCAACTTCATCAGTTCTTGCAGACAAGGTTCAGAGCACCAAGTACGCCTTCGGTTACTTTGACCTATCAGACGCAGTTTCAGCAAAGGTTGCTTACGCATCACTAAAGAACGCAAACGGAGACTATGTTGCTCCAACTGCGGCTAACGGTGCAAAGTTCCTTGCCGGTCAGACCACAGTGGTTGACTCTTCAAACGCTGCAACCGATGGCACCCTGACCATTGACTTCACCAAGAAGATCAAGGGCGCTTACCAGTTGACCATCGTGACCTACGGTCTTGCTCCAAAAGGTGGCACAACCACCAAGGCAGCTGCTGTTGAGGGTTGGTTCAAGTACGTAGTTTCAAGCTGTATCCCAACCAAGGGTGCTGGTCTAGGTTATGTAGCTCTTCCAACTAAGTTGAAGAACGCTGCACTAGCTCAGATCGCAACAATCAGCGACAAGTAATAACCGCTTTGTTGGGCGTGGCTGCTGGGTAACTGGCAGCCACGCTTTTCAAGTCAAAAAAAACGAGCAGGAACAGGCAATGGCTAAAAGCAAATTCACCAGAGGCATCATCGCAACGATCAGTGCGATGGTTTTGTCATTTAATCTCACCGCCTGTGACCCACCTATGCCACCTGATGTTGCCGCTCAGATTCTTGAGCAGAGCTACACCTGCGAACTTGGTGACATAACCGTTTCTTACCCAGATGAAATGCAAGACCCGGCAGCACAGTGGGCTGACTCTCTGCAGTATGCCTGCGTTGATCCGCTACCTGCGATGTCATTGACTACCGCTGAGGCTGGTTCGCCAAGTGACATGCTTGTTTCGAGTTACCCGGCGGATGCTGCCGTCTGCAAGCCAAACTTTGCGGTGCCATTTGCACTTGATGCAGCAGCCGTTGCCTTCCAACTTGCCGATTCCAGCTCGCTTAACCTCAAGCCAGAAACTTTGGCGGCAATTTTGAATGGTGAAATAACAAATTGGAATGACGCACAAATTGCAGAGGACAACGCCGGTACCGTGTTTCCAGACCTTGCAATCACCATTCGTAAAACAGCCGATCAAAATTCATTGAGTGCACTTCAATCATGGATGACATCGCTAAAGCAGGACATTTCTGGCGCCGGAATTAAAGCCCAGGAAGGCGTAGCTTTTAACCCACTTGCCGAGGGTGAGGTTGCAATCATGCCAAATAGCCAGGTGCTTAACGCGGGGCTTTATGCAGTATCGCTAATTACCGCCACCGATTCCGAAACCGGCGAGCAAAAGTTGGCCACCGCCGATAACCTTGGAATTTCTTCCGCTGGTTCTCAGCTGGTGCCAAAAAAGAATGGCGCATCGGTGACTTTCAGCCTTGATTCAAAAATCAAACCAACCGCTCAAGAAGGTTTGAACGAAGCCGCACAGCCATATCAGGCAATCTTCCCTGTCTACCTTTACGCATGTGGCGAAGACACTTTGCTAAAGCATGCCAGTGCTTTGTTCTTGCTTCGACTAGACAGCCAGGGTGTGCTGGCCGCTTCAAACTTCAACCCGCTGCCTGAGCGTGTGCGTTTTGAATCGCTAGATGTGGCCAGAACCGGCCTAGCTACACCAACCGAACTGCCTGCGGAATAGTCCTTTAGTCCAGCCTTGTTAGGCTTAGGTTCATGTCAACCAAGCCAAAGTCACTGGGCGTTGGCCGTCTACTAATTGCGGTCTATGCGGTCTTTGCGGTTTCGGCATCAGCCCGAGCAATTTATCAATTGCTTCGCAAATTTGATGAGGCGCCGATTGCCTATTCGCTTTCAGCGTTGGCAGCAGTCGTCTACGTAGTAGCTACTATCGCTCTTGCCAAGAGTCACCTTCGTAAAACCGCGCTGATTACGGTTTCTTTTGAATTAGTTGGCGTACTTTCAGTTGGTGTTTTGAGTTACACGCACCCGGAGCTTTTCGCGCACCCATCGGTTTGGTCTAAGTTTGGGCAAGGTTATGGCTATGTTCCACTCTTGCTACCTATTCTTGGATTGCTGTGGCTCAGAAAGACGGGCAAGAAATAATGCATTCAATCACCAAGATTTCTGACGCCGCCGGAGGCTTTGCTCCGAGTGCCGTAACAGTTGGAAAATTCGATGGCATTCACAAGGGTCACCAAAGACTTATTGGAGCATTGAAGTCAGCTGCCGATGAGCACGCGCTCCAGTCTGTGGTTGTAACTTTTGATCGCCACCCAGATGCTCTGCTTAATCCTCACAACTGCAAGTTGCCTCTTATTGGTCCAAACCAAAAACACGACCTGATTGAAAAAACAGGAATAGATGTTCTGCTGACCTTGGCTTTTGACGAAGCCCTGGCAAAACTCAGTCCAGAAGAATTCGTGCAGCAGATTTTGGTTGATGGCCTGAACGCAAAAATCGTTTTGGTCGGCGAGGACTTTAAGTTCGGACACAAGGGCAGCGGTGACGTTCACACTCTGCACGACTTGGGGCAACAACTTGGCTTTGAAGTCCGCGTAATTGCCAGTGCCGAAATAAACGGTCAAAAGATTTCCAGCAGCACAATTCGCGAGCTCCTTGATCTGGGTGAAGTGCGCAAAGCTCAAGACATGTTGGGCCACGTACACACCTGTGTCGGCATCATCGAGCACGGACTCAAGATTGGCCGAAGCATTGGTTTTCCAACTGCAAACATGGCTCGCGATTGCGAGGGCTACCTTCCGCTTGATGGCGTCTACGCCGGTTGGCTAGAAGTTGACGGCCACCGATATCCTGCCGCGCACTCGGTAGGTATCAATGAGACATTTCAAGCGGTGCCTCGATTGGTGGAGTCTCACATACTTGATCGTGACGATGTAGACCTCTATGACAAGGTTGTGACCCTTGAGTTCATTGACTTCATCCGCCCGGCGGCAAAGTTCAACGGCGTAGAGGATTTGGTTGAGGAGATCAACCGTGACCTAGTCAAGGTCCGCAAAATCCTAGGAATTACGGCCTAATTTCTCACAGGTAACACTCAGGCCTTTTTAGGGGTTCGCACATTGTGCACTGCCACTGTAAAGGTATGGAAAACAACAACAGCCCGTACGTATACGAGAAGCCACTTCGCACCAGCAATAAAAAGCGTGGTCGCGGCATTGCTGCCCTTGGTCTAGTTGCACTTGGTGCGGTAGTGGGTAGTGGGGCATTCGCTCAGGTACTTGAGGCGGATGCAGCGACCGAGAATCAGTCATCGGCCGACTCGGTAGTGGTGACCGCTGCTGATTCTGCTCAGCCAGACGCAATTGAAGTTGTTGATGCCAATCAGGTGACCAACGCTACGGTCTCAGATATCTCAAGTCCAATCGTTGCTGTTCCATTTGAGCAGACCAAGCCAAAAAAGAATTCCGCCGCAATTGAATTGCCGGCACTATCAAGCAATGCATTTGGAAACACTTCGAGTGCAACTCCATCAGCTGGTGGAGCACAAACCGGTTCAAACCTAGGAACCTACAAGACTCGTGAAAGCGATGACGGCGAAAACTCATATGAAGATCGTCACGAATCTCGTGAAAATGACGATGACAACGAAGAATACGAAGACTAGAAAGTAAAAATGGCAAAGAACGAAAACCCAACCAATGACGCATACGTCGTTGAAGAAGTAAAAGAATCACGCATTCGCAACTGGATGGGCACTCGTGCCGCAAAGGTGACTGCAATCTCAGTAGGTTCTGCGCTAGCTATCGGCGCGGCATTCACCGGCGGGGTAGTAGCTGCCAAGACCGTATTGCCGCATCAGGATGGCCCAGGTTTCGCCGAAGAGTTCGATCGCGATGGCGATCACAGACCGCCAGCCGATGGTCAGCGTCCGCCAAAGCCAGGTCACGATGACTTTGATGGCGACCGCGATGGTGACAAGGGCGGCCAATTTCAGGTAGACCCAAACCAAACTTCATCTCCAGCACCAACAACTACAACCCCCTAGGTAGTTGCAGGCAGCCCCAACCTATCTCTCCATGGCTGGTTGGGGCTTTTGCCTGTCTAGACTGAAAACATGGAAAATCAAAAGTTGACGTTTGCCGGCGCTATCGGTGTTGGTTTCAAAAAGTTCGTGAACTTCAGAGGAGTGGCCTCGCGTCGCGAATACTGGTACTTCGTACTGTTCACCGTTTTGCTGAGCATCGTGGTGGGCACGATCGAGCAAATGATTATTCCGGCAAGCACTGAGGCGGCCGACGCCCTGGCAGCTGCACTTGAGGCCGACCCTGCAAATTTGAACCTTGACCTTGTCAACGCAGCATTGCTCGAGAGCATCTATGCAACCCCAATCAGCAATGTGGTTGGTTTCATCTACGGAATTCCGCTACTGACCGCAATGGTGCGCCGAATGCGTGATGCCGGGTTCGGAGCCTGGTGGCTTCTGCTCAGCTGGTTGCCGTTTTTCACCTTCGTGGTGACCCTGCTGCCAAGCAAGCAAAAAGCCTCACCTAGCGCCAAAGCCTAAATTCGGCTAGAGTTGTGAGGTTGCCGTGTATCGGCCGCGGATAAAGAGAGCCAAAACAGCCCGTTTTAAGCGCCGCGCAGTAAGTTAGAAAAGGGACCAGAAATGGCACTAGACGCAGCAGTAAAGACTGCAATCATCAACGAGTACGCAACTAAGCCAGGCGACACTGGTTCTCCTGAAGTTCAGATCGCTGTACTAACCCAGCGCATCAAGGACCTAACTGAGCACCTAAAAGAGCACAAGCACGACCACCACTCACGTCGTGGACTGTTGATCCTAGTTGGTCAGCGTCGTCGTCTACTTGGCTACCTTCAGGGTGTAGACATCAACCGCTACCGTGCGCTTATCGAGCGCCTGGGACTACGTCGATAAATCGACGCAGTCCACGGGCAATATTTATAATTTTGCCTTCGGCAAATGCCGCTAGTAATTTTCCTGAAAAATCCCGCTTCGGCGGGGTTTTTCCTTTTAACCTGAAGTTCAGGCTGACTCTAGCCCTTTTCGGGGGTGGCTGATACCCTAGAGGGGTACCAAGACGGCAGGTTTGCTGGTCTTCGGTTGTAGACCTTGATCAAGAGATTCAAGTTTTATTACTGCAGACCAGGGCATCCCTCAAAAAATACGGGCAATTATCTTGCCGTCTTCGTTCGCGCACATTTTGTGCAATGAGGATAAAAGAGGAGGGACCATGGAAGGTCCAGAAATCAAAGCAACAGAAGCCGTTATCGATAACGGCAAGTTCGGTAAGCGTGTTATTCGCTTCGAAACCGGTCGACTAGCTCAGCAGGCACAGGGTGCAGCTGCGGTTTACATCGACGAAGAGACCATGCTGTTCTCGGCTACCACTGCAAGCAAGCAGCCAAAAGATCAGTTCGACTTCTTCCCACTAACTATTGACGTTGAAGAGCGCATGTATGCGGCTGGCCGCATTCCTGGAAGCTTCTTCCGTCGCGAAGGTCGTCCATCAACCGAGGCAATTCTTGCTTGTCGTTTGATTGACCGTCCGCTACGTCCATCATTCGTTGATGGACTACGCAACGAAATTCAGGTTGTAGTTACCGTTTGGGCAATTGAGCCTGACGAAATGTATGACGTAGTTGCAATCAACGCAGCTTCAATGTCAACTCAGCTTGCTGGTTTGCCATTCTCTGGTCCTATCGGTGGTGTGCGTGTTGCGCTTATCGACGGTCAGTGGGTTGGTTTCCCTAAGCACTCTCAGCTAGAGCGCGCAGTATTCAACATGGTTGTTGCTGGTCGCGTAATTGTTGAGAACGGCGTTGAAGACGTTGCAATCATGATGGTTGAAGCAGAAGCTTCAGAAAACGCAATGGACCTAATCGCTGCAGGCGCAAAGGCTCCATCAGAAGAAGTTGTTTCTGAAGGTCTTGAGGCTGCAGAGCCATTCATTAAGGCACTTGTAAAGGCTCAGGCTGACCTAGCTGCAGTTGCTGCAAAGCCAACTGCTGAGTACCCAACCTTCTTGCCATACACCGACGAAGTATTCGCTGCGGTTGAGGCATCAGCTGGTGCGGAACTTGCAAAGGTTTACCAGATTGCTGACAAGGTAGAGCGTCAGGATGCAGACGATGCACTGAAGGCTGCAACCAAAGAGAAGATGGAAGCTGCGCTTTCAGAAGAGCAGATGGCTCAGTTCTCAGCGGCTTACAAGTCAGTGACCAAGAAGATCATGCGTACTCGCGTGCTTAAGGAAAACATCCGTATCGATGGTCGTGGTCTTCGTGACATTCGTACCCTTGATGCAGAGGTTGCAGTAATTCCTCGTGTTCACGGTTCAGCAATTTTCCAGCGCGGTGAGACTCAGATTCTTGGTATCACCACCTTGAACATGTTGAAGATGGAGCAGCAGATTGACTCACTGAGCCCAGTGACTTCAAAGCGCTACATGCACAACTACAACTTCCCGCCTTACTCAACTGGTGAAGTTGGCCGCGTGGGTACTCCAAAGCGTCGCGAGATTGGTCACGGTGCTCTTGCTGAGCGTGCGTTGGTTCCAGTTCTGCCAAAGCGCGAGGACTTCCCATACGCAATCCGTCAGGTATCTGAGGCTCTTGGTTCAAACGGTTCAACCTCTATGGGTTCTGTTTGTGCTTCGACTCTTGCACTGCTAAACGCTGGTGTGCCTCTGCGCGCTCCAGTTGCTGGTATCGCAATGGGTCTAATCTCTGACACCGTTGATGGCAAGGTTCAGTACGCAGCAATCACCGATATCCTTGGCGCCGAAGATGCACTTGGCGACATGGACTTCAAGGTCGCCGGTACTCGCGACTTCATCACCGCTATTCAGCTAGACACCAAGCTTGACGGTATTCCTGCATCAGTTCTTGCTGGTGCACTTACCCAAGCAAAGGAAGCACGTCTAACCATTCTTGACGTGATGTCACAGGCAATTTCTGAGCCAGATGAAATGGCTCCAACTGCTCCACGCGTTATCGCTGTGAAGATTCCAGTTGACAAGATCGGTGAGGTTATTGGCCCTAAGGGCAAGATGATCAACCAGATCCAGGAAGACACTGGCGCTGACATCTCAATCGAAGATGACGGAACTGTTTACATTGGTGCAACCGATGGGCCTTCAGCAGAAGCTGCTAAGGCTGCTGTTAACGCAATTGCAAACCCTCACGTTCCTGAGATTGGCGAGCGTTTCCTAGGAACCGTTGTGAAGCTAGCTACCTTTGGTGCTTTCGTTTCACTAGTTCCTGGAAAAGATGGTCTGTTGCACATCTCTGAACTAAAGAAGATGGCTGGCAAGCGCGTTGAGAACGTTGAAGACGTTCTTGAGGTTGGCCAGAAGCTTCAGGTTGAAATCACCAAGATCGATGACCGTGGCAAGCTTTCACTTGCACCTGTTGTTGAAGGCGATGCAGCCGCATCTGACGAAGAGTAATTAAAAAGAAAGTTCTGGTTTAGCAATGAGTGAAATTTTATTTCCGCTAGATCAGAACGACCTTTCGTTCACCGCTTCGGGAGGTAGTACGGTTCGCCGCACTATCCTCCCAAGCGGTGTTCGCGTTTTAACAGAACACATGCCTGGCGCTCAGAGCGTATCTATCTCATTCTCAGTTGCGGTTGGTTCTAGAGACGAAACCGATGGCCACCACGGCTCAACACACTTCCTTGAGCACTTGCTGTTCAAGGGAACCAAAAAGCGCACTGCGCTAGATATTGCGGTGGCCTTTGACTCTGTGGGTGGCTCATCAAATGCATCTACCGGCAAAGAGCACACCAGTTACTACGCACGAGTTCAAGACTCAGCCCTGCCGCTGGCAGTAGATGTAATCGGTGACATGCTCACCTCGTCATTGATTGACGCAAAAGAATTTGAGAATGAACGCACTGTAATTCTTGAAGAGTTGGCGATGAACGACGACGATCCTCAAGACGTAGCTCACGAGGCATTCGCCGAAGCAGTGCTGGGTGACCACGCACTCGGTAGGCCAATTGGCGGTACCAACGAAACCATCACTGCGGTAACCCGTGATGCAGTCTGGGCTCACTATCAGGCAAACTATCGCCCACAAGATTTGGTAATTGCCGCGGCCGGCGGAGTTGAACACGGCGCACTAATTCAACTTGTTGAAAACGCACTAGTTGAAGCTGGCTGGGATCTAAATAAGCCAGCCACACCGGTTGAGCGAAGATTGCTTGAGCCAGCAAAAATTTCTCGTGGAACCGCGCTAAAAGTTATTAAGCGCCCAATTGCGCAGGCAAACGTTTTGCTTGGTATGCAGGGTTTGGTTGCCGACGACGAGCGTCGCTACGCGATGGGAATTCTGAACACCGTTCTCGGTGGCGGCATGAGTTCCAGAATGTTCCAGGAGATTCGCGAAAAGCGCGGCTTGGCTTATTCGGTTTACTCTTTCAATCAGGGTTATTCAGACGCCGCCTACTTTGGTTTGTATGCCGGATGTTCACCGGCAAAGACCGCAGAGGTGACGAAGTTGATGGTTGCCGAGTTTGAAAAAATTGCCACCGATGGCATTCGCGAAGACGAGCTTGAGCTAGCCAAGGGAAACATTTCGGGCAGCTTGGCGCTTAAGTACGAGAGCACCATGGCAAGAATGAATCGCCTAATCAGCGCCGAAATCGTGAATGGCGAATTCTTTGATCTTGATGACTCGCTGCGCCACGTGCACTCAGTGACTCTTGCCGATGTGCAGAACTTGGCTAAGGATTTGGTCGCACGTGAGCGTTCCATTGTTGCGGTTGGTGACGTGGAAGAGTCAACCTTCTCTGCCTTCATCTAGGCCATCAAACTAGGATTAGAACATGACTATCAAAGTTGCCGTAGTAGGTGCCACCGGCCGTATGGGCAAGCTTGCCCTTGAGCTAATTGATGCTGCGCAAGATTTGCAGCTTCACGCCGCTCTTGATTCAAAGAGTCAGCTGAGTGAAGCGCTGGGCGCCGACGTAATTTTTGAAGTAACCCGCCTTGAAGTCAGCGAGCAGGTAGTCGAGTTTGCCGTGGAAAACGGCATCAAGATTGTGGTTGGTACCAGCGGTTGGTCGGCAGCGAAGCTGGCTGAACTAGCCAAGAAGGTTTCAGCAAACTCTGCAGCCGGAGTTTTGGTAGTACCAAACTTCTCAATTGGTTCAATGCTGGCAAGTTCATTTGCTGCCCAGGCTGCCAAGTATTTTGATTCAATCGAAATCGTAGAGGCACACCACGCAGGCAAAATTGATTCACCATCGGGTACTGCGGTTCGCACTGCTGAAATGATTGCCGAATCAAGAAGCGGCATGACCAAGCCATTGATTCCAGGGGTTGGCCAAGAAGCTCGCGGCGAGGTTGTTGCAGGGGTTCCAATTCACAGCCTGCGCCTTGCTGGGGTTTCAGCCAAGCAAGACATCATCTTTGGTGGCGAGAGCGAAGTGCTGACCGTAAGTCACGAGGTTTCTTCAATTAGTTCATATGTGCACGGAGTTCTACTAAGCATCCGCACGGCGGCTAAGTCCCATGGTTTGTTCGTTGGGTTGCAATCAGTAGTAGACGCCAACTCAAAGAACTAATGACTCGACCAAAAATCGGTGCGCTGGTAATGACCGCGCTGCTTGTGGTCTACGTGATTCTGCTGGCAAATACCGGGTTCTCACTTTTGCTTACCGGAATCCTAGTAGCGCAAATCATGGGCACTTTGATTCTTGCGTTTCCGCTTGTGGGCCTCTTGGTAATTTTTGTAGAACTCAAATTTGGACTTGCTGCCCAAAGACTTGTTGAACGTGTTGAAGCGGAGGGTACCTGGCCAGATCTAGGAATTGAAACTAGACCTAGCGGCCGTGCTGTTCGTGCCTCAGCAGACGCCGCATTTGCAAAGTGGAGTGCCGCCGCCGAACAAAACCAAAGCGATTTTCACGCCTGGTTTAATCTGAGCCTTGCCTACGACGCCTGTGGAGATCGCAGACGAGCTAGATCGGCGATGCGTCGTGCCATTGCTTTGGCTAAATAGTTTTGGCATTAGAACTTCTTAATTAGGCCAATGCGCTGCAGGCCAACATAAATCTGGCAACCTAGGCAAAAAGCAAACGCTGCGTTTAGAAACGCTGCAATGAATGCCGCTCCCGCTGCAAAAACTAGTGCACCGGTAACTCCAGCAAGGTAAAGCACCACACCGGTTCCAGCAACCAATAGACCAACAAGCTGTGCAAATTTTGGTGGGCGTGGGTCTTCAAGCTCCTTTGGCGCAGCCAAGCGTGGGCGCACTAGCTTCTTGAAAAGAAAACCATATGGGTGCTTTGAGTTTCCAAAGAACGCACCAATCACGAACGATGCGGTAACCACTAGAAGCACTGCGAATGCTGCGCCAAGCGTTGCTGGGTCAAGTGCAAGAAAAACTGTAATCAGCAACAACACCGATGTGATTGCCGCGCCAAAACGTGGGCCGCGTGGGTCGATACCGGCTGGTGTCTGCTCAGTTGAGTCGCTCATTAGATTTCGAATGTCCCTATCTCGTGTTCGATGGTTTGTTGTTGTACTGCGCCACCAATTCTTGAAGTCACACGACCGTGTGAATCAAGAACCAAAGTGGTTGGTGTTTGAAGAATGTTGAATTTATTGGCAAGGTCAACTCGGTTTGTGATGTCAACCTCAATGTGCAGGATTTCTGGGTGCACCTGCTCAAGTTCGCCATAGAGTCTGGCGGTCTGGCGACAAGCGGTGCAGTACTCACTAGAAAACTGCAAGAACGTAACCTTCTGACCAAATTTGGTTACCGGCTGGCCGTTCTTGATTGCGCCAATCTCGGCTAGATCAATTACTTGACCGCCTACAACTGCCTTGGCTTTGCCGGTTCTGGCTCGCCAAACCAGCCCAGCCACAGTGGCTAGGCCAAGCAGGCCAAACACCAGAGCAAGGCGCAGTTCAATTGACATTCAATAAGGCTACGCCTCGAAAATCGGGCAAGTACTAGCGTTACCCTCTATTACAAGCCTTCAGGGGGAGTGTTCGGGCAAAGCCGATGTGCCTAAACGACTAGGCTGTAGGGGTGTCAGACATCATTTTTCGTAGCGACGTTACCGTTGAACTAGTCCGTTCCAGCGCAGCCGACTCAGACGTACTGTTTGCGGCCCGCGTATCAACCCAGGGTGAGCAGACTCTAGATTCTGCCGCTGCCCACACAGACGCATCAGAGGATGAGAAGCGCAATAAGGGCCTCATCAACTACCTAATGCGCGACCGCCACGGTTCACCGTTTGAGCACAACTCAATGACTTTCTATGTGCAGGCTCCTATCTTTGTGTTCCGCGAATTCATGCGTCACCGCATCGCGAGCTACAACGAAGAATCAGGCCGATACAAGGAGCTGAGCCCGGTTTTCTACGTGCCAGCCCCAGACCGCAACTTGGTTCAGGTTGGTAAGACCGGTCACTACGAATTCTTGCCAGGCACTGCAGAGCAGATTGCTTTGGTTGAGCAGGAATCGCGCACCGCTTCACAGCACGCCTACGAGTCATACAAGCGCATGCTTGAGGCCGGAGTTGCTCGTGAAGTTGCACGTATCGTGTTGCCACTCAACATCTACTCGAGCATGTACGTGACCATGAACTCACGTGCGCTTATGAACTTCTTGAGCCTTCGCACCCAGCGCGAGGGTACTCACTTCCCATCATTCCCTCAGCGCGAGATTGAAATGTGCGCAGAGAAGATGGAGGAGTTCTGGGAAGAGCTTATGCCATACACCTACGAGGCATTTAACAAGAATGGTCGCGTAGCGCCGTAACCCAAGAATAACAAGAAAACCCTCGGTGAGCTAATCGCCGAGGGTTTCTTTTTCGTCGATTGGCGGGTACCTGCGGTCAATTTTGGCAAGCTTGGTCTTGCGAAGTGCAAGCGATAGAACCAACCCAATAATCACCGCAGAAATCAAATCAATCGCAATCGTTGCTATAAACGTGCAAGCCAAGACCAAGGCATCAAGCCTGGTTTCTTTAGCAAGTGCAAAAAGCTCCTTTGGTTTAATCATTCTTGCCGTTGTGGCTAGTAGCACCCCGGCTAGCGCAGCCAGTGGAATCTGGCCAACCAGGTTTGCGAGTAACAAAATCACCAGGGCCAAAATAACTGAGTGGGTGAATGCTGCAAGTTTGGATTGAGCATTTGATCGCACGTTTACCGCGGTGCGTGCAAGTGCTGCCGTTGCTGGCACACCTCCAAAAAATGGCACGACAATATTGGCAATTCCCTGGCCAAAGAGTTCACGATTTGAATCGTGCCTTTCGCCGCCACCGCGCATCTTGTCGGCCACCTTGGCCGACAGCAAGCTTTCCAATGCCGCCAGTGCCGCTACCGCGAAGGCCGATGGTAAAAGTGCAAGCAAGTTACCTGTGTTGGTGAAGCCAAGGTCAAAGGTGCCAATGCTGGCCGGCAAGCTGCCAATTGCTTGAATATCCAAATTGAAGATTGCGGTTACCGCCGCCGCTACGGCAACGGAGATCAGCGCAAATGGAATCTTCGACCAGCGCGATGAGCCAAACAGAATTACAAAACAAACGGCAATGGCAACCAGCACCGGGGTGAGTTCAAAGCTTTCAATGCCGCGACTGAAAACGTCCAGCGCACCGGCCCAAACTTTTTCTGCGGAACTTGCCGGCACTCCAAAAATAAAAGGCAGCTGTTGCAGGGTAATCACAATTGCGATTCCCGCGGTAAAACCTTCAATCAAAGAAGTCGGCAGTCGGTGCACGTGCTCACCAATTTTGGCAAAGGCGGCAATCACCAAAATTAGGCCTGCCATAAGTCCTACAAGCAGCACGCCCTTGGTCCCAAATTGGTGAACGATTGGCACCAGCACCACGGTCATCGCACCGGTAGGGCCAGAAACTTGCAATCGGCTGCCGCCAAAAATTGCGGCGAGCGCGCCGGCAATAATTGCGGTGGTTAGTCCGGCTTCGGGTCCTAGGCCGGAAGCAATTCCAAAAGCTAAGGCAAGGGGGAGGGCCACAATGGCTACAGTGATTCCAGCGACTAGGTCTTTTATCGGTGCTCTTTTAGCATCCCGCCAGTCGGCCTTCGTTGGCAACAGGTTCACAGCCTCAGCCTAGTCACCGATAGGCTTAGGTTTATGTCACAGAAGAACCTATTTGGCCAGACCCTGGTTGCATTAGTCACGCCTATGAACGCCGATGGCGAAGTGGACTGGGATGCAACCGAGAAGCACATTGACTATGTGATTTCAAACGGTGCCGATGGTGTGGTTGTGACTGGAACAACCGGTGAAACCAGCACACTTACAGACGCTGAGAAAATCAAGCTTGTTGAGGTTGGCAAGTCAGTTTCTGGCGGCCGCGCAAAGATCATTACCGGTGGTGGTTCAAACGAAACCGCTCACGCTATGCAGTTGTACAAGGCTTCTGAAAAAGCTGGTGCCGACGGCGTAATGATTGTGACTCCTTACTACAACAAGCCAACTCAGGCTGGTGTGCTTACTCACTTCCGTTTGATTGCAGACGCCACCGATCTTCCGGTAATTCTTTATGACATTCCTGGCCGTGCCGGAATTGCAATTTCTTACGACACCTTCCACCGTGCGGCAAAGCACCCAAACATCGTGGCGATTAAAGACGCCAAGGGCGATTTGGCTCAGGCTTCTCGCATCATGACCGAAACCGGTCTCATGTACTTCTCTGGTGACGACGCAAACGTCTTGCCTCACATGTCTATTGGCGCAACCGGTCTTATCGGTGTGACCGCCAACGTAGCTCCAGCTGCATATAGAGAAATGGTTGACGCAGCCAACCGCAACGATTATCACCACGCACTAACCGTGCACAATGCACTAGAGCCACTCCAGCGCTCACTCATGACTCACGTCCCAGGAACCGTTGCCGCAAAATACGTTTTGCACGGGTTGGGTTTGATCAACAGTCCACGAGTTCGTCTGCCACTAGTTGGCCCAGAAGATTCAGAAGCTGCACGTATCGAAGCCGACATCGACAAGGTAGGCAAAGTTCCAGGTTTGAGTTTTGAGAACTTCCGCCCAGACCGTAACGCAGCCGCCGGTGGTGCGCTGCCTAAGGTGGCCGGCACGACTCGGTAACGCCTAGCGTTACAAAGAAAGAGAACCCTTTGGTTCAGACCCTGCCTCAACCTGCTCCACTGCGCCCTGGCGTTATGCGAATCATTCCACTTGGTGGAATCGGCGAAATTGGTCGAAACATGACCGTCTTTGAAATTGACGGAAAGATTTTGATTGTTGACGTTGGCGTGCTTTTTCCAGAAGAACACCAGCCGGGTGTTGACGTTATCTTGCCGGACTTTGGTTACCTAAAAGATCGACTAGACGATGTAGTTGGAATCGTGCTGACTCACGGCCACGAAGACCACATTGGCGGCGTTCCATACCTACTTCGTTTGAAGCAAGACATTCCGCTGATTGGTTCAGCCCTGACTCTTGCATTTGTTGAAGCCAAACTTAAAGAGCACCGCATCACCCCGTTCTCAATGGTGGTTGCCGAGGGTCGCAAAGAAACTCTTGCCGGATTCAACCTTGAATTCATTGCGGTAAACCACTCAATTCCAGATGCTCTTGCCGTTGTGATTCGCAGCAAGGCCGGAACTATTCTGCACACCGGTGACTTCAAGATGGACCAGCTTCCGCTGGATGGCCGCCTAACTGACCTACGTGCCTTTGCACGAGTTGGCGAAGAGGGCCTTGACCTCTTTATGAGCGATTCAACCAACGCCGATGTACCTGGGTTTACTCCGCTGGAAAAAGAAATTGGTCCGGTAATTGAGAACGTAATTTCTCGTTCCAAGAAGCGCGTTATCGTTGCATCTTTCTCAAGCCACGTTCACCGTGTTCAGCAGGTGGTTGATGCCGCAAAGGCAAATAATCGCAAGGTTGCTCTGGTTGGTCGCTCAATGGTGCGCAATATGCAAATTGCAATCCAAATGGGCTACCTGAATGCAGAGACCGACGACTTCGTAGACCTGAAGCAAGCCGCAAACATGCCAGACAACAAGGTCGTCTACATGTCAACCGGTTCGCAGGGTGAGCCAATGGCGGTTTTGGCGCGCATGGCAAACCTCGAACACGATATTGAAATCGGCGAGGGTGACACGGTAATTTTGGCCAGCTCGCTAATTCCTGGAAACGAGAACGCGGTTTACCGCGTGATTGATGGACTGACCAAGCTTGGCGCAAACGTAGTGCACAAGGGCAACGCCAAAGTGCACGTATCGGGTCACGCCGCTGCAGGCGAATTGCTTTACTGCTACAACATCTTGAAGCCAAAGAATGTAATGCCAGTTCACGGTGAGTACCGTCATCTGATTGCAAACGGCAAACTTGCCGAGCAAACTGGTGTGCCACACGAGCGCGTTCTAATTACCGAAGACGGTTGGGCGGTTGATTTGGTTGACGGCATTGCCGAGGTAGTTGGCGCCGTTGAATGTGGTCTGCTTTATGTAGATGGCAAGAATGTTGGAACCATCACCGATGACGACCTGCACGATCGCAGAGTTTTGGCCGAAGAAGGTTTCATCTCAATCTTTGCCGTCATAGATAAAGAAACCGGCAGAGTAACGGTTGGCCCAGAAATTCGTGCGCGAGCATTTGCCGAGGGCGATCACGTTTTTGACGCGGTCAAGCCGCTGATTGAACGAGCTATGGCCGAGGCCGCCGGTGAGGGAGTGCGCGATACCTATGCACTTCAGCAAGTGATTAGACGAACCATTGGAACCTGGGTTAACAAGGCACACCGCCGTCGCCCAATGATCATTCCGGTAGTCATCGAGGGCTAAGTTCGCCGTGCCTACGGGCATCTGGCGGTGGTGGCTGTTAGTTTTGAGGCATGGCCGCGCGTAAACCAACCCCTCGCAAGCCCGCTTCAAGGGCTAAGAGCGCTCCGCGCACCCGTGCAGCGGCACCTCGAACAACTACACCTCGCTCTTCAGCGCCTAGAAATCGCCAAGCAGCAGCCGGTCGCGACTCGGGTTCAGCCTTTACCGCCATTTACATGTTCTTTGCACATGCCGTTGGTGCAGGTGCCCGCGCACTAAGCCCAGAAAAGATCGCAAAAGAGGACCGCCGTGACGGCCTACCGTTCTTCATCTTCTTGCTCGGCATCGTGGGCGCAATCTTTGGCTGGGTATTAATCAAGCAAGACTGGGCGCACGGCGTTCATGTGTGGACAATGGGTGCACTTTTTGGCCGCGTTTCATTTGCCATGCCGGTCATTATGATCATCTTCGCCATCTACCTAATGCGTCACCCGTCAACGGTTCGCGACAACGGCCGCATCGGTATTGGGCTTTTCCTATTTATCGTTTCGGTGAGCGGTTTCTTCCACGTCTTTTTCCTCAAGGACGGCAAGGCGGTTCAGCCTTATGACGGCGAATGGCCACTTGCCTACAGTGGCGGTATTTTTGGCTGGCTCATCTCGGTGCCGTTTTTCAACACCATAACCATCTGGGGAACCATTCCGGTTCTAGCAGCCTTTGTCTTTGGCTCACTCCTTATCATGACCAAGACCGCTCCAAATCGCATCGGTGAACGCCTTCGCGAACTCACCACCTACCTCTTTGGTGAATCACGAGTGCGTGAAGATATTGAAGAAGTTGAAGATGAGATTCCAGACGCTTTTGATGGCACCAAAGTTCCATGGTGGCGCCGCGGCAAAAACACCGATGACTCTGCTTTCGACAGCCCACTGGTTGCCGCCGATGAAGAAGATGCATTCGATGCAATTTTCAACGACAACCTTCAGGCAACTCAGCTAGATGTGCCATCGGTTGATGCAACCTCGGTACACAACACGGCAGTGGTTGATACCGCCAAGACCGAGCCAATCACCATTCCGGTAGCTGCCCCGGTTGCAGCCGCAGCTCCCGTAGCAACACCAGTGGCCGCCCCCGCTGCTCCAAGAGTGAACCGACCATACGTAATGCCACCGCTAAGCATCTTGGCTCCTGGCACTCCGCCAAAGGCAAAGTCGGCAGCCAACGACCAGGTAGTCGCATCAATCACAAGCGTGTTCAAAGAATTTGGCGTTGAAGCTGCGGTGGTTGGATTCTCAAGAGGCCCAACAGTTACTCGCTACGAAGTTGAACTTGCACCCGGCGTAAAGGTAGAAGCCGTTACTCGTTTGGCCAGCAATATTTCTTACGCGGTTGCTTCAAACGAAGTTCGCATCTTGGCACCAATCCCAGGCAAGTCACTTATTGGTATTGAAATTCCAAACACCGACAGAGAAACAGTTTCACTTGGCGACGTGCTTCGCTCAGAAGTGGCAGCCAAGAGCTTGCACCCACTAACCATTGGTATTGGCAAAGATGTTGAGGGTGGCTACGTAATTGCCAACCTCGCGAAGATGCCTCACCTTTTGGTTGCCGGTGCAACCGGTGCAGGTAAGTCGAGTTTTGTAAACTCCATGATCACCTCAATCTTGATGCGCGCAAAACCTGCAGAGGTGCGCATGGTCTTGATTGACCCTAAGCGCGTAGAACTTGCCGCGTACCAGGGCGTACCGCACCTAATCACTCCAATCATTACCAACGCCAAGAAAGCCGCCGAGGCTTTGCAGTGGGTTGTTAAAGAAATGGACATGCGCTACGACGACCTAGCAAGTTTTGGTTTCAAGCACATCGACGACTTCAACCGCGCAGTAGTTGCGGGTGAGGTTAAGGTTCCCGAGGGTTCACAGCGCAAGCTTCAGCCATACCCATACCTATTGGTAGTGGTAGACGAGCTTGCAGACTTGATGATTGTTGCTCCTCGCGACGTAGAAGATTCAATCGTTCGCATTACTCAGTTGGCACGTGCTTCTGGTATTCACCTGGTGCTTGCTACGCAGCGCCCATCGGTTGATGTGGTTACTGGTCTCATCAAGGCAAACGTTCCAAGCCGCCTTGCATTCTCGGTTACCTCGGTCACCGACTCGCGAGTTATTTTGGATCAGCCTGGTGCCGAGAAACTTATTGGCCAGGGTGACGCGCTGTTCTCACCAATGGGTACAAACAAACCAATGCGCGTACAGGGTGCCTGGCTTGCCGAGAGTGAACTTCAGCGAATCGTGGATCACGTGAAAGCTCAGATGGAGCCAGAGTACCGCGCCGACGTTGATGCACCGGTGGCACCAAAGAACATGGTTGATGCCGACATTGGCGACGACTTGGATGTTCTGCTGCAGGCAGCCGAGCTAATCATCAGTTCTCAGTTTGGTTCAACCTCAATGTTGCAGCGCAAGCTTCGCGTTGGTTTTGCCAAGGCCGGGCGACTAATGGACTTGCTTGAATCAAGAAACATTGTTGGCCCAAGCGAGGGCTCAAAGGCTCGCGACGTAATGGTGAAGCCAGAAGATCTACCAACCGTTTTGGCACAGTTGCGCGGTGAGCCAGGCGCTACCGCAACTCCAGCAGTGGCTGCAGCTGCCGCGGTAATCGATGCCGAACCGGCAAGTAATCTTGCTGCTGGAGATTTCGAAGACTTTATTCCGCGTGAAAACGTAGATCGCTCAATCATCAGCGGAGGCAACGGCTTTGGTGACGATGAAGACGGCGACGAAGACGCGTGGAAATTGACGGGTCGCCAGTAATGCCGGCACCGCAAAAAAATAATCTGATTGAAAAATCAGCCAAGTCAATTTTTAACCTGCCAAACATAATCACCATGGCTCGCATCCTGTGCGTTCCATTTTTTGTTTGGTCACTATTTGCAATTCCGGCAGATGCAACCTCGCGTTGGTTCTCGGTTCTGATTTTTATAGTGATCATGATCAGCGACGGCGTTGATGGGGCTATAGCTCGCAAGCGCGGGCTAATCACAAACCTTGGCAAGCTGCTTGATCCAATTGCCGACAAAGCACTTCTAGGTGGCGCACTGGTAGCGCTGTCTTTCTTGGGTGAATTCTCTTGGTGGGTAACTGTAATCATTTTGCTTCGTGAATTGGGCATCACGGCCTACCGCCTCGTGGTTGTGCAGCGTGAAGTAGTTGCTGCATCTTCCGGCGGCAAACTTAAGACCATCTTGCAGAGCGTGCTAATTGGTTCGCTAGCTTCGCCACTTGAATTTGTTTTTGCGCCTTGGTACATCAACCTTGAATCTGCCTTAACAGTCGTGGTGCTAATCATCACCGTGTACACCGGTGTTCAGTATTTGATTTTGGCTGGCCGCGCCCGTCGCGAAAGAATTAATAAGTAATGACCGCTGCCGCAATTTTGCAAGCTCTGGAATCTCGCGGATTCAAGCTTGCGATTGCCGAATCGCTAACCGGTGGCCTGCTTTCCGCAGAATTTGTTTCTGTGCCCGGCGCCTCTAAGGTTTTGCTTGGCTCAATCGTTGCCTATCAAACAGATTTGAAACACGAACTGCTTGGGGTATCCAGAACTCTGCTTAAAAACCAAGGTGCAGTTGACCCAGAAGTTGCCGCCCAAATGGCATCGGGTGTGCGCACCAAGTTTGCAAACAAAACCAACACCAATGAAGACCAAGTCCTCGGCGTAGCAACAACTGGTGTTGCCGGTCCGGATGCGCAAGATGGGGTAGCGGCAGGCACCGTTTACGTGGCCGTATCAGGTCCAGGCACCATCGGTGATTCGGTGTTTGCCTTTGAATTCAGCGGGGGCCGCGAGGCAATCAGGGCGGCCACCGTTTCCGAGGCCATCTCGGCAATCGGGGAATGCCTAGGCCTCTAATCGGGTTATCTCCTAAGTAACATTCAGCGAACTTTCAGCCCACGGGTTTAGGTTTGTCACAAAGAACAGGTAGATTACCTGTGAGAAGAGATAGGAGGCCCTACGTGGTTCTAGTACGTCAAGAAATCGGCGATGTTCTGCGCGACTTCCGCCTACAAAAGGGCCAGACCCTGCGCCAGGTTGCTGGCCGCGCAACGGTTGCCCTTGGCTACCTCAGCGAGGTAGAACGTGGCCAAAAAGAGGCATCTTCTGAGATCTTGGCCTCATTGGCCGATGCGCTAGAGGTACCAATTTCGGTCATCATGCGCGAAGTTAGCGACCGTCTAGCAATCGTTGAGGGTGTAAACCTTGAATCTGCAGTGTCAGACGCTACCTACATTCCCGACACTATCCCGGCTTCTTTCTTGGCCGATAACGACCCAAGCCTGGCCGCTACTCGCTAGTTAGCTGGCCGTGCGCCTAAGTCACTTCAATACCCTTATGACCGATGAATTCGGTCGTGCCTACGCTCAAGTCATCGCGAGAGACCTGGTTTTAGGAGCGCTTGGCGACCGCACCGCAGACCAGGCACTGGCCGCGGGCGAAGATCCCAAAGATGTTTGGCTGGCCCTGTGCGAAGCCAACCAGGTGCCTAAAGAGCGCTGGGCGGGCAAGCCGGCCTCTAAAAAGCCAAAATCTGACTGAACAAAACACCGAAAAAGCGACACGCCGCTTTAAATAACTATCGAAATCTTGTTCGAATGGTGTTAGGTTATTCACAACAGGAAGTTGATGGCATTTATCAACAACCTGGATGACCGAGGGTCGATCGTCGACTGCCTCGAATACGGTCAGCAATAACTAGAGATTCAGAAAGCAGAGGACAAAATGCCATCTCCATCAGATCGCGAAAAAGCGTTAGACACAGCATTAGCTCAAATTGACCGCCAGTTCGGTAAGGGTGCCATCATGCGCCTCGGCTCAGACGAACGAGCACCGGTAGAAGTAATTCAAACCGGCTCAATCGCCCTGGATGTAGCTCTAGGTATTGGCGGACTTCCAAAGGGTCGAATCGTTGAGGTTTACGGCCCAGAGTCTTCAGGTAAGACCACGGTGGCATTGCACGCAATTGCCAACGCACAGCGCAACGGTGGCATCGCCGCCTTCATCGACGCAGAGCACGCTCTTGACCCTGAATACGCAAAAGCTCTTGGCGTAGATACAGATGCTCTTTTGGTTAGCCAGCCGGACACCGGTGAGCAGGCACTAGAAATTGCAGACATGTTGGTTCGTTCCGGATCAATCGATCTTGTCGTTATTGACTCGGTTGCTGCTTTGGTTCCACGTGCAGAAATCGAAGGCGAGATGGGAGACTCACACGTTGGTCTTCAGGCTCGCTTGATGTCTCAGGCACTTCGCAAGTTGACCGGTGCGCTAAACAACACCGGCACCACAATGATTTTCATTAACCAGCTTCGCGAGAAGATCGGTGTGTTCTTTGGTAGCCCTGAAACCACCGCTGGTGGAAAGGCGCTTAAGTTCTACGCATCGGTTCGTCTAGACATTCGTCGTATTGAAACCCTGAAGGACGGCACTGACGCAGTTGGTAACCGTACTCGCGTAAAGGTTGTTAAGAACAAGATGGCTGCACCTTTCAAGCAGGCCGAGTTCGACATCATCTACGGCGTTGGAATCTCACGCGAAGGTAGCTTGATTGACTTTGGTGTTGAAAAGGAAATCGTAAAGAAGTCTGGCGCTTGGTACACCTACGAAGGTGAACAGCTTGGCCAGGGTAAAGAAAACTCTCGTAAGTTCTTGATCGACAATCCAAAGATTGCCGATGAAATCGAGAAGAAGATAAAGACCAAACTTGGCATTGGTGTGCCTCGTGCGGTCGCTGACCTTCCTGCTGAAGAAGTAGAGGCCCCGGGTGCAGCTGCACCTGCGGAAACCGTTGCACCAGTTGCGAAGACAGCAGCATCAAAGGCTGCAGATGCCAAAGCGTCTGCAGTAGCCGCTAGCGCATAGTTAGTCATTTCTAACTAGAGCTATGGCTTTCCAACGGGGCAGATCAAGTAGCCGTTCCAAATCTCGCCGGCCCCCATCTGGCGATACAGAAGACGGTTCACTTGATCAGCCCCGTTTGCTTCCTCCTGAGAAGTTAGAGTCCCGCGCAAGAAATGTTTTGCTGCACCAGTTAGCTCGAAGCGCTAAATCAACTTCTCAGCTACGCAAGATTCTTGAGCAACGTGAGATTCCAACCGACATTTCCGAAAAGGTTCTGGAGCGATTCACCGAGGTTGGCCTGATTGATGACGCCTCCTTTGCGGAAACCATTGTGAACAGCCGCAGGAACTACAAGGGCCTTGCCAAATCTGCAATCAAACGAGAGCTCAATGAAAAGGGCGTTAGCCAGGAGATGGTCGAAGAGGCCGTATCGGGTATTACCGCAGAAGATGACTTTGAATCGGCTAAGCAATTGGCCACCAGGCGTTTTGGGCAAATGGCGCACCTCGAAAAAGATGTGCGCACTCGAAGGTTGGCCGGTTACCTGCAACGCAAGGGTTACGCCAGCAGCGCAGTATTTGCCGCAATCAAATTCGCCGAGGAGACTCACGTTCAAGAGGGCTAAGTAAACTGGTTGATTATGACCACTACACAGCAGGCTCCGCGCACCTACGAGGTGCGCACCTATGGCTGTGCAATGAATGTTCACGACTCTGAGCGCCTAACCGGTCTGCTCGAGGGTGCTGGCTACGTTCCCGCCGATGGCTCAGACCCAGATGTAGTGGTTTTCAATACCTGTGCCGTTCGTGAAAATGCAGACAACAAGCTTTATGGCAACTTGGGCATCTTGAATGAAAAAAAGATGGAGAACCCAGACATCTTGGTTGCCGTGGGCGGCTGTCTAGCTCAAAAGGACCGCGACACAATTGTCAAAAAAGCGCCGTGGGTAGATGTTGTTTTTGGTACCCACAACATTGGTTCACTGCCAACGCTGCTTGAGCGCGCTCGTCACAACCACGAGGCTCAGGTTGAAATTCTTGAGGCTCTAGAAACTTTCCCTAGCGATCTTCCTACAAAGCGTGACTCAACCTATTCGGGAATGGTGTCTATATCGGTAGGTTGCAACAACACCTGTACCTTCTGCATTGTGCCAAGTTTGCGCGGTAAAGAAAAAGATCGTCGCCCTGGCGAAATCTTAGGTGAGATTGAAGCTCTGGTAGCCGAGGGTGTAATTGAAATTACTCTCTTGGGGCAAAACGTGAACACCTATGGTGTTGAGTTTGGCGACAAGGGCGCTTTTGCCAAACTGCTCAAGGCTTGCGGTGACATCAAGGGCCTAGAGCGAGTTCGTTTCACCAGCCCTCACCCTGCAGCATTCACCGACGATGTAATTGATGCCATGGCGCAGACGCACAACGTTATGCCTCAGCTGCACATGCCACTGCAATCTGGCAGTGACAAGGTGCTTAAGGAAATGCGCCGAAGCTACCGCAGTGAAAAGTATCTGGGCATTCTTGATCGCGTTCGCGCTCAAATTCCAAACGCTGCAATCACCACCGACATCATCGTTGGTTTCCCAGGCGAGACCGAAGAAGACTTCCTAGAAACCATGCGCGTCGTTGAGCAGGCTAGATTTGCCGCCGCCTATACCTATCAGTATTCAAAGCGCCCAGGCACGCCAGCTGGCGAGATGGAAAATCAAATTCCTAAGGCAGTTGTTCAAGACCGATACGAACGTCTAATGGCTTTGGTAAATGAAATGGCGCTAAAAGAGAATCAAGCGCAGGTCGGCAAGACCGCAGAAGTTTTGGTGGCCTACGAGGGTCGCAAAGATGGCGCTACTTCACGCATGAGTGGTCGCACACCTGAAAACCGTTTGGTGCACTTTGAGTTGCCTACAAATGTTGAGCGCCCGCGTCCGGGAGACATCGTGACAGTAAAAATCACCGATGCCGCTCCGTATCACTTGCTTGCCGATGACACATCGGTGTTTGCAGTTCGCAAAACAATTGCCGGTGCCGCATGGGACGCAGCCGAGGCTGCTGCATGTGCAACACCAAGCTCAGACGCCAACGGCAAGGCAACAGTCTCTCTTGGTCTACCAACAATTGGTAAAGCCGTCCACTAATGCTCACCAAACTTATTGCCGTCGTCGGCCCAACCGGCGCTGGTAAGTCGGATTTAGGGTTAGCAATTGCAAGGCAAATAATTGCCGCCGGCGGAAAAGCCGAGATCGTTAATTCAGATTCAATGCAGTTCTATCGCGGCATGGATATCGGCACGGCAAAACTTTCTCTTGCAGAACGCGATGGCATAACACATCACTTGATTGACTGGCTTGACATCACCGATGAATCAACCGCAGCCGAGTATCAGGCAGTTGCAAGGCCACTGATTGAGAATTTGCAGGCGCAGGGAATCGTGCCAATTTTGGTTGGCGGTTCAATGCTCTACATCGCCGCAGTGCTAAATAACTTTGAATTCCCGGCCAGAGATGCCGAGCTTCGCCTGCAACTCGAAAACGACTTGGAAGAACTAGGTCCACACGAGATGCACCGTAGGCTCAAGGCTTTAGATCCAATTGCGGCCAGGAGAATAATTCCTGAGAACGGTCGCCGCACAGTTCGTGCACTTGAAATCGTGACACTAACCGGCGAACCGTTTGCGGCAGCGCTGCCAGATGAACCAGAAGATTGGCAGCCGGTTCTTGAAATTGGAATCAACGGTCCGCGCGAGGATTTGGTTCAGCGCCTTGAAAAGCGAGTTCATAAGATGTGGGAGCTTGGCTTAGTTGAAGAGGCACGATCTTTAATTCCGCTTGGTGTTCGTGAGGGCAAAACCTCCTCTCGTGCAATTGGCTACACCCAGGCACTGGCGCAGATCGACGGCGCGATGACCGAGGCCGAGGCAATCGCCGACACCTTTCGCCTAACCCAGAAGTACGCTCGCCGTCAGATGTCTTGGTTTAGAAGAGATCAACGCATCCACTGGCTGGACTACCAAGACCCGCAACTGAACTCGCAGGCTACCGCACTAGTCCGCGATTGGCTTGCCCTTTAGGCTTGAGTAATGACCAATCTGATCTCATTCACCAAGGGCCACGGCACGGGTAACGACTTTGTGCTGATTCTTGACCCTGCTGGAGAGATCTCAATTACTTCAGAGCAGATTGCAAAAATCTGCGACCGTCACTTTGGTATCGGTGCCGACGGCTTTATTCGCGTAATCAAGTCTGAAAACCACACCGATGGAAAAAAGATTCTTGCCGAGGAGCCAGGCGCAGTTTGGTTCATGGATTACTACAACGCTGACGGCAGTATTGCCGAGATGTGCGGAAACGGCACTCGAGTATTTGCTCGCTACCTAACCGAACGAGGTTTGGTTGAGCTAGCCGATGGTGAAACGCTTTCAATTGGCACACGCGCCGGTGTGAAAGATCTTCAGCGCAACATGTCTGGCTTTGCCGTAGACATTGGTCGCTGGAAGTTAGACGGTGGCGAGGTGTTGATTCATGGTGACGGGCTTGATGTTGCCCGCCCTGCGATTGGCATCAACGTAGGTAACCCGCACTATGTGGTTGCTCTTGCGTCGGGTAAGGAATTAGCGTCACTAGATCTTTACGAAGCCCCTGGCATTGAGCCTTCCCCAGAGCACGGTGCCAATGTTGAATTTGTTGTGCCGGCTGATCCGATGGTCAAAGATGGCGTTGGTCAAATCACCATGCGCGTCTATGAACGTGGTGTTGGTGAGACTCTTTCTTGCGGCACCGGCATTTGTGCTGCTGCACTTGCTACTCGCCACTGGGCTGGGGTAGGCGCGCCAAATATTTGGCAGGTCAGGGTTCCGGGCGGTGTGCTTGGTGTGCGAATGTTCGCAACCGAAGACGGCGAGCACGTTGGATTGAGCGGCGCCGCGGAATTGGTCTTCGACGGCCAAATTGATCTAGCTAGTTTGTAATTTATTTCTTACGCGCAGCACTCTAAAAGATTTTGCTGTGTCCACTCGAATAGTTGAGTAATTTGCCGGTAGCTCAGCTTCTAGCCATCTGTGCAACGAGTCAGCGCCCAAATTCTTTTGAACCACCAGGTACGCATCTGCGTCGGCCTCGAGTTTTGGTAACCAGCTCAGCAATATTTCGTGAAGCACTTCTTTGCCAACTCGAATTGGCGGGTTAGACCAAATTCCACTGAAGGTTAAATCCGCAGGAACTTCATCGGGTTTCACGCACTTGATATTTTTTAGTCCAAGGCGTTCGGCGTTTGCCGCGGTCAGTTCAAGAGATCTCTCATTTACATCCACTGCCCAGATGGTTGCCTTCGGCGAAGCGCTGGCTAGCGAGAGAGCAATCGGCCCCCAGCCGCAACCAATGTCCAGAATGTTTCCGCCTGCGGGTGCCGCATCAAGATGCGCCAAAAGCACATTGGTGCCCTGATCAATGTGATCCGGGCTAAAGACTCCACCGGCAGTAGCCACAATCACCTCACGACCGTTGATCGTAACTTTGATTTCTTTTGGCTTATAAGCGCTACCTGGAGTCTCCGAAAAATAGTGTTCCGAGGACATAGCGAAACACTATTACAGATAGGCGAACTAGTGTTAGTTGCGTGAACGACGACGAAAACGAACAGCCGGCATTCACTCATGGCACCTCGCGTGGCGATGAGGTTGTTGAGCGCATTCTGCTTCGAGGAGAGCGCGCCGAGGCACTTGGTGCTGCCGAAACCCATGGCTACAGTGACTCCGATGGCGACCAGTTTGAATTAGAGGACCGCTCGGCGCTAAAGCGTGTTGCAGGTCTCTCGACTGAGCTTCAAGACATCACAGATGTTGAATACCGCCAGCTCCGACTCGAAAAAGTAATTCTCATTGGCATCTGGGGTTCCAACACGTTGCTCGATGCAGAAAACTCGCTTCGTGAACTCGCAGCCCTAGCCGAGACAGCCGGTGCAACAGTTCTTGATGGGCTGCTTCAGCGCAGAGCCAATCCAGACCCGGCAACATTTCTTGGTAAAGGTAAAGCACAGGAACTAAAGCAACTGGTTGCCGCGGCAGGTGCCGATACCGTGATTGCCGATACCGAGCTTGCCCCAAGCCAGAGACGTGCGCTTGAAGACGTGATCAACGTAAAGGTGATTGACCGCACCGCAGTGATTCTTGATATTTTTGCCCAGCACGCCAAGAGCCGCGAGGGTAAGGCTCAGGTTGAGCTAGCGCAGCTTGAATACCTTTTGCCTCGACTTAGAGGTTGGGGTGAGTCCATGTCACGTCAGGCCGGTGGTCAGGCTGCCGGTGGTGTTGGTATGGGTTCGCGTGGTCCCGGTGAAACCAAGATTGAGCTTGATCGCCGTCGCATCAATACCCGCATGGCAAAGTTGCGCAAACAAATTGCCGCTATGAAGCCAGCTCGTGAAACCAAGCGCGCTAACCGAGACCGCAACGCCATTCCTGCAGTGGCTATCGCCGGTTATACCAACGCGGGTAAGTCCTCACTTTTGAACCGCATGACTCAAGCTGGTGTCTTGGTGCAGAATGCGTTGTTTGCAACGCTGGACCCAACCGTTCGCAAGGCAAAGACACCCGATGGTCGCGATTTTACTTTTGCTGACACAGTAGGTTTTGTGCGCAATCTTCCGCACCAATTAGTTGAGGCCTTCAGGTCAACGCTTGAAGAAATTGCCAGCAGCGATCTAATCGTGCACGTCGTGGATGCCTCGCACCCAGATCCTTCAGGCCAGATTGCTACGGTGCGCAATGTGATTGGTGAAGTCGGGGCCAGAGATATTCCTGAATTGATTGTCTTCAACAAAATCGATCTTGCCGATTCAACTCAGCGCATGGCGCTGCGTGGAATGGAACCTCGCTCTATCGGTGTATCTGCAAGAACCGGCGAGGGCATGGAAGAGTTGATGCAAATAATTGCGTCATTGCTTCCGGAACCAAACGTCGAGATTGCTGCGCTGATTCCTTATGACAGGGGAGACCTTGTTTCGCGCCTTCACTTGAATAGCAGAATCATGGTTTTGGATTATCGCGAAGGCGGCACCTTTGTGCGCGCAATGGTGAAGCCAGAGATGGCCGCCGAGCTCAGCGACTATCGCGTAGTCGTTTAAACGGACTCCAACTTTTGTCGCTTGCGATAAAAGTTAAACGGACCTAAGTACTGCAACAACTTTTCCAAGAATCACAGCGTGATCACCAAGTATCGGTGCGAACTCTGAGTTTCTTGGCAGTAGCCAGGTGTGACCATCTTGTTGCTTGAAAGTTTTTACTGTTGCTTCGTCTTCCAAAAGTGCGGCAACGATGTCACCGTTTTCTGCGGTCTGCTGTTGACGCACAACCACCCAGTCGCCGTCGCAAATCGCGGCGTCAATCATGGATTCACCAACAACCTTCAAAAGGAACAGGTCACCCTTGCCCACAAGTTGACGTGGCAACGGAAAAATCTCTTCAACGTTTTGTTCGGCGGTGATCGGACCACCCGCAGCGATTCGACCAACCATTGGCACCATAGCGGCATCGCCAATTGGCGTTGGGTTTTCGGCAACCTGGCCGTCTAGACCTTCCCAGCCGGCAACTTCAATCAAGACATCAATGGTGCGAGGGCGCTTTGGGTCACGGCTGATGTATCCGGCTAGTTCCAGCTGGTTCAACTGGTGGCTAACGCTGGCAGGGGATGAAAGGCCAACCTCTTCACCAATCTCGCGCATGCTCGGCACGTAGCCGCGGTCTGCTTTGGATCGCTGAATGGTCTGAAGGATTCGCTCCTGCATAGGGCTCAAGCTTGAAGCGCGGCGGGTCTGACGCTTGCCGTCCTTTTCTACCTGTTCGTCCATTTGAGGGCCTTTCATGCTGTGTCGGTGGGGTGGGTTATAAACCTCCACTATCGAAACTGTATTCGCTATTTTTGGCAAAATCAAACACATTTTCGAATAATTGGCAAAATACTTGACAAAATGTCGGTGGGTCTGCGTATTCTTGTTCTATAAGCGAACAGTTGTTCGAACAGAAAGGTAAAAAGATGTCTCAAACCCCAGCAGCACGCAAGTTCTTCCGCAGTGCAGTAATCGTGGCTATTGCCGCAACCAGCGTCTTTGGCTTCGTTTCAACTGCAGCAGCTAATAACCCTGGCGCCGCAAGCTCATCGGCTGCCGACTTCGAATACATCACAATCGAGTCAGGTCAGACCCTTTGGGATCTTGCCGAGCAGGTTGCTCCAGATGCAAACCCACAGGACTGGATGCAAGATGTGGTCAACCTAAATGGCCTGACATCAACAGACCTTAAGCCTGGCCAGCGAATCGCACTTCCGCAATAATTTTGATTCCAAATGGCAAGCCATTTGAAATGGCATAAACCACTTCCAGAGGCTCAGGGTAACCTTGGGGGGTGGCTAATCTCTCAGACCTTCCAATTCGCGACGACCTAAAAGGTCGCACACCCTACGGCGCACCGCAGCTAAACGTGCCGGTCGCATTGAACGTAAACGAGAACACCCACCGCATTCCAGAAGAAGTAGCCGTTGATATCATCGGTCGTCTTGCTGCAGCTGTCCTAGACATCAACCGATACCCAGATCGCGAATTTCTTTCACTCAGAAATGCCTTGGCGCAATATCTTGACGCAGATCTAAAGGCAGAGAACATCTGGGCGGCAAATGGTTCAAACGAAGTTTTGCAACACATCTTTCAGGCTTTTGGTGGCCCAGGTAGATCCTCACTTGGCTTCGGACCAACCTATTCAATGTATTCACTCATTGCACAGGGAACCGGCACTTCATATGTTGATGCCCCGCGACTCGAGCGCTACGAATTAACTCCTGAGCACATCCGTGCCGCTATCGCCGAGCACAAACCAAATATCGTGATGCTGTGCTCACCAAATAACCCAACCGGAACCCCACTTAGCCTCAGCTGCATCGAGGCAGCCTATGAGGCAGTAACTGAGGCCACCGGCGGAATCGTTGTGGCCGATGAGGCATACGCGGAATTTGGTGGCAACACCGAGGTAAGCGCTACCTCTTTGCTTCCGGGGCGCGAACGCCTTTTGATTTCTCGCACCATGAGTAAGGCATTTGCCTTTGCGGGTGCCCGCGTTGGATACCTAGCTGCTGACGCCGCTGTGATTGATGCGCTTCGTCTTGTGCGTTTGCCATATCACCTGAGTGCATTCACCCAGGCGGCAGCAGAGGCGGCACTTGATCACTCGGCAACCATGTTGGCAACGGTTGACGACATTAGATATCAGCGTGACCGAATCGTTCTGGAACTCAAGGAATTGGGCCTAGATCCTTATCGCTCAGACTCAAACTTTGTTCTCTTTGGCGGACTGGAAGACCCGAATGCCGTTTTTGAAGCACTGCTTGCCAAGGGTGTTTTGATTCGCAACGTTGGCATCCCAGGCACTCTGCGAGTAAGTGCCGGTACCGAAGCAGAAACCACAGCATTCCTTGACGCGCTTCGCCAAGTACTCAATAAATAGGCATTCGCTAGGATTGACTAAACAAACATCGCATTCGCGAAAGGCAATTTCATGAGCCGTACTGCAACCCTGCAGCGCAAGACTTCTGAATCTTCGATTGAGCTAAGCCTCAACCTAGATGGAACCGGTCGCGCCGATATCTCTACATCGGTGCCGTTCTTTGACCACCTGCTCACTGCCTTTGCTAAGCACTCGCTTGTTGACCTCGGAGTTCGAGCTACCGGCGATACCCACATCGATGTTCACCACACGGTAGAAGACACCGCAATTGTTCTTGGTCAAGCTATTAAGCAGGCTCTCGGAGACAAGTCAAAGATTGGTCGCTATGGCGATGCAACTGTTCCACTAGACGACGCACTTGCGCGCGCGGTGGTTGATGTTTCAGGTAGACCTTATTTGGTGCACACCGGCGAACCTGCTGGTTTTGAATTTCACCTGATTGGTGGTCACTTCACCGGTTCAATGATTCGTCACGTTTTTGAAGCCATCTCATTGAACGCGGGAATCACCGTGCACGTGACCGTGCTTGACGGTCGCGACCCGCACCACATTGCAGAGGCAGAGTTCAAGGCGTTTGCGCGAGCATTCCGCAAGGCGGTTGAATTTGACGCGCGCGTTGAAGGTATTCCTTCAACCAAGGGTGCACTGTAAGTGGTAGCACCCCGCGTAGTCGTTCTTGATTACGGCAGCGGAAATGTTCACTCTGCAGCTAAAGCGCTCGCCGAAGCTGGAGCAAATGTAGAACTCACTCGCGATCGTGATGCAGTTTTAAATGCTGACGGATTATTAGTTCCAGGAGTTGGCGCATTTGCCGCGGTAATGGAGCAGCTAAACGCAATTAACGCTGGCGAATTGATTGACAAGAGATTAGTGGCCGGCAAGCCGGTGCTTGGAATTTGTGTTGGACTACAAGTCATGTTTGAACTTGGCGTAGAGCACGGTTTGGAAACAGTTGGCTTGGGTCAGTGGCCTGGCAAAGTTGAAAAATTAGATGCACCCGTTTTGCCACACATTGGTTGGAACACCATTGATGCCGCAAAAAACTCAAAGCTGTTCAAAGGTGTTGAGCACGAGCGATTTTATTTCGTGCACTCCTACGGCGTAAAAAACTGGGAACTAATTGTTGACGGCCCACTTGCCGCACCAAAAGTAACCTGGGCAAATTACGGTGGCAACTTTGTAGCCGCTGTTGAAAATGGCCCGCTGTCGGCAACGCAATTTCACCCAGAAAAATCTGGGCAGGCTGGAATTCAAGTTCTGAGTAACTGGCTCGAAACTTTTAAGTAAGGAAACAAAATGTCAAAATACCTAGAACTACTTCCGGCAGTAGATGTAGCCGACGGCAAAGCCGTTCGTCTAACCCAGGGTGAAGCTGGTTCCGAGACCGATTACGGTAGTCCGCTCGAAGCTGCGCAGACTTGGATAAATGCGGGTGCCGAATGGATTCACCTAGTTGATCTTGATGCAGCTTTTGGTCGCGGAGATAACCGCGCAATCATTCGCGAGGTTGTTGATTCAGCAAAAACTGAACTCGGTCGCGGCGTAAAGATTGAACTTTCGGGTGGCATTCGCGATGACGCATCATTGGAGGCCGCACTCGAAGCCGGTGCAACTCGCGTGAACCTAGGAACTGCTGCGCTTGAAAACCCAGACTGGACCCACAAGGTAATTGCCAAATTTGGCGATGCAATCGCGGTTGGTCTTGATGTTCGTGGCACAACTCTTGCTGCTCGTGGTTGGACCCGCGAAGGCGGAGACTTGTGGGAAGTGCTTGCGCGTCTAGAAGATGCGGGCTGCCCGCGCTACGTCGTGACAGACGTAACCAAAGACGGCACTCTAAAGGGTCCAAACATTGACTTGCTTCGCGAGGTAATGCAACGCACAAAAAAGCCGGTGGTTGCATCGGGTGGCATTTCATCGCTTCAAGATATTCGCGATCTACGTGCACTAGTAAGCGAGGGCCTTGAGGGTGCAATTCTTGGTAAGTCACTTTACGCTGGCAAGTTCACCTTAGAAGAAGCGCTAGAAATCGCAAACGCTTAAATGAAAAGTCACGACCATAAACACATCAACAAGAATCACCTCGCCGATTCTGCTGGTGTGCCTTGGGATGGCAGAGCATTTAACGAGAACCCATTCGCAAACGATGATGGTTCGGCCAGGCCTGAACTAGTTCAGGCCATTCGCGAATTTCACGAAACTCTAGACCCAAAAGAAGTCTTCGTAGAGTTTTCAAAATCCCGCCTGTTAATTCCACTGCTCGCCGATCTTGGCGAATCTGAGGAAGGTGCGCACGGTCACACGGTAGACAAGAGCGCCGATCTTTCAATCGTGAATGTGCAAACCCCAGATGACCAAGTGGGTCTTCCAGTTTTTAGTTCGGTGGAGGCAATGCAGCGGTGGAATCCGAGTGCAAGACCTGTGCCAAGTGACGCCGTTAAAGTTGCGCTAGCTGCAGCAAGCGAGGGTAATACTCGCATAATTCTTGACCCGGGTTCCGATACTGAGTTTGCGTTTAGAAGATCAGCAATTGCCGCACTTGCGCAGCAAAAAGATTGGGCCGCACCACATCTAAGCCAAAGCGTGATTAGCGAATTTGGAAAAGCAGTCGAAGGCGAATCGGAAATTGCAAAAGTTGTGATTGGTTCACTTGATCCAAATTCCAGACTCGCTGGCCCAGAAGTAAAAGTTGAGCTGCAGGTTAAAAAAGGTTTAACCAAGGATCAGCTTGAAGAGATTCTTCATCGGGTAACAGAGCGCTGGGCGCAAAGTGAAGTTATTGCCAGCTCCGTTGATTCAATGGCTCTGGTCGTAAAGCCCGCGGATAGTTAATTAACTGGACCGGTGAATTTTTCACCGGGGCCGGCGCCGGGAGCATCTTTAATTACTGAGGCCTCGCGGAATGCCAACTGCAGTGAGCGCAGTCCGTCTCGCAGTGGGCGAGCGTGGTGGTCTCCAATGTCGGCAGCTGCCGCGGTAACCAAACCAGCCAAGGCGGTAATTAGCTTCCTGGCCTCATCCAAATCACCCTTGGCTCCGTCCTCACCAAGGCCGCACTGAATTGCTGCAGCGCTCATGAGGTGCACGGCTGTGGTGGTGATGACCTCCACGGCTGGAACTTCGGCGATATCGCGTACCTGGTCGGCAACGTCCTTGAATTCGGCCACTGGGGCTTCTCCTTTTGAATGGTTTCTGCTAGGCTAACCCATGGCTCCGAGGTTCGTCCTCGGTCAGAAGTGGATTCAATTCCCACCCGCGATCACCGATTCTTTAGGTGGCCGGGTAAAGCTTTGAAACTTACGTTTCTGCACGTATTCAGGCTTCCGCCTGGGATGTGGCCATTTTGCCCAGTCCAGAGGAGTAACAGATCAGCGATCCCCGTATCAATGAGCGCATCCGCGTGCCAGAGGTCCGCCTCGTCGGCGCACAAGGTGAGCAAATTGGCGTTGTAAAGATTGAAGATGCCTTGCGCATGGCGCAGGAGCAAGACCTTGACCTAGTTGAGGTTGCACCAACTTCAAAGCCACCGGTTGCAAAGCTAATGGACTTCGGCAAATTCAAATATGAAGCTGCCCAGAAGGTTCGTGAAGCTCGTAAGAACCAGGTCAACACCATCCTTAAGACCGTTCGTTTCGGCCTAAAGATTGATGACCACGACTACGGCACAAAGCGCGCACAGATCGCAAAGTTCCTCAAGGCAGGCGACAAGGTCAAGGTGATCGTGGTTTTCCGCGGTCGCGAGCAGTCCCGCCCAGAAATGGGCATCAAGTTGCTTCAGAAGCTAGCTGAAGAAGTCGCTGAGTTGGGTGCAGTCGAATCGAATCCTTCGATCGACGGCCGCAACATGGTGATGGTAATTGGCCCGCTAAAGAACAAGGCAGATGCTAAGGCAGAAGCCAAAAAAGCAGCTGACAAGTTGTCTAAGGCAGCAGCCAAAGAACCAGTCAGCGCAGACCAGCCAAAAGAGTCGGCAGCAGCAGAAGCTGCCGAGTAGAAAAACAGGAGATAGCAATGCCAAAGCAGAAGACCCACTCGGGCGCCAAGAAGCGTTTCCGCTTCACCGGTAGCGGCAAGATCATGAAGCAGCAGATCAACATGCGCCACAACCAGGAGCACATGTCAAACCGTCGCAAGCGTCGCCTTAACGTCGACCAGGTTGTTTCACCGGCCGACTACAAGACCCTCAAGACCCTACTCGGCAAGTAAACCGACCAATTTTTTAGGAGCAACAAATGGCAAGAGTAAAAAACGCGGTTAACGGTGCAAAGAAGCGTCGTACCGCACTAGAGCGCGCCAAGGGCTACCGCGGTCAGCGTTCACGCCTATACCGCATGGCAAAGCAGCAGATGCTGCACTCATTGGTTTACGCATACAACGACCGTCGCGCTCGCAAGGGTGACTTCCGTCGTCTGTGGATCCAGCGCATTAACGCTGCATCTCGCGCAAACGGCATGACTTACAACCGCTTTATCCAGGGTCTAGGCCTTGCAGGTATCGAGGTTGACCGTCGTATCCTTGCCGATCTTGCGGTAAACGACCCAAAGACCTTCACTAGCTTGGTTGCATCTGCAAAGGCTGCTTTGCCTGCAGACACCTCGGCTCCAAAGGCTAAGTAGTTTCAAATGCTCATCGATCCCAAGGCCGCTAAGGTCCGTGGGGTTGCCAAGCTAACCAAGAAAGACGCCCGGTCATCGACCGGGCTCTTTCTGCTTGAGGGACCTCAGGGGCTAAAAGAAGCTTTAGACCGCCCAAAGCTAATCGTCGAGTTGTACGCAACCGAGGATGCATTGGAGCGCTACCCGGATCTCTTTGAACGTGCCGAATCGGCTCGAATTCAGGTTCAACTGGTCAGCGAGCCAGTACTTAAGGCCCTAACTGACACCACCACGCCTCAAGGGGTAGTGGCTGTGTGCCAGCAACTCGATGTCACTCTCGAAGACATCATTGCCTCAAAGCCTCAACTTGTTGCCCTATTGGCCAATATCCGCGACCCGGGCAACGCCGGTACCGTGCTTCGCGCTGCCGACGCATCGGGTGCAGATGCCGTGATCTTCAGCTCAAACAGCGTAGATGTCTATAACCCAAAGGTGGTCAGATCCACCACGGGTTCCCTTTTTCACCTGCCTTTTGCGGTGGATGTAGAGATTGAGGATGCCATCAAGGCCCTAAAAGCCGCTGGATTACAGGTTTTTGCAGCCAATGGCGGGGCAGAAGAGATCCCTAGCCTGCCGGCAGACACGCTTTCCAAGCCAACTACCTGGGTATTCGGCAACGAGGCCTGGGGTTTTGAGCAAACCACCCTAGATCTGGTCGATCGCCAGGTATCGGTGCCTATTTACGGTGCAGCCGAATCTTTGAACCTTGCCACCGCGGCCAGCATTTGTTTGTACGCCTCGGCTTTCGCTCAAAACGCCTAATCACCCTTATTTAGAGCCTTAAAGGTAGACTTGATCCCTATGTCTGCCGAAAATCCAATCTCACAGCCAGCCGTTGACGCAGCCGTTTCAGAGGCTCTAGCGGCAATTTCTGCTGCCTCGGACCTGGCCGGCCTAAAAGCTGCCCGCCAGAGCACGGTTGGTGAACAATCGGCAATTGCCCAGCTGAATGCCCAGATGAAGTCGGTTCCAAACGAGTTCAAGGCAGAGGCCGGCGCCCTTATCGGTAAGGCCAGAGCCACACTAAACGAGGCATTTGCGGCAAAAGAGGCCGAATTTTGGGCCGTCGAGCAGGCTGCAAAGTTGGCCGCTGAGGCAGTTGACGTCACAGCCGCTCCAGAGCCTGCCCGTATCGGTGCTCGCCACCCACTTTCACTTTTGCAAGACACCATCGCAGATGTTTTCGTTGGCATGGGCTGGGAAATCGAGGAGGGGCCAGAAGTTGAAAGCGAATGGTTCAACTTTGACGCGCTGAACTTTGACGCAGACCACCCAGCGCGTGCAATGCAAGACACATTCTTTGTAGAACCGGTGGAATCTCACCTGGTTTTGCGCACTCACACTTCACCGGTGCAGGTGCGTTCAATGTTGAGTCGCGAAGTGCCGATCTACGTGCTGTGTCCTGGTCGCGTTTTCCGCACCGATGAACTTGATGCAACTCACACACCGGTTTTCCACCAGGTTGAAGGTCTTGCCGTTGATAAAGGTTTGACCATGGCAGATCTTCGAGGCACACTCGAGCACTTTGCCAGAATCATGTTTGGTCCAGATGCTCAAATTCGTTTGCGTCCTTCATTCTTTCCGTTCACTGAGCCATCAGCAGAGCTAGACGTTTGGCACCCTGGTGCTAAGGGTGGCGCTCGCTGGGTTGAGTGGGGCGGTTGCGGCATGGTGAATCCAAATGTTTTGAAGGCCGCCGGAATTGATCCGGAAGTTTATTCAGGCTTTGCATTCGGTATGGGTATCGAACGCACTTTGATGTTCCGCAACGATGTAAAAGACATGCACGACATGGTTGAATCCGATGTTCGTTTCAGTGAGCAGTTTGGAGTGTCAATCTAATGCGCGTTCCATTGTCATGGCTTGCCGAATACGTTGATGTACCTGGTGATGCAACTCCAGATTCAGTTATGGCCGAACTTGTAAAAGTTGGTCTGGAAGAAGAAGGCTCGCACGGCTTCGATGTAACTGGCCCAGTAGTCGTTGGTGAAGTACTGGAATTTTCTGAGGAACCACAAACCAACGGTAAAACCATTCGTTGGTGTCAGGTTCGCGTAGCGGCAGCTGGTCAAAAAGCTGCTGATGGCGGCGATGACGTTCGCGGAATCGTTTGTGGAGCTAGCAACTTTGAAGTTGGCGACAAAGTTGTTGTTTGCTTGCCAGGTGCGGTCCTGCCAGGGGACTTCAAGATTGCAGCAAGAAGCACTTACGGTCACGTTAGCGATGGCATGATGGCCTCGGCTCGCGAATTGAACCTAAGTGACGACCACGCGGGCATCATTCGTCTACACGAGCTTGGCCTTGATCCAAAGATCGGCACCGATGCCCTTGAGTTGCTTCAACTGACCGAGCAGGCTGCCGAAGTAAACGTAACACCAGATCGCGGTTACTGCTTCTCTATTCGCGGTATCGCTCGAGAGTATGCACACGCCACTGGCGGCGAATTCCGCGACCCAATCGGCAACGCGCACCCAGAATCAACCAGTGGTTTCAATCTAAAAATCGAAGACCAGTCACCAATTCGTGGCCGTCAAGGCTGTCACCGTTTTGTTTTGCGCTCGGTAAAGAACGTAGATACCAAGCGTCCTACTCCACCTTGGATGGTGGCGCGTTTGAAGCTTGCTGGCATGCGTTCAATTTCTTTGATCGTTGACATCACCAACTACGTCATGCTCGAAATGGGCCAGCCACTTCACGCTTACGACGCCGACAAGCTTCAGGGCGGCATCACTGTGCGTCGCGCAAACGCTGGCGAAACCATCAAGACTCTTGATGGTCAAGAGCGAAAACTAAATGTAGAAGATTTGGTTATTGCCGACGACGCTGGCGCAATTGGTATTGCCGGTGTCATGGGTGGAGAGCGCACAGAAGTTTCTGATGCAACTGTGAACGTAATGATTGAAGCCGCAAACTTCGATCCAATTTCTATTGCCCGCTCAGCTCGTCGCCACAAGCTTCCTTCAGAGGCTTCAAAGCGTTACGAACGCGGAGTTGATAATAATGTTGCCGAGTACGCAGCTGCTCGAGTTGTGCAGCTTCTTGAAGTTCAAGCACTTGGTACCTCCGAGTCGTTCGGTGCTGACTTCCGCGAGCACATTGAGCAAACACCAATCTGGTTGCCTGTTAATTTTGCAACTGAGTTGGTGGGCGTTGAGTACTCTGCCGAGGAAACCGTTTCAATTCTTAACCAAATCGGTTGCGTAGTGGCCACCGTTGACGGTGGATACGAAGTTATTGCTCCAAGCTGGCGCCCAGACCTAACCCACAAGACTGATCTGGTTGAAGAAATTGCTCGAATCGGTGGATACGAACGAATTCCTTCACGTTTGCCGGTTGCACCGCCTGGGCGAGGATTAAACGCAAAGCAAAAGAATCGTCGTGCCGTGGTTAATACACTTGCTGGTTCGGGTCACGTTGAAGTTTTGACCTACCCATTCGTTTCGGCATCGGCGAATCAACTTTTCAGTGCAAACAAAATTGCAACTGTGAAATTGGCAAATCCTTTGCAGGGTGACGCAGATGAAATGCGTGTCTCGATTTTGCCTGGTTTGATCGACGCCGCTAAGCGAAACCTCTCACGTGGTCTAACCGATCTCGCAATCTTCGAAGAGGGCTCAGTGTTCTTGCCTGCAGCAAAGGTTGGTGCTAATGCCGAGCTGCCAGTTGGAAACCAGCGCCCAAGCGAGGCGCAACTAAAGGAATTGAACGATACCGTTCCGGCTCAGCCGCACCACGTTGCAGGAATTTTCACCGGAAATAGAACAGCTCAACAGGTTGGCGTTAAGTCAGTTGAATCGGGCTACGCGGATGCAATTCACGCAGTTCGCGTTTTGGCAAAATCGGTTGGTGTACCTGTTGAACTTCGTCAGGCTCAGCCAACCGGCTTCCACCCGGGTCGCACTGCTGAAATTGTCGTGACCATCCAAGGTAAAGAAGTTGTTATCGGTGTTGCCGGCGAATTAGATCCAACCGTGGCGGCAAACCACGATCTTCCACGTCGAGTTGGTGCCTTCGAAATTAATCTTGAACAGCTCTTCGAGGCGGCACCAAAAGTTATTCAGGCTGGTGTTCTACTAACCATGCCGGCGGCAACCCAAGACCTTTCACTCGTTGTTGCTAACGAAGTTCCAGCCGGTGAATTGCTTTCTGTAATTCGCGAAGGTGCCGGAGACCTGCTTGAGCGAGTTGTACTTGTCGACGACTACCGCGGTGCAAATGTTGCAGAGGGTCACAAGTCATTGACCTTTGCTTTGCGATTCCGTGCAGCAGATAGAACTTTGACTCAAGTTGAAGCCTCTGAAGCCAGAGACAAAGCAGTAGAACTAGCTCATCTAAGATTCGGTGCAACACTCAGGGCCTAAGCCCCTGAGTCCAACAGATAGGAACGCAATGACATTTTCAGTTGCCGTAGCCGGCGCAAGCGGCAACGTCGGTGGAGAACTTTTGCGTCTGATTGCCGAGCATCCAAAGTTGGAGCTAAAGACCGTCACTGCAAGCAGCATGGTTGGCGAAAAGGTTTCGTCTTTGCACCCACACGTCTCAAAATATGCGGACGTTATCTTTAAAGAAAACACCGCCGAAGTCTTGGCCGGTCACGACATAGTTTTCTTGGCCCTACCTCACTCAAAATCAGCAGAGGTTGCAGCGTGGCTAGATGATGATTCTTTGGTGCTTGATTGTGGTGCCGATTTCCGCCTTGAGTCTGAAGCGGACTGGCAGAAATTTTACGGTGGCAAGCACGCGGGCACTTGGACCTACGGAATGCCAGAGTTGCTGATTGGCGGCGACAAGAAACAACGTGAGCTTCTAAAGGGCACAAAGCGAATTGCGGTGCCAGGTTGTAATGTGACCGCCATCACAATTGGTCTTGCTCCTGCCTTGGCTGCAGGTTTAGTTCAAAATGACGACATTGTTAGCGTGCTTACTGTGGGTACTTCTGGCGCAGGTCGCGGTGCAACGGAAAAACTTTTTGAAATCGAGCCAACCGGCTCAGCCGATGCTTACCAAGTTGGTGGCATTCATCGCCACACCCCAGAGATTGAGCAAAATCTTTCAAAGTCTGCTGGCGCAGCGGTGCAGGTTAATTTCACCCCAGTCCTTGCCTCAATTGAGCGAGGAATTCTTGCCGTTAACACCGCAAAGTTGCAAGACGGAGTCACCATCGAGATGGTTCGCGAAGTTTACGAGCGCGCATACAAGCACGAGGAATTCGTGAATCTTTCTGAGTCAGGAAAGTTCCCAAGCACCGCGGAAACTATCGGCGATAACTACGCACTCATCGGTTTGGCCATTGATTCACATGTAAACCGTTTGGTTACCGTTTGCGCCATCGACAACCTTGTGAAGGGAACCGGCGGCGCCGCAATCCAATCAATGAACATTGCTCTCGGGCTTCCTGAAAACACTGGGCTAACCAACATCAGCCTTGCCAAGAAAGGCGCCTAATCATGACCGTCACGATCGCTAAGGGTTTTGTTGCTGGTGCTGTGCACGCGGGTTTGAAAAAATCCGGCAACCTTGATCTTGCTTTGGTTGTGAACCAGGGCCCGCTAAATTCTGCCGCTGTTGTTTTTACGACTAACCGTTGCCAGGCCAATCCAATTATTTGGTCAAAAGAAGTAATTAAGGACGGTCAAGTTTCTGCAATCATTTTGAATTCAGGTGGCGCAAATTGCTACACCGGTGCACAGGGTTTTCAAACTACCCATGCAACTGCCGAGAAGGTTGCCGAGGAACTTGGCCTTAACGCTGGTGACGTTCTAGTTTGCTCAACCGGACTAATCGGCGATCAGCTTGATCGCGAAAAGCTTCTTGCCGGAACAACCGCGGTGGCAACCAGCCTGAACTCCACAAATGGTCCAATTGCCGCTCAGGCAATCATGACCACAGACTCCAAGCCAAAGACTGCAGAATTTACCCACGCTGATGGCTGGTCTATTGGTGGAATGGCAAAGGGCGCCGGAATGCTTGCACCCGGGTTGGCAACCATGCTCGTTGTAATCACAACCGATGCCGTAATCGACAGCCAGTCACTTGACGCAGCTCTCCGTGCCGCAACGCGTGTAACTTTTGATCGCCTAGATTCCGATGGCTGCATGTCAACCAACGATCAGGTGACTGTTATGGCGTCGGGTGCCAGTGGCCACACTCCAAGCCAGGAGGAATTCACTCTCGCGCTTACTCAGGTTTGTATTTCGCTTGCAATGCAGCTTCAGCAAGATGCAGAAGGCTCTTCACACGACATCACCATCACCGTGTCAGGTGCCGCTTCTGAGGCTGATGCCGAAGAGGTTGGTCGTTCGGTAGCTAGAAACAATCTTTTCAAAGCTGCTATTTACGGTAACGATCCAAACTGGGGTCGAATCCTTGCGGCAGTAGGTGTGACCAAAGCAAAGTTTGATCCATACAACATTGACGTTGCAATCAATGGTGTGAGTGTGTCAAGACTTGGTCAGCCAGATCAACCACGTGAACTTGTTGACCTAACTCCACGCGCAGTTGACATTCAAATCAATCTCAATTCGGGCAGCCACTCAGCAGCAATTTATACAAACGACTTGACTCACGAATACGTCACAGAGAACAGCGAATACTCAAGCTAATGATTCCTTCAGAACAGCAAGACCAAACGATCGCGGCAATTAAAGCCGAGACGTTGATTGAGTCGCTGCCTTGGCTGCAAAAATTCCACGGCAAAGTTGTGGTGGTGAAATTTGGCGGCAACGCAATGGTCGATGCCGAGTTACAAAAAGCTTTCGCTCAAGACATGGCTTACTTGCGTTGGGTGGGAATTCGCCCGGTAGTTGTGCACGGCGGTGGTCCACAAATTTCTGCTCGCCTTGCTGAGCTTGGCATTGAAAGTGAATTCCGTGGCGGCTTCAGAGTTACTACAGATGAAACTATTTCTGTTGTGCGCGATGTATTGCGCGAGCAAATTTCTGCTCAGCTTGCAGAAATGATTCAGGATTCCGGCGCTGATACTGCAATCATGTCTGGCGAAGATGCAAATCTTTTCCGTGCAGAAAAAACAGTTCTTGAGACAGATGAAGGGCCGGTCGATATCGGTTTGGTTGGCGAAGTAACTCAGGTCAACCCGCGCATCGTGCTTGAAGCCTTAGAGGCCGGACGAATTCCGGTTGTCTCAACCGTTGCACCAACTACCGGCGGTGAGTTGCTAAATGTGAATGCAGATCTTGCTGCTGCTGCCTTGGCTGTTGCCTTGGGTGCCGAGAAGCTTATGGTGCTTACCGATGTTCCGGGGCTGTACAGCGATTGGCCAAATCGCGATTCTTTGGTTTCTGAAATCACCGCTGCAGAGCTTGAGTCACTAATTCCATCTCTGGAATCGGGAATGATTCCTAAAATGCAATCTTGCTTAAAAGCGGTTCAGGGTGGAGTGCCAACGGCGCACGTAATTGATGGCCGCACCCCGCACAGTATCTTGCTTGAAATTTTTACGGTGACCGGTGTCGGTACCATCGTGCTTCCATAACTTCAAAAAATAAAGAAACGGATAAAAAATGGTTCGCCACTTTCTGAAAGACGATGACATCACTCCAGCTGAGCAAGCTGAGATTCTTCGTCGCGCGATTGCACTCAAGCAGTCTCCTTACTCAGAGCGTCCGTTCGCCGGCCCAAAAACCGTTGCGCTTATTTTCGACAAGACTTCAACTCGCACCCGAGTTTCATTTGCCGTTGGAGTTGCAGACCTAGGTGGTTCACCACTAATCATCGACAGCCAGTCAAGTCAGATGGGCGGCAAAGAATCCGTTGCCGACACGGCACGTGTGCTTGGTCGTCAGGTTGCGCAAATTGTTTGGCGCACATACGCCCAGCAGGGGCTCGAAGAAATGGCTGAGCATGCAAACGTTCCGGTCATCAATTCACTTAGCGACGACTACCACCCGTGCCAGATTCTTGCCGACCTAATGACAATCCAGGAGCACAAGGGTTCACTGGCTGGACTTAAGTTGGCTTACGTTGGCGATGCCAGCAACAACATGGCAAACAGTTACCTAATCGGTGGAGCAACAGCGGGTATGCACGTTGCGGTTGCTGGCCCGGCTAACTACTTGCCTGATTCACACGTGGTCGCTCGCGCAGAACTTATTGCCCAAAAAACTGGCGGTTCAATTTCTGTTCACGGTGAACCAGTTGCGGCAATTCAAGATGCCGATGTTGTAATAACCGATACCTGGATCTCGATGGGGCAGGAGAGCGAGAAGGAACAGCGTCTTCGCGATTTTGCCGGCTACACAATTGACGATGAACTTTTTGGCAAGGCAAAGTCAGATGCAATCTTCATGCACTGCCTTCCTGCGTATCGCGGCTACGAAGTTGCAGCCGAAGTAATCGATGGCCCACGCTCAGTTATCTGGGACGAGGCCGAAAATCGCTTGCACGCACAAAAGGCCCTGATGTCTTGGCTTGCCGAGCAGGCTTAAGCATCTCCCAACCTAAATTTGTGCGCTAACTAGAATTGACATCATGAACGCAACATCAAACTCCGGCTCAAATGCACTTTGGGGTAGCCGTTTCGAAGGCGGTCCATCAGATGCATTGGCTGCGCTTAGCCGCTCGGTCCACTTTGACTGGCGCCTAGCTGGCTACGACATTGCCGGAACCCGTGCTCACATCAAGGCTCTCCAGTCTGCCGGCTACCTAACCGTTGCCGAGCTAGAAAAGATTGACCGCAGCCTAGTTGAGTTGCTTGATCGCGTTGAAAAGGGCAGCTTCCAGGCAAAACCAACCGATGAAGATGTTCACTCAGCTCTTGAGCGTGGACTAATCGAGATCGCCGGAGTTGAGCTTGGTGGCAAGGTTCGTGCCGGTCGCAGCCGCAACGACCAGATCGCCACGCTCATTCGCACCTACCTGTTGGATCAGTCAGCGGTAATCCACGATCAGGTTTTGCAGCTTATTGAGGTTTTGGTCACCCGCGCCGAGGAGCACCTTGGCGTTGCAATGCCTGGCCGCACCCACTTCCAGCACGCCCAGCCGGTTGCGCTATCTCACCACTTGCTGGCACACGCCTGGCCGCTAGTTCGCGATCTAGAGCGCCTGCACGACTGGCGCAAGCGTGCCAACCTGTCTCCTTATGGCGCAGGAGCCCTTGCTGGTAACACCCTGGGTCTAGACCCAAACCTGGTTGCCCGCGAGCTTGGTCTAGCCGGCCCAACCCCAAACTCAATTGACGCCACCGCTAGCCGCGACGTGGTTGCCGAATTCGCCTTCATCGCAAGCCTGATTGGCATCAACCTTTCTCGTTTCTCAGAAGAAATCATCATCTGGGCCAGCGCCGAGTTCAACTACGTCAAGCTGCACGACGCCTACTCAACCGGGTCGTCGATCATGCCGCAAAAGAAGAACCCCGATATCGCCGAGCTTGCTCGCGGTAAGGCTGGCCGCCTAATTGGTGACCTAACCGGGCTGTTGGCAACCCTAAAGGGTCTGCCATTGGCTTATAACCGCGATCTTCAAGAAGACAAAGAGCCGGTATTTGATGCCGTAGATACCCTCACCGTCTTGCTTCCCGCCTTTACCGGCATGGTGGCAACCCTGGAATTCAACCGTGACCGCCTTGAGTTGCTGGCTCCAGCAGGTTTCTCACTGGCTACCGATGTGGCCGAATGGTTGGTCAAGCAGAAGGTTGCCTTCCGCGATGCCCACGAGATTACCGGCAAGTTGGTTTCTTACTGTGAGCAGCACAATCTTGAGCTGCACGAGGTTCCAGATGCCGAAATGGCCGCGATCTCTCCTGCACTTACCCCAGATGTCCGCGACGTACTTACTGTTGGCGGCTCAATCAAGGCCCGTGCCGGTGCCGGGGGAACGGCTCTGCCTAGAGTTCTAGAGCAAATTGCCGCCCTTCGCAAAATTGCACCAAAACGTGAGGCCTAAAGATGTCGCTAAACAATCAGTCAAACGACGCATCTTTCAAATATCTACTAGACGAACTGCAGTGGCGTGGCCTAGTTGCGCTGTCAACCGATGAAGATGCCCTGCGCAAGGCGCTAAACGAAACCAAGATCACCTACTACATTGGTTTCGACCCAACCGCACCAAGCTTGCACCTCGGCAATCTTGTACAACTTCTTTTCATGCGTCGCCTTCAGTTGGCAGGCCACAACCCGCTGGCTCTTATCGGTGGTTCAACCGGTCTAGTCGGCGACCCTCGTCCAACTGCGGAGCGCACGCTAAACACCAAAGAGACCGTTGCCGAGTGGGTTGAAAAGCTTGGCAAGCAAGCTTCCCGCTTCTTGTCTTTCGAGGGCCAAAACGCTGCCCGCTTGGTCAACAACCTAGACTGGACTGCGCCGCTAAGCGCCATCGATTTCCTTCGCGATATCGGTAAGTACTTCCGAGTTGGAACCATGCTCAGTAAAGACGCGGTTTCGGCACGTCTGAACTCAGAGCACGGCATTAGCTACACCGAGTTCAGCTACCAGATCCTTCAGGGCTACGACTTTCTAGAGCTTTTCCGCCGCTACGATTGCACCCTGCAAATGGGCGGCAGCGATCAGTGGGGCAACCTAACTTCTGGAACAGACCTCATCCGCAAGGCCGAGGGTAAATCTGTACACATTATGGCCACTCCGCTAATTACAAGCAGCGACGGCAAAAAGTTCGGTAAGTCAGAGGGCAATGCAATCTGGCTAGACGAAGAGCTGACCAGCCCTTACGCCTTCTACCAGTACTGGCTAAATGTCACCGATGAAGACCTAGAGGATCGCCTAAAGGTCTTCACCTTCCTCACCAAGGCTGAAATTGAGGCAGTAGTTGCCGAGCACCAGGCGGCTCCGCACATGCGTTCTGGTCAAAAGCGTCTGGCTCTGGAAATCACAACTTTGGTGCACTCAGCCGAAGCTGCCCAGGGTGCAATTGATGCATCGGCTGCGCTGTTTGGCCAGGGTGATCTTGAAGCCCTAGATCCTGCAACTTTGAAGGCTGCGCTAGGGGAGTTGCCGAACACCACCGCACCAGTTGGCACACCGATAACCCAGCTTCTAATTGACACCGGTTTGGTAGACAGCATTTCTGCTGGCCGCCGTGCAATTAAAGAAGGTGGCGTTTACGTAAATAATTTGAAGATTGATGACGAAATGGCTGTTTTAACCCAGCTTTTGCACTCAAAATTCGCTGTTTTGCGTCGCGGCAAGAAGACCCTAGCGGGCGTATTCACCGCATAACTAAAGAGTTTTTTCGAAACCTGCAAAAAACTTTAAAGAAATTTAAAGATTTTTCGCAAAAAGGCCTATTTCGATTTGACTTCATCGTTATATGAACGTAATGTAGACACTCGTTGCCCAAAGTTTGGAACCTTCTGCTTAGAAGTCCGGCTCAAGAGCAGCAAAATCCTAAGATTCAGGCAAAAAAGCCTTGTGGCTTTTTATTCCTGTCTCTAAGATTTAAACCTCTTACCACTTATTTTTTGTTTGTCAGGTTTGACACGCGCAAAATTTATGGTAAGTTTGTGAAGTTGCTCTGTAGACCATCGCGAGAGAAATCCGCAGAAGCATCCGATCCTTGAGAACTCAACAGTGTGCACTATGTCGATACCAAGAACCTCTTGGTTATTTAGGCTTGCCTAAATAGTCAGAGAAAATATTGGATTAGACAGATTGTCAGACAATCTG
>JAHEDR010000005.1 GCA_024641095.1 Rhodoluna sp.
TTCGAAAGAAACAGTCCAGGTTTTGACCCTATCGTCTAGAGGCCTAGGACATCACCCTTTCACGGTGAGTACCGGGGTTCGAATCCCCGTAGGGTCGCCAAGTTTTGTAGCACTTGGCTTGGTTTGCGAAAGCAACTAAGCAAAAGTTACAGCTACCAGGAGTGGTAGTTCAGTTGGTTAGAATACCGGCCTGTCACGCCGGGGGTCGCGGGTTCGAGTCCCGTCCACTCCGCCAAAAACGAGAATCCCTTGTAAGTCTATGATTTACAAGGGATTTTTCTTTGTCCGGTGCATAGAGTGAAATTAGAGTGGTAGCAGATCTGACCATGAGCCTTAGCCTTCCTATTTATAAACGCGGCAACACATTCGTCTTGCACATCCGCATTGCCGGGCGACAAATTAAGCGATCTCTCGCAACAAATGATCCAGCGCTTGCAAAGCTTCGGGCAATGCAGCTCCTCGGTCAAATCACGACAGACCGGCTGGGTCAAGTTGCGGATAAGCAGAAATTTTCAGCGCCGTACATCAAACTTGAAGCTTTGCAAGAGCCATCTTCGGGCATGTCTTGTGAAAGCCCGATCAGTAACGAATCGTCTCCACCCGTTCTGATTCCGATAATGGCTCGCTGTCTCGAACATAAGCCAATCAATGCAAAGACACTAAAGGAATACTTCATGAGAATCTAACTACCATCAACATCAACATCAACATCGAAGCGATAAAAGTTAGGTTTATCTCAGTAAAGTCTTACTATGCTTTGAATTTCATCAGATTGTTTTTGAGCGCATTAGAAGCGTCCATTGCATTACTAGCAGTTTCACCTGTACGCTCACTGCCAATCACAAACATAGCATTTTTAGAGTCAAGATGAATGAGAAATTCATGCTCTAACTTCTTCAGCTTAACGATGACACGAATTTTGGGCTGACTCTGCTCAGTGAAGATTTCGTAAAGTAACTTCGCTTCTTGTTCATGCAGGCTGTTCTCAATGTCAGCCGCTAGATGGGGTAGGAACTCATCAAGTAGTTGCACAGTCTGCTCTCTGCGCTCATCTGATTCAATTAGTTCCAGTGCAAGGCTTCTAAGCAATTTGACTTTTTGTTTGTCTATTTTTTTAGTCATGCGGTCATTGTAGAGATGCGCCTTAAAAATTAGATGAAGATTTAAAGTTAAATCGAAATAGTTTGAGAACTTGAAAACAAGTCATCAAAGTGTGCGCGTAGTTTCTTCATGCTGATTGGTTTTGCTATGTGCAAGTTCATGCCTGCTGCATGAATAGCTTGTATATCTTCGTCGTAGGCAAAACCACTCAATGCGATGATTTGTGTGATTTGGTTCAGGCTGTTTGAGCGTATTTGCTTTGCTGCTTCAAATCCATCCATCACGGGCATATCCAAATCCATCAAGATGACATCAAATTTATGCTGCTGCGCTAACAAAACAGCTTGCTCGCCATTCTCAGCTTCGGTAATTCACCCCGATAAACAGCCGCTTAAGTGTTGAATGGAGTGCCGTGGGTGACGACCGATGGTACGTCGGTCATCGACTGGCCTTGCGCTGGCAATTCGCAGGCACGCCATGGTCTATCAGGGCCGGTCGTCAAACCGATGGCTCGACCTATTTTGTAGGCTTGTCTTACAACAGTTTTTGATTCCCACCTTGGAGAAATCTATGTTCAATAAGATTTTCAAATCTAATTCAAACGAAATACATTTCAATGAAAAGTTGCATGCGCTTGAAGCAAAGTTGCAAAGACAACAAGAGGTCATTTCGCACTTGCAAACACAGCTCATGGGTAGCTTTACGGCGGACTTTAAAGACTTTCCGGGGCTAGCGATCAAAATATCTTTTCCTATCTCTGATCCCGCAGATCTCAGGATGGATTTTGCTAGCACTGGCGTTAAAAAATACTTGTCAGTTACGCCAGACATGCTACTTGAATCTCCCATGTTGGCGTTGTCTGCACTTAGTGAACATAATCAAAGACGGTTGATGCGCAGATTGGTATTGAGTACGCGTAATCTTCAACCGTTCATGGTGAGACTCTCTACTAAATCGAACAATCAGCTGCATTGGTTGAATGTGACTGTTAGTACATCCGTATCGTCAGGTCGCGTTCTGTGGCAATTTATTGCCATGGATGTCACAGCCATTACGTTGTCTAGGGAACTTGCAGTTCGTTCCAATAAAGCCAAGCTACTTTTCATTTCTAAGCTCAGTCACACACTTCGAAATCCTTTGAACACTATCATGGGGTACGCCCAATTGATAGACGGTTGTAGTGATGTCAATGAGGAGGTTTCTAGTGATGCAAAAATTATTTTGCAAAGCTGTGAGCGCATCGATACGATTTTGAATGATGTTTTTGATGCAACAAATCTCGACCTTGGACTCTTTAATGCGGCTGAAAAGAATTTCAATCTGAAAGATTTGATCCAGAGTCTGCATGAGAGTTACAACATGCAGGCCGTTGATCAAGGTATCACATTGACGAGTCATGTGGACGTTCCTTCGGTTGACATCCGATCTGACCCCGAACGTTTAAAGCAAGCAGTTGGTAATTTGCTTTCGAATGCCATTCGATGTTCAGAAAAGGGTGAAGTTAAATTCTCTTGCTTCACGGAAATCAACCAAGCACGACTCCACGCAACCATCACTGTCTCGGATACAGGGGCTGGTATGCGTGATGATCAGTTGTCATCGCTTCTTGAGTCCACGACCGATTCATTGTTAGAGGATCATGTGGACGGTATCAGCGATCTTCGAATTGCCAAGATGATTGTTGAAAGGTTGGGTGGAACGTTTGGCGTGACTTCTGTTTTGGATTCAGGAAGTACATTCAAAATTCGCATTAGTTTTCCTGTGGCAATCAGTCAACCAAAGTTGATCGACATGCCCGTTGCCACGAAGTTTGAGCCGTTGAGGATCCTGATTGCTGATGACTCTGTTACTAATAGAAAAATATTGGCAAGTTACTTAGAGCAAAAAGGTCATGTGATTGTTGAGGCCCCGAACGGATTGGATGCAATACAAAAAGCGCGAGATTTCATACCCAACATCATCTTCATGGATTTGGATATGCCAAGCGTGAGTGGTTTGGATGCAACCATGTTTATTAGGCGTTTGGACAGCGAAGTGAAAAACACCTACATCGTTGCCATGACGGGGCAAGTTTTTGAGCGTGACCGTAGTGCTGCTAAAGATGCTGGCATGGATGATTTTTTGGCAAAACCATTTAACTTCAGCAAAGTGAACAAGATCATTGATCTTTTCAGCTACGTTTAATCCATAAATTTTTTGCTCAGAAATATTTTGTTACGTTTGTGATGCACTCCTGTTGCACTTGCTATCGATGATGAGTTCATAGATTGAAAACAGGAGGCGTCATGACCGGTGTGGAGTATTCCTCATTGCAAAAAGTTTTTCGTATTGGTGAAGAACAAATTCAGGTCTATATCTATCGACAAATAAACGACAACTGGCGTTTGCACCTTGTCAACTCTCACGGTGCTTCGTTAGTTTGTGACACGCTTTTTGAGAAAGACGTGGAAGCTTTAGAGTACTTTGATGATGTTGTTGGAAAGACTCCTGAGGTTTATTTTCCAGCTGATCCTGAAAATATCAACAAAGAATTTCGCGGCATCAACGTGTCACTTCTCGAGCCGCAATACAAGTGGTACAGAGACATCAAATCAAAGTCGCTTTACACGTTATGCAAATTCGACTTGGTTCATAAATATGTCGGACTGTGGCCTGCGCAAAGTCTAAGAGGTCACAAAATTACTGGCTATTTGTACCGTGGCGATGCACCTAAGTGGCCCCATCCACCTGATGGATTATTTGGTGCGCCAGACAACATCGAGGTTGAATTTACCGTATTGCCCAAGCACATCGATTTCTACGTTGAGAACGAGCGGAACTTGCGTGATTCAAGCTACTGGCAGAACTAATTCAAGGAGTGATTATGAAAAGCCAAGACATTTATTTGAGATTTTTAGCCCTATCTCAGGCGCTCAATCCTAATTTGGGGGACGAGATTGACTTGGCCGCTCAACGCTTGCTTGAGGTGCTTGCGGTTTCTGCTGCGAGAGGAGCGCCTTTGACGGTTTCGCAGGCGATGGAGCTTAGATCTATTGCATCGCCAGCAACGATTCACCGTAAGCTACGTGCACTAATCGACGGGCATTTAATTGTTCAACAGTTCGAAGGTATGAACCGACGCACACGCTATCTGGTTCCTACAAAAAATGCTGATAAACATTTCCAGCAAATGGGAGCTGTAGTGGAGAGTTTGATTTCAATCTAATTCATTGACTGTTGTTTTATTGTGCAAAGTCTCTGTTTTTTTAATCATTTTTAACTTTATTCCAGCTTAGCTATGAGTGCTGCCACACACTCTAGTCAATAGTGCATCAAATGCAGGCTGACCATGTTGGGAGCCGTTCATGCTGTGACTGTGCGGAAATCTGTAATGTGATTCAGACGAGTTTGGTTTTAAGGAACTGAACGACAACGTTTAATTCAGGCGCAACAAGTTTATTTTTTTTGATGAATGCTTCCCACTGCTTTCTTTTTTGTTCATCTTGGCCAAAGTCCGCAGTCAATCCAACTGGGGTAGTTTGGGGTTTGGGGGTATTGCGGCGTGCGAATGTTGCGTCAATTGCCGCGCTGAGTAAAGCTGAATCAAGGTCTGCAGAATTGAAGATCACCCACATGTCAAAGTAATCTTTGAGCCTTGTGTTGATCATGCCCAAAGAGACTATGGCTTCATATTTTTCCGCTACCACCGTATATCTTGGATAGATTCGTAACTTTGGTGCTGGTAGGCCCTCTAGCATCACAGGGTAGTCTGCATGTTCAGGTGCTGGTGTGACGGCATCACCGTAGCCTACGTCAATTTGAATTGGGCATCGAGCAGAGTCAACGTGGCCCATCAGCGTTACCCTCAGTCCTGAGTAATTGGCCTCTTTCCTGATTTCAGCGACTTTAATGCTGTCAACGTCGAATTCAATACCGTCGTTGCACTCAATTTCACACATCTCTTGGAATGCGGCGAGCACAAGTGGTTCTTCGGCGAGTCCAAAACCAAGCAAGTCGATGTCGCGAGTTGGCCGCAAGGGAACGTCAAACCACATGTCAAAAAGAAGTGCGCCTTTGAGCAAGAAATTGTCTTTATTGGACGAGACGCTAAGGCGATAGAGCATGCGCTCAAGTCCATATCGAGTCAAAATGAGCGAGAAGTCCTGATTCTCTGACTTGGCTTTCGCTAGCAAGCGTGCACGAACGGCTGTAGGAGAGTAGTTCATGATGCAAGAGCTTCTAGGTATGGACGCATGACATTTTGTACACGGCACATCTTGCCGTAGTGCCAAAGCTCATCCATGGTTACACGCTTGGACTGCCAAGCTTCCTTTAGTGCCTCAAGCGCAACGTCCAGTCCAATTTTGTTTCTGAATTTGAAGCAGTCAGCGATTGTTTTGGGAACGTTAGTGATATTTACTTCAACGCCATCAATTTTCTGCTTGATGATCCCATCAGTCATTGTTTCTCCACCAAAGCGTACGACATGGAGCGGGGGATAGGGTATTTGAGGCGCGCGGTCTTTGTTGCCAATTGCTATCCACACTTCGTGAGGTGCTTGTGTGGTTAGTCCGTGAAATGACAGTGCTGACAGCAGGCAGATCAGCGTTTTGGGATGTCTGCTTGTTATTTCCGCAAGGCTTGAGAATTCGGATTCTTTTCGAGCCGGTGTGGCGTAGAGTCCACGGCTAAGCTTGTTAATGACACCTTGTCTGGCAAGCTGAGCAAGGTACACGCGCGAGTATCCCTGTGCAACGGCATCTTTTGGACGCAGCAAGGCACTTTGCTTCAGCAGGCTCGACAGGTTTGATTGGCGCGGAGTCATAAGATATGATTATTACATATCGTCGGTGTTTATTTGTAAATACCGACGTTATGTTGTTTTTTTGGCTTATGAGGTGCTTTCAAAGGCAGACTCTTTAATTGTTCAAAGTTTCGGCGGTTATGAAGGAGTTCAGACATTCATCCAGTCCCGAACAAGTTTTCGGGTAGCTGTTCTGCGAAACGAAATGTTCATTGACATAAAAATAAGGAGTCAAACTTTGGCCAAAGTGCATCACAAAGATGTATAGTTCTTGCCGAGCCTCTTGAGCTGAAGTGGTAGCACCATTTGGTAATAGAGTGAAGTTAGAGTGAAATGCTGCTAGATCTAGTGTTTACGCGCCCTACAAGGCGTTTTTGGAAGAGTCCCGTCCACTCCGCCAAATAAAAAGCCTAAGTAGTTCGCTACTTAGGCTTTTTTCTTTGTTTAAACCACATTTAATAACTCGACGTTCGAATAAAAGTCTCTTTTATATTTGAAACGTTAAAAAGAAGCGCATAATGCCTCAGCGCTAGACTTAAAACACCCAGTGCTATTTTGGTGATAGGTCAGTTTCGCGCGTTACGGCGTTACTTTTCGGTTTGTTGTGCTTTCGGGACCCCATCGCTTTTCTAATGTATTCAAGGAGTCCTCATGGGCAATAAACTTTACG
>JAHEDR010000003.1 GCA_024641095.1 Rhodoluna sp.
AACGTCACGATTACTGTGAAGTTGATTGCTCCGATCGCTATGGAAGAAGGTCTCCGTTTCGCGATTCGTGAAGGTGGTCGTACAGTTGGTGCCGGCGTAGTTGCTAAAGTTTTAGATTAATGAACGTAAGGGGCGTAGCTCAATTGGCAGAGTGTCGGTCTCCAAAACCGAAGGTTGGGGGTTCGATGCCCTCCGCCCCTGCCACAGCAAACTGAAAAATATGTCACAGATATCAGTCGAACAAGAAAACAAAACCAGCTGGATGCTAATCCTCGCTGGTCTTGTTGTTATTCTTTCCTTAGTTGCTTATTACACATTGGCATCTCAAACAATTTGGATGAGATTGGCTGTGTTGTTGGGTGGCTTTGCGGTAGCAATTGTTATTGCTGCTGTTTCGGCTGATGGCAAACGCTTTTTAGCGTACGCCAAAGAATCAGTTGCTGAGGCAAAAAAAGTTGTATGGCCAAGTCGTAAAGAAACAACGCAAATGACTCTAGTGGTATTTGCGTTTGTTGTGGTTATGGCGTTGTTCTTATGGACTGCTGACAAACTCATTGAGTGGTTAGTTTTCTCTGTATTCCTCGGTTGGAAGTGAGTTAAAGATGTCTGAGCAAGTAATAGCCAATTTACAAACTAGCGGCAATATGCGCTGGTACGTTATTCATGCATATTCTGGTATGGAAAAGAGTGTGCAAAAAGGTTTAGCAGAGCGTATTTCTCGCTCTGGTATGGCTGAAAAGTTTGGCAAAATTTTAGTGCCATCGGAAGAGGTTGTTGAGATCAAGAGTGGCCAAAAGGCTGTTTCTGAGCGCCGCTTTTTCCCTGGTTATGTTCTTATCGAAATGGAAATGACTGATGAGACATGGCACTTGGTTAAAAACACGCCAAAGGTCACTGGGTTTGTAGGCGGCGTTAGAAATAAACCGTCACCAATCTCTCCTGCAGAAGTTCAAAAAATTATGGACCAGATGCAAGCGGGCGTTGATAAGCCAAAACCAAAAACATTGTTTGAGGTGGGTGAAATGGTTCGAGTTAAAGAGGGCCCATTCACTGACTTTAACGGCAACGTAGAAGAAGTTAACTATGAAAAATCTCGTTTGAGAGTTTCTGTAACGATCTTCGGTCGTGGCACACCTGTAGAGCTTGAGTTCGGTCAGGTAGAAAAGATGTAAAGATTTACAGACCTGTGTAAACAGGTTTGTATGAGGAGCTGAGTTAGGGTTGCCGCTCTAACAAGGCGTTTTACTCAACGGTGATCTTTTATAGATGCACCATTATTGGAGTATAAAAATGGCAAAGAAGATTATTGGCTTTATTAAGCTACAAATCCCAGCCGGTAAAGCGAATCCATCGCCACCAGTTGGTCCTGCGTTAGGTCAACGCGGTTTGAACATTATGGAATTCTGTAAAGCGTTTAACGCGCAAACACAGAGCATGGAACCAGGTCTTCCAATTCCAGTTGTGATCACAGCGTTTGCAGACAAGAGCTTCACATTTGTGATGAAGACACCTCCAGCAACGGTTTTGATTAAAAAAGCTGCTAAGTTGGAAAAAGGTTCTCCACGCCCACACACAGACAAGGTTGGCAAAATTACTCGCGCACAAGCTGAGGAAATTGCTAAGGCAAAAATGCCTGACCTTACAGCCGCAGATATGGATGCAGCTGTTCGCACAATCGCTGGTAGCGCCCGCTCTATGGGTATCACTGTGGAAGGACTCTAATCATGGCTAAAGTTTCTAAACGCGTTGCTGCTTTTCAAGCAAAAGTAGACCGTAATAAGTTTTACCCTATCGATGAGGCTCTAAGCCTTGTTAAAGAATTTGCAACTGCTAAGTTCGATGAGTCTATCGACGTTGCTGTTCAATTAGGTATTGATGCTAAGAAATCTGACCAAGTTGTTCGTGGCTCAGTTGTATTGCCAGCTGGTACAGGTAAGTCAGTACGTGTAGCGGTTTTTGCTCAAGGTGAAAAAGCTGAACAAGCTAAAGCCGCTGGTGCAGAAATTGTTGGTATGGAAGATTTAGCTGACCAAATCAAAGGCGGCAAAATTGATTTTGATATTTTGATCGCATCTCCAGATGCAATGCGTATCGTTGGTACATTGGGTCAGATCTTGGGACCAAGAGGCTTGATGCCTAACCCTAAGGTTGGCACAGTGAGCCCGGACGTTGCTGGTGCAGTTAAAAATGCAAAAGCAGGTCAAGTTCAGTTCCGTGTTGACAAAGCCGGTATCGTTCACGCAACGATCGGTCGTCGTTCATTTGAACCAGGCGCATTGAAAAATAACTTATTAGCACTTTTGGATGCTTTGAATAAAGCAAAACCTGCTGCTAGTAAGGGTATCTATTTGAGAAAAGTTGCCGTAAGCAGCACCATGGGTGCAGGCGTACGTGTTGACCAAAACTCATTAGCAGCTTAATCAGCAGCTAAAAAAAGAACTTTGGGTCAAGTGTGAGAGAAATCTTGCACTTGAACATCAAAGACCGTTGGTGAGTTAGAAATAACACTTAATGCTAGAGATAGTGCCAACGCAGATGGCGATCCTGAAAAGATTTCGCCTGTGTGCAACCCCTAACTGGTAACGGTTAGGTTAATAGGAGTTAAACAGTGCCTTTAAATATGGAAGACAAAAAGGCGGTCGTGGCTGAAGTAAGTGCAGAAGTTGCACAAGCTCAAACCATGGTGCTAGCTGAATACCGCGGTATTCCAGTGGGCGAACTGACTACTCTTCGAGCTCAAGCTCGTGCAAATGGTGTTTACCTTCGCGTTATGAAGAACACTTTGGCACGTCGTGCAGTTCAAGGTACGTCATTCGAATCATTGGCCGGTGAGATGGCTGGTCCGCTTATTTACGGTATCTCCGCAGATCCAGTTGCGTCAGCAAAAGTTTTAAACGACTTTTCAAAAACGCAAGCAGCTTTAGTAATTAAAGCGGGTTCATACAACGGCAAGGTAATGGATGCAGCGGCAGTTAAAGCTTTGGCATCTATCCCAGGTCGTAATGATCTTATCGCTATGTTACTTGGCGTTATGCAAGCCCCAGTTTCTGGTATGGCTCGCGTATTGGCAGCGGTTGCAGAAAAGAAAGCTAAAGAAGCTGCGTAATTGCAGTCTGACTTTAATTAATTAAAGAAATTTGAATTAGGAGTTTTAAAAATGGCAGTTACTAAAGACGACATTCTAGAAGCCGTTGGCAATATGTCTGTAATGGACTTGAACGATCTAGTTAAAGCATTTGAAGAAAAATTTGGTGTATCAGCAGCTGCTATGGCTGTTGCTGCTCCTGGCGCTGGTGGCGGTGCTGCTGCTGCCGCTGAGCAATCAGAGTTCACAGTTGTGTTGGCTGAAGCTGGCGCAAACAAAGTGAGCGTGATTAAAGCTGTTCGCGAAATCACTGGTTTAGGCTTGAAAGAAGCTAAAGACTTGGTTGATGGCGCACCGAAGCCAATCAAAGAAGGCGTTGATAAAGCAACTGCTGAAGATGCTAAGAAGAAGCTTGAAGAAGCTGGCGCTAAGGTTGAACTTAAGTAATAGGTTTGATGGGGCAGCTTATGCTGCCCGGTTTGCTTAGAAGGCAAACCAGATATTAAAAAAGTTTGGTATCTGGTTTGCCTTCTGATACGACTGCAGAAGGCAAGTTTGGTCGGGTTGTGCACGCGCACACCGTCAGCCACGATTGGTAGAGGCCAATCACCAAATCTCTGCTCAGTCGCTTAAATTCGGAGATGACATGGCTTATAGTTTCACCGAACGCAAGCGTATCCGTAAAAGCTTCGCTAAGCGCCCCAATAATCATCAAGTACCTTACTTGTTGACAACGCAGCTTGAGTCTTATGCAAAATTTTTGCAAGAATCAAGAGGCCCTTCTGATCGTTTAAATGAAGGTTTGCAATCTGCATTCACTTCAATATTCCCTATCGTGTCGAACAATGGTTTCGCGCGCATGGAATTCGTACAGTACAACTTATCAACGCCACCGTTTGACGTTAAAGAATGTCAGCAACGTGGTTTGACATTCCATTCTGCTTTGCGTGCAAAAGTTCGCTTGATCATTAATGATCGCGAAGCACCAACTAAAGTTAAAGAAGTAAAAGAGCAAGAAGTCTACATGGGCGAAATCCCGTTGATGACAGACACAGGTTCTTTTGTTATTAACGGTACAGAGCGCGTGATTGTTTCTCAGTTGCACCGTTCACCAGGCGTGTTCTTTGAACATGACAAAGGTAAAACACACAGCTCAGGAAAATTACTTTTCTCAGCACGCGTAATTCCTTACCGTGGTTCATGGTTAGATTTTGAATTTGACCCGAAAGATATTTTGTATTTCCGTATTGACCGTCGTCGTAAGATGCCAGTCACAATCTTGCTCAAAGCTATCGGCATGAACGATGAGCAGATTTTGGAAAACTTCTTCGGCTTTGATGACTTCAAATTGCAAGCTGCTGGCGCACAAATGAATTTTGTTGCTGAGCGCTTAAAAGGTGAAGTTGCGCGCTTTGACATTACTGATAAATCAGGCAATGTTGTTATTGCAAAAGACAAGCGCATCAACGCGAAAAACATTCGCGAACTTGAAGCAGCTAAAACAACAACAATCAATGTGCCAGATGATTATTTGATTGGCCGCGTGGTTGCTAAAAACATTGTTTATGGCGATACAGGCGAAGTTCTTGCAACAGCTAACGAAGAAATCACTGAAACTCTTTTGGCTAACTTAAGAGAAGCAGGCGTTAAAGAGCTACAAACAATTTATACAAACGACCTAGATCAAGGTTCATTCATTTCGCAAACATTGCGCATTGATGAGACTGCAGATCAAATGGCTGCACGTATTGCGATTTATCGCATGATGCGTCCTGGTGAGCCTCCAACAGAAGATGCTGTTGAAGCTTTGTTCCAGCGTTTGTTCTACAGTGAAGATACTTATGATCTATCACGCGTAGGTCGTATGAAAGTGAACAGCCGTTTAAATCGTCCAACAATGGATGGTTTGATGGTTCTTTCAAACGAAGACATCCTAGACACAATCAAATTATTGGTTGATTTAAGAAACGGCAAAGGCGAAGTCGACGATATCGATCACTTGGGCAATCGTCGTGTTCGTTGTGTTGGTGAATTAGCAGAGAATCAGTTCCGCGCAGGTTTGTCACGCGTTGAGCGTGCAGTGAAAGAGCGTTTAGGCCAAGCAGAAACAGAAAACTTGATGCCGCATGACTTGATTAACAGCAAGCCAATTTCATCAGCAATTCGTGAGTTCTTCGGTTCATCACAAT
>JAHEDR010000006.1 GCA_024641095.1 Rhodoluna sp.
TTGGCAGTGACTGAATGTCGAATTTCGCCATGATGGGTTCTCTTTCCTGGCGTTAGCCGTTGATTTTTTCTAGCACAATTTTGCGTGGGGTTGCCGAAGCCTCAATCTTAAACGAACCTTCGAGGGCCTCGAGTGCCCGAGCAAATCTTTCTGGTTCGTCGGTGTGTAAAGTCATTAGCGGAGCACCGGCTTGAACCTGCTGTCCCTGCTGCGCGTGAAGCGTGATGCCGGCACCAAACTGCACGGCGTCTTCTTTGCGTGCGCGGCCGGCACCCAAGCGCCAAGATGCCGTGCCCACCTGAAGTGCATCGAGCGCACTCAGATAGCCGGTCTCAGGCGCAGTGATCACGTGGCGCTCTTTAGCCTCGGGAAGGGCTGCATCGGGGTCGCCGCCCTGCGCCGAAATCATCTGGCACCATTTGTCCATTGCCCGGCCGTCTTTCAGAGCCGCCTCAACGTCGGCATCAGGTTTGCCGGCCAGTCGAAGCATTTCACGCGCCAACTCAAGGGTGATCTCAACTACATCGGCTGGGCCACCGCCAGCCAAAACCTCTAGTGACTCTTTGACCTCGAGCGCGTTGCCGATTTCAAGACCAAGCGGCGTTGACATGTCGGTAAGCAAAGCCGATGTCTTGACGCCAGCATCTTGCCCCAACTGAACCATCACGGTGGCCAGTTCGCGGGCCAGGTCGATGTTCTTCATAAACGCGCCTGAGCCAACTTTGACGTCGAGCACCAAAGACTCGGTACCCTCGGCGATTTTTTTCGACATGATCGACGACGCAATTAGCGGGATGGCCTCAACTGTTCCGGTCACATCGCGCAGCGAATAAAGCTTGCGGTCGGCAGGAGCCAGGCCAGATCCGGCGGCACAAATCACGGCACCAACCTCGGCCAGTTGACGGTGAAATTCCTCGTTAGAAATCTGTGCGCGCCAGCCGGGAATCGACTCTAGCTTGTCAAGCGTTCCGCCGGTGTGACCAAGGCCACGGCCAGAAAGTTGAGGTACAGCAACACCAAAAACTGCCACCAGCGGGGCCAGTGGCAAAGTGATTTTGTCGCCCACTCCCCCGGTCGAGTGCTTGTCAGAGGTTGGCACAGCCAGACCGGAATAGCTCAGGCGCTCGCCCGAGGCGATCATGGCCAAGGTCAGGTCTTTGATCTCGCGGCGATTCATACCGTTCAAGAGAATTGCCATTGCCATTGCCGACATCTGCTCGTCGGCCACAACTCCGGTGGTGTAGTTGGCAATTAGCCAGTTGATTTGTTCGGTGGAAAGTTCGTTTTTATCTCGTTTTGCAACGATTAGTTCTGGTGCTGAAAACTCAGGCATTACTTTCTTTCTTCCAGGTCGCGTGGGCCAAAGGCATCTGGAATTACCTCGTCGATGGTTTTGAAGCCCGAAACGGTTTCCAGGATCATTCCTTCGGCTGAGTGTTCGTAAAGCAACTGGCGGCATCGGCCACATGGCATCAGCACATTGCCGTGGCCATCTACGCAGGTAAACGCCACCAATTTTGCCGGCCCATTGCCCGAATCTGACCCCATCGCCAACGCGCTAACCAATGAGCACTCGGCGCAAAGGGTTAGGCCATACGAGGCATTCTCAACGTTGCAACCCGAAACAATTTTGCCGTCGGAAGTTAGGGCCGCTGCCCCCACCGGAAACTTTGAATAGGGTACGTAGGCCTTTTGCATGGCCTGGTTTGCGGCCGCCTTTAGAGCAACCCAATTGATCTCAGTCAAAACTTTGCCTAACTCTTTATGTACGGTTTGCCGGTGGCCGCGGGGCCGGTGACTTTACCCACCAGGCCGGCAACGGCAACAACGGTTAGCGCGTATGGCAACATCAGCAAGAACTGGCTTGGCACATCAGAACCAATGATGCTGAGCACCGACTGCAAGTTCTGGGCAAAGCCGAACATCAGCGCAGCAAGTGTGGCCAAAATTGGGTTCCAACGACCAAAAATAAGCGCGGCTAGCGCTATGTAACCCGCACCTGCGGTCATCTCTTTGCTGAACGAGCCAACCGCACCCAGGGTAAAGAACGCGCCACCGATTCCGGCCAGCGCACCACCGAGCATCACGCTCATGTAGCGGGTGCGGTAAACCTTGATGCCCACGGTGTCGGCAGCCTTAGGGTATTCACCAACGGCACGAACGCGCAGACCCCATCGAGTTTTAAAGAGCGCAATGTAAACCGCCGCAACCGCAACATACATCAGGTACACAATCAGGGTCTGCGAGAACAGCAGCGGCCCGATGATTGGAATCTGCGACAAGAACGGTAGATCAATCTGGGCAAAGCGCTCTGGTTGGTTTAGAGCCACTAGATCGCGGGTCATCACAGTGGAATACAAGAAGCTGGTGAGCCCGATTACAAGTACGTTTACAACCACACCAACAATGATTTGGTCGACCACGTACTTGATGCTGAAAACAGCAAGCACCCCGGCAATTAGTGAGCCGGCGATAGCCGCAGCCAACAAACCTAGGGTGAGGCTGTGGGTGATTGAGGTGACCATTGCCGAAGCAAAGGCACCGGCCAGAAGCTGGCCCTCGATGGCGATGTTGACCACACCTACGCGCTCAGACAACACCCCGGCAAGCGAACCAAAGATTAGTGGCACAGCCAACGCTAGCGAGCCTTGGAGTGTGGTGGTGACCGGGAACATTTCGCCGACAAACAACAGCACCAAAACCTGCTGCACGAAAGCAAAGGCGAAGAGCGCGGTGAGCCAAAGCGGAGTTTTCTTGCGCTTCAACGCAAGTAGCCAAGAGCCTGCTGTAGCCGCCAGCAACAGGGCAAAGATTAGCCAGCTGGCCCCAGCCACCGGAATGTAAAGGTCGGGAACAGCAAGCAGTTCTTTACCTGCATTGAAACTAAACAGGGTTGTGCCCTCAGGTGCCGAAACGGCCAGCCAAAGACTTAGTGCCGCAATAACACTGAAGCCAACCGGGGTTTTAATTGAACGTTTCATTAGGCAGCCACCTGGTTCTTCTGGGCTTGTCTCTTGGCCACATCTGGAATTCGGAACATAAACCTAACCAGCGGAGGCGCCGCAATGAAGAGCACGACCAACGACTGCACAATAAGCACGATGTCGATAGGCACTTTTTGGTTTGCCTGCATGATGACCGCACCCGCTCTAAGCGCACCAAAGAGTACACCTGCAGCCAAAACGCCAAGTGGTTTTGATCTACCCAATAGAGCCACGGTGATTGCGTCAAAACCAAAGCTGGCAGCAACGCTTGGGGTCAGGTACTTCTCGGCTCCCAATACCTGGGCGGTTCCGGCGAGCCCGGCCAATGCACCAGAAACGGCCATCACCAAAACATAGGTAAGGCCGATGTTGATTCCGGCAACTTTAGCCGCGTTTGGGTTGTGACCAAGTGCACGAAACTGAAAGCCGATGGATGACCGGTTGAGCAGCCACCATACGGTTGCCACCATGGCCAGCATCACAAAGAAGGCTGCGTTGATTCGATACTCATCGCCCATGAATCGCCAATATTTAGCGCTTTGGGCAATCTCAGGCGAAATCGGGTTGGTGGCATTTGGCGCCTGAAACAACGGTGTGGTCAAGATCCAGAACAGCAACAGTCCGGCGATGTAGTTCATCATGATGGTCACGATTACCTCGTTGGCGCCGGTTGCCGCCTTCAAGAAACCCACGAAGCCACCGAAAAAGGCCGATGCCAAAATGCCGGCTAATACCGCCACCGGAAGGTGAATGATTGCTGGAAGGTCGAGGCTGAAACCGACCCAAGCCGCACCCATGGCACCGAAGATAATTTGGCCGGTACCACCGATGTTGAATAGGCCCGAACGAAAAGCAACAGCCATGCCAAGGCCTGCAAGCGTGATTGGTGTGGCGTAGGTAAGGGTCTCGGTTAGCGGCTTGATCATGCCAACCGTGTCGAGCGCCTTGTAGTTAAAAATTGAGCCTCGGAACAGGGCGTCGTAGGCACCAAAAATTGCGTTCCAGACTGCATAGAGAAAATCGGCAGGTCGGGCAAATAGGTAGCCGGCTGTTGCCTGCACGTTTTCGTTGGCAAAGGCAATCAGCAAACCGCCGATGAGAAACGATGCGAGAACGGCAAGCACTGTGACCAGCGAACTTGGGTTGAAGATTTGTTTTACAACTTTGTTCATGCGCTGATACCTGCCATCATCTGACCCAAAACCGAACGCGGAGTTGAAGCCGGCACTACGCCAACCACTTTGCCTCGGTACATAACTGCAATGCGATCGCCAAGTTGTGT
>JAHEDR010000004.1 GCA_024641095.1 Rhodoluna sp.
ATTTGTGGACCGTTCCAATGGTATTGTAATCACAAAGTTTAGACACATTTCGAGCTCAAGGAAGAGCAAATGGCAAAAATCGCGATTACCGGTTCAACCGGATTTGTAGGTAGCAATATTGCGGCCGTTCTAGAGAAGTACGGGCACGAGGTTGTTGGGCTTGGCCGCCGTGCGCCCGAGGTTTCCCCAAGTTGGCCAATCAAGATCGTGGATTTCAAAAGCGTGGACTCAATCGCTGAGGGCCTGGCCGGTTGCGATGCAGTGGTTCACTGCGCCATCTCAAATGAATTCAATAAATTGGTGCAAGATCGCCAGGCAGGTTACGACTCATTCCCGGGCATGACTCAGCGCGTTACTTTGGCCGCCAACAAGGCCGGTGCCAAACCGATATTGATCTCGACCGACTGGACTATGGACGGCAGTCAGCACCGCGTGCCTGAGACAGACCCAGGCAACCCGATCAACTTCTACGGTGCCCTAAAGATTTTGAGCGAGCAGGTTATTCGCGACCTTGCACCAACCAATGGTGCAATTTGCCGAATTGCCGGAGTGATGGGCCAGCACCAGATCACCGAGAGCCCACGCTCGCAAGACGTTGGCTTTGGTTACTTTGTGTTCTCGCTGGTTGAGGCACTGCAGGCTGGAAAAACATTTACCGTTTGGGGCGGCGACCGCGTCAACAAGGTGACCACGCCTTCACTTGCCGCAGAAATCGGTGCCCAGATTGAGCGCGTAATTTTGCGCAATGCAACCGGCACCCTGCATCTAGTTGGCGACGAAGCGGTTTCACGAATGGAACTGGCTAAGTTGACTTGCGAGATTTTCGAACTTGACGCCTCGCTACTTCGAGAGAGCGATCCACCGGCTGATCAACTTTTCCCAGCTGCGGTTCCGGTGGATTCATCGCTTGGCAATGAATACACCAAGAAGGTTCTAGGCATTGCTCCGCAATCGCTTCGTTCAATTCTTGAGGCGTTCAAACAAGAACTTGCGACGGGCGAAATTAATCCGCTTACCCCAAAGGACGCGGCATAAAGATTTCTACTTGAGGCGTTGGCTCCAGGCCACGCTGGCAAGAATTGCTGCCGCCGCAATCCAGGTAATTGGCGAAACCGCTTTGTGCAAAATCACGATCGACAAAATCATCGTCACAATCGGCTGGATAAGTTGAAGTTGCGCACCACGAACCAAACCAATTTTGTGGAAACCGTGATTCAGCATGTAATTGCCAAACAAAATTGAGAACAGGCTGGCAAACAGGAACCCAGCGATGGCTCCAAGAGTCGGTACCTGAGTTATTGGGTTGATTGCCCAGTCAATCAAAACTCCAGGCAACTGGATTGGAATCGAGATAATTACCGCCCAGCATAAAACGTGGAACGAGTTGAACCCTTTACCCGCCAGGTAGTTGCCAGAGATGTGGCCCATTGACGCAACCAGCATGGCACCGGTCAAAAGAATGTAGCCCCAGAACTCGCCACCACCAAGATCACTGCCGCCGCGGAAGTAGGCCAATATTGCAGCCGAAAGTGAACCCATAGAAGCTGCCAGCCAAAACAGGCGCTTTGGTTTTTTGTGACCGATGAATACAGCAATTACTGCCGTGATGATTGGCGTAATTGCACCCATCACACCGGCATCCGCCGGTGGCACGGTCATAAGAGCAAGCGTGGAAAGCAGTGGAAAACCAATTACTACTCCACCTGTGACACCAAAAATAACCGGGAAAGCTTCTTTGGGAGGAAGTAAAGGTTGCTTGAGTAACTTCAAAGAAATCACAGCCGCAATAGCTGCTGGGATGACTCGACCAAAACTCATCGTCAGTGCATCAAAGCTTTGGTAACCAAGAGCCACCGCGATAAAAGTTCCGCCGAAGCCAACCACTGCGCTGATTGCAAATATATATCCGCGAGCAGTTTCGCTTAGTGTCTTCATGGGCTCCTTTACGCCATTGCTAGAGCAAAGTCTAGTATTGGTACTAGAACTGCTAAAGACAAGGAAGTCCAATGAGCAATAAACCAGATCGCAACTTAGGCGTAGAGCTAGTTCGCGCAACTGAAGCGGCCGCGATTAAAGCTAGTGCTTGGATTGGTCGAGGCGACAAAAACGCAGCAGACGGCGCGGCCGTTGAAGCAATGCGTGACTTTCTTAACACAGTTGATTTCCGCGGAACCGTAGTCATTGGTGAAGGCGAAAAAGATGAAGCCCCAATGCTCGCCAATGGCGAGGTCGTGGGAAATGGCAATGGCCCAGAGTGTGACATTGCGGTTGACCCAGTAGATGGCACCAGCGTTACCGCATCGGGTCGCGCGCATGCGATATCGGTGATTGCAGTTGCCGACAAGGGCACAATGTACAACCCTAAAGATGTCTTCTACATGGACAAGCTGATTACTCGTATCGAGGGCAAGGGTGCGGTGAGCTTGGATGCTTCACCGGAAGACAACGTGCGCGAACTTGCTAAGGCATTGAAAAAAGATGTCAGCGAAATCACCGTTGCGATGATTGACCGCCCACGTCACGTTGGATTGATGGAGGCTGTTCGTCGCGCCGGTGCACGTACTCGTTTGTTCTTGGACGGCGATGTTGCTGCAGGTATTCACGCGGTAACCGGTGGCGGAAACATTGACATGCTGCTTGGAATTGGTGGTGCGCCAGAGGGTGCGATTTCTGCTTGTGCAACTCAGGCGTTGAACGGTTACATGCAGGGGCGCATTGCCCCGCAGTCACCAGAGGAAATGAAGCGCGCACTTGCAGCCGGTCACGACCTTGACAAGATTTTTGAGATTCACGATCTAGTAGCCAGCGAGAACACATACTTTGTTGCTACCGGTGTAACCGATGGTCTGCTGCTTGATGGAGTGAAGAAGAACGGTCAGTACCTAACAACCGATTCAATTATTCTGCGCGCACGCTCTGGCACTATTCGCCGCGTAAAGGCAGACTACCTAGCTTCGCGCTGGGCTTAGAAAATTATTTATTGGTTCGCTTTTTAGCGACTGCTTTTGGTTTTGCCGTTGTATCTCGAACGCTTAACTGTGGCGAAATAAGAATTTTTGTCAACGCTTTCGCAGAATCCTTATTCATGCGCTCCAACAAAATTCTTGCTGCTTCGCGGCCAATTTGGGCACCTTGTTCATCAACTGTCGTAAGTTTCAGAAAATATTCCGATGCGATTGGGGTGTTGTCATATCCAATTACAGAGACATCGTCAGGTACCCGAACGTTTCTTTCTTTCAAAGCTGCTAAGACACCTGCGGCTTGCGAATCGTTCGTTGCGCAGATTGCAGTAAAAGTTTCACCGCTATCAAGAATTTCTTTTGCAACCAGGTAACCACCAATTTCGGTAGTCGGCGCTCCGTAGCCCATTACTTTTGGAACCAAGCCATGCTCTTCCATATATTTAATGAAAGCCTCTTTGCGCTTGAGCGACATTCCGCCGTAGCCGGTGATGTGAATGATGTCTTTGTGTCCAAGTTCAACCAAGTGTTCAACTACCAATCGCATTCCCTCAGAGTCATCGCCGCGCACCAAGTCAGATTTTGGATGCACGTACATGCGATCACCAATGGTCACAAAAGGCACATCGATTTCAAGTTGCTGTCGTTCCGGAACCTCAGCCGCAATAACCAGTCCATCGACGCGCATCGACATCAGCGCCGACACCGCGTGGTCAGAGAAGTTTGGGCTGTTGTGCAGGTCGCTGACGATTACTTGAAAACCAGCATCATCGGCAACTTCACGCAAGCCTCGCAAAAAACCGATGAACGAAAGATTGCGGTAGTCAGTAATAATCGCCCCGATGGTCTTGGTACGACCACCCGCCAGCTGTTGGGCAAATTTGGAGGGGCGGTAGCCTAACTTATCGATTGCCTTTAGAACGGCTGCCCTTTTACCTTCGCTGACCCCAATATCTCCGCTGAGCACCAGAGAAACTAATGACTTAGACACCCCGGCTTCAGCTGCCACGTCATAAATAGTGGGTGGCTTAAGGGCTGGCTTACCAGCTTTGGTGTTGGGCATAGTCCCCAACTGTAGCCAAAACACTCACTTATTGCCATTACTGGCGTTTATAACAGTTTGTATAGACATAGTAACAATTCGGTAAATACAGTCCAAACAGTCGCGGCTGGGTGCTACTTTTGTGGAGCGCTCCAGATAAAACTGGTTTGCGTGGGGCCATCAGCCAAAAAGCCGGGGTTCGATTTTTCAAGGAAGAGAAATAATGGCAACTGCTAACAACGCAACCGTAACCAAGGAACTTCGCATTGCCGTTGTTGGTGCCGGACTTATGGGTGCGGATCACGTAATTCGTATCGAAAACCGCATTGTTGGTGCAACTGTTAGCGCCATTGTTGAGCCGGATGAGGCTCGCGCACAAGCCGCCCTTGGGACCGCTCCAAACGCGGCCTGGTACAAGAACATCGAGGACGCCATTGCAGCTGATGCAATGGATGCCGTCCTAATTGCCACACCTGGCCAATTCCATGAGCCAGTATTGATTCCAGCCATAGCAGCTGGACTACCTATTCTTTGTGAGAAGCCACTGGCACCGGATGCCGAAATCTCACTGCGCATTGTTGAAGCAGAGATTGCTTCAGGTAAGCAGCTTGTGCAGGTTGGCTTTATGCGTCGTTTTGATGCTGAGTACGCAGCACTGCGCGAACTAATTGCTTCACAGGACAAGGGCGAACTTCTTGGTTTGCACTGCAAGCACCGCAACCCATCGGTTCCAGACAGCTACCACAACGACATGCTGATCTTTGACTCAGTTGTTCACGAGATTGACGTTGTTCGTTTCTTGGCTGACTCACCAATCAAGTCTGTTGAGGTTAAGCACTTCAAGCGCAATTCAAAGAGCCCAGCAGGTTTGCAAGAACCGATTCTGGTATTGCTAGAAACCGAGAGCGAAGTCCTTGCAACAGTTGAGATGAACGTATCGGTTGGTTTCGGCTACCAGGTAAAGACTGAAGCTGTATTCGAGAGCGGCATCGCAGATATTGGTCGTGCCGCAGGCATGGAAATTGCTTACGATGGTCAGCTCATCACACAAGAGCACGCATCTTTCAAGACTCGTTTTGCCGCGGCCTACGACGCACAAATTCAGCGTTGGGTTCGCGCCGTTGAAAAGGGCACCATTGATGGCCCAAGTGCCTGGGACGGCTATCTTGCAGCTGCTGCTGTAGAAGCGGGACTTGAAGCACTGAAGACCGGCACTAAGGTTCAGGCTAAGTATCAGGCAAAGCCAAGTTTTTACAAGTCAGCTAATTAATAAGTAATAGGAATAACAAATGAAGTTTGGTGTTTACAACGCGATCCTCCACGATCGCTCATTACCTGAGGCTCTTTCGGCCGTCAAGGAATTGGGCCTCGAGGGAATCGAATTAAACACGGGAGGATTCTTGCCTCCGATTCACATTCCAAATATCGATGAAATTTTAGAATCTGATTCCGCTCGCGATGACTTCCTTGGCCATTTCGAAGAAGCGGGTCTTGAACTACTTGGTTTGAACTGCAACGGAAACCCGCTGCACCCAAACCCAAGAATCCGTGGCCCACAGTCTGCCGACGTGCTGCGCTCAATTAAGCTGGCCCGTCGCCTAAACCAGAACCGTGTAGTGACCATGTCTGGTTGCCCAGGCGACAACGATTCTTCGACTTACCTAAATTGGATCGTAAACGCGTGGAGCTCGGCAGCGCTAGATGTTCTTGACTACCAATTTGAAGTTGCTGCCAAGTTCTGGAAAGAAGCCAACGCTTTGGCAGCAGACCTTGATGTGAAAGTTGCCCTAGAACTACACCCGCAGAACATCGTTTTCAACGTGCCAAGCACCCACCGTTTTGTAGAAGAAGTTGGTGCCACTCACGTGGGTGTTGAGCTTGATGCCTCACACCTCTACTGGCAACAAATGGACCCAGCCGCCGTGGTTCGCGAACTTGGTGGATTGGTCTACCACGCCGCCGCCAAGGACGTTCGAATCAACACCGATAACGCCAAACTAGTTGGCGTTTTGGACAACAGTTTTGTTCGCACCACAGAAAATCGCACCAACATGGGTGATCAGGAATTCGTAAACTCGTGGCCTAAAGATTCTGCCTGGGACTTTGTTGCAGTGGGTAAGGGGCACGACTCTGATCACTGGGCGGAATTCCTAAAAGCGCTCTACGATGTAGACCCAAACATGATTGTCAACATCGAACACGAAGATACTTCGATGGGACGCATCGAAGGTCTTGAATTTGCAACACAGGTGCTGTACGAAGGTGCAGACAAAGCGGGTATTGCGCACAAGCAAAAAAGTTTCGACCGAATTCTTTCATAGAAGTAAGAAGCGATCGAGGATGGCTGTACACCGTATAGCCAGTAAAGAAAAATGAAGGAGATAGTAGTGAAGAAGACATCACTAAAGATTGCAGCGGTTGCTGCAGTTGCAGCGTTGGCCTTTACTGGCGTAAACGCAACCGCAGCAACCGCTGCAGACACCAAGAAGATTTACGCACTTGGTGGAACTGACCCGTTCTTTACAGTTGTAAAGAACGGTTTTGATGCTGCTAAAGCTGCAGTAGAAGCAGATGGCCACAAGGCTACTTGGTTGGCAATCAAGGACTGGTCAAACATTGGTCCTGACATGAACAAGATCCTAAAGACTGCGCTTGACTCAGGTGCTGACGCAATTGCAACCCCTATTTGGGTTCCTGCAACTCAGAACCCAGCAATCACTGCTGCGGTTAAGGGTGGTACACCAGTATTCCTATACAACACTGGTCTAACCGAGCGCAAGAAGGTAGGCGCACTTGCTTACTACGGCTCAGATGAGTTCCCAGCTGGTAAGGCTGCAGGTACTTACCTAAAGTCACTTAAGGTCAAGCACATCCTTTGTGCAAACATGTCACCTGGAACCGTGAACCACGAAGCACGTTGTGCAGGTACCAAGGCTGGCGCTGCTGGTGTTAAGTTCTCAACTCTAAACATCGACATCACCAAGTTCAAGGATGCAACCGCTGTAGCTAACGCTGTTAAGGGTGCACTTGCAAAGGACAAGACTGTTGACGCAGTTATGGGTACCTCAAACGGTGACGCAGTTGTTGCTGGTGTGAAGGCAGCTGGTTCAAAGGCAAAGGTTGGAACATTCGACATGACCAACACCCTGATGGACCTAGTTGAGAAGGGCGACACCGCTGTTGTTCTAGTTGACCAGCAGGGTTGGTTGCAGTCATTCCTTGCAACTACAGCTGCTTGGTACTACTCAGCGTATGGAATCCTTCCTGCAACTGCTGACGTACTAACTGGTCCTGCGTTGATCACCAAGGCTAACGCAACCAAGGTTAAGGCTGGCGTTAAGTCAGGTCAGCGCTAATCTCTGATTAGCAACTAGCTACAAATTGAGTTGAATGGGCCGGGAAAGCCCGGCCCATTCAACTCAAATCTTTTCAATTTTTAATTAGGAGCACCCATGGCTGCACAAAAGCCGGTTTTCGACGTACGATCACTTCTTCGTCGACCAGAGTTTGGCGCATTTGTTAGCGCACTTTTCGTTTTTATTTTCTTCGCTATTTTTGGCGGTGCAGAATTCTTGGGCCCTGGTGGTCTTTCAAGTACCTTAAACATCGCGGCAGAGCTTGGCCTTATCGCGCTCCCCGTAGCCTTGGTAATGATTGCCGGCGACCTAGATCTTTCGGTTGGTTCAACCATGATGGCTTCCGCTGTTGTTATGGCCTTGCTATCAGGCACATATGGGCTTCCAACTATCGTTGGTGTGGGCGGTGCGTTGGCCGTTGGACTCATCGCAGGTTTCTTGAATGGAATTATTACCACGAAGACAAATCTGCCTTCATTCGTAGTTACCCTTGCGGTTAGCTTTGCAACCTCTGGTTTGGCTTTTGGTATCATCCGCTTGCTTACCGGAACACTTCAAGCAGACGTAACTCCAGAGCCATGGCTAAAGGACACGCTTGGAACTTTGTTCTTCAACAACTGGGAAGGCGCGATCGGTCTCTTCATTATCGTTTCGGCAATTGTTTCTTGGATTCTCTACAAGACTAAGTACGGTAACTGGATTTACGCAATCGGTGGCGATGTAGTTTCTGCCAAGGCAACCGGTATACCGGTAGACAAGGTTCGTATCGCACTTTTCATGGGCAGCGGTGTTGGTTCGGCATTACTAGGTATCGTTCAGACCGCCATGTACAACAGCGCCCAGGTTGGCGCGGGTTCGTCATTCGTTTTCAACTCGATTATTGCTGTAGTTATTGGTGGCGTACTGCTAACCGGCGGTTACGGTTCCCCAGTTGGTGTGGTGCTTGGTTGTATCACTTTCGCAACTGTTGGTCAGGGCATCTACTACACCGGTTGGGAGTCTGACTGGGCATTGCTATTCATTGGTACCCTGCTGCTAGCAGCCGTACTTTCTAACAACACCTTCCGTCGCCTTGCACTTGGTGGCGGCAAGAAGAAGTCAGCTAAGGAGTCAAAATAATGGCTAAGTCAACTTCAAAGCCAATCTTCAGCTTGAAGAATGTAACCAAGGATTTCGCTGGTTACAAGGCGCTAAACGATGTTTCGCTAGAGGTCTACCCAGGGCAAGTACTCTGCTTGCTTGGTGACAACGGTGCCGGTAAATCAACCTTGATCAAGGTGCTTTCTGGTTTCCACAAACCAACCGAGGGCACTGTTCAATGGGAGGGTGAGAACGTAGAGTTCAAGTCTCCAAAAGATGCAAACGACCGCGGTGTTGCAACTGTTCACCAGTTTGGTGGAACTTTCCCGCTAATGAGCGTTGGCCGTTCGTTTTTTGTTGGGCTAGAGCCAACCAAGGGCTGGGGTCCGTTCAAGCGATTCGACAAGAAGTACGCAAACCAAGTTGCCGTTCGCGAAATGCAGGCTCTTGGTATCACTCGTGTAACCGATGGTGAGCGTTTAATTGGTTCGCTATCCGGTGGTGAACGTCAGGCTTCTGCCATTGCGCGTGCAGTTCATTTTGGCGCCAAGGTTTTGATTCTTGATGAACCAACTGCTGCGCTTGGCGTGAAAGAAGCTACTCACGTGCTTCGCATCATCATGCAGGCAAAGCATAAGGGCATTGCAGTTATTTTGGTCACCCACAACGTGTCACATGCGTTAACCGTGGGAGATCACTTTGCAGTCTTGATTCGCGGTGAAAAAGCCGACGACTTCAAGAAAGGCGAGCGCACTCGTGAACAAATCACTGACCTAATGGCTGGTGGCGAGGCAATGGCCGAACTAGAAAATGAGTTGAACACTCTTACCGGAACAATCAACCAGATTCACTAAGCTCCAAACTCCTAAACCTTTCCATGGTTGCGAAGTGCCCAGCCGAACAGCTGGGCACTTCGTGTTTAGAAAGAAGTAAATGATTATTGAAAAAGAATTTCAACCGTTGGCTGACTTATTCTTCGAACAAGGGAAAGTAGCGCCAGCCGGCGGTTCGGCACTATCGGTTTGGCAAGATGGCGTTGAAGTTGTAAATGTTTTTCAAGGTGAACAGTCGCCTGGCAAACCATGGAATGATAAAACCGCCCAGGTGATTTTTTCAAATACCAAGGGTTTGACCTCAATAATGGCCAACCAGTTGATTGAAATGGGGTTTCTTGACCCAGAAGAAAAGGTTGCACACTACTGGCCTGAATTTGCACAAGGCGGCAAGCAAGACATTCCAGTCAAATGGATCTTGCAGCACAAGGCTGGACTCTCAGCCGTGCGCCGCGATCTAAATCTTGAAGAGTTGCTTGATGGTCATACCGTGGTCGACGAACTTGCCAAGCAAGAACCACTTTGGCAGCCAGGTGTAGGTCACGCTTACCACGCAATTACATTTGGTCACCTGGTTGGAAAGTTGATTCATTCGGTCACAGGCAAAACTGCCGGTGAATTATTTGAGCAACAAATTGCAAAACCGCTAGGCATTGACGCCTGGATTGGAACGCCAGCTGGCGAGCTACACAGAGTTGCAAAGTTGATCTCTGACGATAGTCGTCAGCCAAGCAACGCAGAGGTTGGCAGTGCCACTTACTGGAATGAAAAATCCATGACCTTTGGCGGTGCGCTACCTGCAGCGGTCATCGGCGATGGCATAGGCTTCAATGACTCACGCGTTCTTCAAGTTGAACTGCCTGGAGTTAACGGCGTAATGAGTGCTTCCGCTATGGCAAATATTTACTCGGCGGCCGTCACCAGTACCCAGGGTATTCGCCTTATATCTGACGACACCATCCTGAAGGCTATTCAACCTGGCAGCTTTGGTCAGTCGGTATGGGGCGAGCCTGGGCCGTGGGCCGCTAGAGGTCTGGGTTTTATGCTGAACGTGCCTGGTTCACGTGAATACACAAGCGATAAATCATTTGGTCACGATGGAATTGGTGGCCAGGCCGCTTTTGGTGATCTACAAAACAGAATAGGTTTTGGTTACACCACCAGCTACCTGTATCCAGTGCAACCTAATGAGATGAAGAACCAGCACGAACTAATCAGGGCACTGCAAAAGATTTTGGCTTAGGCCGCTAATCGTTGGTAGTTGCGGCCTTTTTTGCAGCGGGCTTTCTTTTGGACTTCTTGCGGTCCAGTCCTACGGTTGAAACTAAGCCAAGACCCAAGAAGACGGCTGCTGCGTAGGAAGTTACCTTAACTGCATCAAGGAAACCTCGTTCTGAATTAGCCTTTGCTTCCTCGGCAATGTCTTGAGGAACCTTCGAGTTCATCAAAAACTTGTCCATGTCCTTAACAATGACACCAGAGGTTTCCGTTACATAGTTCGCTGGGATTGATGCAAATGTCTGACGAGTAACCAGATTCATTTCTTGAAGAGTTGGTTGGTTTTCAACATAGTTGCCAACAAATGAAGTTGAACTAGTGAACAAAATAGTTCCCAGCACTGCAATACCAAGCGCCGATCCAACCTGACGAGTGGTGGACTGTGTTCCAGATGCCTGGCCAACTTGCTCCAGTGGAACGTCAACCATTATCACATTGGTTAGCTGGGCAGTGGCCAGACCAACACCGATGCCATAGATCAAAAGCCAAACCGCAATTGACCACCAACCGCCGGTATTAGAAGCAAAGATTGCAATGCCAAGCACGCCAATTGCTTCAAGCGCCAAACCAAGGCGAACGCTTTGTACCGGTAGAAGCTTGTTTGAGAGAATTCCACCAACGGCTGATGCAAGGAACGCTCCCACAGCCAACCAAAGCAGTACAAGTCCTGCAGAAACGGAATCAAGCGCAAGCACACCTTGTAGCCACAGTGGAATTGCAAATACCAATCCAAACTCACCCAGTGAAACAATCAGCGCAGCGATTGAACCATTGCGGAACGATGAAATCTTAAACAAATCAAGATCAAGAATTACTGGCTTACCATTTTGTGCGCGACGGCGTTCGTAGAGAATGAATGCAACAAGTGCGATCAAGGCAATTGCCAAAGCGATAGGAATTACTGAAATTCCTTCTTTCGCCCATTTGAAATCACCGATTTGGAATTCACGGTGCAGCGGGTTAACAAAGAGCCAGCCGTATAGACGCCCTTCAATAAGCGCAAAGACTAAGAAACCAAACAGAATCATGCTGAAAATTGCACCAATAAAATCAAGGCCCTTACTTGGGTTTTCGGACTTAGATTCAGCAACAAAAACTAGCAAACCAATGATGATGAGAAGTCCCACCGGAATGTTTACCAGGAATGCCCAGTTCCAGCTGAGATTTGTAGCCAACCAGCCGCCCACTACAGGACCTATCGCGACCATGGCGCCAATGGTGGAACCCCAGATCGCAAATGCAATTCCACGATCTTTGCCTTGAAAGTTTGCGTTGACCAGCGAAAGCGTGGTTGGTAGCACCATTGCCCCACCCACACCTTGGATTACTCGGGCAAGAATCAAAGCGGTGCCATCGTCGGCGAAGCCGGCGCGGAAAGAGGCGGCAATAAAAATTCCGATACCCAGTAGCAGAATGAATCGGCGGCCAAAGCGGTCGGCAAGGGAACCCCAAACCAAAAGCATCGAGGCAAATACGAGCACGTAACTTTCTTGGACCCATTGCACTTCACTTGAGCGAATCATGAGGTCTTGGATGATGTTGGGAAAGATGGTGTTGACGATTGTGCTGTCGATGATCACCAGCGAAATCGCCATAGATATAAAGACAAGTCCAACCCAGCGATTGCGTAATTTCATCATGCCTTTATTTTAGCGGGCAGGATTGGAGCGCTACATCCAGTATTCTTATAGCCAGTCAGGGCCATCAATGGAGAGGCAAAACAATTGGGCACACCAAAATTCATCGCAAGCTGTTGGACAAGTGGTGGCAACGTTGGCCCAGGGTTCGATTCAGAAGTCAGCCCAATTGATCCAATAGATCGCATCGAGGCAATCGCGGCTACCGGCTGGACTGGCTTCGGCCTTCCGGCTGCTGACCTAAAAGTCGTCGAAGAAACTATCGGTTTCAAATCACTTTATGAGCGCGCACAGGAACTGGGCCTCAACCACATTGAAGTTGAATTCGCAACCGATTGGTGGCTTGATGATTCACAGTGGCGCGAAACCTGGGAACTGCTTATTCGTGCGGCTACTACGTTGAACGCCAAGATGATCAAGGTTGGCTCTGCATTCGGTGAGCCGGTAACAGACTTCACTCCATTTATTGCTCCTTATCGTCGCCTGGCTCAAGAGGCCGAGGCAATCGGCAGCAAAGTCGCCCTGGAACCAATTCCATTTTGCTTACTTGGCACAGTGTCACAGGGTGCAGATTTGATGGCCGCCGTGGACCACCCTGCCGCCGGACTAGTTGTTGACTATTGGCACATCTTCAGAGGTAACACATCACTCGAAGAACTTGAACGTCGAGTACCTATCGAATATGTTTTTGGAATTGAACTAACAGATGCACGAAACGAAATTGTTGGCACCTTGTTTGAAGACACTCGCGATAATCGCACACTACTTTGCCAAGGCGAACAAGACGTAGTTGGTTTCATTAAGACCATGCAGCGCATGGGCTATAAGGGTGACTGGGGTGTTGAGATTCTCTCTGCTGAACAGCGATCCAAGCCACTTCTTGAGGGCTTGCAAGATGCTATCGACTCTGCAAGAAAGGCATTTGAGTTAGCATCTAACTAAATGACTATTGACTCCCGATTTCAAGAACTTGCCGAAATTTTCTTTGAGCAAGGCGGCTCAGTTCCGGGCGGATCGTCACTCGCTGTTTTTGAAAACGGCAAGCCAGTCGTAAATCTTTGGCAGGGTGAAACTACTGGCGGTAAGCCGTGGACCGCTGATTCGGTTTCGGTTATTTTCTCTTGCACCAAGGGGCTGGCATCCATTCTTGCTCACCGCCTGATTCAAGAGGGCAAGCTTGACCCAGAGCAAAAAGTAAGTTTCTATTGGCCTGAGTTTGCGCAGGGTGGCAAGCAAGACATTCCGGTGAAGTGGTTGCTGCAGCACAAGGCGGGGCTTTCGGCAACCAGGCGTGACCTAACCATTGATGAGATAACCGATGGTCACACCATTGAAGACGAACTGGCCAAGCAGGTTCCGCTTTGGGAGCCAGGAACTGCGCACGGATATCACGCACTCACATTTGGAACACTGGTTGGAAAACTTGTGCACAACATCACCGGCAAGACTTTAGGTAAATATTTCTCAGAGCTAATTGCCGAGCCGCTATCGGTGAATGCCTGGGTTGGTTTGCCAAAAGAAAAGTTCGCAAACTTGGCTCCGCTACACAGCGACGGTAAACGCACAGCTACAGTTGCCGATCCGGAATCGGACCTCTATTGGTTAGATAAGGCAATGACTTTTGGCGGAGCGCTTGATCACCAGGTGGAAAGTTTTGAAACCGGATTCAATAATCCAAAGCTGCTCTCGGCCGAGTTGCCAGGCGCGGGAGGAGTATCAAACGCATTCGCACTGGCAAAAATTTATTCGGCTGCGGCAACCGAAACCGATGGCATCCGGCTTTTGAACGACGACACTTTGCGCGCCGCAACGGTTCCGCAATCAACCGGCCCATTGCAGTTTGAATCACAAACCGGTCCGTTCCCAGCTTGGGGAAACGGATTCATGCTTGATGTTCCAGGATTCAAAGACATGTTGAGCCCAAGTTCATTTGGTCACGACGGGCTTGGTGGTCAGTGCGCATTTGGTGACTTTGAACACCGCATGAGTTTTGCCTACACAACCAACTACCTGCAGAGTGGTGCCCAAGAGCAAGCACGCCAACAACAGTTGATCAGAAAACTGAAAGAAATCGTCAAGTAATTCAGGCAATATTGACCAATGAGTAACGACTGGCAGGCAGGCGAGCCCGATGAGGCAACCCTTAATTGGGGCGTTGCCGAGGGTGATGCAACTACCAAGGTGCGCATTCGCAAGGGCCAGCCAGAAATCAAGCACATCCCCTTTTATAAGTTCCCCTATTACCCCGATGTCCTTGACCTGCGTAAATGCGGATACGAAATCGACAACTTCAGTGAAATTTTTGATCAGCTAGACAGCGCACATTATCGGCACGCGATGGTCGCCCACATTCTGTTGCATTTACCAACCGATGAGTACGGCCGCATGGGCGACGGCTCTGGCGGAAACCCACTTTGGAACCCAAGGCGGGCCCGCGAGCTGGAGTTCGAGGTGCGCGCAGCCCTGCACCGGTTTGGGCTGAGCGATGTGCCTACCCTGCTTCGCCGAATGATTGGTAAGGCACTACCGGGGGACAGCATGACGCACATCGGTGTTGACCTGTTGAATGTGTTCTTTTGGGCGGCCCTGGCCAAGGTGGCTCGCGACTTTGCTTGGCGCTCGCCGAATCTGGAATTTGCCGCTGAATACCTGGAATATCCGGTCAAGCGAGCATTCCGCGCTCATACCTCTATATAAAGGTCCAAGATTTACCTATTCGTTACACGTTGGCGATGTCCGGCCATTTTTCACGCTTAGGCTGGAGGGACAACACGCTGGCGTGTGAATCGCCGGTGTATCTCGAAAAGGAGCATTCGTGCGATTTAAGAAGCTAGGACTAGCGGCAGTTGCAGTAGCAGCCGCGGTTACCCTGACCCTATCTGGCTGTGCCGGTGGGTCAAACGGCGGTAACAACAACATCGTTTCTGTTAACGGCTCAGAGCCACAGAACCCATTGATTGCAACCAACACCAACGAAGTTGGCGGCGGTTTGATCATCGACCACATTTACGCAGGCTTGGTTTACTACGATGCCGACGGCACCCCGGTAAACGAAATGGCTGAGTCAATCACTTCAACCGACAACATCACTTGGGACATCAAGATCAAGAGTGGTTGGAAGTTCACCAATGGTGAAGAAGTAACCGCTGACTCATTCGTTGATGCCTGGAAGTACGGCGCGCTTTTCTCAAACGCGCAGCTAAACAGCTACTTCTTTGACGCAATCGAAGGCTTCTCATACGAGAAAGACACCGAGCTAACCGGTCTAAAGGTTGTTAGCCCAACAGAGTTCACCGTGAAGCTTTCATCGGCACAGTCTGACTTTCCACTACGTTTGGGCTACTCAGGTTTCGTGCCGCAGCCAAAGGCGTTCTTCGATGACCCTAAGACTTTTGGTGAGAACCCAATCGGTAACGGCCCCTACATGCTTGCTGAAAAGGGCGCATGGAAGCACAACGTTGACATCAACTTGATCAAGAACCCTGACTACAAGGGTGGCCGAGTTGCTAAAAATGGTGGGCTAAAGGTTGTCTTCTACGCAACTCTTGATGCCGCTTACGCAGACCTTCTTGCAGACAACCTTGACGTATTGGCTGGTATCCCTGATGCCGCGCTAAAGACTTACAAGGATGACCTAGGTGACCGTGCGGTTGACCAGGGTGCAGCTATCTTCCAGTCATTCACCATTCCAGAGCGCCTTCCGCACTGGTCAGGTGAAGAGGGCCAGCTTCGTCGCGCAGCGCTATCACTTGCAATCAACCGTCAGGAAATTATCGATGTAATTTTCAACGGCACCAAGAAGCCTGCTCGCGATTTCACTTCACCAGTTATTGCTGGTTGGAGCGACAAGCTTGAGGGCTCAGATGTTCTTGATTTCAACCCAACCAAGGCTAAAGAGCTTTGGGCACAGGCTGACAAGATCTCTAAGTGGTCTGGCAAGTTTGAACTTGCTTACAACGCCGATGGTGGACACCAGGGTTGGGTTGATGCTCTAACTAACAGCATCAAGAACTCACTTGGCATTCAGGCAGAAGGAAAGGCATACCCAACCTTCGCTGAATTCCGCACCGACATCACAAACAAAACCATCACTGCGGCATTCCGCACCGGATGGCAGGCAGACTACCCAGCGCTAGCTAACTTCATTGCACCGCTTTACCAGACTGGTGCTGGAGCAAACGATGGTCAGTACTCAAGTGCAGAAGTTGATGCACTGATTGCAAAGGGTAACACTGCCAAGACACTAGATGAGGCAAACAAGGCATACCAGGATGCACAGGTGATCTTGCTAAAGGATCTACCTGCAATTCCAATGTGGTACGGAACTTCAAACGGTGGTTACTCAACAAAGGTAACTGACGTGAAGTTCGGCTGGAACTCAGTTCCACTGCTTCAGAACATCATCAAGCAATAGAACACCGATAATCACCGTTGACCCGGGGGTGGCAATCTGCGGATTGTCACCCCTTGGTTTGACCCCTCAATCTCTTAGGTAAATTTGACCGGCTACATATTCAGGCGAGTGCTTCAGGCGCTACCGGTGTTTTTTGGCACCACCCTGTTGATCTATTTCATGGTCTTTGCCATGCCGGGCGACCCAATCGTCGCCCTGTTTGGCGACAAGGGCGTGAACCCGGCAATTGCTGACCAACTGCGTGCCCAGTACCACCTAGATCAGCCGTTCATCATTCAGTACCTCATCTACATTGGCGGAATCTTCCAGGGTGATTTTGGTACCTCATTCTCTGGTCAGCCAGTTGGCCAAATCTTGGCCGCAACCTTTCCGGTCACCCTGCGCCTTGCGCTAATCGCCGTAGTGATCGAAATGATTGTTGGCGTGACAATTGGTTTGGTTGCCGGTCTTCGCAAGGGCAAGTGGTTTGACAACTCATCGCTAGTGGCAAGCCTGATTTTGATCTCGACTCCGGTTTTCGTAATCGCCTTTGTCTCACAATTTTTCTTTGCTATCAAACTTGGATGGGCAAGAGCAACCGTTAGCGGGGAGGCCAATTTCCCCGAGCTGATTTTGCCCGGTATTGTCTTGGCAACTCTTGGCGTGGCATACATCATTCGCTTAACGCGTTCATCGGTAATCGAAACCGCCAGTCAAGATTTTGTGCGCACCGCTTATAGCAAGGGGCTCTCTAGGTCTCGCGTGACCCGGGTTCACATCTTGCGCAACTCGATGATTCCGGTTGTGACCTATGTATCAATCGATTTTGGAATTTTGCTGGTTGGTGCAACTGTTACCGAGGGCATCTTCAACGTGCCTGGTGTTGGTCGCACTTTGTATCAGGCAATTATTCGCGGCGAAGGACCAACAGTGGTTTCATTCGTGACGGTAATGGTTTTGCTTTACCTGGTAGTTAATTTGCTCACCGATCTGCTTTACGCGGCGCTTGACCCAAGGATTCGCTATGACAAATAGAGACACTCACTTTGTAGCCAATCTTGCTGACACAGCGATGGCCGAAATTGATGCCGTGCGCATAAGTGACAAGCCAACAAATCTTTACCTTGATGCTTGGCGTGATTTGCGCAAGCGACCAATGTTCTACATCGCCGGGCTGCTAATTTTGCTGGTCTCCACCGTGGCATTCTTTCCGGATCTCTTTACTCAGACACCGCCGAATGACAATTGCTTACTTGCAAATAGCAATGGTGCGCCGACCGCCGGACACCCGCTTGGTTTCACCCGCCAGGGCTGTGATATTTACAGCCGAATCGTGCACGGAACCTCAACCTCACTATCGGTTGGTTTGATTGTTATTGTCTTGACCACGCTGCTGGGAATCATCTTTGGTTCGCTAGCTGGTTTCTACGGCAAGTGGGTTGATGCGGTTCTTTCCCGCGCTGGTGACATCTTCTTCTCAATTCCTTACATCCTTGCCGCGGTTGTAATCATGAGTGTGTTTTCTGATTTCCGAAACGTTTGGGTTATTTCCGCTGCGATTGGAATCTTTGCGTGGCCGTCTACCGCTCGTGTGCTGCGAGGCGAAATTTTGCGAGTCAAACAATTGGACTACGTGATGGCATCAACCGCAATCGGGGTCAGCCGTTTTAAGGTCTTGCTTCGTCACGTTATGCCAAATTCAATTGCTCCGGTGATTGCAGTCACCACCATCTCGTTGGCTGCGGCAATTGTTGCCGAGGCAACCTTGTCGTTCCTAGGCGTTGGGCTACCAACCTCAACCATGAGCTGGGGCAATGACATCAGCCAGGCACAGGCCGACCTTCGCACCGCTCCGCAGGTGCTCGTTTGGCCATCATTAGCGCTTTCAATCACGTCGCTGGCGTTCATCATGATGGGTGAGGCCATTCGTGATGCGCTGGACCCTAAGGCAAGGGCACAGCGGTAATGGCTAGCGAGCAGATGAATACCCCTTTGCTTAGCATCCGCGACCTGGCGGTTGAGTT
>JAHEDR010000008.1 GCA_024641095.1 Rhodoluna sp.
CGCGAAGTGGTGTTTGACAGGATTGATCCCAGTTTGCTTGATGCGAAGAAGCTCAAAGGCATCTTCATCGATGACAACTCATAAAAACCGTGGCGATGAAAAAGCTACCCAAAATTGAATTGCATCAACTGGTGCCGTGGGGATTGGCACTGTCTGCAGTGGGGTTCGGGTTGTTGCACACAGATGCATTCATGAACATCGGTGCCATTCTTCTTCCTCTTGGTTTGTTGCCCGCAGTCTTTGTGCTGTCAAAGTACAAAGACTGACTTCACCGCCATGCATGCGGTGAGTTGTTTTCTTTCAGTTAGTAAGGTCAAGCTGGTTGAGCAGCGATGGTGTGCGAGGTGTTGCACTTAGTAGGCCGTGCGCCAAGTGCAAAATCATTCTGTTGTTCTCATAAGTTGGATTCGAAATCGTGCTTTAAAGCTTCTACGTGAGCAAGATATCTAGGAATATTCCACATTTCTTCTAATCCGAAATGAATCAGTGCTTTGTCAAACGTTGTGACTTTGTAGCCCTTTTCGATCCACTTCAATATCCCACTTGGATCGTGAGCATAAGGAGAAAAAATAATCGCAAACTTTGCACCCTTGGCACTTGATTTGTAAAAGCGACCACCTTGAGCTTTACATCTTTGACTGATCTCGGCTTCAATTTGTCTGAAATCTTCCCATGCACCAATGGCTTCGCACATTCCGCTTCTTTCAGCGATAAAACAATTAAATATCTCGTTATCAATCGGAGAGCAAGCGATAGATGAGTCTGTTGGTTTGACAGATCGAATAATTCTGTTACTGGCCTGCACTAGAACTGTAAAAGTTAAGCCATCGTCGCTCTTTTGCTCTAGTTGCATTTTTACCTTATGACCATCAGATAAAAATTTGAACAACACGGGATTTTTTTCTTTTGTACAGGTGGCAATTTTCCCGTAACCGCCGACAGTTCGCGGTCGATAAATGTTGATCTCTTCCAGATCGTCTTGCATCCAGAACTTACACTGATCACCAACGGACAAAAATCGAATCTGATTAGGGAATATTTGGTTGAAAATTATTGGAATAGATTCGTCACCGTCCAAAATTAACGCTGCAAAAACATTTGTATTTTTGAGGGGTGGGTATTCTTGCTCTAACTGCGGTATGCCTATCAGCCAGATGTGACGACAAGCTTGAGCGTCTGCAAGAGCTCTATGGAAGCTACCTGATTGCTGGTAGTTTGTTAAAGAAGCTGCATCGGCGAGTTTTAGCCAACTGTTGCTGTCTGGATTTATTTCTGCGAATTCACGCATCGCACACTTTATTTCTGAAAAAAATCCTCTCGAAAAAAAACCAGCATCGAATGGAGCGTTGTAACAAACAACAGTCTTGTTGGCACAAATTGCGGCAATCTTAGGAAGAAGACTTTCCAACGTAGGTGCGTTAATCACATCTTGCGGGCGGATACCGTGAACAGCCTGAGCCTGAGGCCATTCTGTTTTTGACAGTGGTCGCACCAGCGTATTTAGAAGTGTGCGTCCGCTCGCATCAATGATCGCTATTTCTAAAACCTCATCTGCCCCATCATGGTTCAGACCAGTTGTTTCAGTGTCCAAAAATATGTAGTCAGTCTGCTGCATTGTGGCGACAGCTGAAGTTTTATCTGTTGACAGAGCGTGTGTACTGCTCCCAATTTTTTCTGTTGGGCCGCTGCTCGAATCTCGATTAAAAAAAGATAAGATTTTTTTCCACATAAGCTGCACCAATCATAAGTGTGAGATTGATTAGCTAAAATCCACGCAGCACCCGAGCGTTGCAATTACATATGCCGAGACGTGTGTTGTGCGAGTTACATGCCGCCCGCAAACTCTCAAAATGAGAGTTGCAGAAAGCAAAATGCACGATGGGTTAGATCGTGCATTCTTTTACATGGATTAAATCTATGTTTTGTACAACTCCATTGCCATTTGTTTTCCTTTCAGGGTTAGCGTTTGCTATTTGGAGTCGTCTTAATCGGTACCCAGCCATGTCCTGGCTTGGTAGTCGGTGGCAGCGGCTTACCGTCAGCTACGGTTGCAAAGTTTGGCTGTTTGCCGCCCTTTGGACCTACTTGTTGAAAAATGCCGCCACTGTTGCCAGTGGACGAGCCGGGTTTGTGAGTTGCCATGGTGTTTCTCCAATAGTTGGCGTGTTAACCCGGTCATTGAATACCCTGCAAATGGCGTAAGCGATGTCGTATAGACTTCACAGCACCAACTCAGAAACGAGAGGGCGACAGGTGACCGGTAAAAAGTTTCCTGTCAAAGGCTGCATCGGGCTCTGAACCCCTTTGCGGCCTTTTTCTTTTATGGCACTCTCACCATGAGACTGCCAAGACCACACTATATCTGGTGTTGAAAACAATGCCAATACGCTACCGGTAGTGTTTTGGTAGGAAATGATTACATTTGGAGTTGCACTCAGTGAGCATTCTGAAAGGCGTGTTTTTTGACACTCTTTTGAAGGCAGTAGCGACGGCGAGTTGAATTCAAAATCCAGCATTGACGCCTTTTTTTAAGTAGTTTGAACCGCAAATGCTGAAGTCTATTGAGCGTGAAATGGCAATGCACAAACTATGTGCAAACAAACATTTTTTGCGGAATGACGAAAAAATGTTGACGATAGTGCCGCGTTGCACGTCTTCAATGCCAATCTAATTGCCATTGCAGTTGAAGCGAGCGTAAAACTTGCAAAAGTTCCAGCGACTCGTGTCGATACAACTGACAAGCATGAACCCAAAACGGTCTTATAGCGTTCAAACCGCTACCCAAACCATCCCCACCTCAAGCCCCATTCACCACCATGACCCAAGTTTTTTCACAACAGGCCTCAACGCCACAAAATCTGTGTCATAATCTTGGTCTTCTCTCCCGTGCCCGGGTGGTGAAATTGGTAGACGCAGGGGACTCAAAAAAGTAATACTTGCGATTTACTTCACGGTTTGCAACGGTATCCGCAAC
>JAHEDR010000001.1 GCA_024641095.1 Rhodoluna sp.
GCGAAACTTACGGAATCTTAAACAACGCAGAAGTAAATCACCCCGCACTTGATGGAACAAAGATTGTTGCGGTTGCATCGCATGACACTGCCTCTGCGGTTCTTGCGGTGCCAAATCTTGATGAGCACGGTGCCTATCTTTCAAGCGGCACCTGGAGCCTGATTGGCGTAGAAACTGATGCACCGGTTTTAAATGACAACGCCTCGAAGGCAAACTTCACCAATGAGCTTGGCGTTGCATCAAAAACCCGATTCTTGAAAAACATCAGCGGTCTTTGGTTGATTCAAGAAAGCATCAGAGCCTGGAACGAATCGGGCAATCACCTCACTGTGGCAGAGCTGGTTGAAGACGCCAGAAAATCTACAACCTCGGCACGAATTAATGTCAGTGACCCTGAATTTGCGGCCCCGGGCAACATGCCAGCGCGAGTGCAGGTTCACATCACCAGAAACGGTGGCATTGCGCCGCAAACCCCTGCCGATATCGCCAGATGTATTTTTGAATCTCTTGCCGATGCCTATGCCAAGGCACTTGCCGAAATTGAGTTGGCAACTGGGCGCAAGGTGAAGAAACTAAACATCGTTGGCGGTGGCAGCCAGAACACCTTGCTAAGTCAACTAGCTGCAGATCGCTGCGGAGTAGAAGTTTTGGCCGGTCCGGTTGAGGCCACCGCTATAGGCAACCTAATTGCCCAGGCGCAAAATTACTTCACCAGCCTTGGCGGTTTTGACCTTAAGACTCTTACCGGCCAGCGGGCGTTCATAAACCACAACTTTGCACCAACCCAATACCTACCAAGTAAGGAATCAAATGGGAAACATTAAACGCCGCGTACCAAATCCAAAGGATCTCGCGCAGCTAATGAAGTTCAAATCTCCTACCTGGAACGCAACTGAGCGTCGCCTAAAAGAGGCGCACACAATTTACGACCTGCGCGATATCGCAAAGCGCCGCACACCAACTGCGCCGTTTGATTACACCGATGGCTCTGCCGACCAAGAACTTTCTTTGGCACGTGCGCGTCAGGCGTTTGAAGATATTGAATTCCAACCTCGCGTGCTTCGCGATGTATCGGATGTGGATTTGAGTTCAACTGTGCTTGGCAAGAAGGTGTCCATGCCATTTGGTATTGCACCTACTGGATTTACTCGCATGATGCACACCGAGGGCGAGATTGCTGGCTCGCAGGCCGCCGAGGCCGCTGGCATTCCGTTCTCACTTTCAACCATGGGCACCCGATCTATTGAAGAAGTTGCCGAGGCCGCACCAAACGGCCGCAACTGGTTCCAGCTGTACATGTGGAAAGACCGGGAACGCAGCATGGCCTTGGTTGAGCGCGCTGCAGCCGCTGGCTTTGACACCCTGTTGCTAACCGTAGACGTACCGGTTGCCGGTGCACGCTTGCGTGATAAGCGCAACGGTATGACCATTCCGCCTCAGTTAACTTTGGGCACAGTAATCAACGCGCTACCTCGCCCGGCCTGGTGGATTAACTTTCTAACCACAGACCCACTGAAGTTTGCCTCGCTTGATTCATGGAACGGAACCGTTGGTGAACTGCTAGACAAAATGTTTGACCCAACCGTGACCTTCGAAGACCTCAAGTGGATTCGCCAGCAGTGGAAGGGCAAGCTAGTTGTAAAGGGCATTCAGAATGTTGAAGATGCCAAGCTTGCCGTCAAGGCCGGTGCCGACGCTGTGATCCTTTCAAACCACGGCGGCCGTCAACTTGACCGCGCACCAATTCCGTTCCACCTGCTACCAGAAACCGTAAAGGAAATAGGCAAGGATGCCGAGGTTCACGTAGACACCGGAATCATGCACGGTGCCGACATCATTGCTTCAATCGCAAAGGGCGCAAAGTTCACACTTGTTGGTCGCGCTTACCTTTACGGTTTGATGGCCGGTGGTCGCGAAGGTGTAGACAAGATGATCAACATTTTGCACGCCGATATGGTTCGCACAATGAAGTTGCTGGGTGTTCGCTCGTTGGACGAACTAGAACCTGGTCACGTAAAGATTTTGGAGCGCTTGACCGCAAAGTCTTAATTATTGAGCGTAGGCTCAAAACGTGCTTATTGAACCTCGCTTTGTAAAGCTAAATACCCGCACAGGGGTAGAGGTTCGTCGCACCGTGCCACACGCCAAACTAAAAATGATTGGCGCCTGGTGTTTCATAGATCACTTTGGACCAACCAAACAAACCGATGCAATGGTGGTGGCTCAGCACCCGCACATCGGTTTGCAAACTGTGACCTGGTTGATTGAGGGCCGCATTGAGCACCGCGACTCAATCGGAAGCGTTCAACTGATTAAACCTGGTCAGCTAAACCTAATGACCGCTGGCCGCGGAATTTCACACAGCGAGATTTCGCTGTCTGCAGGTGCATCAAACGAAGCTGAAACCTTGCATGCTGTTCAGCTTTGGGTTGCTCTACCTAAAGATGCCCTAAATATTGCGCCCGAATTTGAGCACCAGGGCAACCTGCCAAAGTTTGAGGTTGTCACCAACCAAGGCGGCAAGGCGCATGTCACTGTTCTGGCAGGGGAGTTGGCCGGTGTAACCGCGCCAACCAAAACATTCAGCCCCATAATGGGTGCGGAGCTGCGAATAAGCAAAGGTGAGTCATTTAACCTAAAACTGAATTCGGAATTTGAATACGGCTTTATGCCTGCCCAAGGTTCAATCACGATTGGCGAAGAAAACGCAGAAACATCATGCGTAATTTTCTTGGCGCCTGGCGAAGAGCAAGTGACTATCAAAGCAAACGAAGATTTGATTTTGCTCATGCTTGGCGGCACACCTTTTGGCGAGAAGATTTTGATGTGGTGGAACTTTATTGGCCGTACAAACGAAGACATAGTGCAGGCTCGCAAAGATTGGAACCAGCGTCAAGAATTAAAGAACGGCCGCTTCACCGATTTCAATGACAATGTGGGTCCGTGGATTCCGGCACCAGATCTGCCAAACGTTGCGCTGCACGCTAGATAGCTTTGGCGGAACTTTAGGCAAATGGGTCTGGAATAAATGCGTACTTAACTTCTAGGTACTCATCAATTCCCTCAGCGCCACCTTCGCGACCAAGACCTGAGGCCTTTGTTCCACCAAACGGAGCTGCAGCATTTGAAACCAAACCAGAATTAATTCCAGTCATTCCTGTGTCAAGAGTTTCCACCAAACGCAGTTGACGTTTTGCATCATTTGTATAGGCATAAGAAACCAAACCGTACTCGGTGTCATTTGCCAGGCGTACACCTTCTTCTTCATTCTTAAAACGAACGATAGGTGCAATTGGGCCAAAGATTTCTTGTGACCAAATCTTAGAATCTGGTTTCACGTTGTCAATTACAGTTGGGGTAAAGAAGTAGCCCTCTCCGCTTGGAGTATCGCCACCGGTCAAAACATTGGCACCTTCGCCAACGGTGGTGTCAACCAAGTTCTGCATGTTGGTCTGGGCTGCAGCGTTAATTACCGGACCACAGGTTGTGCCCTCGGCAACTCCGCGACCTAGCTTCAAGTCGGCCATGCGGGCTGCAAACTTTTGTGAAAATTCGTCTGCCACGGCCTCGTGCACAATGAAGCGGTTTGCCGCTGTACACGCCTGGCCAATGTTGCGCATTTTGGCAAGCATTGCTCCACTTACCGCTGCATCAATATCAGCATCTTCAAATACTAAGAACGGGGCATTACCACCAAGTTCCATTGAGGTACGAAGTACGCGCTCTGATGCCTGTTCAAGCAGTTTGCGTCCAACCTGAGTTGAACCGGTGAAGGTTATTTTGCGAAGGCGGTGATCGGCAATCACCGGCGCCGCTGTTGCTGCAGAGGTTGTTGTGGTGATCACGTTAATCACACCAGCAGGCACGCCAGCCTCTTCAAAAGTTTTCACCAACAAGAGTGTGGTTAGAGGAGTCAACTCGGCAGGCTTCACCACAATGGTGCAACCGGCGGCAAGCGCTGGGCCAATTTTGCGAGTGGCCATTGCCAACGGAAAATTCCAAGGTGTAATTGCAAATGCAGGTCCAACCGGACGCTTGGCAATCAAAATTTTGCCAGTGCCCTCAGGGTTGCTGTTGTAGCGGCCAGTTACTCGCACTGCCTCTTCGCTAAACCAACGAAGGAATTCGTTTCCGTAGGTAACTTCGCCGCGCGCTTCGGCAAGTGGCTTACCCATTTCCAGCGAGATCAGCATTGCAAATTCTTCGCTGTGGGCACGAACTAAATCAAAAGTTCGGCGCAATATCTCGGCACGTTCACGCGGTGCTGTGCGGGCCCAGTCCGCCTGAGCTTTGTCTGCTGCCGATAGTGCGGCCAACGCATCGTTTGCATCAGCGTTTGAAATCTGAGTCAGAGTTTTTCCGGTTGCCGGATCTTCAACTGCAATTGGGTTTCCGTTTCCGGTAGTCCACTTGCCATCTATATAAAGCTGGGTAGGTACTTTGGCCAGCAACTCTTTTTCAGAAATAGTCATTATGTTTTCAACTATAACCAGCCACTAGGCTGTACAAACAGTCCAAATTCAAAGATGCATCTGGGAGTAAAAATGAATTCAGCGCGCGAGATACCAGCCGAGATTTCACGATCATGGTTACTGGTCAATGGCACTAAGTCTGAAAGCTTTGATGTAGCCGCAGCCTCCCGCGCAGACCAGATCATTTTGGACATTGAAGATGCCGTAGACCCCAAGCACAAACCGGCAGCCCTAGAGTCAGTGGCAAATTGGCTTGAGACTAAGGGCCAAGCCTGGGTTCGCGTAAACGATGCCACCACCCCGTTTTGGCAACACGACCTAGAGCGTTTAAAGGGAGTAAAGGGTCTTCGCGGCGTAATGCTTGCCAAAACCGAGACCAAGGCTCAGGTTGAGGCCACTTTTGCGGCTTTGGGCAGCCAAACTCCGGTAATTGCCCTAATTGAGTCTGCGCTTGGCATCGAGGAGGCCCGCCTAATTGCTGAAGCTAAGGGGGCTTTCCGCCTAGCCTTCGGCAGTGGTGATTACCGCCGCGACACCGGAACCAGCACCGATGCGGCCGCTATGAACTACCCAAGAAGCCGCCTGGTTGTGGCCAGCCGCGTGGGTAACCTGCCAGGACCAATCGACGGCCCTACCGTTGGTACCAGCCACCCAATCCTTCGTGAACAGTCCGAAATCACTGTGGCACTGGGCCTTACCGGCAAATTGTGCCTAGATACCTCTCAGATTCCCGTAATCAACGAGGTAATTAGCCCAACCCAGTCCGATGTGGCCTGGGCCAGGGACTTTATGGCCGATTTCGAGGCTCGCGGCCGAGTTATTCGAGATGGCAGCGACTTGCCGCGTTTGGGCCGAGCCGAGAAGATCGATCGCCTGGCCACCGCATTTGGCATTCAAGCCATATAAAAAAACACATAATTTACTCTTCTGCCCAGATTTAATTTGCATTGACACGCAGACCTGTGGCAAGATTGACAAGTTCGTGAGTAGTCGCGCCTATCTTGGCGTGAACCACTCCAGGCATGTGCCCAGAACCCTTATAAACAAAGGGAACTAAGCCCCCTGGAGCAAGAACAAAAATGTATCTGATTTACGTTTTAGGGTTTCATTTCTCTTAGAGAAACGACACGCCCGACAGCGTGGGTCGGAGCTTTGACAAAAATATAGGAGAGCGAGTCAAGATGGCCGGACAGAAAATCCGCATTCGACTTAAGTCATATGACCACGAGGTTATTGACACTTCGGCACGCAAGATCGTCGACACAGTTACACGTGCCGGCGCTACTGTAGTGGGCCCAGTGCCTTTGCCTACCGAGAAGAACGTGGTCTGTGTGATCCGCTCTCCTCACAAGTACAAGGACAGCCGCGAGCACTTCGAGATGCGCACCCACAAGCGCGTTATCGACATCATTGACCCAACTCCTAAGGCAGTTGACTCATTGATGCGTCTCGACCTTCCTGCCGATGTCAACATCGAGATCAAGCTCTAAGGAAATCATGTCTGTAAATAGAACCGTAAAGGGACTTCTGGGTAAGAAGCTCGGCATGACTCAGGTATGGGACGCGAACAACAAGCTTGTTCCGGTAACCGTAGTTGAGGCTGGCTCGAACGTTGTCACTCAGATCAAAAACATTGACACCGATGGCTACGAAGCCATTCAGGTTGCCTACGGCGCCATCGACCCTCGCAAGACAACCCAGCCTCTAGCTGGTCACTTTGCTAAGGCTGGCGTTACTCCTCGTCGTCACATCGCAGAAATCCGCACCTCTGATGCAGCTGAGTACTCAGTTGGTCAGGAACTTGGTGTTGAGGTTCTTGAGGTTGGCTCAAAGATTGACGTAGTCGGTACCTCAAAGGGTAAGGGCTTCGCAGGTCACATGAAGCGTCACGGCTTTGCTGGTGTTAGCGCATCTCACGGTGCGCACCGCAACCACCGTAAGCCTGGATCAATCGGTATGTCATCTACACCGGGTCGCGTTTTCCGCGGCAAGAAGATGGCGGGCCGCATGGGTACAGACCGCGTGACCACAATGAACCTAACTCTTCACGCAGTTGATGCTGAGAAGGGTCTTCTAATCATCAAGGGCGCAATCCCTGGTCCAAAGGGCCAGTTGGTATTCGTTCGTAACGCCGTGAAGGGAGCGTAAGCAAAATGGCAGAAACCACAAAGCTTGACGTTCTAGACGTTGCAGGTAAGAAGGCTGGGTCAGTTGACCTGCCTGGCGATCTGTTCGACGCACAAACAAACGTTCCTCTTATCCACCAGGTTGTTGTTGCTCAGCAGGCTGCTGCTCGTCAGGGTACTCAGTCAACTAAGCGTCACGGCGAAGTATCTGGTACCGGTAAGAAGCCTTTCAAGCAGAAGGGAACCGGTCGCGCGCGTCAGGGTTCACTTCGTGCTCCACAGATGCGTGGTGGTTACGTAACTCACGGTCCAAAGCCTCGTGACTACGACCAGCGCACACCTAAGAAGATGAAGGCTGCTGCTGTTCGCGGTGCTGTATCAGACCGCGCACGTAACGGTCGTCTACACGTAATCAACGAATTCGCAATTGGTCAGACTCCTTCAACCAAGGCAGCTGCTGCGATTCTTGCTCAGCTAACTCAGCGTCGCAACGTGTTGATCGTTCTAGACCGCACCGATGACCTGAGCTACAAGAGCTTGCGCAACATCCAGGGCGTTCACGTTCTTCCTGTTGACCAGCTAAACGCTTACGACATTTTGTTGAGCGATGACTTGGTGTTCACCAAGGCTGCACTTGACGCATACATTGCTGGCCCAGCTAAGGGTGCATCTGCTAAAGCAGTTGCTTCTTCATCTGAAGTGGAGGCGTAGTCATGACTGAAATTCAGAAGGACCCACGCGAAGTAATCATCAAGCCAGTAGTTTCTGAAAAGAGCTACAACTTGATCGACAACGGCAAGTACACCTTTGAGGTTGACCCTCGTTCGAACAAGACTGAAATCAAGCAGGCTATCGAAGCGATCTTCAACGTTAAGGTTGACAAAGTCAACACTCTTAACCGCGTTGGTAAGACTCGCCGCACCAAGTTTGGCTTGGGCAAGCGCAAGGACACCAAGCGTGCAATCGTTTCCCTTAAGTCCGGCTCAATCGACATTTTCACGACTGCCGGTTAAGCGAAGTAGAGGATAAATTAAATGGCTATTCGCAAATACAAACCAACGACTCCTGGTCGTCGTGGTTCGTCAGTTTCAGATTTTGCTGAAATCACACGTACCACTCCAGAGAAGTCACTACTTCGCCCATTGTCAAAGACTGGTGGACGTAACGCATCTGGTCGCATCACCACTCGTCACATCGGTGGTGGCCACAAGCGTCAGTACCGCGTAATCGACTTCCGTCGTCACGACAAAGATGGTGTTCCAGCAGTTGTAGCTCACATCGAGTACGACCCAAACCGTACCGCTAACATCGCGTTGCTTCACTACGCAGATGGTGAAAAGCGTTACATCATTGCGCCGAACAAGCTAAAGCAGGGCGACCGCATTGAGCAGGGTGCTACCGCTGACATCAAGCCAGGAAACGCTCTTCCATTGAAGAACATTCCAGTAGGTACCGTTATCCACGCAATCGAACTAAAGCCAGGCGGCGGAGCAAAGATGGCTCGCTCAGCTGGTGCATCTGTTCGTCTAGTTGCCAAGGATGGACCTTACGCACAGCTTCGTCTACCTTCAGGTGAAATCCGAAACGTAGACGCACGTTGCCGCGCCACCATTGGTGAAGTTGGTAACGCAGAGCAGTCAAACATCAACTGGGGTAAGGCTGGCCGCATGCGCTGGAAGGGCAAGCGCCCAACCGTTCGTGGTGTTGCTATGAACCCAGTTGACCACCCGCACGGTGGTGGTGAAGGTAAGACTTCTGGTGGTCGTCACCCAGTTACCCCTTGGGGTCAGGCTGAGGGTCGCACACGTAAGCCAAACCTTCCAAGCGACAAGCTAATCGTCCGTCGTCGTACCGCTAACAAGAAGCGCTAAGGGAGTCTATACAAATGCCTCGTAGTTTAAAAAAGGGTCCATTCGTTGACGACCACCTATTCCAGAAGGTCGCTAAGCAAAACGAAGCCGGAACCAAGAACGTAATCAAGACCTGGTCACGTCGCTCAATGATCGTTCCAGCAATGTTGGGTCACACCATCGCTGTTCACGACGGTCGCAAGCACGTACCTGTATTCGTCACTGAGACCATGGTTGGTCACAAGCTTGGCGAATTCTCACCAACCCGCACCTTCCGTGGTCACGTGAAGGACGATAGAAAGGGAAAGCGTAAATAATGCAAGCTCTAGCTAAAGTTCGCCACATTCGCATTACCCCGATGAAGGCTCGCCGCGTTGTGAACCTTATCCGTGGAAAGCAAGCCGCAGAAGCAATGGCAATTTTGAAGTTCGCTCCACAGCAAGCTTCACAGCCAATCTTCAAGTTGGTTCAGGCAGCTGTTGCAAACGCAAAGGTTAAGGCCGAAGCAAGCAACACATTCTTCAACGAAGATGACCTGTTCGTATCAGAAGCTTTCGTAGACGAAGGTACAACTCTTAAGCGTTTCCAGCCTCGTGCACAGGGACGCGCGTTCCAGATCTTGAAGCGCACCAGCCACATCACCATTGTGGTTGCAACCCCAGATGAACTTGTTGCCAAGGCAGCTAAGAAGACCGCGAAGAAAGGTGGCAACTAATGGGTCAAAAAGTTAACCCATACGGTTTCCGTCTAGGAATCACCACCGATCACGTATCGCGTTGGTTTGCTGACTCAACCAAAAAGGGACAGCGTTACCAGGACTACGTAACCGAGGACATCAAAGTTCGCGCACTACTTACCGAGCGCCTAGACCGCGCTGGTGTGTCACGTGTTGAGATCGAGCGCACACGTGATCGTGTACGCGTTGACATCCACACTGCACGTCCGGGTCTAGTTATCGGTCGTCGTGGTGCAGAAGCTGAGGCTATCCGCGCTGACCTAGAGAAGCTAACCAAGAAGCAGATCCAGTTGAACATCCTTGAGGTTAAGAGCCCAGACATGGATGCACAGCTTGTTGCTCAGGGTATTGCTGAGCAGCTAAACGCACGTGTGGCTTTCCGTCGCGCAATGCGTAAGGGTATGCAGGGTGCACTTCGCCAGGGCGCAAAGGGTATCCGTGTTCAGTGTTCAGGTCGTCTTGGTGGAGCCGAAATGTCTCGCACCGAGTTCTACCGTGAAGGCCGTGTGCCTCTACACACCCTTCGTGCCAACATCGACTACGGCTTCTACGAAGCTAAGACCGTTTTCGGTCGCATCGGTGTGAAGGTATGGATCTACAAGGGTGACATGACCAACAAGGAACTTGCTGTACAGCAGGCAAACGCACCTAAGCGCCCAGAGCGCTCAGATCGCCCACGCCGCTCACCAGCAACTGAGGCTCCGGCCGCAGCAGCTCCAGCAGCAGAGAAGGTTGAGGCTTAATCATGTTGATTCCTCGTCGCGTAAAGCACCGTAAGCAGCACCACCCAAAGCGTGCTGGTGCAGCATCAGGTGGTACAACCGTTGCATTCGGTGAGTACGGAATTCAGGCTCTAACTCCTGCATACGTAACCAACCGTCAGATTGAGTCAGCGCGTATTGCAATGACTCGTCACATCAAGCGTGGTGGAAAGGTATGGATAAACATCTATCCAGACCGTCCACTAACCAAGAAGCCTGCGGAAACTCGCATGGGTTCTGGTAAGGGTTCACCGGAGTGGTGGGTTGCCAACGTTAAGCCAGGTCGCGTGCTATTTGAAGTAGCCGGTGTATCTGAAGAACTTGCACGTGAAGCAATGACCCGCGCAATCCACAAGCTGCCTCTAAAGGCACGCATCATCAAGCGAGTAGAAGGTGACGCATAATGGCGATCGGTTCAAAGAACTTGCAGCCTGCTGACATCGACAAGATCGAAGATTCAGTATTGGTTGAAGAACTAAAGAAGGCTCGTGAAGAACTTTTCAACTTGCGTTTCCAGTCAGCGACTGGCCAGCTTGAGAGCCACGGACGACTACGTGCAGTAAAGCGCGACATCGCTCGTATCTACACAATCATCCGTGAGCGTGAACTTGGTATTCGTGCAGTTCCAACTGCAGCGGCTGCTAAGAAGGCTCCAGCAAAGAAGGCAGCTGAAGCTGCTGAAGTTGCAGAAACCAAGGAGGCTTAATCATGGCTGACAAGAAGATCGAAACTCCAGCTGCAGAGGCTCGCGGTTACCGCAAGACTCGTCGTGGCTATGTAGTTAGCGACAAGATGGACAAGACCATCGTTGTAGAGGTAGAAGACCGCGTAATGCACCCGCTTTACAAGAAGGTTATTCGTCGCTCAACCAAGGTTAAGGCTCACGACGAAACTAACTCAGCAGGTATCGGCGACCTAGTTGTTATCAACGAGACCCGTCCACTATCAGCTACCAAGAACTGGCGCCTAGTCGAGATCGTCGAAAAGGCTAAGTAACAAAAACCCCTCGGATGCCCGTCGGTAATGGGTATTCGTCTAACAAGGAGTAAAAATGCTTCAACAGGAGTCAAGACTCAAGGTTGCCGATAACACCGGCGCCAAAGAGCTTTTGGTTATCCGTGTGCTCGGCGGTTCAAAGCGTCGTTATGCGGGTCTAGGTGACCTAATTGTTTGCACCGTTAAAGACGCGATCCCTGGCGGCAACGTCAAGAAGGGTGATGTCGTTAAGGCGGTTGTAGTTCGTACTAAGAAGGAGACCCGTCGCGTAGATGGTTCTTACATCAAGTTCGACGAGAACGCTGCAGTGATCATTAAGAAAGACGGCGAGCCTCAGGGCACCCGCATCTTCGGTCCAGTTGGCCGTGAGCTTCGCGACAAGAAGTTCATGAAGATCATTTCGCTAGCACCGGAGGTTATCTAATTATGGCAAGCATCAAAAAGGGTGACACCGTAATCGTGATCACCGGACGCAAGCAGGACAAGGGCGGCGACAAGGGCAAGACTGGTCTTGTTCTAAACGTTGACCGTGAAAAGAACCGCATCCTAGTTGAAGGCATCAACATGGTTACTAAGCACACTCGCGTAGGTCAGACCGACCGCGGTGGCAAGACTGGTGGCATTGAAGTTGCTGAAGCTCCAATTCACATTTCTAACGTTGCACTTATTGACCCAGCGTCAAAGAAGGCAACTCGCATCGGTGCACGTCTTGAGACCAAGACTGTAAACGGTGTTAAGAAGACTGTTCGTGTTCGCATTGCGAAGAAGTCAGGGAAGGACATCTAATAATGGCTACTTCTAAGACTCCAGCAAAGGCACTTCCTCGCCTAAAGGCAAAGTACCGCGCAGACATCGCAGCTGCTCTGGCAACTGAGTTCGGTTTCAAGAACCCACACCAGATCCCAAACCTAACCAAGATTGTTGTAAACATGGGTGTTGGTGACGCTGCCAAGGATGGCAAGCTAATCGACGGCGCAATCCGCGACCTAACTGCAATCACCGGTCAGAAGCCTCAGGTTAACTTGGCTCGCAAGTCAATTGCGCAGTTCAAGCTTCGTGAAGGTCAGGCAATTGGTGCACACGTTACCCTTCGTGGTGACCGTATGTGGGAATTCCTAGACCGTCTATTGAACCTAGCTCTTCCTCGCGTTCGCGACTTCCGCGGCTTGAGCGACAAGCAGTTCGATGGCAACGGAAACTACACCTTTGGTCTACAGGAGCAGACACTGTTCCACGAAATCGACCAGGACAAGGCAGACCGCGCACGCGGTATGGACATCACAGTTGTGACCACTGCTAAGACCAACGATGAAGGCCGTGCGCTACTAAAGGCACTTGGTTTCCCATTCAGAACTGACGACGCAAAATAAAACCCTAAATCGGGAAGGTCCGGCCGCTTGTAAACGAGACGGATACCTCCGAAGAAAGCAGTAAAACAATGACAATGACAGATCCGGTTGCAGATTTTCTGACCCGGCTGCGCAACGCAAACTCTGCGTACCACGAGACCGTTAGCCTGCCTTACAGCAAGCTAAAGGCAAACATCGCAGAGATCCTCAAGTCTGAGGGTTATGTTGCAGCAATCAAGGTAGAAGATGCAGAAGTAGGTAAGACACTTACTATCGATCTAAAGTACGGCCCAAACCGCGAGCGTTCACTTGCTGGTATCAAGCGCGTATCAAAGCCAGGTCTTCGTGTTTACGCGAAGTCAACAGAGCTTCCTCGTGTACTTGGTGGATTGGGTATCGCTATCCTGTCAACTTCATCAGGTCTACTAACTGACCGTCAGGCTGCCAAGAAAGGAGTAGGTGGGGAAGTCCTTGCCTACGTTTGGTAATCACACATGTCACGTATTGGTAGATTGCCGATTCCGGTTCCAGCCGGCGTCGAGGTAAAAATTAATGGTTCATCAGTTGAGGTAAAGGGTCCTAAGGGAACCTTGACTCACGAAGTGCCAGCTCCGATCACAATTGCACTTGAGGAAAACTCAATCATTGTTACCCGTCCAGACGACGAGCGTGTTTCACGTTCTCTTCACGGTCTAACACGCACACTGATCGCTAACAACATTGAAGGTGTAACCGCTGGTTTCACCAAGGGGATCGAAATTGTAGGTACCGGTTACCGTGTAACTGCAAAGGGTTCAGACCTAGAGTTCGCTCTTGGTTACTCACACCCAATCGTTATCCAGCCACCTGCAGGTATCTCATTTGCAGTTGAGGGTAACACCAAGGTCACCGTTTCAGGTATCAACAAGCAAGCCGTTGGTGAGATGGCTGCTAACTTGCGCAAGCTTCGCAAGCCAGAGCCATACAAGGGCAAGGGTGTTCGTTACGCTGGCGAAGTTATTCGTCGCAAGGCCGGAAAGTCAGGTAAGTAATCATGGGTCTAATTCCTAAGACTCGCGGCAAGAGCAAGTCAGCCGCTCGTGGTCGTCGCCACCTACGCCTTCGCAAGAAGATTACCGGTGACGCACTTCGTCCTCGTCTAGTTGTAACTCGTTCAGCACGTCACGTATTCGTTCAGGTAGTAGACGACACCAAGGGCATCACCCTGGCATCGGCTTCAACCATGGAAGCAGAAATGCGTAAGTCATCTGACGACAAGTCAGCAAAGTCAAAGGCTGTTGGTCTACTTATCGCCGAGCGCGCTAAGAAGGCTGGAGTTTCTGAGGTTGTATTCGACCGCGGCGGTAACAAGTACGCAGGTCGTGTAGCAGCTATCGCTGACGGCGCACGTGAAGGCGGGTTGGTTCTCTAATGTCTGAAAACAAGGAGCAAACAGTGTCAACTGAGACAACTGGAGCAGCATCAACTGTTGTTGAGGCTACAGAAACCAACGAGCGCGACGCACGTCGTGGTTCACGCGAGCGTGCACCACGCAACGACCGTCGTGAGCGCGAAACCGAGAAGAGCCCGTTCCTAGAGCGCGTTGTTACTATCAACCGTGTTTCTAAGGTTGTAAAGGGTGGACGTCGTTTCAGCTTTACAGCTCTAGTAGTTGTTGGTGACGGTAACGGTCTAGTTGGCGTTGGCTACGGAAAGTCAAAAGAAGTTCCATCAGCTATTGCTAAGGGTGTAGAAGAAGCAAAGAAGAACTTCTTCCGCGTTCCTCGCATTGGTAGCACCATTCCTCACCCAGTTCAGGGCGAGGCAGCTGCTGGTGTTGTACTTCTTCGTCCTGCAGCAGCGGGTACTGGTGTTATCGCCGGTGGTCCTGTTCGTGCAGTACTTGAGTGTGCTGGAGTTCACGATGTACTTTCAAAGTCATTGGGATCTTCAAACACCATCAACATCGTTCACGCCACAATTGAGGCACTGCGTCAGCTCGAAGAGCCAGCAGCAGTTGCAGCACGTCGTGGCCTATCGCTAGAAGAAGTTGCTCCGGCAGGTCTTCTTCGTCAGCAGAAGGCTGGTGCATAATGGCAACTCGCCTAAAGGTAACCCAGATCAAGAGCTCAATTGGCAACAAGCCAAACCAGCGCGAGACCCTTCGCACTCTAGGACTTAAGCGAATTGGCGACATCATCGTCAAGGAAGACTCAAAGTCTGTGCGCGGCATGGTTAGCACTGTTGCTCACCTAGTAAAGGTTGAGGAGATCAACTAATGGCAGACGAAAAAACTACAGCTGCGGCTAAAAAGCCTGCTACTGCAAAAGCTGCACCAGCTAAGGCTGCTGCTCCTAAGGCTGCAAAGACCGAAGAGTCAGAAGCAAAGGCACCTGCAAAGACTGCTGCTGCGAAGGCTCCAGCAAAGAAGGCTGCAAACCCTGCTGCTGAGAAGTCATCTGTTCTAAAGCTTCACCACTTGCGTCCGGCTCCGGGCTCAAAGAAGGACCGCATTCGTGTTGGTCGTGGTGAGGGTTCAAAGGGTAAGACTTCAGGTCGTGGTACCAAGGGTACAAAGGCTCGTTACCAGGTTCGCCCAGGCTTCGAAGGTGGTGGTGTTCGTCTAGTAATGCGTACTCCAAAGCTTCGTGGTTTCAAGAACCCATTCCGCGTTGAGTACCAGGTAGTTAACGTAGAGACTCTTGCTGAGCTTTTCCCAGCAGGTGGAAACGTGACTGTTGCTGATCTAGTAGCTAAGGGTGCAGTTCGCAAGAACGAGCCTGTGAAGGTACTGGGTAACGGCGACATCGCTGTTAAACTCAATGTCACAGTCGACAAGGTATCTGAGTCTGCAAAGGCAAAGATCGTCGCTGCTGGCGGATCAGTTAACTAATTAACTAGGGGACGAAATTTTGATTAGCGCTATTGTTCGTGCATTCCGCACTCCGGATCTACGAAACAAGCTTGCGTTTACGCTTGCGATCGTTGCCATTTTCCGTTTGGGCTCGTTTATTCCTGCTCCATTCGTTGACTATGGCAACGTTCAAAAGTGTCTTGCACAGACCCAGAACACCTCAGGCCTTTACGAACTTGTAAACCTGTTCTCTGGTGGCGCTCTTCTACAGCTTTCAATCTTTGCGCTGGGCATCATGCCTTACATCACCGCATCCATCATCACCCAGCTACTTCGCGTTGTAATTCCTCGCTTCGAGACCCTTTATAAAGAAGGTGCTGCAGGTCAGGCAACTCTTACTCAGTACACTCGCTACCTAACCATTGCTCTTGGTGTTCTTCAGTCAACAACTTTGATTGCTGTTGCTCGCCAGGGTGCGCTGTTTGGTGCCGACTGTGTTCTTCCAATCCTTACCGACTCATCACCTATCGCGGTTACTCTCATGGTTATCACCATGACTGCAGGTACCGGTCTGATCATGTGGATGGGTGAGCTTATTACTGAGCGCGGTGTAGGTAACGGTATGTCACTACTTATCTTCACCTCAATCGCTGCAAAGTTCCCGTCATCATTGGCCAGCATCGCAGAGACCAAGAGCATCGAAACTCTTTTGATCGTGATTGCTATTGGTGTTGTTGTAGTTGGTCTGGTTATTTTGGTTGAGCAGTCACAGCGCCGCATTCCGGTGCAGTACGCAAAGCGCATGGTTGGACGCCGCACTTACGGTGGCCAGAGCACTTACATTCCAATCAAGGTAAACATGGCTGGTGTTGTTCCAGTTATCTTTGCTTCTTCACTTCTTTACTTGCCAGCGCTGATTGCTCAGTTCAACCAGCCAGACGCTAACGGTCAGGTTGCCGGTTGGGTTACTTGGGTTTCTACCTACCTAACCAAGGGTGACCACCCGCTATACATGGCAATGTACTTCTTGCTAATTCTTGGTTTCACCTACTTCTATGTAGCAATTACCTTCAACCCTGAAGAAGTTGCAGACAACATGAAGCAGTACGGTGGTTTCGTTCCTGGTATTCGTGCCGGTCGCCCAACCATGGAATTCCTTGAGTTTGTTCTTTCACGCATCACCTTCGCAGGTGCAATCTACCTAGGTCTCATTGCTTTGATTCCATTGGTTGCATTCTCTGCAATTGGTGCAAACCAGAACTTCCCATTCGGTGGAACTTCAATCCTGATCATCGTGGGTGTTGGTCTTGACACAGTCAAGCAAATCAACGCACAGATGCAGCAGCGTAACTACGAAGGTCTACTAAAGTGATCCGCCTACTCTTGATTGGCGCCCCAGGTGCCGGCAAGGGTACCCAGGCAGAAAAACTTTCAGCTGCCTACAAGATCCCTGCAATCTCAACCGGAGACATCTTTCGTCACAACGTAAAGAATGAAACCGAGCTTGGCAAGCAGGCTAAGGCATTCATGGATCGCGGCGAGTACGTGCCAGATTCTCTAACCAACGATTTAGTTCGCGACCGCCTTTCACAGGCTGATGCAAAAGATGGTTTCCTACTTGACGGTTACCCTCGCACTGCAGAGCAGGTTGTAGAGCTAGACAGCATTCTTGAATCGGCAGGCACCAAGCTTGACGTTGTTGTGCAGTTGACTGCAGACACCGACGAAGTTGTGCGTCGTCTTTTGAACCGCGCAATTGAGCAGGGTCGCGCCGACGACACCGAAGACGTAATCCGTCGTCGCCTCGAAGTTTACGAAGAGCAGACCGCTCCACTTACCTCGGTTTACGCATCACGCGGACTCTTGGTTACCGTTGACGGTCTTGGCGAAGTTGAAGAAGTTACCGGCCGCATTCTTGAGGCCCTTTCTGCACGCACCTCTTCAAACTAATTAGCCGATTATTTCACTGGGCTAAATAAGATGTCACGTCATGGCTTTGAGCTAAAGACCAACGAACAAATCATTTTGATGCGCGAGGCTGGCCTTGCCACCGCCGCAGCACTTGATGCAGTTCGTGCCGCAATCAAACCAGGCATCTCAACCCTCGAGCTAGACAAAATTGCCGACGACACCATCAACTCACTTGGTGGTCACTCAAACTTCCAATTGGTGCCCGGCTACAGCCACACAATTTGTGCCTCAATCAACGACGAGGTAGTTCACGGCATTCCAGCGGTGAATCGCATTCTTCAGGCCGGCGATATTGTGTCAATTGACTGCGGCGCCGAAATTGGCGAGTGGAACGGTGACAGCGCAATCACCGTAATCGTGCCAGGCGAAGCCAACACCGATGTCCTAACCCGGCGCCAAAAGCTTTCCGCCGTAACCGAGGGTTCACTTTGGGCCGGAATTGCTGCTTTGGCCAAGGCCAAGCACCTAAACCAGGTGGGCGAGGCAATTCAGAGCTATATCGAGGCCCAGGGTCAAAAAGACGGCATCGACTACGGAATTCTTGAAGAATACGTGGGCCACGGAATTGGCCGCTCAATGCACGAGGATCCACCGGTTTACAACTATCGGGTTCGCGGAAATGGGCCAAAGGTAGTGCCTGGCCTGGTTGTGGCAATTGAGCCAATGGTTACCGCCGGATCTGCAATTACCAAGGTTTTGGGCGACGGCTGGACCGTTTCCACCAAAGATGCCTCAGATGCCAGCCACTGGGAGCACTCAGTTGCAGTTCACGAGGGCGGAATCTGGGTTTTGACCGCGGTCGATGGGGGAGCAGCAGGACTTGCCCCATTTGGTGTGGTTCCAAAGCCACTGATCTAGGCCATTTCGGCAAAATCTCGACTAGCATTTTCCAGCCTTTTTCCGTAGGATTGGAACTCGGTGTTTCTAACCGCAAATCCCACCTTTTAGGTCTGGTTTTTTGCGTGCCATTCACCAAAAAACTTGAAGTAGATAAGTGAGTTATGGCCAGTAAAGACGGTGTCATCGAGATCGAAGGTTCGGTCGTCGAAGCTCTACCAAACGCGTTTTTTCGCGTGGAACTAGACAACGGTCACAAGGTACTAGCCCACATCTCAGGCAAGATGCGCCAGCACTACATCCGTATCCTCCCAGAGGACCGCGTGATTGTGGAGTTGAGCACCTACGACCTGAGCCGTGGTCGCATCATTTATCGCTACAAATAAAAAGGAAAACATCATGAAGGTTAACCCAAGCGTTAAGAAGATTTGCGACAAGTGCAAAGTCATTCGTCGTCACGGTCGCGTCATGATTATCTGTGACAACCCACGTCACAAGCAGCGCCAGGGATAATCAGCGACTACTTGCACCAAAAGTTTCAAAGCAAAAATTAAATAGTTTCAAAAAAACAAAAGGCATTACAAAGTTCTTAGGAACTTCACCTCCGGAGAAGGCCGGAGCCCAATCGTGAGATTCGGATGTGATGCTGCAGACCTTCATAAAACAAGGAGAAATCCCATGGCACGTGTTGCCGGAGCCGATATTCCGGACGCGAAGCGCGTCGAAATCGCACTTACCTACATCTACGGCATTGGCCGTACTCGCTCAGTACAGATCTTGACTGAGACAAAAGTTGACAAGAACATCCGCGTAAAAGACCTAACCGACGATCAGCTGGTTGCAATTCGTGACCACATCGAAGGTAACTTCAAGGTCGAGGGTGACCTCCGCCGTGATGTTGCAGCAGACATTCGCCGCAAGGTTGAGATTGGTTCATACGAGGGTATCCGCCACCGTAAGGGTCTTCCAGTTCGTGGCCAGCGCACCAAGACAAACGCACGTACTCGCAAGGGTCCAAAGCGTACCGTAGCCGGCAAGAAGAAGGCTGCTCGTTAATCGGGCGCCCCACAAACTTTAAGAATCTAGGAGAAATCTCATGGCAGCACCTAAGGCAGCAGCGGCAGCCCGCAAGCCTCGTAAAAAAGACAAGAAGAACATCCAGGTTGGACAGGCTCACATCAAGTCAACCTTCAACAACACAATCGTTTCGATCACTGACACCACTGGTGCAGTTATCTCATGGTCATCATCTGGTGATGTTGGCTTCAAGGGTTCACGTAAGTCAACTCCTTTCGCAGCGCAGCTAGCGGCAGAAGCAGCAGCTCGCAAGGCACAGGAGCACGGCCTAAAGAAGGTTGACGTTTTCGTTAAGGGCCCAGGCTCTGGTCGCGAAACTGCAATCCGTTCACTGCAGGCAGCGGGTCTTGAGGTTGGTTCAATCTCTGACGTGACTCCACAACCTCACAACGGTTGCCGCCCTCCAAAGCGTCGTCGCGTTTAATTTCAAAAACTAAGTTTCATCTCGTAACAAACCTGAGCAGTGGCCACTGCTTAGGCCCCAACAAATAGATATCAAATAGCGGATATCTAGCTGAAAGGAACCATAGTGCTAATTGCACAGCGTCCATCACTTCACGAAGAAGTACTTTCATCAAACCGTTCACGTTTCTCACTAGAGCCACTTGAGCCAGGTTTTGGTTACACCCTAGGTAACTCACTACGTCGTACCTTGCTTTCATCTATTCCAGGTGCAGCAGTTACAAACATCCGCATTGAGGGTGTACGTCACGAGTTCAGCACGATCGAGGGTGTTAAGGAAGACGTGACTGAGATCATCTTGAACATCAAGGATCTAGTTGTTTCATCAGAGCACGACGCACCTGTTGTTGCTCACCTACGCAAGCAGACTGCTGGCGTTGTTACTGCAGCTGACATTCAGGTTCCTGCAGGTGTTGAGGTTCACAACCCAGAACTTGTTATTGCAACTATCAATGCAAAGGCAAAGTTTGAAGTTGAGCTAACTATTGAGCGTGGCCGTGGCTACGTTCAGGCATCTCAGAACCGCAATCCAGATGCAGATGCTGGTGTGATTCCGATTGACTCAATCTACTCACCAGTACTAAAGGTTTCTTACCGCGTTGAGGCAACTCGTGCCGGTGAGTTCACTAACTTCGACAAGCTAATTGTTGACGTTGAGACCAAGCCATCAATCACTCCTCGCGATGCTGTTGCATCTGCAGGTTCAACTTTGGTTGAGTTGTTCGGTCTTGCTCGCGAGCTAAACACTGCAGCAGAAGGTATCGAGATCGGCCCAGCACCAGTTGAGGTTGGCCTATCACCAGAGCTTGCAATGCCTATCGAAGACCTGGACCTAACCGTCCGTTCATACAACTGCCTAAAGCGTGAGGGCATCAACACTGTGTCAGAGTTAATCGCTCTTTCAGAAGACCAGTTGATGAACATCCGCAACTTCGGCAGCAAGTCTGTTGATGAAGTCCGCGACAAGCTGATTTCAATGGGACTTAAGTTCAAGGATGCTGTACCAGGTTTTGACGCAGCGTACTTCAGCTCGGCATACGACGAGGACGACCAGGCGTAAGCCGCGGGTCTCTCGAGAATTTCTAAGAGGAGAAAAAAATGGCAGCCCCAACTAAAGGCCCACGTCTAGGTGGCGGACCAGCTCACGAGCGTCTGCTTCTTCGCAACATGGCGACTTCGCTGTTCAAGCACGGCAAGATCACTACAACTGAGACCAAGGCAAAGCGTCTTCGTCCACTAGCTGAGCGTTTGGTAACTTTCGCAAAGCGTGGCGACCTGCACGCTCGTCGTCGTGTTCTTTCAATGATCACCGACAAGTCTGTTGTACACACACTATTCACTGACATTGCACCTCAGGTTGCAGACCGTCAGGGTGGTTACACTCGCATCACCAAGCTCGGTTTCCGTAAGGGTGACAACGCTCCTTTGGCACTTATCGAGCTTGTTCTTGAGCCAGTGAACCCAAAGGCAGTTTCAAAGAAGCCAAAGCTAGAGAACACAGTTAAGGCAACAGCTGTTGCTGCTCCTGTTGTTGAAGAAGTTGCGGCAGAAGAAGTTGCAGTTGAAGCAGCAGTTGAGGCTCCTGCGGAAGCAGTTGTTGAAGTTGCAGCTGAGGCTCCAGCTGAGACTCCAGAAGCAACTCCAGAGGCTTAATCCTCTAAACATCTCCTGAATCATGAGTAAACCCGTCGACCCATCGGTTGACGGGTTTACTCGTTACAGAATTGATCTGGCCTACGACGGCACCGATTACTGGGGCTTTGCCGCTCAAAAAAAGTTCCGCACCGTTCAGGGTGAGCTGCTCAAGGCACTGACCACGGTTTTTGGAAAATCTAAGACCGCATTCGATATGCGAGTTGCCGGACGCACCGATGCCGGAGTGCATGCCACCGCCCAGGTGGTGCACATTGACCTAAACGAAAGGCAGCTGAAGCGCCTTGGCCGCACCGTTGGCATGATGGGAAGTCTCAACGACCTTCTGCCAGAAGACATTCGCATTCACAATGTCACCGAAGCCCCAGCCGGTTTCGATGCCCGATACTCGGCCGCGTACCGCAGGTATCGGTACACAATTGCCGACAAGCTTGCCCCAAAAAACCCGCTTTTGGCCCGTTCAACCCTGTGGATCAAGCACGAGCTTGACCTGCTAAACATGCAGGCTTCGGCCCTTGGCCTGCTTGGCCTGCACGATTACGCCTCTTTTTGCCGCCCAAAGCTGGGGGCCACCACAATTCGCGAGGTTCGCGAGCTAACCGTGCAGCGCAACCCAGACCGCGGAAACGTTATCGAGGTTGAAATCATGGCCGATGCCTTCTGCCACAACATGGTGCGTGCCATCGTGGGCGCCCTGATTGCGGCCGGGGAGCACAAAACCACACCCGATGGAGTGATTAAGCGCCTGGAAAAGCGCTCCAGAATAGGTTCTTTCAAGGTCCAGCCGCCTCACGGCCTGACCCTGATTGAGGTGGGGTATCCGCCAAATGATCAGCTAGCTGCCCAGGCCGAAATGGCCAAGAATTTGCGCACGCTAGACGAGGACTAGTTGAAAACTAGGGTTTGACCTACCCGCTATTAGCGGGATAGACTAGACCCTTGGTATTGGCAGTTAGTGCCAATGTGAAAAGTTTGAATCCCAAGAAGGCTCTCTTCTAGTGCGGGTTCATTAATCCGATACAGAAGTAGAAGGCAATTTAACGTGCGTACTTATTCTCCAAAGGCTCACGAGCTGAGCAACGAGTGGCTAGTCATCGACGCCACCGATGTAGTTCTTGGCCGTCTAGCAACCCACGCAGCAGCACTGTTGCGCGGCAAGCACAAGCCAACCTTTGCTCCTCACCTAGACAACGGTGACTTTGTTGTAATCATCAACGCAGAGAAGATTGCGCTTACCGGTTCAAAGTTGAAGCAGAAGAAGGCTTACCGTCACTCTGGTTACCCAGGTGGTCTAACAGCTACAACTTATGCAGAACTTCTAGAGAAGTCACCTGAGAAGGCTGTTGAAAAAGCCATCAAGGGAATGCTGCCTCACAACAAGCTAGGTGCAAGCCAGCTAACCAAACTTAAGGTTTACGCAGGTGCAGAGCACCCACACGCTGCACAGCAGCCAAAGCCTTTCATCATCGACCAGGTAGCTCAGTAAGGAATCCCTCGTGGCTAAAGACATTCAAGAAGACGTAGTTTCTACAGAGAGCTACACCACCGAGACTCCTGCGGCTAAGGCTGCACCGGTTCAGTCACGTGGCCCACTAACAACTCCAGGCGCAGGCCTTGGTCGTCGTAAGGAAGCTGTTGCTCGTGTGCGCATCACTCCAGGTACTGGTGCAATCAAGGTAAACGGTCGCGAACTTGCTGACTACTTCCCAAACAAGTTGCACCAGCAGCTAATCACCGATCCATTCACTGTTCTTGATCTAAAGAACGCATACGACGTAACTGCTCGTATTCACGGTGGTGGCATCGCTGGTCAGGCAGGCGCACTTCGTCTAGGTATTGCTCGTGCACTAAACGAGATCGACCGCGACAACAACCGTCCTTCACTAAAGAAGGCTGGCTTCCTAAAGCGCGACCCTCGTGCGATTGAGCGTAAGAAGGCCGGTCTTAAGAAGGCACGTAAGGCTTCTCAGTTCTCGAAGCGTTAATCCAACTCTTCTTACGATTTTCGTAAAACTAAGACTCACGAAATGGCGAGACTCTTTGGCACCGATGGTGTTCGAGGTCTCGCCAATCGTGATTTAACGGCAGATCTTGCAATCAAAATTGCACAAGCCGCAGCAATCGTTCTGGGTGAAGATGCACGTGCTCGTGGCATCAAACCAAAAGCGGTTATCGGTCGTGACCCACGTGTATCGGGTGAATTTTTAGCAGCAGCTATCTCTGCAGGTCTGGCAAGTTCTGGCGTTGATGTTTTTGACGCGGGTGTGCTGCCAACTCCCGCTACTGCATTTCTTACCGACGACCTTGATGCTGATTTTGGTGTGATGATTTCTGCATCGCACAACCCGGCACCAGACAACGGAATTAAATTCTTTTCACGCGGTGGTCACAAACTTCCTGATGAAGTTGAAGACAAAATTGAAGCAGCAATGGCAGGCCCAAAGCTAACTCCGGTTGGCTCAGCGGTTGGTCACGTGCAGCGTTTTGCCGATGCCGAAGACCGATACATCGTTCACCTATTGCGCTCTCTTCCAAACCGCCTTGATGGCTTGAAAGTTGTTGTTGACTGTGCGCACGGTGCGGCAGCTGGAGTATCGCCGCAGGTATTTACCGATGCCGGTGCAAAGGTAATTGTGATTGGCGCTGAACCAGATGGCAACAACATCAACCTTGGCTACGGCTCAACTCACATGTCTGCGCTGCAGTCTGCGGTGCTTGAGCATGGTGCAGATTTTGGTGTGGCACACGATGGCGATGCCGACCGTTGCTTGGCAGTCGATGCCAACGGTGCAATCATCGACGGCGATCAGATCATGGCAATTCTTGCGCTGTCTCTAAAGGAACGCGGTCAGTTGGCTCGCAACACCTTGGTGGCGACAGTGATGTCTAACCTTGGCCTTCGTATTGCAATGAAGGAAAACGGCATTGAGATGATTGAGACCGGAGTGGGCGACCGCTACGTGCTTGAAGAGATGCGCGCCGGCGGTTACACACTAGGTGGCGAGCAGTCTGGCCACGTAATTTTTGCGCAGTACGCAACCACCGGTGACGGAATTCTTACCGGACTAAAGATTGGTGCCGAGATGGCTCGCACCAAAAAGTCTTTAGCCGAGCTAGCTGGCGTGATGAAGATTTACCCGCAGGTGCTAATCAATGTGCCAGGTGTAGACAAAACCCGCGTTGACACCGATGCGGAATTGCAAAAAATTGTAGCCGAAGCTGAAGCAGATTTACACGGCACCGGTCGTGTTTTGCTTCGTGCATCTGGCACCGAGCCGCTGGTACGTGTAATGGTTGAGGCCGCCCAAGCCGGCGCCGCACAATCTTGGGCCGAGCGCATTGCGCGCGTCGTTGAAAAGCAACTAGCTCTCTAATGGCTACCAAAGTAAAAATTGTTGAAATGCCAAAGCGCATTTTGATTGGCCAAGATGCCGACTTTTATGGCGCAATGTCACCAAAGTTCAATGGTCATGAAAAACTTGGTCCTGTCTGGGGCGCAATTCAGCAAAAGAAAATTGAATTTGGTTTTGGCCCAGACACCGTGATGATTGGTGCTACTCGCGCCGTCGCAGATGCTACCGACGGCCTACTAAATCAATTCGTTGGTATACAGGTAAGTGAGTTGCCGGCTGACTTGCGTGGACTCAACATTCTAGAAATTTCTGCAGGAACCTACGCAACCTTTGAACACATTGGTGGCATGGAAAAGTTGGTTGAGTCCACCCAAAAGTTTTACAACGAGCTTCTGCCAGGTATGGGTTGCACTGTTGACAATGGACTTCACCTTGAGATTTACCATGAGCGCTTTGACATGAGAAGTGCCGATAGCATCATGACGATTGCTGCGCCAATGGCGCAAAACTAATGGGCCACCATTTCTGGTGACCCATTAGATCCAATTACTGAGTAACTATTTATGCATCTTTGAATTCGGTTTTAGCGAATTCTTTATCGTCTTCTGCAGACTTGATACGAGCAATGCTGAAGATGATCAGACCAAATAGACACTTGGCCAAGATATCGGCAATGCTGTAGCCAACTTCACGAGCTACAAACTCGCTTGCGTTGAACGCCCCTCCTGCTGGCGTTCCCATCGCCAAAATGAATGTAATTGGGTAAACGCCCCAAGTAGCAATCAACAAAATGCGAAGTAGCTTTACCTTCTTTTGCACGGTCACTGATTGGCGAGAGAGGCTCTTGCCTAGCTCAATGAACAATACGTAAAGGATGTAAAGGAACGGAATGGTTGAAAGCAAACCCCAGACCGATGGCGCAATGCCAAAGATGTCTAGCTTTGCATCACCTGGGTAACCAAGCACGATCATTGCCGCTGCTGCCGGAACCAAGCGGTTCAGGATTGAGCTTTGTGCCGCCTTGGCAAGTGCAAGTACTGCAACCAATTCAACAAGTAGCAATGGAACAGTTAGCAACCAGTCAACGTAGCGGTAGCCAACGTTGTATGCGTCTGGGTTGTTTTCCATACCTGCGAATGCGTGGTTGAAGTTATCAAACATACGGAAGTAGTGATAGGTAGCAATTGCGGTAACTGTGCCAGAAACCATAACTGCCATGCGGTAGCGAGGAAGTACACGGTCGCGTCCCACAAATAAGAAAATCGAAGTGAATAGCATCGATGCTAGACCCAGCGACAGAATGTTATAGACCAGATTAAATTGGCCATTGTCTAATGCATTAGACAAAGTGTTCATTTGTAGCCTTTCAATAGATGAACTTAGAAAGTCATCGTTTGCATCGTCGGGGCCAAGGTTCTAACCCCTGGCGACACCCATACGGCGGCTCAGTTACGTCCAACCTCTAAATGGGTATAAATAGTCCACGAGAATGTTACGGTTGGGTCACAGTTTACGAATACTGTGCAGATGCTGCTTCAGCTAAAGCTTTCTAAGCAGCACTCTCTCAACGGCGTGCTTGGTGCCCTTTTGAAGCACCAGGGTGGCACGGGAGCGAGTTGGCAAAATGTTTTCAACCAGGTTTGGCAGGTTGATTGTTGACCAAATTTCATTGGCACGAGCCAACGCCTTTTCGTGAGGCATCTCGGCATAGCGGTGAAAGTATGAGGCCGGGTTGGTAAACGCTGTATCGCGAAGTTTTTCAAAACGGTCCAGGAACCACTGGGTTAGGTTCTTGGTGTCGGCATCAACGTAAATCTTGAAATCAAAGAAGTCGCTCAGTGCAACGTATTGACCTGGGCCAGGAGATTGCAAAACGTTTAGACCCTCAACAATTAGGACATCAGGGTTCTTGATGGTCTGCTTTTGACCCTCAACGATGTCGTAGATCAAGTGCGAGTAAACCGGGGCAGAAACCTCTTTGGCACCACTCTTAACATCGGCAATGAACTGCAGCAGCGCCATACGGTCGTATGACTCAGGGAACCCCTTGCGAGCCATCAGGCCGCGGCGTTCAAGCTCTTCGTTTGGGTAAAGGAAACCATCGGTGGTAATCATCTCAACGCTTGGAGTGCCCTCCCAGCGGCTGAGCAGTTCCTTTAGCAAACGCGAGACCGTTGACTTGCCAACCGCTACCGAGCCAGCAACTCCAATGATGAATGGCACGCGTGAGGCACGTTCGCCCAAAAAGTCGCTGGTGCTTCGGTGAAGTTTTTGATGCTCGGCCACGTACAGATTCAGCAGGCGGCTGAGCGGAAGATAAACGTCTTGCACCTCTTTGATATCCAAGAAGTCACCAAGACCGCGGATTTGCTGAATCTCTGACTCAGTCAGGGGTAGCTCGGTTGAATTCCCGAGTTCTGCCCAGTCTTCACGACTAATCTCGTTGAAAGGGCTCAGCGCATCGCTCACAACGGTCTATTCTGCCGTAAATTAGAACCTATGTGCGGAATCGTTGGCTATGTAGGCCCAAAGTCAACCCTCGAGGTGCTGCTAGGCGGCCTAAAGCGATTGGAATACCGCGGCTATGACTCAGCCGGCGTATCGGTTATTTCAGGAACCGGGCTAGAGACCCGCAAGAAGGCCGGCAAACTAGACAACCTTATTGGTGAGATCACCAACCACCCGCTGCGCGAGGCTCACATTGGCATTGGCCACACCCGATGGGCTACACACGGCGCCCCAACGGACGGCAACGCCCACCCGCACCTTGGCGGACCAACCGCAAAGCTCTCTCTGATTCACAACGGAATCATCGAAAACTTCTACGAGCTGAAGGCCGAGCTTTTGGCTGCCGGCACCAAGTTTGCTTCTGAAACAGACTCAGAGGTTGCCGCTCACCTGGTGGCCGCCGAGTTTGAAAAAACCGGTGACCTGCCAACCGCGTTTACCAATGTGGTTAAGCGTCTTCACGGTGCATTCACAATTTTGGTAATTCACGAAGATCAACCCGATGTCGTTTTGGCAGCGCGCCGCAATGCGCCGCTGGTAATTGGTGTTGGCGATGGTGAGAACTTCTTGGGTTCAGACGTTGCAGCTTTTGTGGAGCACACCAAGCGCGCGATTTCTGTTGGCCAAGACGAGATTGTTATTTTGCGTGCCAACGGCATTGAGATTCGCACCTTTGAAGGTGCTGCGGTTGAGCCGGTTGAGTTTGAAGTTAACTGGGATGCCTCTGCTGCCTCAAAGGGTGGCTGGAGTTCGTTCATGGCCAAGGAGATCGCCGATCAGCCTCAGGCTGTGGCCGATACCCTGATGGGTCGTTTGGATTCTGATGGCGCAGTTCGCTTGAGTGAAATTGATGGCCTCTCAAACGAAGACATCGCCAACATTGACAGAATTGTGATGGTTGCCTGTGGCACCGCAGCTTACGCGTGTGATGTTGCTAAGTACGCGATTGAAAAGTTTGCTCGCGTTCCGGTGCAGGTTGAACTCTCACACGAGTTCCGTTACCGCGATCCAATCATCACCAAGAACACTTTGATTGTTGCCGTATCGCAGTCTGGCGAAACCATGGACACTCTGATGGCAACCCGATACGCCAAGGAGCAGGGCGCAAAGGTTCTAGCAATCTGCAACACCCAGGGTGCAACCTTGGCCCGCGAATCAGACGCGGTTATTTACACTCACGCTGGCCCAGAAGTTGCTGTTGCATCAACCAAGGCTCTGGTTGCGCAGATCACCGCCGGTTACCTTTTGGCTTTGTTCTTAGCTTCTGAGCGTGGCGCAGCTGGCCGCGATGCATTGTCTAAGGCAGAACTACAAAAGCTTGGTAAAGAATTGCTAAAGATGCCAGCTCGTGTGACCAACGTTCTCAACGAACTAGACGAAGTTCGTGCGCTTGGTAAAGACATGGCAAATGCAAAATCGGTGTTGTTCCTTGGTCGCAACGTGGGCTTCCCGGTTGCCATGGAAGGTGCACTAAAACTTAAGGAACTTGCTTACATTCACGCAGAAGGCTTTGCCGCCGGCGAACTAAAGCACGGTCCGATTGCCCTGATTGAAGAGGGTCAGCCGGTTATCGTAATTGTGCCAAGCCCTCGCGATCACGACAGCCTGCACCCAAAGGTGATTTCAAACATTCAAGAAATTCGCGCACGTGGCGCAAAGGTGATTGCTATTGCCGAAGCCGGCGATGCTGAGGTTGCAAACTTTGCTGAGCACGTAATTTACGTGCCGCAGTGTGAAAACATTTTCTCTTCGATTTTGACTGTGATTCCACTTCAGGTATTTGCGCTTGAGCTTTCAAGTGCCAAGGGTCTTGATGTTGATCAGCCACGAAACCTGGCCAAGTCAGTGACCGTGGAATAAATGATTCTTGGAGTAGGCGTTGACACGGTTTCGCTGTCTCGTTTTGAGGGCAAGCTAACCGAAACCCCACGTCTAAAAGATCGTCTATTTCTTGACATCGAAACCATCGACGACGGAAAAGATGCCAGCCTGCAGACCCTGGCCGGCCGCTTTGCCGCTAAGGAAGCCCTAATCAAGGCGCTATCTGGTGACCCAGCCATTGAGTGGCACGGCATTGAGGTTGGCAAGGAATCAAGCGGTAAACCGGTGATTTGGCTGCACGGAAATACCGCCCAGTTGGCATTGCGCCTAGGTGTGCGAAAATTGCATGTATCTATTTCGCACGATGGCGATACCGCGGTGGCATTCGTGGTGGCAGAGGGAGAGCTTGCATGAGAGAGCTAATTATTGACCTCGACGCCATTGCTAAAAATCTTCAGACCATGCGCGCAAAAACAAATGGCGCACTTGCACTTGCAGTTGTAAAAGCAGACGCCTATGGCCACGGCATGATTCCGGTGGCAAAAAAACTTGAGGCAGCGGGTGCCGACTACCTTGGCGTTGCCGATGTGCACGAGGCGCTGCAGTTGCGCGAGGCTGGAATTGATCTTCCGATTCTTGCCTGGTTGCACTCAGCTGATGAAAACTTTAATTCGGCAGTTGATGCCGGCATTGAGCTAGGGCTGGCAAATGTTGAACAGCTAAATCGCGTGGCCAAAGCTGCCCAGCACGTTGGCCGCGTTGCTCGCGTGCACCTAAAGGTAGACACCGGTCTTGGTAGAAACGGCGCAAGTGTTTCGGAATGGCCAGAGGTTCTAAAGACTGCTCACGGTTTGGTTGCTGAGGGGTTCATTCAGGTGGTGGCAATTTTCAGTCACCTTTCTTGCACCAGCGAGGCCGACGATCTTCGTCAGATTGAAAGATTTGAATCTGCCTTCGCCGAGGCAAAGGCTGCCGGCGTTGAGTTTGAACTACGTCACCTAACCGCAAGTGACGGTTTGTTGAGATACCCGCAGGCGCACTACGAGATGGTTCGCATTGGAATTGCCCTTTATGGACTTTCACCTTTCGTTGAAAACACCGCTGCAGATTTTGGTTTGATTCCAGCAATGACCGCAACCGCAAAGATCACTCAGACTAAGCGCGTTGCCGGCGGCGAAGGAGTTAGCTACGGCTACCTGCACCGCACCGCTGCCGAGTCAACTCTTGGGTTGGTTCCGGTTGGTTATGCCGAGGGTCTACCTAGAAACGCAACCGGCAAGGCAACCGTTTCTGTGAACGGCAAGAACTACGCAATCAACAGCCGAGTTGCCATGGATCAGTTTGTGATTGATTTTGGCGACGACGAGGTTGAGGCTGGCGACGCAGTAACAATTTTTGGTGACCCGGCTGCCGGTGTGCCATCGGCCGATGACCTTGCGGCTGCCTGCGACACCATCAACTACGAAATCGTCACACGCATGGGTGGGCGCTTCAAGCGCACCTATCTTGGGGAGATTGCTTAGGTGTCTAAGTACACCGTTGCCACCCCCGAAGAAATGCACGAACTGGGGTTGAGCCTGGGTGCAACCTTCAAAGCCGGAGACCTGGTTTTACTAACCGGTCCACTTGGCGCCGGCAAGACCACACTGACCCGCGGAATCGGCGAGGCACTAGGCGCAATCGGAAACGTATCTAGCCCAACCTTTGTAATTGCAAGAACTCACAAACTAGATGGCAAGCGTGCGGAACTGGGGGATGCAGTTCTGGTGCACGTTGATGCCTACCGCTTGGGAAGCGCCGCCGAGCTTGATGACCTAGATATTGATTTTGAAAACACAATCACAATCGTTGAGTGGGGCAAAGGTTTCACAGACGGCATTACCGACCGCTGGATTGAAATTGAAATTGAGCGCGATCACACCGGTGAATCCGAAGTGCGCGATGTCACAGTGAGCGAGCACAATGCAAATGCCTAACTGGACCCTTTGTATTGACACCTCTGCCGGAACAACCGTGGCCGTGCTGCAGGGTGGCGAGGTGCGCAGCGAAATTCATTTTCCAGAGAGCATGAAGCACGCGGAGCGAATTGGTGATGCCATTGCCCAGTGCATCGCAAACGCTCAGATTGCACCAGGCCAAATTACAAATGTTGTGGTTGGTCGCGGCCCGGCACCGTTCACCGGCCTACGCATTGGTATTGCAGCTGCCGTGATGTTTGCCGAGGGCGCAGGGGCACAGCTGTTTGGCGTAAGTAGCCTTGACGCAATTGCCAAGGCGGCACTTGATAAGCAAACCGATAGCAAACTTCCGCTGCTGATCACTGCCGATGCTCGCCGCAGCGAGAACTACTGGGCGCTTTATTCGGGCCAGACCAAGAACGGTGCACCGGTTTTGATTAAAGGTCCCGGGGTTGCCAAGCCAGATGCTCTGGCAGAAAAATTCGCCGGACAAAAACTTGCACACACCGATATCAAAATCAATGCCGTAGACCTGGGCAAAGTTTTTGAAGCACAGCTTTTAGATGGCACAGCGTCGCACAACGTTGAAGCAATGTACTTGCGCGAAGCTGATGCGGTTGCACCAAAGGTGCTGCGTGATTTTGGCAAGAAGGTTTCCGGATGAGCGCCGCGTACCTAATTCGCGAGGCAACCGAGGCCGACCTTGCACAGATCATGGACCTCGAGAACGATTGCTTTGGCAATGATGCCTGGGATCAAGACACCATGCACTTTGAGGTAGTTGCCCACCACACTTATTACATAGCCGCGTTTGATAAGGCTGCCGTCAACGAGACGTTAATCGGGTACGCAGGCCTAAGCAAGATTCCTGGCAACGAGCAGGCCGATATTCAAACCATTGCGGTTGCCGAATCGGCACGCGGCAAAGGCATTGGTAAGGCTCTGATGCAAGAGCTACTCAAGGAGGCTCGTCGTTTGCAGGCCGAAGAGCTATTTCTTGAGGTTCGTGCCGATAACCCAGCGGCACAGAACCTTTACTTAGCTCTTGGTTTTGAACACATTGATACCCGTAAGCGTTACTACCAACCAGACGATGTTGATGCTTGGGTAATGCGTTTGCAGTTTGCCCGCAGCACAACCGGCCGCGAACCTATTGTGCTTGGCATTGAAACTTCTTGCGATGAAACCGGCATTGGCATTGTGCGCGGCAACACCCTGCTTGCCAACATAATTTCTTCTTCAATGGAGGAGCACGCCAGATTTGGTGGAGTGGTGCCAGAGATTGCGGCACGCGCTCACCTTGAGGCATTGCGCCCAACTTTGCATCAGGCACTGGCCAAGGCAAATTTGTCTCTAAAAGATATTGATGCCATTGCAGTTACCAATGGCCCTGGTCTTGGTGGTGCGCTGATGGTTGGTGTTGGTGCGGCAAAGGCGCTTAGCGTTGCACTCGAGAAACCTATTTATGCGGTGAATCACCTGGTGGGTCACGTGGGCGTAGATATTTTGGAACGCGGCCAACTAGAAACTCCAACCGTTGCACTCTTGGTTAGCGGTGGCCACACCTCGCTACTCTTGGTGCGCGACCTGCTTGACGATGTTGAGCTGCTTGGTGAAACAATCGATGACGCAGCCGGCGAGGCCTTTGACAAAATTGCCCGCGTACTTGGTTTGAAATATCCGGGTGGACCAGAAATTGATAAAGCTGCAGTCGGCGGAGACCCAAAGGCAATTCGTTTCCCGCGCGGACTGACTCTGCCAAAAGACATGGAAAAGCACCGCTACGATTTCTCGTTCTCTGGGCTCAAGACCGCGGTAGCTCGCTGGGTAGAAAAAGCAGAAGCTGCTGGCGAAGAAATTAATGTTGCGGATGTTGCCGCTTCGTTCCGCGAGGCAGTTGCCGACGTGCTGGTGACCAAGGCCGTGAATGCCTGCCTTGATCACAAGGTGCCAAGACTGTTGCTTGGCGGAGGAGTAGTGGCCAACGCGCGCCTTCGCGAGCTGGCTCAGCAAAAGTGTGACGAGCACGGCATTGAACTTAGAATTCCGGCACTTAGCCTGTGCACCGATAACGGGGCGATGATTGCGGCCCTTGGCGCGCAGCTGATCATGGCTGGCCGAGCACCGTCTAGCTTGCACTTTGGAGCAGACTCAACGCTGCCAGTTACCTCGGTGCAAACACACTAGACCCTGATAATTTGCCACCGGCTACGCAGGCAGCTCACAGGCTACTCCCAGCCATCGGTGTTCAACTATGAGCATGGCTAAAACAGATGCAGTCCCTCAGAAGGACAAATACGATTTCACAAAGCTAAACACTCTTTCAGTAGTGTCACTTGCTACCGCACTCACCGGTTTTGGTGTTGTGGCAGCAATTATCACCGGTCACATTTCTCTTGCACAGATTAAGAAGACCGGCCAAAACGGACGTGCACTTGCACTATCGGGCGTAATCCTTGGTTATGTAGCAATTGGCCTCTGGCTAATTGGCACAACCTTCTGGACCGCATTCATGTTCTGGGCAGCCAAGAATGGCTACGCAGACTTTGAAGGCATGCGCAATGGTGGCTGGAACATGGGTCCGGGAATGATGTGGGACAACAACTAGTTGTACCTATTTCTAGTCTCGATAACTAATCTCTAATTGGTATAGCTACTAGAACTTAGAGTCAGGGAGCAGAAGTTACCTAATAGCTTGTGCAACCAAAACTCTGTGGGCGTCGCCCACTCTGGTTACGATCAGGGTGGCGGCGCCTTCACCTTTTGGTGACAATTCTTTGCGCAGCTGTTCCGGCACAATATCGCTGCCGCGCTTTTTGATCTCAAGCGTCCCAATGTTTCGCTCTCGCAGGTAGGCTTTGAGCTTTTTGCGATCAAAAACCAGGTTATCCAAAACCTCGTAGCCCTTTAACCAAGGCGATTCAATTTTCTTGTTTGAGGTCAGATATGCAATCTCGGGTGCAAACAGGTGTGACTCAATTTGCTCGGCCAGTTGACCAATCAGGTGTGAGCGCACCACGGAGTTATCGGGTTCATAAACATATTTACCCAGCTCACCAATTGCCGCGTCTTGGCGCTGAGTTGAGTGACTGACAATTTCGTGTTTTGCGTTTCCGGTAATCAAGAGCGCCGAGCGCTTAACATCTGGGCGCGCCACCGAGCCAAACCACAGACTAAGTTCAACCAGGTCGCCATCAACCGATACCCATTGAGCCTCTGCGTTTTCAGGGATGCCTTCGTGCGGGTGACCCGGACCAAACTTCACGCCGGTTGGTTTCTTTGCTGCTGCTTCCATCACAAAATCAAAGGTTGGCGAAAACGCGGCAGGGTCAAACTTGCGCATCGCGCGTTCGCGAGCCGGGCCACCAAGTTCACGACGAGCCGGATCAAAAAACAGGCCACCAAATTTAGATAGGTCTAGCTGAGTTACGTCAGCCTGCTCAACAAAAGCATTTTCAAAAGGCGAAAGATTGTAGGTTGCTACCGCTGCGGTGACCTCGTCAATCTCGAATGCCTTGACGTTAATGTCCAAGCTGGCCATGGCCAATGATTCGGCACCAATGCCACAGCCAAGGTCGGCTACTTCGGTGATGCCAGCCTGACGAAAGCGGTTGGCGTGCAGCGCGGCCACGCTAAGTCTTGATGCCTGCTCGAGCCCGGCCTCGGTGAAGATCATGCGCTCGGCAAAGGGGCCAAACTTGGCTGCTGCTCGGCGGCGCAGCTTGGCCTGGGTTAGCACCGCGGCCACCAGCGAGGCGTCGTGGCCCTTTGCTCGCAGACCTGAAACCAGCTTGACCACATCGGCCTTGGCCTCGATGGGGCCCAATTCTGCCAAGAGAGCCTGCCCCTCAGGGGAGAGTAGGCGAATAAAGTCTTGGCGTTCCATTAGGACAGGTTACCCAGTTATGGGCCGCTATTGGGGTCATAATTTCATTTAGCACTCGGCTACATAGAGTGCTAACATTGCAATACAAACCCCGCAACAAAAAGGAGAGGTCACTATGTCGGTTTCAATCAAGCCGCTTGAAGATCGCATCGTTGTTCGCCCAGTTGAGGCAGAGCAGGTAACCGCATCTGGTCTAGTAATTCCAGACACCGCTAAAGAAAAGCCACAGGAAGCAGAAGTAATTGCTGTTGGTCCTGGCCGCGTAGACGACAAGGGTGTTCGCATTCCAGTTGACGTAAACGTTGGCGACAAGGTTATTTTCTCTAAGTACGGTGGCACCGAACTTAAGTTCAACGGTGAAGAGTACCTAGTACTTTCTGCTCGCGACGTTCTAGCAGTGGTAGTTCGCTAGACACCAAATTCATTGCAAGTTGTTCGATAGGCTCGAGCAATGAGTGCACAAAAAGACCCTGGCTTCGGCCGGGGTCTTTTTTATGGAGCGGGTGCCTACCTAATTTGGGGAAGCTTTCCGCTGATCATCACGATGCTTTCATTCGCATCGCCGCTAGAAGTTGTGACCTGGCGAATCGTTTTTGGTTTTATTGTGGCCGCGCTGCTAACCACCTTCACCAAGAGCTGGCCGGCAATCACGCAGGTTTTCAAAGATAAGAACCAGATGAAGTGGATGGCGCTGGCCACCGCTTTTATTGCGGTGAACTGGATTGTTTACGTGATTGGTGTGCACACTCACCAAACACTTGAAACTGCGCTTGGCTATTTCATTAATCCACTGGTCACCATTTTGCTGGCCGTGATATTCCTTGGTGAAAAACTCTCGAAGGCCCAGTGGATTGCCACCGGGTTTGGAACCTTGGCGGTTTTGGTTTTGAGTTTTGACTACGGCCGCCTGCCGTGGATTGCGCTTTCGCTTGCTTTCTCATTTGGCATTTACGGCCTGGCCAAAAACAAACTCGGCGGCAAGGTCACCGCAGTCAACTCCTTTGCAATTGAGTCTGGCCTCTTGTTTCCGCTGGCAATAATTCAGGCCATCGTGTTCCAGGCTTCGGGAATCGGACTGCAGTTTACCCAGCACGGTTTTTGGGGAAGTGCCGGTCTGGTCTTCTTTGGAGTTATGACGGCTATTCCACTCATCATGTTTGGTACCGCGGCCAAGCTCTTGCCGCTTAGGTACATTGGGTTCATTCAATACATGACCCCGGTAATTCAGTTCTGCATAGCCTTCTTTGTTTTTGGTGAGCCAATGCCGGCAGCTCGATGGGCGGGATTTGCCCTGGTCTGGGCCGGTTTGGCCGTGCTGATTGTGGACGCAATCAAGGCCGGGCAGCGCAAAAAGGCCTAAAAAGGTGCCCCAAACCCCACTTCTGGGGCCTAAATACCTCGTATAAGTCAAATTATTAAGTCCGTAACCCAATCGAAATAAGGGCCTCGGTAAACTTACCTTGGGCGGTTTCCAGCGAAGGAAGCCGCATTTCCCAAAACCTAGGAGCTACAAACATGAGCGCATTTTCAACCACTCGCAAGTTTGCGGGCGTTGTTGCAGCAGCTGCAGCAATCTCGCTAGCACTTGCCGGTTGTTCAGCATCTTCAGAGCCAGCCGCTAAGGGCGACGGCGTTCTAAAGATCGGTGGAATCATTCCACTAACCGGAGCACTTGCATTCCTTTCACCACCAGAAATTGCTGGTCTTGAGCTAGCTGTTGAAGACATCAACGCAGCCGGTGGTGTACTTGGCAAGCCAGTTGAGTTCTCAATCGAAGACTCATCAGACGGTGACAACCCAACCGTTGCACCTGCATCAGCTACCAAGCTGATCTCTGAGGGTGTAGACGCAGTTCTTGGTGCAGCAGCATCAGGTGTTACTCGTCTAATCATCGACCAGATCACACAGGCAAAGGTTGTTCAGATCTCTATGTCTAACACCGCTCCTGACCTAACCACTTGGAACGACGGCGGTTTCTACTTCCGTACCGCTCCATCTGACCTACTTCAGGGTGCAATCGTTGGTAACCAGATCGTTGCTGATGGTAACGAGAACGTAGCAATCATCTACCAGCAGACTTCATACGGTGAGGGTCTAGAAGCTAAGGCTAAGGCAATCATCGAAGCAGCTGGTGCGAAGGTTGTTTCATCTCTACCTTTCCCAGAAGCAGAGACCAACTTCGACAGCATTGTTGACGAGACAATCGCTGCTGGTGCTGACTCAGTTCTAATCGTTTCTTACGACGAGAGCAAGAAGATCATTCCTGCTCTTCAGAAGAAGAAGTTCGATGGTTCAAAGATTTACCTAGTTGACGGTAACTTGGCTAACTACTCTGACCAGGACTGGAAGTCATACCTAAACGGCGCTAAGGGAACTCTTCCTGGTGGCAAGCTAGACGAGGCTTTCAAGAAGCGCGCAGCTGACCTTTACCAGAAGAACCACGGCGAAGAGCTAAAGGAATTCGCTTACCTTGCAGAGTCATACGACGCAATCATCCTGCTAGCTCTTGCAGCTCAGGAAGCTGGCGATGACTCAGGTGCGTCTATCCAGGCACACATGACCTCAGTATCAACTGGCGGAACCAAGGTAACCAACTTCGCTGATGGCCTAAAGGTGATCACCGATGGTGGCGACGTTGACTTCGACGGTTTCTCAGGTCCAATTGAGTTCGACGAGAACGGTGACCCAACAGGTGCATCAATCGGTATCTACCAATACGGCAAGGAAGGTACTTACACCCTTCTTGACGTAGTTGCAGGTAACTCAGTTAAGTAATCACTTCTGATTAAAGAAATCCCCCAGCGCAAGTGGATTAAACCACTGGCTGGGGGATTTCTTTATTTCTAAGGGTTATTTTGGTTGCTGCTGAGTGATGCAGTGAATGCCACCACCGCGCGCAAAAAGTTCTCGCGCATCTACCAAAACGATCTCGCGGTCTGGGTAAACGCTCTGCAGGGTGGCCACGGCTCGCTCATCGTTTGGGTCATCAAACCCGCACAAGATAACCGCATCGTTAATCACGTAGTGATTGATGTAGCTGTAATCCACAAAGCCTTCTTCATCTCTAAGCACCTGCGGGGCTGCAACGGGTACCACGGTAAGTTCCGGGTGCTGGGCAAAGGTTGCCAGAACCTCCTTAGAAACCTCGTAATCGGGGTGTTCTGGGTTCTCTTGCACGTGCACCAAAACCTTGCCACCGGGCGCAAAGCAGGCCACGATGTCTACGTGGCCACGGGTACCAAACTCGTCGTAGTCGCGGGTGAGCCCGCGCTTCAGCCAAATGGCCTGGCTGGTGCCAAGCTTGGCGTGAATCTCGGCCTCAACCTCTTGCTTGGTTAGCCCCTGGTTGCGGCCCTCGCCAAGTTGAACGGTTTCGGTAAGTAGCACGTGGCCCTCGCCATCAACATGAATGCCGCCGCCCTCGTTGATGAGTGATGACTTTAGGTTGGCCACACCAATCAACTCGTTAATGGTTTCGGCAACCTTGCTGTCTTTGTCCCACGAGGCCCAGGCCTGCGCACCCCAGCCATTAAAGATCCAATCAACCCCGGCCAATTTGCCAGACTCATCTTTTACAAAGGTTGGGCCAATGTCGCGCATCCAGGCGTCGTTAAGTTCCGCCTCAATCAGCACCACGCTTTCATCCAGAAAGCTCGCGGCAATTTTGAAATCCTGCTTTTCGCAAAGCATGGTTACCGGCTCAAAGCGAACAATCGCGTTTGCCACAGCCGCCCAAGTCTTGCGCGCGGCAAGCACTTCGGAATCGGTGTCGCCGAGTGTGTAACCCTGTGATGGCCAGGCCATCCAGGTCTGCGAGTGTTCTTGCCACTCGGCCGGCATTTTGAACTTAGGCATTTTGAAAACCGATTACTTAACTGGCTTGATTAGTTCGTCGTAGGTGTCTGGGCGACGTGTTGCCAAGAAAGGGAACAGATCAAGCCAGTCGCGGCGCTGATCTAGATCTAGGTCGGCAACCAAAACTTCGTCACCCTCGCGCGCTGCACGTATTAATACGCGGCCGTAAGGGTCGCTAATAAAGCTGCTGCCATAGAAAGTGATTGTGCCTTCGTTGCCGTAGCGGTTTGGTACCACCATGAAAGTTCCGTTGGCAATTCCGTTGCCAATAATCACTTGGCGCCAAAGTGGCTCGGTGTCGAACTCTGTGTGGTCTGGTTCGGAACCAATTGCGGTTGGATAGGCAAGTACCTCGGCACCGCGAAGTGAATAATTACGTGCAACCTCAGGGAACCATTCGTCCCAGCAAGTTGGCAAACCAAACTTTGCGCTGGTGCCATCAAGAATCATTTCGTAAACCGGATACGGTTCGCCGGCTGCCGGGCCCTGAGTGAAGTACTTGTCTTCGTAGTAACCCGCAGTCACCGGAATGTGCAGCTTTGGGGTGCGCGCAACAATCTCACCGTTTGGTGCCACGATGATTGCCACATTCAAACCGCGGCCATCGGCAAAATCGGCTTTTTCAAAAAGCGATGCATGCACGTAGATGTTGTTTGCCTTTGCGGCTGCCGCGGCAAAGCGGTGGGTTGGTCCGTCAACCAGCGGCTCTGCCTCGGCACCTGGGTCGCCGGTTGGCTTTACGTCGGCCATGTAGCGGCTAAGGGTTAGCTCCTGCAGGAACACAATCTTGGCGCCCTCTTTGGCGGCCGCGGCAATGCCCTCGTTTAGTTTGGTCAGGTGCTCAGCTGAATCGGCATGCCACTTGGTTTGCACTAGAGCCACGCGCAGGGGAGCGCGACTTGCTTCATGAACTCTGGCTAGTGATGGCTGCGCTTTGGCTACAGATACCTTCATTTTTTACCTTTGTTTATTCGTTCATACTGTCGAGAATTTTTACTAATTCTTCAAGTTGGGTCTTGGTGTTCACAATCGCAAATCGAGCATTTGGTTTGCCGTGGTGTGAGCTTGGTACTACAAAAGCCTGCTGGCGGGCCAAAAGTTTCTCTGACCACGCGTTGTACTCGTTAATGCCCCATCCTTGCTTTTCAAAAACCACAACCGATAACTCCGGTTCGCGCACAAGTTTTAGATCTTCACGAGACTTGATGACATCGGCAATCTGCCGAGCTAGATCAATGTTGTACTTCACGCCCTCGCGGTAGGCAGCAATGCCGTGAGTAGCGAGCGAGAACCAAAGTGGCAAACCGCGTGGTCGGCGAGTGAGGTTGTAGGCGTAATCTGATGGGTTCCAGTCACCGGTCTCGGTAAGCACATCAAGGTAGTCGCCGTGCTGGGTGTGTGCCTCGTGGGCAATCGCAGGGTTTTTATAAACCAACGCGCAGGCATCAAACGGGGCAAACAGCCACTTGTGCGGGTCAACAATAAAGCTGTCTGCGTTCTCGATTCCGGCATAAAGCTCGCGGCTGCCTGGCGAGATGATTCCGGCCAAGCCATAGGCGCCGTCAATGTGCAGCCAAATTCCGTTTGCGTTTGCAATCTGCGCAATCTCACTGATTCGGTCAACAATGCCAAAGTTTGTTGTTCCGGCGGTTGCCACAATCGCAAAAACGGAATCGGTGTTGCCATCAAGAGCAGCCTCAACCGCGGCACCGGTAAGTTTTCCAAACTGGTCTACCTGGGCCTTAATGATTTCAACGTCCATCACTGCGGCTGCCGACTTAAGTGAAGAGTGGGCTTCCTCGCTGCAAATGAATTTCCACTTGCCAGGCATTTGCTTTCCGCCCTGTACCAACTTGCGCTTAGCCGAGTGACGCGCAGCCACGAGTGCACTTAGGTTGCCAAGGGTTCCGCCCTGCACAAAGACACCGCCGGCTTCTTTGCCAAAGCCAACCTCGCTGGCAAGCCAGGCAAGCACTTCGTTTTCAGCGTGCACCGCACCGGCGCCCTCCATCCACGAGCCACCGTAGATTGCCGATGCCGAAACAATCAGGTCAAAAAGCTTTGATGCCTCGGTAGGTGCAGAGGGAATGAACGAAAGGTAGTTTGGGTGATCGGTAGAGATAGTTGCCGGCGCAAGCACCTCGGCAAAAACATTCAGCGCAGCTGTGCCGCCAATGCCTGCCTCGGTAATGGTTTTACCGGCGGCAGCCCTCAAGAATTCTGGTGACTGCGGCCCATCAAGCGGAGGTGGGTTGTACTCAAGCCGGGTGCGAGCGTATTCAAATACTTGTTCTCGCAGTGCTTCAGAGTTGTCACCAAGTTGGTGCATTTGATTACTTCAGATCAGCTAGGTTGCCCAGGTAGAGCTCAATCATCTTAGGGTCGTTCAAAAGTTCACGACCGGTTCCGGTGTGAGCATCTTTACCCTGATCAAGCACGTATGCGCGGTCACAAATCTGCAAGCAACGACGTGCGTTCTGCTCAACCATGATTACGGTTACGCCGGCCTGGTTAACTTCTTTCACGCGAAGGAAGGCCTCGTCTTGGCGAACCGGTGATAGACCGGCTGAAGGCTCATCAAGAAGCAACACCGATGGGTCAATCATTAGTGCGCGACCCATGGCAACCATCTGACGCTCACCACCCGATAGCGAACCGGCGCGCTGGTGACGACGCTTACCTAGGTCAGGGAAGATGTTGGTCACAAATTCAAAACGCTCGTTGAAACGCTTTGGAGTCTGGAAAACACCCATCTCAAGGTTCTCTTCAATGGTCAAGCTTGGGAACACGTTGTTGGTCTGTGGCACGAATGCAACACCTTTTGAAACCAACTTGTTTGCCTTAAGTCCGGTGATGTCTTCACCGTTTAGCCAAACTTTGCCCGAGCGAATATTTACCTGGCCAAAGATTGACTTCAACAAAGTTGACTTACCGGCACCGTTAGGGCCGATGATGCCAATCAGGTCACCTTCGAAAGCGGTTAGGGAACAACCGTTAAGAATGTTGATGCCCGGCAGGTAGCCTGCGTGAAGGTCGTCTGCGTGAACTACTGGAGTCTTGGTAGCCATTTCTACTTACCCTTCACAACTTTGATTGCCACGGTACCTAGATCGGTGTCTGCGTGAGCACCAAGGTAGGCATCGATAACTGCTTGGTCTTTCATAACAACAGCCGGTGGGCCTTCGGCAACGATCTTGCCCTCGGCCATTACAACAACCCAGTCACTGATGTGACGAACCATGTGCATGTCGTGTTCAACAAAAAGCACTGTGGTGCCGTTCTTCTTTAGGTCTTTAATGTGCTCAAGCAGGCTCTGAGTTAGGGCAGGGTTCACACCAGCCATTGGCTCGTCAAGCATCACAAGCTTTGGGTCACTCATTAGGGCACGTGCCATCTCAAGCAACTTGCGCTGACCACCAGACAACGCAGCTGCGTAGTCCTCACGCTTTGCATCAAGCTTGAAGCGCTTAAGTAGGTCGTCTGCCTTTGCTGTGATCTGGTTCTCGTATTTCACCCAAAGTGGTTTAAGGAATGAGCGCAAGAAGTTTTCGCCAGGCTGGTCTTGAGCACCAAGACGCATGTTGTCGATAACGGTCAGCAGGCTAAGTGCCTTGGTCAACTGGAAGGTGCGAACCATTCCAAGACGGGCAACCTTATAAGAAGGAACACCAGCCAAGTTCTTGCCGTCGTAAATCCAAGTGCCGGTGTTTGGTTTGTCGAAACCGGTCAACAGGTTAAACAATGTGGTTTTACCTGCACCGTTAGGACCAATCAACGCGGTTATCTGCCCACGAGGAATTTCAAGGTGAGCCACGTCAACTGCGGTAAGACCACCAAACTGACGAGTCACGTTGTCTGCAACAAGAATTGGATCAACCTTCTTGCAACCAGGCGCAGCGGCGCCAACAGAAATGTTGTTAGCCATTGAACTGCATCTCCTTCTTGTTTCCGAAAATACCCTGTGGTCTAAAGATCACCAGTGCCATCAATGCAAGACCAATGATTAGGAATCTAACCTGACCAACCTGAGGTGGCGAGAGGAAGTTGATAACACCTACATCTACCAGTCCGCCAATAATGCTCTGGGTCAAAGTAAGCAGCAAGAAGAACAACATGCCACCAACGATTGGGCCAAGAATTGTTGCAGCTCCACCTAGAAGTAGCACGGTCCAGATCATGAAGGTGAAGTTTGTTCCCCATGAAGCAGGCTGTACGTTTGAAAGATTTAGCACAAAGATCATTCCACCAAGTGCAGCGATTACACCACCGATGATTAGAGCTTGAAGCTTGTAGGCGAACACGTTCTTACCAAGTGAACGAACCGCGTCCTCGTCTTCGCGAATGCCGCGAAGCACGCGGCCCCAAGGTGAGCGCATTACAAACATCACAAATAGCGCTGCTAGCACAACAGTTAACCAGCCAACGATGCGCATCCAAAGCTCTTCTTCGCGGAACACGAAGGGGCCAAAGCCGTATTCGCCATCTGGGAACGGGTTCAGGGCGCGGAATTCTTCGTTGAATGCACTAAGTCCTGCTGAACCACCGGTTACCCCGGCGAAGCCAGAGGTAAGCATCAGGTAGCGGAAGATCTCAGCTGCAGCAATAGTCACGATCGCCAAATAATCGGCACGTAGACGCAGGGTTGGGATACCCAATACCAATGCAAAAATCACCGCGCAAGCCATACCGAACAAGATTGCAACGGCAGTTGGCATGCCAAAAGTCAAAATACCAATTGCCATACCGTAGGCGCCAACCGCGGCAAACGCAGCTTGACCAAAATTCATCAAGCCGGTAAATCCAAAGTGCACAGCTAGGCCAATTGCACAAAGAATGTAAGCCGCAGTAAGCGGGCTAATCAGCTCGCCTAGTGCGAGGTTGAAAATCGCTAACCAATCCATGATCTCTCCTTAGCCGATTCTCTGCTTCTTGCCCAGAACACCCTGAGGGCGCACTAGAAGAACCAAAATCAAAATGATTAGTGAAGCCGCGTACTTTAGGTCTGCAGGTAGAACAAGCGATGAAAGCTCAACTACGAAACCGATAATTAGGGCACCAACGGTTGCACCAAGTGAGGTTCCCAAACCACCCAGGGTGGTAGCTGCGAACAACAGCAACAGAATCTGGAAACCGGTTAGCCAGTTTGCCTGGAACTGCAAACCGTAAAGCATTCCGGCAAGACCAGTAAGCGCACCTGCAACGACCCAAACAATGCGAATGATCTTTTCAACGTCAATACCGGTTGAAGCTGCAAGCGAAGCATTGTCGCTTACTGCTCGAGTTGCCTTACCAATGCGAGTGCGGGTTAAGAACAGGGCAACTGCAGCAAGAGTTACAACTGAAATTGCCATGGAACCAATTGAGTTCGCAGTGGTAATAATGGGTCCAAACTCAACTGCCTGAAAGTCTCCAGAAATAACTTTGGTCTCGCCATCGAAAACAATTAGCAGAACATAACGCAAGAAAATTCCGAAACCAATTGAGACGATCATCATTTGGTTTAGACCAAGGCGACGACCGCGAAGTGGCTTCCAAAGTGCGGCATCTTGTAACCAACCAAATGCGGCGCTGATTGCAATGGTGATTACCGCAGAAATAATTAGTGGAAGATCAAGTACTGCGTAGAACAACCAGGTGGTCAAAGCACCAAAGGTAACCATTTCACCGTGAGCAAAGTTGCTAAGACCGGTGGTGCCAAAAATAAGTGAAATACCAATCGCAGCAATTGCAAGCAGCAAACCAAGATTCAGTCCGGCAAAAGCGCGAATGGCAATCTGATCCAGAATTGGTGTTTCAACGCGGGTATCAACACCGAGTGGGAATAGCACCGATGCAGTTTCAACCATGGTTAAGTCGGCAGTACGCACGGTGGTTTCTGGGTCGCGAAGCCCAACACCTTCAGGCAGGCTGTCTAGCTGAATCTCAACCTTGTACTCTGCCTTGGTTGGAACGTTTAGTGACCAAAGACCATCGGCATCGGTTGTTGCGATCTCTTCAAAGCTTGGGCCGGTTACCTTTAATTCAATTCCAGCTACTCCAACGCCCTCGTTCTTAACCTTTCCCTTAATTACCAAGGAAGAGCCGTCCGCAGGGGCAGGGGTTTCGTCGGCAGCGCTCGCCGGAACAGCTGAGAACAGCATTCCAAATACAACAGCGAGGGCACCGAGCCAGATGGCAACTGGGCGATTCAGGCCCAGAATGCCTCTTTTGCTAAGTGTTAGGGGGTTCAAAAGCCAGCCTCCGTCATTAAAACGAGGCGCTTCGCCCCGTCGCATTTTCGTTTATTTACATTACGCCAATAAGAGGCGGCATTTTCCTCTGTTGCCTAATCTAGAGCCCAATTGTTATGGCTTTATTTCGGTCTCATTCCAAAGGCTAGAATTGGTAAAAGTGCCCTCCCTCAGCTAGGACCCTCGATGACTCAAAATGACCCGTTTGGTTTTATTGGCCTCACTTACGACGATGTGCTGCTTTTGCCGGGCGAATCAAACATTGTTCCTTCGGGCGTAAACACCAAAACCCGCATTACCAAGCGCATCGAGATCAACGTCCCGTTGCTTTCATCGGCCATGGACACCGTGACCGAGGCCCGCATGGCCATTGCCATGGCCCGCCAGGGCGGCATTGGCGTGCTGCACCGCAACCTTTCACTAGACCGCCAGGCCAGCGAGGTAGACCTAGTAAAGCGTTCAGAAGCCGGCATGATCACCCACCCGGTGACCACCACCCCTTTTGCAACTATCCAAGAGGTAGACGAGCTTTGTGGCCGCTACCGAGTATCGGGTTTGCCAGTTGTTGATGAGGACGACCGCCTAGTTGGCATTGTGACGAACCGCGACATGAGATTTGTGCTTGATGTTCAGCGCACCACCACCCTGGTGAAAGACATCATGACACCCATGCCTCTTATTACCGCTCCGCACGACATCAACCCAGATGACGCAATCGGAATCTTTGCTCAGCACCGCATCGAAAAGTTACCTCTTATTGATGCAAACGGAAAGCTTCGCGGTTTGATCACCGTGAAGGACTTCGACAAGTCAGAGAAGTACCCTCTGGCTTCAAAGGATTCAAACGGCCGTTTGCTGGTTGCCGCTGCAGTTGGTGTTGGCCAGGATGCTTGGGAACGCTCAATGGCGTTGATTGATGCCGGCGTTGACATTCTTGTTGTAGACACTGCTCACGGTCACAACCGTGCGGTGCTTGAAATGATTTCAAAACTTAAGGCAGAACCATTTGCCAAAAACGTTGACGTGATTGGCGGAAACGTTGCAACTCGCGAAGGCGCACAGGCTTTGGTTGATGCAGGCGCCGACGGCGTCAAGGTTGGCGTTGGCCCAGGTTCAATTTGTACCACTCGTGTTGTCGCCGGTGTTGGTGTGCCACAGGTAACCGCGGTTTACCAGGCGTCACTTGCTTGTAAGCCAGCCGGTGTACCGGTAATCGCCGACGGTGGTTTGCAGTACTCAGGTGATATTCCAAAGGCATTGGTTGCCGGTGCAAACGCAGTAATGCTTGGTTCGCTTCTTGCAGGAACCGATGAAGCACCAGGCGAAATTACTTTCGTTGGTGGCAAACAGTTCAAGACTTACCGCGGCATGGGTTCACTTGGTGCAATGCAGTCTCGCGGCGAAGCCAAGTCTTACTCAAAGGACCGCTACTTCCAAGATGACGTTCTGCGCGAAGACAAGCTTGTGCCAGAAGGCATCGAAGGTCGAGTTCCTTACCGTGGCACAGTAGCATCAGTTGTTCACCAACTTGTTGGTGGTCTTCGTGCATCTATGGGTTACGTTGGTGGCGAGACGATTCCAGAACTTCAGGAGCGCGGAAAGTTTGTGCGCATCACTGCTGCGGGTCTAAAGGAATCTCACCCGCACGATATTCAGATGACCGTTGAAGCGCCAAACTACGGAACTCGCTAAAAAGCGATTTAGGAAATAATGACCGAAATGGAAATCGGCCGCGGTAAGCGCGGCACACGTGCCTGGGCCTTCGACGACATTGCAATCGTGCCAAGTCGCCGCACCCGTGACCCACGCGATGTTTCAACCTCTTGGAAGATTGACGCTTACGAGTTTGGCTTGCCTGTGCTTGGCGCCCCAATGGACTCAGTGGTTTCACCAGAAACCGCAATTGCCATTGGCAAGCTTGGTGGCCTTGGTGTGCTTGACCTAGAGGGCCTATGGACCCGATACGAAGACCCAACTCAGCAGCTAAACGAGATTGCAAAGCTTGATGCCGCAAAGGCAACCAAGCGCATGCAAGAGATCTACTCGGCACCAATCAAGCCTGAGTTGATTCGCGACCGCATTGCGCAGATTCGTGCGGCTGGAGTAACCGTTGCCGGTGCACTTTCGCCGCAGCGCGCCGCAGAATTTTCTGACACCGTGGTTAAAGCCGGCGTTGACATTTTTGTGATTCGCGGAACTACAGTTTCTGCAGAGCACGTTTCAAAAAATGTTGAACCGCTAAACCTAAAAGAATTCATCTACAAGTTGGATGTTCCGGTAATCGTTGGTGGCGCTGCAACTTACACTTCTGCACTTCACCTAATGCGCACCGGTGCTGCTGGTGTACTAGTTGGTTTTGGTGGCGGTGCTGCTTCAACCACTCGTCGTGTGCTTGGTATTCACGCTCCAATGGCTACCGCGGTTGCCGATGTTGCTGGTGCTCGCCGTGACTACATGGACGAATCTGGCGGCCGCTACGTGCAGGTTATTGCCGATGGTGGTCTTGGAACTTCTGGTGACATTGTGAAGGCAATTGCAGTTGGTGCAGATGCCGTAATGCTTGGTTCAGTTTTGGCTCGCGCCGAAGAAGCACCGGGGCAGGGTTCACACTGGGGTCAGGAAGCTTTCAACCAAGAACTTCCTCGTGGCAACAAGGTTGAGGTTGGCACCAGCGGAACTCTTGAAGAGATTTTGCTTGGCCCATCTTCTTCTGCATCTGGCACCACAAATCTCATGGGTGCGCTTCGTCGCTCAATGGCAACCACCGGTTACTCAGACGTTAAAGAGTTCCAGCGCGTTGACGTTGTAGTTGCTCCATACCACGCGTAAAAATTTCATGACAAAAGCGCCAAGCTTCTTTGCTGTTGCAAGACAGCCAAAGTGGATTGGCGCTTTGTTGCTTTCACTTGCGGTTGCTGCAGTTTTTGCAGCTCTTGGTCAGTGGCAGTTGGACAGAGCTTTCACCAAAGATCAACCGGTTTCTCCTGGCTACAACTTGGAATCGGTTGAGGTCAAAATTGACACCAAGAATGCCTTTGTGATTTCAAACAGATTGCAAGGTAGCGAACGCGGCTTTTGGTTAATCACCAACTCAACTGATGCTGCGAATAAATCGCTGACCATTGCTCTTGGTTGGTCTGCAGACCTTGCCGAGATTGAAGCCGAGCGAACCGCACTTATGGAATCGGGTCTGGAAAAAGTTAGCACCAGTCTTGAGGGAGTATTTATTTCTTCCGAGGCTCCAATGCCGCAGACTGCCGAGAAACCATACGTTTACGAATCACTTTCTTTGGCGCAGCTAATAAATGTTTATTCACCAGAAAAACCAATAGCTTCCGAGCCTAAGATTTTGACGCTTAATGGCAGCAGCCAGGCCTCGGCTTGGCCACCACTGCAGGCAATCAATGTGGCCTATTCGGAGGGCCAAAAGATCAACTGGCTCAGCGCCTTCTACTTCTTGGAGTGGTTGGTATTTGCCGGGTTTGCCGTGTTCCTCTGGTGGCGTTTGGTAAAGGACGAGCAGCTATTGCTGGCGAATGACGCAACAGGCGAAAAGGTAAACTAGACCAATGAATCCACAAGAAGCCACCCTTCGCGGGGTCTTGAAGTATTTCAAGGTCACCTCGTACATAACCGGTATCTTCTTGGTGCTCATCATGATTTTGTGGGGCATTCGCCTCAGCGTTCACGCCGATCTTTGGTTGGCTGGCCCAGACGGATTCCTTTACCTGGCCTTTTATTCGGTTGATGAAGCCGGCGACAAAATTGGACTTCCAGCAACCGGACTTGATCTGACATCGGTGTCATTGATCGTTCACGGTTGGTTGTACGTGGCTTACCTATTTGGTGACTTCAGAATGTGGACCCTGTTCCGCTGGAGCTTCACACGATTCCTAGTCATTGCACTGGGCGGCGTGGTGCCATTGCTTTCATTCTTTACCGAACGTCACTTCAGCAAAGTTGCAGAAAGGCAGCTGTCTAATGACCGCTAATCGCCCAGTACTAGTTGTGGACTTTGGTGCACAGTACGCACAGCTGATTGCACGTCGCGTGCGCGAAGCAAACGTTTACTCAGAGATCGTTCACCACAACTTGACAGCCGCTGAGGTAAAAGCAAAGAACCCGCTTGCCATCATTCTTTCTGGCGGACCTTCATCGGTTTACGAAGAGGGCTCACCTCAGCTGGACAAAGAAATTCTTGAGCTTGGTGTTCCGGTACTTGGAATTTGCTATGGCTTCCAAACTTTGGCAAACGCACTTGGTGGCCGCGTTGATCGCAGCGGTAAGCGCGAGTACGGCGCAACCGAGCTAAATGTAAAGGCCGGGGGAGAGATTCTTGCTGGCCAGCCTGCCGAACAGATTTGCTGGATGAGTCACGGTGACCAGGTAATGGAAGCACCGGCCGGGTTTGAAGTTTTGGCTTCAACCGATATCACTCCGGTGGCAGCCTTTGCCAACAGCGAGAAAAAGATTTACGGAGTGCAGTGGCACCCGGAGGTTAAGCACTCGGAGTTTGGCCAGAACGTACTTACCAACTTCTTGCACAACGCAGCTGGAATTCCTGCAACTTGGAACTCGGGCAACGTGATTGCCGAGCAGGTTGAAAAGATTCGCGCGCAGGTTGGCGATGCACGAGTTATCTGTGGTCTATCTGGCGGCGTTGACTCTGCTGTTGCAGCAGCCCTGGTGCACAAGGCAGTTGGCGATCAACTTGTTTGTGTATTCGTAAACCACGGTTTGCTTCGTCAAGACGAGGCCGAGCAGGTTGAGCGTGACTACGTTGCAGCAACCGGTATTCGTCTTGTGACCGTTGATGCCGAAAAGAAATTCCTTGACGCACTTGCCGGCGTGAGTGACCCAGAAACCAAGCGCAAGATTATTGGCCGCGAATTCATTCGTACCTTCGAGGAGGCACAGGCTGCGCTTTACGAAGAGTCAAAGGCAGACAACCGCCCAATCAAGTTCTTGGTGCAGGGAACCCTTTACCCAGACGTAGTTGAATCTGGCGGTGGTGTTACCGCGGGCATCAAGAGCCACCACAATGTTGGCGGCTTGCCAGACGACATTGAGTTTGAACTTGTTGAGCCTCTTCGCACTCTATTCAAAGACGAGGTTCGCGCAATTGGTGCCGAACTCGGTTTGCCACACGAGATCGTTCAGCGTCAACCGTTCCCAGGCCCGGGTCTTGGTATTCGCATCGTTGGCGAAGTAAACAAGGAGCGTCTAGACCTGCTGCGCAAGGCAGATGCAATCGTTCGTGCCGAGCTTTCAGCTGCAGGCCTTGACGAAGAAATCTGGCAGTGCCCAGTCGTGTTGCTTGCCGATGTGCGCTCGGTTGGTGTGCAGGGAGATGGCCGCACCTACGGTCACCCAATTGTGCTTCGTCCGGTTTCGTCTGAAGATGCAATGACCGCCGACTGGACTCGCTTGCCATACGACTTGCTTGCCAAGATCTCAAACCGCATCACCAATGAGGTTGAAGGCGTAAACCGCGTAGTGCTTGATGTGACTTCAAAGCCACCCGGCACCATTGAGTGGGAATAGGTCGCTTGCGATCTATTCATGAGGTAAAGGTGCATCCTCAAGGGGGATCTGGTTTTGACTATTAAGGTTTTTGGGCACCGAGGTGCATCGGGTTACCGACCAGAAAACACCCTCGAGGCTTTTCAACTTGCTTTTGACATGGGCGCCGATGCAATCGAGTGCGACCTACTACCAACCAAAGACGGCGAACTAATCATTCGTCACGACAACTACCTATCAACCACCACCGATGTCGCCAAGCGCCCGGAATTTGCACACCTAAAGCGCGAGGGCATTGTTGGTTACCAAGAGGTTCGCGAAGACTGGTTCTGCGAAGACTTCACACTTGCCGAGCTAAAGCAACTACGCGCAATTGAGCGAGTACCAGATGAGCGCCCGGGCAGTGCAAAGTTTGACGGGCAATTTGAATTGCCAACCCTTGATGAATTATTGGCTGCAGATTTTGTAGCCGGCAAGCACTTGATTCTTGAGGTTAAGCACGGTGCATATTTTGCAACTCAGGGCTTTCCGGTTTCTGCAATCTTGGCTCGCAAATTGCGCGAGAGCAATTGGAAATCGCGTGGCATCACGCTGACCCTTGAGAGTTTTGATTTTAAAGTTCTTGAGCAAATGCAAAGAGTGTGCGGCGAGGTTGGCGAATACGTCTTTTTGGTAGACACCTGGGGCGAGCCACGCTTCGACGAAACAGCAAAGATTTTTGATGGCATCAGTTTCAACTATCGGTTGGTTCTTAAAAGCGATTGGGTGGAGCAGGCCAAGGCACGCGGGCTCAAGGTATTTATTTGGACCGCAAAAGCCGAGGAAGCCGAGGCCTCGATCGAGGAGTACTACTCAAGGTTTGTGCTTTCCGGTGCCGATGGAATCTTTGCCGATCAGCCGGACCTCTTATTAGAGGTAGTAAACGGTCTTGAGCACTAAAGCTTTTGCACCGCTTTAGACCTGCCGCATTCCAAAGTCTGCACGTGCGCCTAAGATTGCCTAGTTATGAATGAGTTGAGCCTGTTCGCCGAAGATAAGACCACCGCGTTGGTCGAGGGGCTAAACCCGCAACAGCGCGAGGCCGTTGAATACCGCGGCAAGGCGCTTTTGATTGTTGCCGGTGCAGGCTCTGGTAAAACCCGTGTGCTTACTCACCGCATTGCTCACCTTTTGGCCACCAAAGATTCTTGGCCTTCGCAGATTCTGGCAATCACCTTCACCAATAAAGCCGCCGCCGAAATGCGCGAGCGTGTAAAGCACCTGCTTGGCGAAGCTGCCGACGGCATGTGGCTAAAGACCTTCCACTCTGCATGCGTGCTTATTCTTCGCCGCGAGAGCGAGCGCCTTGGCCACGACGCAAACTTCACCATCTACGACAGCGGTGACTCTCGCGCAATTCTTAAGCGTCTGATTAAAGAACTTGGCGCCGATATTCACAAGCTCACCCCGGCAGGTGTTGGCGCGGCAATTTCAAATGCTAAAAACGAGCTTGCCGATGCCGAGTCATACGCGCGCAATGTTGATCAGAACGATCCAGTTGCACGAATGATTTCTGAAATCTTCACCCGATACCAACACGAGCTTCGTAAGAATAACGCGTTTGACTTTGACGACCTGATTGGTGAGACCGTTCATCTGTTTAGAGCTTTCCCAGATGTTGCTGCCCAGTACCAGCAGAAGTTCAAGCACATTCTGGTGGACGAGTACCAAGACACCAACCACGCACAGTACGCATTGATTCGTGAGCTAGCCAAGAACGCATCGCTAACCGTGGTGGGTGACTCAGATCAGTCCATCTATGCGTTCCGCGGTGCCGATATTCGCAACATCACCGAATTCGAAAAAGACTTTCCAGGTGCCAAGACAATTTTGCTTGAGCAGAATTACCGTTCAACCCAAAACATTCTGTCTGCCGCCAACGCGGTTATCTCAAATAACTTTGACCGCCCGTCCAAGAACCTTTGGACCGCATCTGGCGATGGCGACAAGATTGTTGGCTACACCGGCTACTCGGCACACGACGAGGCACAGTTCATTGCCGACGAGATCAACAAACTTCACAGCAAGTCACAGGGCGACGACGCAATTGCCTTCCGCGACATTGCAGTCTTCTACCGAACCAACTCACAGACCCGCGCTCTTGAAGATATCTTCATTCGCTCCGGCATTCCTTACCGCGTAGTCGGCGGCACCAAGTTTTACGAGCGTCAAGAAATTAAAGACGCAATGGCTTACTTGGTTGCCATTGCCAACACCCGAGACGACCTTGCCACCCGCAGAATTCTCAATGTGCCAAAGCGCGGCATTGGTGATGCATCGGAAACTCAAATTGCAAACTATGCCGAGAAGAACGGGCTATCGGTTCGTCAGGTTTTGTCACACGTAAGTGAACTTGGCTTTGGCCCAAAGATCACCGGTGCCATCAATCAGTTGGCCGAACTCATGGACAACCTAGAGGCAATGATTCCAACCGAGACCGTTGATGCAATCTTGCGCACGGCACTTGACCGCACCGGTTTGCTAGAGACGTTGCGCAACAGCAAAGACCCGCAAGACGAAGCGCGAGTTGAAAACCTCGAGGAACTTGTATCGGTTGCCCGAGAATTCCAGCGCAATAACCCAGAGGGCCGCCTGCCTGACTTCTTGAACGAAGTTGCACTGGTTGCCGCCGCCGATGAACTTGACGACGAGTCCGGTACCGTCTCACTTATGACTCTGCACACCGCAAAGGGTCTTGAGTACGAGGCAGTGTTCCTCACCGGTATCGAAGAGGGGCTGTTGCCGCACCGCATGAGTTTCATCACTCCGGGTGGCATGGCCGAAGAGCGCCGATTGTTCTACGTGGGCATCACCCGCGCGCGCAAGAAGCTGCACATCTCGCTGGCCATGACCCGAACCACTTTTGGTGAATCGGAATCTGCCACGCCTTCGCGCTACCTGCAAGAAATTCCGGCCGATCTCATTGACTGGCGTGAATCTGGTTCCGGCCGAGGTTTGCCAAGCACCCGATACCGCGAATCAATTGCCGATGCCCAGGGCTACGGTTCAGGTTCCGGCGAGAGCTCAGGCGGGTACGGTGGCACTCCTTCAACCAAGGAGAAGAAGGTTTGGAACGGGGCAATTTCCTCGGTTCGAAACAACGGAGATCTTCAGCTTGAGGTTGGCGATATGGTTGAGCACTCAGACTTTGGCAGAGGCAAAGTCATTGCCACAGCAGGCGAGGGAGCCCGCCAAACCGCCGAAATCCACTTCGGCAGCGTGGGAGTCAAGCGATTACTGGTGAAAGTAGCCCCTATCCAAAAGGTTTAGAATTGGACGGTTGTCCGATAACTGAATGGAATCAAAGTGGATTTATTTGAGTACCAGGCCCGCGACATGTTCGAGGCCTACGGAGTACCAGTTCTGCAGGGAATCACCGCAGACACCCCAGAAGAGGTCGAGGCAGCAGCTGCCAAGATTGGTGGAGTAGTAGTTGTAAAGGCTCAGGTTAAAGCCGGTGGCCGCGGTAAAGCTGGTGGCGTAAAGGTTGCCAAGTCTGCCGAAGAAGCAAAAGAACTTTCAAAGAACATCTTTGGCCTAGACATCAAGGGCCACATCGTGAAGCGCGTAATGGTTGCTCAGGGTGCATCAATTGACAAAGAGTTCTATTTCTCAGTTTTGCTTGACCGATCAAACCGCACCTTCCTTTCGCTTTGCAGCGTTGAGGGTGGAATGGAAATCGAGCAGCTTGCAGAAGAGCGCCCAGAGGCATTGGCAAAGGTGCCAGTAGATGCAACTAAAGGTATTGATCTTGCAACAGCACTAAGCATTGCCAAGCAGGGTGGTTTCGATGACGAAACTGCGGCAAAGGTTGCTCCGGTGTTTGTAAAGCTTTACGACGTGTTCGTAAAAGAAGACGCAACCCTAGTTGAAGTAAACCCACTGATCCTGAGCTCATCGGGTGAAGTAATTGCTCTTGATGGCAAGGTTTCACTTGACGACAACGCAGAGTTCCGTCACGAGCGCGAATCAATGGAGCGCGACGAGCTTGACCCACTTGAGGCCAAGGCTAAGGCCATGGACCTCAACTACGTGAAGCTTGACGGCGAGGTTGGAATCATCGGTAACGGTGCTGGTCTTGTGATGTCCACTCTTGACGTTGTTGCTTACGCAGGTGAGAAGCACGGCAAGGTTCGCCCTGCAAACTTCCTAGACATTGGTGGTGGAGCCTCAGCTGAGGTTATGGCCGCAGGTCTAGACGTTATCTTGAACGACCCTCAGGTTAAGAGCGTGTTCGTAAACGTATTTGGTGGAATCACCGCTTGTGACGCTGTTGCAAACGGAATCGTTGGTGCGTTGAAGACTCTTGGTGACAAGGCAACTAAGCCACTTGTTGTTCGCCTAGACGGAAACAATGTTCTAGAAGGCCGCTACATCTTGGAGCAGGCCGCACACCCACTTGTAACCGTCGTTGACACTATGGATGAAGCAGCCGATAAGGCCGCTGAATTCGCGAACCGCTAAGCGCGAGAAGGAATTAAAGAAATGGCAATTTTTCTAAACGAAAACTCGCGAATCATCGTTCAGGGTATGACCGGTTCTGAGGGTATGAAGCACACCCGCCGCATGCTGCTTGGTGGCTCAAACATCGTTGGTGGTGTTAACCCGCGCAAGGCTGGCGAGACCGTAGATGTTGAAGGCAAGTCACTTCCAGTTTTTGGAACCGTTGCAGAAGCAATGAAGGAAACCGGTGCAAACGTAACCGTAATCTTCGTACCACCTGCCTTTGCAAAGGCCGCAATGATTGAGGCAATCGACGCCGAGATTCCATTGGCTGTAGCAATCACCGAGGGTATTCCAATTCACGACTCTGCTGAAGCTTGGGCTTACAACGTAAACAAGGGTCAGAAGACTCGTCTGATTGGCCCTAACTGCCCAGGCATCATCTCTCCAGGAAAATCAAACGCTGGAATCACACCTTCTGACATCACTGGTCCTGGCCCTATCGGGTTGGTCTCAAAGTCAGGAACCCTGACTTACCAAATGATGTTTGAGCTTCGCGACATTGGTATGTCTACCGCAATTGGTATTGGTGGAGACCCGGTTATTGGAACCACTCACATTGATGCGCTTGCAGCGTTCCAGGCAGACCCTGAGACCAAGGCAATTGTTTTGATTGGTGAAATTGGTGGCGACTCTGAAGAGAAGGCTGCTGCATACATCAAGGCAAACGTTACTAAGCCAGTTGTTGCATACGTTGCTGGTTTCACTGCTCCTGAAGGTAAGACCATGGGTCACGCCGGTGCGATTGTTTCTGGTTCAGCCGGAACAGCACAGGCAAAGAAGGAAGCATTCGAAGCTGCTGGCGTAAAGGTTGGCAAGACTCCTTCTGAGACTGCAGCGCTAATGCGCGAAGTTATCAAGAGCCTGTAAACCGTTTTTGCATCGCGCTAGGGGGAGTGTTTCGCCTTGAATCGTCGACTCACTTTTCTTATTGCTGCGTTTGAGGCACTAGTCGTTGCTGGTATTGGTATTGGCATCTTGCTTGCACCGCTTACCGTGGTGTGGCTTTTTGAAAATGATCCAACCATTGATTGGCTAGTGCCTTTTCGCGCATCTGCAGATGTTTGGATGATGGCCCACGGAACCCGACTAGTTGTGCCCGAGGGACTGTTTGGTTCGGACACCGTTCCATCATTTGTAATCAGCATGATTCCACTTGGCCTCAGCGCAGTGATTGCCTTCCTTTCAATTCGCCTTGGTCGCAAACTAACCACGGCGCTTGAGCTGTGGCCAGCCTGGGTTGCAAGCGCACTGGTTTACGGTGGCATCTCACTTTTCCTAAGCACCGCTGCGTATAACGAGTTTGCCTACCCGGTTACTTGGCAGGGCACATTTTTTCCACCGATGTTCTTTTTGTTCTTCGTTTTGATTGGCTCTTTGTTTGGCAAGCGCCAGGCATTTGGTGAAGCCGCAAATCTTCCGGAGCCTGCCGAACGAGTTGCACTGCGCAACTGGGCCGAAGACAGATTCAATAATTTGCACTGGGCAATTCGCGCGGTTAGTGCACCGGCACTGCGTGCGGGCACGGCAGTGGTGGCAATTTTGCTAGCGGTCTCGGCTGTATTCATTGCGGGCATGCTCATCTTGAATTGGATTCAAGTAATTCGCCTCTACGAAGGGCTGCAGGTTAGCTTTCTTGGTGGCGTAATGGTTACCGCGGGTCAAATGGCCGTGCTGCCAAACCTTGTGGTGTTGGGCGCAAGCTGGTTTACCGGTGTTGGTTTTCAGATTGGTGCCGGCTCACTAATTTCTCCGGTGGCCACAGTGGTTGGCCCGCTGCCTGCGCTACCAATCATGGCCGCTCTGCCGATTGGTGAACTTGGCTTTGGCATGATCGCGATCTTGGTTCCACTGGTTGGCGCCTTCGCGGCAACCATTCTGATTCGTCGCCATGCCGACGCGATTCGTTTTGAATTTGCCTCGGCCTGGAGCGCGGCAATCACCCTTGGACTTTCGATTGCACTGGTAGCTTCCGTGGAGATGGGCCTGTTGGCCGCGATTGCCTCTGGAGGTATTGGACCTGAGCGCCTGCAGGTGATTGGGGTTAATCCACTCATGGTGGCCGGCGTACTTTTTGTTGAAGTAGCCGCCGTATCGATCTTGGCTGCTTTCTTCAGTGCCCGCCCAGACAAGCCAGACCACCCGGCCCTGAATCAGCAACGGTAAACTAGCCAAATGCTCTCGATCGTAGTTCTCATCTCAGGTTCAGGTTCAAACCTGAAGGCCCTGCTTGAGGCTACAGATAACCCTCTTTTCGGCGCCAAGATTGTTGCCGTGGGTTCCGACAACGCGGCCGATGGTTTGGCTCACGCAGAACGCTTTGGAGTGCCAACCTTTGTTGTCTCACCGGGCTCATTTGATACTCGCGAAAACTGGGCCAATGTCTTGTTGGCAAATGTGAATCACTTCAAGCCAGACCTAGTGGTGCTGGCTGGCTTTATGAAAATTCTGCCGGCAAACTTTGTTGCTGCGCTAACCCCAAATCTTATTAACACTCACCCTTCTCTGCTACCTGCATTCCCAGGTGCTCACGCCGTGCGTGATGCGCTTGATGCAAAGGCGCAGGTTACCGGGGTGACCATTCACGTTGTCGACGAAGGTGTTGACACCGGGCCGCACATTGCACAAGCAAGCGTGCTGGTCTTGGCAGAAGATAGCGAAGCCGAACTACACGAACGCATCAAAGCAGTTGAGCGTGAGTTGCTAGTTTCAACCGTCAGAGATATCGCTGCAAAGAAAATCCACCTTCCATCACTTTCTAAATAAGGGGCTTCCACCATGGCCGCACACAACGACCACAAGCCAGCAGATTACCGTCACCGCGATCGCGTTGAAATTAAGCGAGCACTTCTTTCTGTCTCTGACAAAACCGGACTTCTTGAACTTGCGCAGGCGCTGGCTGCGGCAGGTGTAGACATCGTTTCAACCGGTGGAACCTTTGCCGCGCTGCAGGCTGCGGGAATTAAGGTGACCGAGGTTTCACAAATCACCGGATTCCCAGAATCACTTGATGGCCGCGTAAAGACTCTGCACCCAAAGGTGCACGGCGGGCTCCTTGCCGACATGCGTTTAGTAGCGCACGAACAGCAGCTTGCCGAACTTGGAATCGTAGCGTTCCAGTTGGTTGTGGTGAACCTTTACCCATTCGTGCAGACCGTGCAGTCTGGCGCCAAGGGTGATGCCGTTGTTGAACAGATTGACATTGGTGGCCCAGCTATGGTTCGCGCATCAGCCAAGAACCACGCCAACGTGGCCATCGTGGTTGACCCGGCCAAGTACTCAGAGATCATCACCGCGGTTCGCGATGGTGGAACCACACTGGCTCAGCGTCGTGAGCTTGCCTACGTGGCTTTCTCGCACACCGCCAGATACGACTCAGCAGTAGCCAACTGGTTTGCCGCCAAACTCGAGGGCGAATGGAAACGCGCAGCGGGGCAAAAGGGTGACATTGAGAATGCAAACCCTGGCTTTGCTCCAGAGGTAAGCATCAAGGGTCAACTGGCCAACGTGCTTCGCTATGGCGAGAACTCACACCAGGCCGCGGCGCTTTACCGCACTACCGGCGAAGGGTCGGTGTCGGGTATTGCTCAGGCTCGTCAGTTTGGCGGCAAAGAGATGTCTTATAACAACTACGTAGATGCCGATGCTGCACTTCGCGCTGCCTACGATTTCAACGAGCCAGCCGTGGCAATCATTAAGCACGCAAACCCTTGTGGAATTGCAATTGGTGACGCATCTACTGCAGATGTGATTGCAGATGCTCACGCAAAGGCTCACATGTGCGACCCGGTTTCGGCTTTTGGTGGTGTGATTGCTACCAACCGTCCGGTTACCGCAACCATGGCCAAGCAGGTTGCCAGCATTTTCACCGAGGTCATCATTGCGCCTTCTTACGAGATTGAAGCGTTAAGCATTTTGCTTGAGAAGAAAAACTTGCGCGTACTTGAGTTGCCAGCAAACTACTCGCGCGACGCACTTGAGTACAAGCAAATCTCTGGTGGCCTGTTGGTGCAGCAACCCGATGAATTCTCACAGTTCAACTCACAGGGTTGGAAGCTGGTTACCGGTCGCAAGGCCGATGCCGAAACTATGAAGGAACTTGAGTTTGCTTGGCGTGCATGTCGTGCGGTGAAGTCAAACGGAATTCTTCTTGCGCGTGAAGGCGCATCAGTTGGCGTTGGAATGGGCCAGGTAAACCGCGTTGATTCTTGCAAGCTTGCAGTAGAACGTGCCGAGTCACGCGCCAAGGGTTCGGTTGCGGCATCAGATGCATTCTTCCCGTTTGCCGATGGCCTACAGATTCTGATTGATGCTGGCGTGCGTGCCGTGGTTCAGCCTGGTGGTTCAGTTCGCGATGAAGAGGTGATTGCTGCAGCCGAGGCCGCAGGCATCACCATGTACTTCACTGGCGAACGTCACTTCTTCCACTAATTTCCACTAATCGCTACAGCGGTTTTTGGTTCAAGGGCAACGGTGAACTTGCCGTCATTGCCAACCACAATTTGCTTTCCAGAAATCGCATCGGTGTAGGTTCCTGCCGGCATCTTGGTTTGAACGGTCATTTCCACCGGCTTGTCGGTTCCGTTAATCGCAACCTGACCGCGGTCACCGCGGCCGAATGACAACAATCCCGCTCTGCCAGTTGATTCGGTAATTGGAGTGTTGCCAACCGCATCGCGCCAGGCAATCATTCCCTTGATTGCCTTCCATCGGTGTTGGCAAGTGAATTGAAGATTCTCGTAGGTAGTTTGAGGCTCACTTGAATTTGTTGGGCAAACCACGTCTGCCACGCGTCCATCTGGCAATAGCGCCGGAGCTTCATCGCGGTCATCAAATGCGTAACCGGAATACATCATTGGTTTTCCGTAATCAGAAGCCAAGGTGTAAATAAATGCCAACTGCTGAGCCATAGCGTCTGAAGTATTGATTGCCTCGCCGCTGCGCTCGGTGTCATGGTTGGTAACCATGGTCACGGTCTTATCGGAATCAAGCAGGTTGGTGCTCTTAATGCGTTTAGGCAGGTTGCTTGCGCCAAGGTTATTTGTGAAGGCCTTCTTCATTAGACGCGGCCAATCAAACTCCCACAAATCACCGGTTGCGTAGTACTGGGTGATGTCTGGGTGCTCGTCGCCGGCAACTTCTTGCAAGAAATATGTATTGGCAGGTAGACCCGCTTTGATCCATTGCAAGTCAGCGGCCGGAATGTGTCTTGCGGCATCAATGCGGAAACCAAACACTCCAAGAGAAAGAAGATCGTTAAGGTATCCACTGATTTTTTGGCGAACATTATTGCGCTCGGTGGCTAAGTCAGAAAGGCTCAGTAGCTCGTAGTTTTGGATTTGATTTTGATCACTCCAGTTGCCAATTGGCAGGCGGCCCGGGTGGAAGTCGTCGGTGTTGTATAGACCTGGGTGAGAGTACTTCACAAATTTCTCACCGGTCCAGGCGGTTCCAGAACGAATGCCCACCATGTGGTTAATCACGGCGTCTGCAATTACCTTCACGCCGGCGCTCTTGCAGTCGCTAACCATTTTGGCAAATTGCTCGCGTGTGCCGAGTCTTGATTCAATTTCATAACTGACCGGTTGATAGTGTGACCACCACTGCGGCACCGCAATGTGATTTTGTGGCGGCATAACCAGCACCCAGTCAAAGCCTGCGGGGCCAATGTTTGCTTTGCACTCCTTGCCAACCGATTCCCAGTTCCACATGAAGAGTTGCAGCCCAACCTCATTCTTTGAGATTCCGCTGTTGTTGGCTGGGGCAGCGGAACACCCAGTCAAGGCAAGCAGGGTTATCAGAACGAGGGCAAGTTTCTTCATGCACATCAGCCTAGGTCAACCAGCGATATCTGTGGATAACTCGAACAGGGAACTTTTCTGAGTTGTTTGCTTTTGCTATGCAAGTCATAAACAAAATGCGCTGGCTTAGGTCGGCATCTATATCCGTAACTCTTGCTGTGCTGTTCGGGGGATTGGTTGCGCAATCGGTTCGGGCTGTTAGCAGCAATCCAACACCGGTTTGTGTTGGAGCCTCTTGCTCTGTAACTTTTGAATCCACGGGTGACTATTACCTCTGGACTCCGCCAGCGGGAGCAAAGAATATTTCATTCGATCTCATGGGTGCGCAGGGCGGAAGATCTGGTGGTCTTGGCGGCCGAGTAACCGGAGCACTAACCACAACACCAACCTCGCTTTACATCTATGTAGGTGGAGCCGGCAATCAAGGCTCCGGTGCAGCTGGTGGTTTTAATGGCGGCGGAAACGCCGGCGGTGGCCGAGGTGACGAAGGCTCGGGAGGTGGCGCCACCGATATTCGAACCACAACCTCAATGAATGACCGCGTTGCCGTGGCCGGTGGTGGCGGAGGTTCCGGTGGGTTCAGCGGTGGAGTGGGTGGTTCAGCTGGTGGCCTAAATGCATCGGCCGGAACCAGTGGCCAAGGTCAAGGTGGATCCGGCGCAACTCAATCATCGGGCGGTAACGGCGGCTACCCTAACGGTGGTAGCTGGGGAACCAGCGGCGACTACGGCGTTGGTGGCTCCGGCGGCTCTAGCTCTGTCTCTGGTGGTGGCGGTGGAGGCGGAGGCTTCTACGGCGGCGGTGGCGGTGGCGCCGACATTGACACCTGTTGTTCAAACGCGGGTGGTGGCGGTGGTGGTTCATCGTGGAGCCACTCGGTGCAAACCACATCTGTCTCGCACACAGCCGCGTATCGCTCTGGCGCAGGCCTGGCAATTCTCACGTATGCCATGCCACCAAGTGCAAAAACCTTTGCTGCTGCCAGCAATCTAACTAACGCATCTTCAATCAGCTATAACCTAGTGTTCAACGAATCGGTCACTGGGTTAAATAACACCGATTTTCTAACCACCGGCTCCACCGCAACGTGCACGGGAATTGCAGTTACCGGAGGCGGTACAACTTATTCGGTTGCGGTGCAAGGTTGCAGTGTTGGCACGGTGAAACTAACGCTGGTTGCCAATTCGGTCAGCGGAGTTCTTGCTGGTCCGGCCACCGATAAGATTGCCAGCGATGTGGTGATTGAAAGAACGGCGCCTACGGTTTCTGTCACGCCACCAACAACTCCAACGTCGGCAACGACATTGCAATATGCCGTCTTGTTTTCGGAATCCGTCACCGGTTTGGCAGCAGATGATTTCACGGTTACCGGAACATCGTGCCAGTTAGGAGTGCTTGCAGGAACAGCGGCAAGCTACACGGTGACTGTAATTGGTTGCGCCGATACCGCTTTGGCCAAACTGAACCTCAACATCAATTCCGTGGCCGACTTAGCCGGCAACATGGGGCCTGCGGCTGCGCCGGTCATTGGTTCGGTGCAGATAGATCGACTGGCTCCGGTTGGCACCTGGGCAAGTGCTGCGGCAACCAGTTATGTGAGCCCAAGTTTTGAAATTGATTTTGCGGAATCGGTAAATGGTTTGGTGGCCTCAGATTTCTTAATGATTGGTGCTGCAACAAGCTGTGTCATCTCAGTCACCGAGGTTCAAGCTGGCCTAAAGTTCAACATCGCAACCTCGGGTTGTTCTGACGGCAGCGTGCAGGTCTTGATGAATGCAAACTCCTACACCGATTCCCTTGGCAACACCGGTCCAACAATTGTGAGTGCCTCTGCGGTAACCACCAAGATTGCTCAGCCGGCACCAACCCCAACACCTACGCCAACACCAACACCAGTCCCTACGGTTTCTGCAGCCCCTGTAGTCGTGCAGCAACCTTTACCACCTGCGCCTCCAGAGCCAGAACAATCCCAATCGGATGTTGGGCAGCTGCCAAGTGCAATTTCTGAACCAAAAGAAATTCCTGCCGGTACCGAATTGGTTGCCGCACAGCCAGTGCGCAAGACTTACGCTTTTACGCCGCAGGTTGTAGTTGTTGAAGAACCGGTTGCTGAAAACCCACACGGTTACGACCTAGATGAAACGCAAATCACCGTGCGGAATCCAACCGATCCAAAACCAATTGGTCGGCAGGTTGATTGGCGAATAGCCGCAACGATTGGCTTAGGTGCAATTTCAGTGACGCTAGCGCTGATTGGAATTACAAAAGGGGCTCGACTAGCGCGAACCAGAAGGTTGGTTAAGAAATATGCCTGATGCGGCGCAACGTTATTAGCTAAAAATAATTGTGCGTTCGCCGTCAAGCAGAACTCGTCGTTCTGCAAACCAACGCACGGCCTGGGTGAGGGTCTTTGACTCTACGTCTTGACCAATCGAAACCAAACGCTTCTTTGAGTCTGAGTGCTCAACACGAACAACGTTTTGTTCGATGATCGGACCCTCATCCAAGTCGGCTGTTACAAAGTGTGCAGTAGCACCAATCAACTTCACGCCACGAGCGTGTGCCTGAGCGTAGGGGTTAGCACCCTTGAAGCCTGGAAGGAATGAGTGGTGAATGTTAATGATCTTGCCTTCAAACTCTTTGCAGAATTCTTCGCTCAGCACCTGCATGTATCGGGCTAAAACAATAAGTTCAATACCAGCGGTCTTGATGTAGGTGCGCAGCATGTTTTCGAAAGCTCGCTTATCGGTGTCACCGGTAATTGGGTGAACCTCAAATGGAATGCCGTAGAACTCGGCAAGGCCCTGAAGGTCTGAGTGGTTTCCAAAAACGGCCGGAAGCTCAACCGGCAACTGGCCCGCACGCTGGCGGAAAAGAATGTCGTTTAGGCAGTGGGCGCTCTTTGAGACCAAGACCAGGGTCTTCATCTTGCGGCCAACCTCGTCTAGCTCCCAGGTCATACCGTAGCGCTGGGCCACTGGGGCAATCTGGCCTTCAAAGTGCTCCCTAGGCACAGCCGACTCAATCTGCAGGCGCATAAAGAAGCGGCCAGTGTCGTCTGATGTGAACTGCGATGACTCGGTGATGTTTCCGTTAGCCGCCACGATTGCCCCAGAAATAGCGTGGACAATTCCAGGCTGATCTTTGCAAACGAGGGTGAGTACCCAGTGGGTATTGGCTGTAGTCATAGGCTCAAGTTTAGGTCAAGGCCCCAAATAACGGGCCTGTGCGGGGTTTTGGGTTTAGCCAAGCGGGTCGTTGTCGTTACGACGCTTGTGGGTCACGGCCTGAATGGCCACGTAAATACCCAGGGCTACGCCAAGAACGATCATTCCAGCACCGATAAGCACAGGCAGTGGCAGACCATTCATATTCGCTAATCCCTAATTTTGACTACCCGGCTCCGGGCAACCTGTTCATTTTAGCGAAGTTTTTTCGGTAAAGCCCTTAGGGGTAAACCCGTTGTTTATCGGGTTCTTGGCGGGGCCGGACCAACCCCGAATGTTAGAATTGCCCCATTCACCGCCATTTTTAGGGGTTTCTTCATGTCACAGCTTCCAACTTCTTTCAACTCGCCACTTAGCGAGACTGACCCAGAGATCAAGGCCGTTCTAGACGCAGAGCTAGACCGCCAGCGTCACACCCTCGAGATGATCGCGTCTGAGAACTTTGTTTCTCGCGGCGTGCTTGAGGCACAGGGTTCGGTGCTTACCAATAAGTACGCCGAGGGTTACCCGGGCAAGCGTTACTACGGTGGCTGTGAAGCAGTTGACGTTGCAGAAAACTTGGCACGCGATCGCGCAAAGGCATTGTTTGGTGCAGAGCACGCAAACGTGCAGCCACACTCAGGCGCATCAGCAAACGCTGCGGTACTTATGGCGCTGGCAAACCCTGGCGACAAAATTCTTGGTCTTGAACTTGCACACGGTGGTCACCTAACCCACGGTATGCGCTTGAACTTCTCTGGAAAAATGTACGAGGCTCACGCTTACGAACTAAACCCAGAAACTCACCTAATTGACATGGACATCGTTCGTGCTCGTGCACACGAGGTAAAGCCTGCCGTAATCATTGCTGGTTGGTCTGCTTATTCACGTCACCTTGACTTTGCCGAGTTCCGCAAGATTGCCGACGAAGTTGGCGCAAAGCTTTGGGTTGACATGGCTCACTTTGCAGGTTTGGTAGCAGCCGGTCTGCACCCAAGCCCAGTGCCATACGCAGATGTTGTTTCAACAACCGTGCACAAGACCCTTGCCGGTCCACGCTCAGGTCTAATTCTTTGCAAGGAAGAATACGCAAAGAAGATTGACTCTGCAGTGTTCCCTGGTCAGCAGGGTGGCCCATTGATGCACGTGATTGCCGCAAAGGCAGTTGCATTCAAGGCTGCAATGTCTGAGGAATTCAAAGACCGTCAGAAGCGCACTCTCGAGGGTGCAGCAATCATTGCAAACCGCCTGATGCAGTCAGACGTAACTTCAAACGGTGTTCAGGTTCTAACCGGTGGCACTCAGGTTCACCTGGTTTTGGTTGACCTGCGCAACGCACCAATCAACGGTCAAGAAACTGAAGACCTGTTGCACGAGGTTGGCATCACCGTGAACCGCAACTCTGTACCTAACGACCCACGTCCGCCAATGGTTACTTCTGGTGTGCGTATTGGTACTCCTGCTTTGGCTACCCGCGGTTTTGGTGCTGCAGAGTTCACCGAGGTTGCCGAGATCATTGCTGGTGTCTTGGTGCCAAACCCAGACATCGCCGCTCTTCGCGCACGCACCCGCAAGCTAACTGAAGCCTTCCCGCTATACAGCGGTTTGGAAAACTGGTAGTCGCCGGAATTCTAGGATCACACCTATGACCGCGATTCGTCTCGACGGCCTTGCCACCGCTAAAGCGATCAAGGCTGAGCTTGCCGAGCGCGTAATTCACCTGAAGCAAAAGGGAATCACCCCTGGTCTTGGAACCCTGCTGGTTGGTGACGACCCGGGTTCACACGCCTACGTTTCAAGCAAGCACCGCGATAGCGCCGAGATTGGCATGCACTCAATTCGTGTGGACCTGCCGGCAAACGCATCGGCCGCCGATGTGCGCGCAGCCATTCGAGACTTGAACGATGCAAAGGATGTCACCGGCTACATTGTGCAGTTGCCACTTCCGTTTGGTTTAGACACCAACGAGATGCTTGAGCTAATTGACCCTGCAAAAGATGCCGATGGTCTGCACCCAATCAACCTGGGCAAACTTGTGCTTGGAGTATCAAGTGAAATTGATTCACCGCTGCCTTGCACCCCGGCCGGAATTCTTGAACTTCTAAAGCGCTACGAAGTACCAACCAACGGGGCAGAAGTTGCCATCATTGGTCGCGGTATCACCGTTGGTCGCCCACTTAGTTTGCTAATGACCCGCAAGGGAATCGACAGCACCGTCACGCTTTTGCACTCTGCTTCTCGCGATGTTGAACACGCAATCAAGCGTGCCGACATCGTTATTGCCGCACTTGGAGTTGCGCACTTTGTGCAGCCTGAGTGGGTAAAGCCAGGTGCTGCTGTGCTCGACGTTGGAATTACCAGAAGCGCAGAGGGAAAACTGGTTGGCGATGTTCACCCTGATGTTGCAAATGTTGCAGGGTTCATCTCACCTAACCCGGGTGGAGTAGGGCCAATGACTCGTGCCATGTTGGCTTACAACGTGGTTCAAGCAGCAGAGCGCAACTAAGCCAACATTTGCACATCTTTATTTGGCCAAAGTTGGTCAAGCCAACATTTGGCTTTTCGCTAACTCTTTGTAGAGTGGAACTGACTTCACCAACTGCTTGTGTGTTCCGATTCCCAGAACCTTGCCCTTTTCAAGAACAATGATTTGATCGCTATCAATCACTGTTGATAGACGGTGGGCAATCACAATCAGTGTGCGGTTTTTGGCTACCGAATCAATTGCGTCACGCATTAGCTGTTCGTTGATTCCATCAAGAGACGAAGTTGATTCGTCTAGCAACAGAATCGGCGGGGCGGCAAGCAGGGTGCGGGCAATCGCCAATCGCTGACGCTCACCTCCAGAAAGCATGATGCCCTGTTCGCCAACTTCGGCATCTAGCCCGCGCTTATCGCGCTTTAGGACCTCGGTTAGGTTCACTTCTTTAAGCACTGCCTTCAGCTGCTTATCGGTGGCATCCGGTGCACCAATCAACAAGTTCTCGCGAATGCTTCCTGCAAGTACCGGCGCATCTTGCTCTACGTAGCCAATCTGAGAACGCAGCGCACCGCGAGTGATGCTGGTTACCGGCTGACCGTCCAACAGAATCTCACCGCTGGTTGGTTCATAGAATCTCTCGATCAACGAGAAGGTTGTTGATTTACCTGAACCCGATGGCCCAACGATTGCAACTCTGGTGCCGCGCTCAATCGCGAAACTTACTTTCTCTAGAACTTCTCGAGCCTCGGCAGTCTTACCGTCATCGGAAGGTTGACCGGCGTAGGCAAAAGAAACTTTCTTAAACTCAATCGCCGTGGTGTTTACCGCTTTGCGCTTTGGAGTATCGGTTCGTTCTTTATCGGTGTCTTCAAGTGGGACGTTCAGTACCTCTTGAATTCTGGCCAGAGCGCCAAGTCCGGTTTGCACCGAGGTGTAGGCACCAAAGGCCTGACCTACTGGGCGAATCATTAGAAACATCAAAAGAATGAATGTCACAAGGCTTGCTACCGGGGTATCGCCATTGGCAACGCGGTAACCACCAACACCAAGCACGGCAATAAATGCACCGTTGGCGGCAAGACCGCCAAGCGGAGTAACGCTTGCGTTGATGCCGGCAATTTTTACGCCCTGCTTATAAGCCTCTTTGGCATCTTCAATGATCATCTGGCTTTCGCGAGTTTCGGCACCGGCCGCGCGAATTGTGCGAACCGCAGAAAGCGCGCGCTCAACCGAGGCAGACATATCTCCAACGCGCTCTTGAGCCTTTGTAGTTGCCGCGCGAATGCGGCGAGCAGAGGTACCAATGGCGGCAACCGCGATTGAAATCATGAGCAGCGTGATGCCTAGCAAGATTGGATCGATGATGGCCATGGCAATCACCGAACCAACAAAAATAAGCGCCCCACCGGCTGCATCAACTAGGCCCTGGGTAAGTACCGCACGTAGCAGAGTTGTGTCTGAGCTCACTCTTGAAACCAGGTCACCGGTTCTGCGCAGATCGTATTCGGGAATCGGCAATCTAAGTAGGCGAGTGGCCAACTGGCCGCGGGCCGAGAAGACCACGCCCTCGCCGGCCTTGGCCAACACGTAGTAGAGGAATCCGCTGGCTACTGCGCTGCCAAGCACCACGGCAATCAAGATCAGTACCAGATAGCCAAGGTCCTTACCCTCTTGAACCGCGGTAATTACCTGGCCAACAACTAGAGGCTGGGCCAAGCTAACTGCGGCACCAAGCAAAGACAGAATCACCGCAACCACCAGTGCACCCTTGTGCTCGGTTAGGTAAGGCCACAGCTGACTGAACTTGGCCTTTGGTGCGTTCTTATCAAAAGGAGGTCGCCCCATACCACGGCCGCGGCCGCCACCCATCATGCTCATTCTTAACTAAACCTTTTCTATTAGGTATGGATTCCCAAGAATCGCATCATTCAACAGGTAGTTAATTTCCTGCAATGAAAGAGCCTCGGTGTAGGCGGTGTTCTTATAAAACTTAGAGAAGTCAACATTTTGCAAGGCCGCAAGGGCCTTTGGGTGGTGCAACTTCAAAAACATCTTGGTGGAGTTTGGTTTTCGTTCAAACTCAGTAAGTACCTTGCCGCAGCCAAATCCAAAAATAGTCAGCGCCACATCGGCATTTTGGGCATCGGTCTTTTCAATCAAACCCTGGTCGGCAACTGAATACTTTGGCCGTGGCTGATCTTGGCGTTGCCAAATCTGAAAACAGGTAGCCAGCGAGGTGCGCTTGGAAAGCTTGGCACCGGCATCGTCTTCGTAGTCAATTTGAATGTCGTGATCTGCCACCAAGTGAAACCTTGAATCCAAACGATTAATCACAGACCACTTGCGCCATGACCTTGGAACGATGAAGCAAATGAATTCGCTGTGATCTGCAGCCTTATTAAAGAAGGGAATGGAAAGAGAGTTATTGCGGCCAAATGGCGGGTTAGAAATTGTGACGGCATTGGTGGCTTTTATTTTTGCCGCCAAGAAATTTGCCTTGGTGACCGATGCGTGTTTTGGCTCAATATCGAATGACAAGAAATTCTTTGCGCCAATACCCTGCGCAGCCTTAATGAAAGCTCCGGTTCCGCCGGCTGGCTCCAGAATGGTGCGCTGGGTCAGGTCTGGTACCAGCTGCAGCACCTCGATAATCAAACGCTGGGCTAGGTCTGTTGGGGTGTAGTACTGCTCTTTGCCGGTGACCCTGGTGTTGCCAAGCTTCTTTGGCAGGCCCTTTGCTGGGGCTTTGGTCTTAGGCATATATCTAACCTAGCAAGGTCCTAGAAGCCTCAAAACCTAGTGTTGAATGGAAGAACTATGACTTCAGACATGATTGTTGCAAAAGACCTAAAGAAGGTTTACGGGGATTTCGTTGCGGTAGACGGCATCAACTTCACCGTAAAGCAAGGGGAGTCTTTTGGACTGCTTGGCCCAAACGGCGCCGGTAAATCTACAACCATGAAGATGATTTCATCGGTGTCTAAGCGCACCGGCGGCGAGCTCACAATTCTTGGTAAAGACCCCGATAAATTTGGCCCGGAGATTCGTGCCCACCTTGGAGTGGTGCCACAAAAGGACATGCTTGATCGTGAGCTTAAGGCCTGGGAAAACCTATATACCTATGGCCGCTACTTTGGTTTGAGTCGCAAGTTCTTGAAGCCAAAGGTTGAAGAGCTGTTGGCCTTTGCGCAGCTTGAAGAAAAGCGCAACGAAAAAGTTGAAGAACTTTCTGGCGGTATGCAGCGCCGATTGGCGATTGCCCGCGGCTTGGTAAATGAACCAGAGATGCTGCTGCTTGACGAACCAACTACTGGCCTTGACCCACAGGCTCGCCACATACTTTGGGACCGCCTATTCCGCTTAAAGGAACAGGGCGTGACGTTGGTAATCACAACCCACTACATGGACGAGGCCGAGCAGCTTTGCGACCGCTTGATTGTGATGGACAAGGGCAAGATTATGGCCGATGGTTCACCTACAGAACTTATTAAGAAGTACTCAAGCAAAGAGGTGGTTGAGGTTAGATTCGGCACCGATAAAAACGAGCAATTCGCGGACGAAATTAAAAAGCTTGCTGACCGCATTGAGGTTCTGCCAGACAGAATTTTGGTTTACACCGCGCACGGCGAACAAACCTTAGAAGCAATTGTTGCCAAGGGAATGAACCCAGTTACTTCGCTAGTACGCAGAAGCTCACTTGAAGACGTTTTCCTTCGCCTTACGGGCAGAACGCTTGTTGACTAATGAGTGATTTAAAGTTCAAGCCCGGTCAGGCCGTAGACGTTGCACGAGCCATGCGTTGGGGTGCGTGGGCAGTGGCAGAGTACCGCTTGTTCTCGATGAGCAAGTGGATGGGTTCAATGTTTGCCTTTGGGCTTGGCAACCCGGTTATTTACCTAATTTCTATTGGTCTTGGCATAGGCGCGTTGGTGGACATCAACACCGGCGGTCAAGGAATTAATGGAGTTAGTTATTTGCAATTTGTTGCGCCGGCGCTTCTGGCTACAACTGCAATCAACGCAGTAATGGAAGAAGTTACTTTTCCAACCATGCAGGGGTTCGTCTGGGACAAGATGTTCTTTGCGATGAACAACACTCCAATCACACCAAAGCAAATTGCTAACGGCATCATGATTACGGCAACTGTTCGCGGTGTATTCAACGTGTTGCTTTATGAATTGATTCTTTGGCTTTTCGGGGCTGTACCAGTAACGAGTCTGCTACCCATGTTCATCACTTCACTTTTTGCAGCTGTTGCTTTTGCAGCAGCCATGATGTCTGTAACTGTGAGGCTTGAAAATGACGACGCACTTTTTGCAATCATCGGTCGTTTTGTTATCTCGCCAATGTTTTTATTTTCAGGGACTTTTTACCCATTGGACCAGATGCCAATCTATCTGCAGTGGATTGGCTGGATTTCGCCGATGTGGCATAGCACCCAATTGGGCCGTTTTCTGAGTTATGGAATGCCACTGGAAACTTGGCAATTGGTTATGCACATCTCTTTCCTAAGTGCAGTTTTTGTAATTGGAATTCTGGCGGCCTACCCAAAGTTTGAGAGCCGGTTGCAGAAATGAGCTTGATTCAAGCCGGTGTCACCAGTGCCGTTGCCATTGCCGAGCGGCGTCGAGGCAAGTTGGGTCAAAGTGTTTACGCGGGCAGACCGCACCGAGTAATTCAAAGAAGTTTCTTTGCTTTGAAGTCCTCAACCTGGCTGGGCGTAGTTTCCGGTTTTGTTGAGCCGGTGTTTTACTTGCTTGCTTTTGGATTAGGTATCGGGCAGATCATTGGAAATCTAACCGATGGAGCTGGCAACCCTGTTAGTTACTCGCAGTACATTGCTCCTGCGCTGCTGGCAACCTCGGCCATGAATGGTGCTATCTACGACAGCACCTGGAATGTATTTTTCAAGATGCATTTTGCCAAGCTTTACCAAACCATGCTGCACACCTCGCTTGGCGCGCTAGATGTTGCAATTGGTGAAATTAGCTGGGCTTTAATGAGAGGCACGGTTTACGCAATTGGATTCATGATTGTGGTCACGCCAATGGGCTTGGTCACCAGTTGGTATGGTCTACTGGCCATCCCTGCGGCAACCCTGATTGCCTTTGGTTTTGGCTCCATTGGCATGGCCGTCACCTCTTATGTCACAAACTTTCAGCAGATGAACTGGGTGAACTTCTTCATGTTGCCGATGTTCATGTTCTCGGGAACCTTTTTTCCAATCAGCATCTACCCGGAGCCAATTCAATATGTGGTGATGGCTATGCCCCTATGGCAAGGAGTAGAGATGGTGCGAGGTCTAATGCTTGGCATCATTGACGGGGCACTGTTTGTGCACATTGCATACTTCTTGTTAATGACAATCGCCGGGTTGATTTTCACAACCCGGCGATTAACAGCTTTGTTTATGCGTTAAGCAACTACACCCATAATTACCGCAAAGCTTAGGTTTGCAATAGTAAGTGCACCAATAGTTGGAACAACCCACTTAGGAGCTGAATCCTTCTTGGCGAATGTGTAGGCAATAAAGAAGATTGCAGTAATTACAAGACCCTTAATTGAAAGTGTCAGGTTGTTTACTTCTTCTCCGTTTGCGTAAACCAAACCGGTCAACACAAGGCCGGTAATAAGTGCAAGCCATGAACCGTGCAGGATTCCTGCGGTTACCGGTGCGCCAGTCTTGAAGTTCTTAGTCTGAACAAGTACGCCGCTAAGAATGGTTGCAAAACCAAGTAGGTGTAGCACAAGGGTAATGCGAATGATGATTTCTAGAATTTCCATTTAGGGACCTTTCGTTCCTTACGCGTTCAGTCTAGCCATGAGCACTGCGGCTTCTACGGCTTCGGCGCCCTTGTCTTCTTTTGAAGTAGGTAGGCCTGCACGGTCAAGTGCCTGTTGTGCGTCGTCAACTGTCAATAGACCAAAACCAATAGGCACGCCGGTGTCCAATTGCACGCGAGTCAGGCCGTCGGTGGCAGAAGAACACACGTATTCAAAGTGAGGTGTCTCACCCTGAATCACAACGCCAAGTGCAATCACAACATCCGCGCCGGCATCAATAGCCTTTTGCGCCCCAAGGGGTAGTTCAAATGCACCAGGCACTCGCCAGATTTCGTAGGTATCGTTGCCAGCTTTTTGCAGAGCACGCTCGGCACCAGCTAGCAGACCATCGGTGATATCGGTGTGCCAACTTGTGACCACGATTGCAACCTGAAGGCCGGTTGCATCGATCTCAATCTTTGGGGCTCCCGCTCCGCTCATTTATTTTCCCTCCGGAATCATGTGGCCCATGCGGGCACGTTTGGTCTCTAGGTACTGCTCGTTTTGCTGAGCCGCACCAACGATTACTGGCACGAATGAATTCACCTTGATGCCAGCCTCGTTCAAGAATGAACTCTTGGCCGGGTTGTTGGTCATTAGGCGAACGCTCTCTACGCCAAGGTCACGCAAGATTGAAACCGCAGCGCCGTATTCGCGCGCTTCGCTAGGCAAACCAAGAGCCAGGTTTGCATCAACGGTGTCATAGCCCTTGTCTTGAAGCGCATAGGCCTTTAGCTTGTTTAGCAATCCAATACCGCGACCTTCTTGACCGCGCAGGTAAATCACAATGCCACCCTTTGGATCGTTAGCAATCTGGTCAAGCGCAAACTCCAACTGTGGGCCGCACTCACACTTCAGTGAGCCAAATGCTTCACCGGTGATGCACTCCGAGTGCATGCGAATCAAAACATCTTCACCGGTTGGGTTGCCCGCAATGATTGCTACGTGATCGGCGGTGGTTCGAACGTCATAGTAGCCGCGCACGCGGAAGTCACCGTGAGTGGTTGGCAGTTTTGCTTCGGCCTCAAAGCGAATACGGTCATTCACGGTCTCGGCGGCAAACTCAACTGAGTCCAGTCGCATCTTCACAATCTGATCAATCGAGATAACTGGAAGGCCAAATTTATCACCAATTTCAAAGGCCTCGGCCAATCGGGTCATGGTTCCGTCTTCGTTGGTCATCTCGCCAATCACGCCAACCGGGGCCAGGCCCGCAAGCTTCATTAGATCAACTGTTGCCTCGGTGTGACCGCGGCGGTCAAGCACACCATTCTGGTGAGCACGCAGCGGAATCACGTGACCCGGGCGAATGATTGAGTCAAGCGTGCTGTCGTTATCGGCAAGCACTCGGAATGTTGTTGCACGATCGGCAGCAGAGATACCGGTGGTCACGCCCGCGGCAGCATCAACAGAGATTGTGTACTGGGTCTTGAATGGGTCCTGGTTGGTAGTTGCCATCAGGTTTAGGTTCAGGTGGTTAGCGCGCTGTTCTGTCATTGGGGCGCACAAGTAACCAGAGGTGTAGCGAATCATCCAACCAATCCACTCGGCACTTGCGTACTGCGCCGCCATGATGGCGTCTACTTCGTTTTCGCGATTCTCATCGTCGGCAACTAGTACCGGCTTTCCCTCGCGAAGAGCAATCAGGGCTTCTTCGATGCTAGATAGTTGCATTAGTTGTTCCTCGCTTCAATTAGGCGCTCAATGTGCTTTGCCATCACATCAACCTCTAGGTTTACCTTTTGACCTGGCTTCTTGCTGCCCAGGGTAGTTACTGCAAGAGTTTCTGGAATAAGGCTTAGCCCAATCCAGTCCTCTCCAAGCTCGTTCACGGTTAGTGAGATTCCATCAATCGTGATTGAACCTTTGAGCACCACATACTTCATAAGTTCTTTTGGAATCGATACCCGCACCCATTCCCAGTTTTCGCTAGGCTCGCGCGAAATGATTTCGCCAACTCCGTCTACGTGACCAAGCACAACGTGGCCACCAAAGCGAGTTGCCGCGGTCATGGCACGTTCTAGGTTCACCGGGTCGCCAACCTTAATGCCATTAAGGCTGGTTAGCTTCAGGGTTTCTTGCATCACATCGGCAGTGAATGAAGTAGCATCGTGCTCTACCGCGGTCAGGCAGGTTCCACTAACCGAGATTGAGTCGCCGCGGTTTACATCGGAAACCACCAGTGGACCTTCAATTGTGATGCGCAGGGCATCTGGCAAAACCTCAATAGCTTTTACCTTGCCAAGTTCTTCAACGATTCCGGTAAACATTAGTTCTCCTTATAAATAGCGCGAATCAGTAAATCAGCGCCAAGCTTTTTGGTTTCAATAAATTCCAGGCCCACGGCCTTGTCGATGGTGGCCACTTCAATATCGCGAATTGCTGTTGCCGGACCACCAATAAGTTTTGGTGCCAGGTAAATCAAAAACTCATCTGCGTAACCCAGGCTGATTAGCGATGATTCAAGTTGAGCGCCGCCCTCTACAAACACCTGACGAACGCCGCGATCAAAAAGTTGCTGCATCACGTTGCTAATGTCTCGAGTCTTTAGTTGAATGGTTTCCGAATCGGAATTGAAAACTCGGGCAGCAGGATTCAGCTCACGCTCGCCAACGATTACGCGCAGCGGTTGGTTTTCGTAAAGCGAACCATCTGGTTTACGAGCGGTTAGCTCCGGGTCATCAAGTTCTACGGTGTTGGTGCCAACCAAGATTGCCTGTGATGAAGCACGGCGGGCATGCACATCTTCACGTGCCTCGGCGCCGGTGATCCACTTGCTTGTGCCATCAGCGGCAGCGGTTCTACCATCAACGCTTGCGGCCCACTTAATAACAACGTATGGGCGCTTGTTGAACTTATTGGTAAACCACGGCGCAATCAGTTGCACGCATTCGTCGCGCAGAACATCGCTCACTACCTCAACGCCAGCTTCTTCTAGAGTGAATCGGCCACCGCCTTCGGTCTTGCCCGGGTCGTAGGTTCCAAACACAACTTTCTTTACGCCCGCCTCAATTAGGGCCTGAGCGCATGGGCCAGTTTTACCAACGTGATTGCAAGGTTCAAGAGTCACAACAGCAGTAAGGCCGTCGGCGGTTAAGTTTTTACCAGCAAGATTCTTCAGCGCATCAATCTCGGCGTGTGGGGTGCCGGCACCCTTGTGCCAACCTTCGGCAATAATCTCGCCGGCATCGTTGATTAGGACCGCACCTACCTGGGGGTTCTCTCCATAGATAGGCGAGTTACCCGCGAGTGCGAGCGCGCGACTCATGGCCGCGACAAATTTGTTGTCGTTCATGTTTCTTTCTTCTACCATCCGGACTTTAACCGTCGGCATCTGAATTTCACAGATTCAACCGCCAATGCTTTCGCACAGCCGGGTCGCGGGCTATAACCGCCGGTTCAGACTTACACTGACCCCGAAGAACTATTAAGTTGTTGTTGCTAGTTCAAGACTAACGCCCGGCAGGGATGAAGCCAACCCTGTCATATACGGTTGCCAGAGTCTTCTCAGCAAGCTCGTTGGCCTTGGCCGCGCCCTTTGCCAACAGGCGATCCAGCTCGGCCGGGTCTGCCAAAAGCTCGTTGGCACGGTTGCGAATTGGCTCAATCTCGGCCAGAACCACATCGGCCACTTCACCCTTTAGGTCGCCATAACCCTTGCCGTCAAAGTGGGCAACCAGGGCATCAATTGACTGCCCAGAAATTGCCGAGTGAATACCAAGCAGGTTAGAAACACCAGGCTTTGCCTCGCGGTCAAAACGAATTACAGAATCGGTGTCGGTAACCGCGCTCTTAATCTTTTTCAAAATCACGCTTGACTCGTCCATGATGTTGACCAAACCCTTAGGGTCACCAGACTTTGACATCTTTGCCTCTGGGTTTTGCAGGTCGTAAATCTTGGCGGTCTCTTTCAAGATCACGCCCTCTGGAATTACAAAAGTTTCACCAAATCGCGAGTTGAAACGAGTAGCCAAATCACGAGTTAACTCAATGTGCTGACGCTGGTCTTCACCAACTGGAACAGCCTTTGGTTGGTACAAAAGAATATCGGCTGCCTGCAGCACCGGGTAGGTAAACAAACCAACCGATGTGGAATCGGTGCCGGCCTTTTGTGACTTGTCTTTGAATTGGGTCATGCGACCGGCTTCACCAAAACCGGTTAGGGTCATTAGAACCCAGGCAAGCTGCGCGTGAGCAGGAACGTGAGACTGCACAAACAGTGCCGACTTGTTCTCGTCAATACCGGCAGCCAAATACTGAGCCGCGGTGATGCGGGTATTCTGGCGAAGCTCGGCTGGGTCTTGTGGAACTGTGATGGCGTGCAGATCAACCACACAGTAATACGCGTTGTAGTCATCCTGCATCTTGGTCCAGTTGACCAAAGCACCCAGATAGTTTCCAAGGTGAAGGGAACCAGCAGAAGGCTGCATTCCAGATAGCAGGTTTGGTTTAGTCATAGGCATAAGTTTAGAGCCAGCCTTAAATTAGGTAGTCAACAACCACAGGGGAGTGATCGGTCCATCGGGTGTCGTAGCTTGCCGCTCGGTGCACCTTATAGTTGGCCGCCTTGGCGGCAAGCTTTGGGGTGGCCAGGTGGTAGTCAATTCTCCAGCCGGCATCGGTGTCAAAAGCTTGACCTCTATATGACCACCAGGTGTATGGGCCAGGCTCACCGGGGTGAGCGGCGCGGCCAATATCTACCCAGCCCTGCGCATTCATAAAGGTGTCAAAGTAGGCACGCTCTTCTGGCAAGAAGCCGGCGTTCTTGAGGTTGCCCTTCCAGTTCTTAATGTCTAGCTCTGTGTGGCCAACGTTTAGGTCACCAACCACAACCGCGTATCCGCCGGCGGCAATCAACTCGGCCATGCGCTCTTGCATTGCCTTGAGGAACTTGTACTTCTCAACCTGTTTTGGGGTGTCAACCTCGCCCGAGTGCACGTAGGTGCTGATGACGGTCACGACTTTGCTGCCAACTTTAAAGTCGGCCTCTAGCCAACGGCCGGCAGAATCAAAACTGTCTGGGCCAAGTGTGGTGCGCTCGGCCACCGGAGCCACCTTGCTCACAATCGCAACACCGGCACGGCCCTTTGCGCTCGCCGCATCGTGGGCAAAGTGCCAGCTGCCAGGTTTACCCTTTGTATCCAATGGTGGGTTGGCCTCGAATAACTCAACCAAGTCCTTGGTTTCGGCGCGCACCTCTTGCAGGGCAATCACATCCACGTCTTGATTGGCCGCTAGCCATTCGGCCATGCCCTTTTTGAATGCGGCGCGTACGCCATTGACGTTGATGGTGGCTACTTTTAGGGGCATTTAGGTAGTTTATGCCAACCCGATAATTGCCTCTTTGTATACATTTTCATAACTCACATCGATGATATCCATCGGAAACCCAATGTAATCGGTTGCATAAATTTCTGACTGCTAGCCTAATGTATACAATCCAAACACCTAGAGGGTTGACAATTTCTCACCGGACAAAGGAGTCCAAAACGAAATGCCAAAGAATCAGGTAGAAAAATGGGTCGCAGACGTAGCCAAACTCACCAAGCCAGACAACATCGTCTGGTGTGACGGTTCGCAACGTGAATGGGACGAACTTACCTCGCTACTAGTAGCAAACGGTACCTTCATCAAACTCAACGAAGATCTGCGCCCAAACAGCTATCTGGCTCGCACTCACCGAGGCGATGTGGCACGAGTCGAAGACCGTACCTTTATTTGCAGTGAGCACCAGGCCGATGCCGGCCCATCTAATAACTGGCGTGAACCAACCAAGATGAAGGTTCTGCTTCGTGGTTTATTTGCCGGTTCAATGCGCGGCCGAACCATGTACGTGGTGCCATTTTCTATGGGCCCAATAGATTCACCGCTGGCTCGCTACGGTGTTGAAATTTCAGATTCGCCATACGTGGTTTTGAACATGCACCTCATGACCAGAGTGTCACCGGTCGTTACCGAGAAAATTGCAGCAGGTGCCGATTGGGTTCCTGCGCTGCACTCGGTGGGTGCACCGCTGGTTGATCACCACGGTGATCGCAAAGCCGATACCACCTGGCCGTGCAATGCCGAAAAATACATTTGCCACTTTCCGGAGTCCAAAGAAATTTGGTCGTTTGGTTCCGGCTACGGGGGCAACGCGCTGCTTGGTAAAAAGTGCATGTCACTTCGTATTGGTTCAACCATGGCTCGCGATGAGGGCTGGCTTGCCGAACACATGCTGATCATTGGTGCAACTTCACCTCAGGGTAAGAAGTACCACTTTGCCGCAGCATTTCCGTCGGCCTGTGGCAAGACAAACTTGGCAATGCTTAAGCCAACCATTCCGGGTTGGAAAGTTGAAACCATTGGTGATGACATTGCCTGGATTGCTCCGGGTGCCGACGGCCGCTTGCGAGCAATTAATCCCGAGGCCGGATTCTTTGGTGTTGCGCCTGGCACCAGCATGAAAACAAACGCCAACGCAATGGAGACCATTAAGGCAAACACAATTTTCACAAACGTTGCCCTCACCGATGACGGCGATGTTTGGTGGGAAGGGCTAACCGATACCCCACCGGAGCACCTGGTGGACTGGGTTGGCGATGACTGGACTCCAGACAACTCGTTCCCTGCAGCTCACCCAAACTCAAGATTCACAGTTGCAGCATCTCAGTGCCCAACCATTTCTAGCGAGTGGGACGACCCGCAAGGTGTGGCGCTTGATGCAATCTTGTTTGGTGGTCGTCGTGCAACTAACGTGCCACTTGTGGTTCAGTCTCGCGATTGGCAGCACGGAGTATTCATGGGTGCAACAATCTCAAGCGAGCAGACCGCTGCCGCCGAGGGGCCAGTAGGGCAGTTGCGTCGCGATCCGTTTGCGATGCTACCGTTCTGCGGCTACAACATGGCCGACTACTGGCAGCACTGGCTAGATGTTGGTCTAGGTATAGAGGAATCAAAGCGCCCAAAGGTGTTCCAGGTTAACTGGTTCCGTAAAGATGCCGACGGCAAGTTACTGTGGCCGGGCTTTGGTGAAAACTCACGAGTAATTGAATGGATTGCAAACCGCATTGAAGGTTTGGTTGATGCAGTTGATTCGCCGATTGGAAAGCTACCGGTGAAGAAGGAATTCAACCTAGAAGGTCTAAAGATTTCCGATAAGCAGTTCAATCAAATCTTTGAAGTCAACCCAGAATCTTGGGGAGTGGAAGCCGCCATGACTGAGAAGTACTTTAAGAACTTTGACGGAAATATTCCAGAAGCACTAACGGGCCAACTGCAAGAGTTGACCCGTCGGCTTGAAAAAGTTAATTCTTAATTAAGGCTTGCCTCTTAGGATTGCCTGCTTTACCTCGGCGATTGCCTTGGTGACTTCAATTCCGCGAGGGCATGCCTCGGTGCAGTTGAAGGTGGTGCGGCAACGCCACACACCTTCTTTGTCGTTCAAGATGTCAATGCGAAGTTCCGCACCTTCATCGCGAGAGTCAAAGATGAATCGGTGTGCATTCACAATTGCAGCTGGGCCAAAGTACTGACCGTCTGTCCAGAACACTGGGCAAGAGGTGGTACACGCGGCACACAAGATGCACTTGGTGGTGTCTTCAAACTTTGAGTGCTGCTCGGCTGACTGAAGGCGTTCCTTCTCTGGCTTGTCGCTGGCAATCAAGAACGGGTTGATGTCGCGGTAAGCCTGGTAGAACGGGTTCATGTCAACGACAAGATCCTTCTCTACATTTAGACCCTTGATTGGCTCAACGTAAATTGGCTGAGTGATGTCTAGGTCTTTAATCAGGGTCTTACAAGCTAAACGGTTGCGGCCGTTGATGCGCATTGCATCGGAACCACAAACACCGTGTGCACATGAACGACGGAAGGTTAGTGAACCATCCATTTCCCACTTGATCTTGTGAAGAGCATCAAGAACGCGGTCGGTGCCGTGAACCTGCACATCAAAGTCTTCCCAGCGAGCTTCTTGACCATCTTCTGGGTTGAAGCGGCGAACAAACAGGGTTACCTGAAATGTTGGGACGGCACCCATTTGTTCGAATTCGGTTCCTTTAGTAGCTACTGCAGTTGCCATTAGTATTTACGCTCCATCGGCTGGTAGTTGGTAACAATGACTGGCTTCCAGCCAACTTTGATGTTGTCGCCAGGCTTCTTTGCTGGCTTGTCAGTTAGGTAGGCCATTGAGTGGACCATGAACTTCTCATCGTCGCGAGCAAGGAAGTCTTCGCGAAGGTGTGCTCCACGACTTTCGCGACGCTCACGTGAGGTCAGTGCAAGAACTTCAGCAAGGTCTAGCAAGAAGCCAAGTTCAATCGCCTCTAGGAGATCGGTGTTGAATCGTTCACCCTTGTCTTGAACGCTGATGTTCTCGTACCTGGCGCGAAGCGAGGCAATGTCGTTTAGCGCCTCGTTTAGAGATTCCTCAGTGCGGTACACCTGAGCGTTCTTGTCCATGGTTTCTTGAAGTTCTTTACGAAGAACCGCAACCTTCTCGTTGCCCTTTGACTTACGAACCTTCTCAATCATTGAGACAACTTCATCGGCAGCGTTGGCAGGAACCGGAACGTGCTTTGCAGTCTTGGCGTATTCAACCGCTGCAACACCGGCACGCTTACCAAACACGTTGATGTCTAGTAGCGAGTTGGTGCCCAAACGGTTTGCACCGTGAACCGATACACAAGCACATTCGCCGGCAGCATATAGGCCAGGCACAACGGTGTCGTTGTCGCGAAGGACCTCTGCCTGCACGTTGGTTGGAATACCACCCATTGCGTAGTGCGCGGTAGGGAACACCGGAACTGGCTCTGTGTAAGGCTCAACACCTAGGTAGGTGCGAGCAAACTCTGTGATGTCAGGAAGCTTCTCGTCAATTACCTCTGGTGGCAAGTGAGTTAGGTCAAGCAGAACGTAGTCCTTGTTTGGCCCAGCACCGCGACCTTCGCGAACCTCGTTGGCCATTGCACGTGCAACCATGTCACGCGGAGCCAAGTCCTTAATGGTTGGTGCGTAGCGTTCCATGAAACGCTCACCCGATGCGTTGCGAAGGATTCCACCCTCACCACGTGCGGCTTCTGAAAGAAGAATTCCAAGTCCGGCAAGACCGGTTGGGTGGAACTGGTAGAACTCCATGTCTTCTAGTGGAAGACCCTTGCGCCAAATAATTCCAACGCCGTCACCGGTAAGAGTGTGCGCGTTTGAAGTGGTCTTGAAGATCTTTCCGAATCCACCGGTTGCAAAGATGATGCTCTTGCCTTGGAATACGTGAAGTTCACCGGTAGCAAGTTCGTAGGCAACCACAGCAGATGGGCGCTCTTGGCCATCAACCTTGGTCATCACTAGATCAAGAACGTAGAACTCGTTGTAGAACTCAATGCCAAGCTTTACGCAGTTTTGGTAAAGGGTCTGCAGAATCATGTGACCGGTACGGTCGGCTGCGTAGCAAGAACGGCGAACCGGAGCCTTACCGTGATCGCGAGTGTGACCACCAAAACGACGCTGGTCAATCTTGCCCTCAGGTGTGCGGTTGAAAGGCAGACCCATGTTCTCTAGGTCAATCACAGCCTGCACTGATTCTTTTGCAAGAATCTCTGCGGCATCCTGGTCAACCAGGTAGTCGCCACCCTTAACGGTGTCGAAGGTGTGCCATTCCCAGCTGTCTTCTTCAACGTTTCCAAGAGCTGCAGCCATACCACCCTGCGCTGCACCGGTGTGCGAGCGAGTTGGGAACAGCTTTGAAATAACAGCGGTCTTTGCGTGTGGTCCGGCTTCAATCGCCGCGCGCATTCCTGCGCCACCCGCACCCACGATTACAACGTCGTACTCGTAGTGATGAACCTTTGGCTTACTCAATGTATTTATTCCTTATTAGTTGTGCAGCAGATTAAGAAGCAGGGCAGAACGAAGGCAGTAGCTCGGCGGCTGCGCCAGCAGGACATGGATCAAATGTGAACACCACAAGAGTTCCAAGTGTCACGAGCACTGCACAAATTCCCCAGAGTGCCCAAACCAAAGTCTTGCGAACGGCTTCCTTTGATGCGTAGTCGTTAACGATGGTGCGCATGCCGTTGGTGCCGTGAATCAGCGCAAGCCAAAGCATGGCTAGATCCCAAACCTTCCAGAACGGGTCAGACCACTTTCCACCCACGAAAGCAAAGTCAATTGCCTTAATGCCTTCACCTAGAAACAGGTTGGTAAAGAGGTGTCCAAAAATAAGAATTACAAGAAGCGCACCTGAAGCACGCATGTACATCCAGCCATACTTTTCCCAGTTGGCACCCTTGCGGCTACGAGGCGAGCGAGGCTGTTCGATAACTACTGACATTTCGCTTCTCCTTAACCGAATACGTGAGCTAGGTGACGAGGGGCAAAGCCGATAAAGATCAGCAGAGCTACGGCAACAACAATCCAGAACATCACGTTCTGGTACTTGACGCCCTTGCGCCAGAAGTCAATCAAGATCACACGAACACCGTTTAGGGCGTGAAACAAGATGGCGGCAACGAGGCCAAGCTCGGCGAGGCCAATTATCGGTGTCTTATAGGTGCCAATTACAGCGTTGTACGCTTCTGGGCTTAGGCGCACAAGCGCGGTGTCTAGAACGTGAACTAGCAAGAAGAAGAAGATGGCTACACCGGTTATACGGTGGAGAACCCACGACCACATTCCTACTTTTCCGCGGTACAAAGTACCTGCTGGCATGGTTGGCACTGGCCATCCTCCTTGATCAACTTTGAGTCAAAAATCCCTTTTAGTCTACGCCTGTAAAAAGCCTGCCCTCGCCCATATAGAGGCATTGGGCTAAGGTTTTTAGTAGTTATGACTAATCAGCGAGATCCACTGGATCGATTCTTCAGCATCATCCCAGCCGGCGGCATTGGCAGCCGACTTTGGCCGCTTTCACGCGCCTCGGCACCTAAGTTTTTACACGACCTAACCGGCTCTGGCCAGACCCTTTTGCAGGACACTTGGGATCGACTAACTCCAATCGCCGGCAAGGAACGCATTCTTGTGGTGACCGGAAAGGTGCACAAGTCGGCCGTGCTCGAGCAGATCGAGGACCTATCCACCGACAACCTGGTGCTAGAGCTTTCGCCTAAGGACTCAACCGCGGCCATTGCGCTCGCCGCAGCTATTTTGATGCAGCGCGAACCCGATGTGATTATTGGTTCGTTTGCCGCCGACCACGTTATTACCGAGGACGCCCAGTTCCACAAGACCGTTCGTGAGGCCGTCTTGGTTGCGGCCACCGGCAGGATCGTGACCATTGGTATTGAGCCAACTGAGCCATCGGTTGGGTTTGGTTACATCAAGTCGGGCGAGGTGCTCAACATTGAGGGCGCACCTGAGGCGCGCCATGTAATCAAGTTCGTTGAAAAGCCAAACATTGCCAAGGCTCGCAAATATGTTGACTCGGGTCAGTACCTGTGGAACGCGGGTATGTTCATTGCGCCGGCTCGTTTACTTCTTGAACAGTTGGCAAAATCTGAACCAACGCTGCACGCATCAATTATGGAATTGGCCGCGGCCTGGGACACCGATGACCGCAAGGCGGCGCTCGAAAGAATTTGGCCGGGACTCAAAAAGGTTGCCATCGATTACTCGGTTGCCGAACCTGCCGCAGCGGCCGGCTTGGTAGCAGTTATCCCGGCCAGCTTCTCTTGGCACGACGTGGGTGACTTTGCCGCCATCGCCGAGCTTCAGTCTCAGGGTCGTCGCGGAAATCTTGCGGTTTTGGGCAACGCTAAAGTTCTAGCTGATAGTTCATCTGGCATTTTGGTGTCAGACACCGATCGCCTGATCGCGCTTATCGGTGTTGAAGACATCATTGTGGTGGATACCCCGGATGCTTTGTTGGTGACCACAAAGGAACACGCCCAGCGCGTGAAGAGTTTGGTGGACGCGCTGAAGGCCACCGGTCATTCTGACGTTCTTTAAATCGGTAGGCTGGAAACGTAGCGATGGATGAAAGCCATCCGTCGTATTCCAGGAGGAATTAATTGAACAAGAACATTCTTAAGGGCCTAGCGCTTGCATCTGTTGCAGCACTGACTCTTGCAGGTTGTGCATCAGCTCCAGCTGAGCCATCTGTTACTCCAGTTGACTACACCGCATGTATGGTTTCTGACCAGGGTGGTTTTAACGATGCATCATTCAACGAAGAAGCATTCAACGGTCTAAAGGAAGCTGAAGCTACCCTAGGCGTAAAGATCGCAACTGTTGAGTCTCCAGAAACTGCAACTCAGACTGACTTCGTTTCAGGTGTTGACTCAATGATCGCTGAAGGCTGTGACCTAATCATCAACGTAGGTTTCGCACTTGCAGCAGCTACTCGCGACGCAGCGAAGGCTAACCCAGAAGTTAAGTTTGCTTTGATTGACTCCGCTCTTTCAAACGATGACTTCTCACCTCTATCTCTAGACAACGTAAAGCCAATCCAGTACGACACTGCTGAAGCTGCATTCCTTGCAGGTTACCTAGCAGCTGGTACTTCAAAGACTGGCAAGGTTGCTACCTACGGCGGTATGTTGTTCCCTTCAGTAACCATCTTCATGGATGGTTTCAAGCAGGGTGTGGCTTACTACAACGCAGCAAAGGGAACCTCAGTTAAGGTTCTAGGTGCTGAGTCAGCAAACAACCAGAAGTGGTCAGCAACCGGTGACTTCAACGACGTTGCAAAGGGTAAGACCCTAACCGAGCAGTTCTTCGCTCAGGGTGCAGACATCGTTCTTCCTGTAGCTGGTCCGGTTGGTAAGGGTTCAGGTCAGGCAACTCTAGACAAGAAGGGCACCCTTCTTATTGGTGTTGACTCTGACTGGTACGGCATTGACGCACACGCTGAGTACAAGGCAAACATCTTGACTTCTGTAGAGAAGAAGATGGCAAAGGCTGTACTTGAGGTAATCAAGTCTGGCGTTGACGGCACCTTCACTGGTGGCGACGCTAACCAGTACGTTGGAAACCTAGCAAACGGTGGCGTGCAGATTTCTGCACAGCACGACGTTTCATACGGCGACCTACAGGCTGAGATCGACGCTCTTGCAGCGAAGATCATTTCAGGCGAAGTTGTTGTTAACTCTGCTTACAAGAAGTAATAACTAAGTACTAAAAACCGGGGTTGGCCTTATGGCTAGCCCCGGTTTTTCTTTGGTTTTGCAGAGTTAGACTTTTAGTAATAGCCCAGATTTTTGGGCAATGAGGAACACGAACGGGAATTAGCAATGAAGCTTGAACTCCGAGGTATTACCAAACGCTTCGGTGCCATGACCGCAAACGACAATGTGAACCTGGTTGCAGAACCTGGTCAGATTCACTGTTTGCTTGGTGAAAACGGTGCCGGAAAATCTACTCTGATGAACGTGCTCTACGGTTTGTATCAAGCCGATGGTGGCGAAATTCTCCTTGACGACAAGATCGTTAAATTTGCTGGCCCGGGTGATGCCATGGCTGCCGGCATTGGCATGGTGCACCAGCACTTCATGTTGATTCCAGTTTTCACTGTTGCCGAGAATGTGATTCTTGGACATGAGCCAACCAAGTTTGGTGGCTTGCTAGATCTTGATGCAGCGCGCAAGCAGGTTCGCGAAATCTCTGATCGTTTTGGTTTTGAAGTTGACCCAGATGCAATCGTTGGTGATCTTCCAGTTGGTGTGCAGCAGCGCGTAGAAATCATTAAGGCGCTAATGGGCGATGCTCAGGTTTTGGTGTTTGACGAACCTACCGCCGTGTTAACCCCGCAAGAAACCGATGAGCTAATGGCCATCATGAAGCAGTTGCGTGAAGCCGGCAAGGCAATCATCTTTATTACTCACAAGCTTCGCGAGGTTAAAGAAGTAGCCGACAAGATTACGGTTATTCGCCTTGGCAAGATTGTGGGCGAGGCAAGCCCTAAGTCAACCGCCAACGAATTGGCTTCCATGATGGTTGGCCGTGCGGTTGATCTTGATGTTGAAAAGGGTGCACCAAAACTTGGCAGCCCTACTTTTAAGATTTCTGGATTGTCTGCTTGGAATCATGCCGGCACTCAGGTGCTTGATGACATCAATCTTGAAATTCGCGAAGGCGAGATCCTGGTGATTGCGGGCGTACAGGGCAATGGCCAGACCGAGCTCACCGAGGCAATCATTGGAATGCACGGTCGCACAGCGGGTTCTATTGAACTTGATGGCCAGCAGCTAATTGGCAAGAACGTAAAGCAGGTACTTGATCTTGGTGTTGGTTTCGTTCCAGAAGACCGCACCGAGGATGGTCTGGTTGCTGAGTTCACAATTGCCGAGAACCTGATGCTGGACCGCAGTGACCGCAAACCATTTGCCAAGGGTTTGAGCTTGCAGCTTGCCTACCTCAAGAAATTTGCTCAAGAGAAACTCCAGCAGTTTGATATTCGCGCCCAGGGGATTGAATCAAAGGCGTCTCAACTGTCCGGTGGAAACCAGCAGAAGGTTGTGTTGGCTCGTGAGTTGTCTCGCGAACTAAGGCTTTTGGTTGCCTCACAGCCAACCCGTGGACTTGATGTTGGCTCAATTGAATTTGTGCACGAGCAAATCGTGGCCACTCGCGACAGCGGAATTCCAGTGCTGATCGTTGCTACCGAACTTGATGAAGCAACTCAGCTTGGTGACCGCATTGCGGTTATGTACAAGGGCAAGGTAGTTGGCGTAGTGCCGGCAACAACTTCAAGATCGGTTTTGGGTCAGATGATGGCGGGTATCAGCGCATGAACAAAATAGTCAAAGAGATTTTCTCGCCAAGCATGCGACTAACTTTGCTTGCCGTTTTGGCATCGTTTGTTTTTGGTGGAGTGCTGGTTGCATTTGCTAGCTCCGAGGTGCAGACCGCTGCAACCTACCTATTTGCTCGCCCTGGCGATTTCTTTCTTGCAGTTTGGAACGCCGTCTTTGGTGCCTACGATGCGCTATTTAGAGGCTCAATTTTCAACTACAAGGTAGACAACCTGCTTGGCATGATCAAGCCAATCACCGAGACCCTTGCCTATGCCACACCAATTACCCTGGCTGGTCTTGGTCTTGCGGTTGCCTTTAGGTCTGGCTTGTTCAACATCGGTGCTACCGGTCAAATTGTTTTTGGTGCAATGTTTGCCGGCTTTGTTGCGCTAAACGTTCCGCTTCCTGCTGGCTTGCACCTTGTGGTTGCTGTGATTGCCGGAATCTTGGGTGGAGCCTTCTACGGGGCTCTGGTTGGTTTCTTGAAGGCGGCGACCGGCGCCAACGAAGTGATTCTGACCATCATGTTCAATTACATCGCTGCATTGTTGTTGGCCTTCTTGCTAAAGACTCCTATTTTTCAGGCACCGGGTTCGCAGAACCCAATCTCATCTGCCGTACCAGAAAGCGCCAAGTTCCCATTCATCTTTGGTGATCAGGTGCGCATTCACGGTGGTCTGATTCTGATGTTGGTTGCAGTGGTTGCCGTTTGGTGGTTGCTTAATCGTTCATCAACCGGTTTCCAGTTCCGTGCTCTTGGTCACAACCCATCGGCGGCAAAGGTTGCCGGTATCAACATTGGCCTTACCTACGTTTTGGTCATGGCGGTATCGGGTGCGCTGTCTGGCATCGCGGGTGCAACTCAGATTCTTGGTACCGAGAAATTCTTGACCGGCGGTGTTGCAGCCAGCTTTGGTTTTGATGCCATCACCGTTGCGCTGCTTGGTCGCAATAATCCGTTTGGTGTTTTGGCCGCGGGTATTTTGTTTGGTGGCCTTCGTGCGGGTGCAGTAACCATGCAGGCAAACCAGGGTGTGCCAATTGACATCGTGCTTGTTGTGCAGTCGCTAATTGTTTTGTTTATTGCAGCTCCACCATTGGTGCGCAGCATGTTCCGGATTAAAGCAGAGAAGGGAGGTGCAAAGTGAAACAGTCACTTCGTACTCCAATTTCTCTTGCGGTAATTTCATTGATTGGCCTGTGGCTACTGGTTGCTTCAACCGGTGCTACCACCATGATCAAAACTGCAACTGACACCGATATCTTTGCTCTGCCAGACATTGCCATCAACACCACGGTTTCTTCTGCAATTGCATTTGCGCTGATGGTTTTGGTTGCGGCGGCTTCGTTCTATTTCGCACGCAAGCTAAACAAGAAGACTCCGCTTTGGTTGATTCTGATTTATGGCTTTGGCTTGATATACGGAATCTTGGTTTGGCTGTTTGCCGGTGCCACAATGCCAATCTCGGCATTGCTCTCTGGTGCACTGGCACTTGCCGTTCCTTTAGTATTTGGTTCGCTGGCTGGTGTGCTTTCAGAGCGCGTTGGAATCGTGAACATTGCCATTGATAGCCAGTTGCTTGCCGGTGCATTTATCTCGGCACTTGCCGCAACGCTTTCGCACAATCTTTACGTGGGTCTAATCGGAGCCATCATTGGTGGCGCCATTGTGTCTTGGGTGCTAGCAACCTTTGCCATCAAGTACGTGGTTGACCAGATCATCGTGGGTGTTGTGCTTAACGTTTTGATTGTTGGAATCACAAACTTCTTCTACTCAACACTCTTTGCCGACAACGTATCGCTGTTCAACCAGCCACCACGTTTTGACAGAATTCTGATTCCGCTGCTTGGGCAGATTCCGGTAATTGGTCCGGTGCTGTTTAACCAGACGCTAATTGTGTACCTCATGTACCTAGCGGTTGCTGGTGTTTGGGTTGCGCTATTCAAGACCCGATGGGGCCTTCGTGTGCGTGCAGTGGGCGAGTACCCAAAGGCTGCCGACACAGTTGGTATCAAGGTGTTCCGCACTCGCTACATCAGCGTGATGATTGGTGGTGCACTCGCCGGTCTAGGTGGAGCCTTCTTTACTCTTGGTCAGGTTGGTGCATTTGGTAAAGAGATGACCAATGGCGCGGGCTACATTGCTCTTGCTGCACTTATCTTTGGTCGCTGGAACCCTATCTATGCAGCCTTTGCTGGTTTGCTGTTTGGTTTCGCGCAAAACCTTCAGTACGGTTTGGCAATTATTGGTTCGCCAGTGCCAAGCGAATTCTTGTTGATGCTGCCTTACGCGTTAACCGCAATTGCAGTTGCCGGTTTGGTTGGCAAGGTCACCGGGCCTGCTGCAGCTGGCAAACCATACATTAAGAGTTAGGCCGCAAATGACTGACGCCAAAATTTCGGAAGCAACCTGGGTTGAACTGCGCGGCGCTGCCAACGCGGCTATGACCAAGGCCTACGTCCCTTATTCAAAATTTCCGGTTGGTGCTGCTGCACTAACAGATGACGGCCGCATAGTTTCTGGTTGCAATGTAGAGAACGCCTCCTACGGTCTAACCCTTTGTGCCGAGTGTTCACTGGTCAGTGAGTTGGCAATGTCTAGCCAGGGTGTGGCACCCGCAAAGTTGGTTGCCTTCACCTGTGTTGATGGCCACGGAAATATCTTGATGCCTTGTGGTCGTTGCCGTCAGTTGCTTTTTGAGCACTCTTCAAAGGGCATGATCTTAGAAACCGTTTCAGGATTCAAAACTATCGACGAGGTAATTCCAGATGCATTTGGGCCTCGCGATTTAGAAGACCGCGCGCTTTAGGCGCCATAAAGGAATTATTAATGACAACTTTCTCGGCACCAGAACTAATCGTTGCCAAGCGTGACAAAGGTGAGCTAACTACCGAGCAAATCAATTGGCTGATTGCCAACTACACAAGTGGGGTAGTTGCCGACGAGCAGATGTCAGCAATGGCAATGGCAATTTTGCTAAATGGCATGAGTCGCCGCGAGATCAAAGATTTAACCTTGGCCATGATTGCCTCGGGTGAGCGGTTGAACTACGAGGGGCTTTCAATGCCTACCTCCGATAAGCACTCAACCGGAGGAGTGGGCGACAAAATCACTTTGCCCCTTGCACCGCTTGTTGCTGTGTTTGGTGTTGCAGTGCCACAGCTTTCTGGCCGCGGTCTTGGTCACACCGGTGGAACCCTAGACAAGTTGGAATCAATTCCGGGTTGGCGCGCACAAATTTCTAACGAAGAGTTTCACAAGCAGCTGGCTGACATTGGTGCCGTGATTTGTGCTGCCGGTTCTGGTTTGGCCCCTGCCGATCGCAAGCTCTACAGTCTGCGCGATGTAACCGGAACGGTTGAAGCAATTCCACTGATTGCATCGTCAATCATGTCTAAGAAAATTGCCGAAGGTACGCAATCATTGGTGCTTGACGTGAAGGTTGGCTCGGGCGCATTCATGAAAAACATTGAGCGCGCACGCGAACTTGCCACCGTAATGGTTCAGCTTGGTCAAGATGCCGGCGTAAACACTTCAGCGTTGCTAACCGATATGTCTACTCCGCTTGGTTTTGAAATTGGAAATGCCCTTGAAGTTAAGGAATCGCTTGAGGTTCTTGCCGGGGGAGGACCTGCAGATGTGGTGGAGATCACCATTGAGCTGGCGCGAGAAATGCTGCGCCTTGCTGGCAAGCCAGATGTTGATGTTGCGGCTGCGCTAAAGGATGGCCGCGCAATGGATAAGTGGCGCCAGATGATCTCAGCTCAGGGTGGCGACCCAGATGCCAAGCTTCCTGAGGCCAAGGAGCACCACGTGGTGACCGCCACTGAATCTGGTTACCTAAGCCAGCTGGATGCCCTGCAGGTGGGAACCGCCTCTTGGCGCCTGGGTGCCGGACGCGCACGCAAGGAAGACGCTGTGCAGTTTGGCGCTGGCATTACCCTGCACGCACAGCTTGGCGACAAGGTAGAAGCAGGCGCGCCACTCATGACTTTGCACACCGATGAACCAGCCAGATTTGAACGCGCCTTGGATGCACTTCAAGGTTCGTTTAAGATTGAGGCTTCGGCACCAGCACGCAAGATTGTGCTAGATCGCATTAATTAGAAAAAGAGGCAACCCCATGGCAAACTTCGACATTCGCTCGTTGCCTAAAATTTCACTTCACGATCACCTTGATGGTGGCTTGCGCCCGCAGAGCATCATTGAGATGGCTGCCGAAATTGGCTACGCGCTTCCTGCCGATAACGCCAAGGACCTTCGCAAGTGGTTTGAGAAATCTGCCGACTCGGGTTCACTAGTTGAATACCTAAAGACATTTGATGTCACCACTGCAGTAATGCAGACTCGCGAACACCTAACCCGTGTTGCTCGTGAGTTCGTTTTGAATCTGGCTAACGACGGCGTCATCTACGGCGAGATTCGCTGGGCACCAGAGCAGCACCTAACTCGCGGCCTAACTCTTGATGAAACCGTTGAGGCGGTTCAGGATGGCCTAGAAGAAGGCATGCAGTTAGTTGAGGAGCAGGGCGGTTTCATTCGCACCGGCCAGTTGGTGACTGCAATGCGTCACGCAGATCGCGGGCTTGAGATTGCCGAGCTTGCTGTTCGTCACCGCAACAACGGCGTAGTTGGTTTTGATATCGCTGGCGCCGAGAAGGGCTTTTTGCCAAGCCGCCACAAAGTAGCTTTTGATTACCTAGCCACAGAGTTGTTCCCGGTCACCGTGCACGCTGGTGAGGCCGATGGCATCGAGAGCATTAAAGATGCAATCGTTTCCGGTCGCGCACTTCGCCTAGGTCACGGTGTGCGCATCGTTGAGGACATTATGTTTAGCCGCACTGAGGGTGAGACAGATCTAGTTGTGCTTGGTCCGGTTGCCGAGTGGGTTCACGATCGCGGAATTGTTCTTGAGACCTCGCCATCTTCAAACCTGCAGACCGGAGCAATTGCTCTGCTGGGCGAGACCATGGCAGATCACCCGTTTGACATTCTTTATGACCTTGGTTTCAAGGTGACTGTAAACACCGATAACCGCCTGATGAGTGGCACCTCGCTTACCCGCGAGATGGAACTCTTGGTAGATACCTTTGGCTACAACCTTGATGACCTTGAGATCTTCCAGATGAATGCTGCCGAAGGTGCTTTTCAGGCAATCGATGACCGCGAAGAGTTAATTGAAATGATTAACGACGGGTTTGAATTAGCTCGCAACTTTGGTAAGTAAGCATGGCCTTCACGAAACTAGCTGAGGCTTTTGGCGAGGATGCAATTAGAGTCCTTGCCGTTGCCTTAGATCGTGAGCACGCGGTTGCGTTATCGGGTGATCTTTTAGTTGCCAGCGGCCGAGTAACACCGGAATACGTTGATCAAATGGTTGAGGTGCTTGATACCCACGGCCCGTACTTTGTAATTTCTCCCGGCATTGCACTTGCTCACGCCAAACCGTCAGAAACCGTCATCAGCACCGGACTTAGCCTGGTGACTCTTGCCGAACCAGTTGTGTTTGGCAATGCGGCAAATGACCCAGTGCGTCTGGTGATTGGGTTCTGCGCGGTGGATCACGATTCACACATTGAACTGCTTGCCGAGCTCTCAAACTTGCTCAGTGATGTACAGACTGTAAATTCCCTGTTAAATGCAGTAGATACCGAACACATTCGCGAACTCTTCTAACTGCGCAAGGCAGAATGGGCTTATGAAGATAATTGCGGTTTGTGGAATGGGCATTGGCACATCAGTACTACTAAAGATGAATGCCGAAAAGGTGCTTTCTCAGTTGGGAATTGACGCAACCGTTGAAGCCACCGATATGAAAACCGCTCGCGAATCTCGTGATGCACAGGTAATTCTGACCACTCCGGATCTTGCACAATTGCTAACCGGACTTCCTTCAGAGGTAATCACAATCGAGCACTTCTTTGACCTCGAGGAACTAACAAAGAAGCTTTCAGCTTCTTTGCTATAGGCACTGTTCCAGAAGCTCTCGGCTTCTTTGCTATAAAAGCTTTTACTTTAGAAGCTGCTGCATAGCGGCGTGCAATTCTGCAAGCGCTGCTTGCGCCTGAGTTTTTGAATCACCAATCGCCTGCAGGTAGCACTTGAGCTTTGGCTCAGTTCCCGATGGGCGAACAATCACGCGTCGACCATCGGCAAGGTCAAATCGCAAACCATCGGTTGCGCCAAGTTCTGCGGTAGCAACATTCAAATCGGTGAACTCAGCCTGAAACCCAGCAATTTCTGCAGGTGGGTTATTTCTAAGCTTGCTCATCAAATCTTGAATCACTGCGAGGTTGGTTACGCGAATAGAAATTTGGCCGGTTGCATAGTGACCATACAGCTCACCAAGTTCTGCCAGGTGATCTCTTAGTGTCTTGCCTTGCTTGGCAAGTTGCGTGGCAACATCGGCGGCAATCAAAGCTGCCGAGATTCCGTCTTTGTCTGGGGTGCGCTGTGCATCAACGCAGTAGCCAAGTGCTTCTTCGTAACCAAAGATTAGGTTTGGAACTTTTGAGATCCACTTAAATCCGGTTAGCGTCTCGCGGTAGCCAAGCCCAAAGTGCGCTGCAACCTTGGAAAGCGCAGAACTCGAAACGATTGAGCAGGCAAGCATTCCCGGGCCATCGGCAAATGTTCTGCCCTCGACCGAGGCTCGTCTTGCCATCTCGTGACCGAGAATCAAACCAATCTCGTCACCGGTGAGTCTGCGCCAGCCCTCGGCGCTATCGGTGTCTGGAATGCCAATCGCTAGGCGGTCTGCGTCAGGGTCGTTTGCCAAGATTAGGTCTGCGCCAACCTCACGTGCCTTGGCAAAACTTAGGTCCATGGCGCCAGGTTCTTCTGGGTTTGGAAATGCAACGGTAGGAAAACTGCCGTCGGGTAGTAGCTGGGCGTCAACGGTAATTGGCTTGGCCAAACCAACCGCTTCAAATAATTTCTCAATCACGTGCCAACCAACGCCGTGCATTGCGGTGTAAACAATCTTTAGCGAGTCACCGTTTTCAATTTCACCGGTGAGGCTTGCGGTTTCGCCAACATAAGCCTGACGCATTTCATCACCGATGATTTCGTAATTGGTGCTCTTTGGAATTGCATCAAATGTTTGAGTCTCGGCAATCAAGCGAATGTTTGCGGCAATTTCTTTATCGGTTGGTGAAATGATTTGTGAGCCACCGTTGCTGCCACCCAGGTAAACCTTGTAGCCGTTGTCGCGGGGTGGGTTGTGTGAAGCGGTAACCATGACGGCCGCTGAAGTGGTTAAGTGCTTGCCGGCAAATGCCAACACCGGGGTAGGCACCACGCCATCAAAGAGCATGGTTCTAATTCCGGCGGCCGCAAAAATCTCAGCCGAGTCGCGCGCGAATACCGCACTGTTGATACGACCATCAAAACCAATGACCACCGATGGGTTCTGCTTGAAGTGTTCCAGAACGTAATCGCGAATGCCCGCGGCAGCCTGAGCAACCAGAACTCGGTTCATTCGGTTTGATCCGGCGCCGAGCTCACCGCGAAGGCCTGCGGTACCAAAATCTAGGCGGCTGCCCATGCGATCTGAGATTGCCTCAAAGTCAGCTGCTTCAATCAGGTCAAGAAGCTCTGACCTAGTTTCTGGGTCTGGGTCTTGCGCTGCCCAAGAAATTGCGAGTGCTAGATGTTGCGGGTTCATGATTAAAGCTTTGCAACTATCTGTGCCAACAAGCCACTTATGCGTACCTCTGCATCTTTACCCGCCTGCAAAACTTCTGCGTGACTCAGCGGTTCCTTTTGAATTCCTGCGGCCAAGTTTGTAATAAGTGACAGGCCAAGAATTTCCATTCCGGCTTCTCGTGCTGCAATTGCCTCTAGTGAGGTAGACATGCCAACGATGTGACCACCAATGTGCTTCGCCATCTGAACCTCGGCCGGTGTCTCGTAGTGTGGGCCACGGAACTGGCAGTAAACGCCTTCGTCCAAACTTGAATCAACGGTGCGGGCAATGTCGCGCAAGCGCTTTGAATAAAGATCAGTGAGGTCTACGAACTTTGCACCCTCAAGTGGGCTGTCGGCGGTGAGGTTGATGTGGTCGCTGACAAGAACCGGAGTTCCTGGCTTCCAGGTTTCCTTAATTCCACCGGCTCCGTTTGTGAGAATCATGGTCTTCACTCCGGTAGCTGCCGCGGTGCGAACTCCGTGTGCCACACGACGAACTCCGTGACCCTCGTAGTAGTGTGTGCGAGCACCAAGTACTAGGGCGTGCTTGCCACTAGGCAGTTTGATTGAGCGAATGGTGGCAACGTGGCCCTGAACCTTTGGTGCCGAGAAACCCAAAACTTCGGTGGCGTCTACAGTTGCCACTGTTTCACCAATCAGGTCGGCCGCTTTTGCCCAACCAGAACCAAGAGTCAAAGCAATGTCGTGCTGTGGCACGCCAGTTAGCTTGGCAATAGATTCGGCAGCCTGAGCTGCGATTTCAAACGGATTAGCGACTGAATTGTCTAGTGGGTTGTTCATACTTCGAGTCTACGACTGGCAGAATGGGGTAAGTGAGCGATAACGAAATCAAAAAACACCACATTGTCATCATTGGCGGAGGCCCTGGTGGCTACGAGGCAGCCCTTGCCGGAATCCAGCTAGGCGCAGAGGTAACTCTGATTGAGCGTGCTGGTATTGGTGGTGCCGCAGTGCTCACCGATGTGGTGCCTTCGAAGACTTTGATCGCAACTGCCGAAGCCGCACAGCGCGTGGCACATGCCGAAAGCCTTGGCGTTTACTTCTCTGTAGATGGCAAAAAGATCAACCCAAAGACCGAGATTGATTTGGGTCTGGTTAACGAGCGTCTTTTGAACTTGGCTCACGCGCAGTCAGAAGACATGCACGACCAACTTATTCAGGCTGGGGTTCGCGTAATCGACGGCATGGGTCGTCTTGATGGAAACCACGCGGTGATCGTTGACGCAATCGAGGACGGCAAGTCTGAGCGCCTAGAGGCAAAGACAATCATCATTGCGGTTGGTGGCCACCCGCGACAGCTTGATACCGCTAAGCCAGATGGCAAGCGCATTCTTACCTGGACTCAGCTTTATAACTTGGAAGAACTTCCAGAGCACATGATTGTGGTTGGTTCTGGCGTTACCGGTGCCGAGTTTGCATCTGCGTATCGCGCACTTGGCAGCGAAGTTACATTGGTTTCAAGCCGCGACACAGTTCTGCCTGGCAACGATGCCGATGCGGCTCAGCTACTTGAGCACGTGTTCCGCAATAACGGAATCAACGTTATGAACAAGACTCGTGCCGAGAAGGTTGTGAACACCGGGGAAGGTGTAGAGGTAACTCTGGCCGACGGAAAAATTATTAAAGGCTCACACTGTTTGATGGCCGTTGGTTCTATTCCTAACACCGCAGGCCTGGGTCTTGAAGAAGCCGGCGTATTGCTAACCGAGTCTGGTCACATTCAGGTGAACAAGGTTGCTAGAACTTCTCGTGCAAATGTTTATGCCGTTGGTGACTGCAGCACCTTCTTGCCGCTTGCTTCGGTAAGCGCAATGCAGGGTCGCACCGCGGTGTTTCACACCATGGGCGACGTGGCAACACCAACCGAGGTACGCAACGTTGCCTCTAACGTTTTCACCGCTCCCGAAATTGCATCGGTTGGTTGGATGGAACAAGACATTAAAGATGGCAAGGTCAACGGCTACGTTGAGAAGATTGATCTAAACGCAAACCCTCGCGCCAAGATGCAGGGCATTGACGTTGGTTTCATTAAGTTGATTTGTTCAACCGGTGGAACCGTGATTGGTGGAGTCATTGTGGCACCGCGCGCATCTGACTTGATCTACTCAATTGCAATCGCAATCGAAAACCGATTGACAGCAGATGAGCTAGCTAGAACCTTCACCGTTTACCCATCGCTAACTGAAACCATTAGCAACGCGGCCCGTGCCCTTCATAAGCCGAATGTATAAACCAAACTTAAATAAAAAAGCCGCCTCAATGGGCGGCTTTTTTATTTGGTCTTAGTCTTCGATTTCCAGAAGTACAGTGCCAGCCGGAACGGTAGTTCCAACCTCAGCGGTAACTGACTTAATTTTTCCGCTGCGGTGGGCGTTGATTGGTTGCTCCATCTTCATGGCCTCAAGCACTACAACTAGGTCGCCCTCTTGAACGCTTTCACCCACTGCAACGGCAATCTTCACAACGGTTGACTGCATAGGTGCCTTGATGGTGTTACCGCTGCCGCCACCTGCCTGAGCGTGTGAGTGGCTCTTGCGCTTTGGCGCGTGGCCTGCAGGCACACCGCTTGCCGCGGTTGAACCTAGCAAACGCTTAGGCAGTGAAACCTCAATGCGCTTACCATCAACTTCAACCACAACGTTGTTGCGCTCTGCTGGCTCTTCGCCAGCTTCAGCAACACCGCTCCATGCAGGAATGTCGTTTACCCACTCGGTTTCAATCCATCGGGTATAGATTCCAAACTTATTTGCTGCAACATCACCAATGAATGCTGGGTCATTCACAATCTTTCGGTGGAACGGAAGCACGGTTGGCAAACCGGCAACTTCCATTTCGGCAAGTGCACGACGTGAGCGAGCAAGCGCTTCGTCGCGAGTCGCGCCGGTCACGATTAGCTTGGCAACCATTGAGTCAAACGAACCAGAGATTACGTCTCCTGATTCAACACCAGTGTCTACGCGAACGCCAGGACCAGACGGTGCCTTAAAAACGTGAACCGGTCCAGGAGCTGGCATAAAGTTTCGGCCGGCGTCTTCACCGTTGATGCGGAATTCAAATGAGTGACCTTTAATTTCTGGGTCTGCGTAATCAAGCACTCCACCCTCGGCCAAACGGAACTGCTCGCGCACAAGGTCAATGCCGGTTACCTCTTCAGATACCGGGTGCTCAACCTGTAGACGTGTGTTCACCTCAAGGAACGAGATGGTTCCGTCTTGCGCAACTAGGAACTCACAAGTACCTGCGCCTTGGTAGCCAACCTCTTTCAAGATTGCCTTCGATGAAGCGTAAAGGCGGTCAATCTGATCTTTGGTTAGGAATGGTGCCGGTGCTTCTTCAACAAGCTTCTGGTGACGACGCTGCAGTGAGCAGTCGCGAGTTGAAACAACAACTACGTTGCCGTGTGCATCGGCAAGGCACTGGGTCTCAACGTGACGAGGCTTTTCCAAATACTTTTCAACGAAACATTCACCGCGACCAAACGCCGCGATTGCTTCACGAGTTGCCGATTCAAAAAGTTCTGCAACTTCTTCTTCTTTATAAGCAACCTTGATGCCGCGGCCACCGCCACCGAATGCTGCTTTGATTGCAACTGGTAGACCGTATTGCTTTACGAAATCCAAAACTTCTGCGGCACCCGATACCGGGTCAAGAGTTCCAGGGGCCAGGGGAGCGCCAGCTCTTTCTGCAACGTGACGAGCAGAAACCTTGTCGCCAAGTTGCTCGATGGCTTTAGGTGACGGACCAATCCAAATCAAACCTGCATCAATTACTGCCTGCGCGAAGGTTGCGTTCTCGGCAAGGAATCCATAGCCAGGGTGAACCGCATCGGCACCAGACTTCTTTGCAACTCCCATGATTTTTTCGATTACCAAGTAGGTCTCTGGGCCGGTAGTGCCGTGAAGTGCGTAAGCCTCATCGGCTAGCTTCACGTGCATGGCATCGCGGTCTTGATCGGCGTAAACCGCTACCGAAAGAATTCCTGCGTCCTTTGCGGCTCGAGCGATGCGAACGGCAATTTCGCCTCGGTTGGCAATCAGGACCTTGGTGATCTTTTTTGGGGTTGAAGTCATAATTCACAAGCCTATTGGCTAAAAAGGGCCGTTTATTGGCCCAAAATCACAAAAAAATCGGGAATCTGTTGTGAAAAGGTCTAGCCGTGGGGCTATTTATTCCAAAGGCTGGGGTGTTGCGTAAACGGCAAACCCTATTTTTTGTTCCAAAAACTAGGGTATTCCACGCCCAGGCTAATGACCAGATCGCGCAGGGTTGGCAGGCTCAGGCCAATAACCGTGTGAGCATCGCCCTCGATAGAACGCAGGAACGCTCCGCCCAGGCCATCAATTGTGAAGGCGCCGGCAACCTTGAGCGGTTCACCGGTCGCAACGTAGGCGTCGATTTCGGCATCGGTGATGTCAGCAAAATGCACGATTGAGCTTGATACCCGCCCGGTGGCTGGGCTTAGTTGACCCAATACCGGCTTTCGGTTGTCAATTACCCAGTGGCCCGAGAATAGCGTGCCGGCGCGGCCACGCATGGCCTGCCAACGCGCACGGGCAACCTCAGGATCATGCGGCTTGCCCAAAGATTTGCCGTCAAACTCCAACGAAGAGTCACAACCCACAATGATCGCGCCAGCTGCATCGGGATGATCTAAAACTGCCTCTGCCTTAGCCTTGGCCAAAATGTGAACCATGTCGGCGGTGCTATTAATTAGGCCCATCTCGGTGGCGCGGGCGGCCACTGCGTCCTCATCAACCCCCGGAGAAATAGTGGTTGGCTCAATGCCGCCGGCTCTAAGCAGTGCCAGGCGGGCGGGTGAGGTGGAGGCAAGCACTAAACGAGTCACACCGATACTCTGGCACACTTGTGGGGTGAACAAAACTACAAACTGGGTGGGCCAGAATCTAACCCTCGATATCGAGAAGGTTGCCCATGGCGGCGTATTCGTTGCCCGTCATGATGGACGCGTGGTTTTTGTCTCGCATGTTCTGCCTGGCGAAAAAGTTAAGGCCCTGGTTTATGAAGACCGCGGCGGTTCATTCTGCCGAGCAGAGCCAACCGAAATTCTTGAGGCCTCACCGGATCGCGTAAAGCACTTCTGGAAGCAGGCCGGCCCTGGTGGTGCCGGTGGTGCCGAGTTTGGTCACATCTCACTTGCGCGTCAACGTGAACTAAAAGCCGATGTTCTTGAGGAAGCATTGCAGCGCATGGCTGGCATTGAGCTTCGTCCTGCAGTTGAGGCAGCACCTGGCGACGACGAAACAAATGGTTTGGGTTACCGCACCCGCGTGCAATTGCACGTTGATGAGGCTGGCACAGTTGGTCCATACCGCGAACGCAGCCACGATGTGGTTAAGGTTCGTGACCTTCCGCTAGCGGTAGATGAAATTCGCGAACTCGAATTTCAGAACAAGAATTTTCAAGATGTTCGCAAGATTGAAGTTGCAGTCTCAAGCACCGGTCAGGTGCAGTGGAAGATTGATAAAAAACTTAAGGGTGACGAACGCCTGATTGAACGCGCTGCTGGCCGCACCTTCCGTATTAGCGGTGGCGGTTTCTGGCAGGTTCACAAAAAGGCGGCCGATGTTCTAACCGGCGCGGTAAACGAAATGATTGCTGAAGCTGGAATTGATCTTGAGGCAGACAATCTTGATCTATACGGTGGTGTTGGTTTGTTCACGGGAGCGGTAGCTGCAAAGTTTGGTAAAGACTTGCGCATGACATCGGTTGAGTCATTCCGCACCGCAACCGATGACGCAACTCTTAACCTTGCTGATTTGCCAAAGGTGAAAGCTGTTTGTTCGGCAACCGAGCGTTTCTTGAACGAGCGAGTTGGCAACCTAGACAAGGGTGGCAAGGAAGTAAGCCCTAAAAATTCAACAATCATTCTTGACCCACCGCGCGCAGGTGCCGGAGCCAGGGTTGTTGAGCAGTTGCTTGCTATTCAGCCTGAACACATCGTTTACGTTGCCTGCGACCCAATTGCGCTAGCACGTGACCTAAAGCCTCTTTTGGCTGGCGGGTACGAACTAAAGAAGTTGCGCGCATTCGATCTGTTCCCGCACACCCACCACGTTGAAGCGGTAGCAAGTTTGGTACGAAAGAACTAAAAATGGAACTTCGCCCAAAAGACACACCCATCTGTGTAGCAATCGTTGACGATCACGATGCAATTCGTTTTGCATTCAAGGCAGCTTGTGCGGAATTTGGTTTTGAGTTTTGCGCCTCGGCAGGCTCTGTGGGGCAGCTGCTTGAAGAGAACCCAAACATCAAGTGCGACGTAATCGTCATGGACCTTTCTTTGGCCGACGGTTCAATCGTTGCCGAGAACGTGACCACGCTGCTAAAGACCGGTGCACAGGTAGTTATCTTCAGCATTGCCGATAAGCAGAACCTAGTTCGCGCAGCCCTCAAGGCTGGTGCGGCAACTTTGGTGCCTAAGTCTCAGTCAATGCAAGACCTAGCTGATGCCATTCGCTTGGTTGCCGAAGGTGTGTATGTAAACAACTTACAAACCACTGCAGCAATTGACGGAGATTCCGAATTTAAGGCGGCGGCACTTTCACCTCGCGAGCGTGAAGTGCTGAGTCTCTATGCATCTGGCTTTGCATTGAAGCAGGTAGCCAACGAATTGAACATCAAGGTTTCTACTGCCAAGGAACACATCGACAGAGTTCGTGCCAAGTACTCTAACATCGGCCGCCCAGCCTCTACCAAAACGGATCTTCTGGTTCGCGCGATTGAAGACGGCATTCTTGAAGAGAGCGCCTTGTAAATATGCCACTTAAGCGAGTTAGGGCAAGCCGCACACTTGCGCTTGCCCGCGTGAACCTGATGCTTGGCAGAGTTTATTCAATTGCCGCGCCAATCATTGCGTTTCAGCTACTTGTCAACGGCTTAAATCAGTTTGCTAAACACAATCTAAATCCTTATTGGTTTTGGGCAAGCTGGCTAGCGTTTGCCGCAGTTTACATTTGGCTGCCAATTTCGATTTGGACAACCGGTGAGGCGCTGGCCGCATACCGCGCAATAGTTGTTGTCACTTTTTTTGCCCTTAGCACCTGGGGTTTCCAACTAGGTTCAAGCTCTCTGATTGAAGGTGAACAGCCTTGGATTTGGTGGAGTGTAGGTATTTCCGGTGTAGCGGCCATCGGCGGCTTTCCGCTCTTGGTCACAGCAATAATTCTTCTTGCTTTGCCGATTTTCTGGTTTTCAATTCAAATTTCTGAAATTGGCATTCCAATCGACCCGTGGATTGCATTTCAAGACGCATCACTCACATTTTTGTTTTCCGCGATCATGGTGGCCTTTGTTTCCGTAATGCGATACGAAGCTGCCAAGGTTGATGCTGCTAACCACGCAGCCGGATTGGCTGCAATTGAACTTGCCAAGTCGGACGCCGTTGTTCGAGAGCGTGATCGTATTGATGCTTTGGTGCATGATTCTGTTTTGACCACATTGCTGGTCGCTGCGAATGCCTCAACTCAGGAGCAAGAAAAAGAGGCCGAACTTTTGTCTAGGGCTGCGATTGCCAAGTTAAATACTGCGCGCGAAGCAGAAGGCTCAAGTGAAACCATCTCAATCAACAGCTTGTTTACCGCACTGGAGTTTGCTGTGCGCAGACAGGCCAGCGATGTTGAGGTTTCTGCGGAGGGGCCAAGTGACTTTGCTGTTCCAGGCGATGTTGCCGCCGCAATTACCGAGTCAACCTTGCAGGCGCTAGCAAACTCATTGCACCATGCCGGTAAGAATGCTCAACGTGCAGTATTTCTAAAGGGCACCAAAACCGGTATCAAGGTTGTAGTAAAAGACAACGGCAAGGGCTTCAGGCCTTCGCGAGTGCCCAAGAACCGTCTAGGGCTAAAGCTTTCAATCATCGGTCGCATGAAGTCAGTTGATGGCAGAGTGTTTATTGATTCAAAAATTGGCACCGGTACCAACGTGATTATTGAGTGGGGTGCAAAGTGATTCGCATTCCAAGGTGGCTGGTTGGCGCACTAGGAATTCTTTTCGCGGGTTTCCATGCCGGTTTAGGTATTTCTAATATTCCAGATTCCACAGATCCATCTATCGCAATTATTGCGCTGGCCATTTATGTGGCAACAGTGGTGCCAACCATCTTGTTTTACCGCGGACCCAAACTTCCAATTGCTCAGGCACTTATTAATCTTGCTGCGGCTCTGCTGATTCCACTGTTGGTAAATTCCTTTTTGCACCCAGCAGATCTCTCGGCGTATTCAACTTGGTATGTGATGGGAGTTGCCACTCTCATGGCAGCTACTGCCGTGCGTCAACAAAGAGCAATCGCCTGGATAGGTACAAGCATTCTTGTGATTCAGGTTTTGACATGGGCAGGTTTTGAAACGGGCACGCAAACCGGTCTGCCCGGAGCGCTCATGTTGGTTTTTGCCGGCCACGCAATCTCGGTTGGTTTAGCAAATGCCTATCGCGACACCATGGCTTTTAACCAAGAGGCTTTGGAAATCGAAAAGCAACAAATTGCAAACTCGGCTGCCAGTGAGGTTCGCAGAAGCCGTTTGGATTCCGCTCTCAAGGGTGCGCTTCCAATTCTCAATCTGATTCGCGAACAGCGTGGCGTGCTGAGCAATGAACAAAAGCAGCAGGCCCGATTCTTAGAAGCGGAACTTCGCGACGAAATTCGCGGCCGCAGTTTCATGGCTGAGGTTGTGCGAGAAGCCGTGCGCAAAGCTCGTGAGCGCGGGGTAGAGGTCATTGTGCTTGATGAGGGCGGGCTAGATTCTGCATCCGATGTTGCGAAGACAGAAATTCTAAAGAAGGCCGCAGCCGCAATTGATTCCGTGAGCGAAGGGCGAATCACCTTGCGTGCACCGCAGGATGAAAATTGGCGGGCAACATTGGTTGCTAGTCGCCCGGGTGTAACCACACCTGATCTGTGGCTCAAGTTCTAATACTTGAACTAAAGTCCAGTTAAAAGAAAAGAGCGGTTCTTTCGAACCGCCTTTTCGTCCCCATCAGGTAATTAGCCTGACCCCAAACTTGGTTCACTTCCCCGGTGCGGAACCAAAGCTCTTCTTCAAGTATGAGTGTTGGGGTTGAGGCGTGTGTCAAAAACTAAGTCCCCTCTTGGGGGGACATTAGATAACGTTTTGGTTGTTTAGTTAAGACCTGATCGGTAAGCCCCGCGCCATTGGCCGGCACCCGGAACGATTGGGTGACGCAGCTGAGCTACATTGCGAGACCAAGATGACTTGAGCGGCCGCTCGTGACCTGGTGCGGTTGCTTCTTCTTCTGCGTGGGCTGCTTCAAGCACCGCAATCACCGTGGCAAGTTCTTCGGGAGTTGGTGAACCACCAACCACCTGCAGTGCTTCTTGAATTTCTTTCATGGGTTTGCATTCCGCTTTATAGCGGAATGTTTCCGTGCTTCTTTGGTGGCAAGTTTGAGCGCTTGGTGCGCAATGCACGAAGAGCCTTGATTGCCGAGATACGCGTTGCACTTGGCTCGATGATTCCGTCTAGCTCGCCGCGCTCTGCAGCAAGAAAAGGTGAAGCCACGTTGTAGGTGTATTCGGCAGCAAGTTGGGCGCGAACCGCGGCAACGTCCATGCCCGATTCCTCGGCCTTCTTGATCTGGTCGCGGAACAAAATATTAACCGCACCCTGACCACCCATAACAGCAATTTCTGCAGTTGGCCAAGCTAGGTTGATGTCGGCACCAAGTTGCTTTGAACCCATAACAATGTAAGCGCCACCGTAAGCCTTGCGAGTGATAACGGTTACCAGCGGAACGGTTGCCTCAGCGTATGCGTAAAGCAACTTGGCTCCACGGCGAATAACTCCGGCCCATTCCTGATCGGTGCCAGGTAGGTAACCAGGTACGTCAACCAAGGTAAGAATTGGAATCGAGAACGCGTCACAGAAACGAACGAAGCGGGCAGCTTTTTCACCGGCTTCAATGTTTAGAGTTCCGGCCATCTGTTGTGGCTGGTTGGCAACGATACCAACGCTGCGGCCATCAACGCGAGCAAAACCAATCAAGATGTTTGGTGCAAACAGGGGCTGCACTTCTAGGAATTCGTAGCCATCAACGATTCCCTCAATCACAGTCTTCATGTCGTAAGGCTGGTTTGGTGAGTCAGGAATGATGGTGTTCAGTTTTTCGTCTGCATCGGTGATTTCAAGTTCACCTTCAGGTGCGTACTGAACAGTTTCAGAAAGATTATTTTCTGGCAGGTAACTTAGCAACGCACGAGCGTAGTCAATTGCATCTGCTTCGTCATCGGCTAGGTAGTGAGCTACACCGGAACGCTCGTTGTGTGCACGTGCACCACCAAGCTCTTCCATGCCAACGTCTTCACCGGTAACAGTCTTGATTACGTCAGGACCAGTCACAAACATATTTGAAGTCTTATCAACCATGATTACGAAGTCGGTAAGCGCAGGGGAGTAAACCGCACCACCTGCAGCAGGACCCATGATCAATGAGATCTGAGGAATCACACCAGATGCCATTGTGTTGCGCTTGAAAATTTCACCGTACTTACCAAGAGCAATAACACCCTCTTGAATACGCGCACCACCTGAATCAAGAATTCCAATGATTGGCACACCGGTTGCAATTGCAAGATCCATAACCTTGATGATCTTGTTTCCGGCGGCTTCACCAAGTGAGCCACCAAAGATTGTGAAGTCCTGAGAGAACAGTGCAACCTGTCGGCCGTGAATAGTTCCAACACCGGTAACCACCGCGTCACCGTAAGGACGGTTCTTGTCCATTCCAAAAGCGGTTGAGCGGTGACGAACGTACTCATCGATTTCTACGAACGAACCCGGGTCAAGCAACATCTCGATGCGCTCGCGTGCGGTGTTCTTACCCTTTGCGTGCTGCTTTGCAATCGCGGTCTCGCCCGCAGCGGTCACAGCTTCGTGATAGCGCTGACGAAGATCCTCAAGCTTGCCCTTGGTGGTGGCAATGTCTGGGTTCAAGCGGATTGCCTGGGTAAAAGTGTTCTCAAAGGTCATGAAGTTCACTTTACCCAGTGAAAGTGGTCATTCCTTTGGCAGTTTGCTACTGCGAATCTCAAAAACCCCTGTGCAAAACCTACAGAGACTAGCCTTAGAGCATGGATTTCCCGATTAGCCGCCGAATTGCCCCAAATCTCACCTATGTGGCCGAAACTGGCTCAACCAATGCTGATTTGGTCACTAATAACCCAAACACCGATGACTTCCAGGTGCTGGTGGCCGGATTTCAGACCGCTGGCCGTGGCCGCTCGGGCAGGGATTGGCTGGCTCCAGCCGGCAGCTCACTCTTTGTATCGGTGTTGTTTAAACCGGTAGGTGTGCCCGCAACCGCTTTTTCTTGGTTGCCGCTTTTGGCTGGCTTGGCAATGACCAAAACCGTGCGCGATTACCTTCCGAGCTCACCGGTTTCACTCAAGTGGCCAAACGATGTTTTGGTTGGCGAAAGCAAAGTCTCTGGAGTTTTGAGTGAATTACTTGGCGATGCAAGTGGCGTGGTGATTGGCACCGGACTAAACGTTCGTCAAGCTGCCGAGGAACTTCCAATTGCAACCGCAACCTCGTTGCACCTTGAAGGTTCTAACGCAAGCGATCTTGATGAGATCTTGGCTACTTATCTTTCTCATCTTCGAGAACTCTACGAAGCATGGGTTGAGGCAAAGGGTGACGCGGTTGCCAGCGGTTTGCGTAATCAGGTGATTGCGGCTTGCTCGAGCTTGGGTTCAGCCGGCACATACCGAGAAGGCATCAGTGCAGTTCGTGTAATCATGCCTGGTGATCAAGAGCAGCTGGGTAGCGCAGTGGGAATTGATGACACGGGTCGTTTGATTTTGCAGCCAAAGAATGGTGATCTAGTGATTGCTGTCGCTGCCGGAGATATCGTGCACGTACGCCACAATTAATTAGATGAGTTTTATTTCGGAACAACGTATTGCACGTTTAAGACCTCGCGCATCGCGCCTATTTTTGCCAAACCTATTTTTATTTCTAGCTTGTTTTGGTGCGGCGTTTTTCTCAGGCCGATTGACCGAGCAGTGGCAGTACACAGTGCTTTGGATTGTTTGCGGAGCCGTGGCATTTTTCTTTTGGTTTATTCCGTTGCTTAGATACCTCAGCACCTATCTAGAAGTCACAACCACCAGAGTGCTTTACCGCTCGGGTTTGCTTGGTCAGAATCGTCGTGAACTTAGCCTGACTCAAATCAAAGATGTTCAAATCACCCGCGGTCGAACCATCAGCATCATCGTTGATGGCCAGGACCCTCTGGTAATCAAGGGCATTCCAAAGCACAAGACCGTAGCCGTAGAGATTGATCGCCTGGCATCAGCCATCTAAGCCTGCAGCCAGCCGGTTTTTACAGCAATATAGAACTATCCAAAGTTAGGGAACTCATGGCTAAGCAGGCTCCACGCGTAGGAGTTATTGGTGGTGGGCAGTTGGCCCGCATGATGACCCCGCCTGCAATCAACCTAGGTCTTGAGCTAAAGGTTTTGGCAGAGGCAGCCGGTTCTTCTGCAGCAATGGCAACCACTCAGGTTGGCGATTACAACCAATTAGAAGTTGTAAAGAAGTTTGCTCAGAGCGTAGATGTAATCACGTTTGATCACGAGCACGTGCCAATCAAAGTTCTTGAGGCTCTCGAGGCCGAGGGCGTAAACGTGCAGCCACCTAGCAAGGCTTTGAAGTTCGCTCAGAATAAATTGCACATGCGTCAGAAGCTTGGCGAACTTGGTTTGCCAATGCCGGCCTGGGCACAAATTAATGACGCGGCTTCGCTAGATGACTTCATCGCGGCAAACGGTGGAGTGGCAATTCTTAAGACACCTATCGGTGGTTACGATGGCAAGGGTGTTCGCGTTGTGCGTTCGTCGGCCGAGGCAAAAGACTGGCTAGAAAACTTGGCGGACTTTGGCGGCAGCCTGCTTGCCGAAGAAAAAGTTGATTTCGTTCGCGAGTTGGCTCAGCTGAGCGCCCGCCGTCCAAGCGGCGAGTTCTTGGCCTGGCCACTTGTTGAGACCATTCAGGAAAACGGCGTGTGCTCTGTGGTGCTTGCCCCTGCACCAAACGCAACGGCTGCGCTATTGGAACAGACTCAAGAAATTGCCAAGCGCGTTAGCGAAGGCCTTGGTGTGACCGGCGTGCTTGCCGTTGAAATGTTTGAGGCTCGCGATGGTCGCATCGTGATCAATGAACTTGCGATGCGTCCGCACAACTCGGGTCACTTCAGCATTGAGGGTTCGGTCACCAGCCAGTTTGAGCAGCACCTAAGAGCGGTACTTGATTTGCCGCTGGGTTCAACTTTAAGCCGCGCAGCGCATTCAGTAATGGTGAACCTGCTTGGCGTAGACGATCAAAATGATTTTGTTCAGGCGTACGACAAAGCTCTTGAGGCCCACCCCGATGCAAAGATTCACACCTACGGCAAGGGTGCCCGTGCTGGTCGCAAGATGGGTCACGTAACAGTGGTTTCAGATTCTGCAGAGCACGCTTTGGCCGAGGCCAGGGGAGCCGCAGCCGTTTTGCTACGGGGATAACCTAGGCCCGCTAGGTAAAATTTGAGGGTTGCCACCAAAAAGGAGCCCCCATGTCTGAATCAAATACCAAGCCAGTTGTTGGCGTTGTAATGGGTTCTGACTCTGACTGGTCAGTTATGTCAGACGCGGCTCAGGCACTAAAAGACTTTGGCATTGACTACGAAGTAGAAGTGCTCTCGGCTCACCGCACTCCAGAAAAGATGATCGAGTGGGGCAAGCAGGCTGCTGGCCGAGGCATAAAGGTGATCATTGCCGGCGCCGGCGGTGCGGCCCACCTCCCAGGCATGTTGGCCTCTGTTTCAACTCTTCCGGTGATTGGTGTTCCGGTTGCCCTTTCAAAACTTGATGGCATGGATTCACTACTTTCTATCGTGCAGATGCCTGCTGGTATTCCGGTAGCGACGGTTTCAATTGGTGGAGCAAAAAACGCTGGAATTTTGGCAGCGCGCATCTTGGGTGCTTTTGATTCAAAGCTTTCTGCTGCAGTTGCCGCATACAGCGAAGACCTGAAGGTTCAGGTTGCTGAGAAGAATGCGAAACTGAAATCACAAATCTAAATCCTCGCCTGAGCCAGCGCACAGCAACGAGAAATGCACCGCGTCAAACTGGCCCATTCCGAAACACCGAACGCGCTACACCGCAGCAGATGCATCGACGTGCTTGGTGGTTGCTGTTGCTCACCGTTCTTGTTCCGGGGTCGGCACAGTTAGTTGCCGGTAACCGCAGGCTTGCCCGAATCGGTATCACCGCAACCATCAGCTTTTGGGCATTCTTTTTATTGATGCTCGGCATTGGTTTGATCAACAAGGGCATTGCAATCTGGTTGGGCACATTGCCGATTTTGATTTGGATTTTATCTGCCGCACTAATTCTTTACTCGGTGTTGTTTGCAGTTCTAACAATTGACACCCTTCGCTTGATGCGACTAGGGCGTTTGTATAACCGCGAACGTTGGATCACTTTTGGCGCTGTGGTTTTGGCTGGTGTCATGGGAACCTCAGTAATTTCTTACGCGGGTAACCTGGCCGGTGTTCAGGCAAGTTTCATTGGCAGCATCTTTAATCAGGGTGGCTTCACCTCACCGATTGATGGCCGCTACAACATCATGTTGCTAGGTGCCGATGCCGGTGCCGACAGGTTTGGAATTCGCCCAGACAGCATCTCGGTGATCAGCATTGATGCCGCAACCGGCGCCGCGGTAAACATTGGTATTCCAAGAAACTTGCAGCACGTTGGGTTTTCTAAGGGATCACCAATGAACGACATTTACCCAAACGGCTGGAACTGTGGTTTGGAATGTCTCATCAATGCAATTTATAAAGATGTAGAAGACAACCACCCAAATGCCTACCCTGATGCAGCCTCGCACGGTTCAACTCCGGGCACCGAGGCAACTCGCGACGCGGTTGAGTACGTCACCGGTCTCGAGATTCAGTCTTACGTTTTGGTAGACATGGCTTCGTTCAAAGATTTGATTGATGCACTTGGCGGCATCGACATTAATGTTCAGCAGCGTCTGCCAATTGGCGGCCAGGCCGACGACCTCTCTGATGTGAAGGGCTGGATTGAAGTCGGCCAGCAGCACATGGATGGCTACACCGCGCTTTGGTATGCACGCAGTCGCCACAGCACCAGCGACTACGACCGCATGCGTCGCCAGCACGAGGTTGAGCAAGCCGTGCTTAGTCAGGTAGACCCAGCAACCATCCTCACTCGCTTTCAGGCAATTGCCTCGGCCGGTAAAAAGATGGTGCGCACCGATATTCCAAGCGCAATGCTTTCTCAGTACGTTGACCTGGCCGGTAAGGCTAGAGCGCTTGGCATCAAAGAGCTGAGCCTCGTGCCGCCAGCCATTGATGTAATTCACCCTAATTTCCCAGCCATTCGTGAAATGGTAAAAGAGTCCTTTGTGGTCGAAGAAGTAAAGGAATAGTTATGAAGAAAGTTCTTGTAGCTGTAAGCACAATTTCTGCAGCCGTCTTGCTAAGCGGCTGCGCTTTGCTTTACCCAAACTGGGGCACCAATCAAAACCCATCCACATCAATGTCGCCAAGCGCAACAGTAGAGTCACCAAGCCCAACACCGAGTGATTCTGTTTCACCTACTCCAAAAGTTTTGGCAGCTGAGTTCAACCTGATTGATGCAGGCGTTGACGCGGGAGCGGGTTCACTGTTTGTGGTGGCAGAGATCACTAACGCAACCGAAGACGGCGGTAAGTGCACCATTACCTTCAAGAGCGGTTCGGTTTCAAAGAGTGTTTCGGTTAAGGCCGAGGCCAACGCGGCAACCACTCAGTGCTACCCGGCCTACCTTCCAATCGCAGGTTTCCCTAAGGGCAAGGGAAGTGTAACTATCACCTATGAATCAGCTAAGTACTTTGGCACCAGCCAGGCTTACGGAGTGACCATACCGTGATCGCAAACCGGCTAACCAAGCCGGTCGCGATATTAGTTTCAACTCTACTAGTCGCGATCGGGTTTATTGCCCTGTCTGCGGCACCCAAAGCCCAAGCGGCGAACGCAGCGCAGTTTGACCCGGGCAACATAATCAGCGACAGCGTGTTCTACGACTTTGGCACGATGACTGCCAATGACATCCAGCGATTCTTGAATGGCAAGCTGCCAACCTGTAACGACAACGATGGCGGACCAAAGTGTATTCGCGACTTCACTCAAGACACTCCTGAAATTGTTGGTGAGGCGGGGCGCTGTGATTCACTACCGGCAAAACAAAATCAAACCGCTGCTCAAATTATTTTCACCGTGGCCAACGCCTGCAAAATTAATCCACGTGTGCTTTTGGTGACACTGCAAAAAGAGCAGGGCCTAATTCAGGCGACTAACCCTTACCAGCGTATGTATGACTTTGCCTTGGGTATGAATTGCCCCGATACCGCCGACTGCTCAAAGTCTTCTGCCGGTTTCTTCTACCAGCTCTACAAAGGTGCCGGTCAGCTTCAGTGGTACGGCGACCCTCGCGGTTCATTCACCTACCTTCGTGTTGGCAGCACCATTACTCGCCGCTACCAGGCTGCAAATGTTGAGGCCAGCAAGGGCATTAACTGTGGTTCAAAGTCTTTCCAGCTAAAGAGCCAGGCAACTGCGGCACTTTATTACTACACGCCATACACACCAAACGATGCGGCGCTCAAGAACCTTTACGGCACCGGCGACTCGTGCAGTGCTTACGGTAACCGAAACTTCTGGCGGTTCTACACCGACTGGTTCGGCAGCACCATTGGTGGTGGATTCCTATTGAAGAGCGCGGAGTCGGGCACCTACTTCATCATTGATAACAAGAAGTATTTGATTGACGACGCAGATACCGTTGCAGCGCTTAAGCCACTTGGTCCACTTGGAACCATTTCTCAGGCCTACCTTGATTCCTTCACCGATTCCGGTGCCATGAACCGAGTGATTAAATCTTCTGCCGGAGTTTTCTACTTTGTTGATGGTGGTCAAAAGTACCCATTCACAAACTGCACCCAGGCAGCTCAGTTTGCACTTGATTGCAACACCGCTGTCACACTTACTGCTTCGCAGTTAAATGCTTTGGTAACCGGCAACATGATGACCGAATATATCCAGGGTGAAAATGGTCAGACCTTCTTTATTCAAGACGGCACCAAGCGCCAAATTTTGGACACCGAGTCCTTAATTGATTCTCGCCTTGGTGTGCCATCCCTTTCGCAAGTGAACATCGCTGCATTCAAGAAGCTGCCTTGGGGTAAACCAATCATTCGCAAGGGCGCATCGTTTGTGAACCTAGCTACCAAGCAGCTAGCGCTCTATGACGGAACCAACCACTACGAGATTGATAAGGCAACACTTGCCGACATTGACTTCACCAAGTGGTTCCCTAAGTCAACCGGTTCAATGCTGGGTGAAGCACTTACCCCTGCCACGGCGACGGTAAAGATCAAGAGCATCGTGAATGCCGCCGATAGCACGCAGTACCTAATTACAAAAGATGGCAAGCGTAAAGTCACCGACGCCAAGCTGCTTTCAAAAGATGCACCTATTGTTTCCGACGACTTCCTGGCTTTGATTCCAAACGCGCCAACCGAGGTTGAGCCAATTCTGTTTGCCAAGTCAACTGCAATTAAGAATGTGCACTTAGTGGTTGATGGTGTGAAGCGCCCGCTTTTGGTAGCTGCCGATGCCGCAAAGTTTGCAGCTGGAGTAAAGAGCGTAAAAACACAAACACTTTCAAACTCTGCGTTCGCTCAGATTCCAACCGGTAGTCCGGCGATTGCGCCGGGCACCTATGTGCGCGTTGGTAGCGCCGGTTACATGATTGATGGCTTCAAACGTGCGCTGGTTGTATCGGATTCAAACCAGGCTGCACTACTGGGGTTGACCTCGGCACGATCGCTAACCAGTGCACAGCTAAAGGGCTACACCAAGACCACCAAGGCAAGCGGCGTGAAGTTTGTATGCGGCGAAAACTACTTGATTGCAATCACCGGAAAGTTCTACACGGTCTCTGCCGTTGATGCCAGCCACTACCCAGGCCGCGGTCTCACTTTGGATGCCACCACCTGTGCGGTAATTGCAAAATCAACCACTGGCCTTGGACGCTTCGTAAAGACTGCTGATAAGAAGTACTACCTAATTGAGGCGCAGACTAAGCGCCTAATTAAAGATGCCGCTGCCTACGAGAAGCTACGCGGCACCGCAGCCAAAGCAGTTTTGGTTGGCCCATACTTCCTAACTCGCATTAAAGATGGCAAGGCTGCCGGTTCAACCATGAACACCGATGCCTTTGATGCTGGCGCACCAATTGTTCCGGTTGACCCAACTCCGGCTCCTAGTGTTTCGCCGAGTCCTTCTTCAAGTCCGTCAGCCAGCCCAAGCCCTTCGGCTACTCCAAAGGCAACCGCTAGCCCAAGCCCAGCACCTACTTCAAGCACGGCCAAGCCAAAGACTTACACGGTGGTATCTGGTGATTACTGGAACAAGATTGTTGCGTACTTGTCTAAGTGGGGAGTGACCGATGCGTCACTTACTGCTGCAAACCCAAAGATCACAAATAAAAACAATCTACAGCTGGGTGCGGTACTTACAGTTCCTTAGTTAGCGGCGCCAGCGGAAGTTGAAAATTCTGGCCCGCTTTGGTGAGCGTCCACGCGGCTCAAGCATTTCTTCCGGTTCGTTGACCTTGATGGCAAAAAGCATCAACAGGGTCCAACCAATTTCAATCAGCATGCGGCTCTCAGTGAGGCTCCAAACCAGTAGCCCCATGAACACCAAAATCGGCCAAAGATAAAGAGCCACGGTGTGACGAACTGCAAGACGCCAAAGCTTTACAAAAGTAACTACAAGCAAAATTGCAAAAAGAATTGCACCAATTACACCAAGTTGCATGGTCACATCTAGGTATGCGTTGTGGGCTTGGTAATAAGGCACGTGACGAATTACAACTAAACCTTCAAAAGGCTTCACCCCAGGCATCCAATGCCCGGTCCAACCCCAACCAGCAAGTGGCCTTTGTTCAACCAAACCAAGCACTAGTTTCCAAATGCCACTTCGGCCGGTCATGTCTGGGCTCTTGCCAAAGAATTCAAAAACTTCTGCGCGGAAGAATGCAACCAAGACTGCAACAGTTCCGGCAAACGCATATGCAACCCGGTAGTACTTGTGTCTGGTTTCGCGATCTTTACCTTCGGCAGCAATCGAGACGATTGCCGCAATCACGATTGCGGTCATGGCAAAACCAATACCCGCAGATTTTGCCAAAAGAATTGTTGCCAGCGATGCCACTATGCAAACTGCGCTAATCCAGCGCTTGGTACCGATGATTGCGTACTCAACGGCAAAAACCACGACGCCAAGCATTGCCACGAATGCCAAAAGATTTGAATTGCCAACGATTCCCTGAATGCGGTCGCCATCAAAAAGGTGGCCCTGTGTCCAGTAGAAGGCAGCAGCCGGAGGTTTTTCACCGCTGTAGTTTTTGAATATCGGTGCTATTGGTCCGTGAATGATTGCCGAGGCAATCAACTCAAAAATAAAAGATGCACCAAGCACGAAGCGAATTACATTGGCAAAGATTCTTAAAAGGTGTCGCCAGCTAAATTGCGCCACTAGGAACAAAGCAAAAGCCGTGGTTGAGATTTGACTGAAAACTGCAAGCGCCGAGACCGCGGGGTAAGCCGACCACAAAATGCTCAGGGTCATCCAGCCTAAGAAGAGCCGCAGTGGCCATTTGATTTCACGAAGGCTGGCCTTGGCCCCGCCTTTGATTAGTAGGTACATGGCCATCGCGAGGGTCAGCACCAATACGGCGCCCCAGCCAAACCAACCAATGCTGTAGCGAACTGCGTCGCCGGCCATAAGTGTAAATACGCCAACCGATGCAGTCCAAGTCTTGGTGCGGTAGCCCTTTTCGCGCGTGTTGAAAATCACGCGAATTGGTCTAGTCAGTGCAGTCATTGCAACTTTCCGGTTGGGAGTTGTTCAAGTCTAATTCGCCGTGCTGAAGTTAGGCTTAGAGCCGCAAGTTGAAAGGGGAGCATTGCTAATCAAAATCAGCAATCAGGCGCGTAATTACGCCTGGGGCTCCCGTACCCTAATCAGCGATTACTTTGGCATTCCGGCTACCAACGAACCGATGGCCGAGATCTGGTTTGGTACCCACCCGAGTTCGCCATCGGTGCTTACCGAACAACCAAATGAAACTCTGGTGCAACACCTGAGCGGACACCAGCTTTCTTTTTTGCTAAAGATTTTGGCTGCCGATAAGCCGCTTTCTATTCAGGCTCACCCAAGCACGCATCAGGCTGAAGAAGGCTTTGCTCGCGAGAATGCATTGGGCATTGCAATCAGCGCCAGCAACCGAAACTATAAAGACGATAAGCACAAGCCAGAGGTGATAGTTGCGCTTTCCGATTTTGAGGCGCTTTGTGGCTTCAAGCCAATTGCCGAGATTGATGCCCTGCTAGAAGACGTTGAGACTCACACCGGAGTCTCCGATGGCCTGCGTTCAATTGCGGCAACCTGGCGCGAATTGCTGGGTCAAGAAAACGGATTGCAAAAACTTTTTAGCAACATCCTTGATCGTCGTGGCAATTTTGATGGTATCGCTGCTGAGCTAACCACCATGGCCGATTTTGATGCGCGCTTTGCACTGGCCGAAAAGTTGAACCTGTTTTACCCGGGCGACCCTGGTGTGATGCTGGCTATGATCATGAATCACATTTACCTTGAGCCGGGTCAAGCGGTGTTCTTGCCCGCCGGAAACATCCACGCGTACCTATCGGGGTTGGGTGTTGAGTTGATGGCGGCCTCAGACAACGTTCTGCGCGGAGGTCTGACCGCCAAACACATTGATGTTGCCGAGCTTGAGAAGGTAGTTGATTTCACCGCTGGTCATGTGCCGCTGGTTCAGCCAAAAGAACTAACCGCCGGACTCGTGCAGTACCCGTGCAACACCGATGACTTCTTGCTCTACCGAGCCGAGCCGAGTGGGGAGCGCCTGATGGCCGACTTGAATCTGCCTGGCGAGTGCGTAATTCTTTGCACCGCGGGGGAGATTGCGGTTAGCAATAGTAAAGAGGAACGCATGGTTTTGCGCCGTGGAGAAGCGGCATATATGAGTCCTGAAGCGAAGTTTTTCAGTATTTCTGGCTCTGGAACGGCCTTTTTAGCCGCATCCAAGGCCTAAAAACCCGGATTCAAGCCTCAGGCCACCCCTTAGGGTTGACCAATCTCAACTTGACACGGACCGAATTACAAGAGTGTAATTACTTTCAAGGAATTATCCATAGGGTTTCCGAACGCGCTCAATGGCGATCGGCAATTCGGAATAGGGAATAGAAGTTATGGACAGTCGTAATCGTGTGCCAGAAAACTGGTTTATCGATCCAATTCGACTAGGTGTCGCGGGGGCATACTCAGATCCTGAAAGTGATCCTCTTGCATGGCAAGCTGACGCACTTTGTGCTCAGACAGACCCGGAGGCGTTCTTCCCTGAAAAGGGTGGCTCAACCCGTGATGCAAAACGTATCTGCACCGGTTGCGAAGTAAAGGCTCAGTGCCTTGACTACGCACTAGAGAACGATGAGCGTTTTGGTATCTGGGGTGGTTTGTCAGAGCGCGAGCGTCGCAAGCTTAAGAAGCGCGCTTAATCTCACGGCTTTAAGCCGTTGATCATGAAACCTTCTGTAGTAGCCGTCGTTGTAGTTAACGACGAACCTAATTATTTTGCGGCCACGATTGCTGCACTAAAAAAACAAAGTCGCCCGGTTGATCGAATCGTTGTTGTTGATACATCTAAAAAAGATGATTGCGCAGAAATTGCAACCGCCAACGGGCTAAACGAATTACACAAACTTCCAAGCACCTATTCACTTCAACAATCTCTTACCTATGCGACCAAGCACATAGAAGATGCTGAATGGATCTGGTTGCTGCACGATGACAGCGCACCTCAGCCTCAAGCGCTCGCCGAAATGCTTCGTGCCATCGAGCAATCACCGTCGGTTGCAATTGCTGCTCCAAAACTTGTGGACTGGCAAAACGACAAACTCGTTTCTCAACTTGGTCTTACACTCACTCCATTTGGTGATTTGTTTTCGATCGTAAATAACGAACTCGATCAATCGCAGCACGATGACATGGACGACGTACTTGCGGTCGGTACCGCCGCGGCCCTTATTCGTTTTGATGTTCTGAAACAACTTGATGGGCTAGACCCGGCTTCGCCAGAACTTGCCGCTGACTTTGATTTTTCAATTCGTGCACGCATGGCCGGTCACCGAGTAATTGTTGTGCCTCAAGCAAAAGTTGCGCACGCTTCGTTAGCCATGCAGGGGTTGCGCGACCGCGCTTGGTTAGGCACCAACCCAAAGTCAGCACTTAGAAGAGCTGCCATTCATTTGCGCCTTGCTTACGCCCCGTTGCCGGTGGCTCTCTTGTTTTGGCTACTACTTCCGATTATTGGTTTGGGTAGGGCAGTAGGGCGAGTAGCTGCAAAGCGCCCGGACCGTATTTGGTCTGAGCTGGCTTCAGCCGCTTGGGGTTTCTTTACCGTTGGCGCCAGATTCTCAAGCCGCTCAAATATTTCTAGAACCAGTCAAATCAAGTTTTCTAAGTTGAACAGCCTCAGGGCATCTTGGCAGCAGGTTAGAAACTCAAACCGCGCGGCTCTTGAGCGCGAGCAATCGCAGGCAACCTTGGCCGCTTTTGAGCGAGGCGAGTTTGAAGTAGAGCAAACCGCAAGTGCATCGGGGTTCGTAGCTTCTGGTGCGCTTTGGGTTGCCACAGCACTAACCGCCTTGAGCTTTGTGTTTTGGCCAACCAATCAGGCGGCCAATGGTGGCGGACTTCTACCACTTAGCGATTCTTGGGTTTCACTCTTTTCAAGAGCCGGTGCAAGTTTTCAACCGATAGGCCTTGGCTATTTTGGTCCAAGCGATCCTTTTGTGTGGGTGTTGACCGCTCTGGGCTCACTTACTTTCTGGGCACCTTCACTTTCGCTGGCGATTCTTTTATTGCTGGCAAAGGCAATTGCTTTTTCCGGTGCCTGGCGCGTGGTTTCGCTGATTAGTGAATCAACCTTTGTTCGCATTGCTGCGGCCCTGACCTACGCTCTATGGCCAGCACTTACTCTTGCGCAACAGGAAGCACGAATTCCTGCAGTGATTGCGCAGCTTGCGTTGCCTTGGTTTGTCTTTACCGTTGCGCGTGCGGCTGGTATTGGTAAGGCAAACTTCTCAACTCAGACTTGGTCATGGGTTGCAGTTGCCGGTCTTTTACTTTTTGTAATTTCTGCAAGCGCGCCAAACACTCTGCCGATTCTGTTGGTTGCACTTGCGTTGGTTATTTTGGTGCGCATTCGCAAGATTGGTTTCTTGATTTGGATTCCGCTACCGGCAGCGGCGGTCTTTGGTCCAACCGTTCTCTATTACCTAGTTGGCATCTTTGAACCGCTAGCAATTTTTGCCGACCCGGGCTTGCCTCTTCAGAGTGCAAGCGTTCCGCTGTGGCAACTAATGCTTGGTGGCAGCAGCTTTGGTTTTGAACTTCCGTTCGTCGGTCAGGTATCGGGCTGGGTAATGATTCCGGTACTGTTGTTTGCGCTCTTGGCACTGATCAGCAAGCGCTGGGGAACAGCCTTTGTGGTTTGGATCGCCGCAATCGCAACGGCAGCAACAGCATGGTTAGTTTCTGGACTTTCGTTTGCGGCAGTGGGCGTGGGTTCAAGCGTGAGGTCAGTTGATTTCGTAAACGGTTCACCTGCGGCACTGCTGGGTCTTTTTGGTTTGCTAATTGCAATCCTGTTGGCGCTTGCCCTAAATGAAATAAAGGCAAGCCGTGCTCGCAAGGTAATAGGTGCAGCCCTGGCGTTTGTTTCCCTGTTGCCTAGCCTTGCTCTTCTAGTTACTGCAAACCCAGGCCTTAGTTACACCAATGGCCGCGTGGTGCCATCTATCGTTGCAGCCGAGGCCGCTCAGGGCAGTGCGCTAAAAATGCTGGTGATTAATCCCGAAGTTAAACCAGACGGCTCAATTCTTTTTGGTGCCGAAATTGTTTCTGGCGATGGCGTGCAGTTAGAAGATGTGAGTCTTAGTTACCGTTTTGCGTTGAACTCGGTGAAACAAACTCGTGCCAGCGAATACGAGACCGTCTCGCAATTGGTTGCTGACTTGGCTTCGGCTAACGGGACTGATTTGAAGTCAACAATCGATAAGGCTGGAGTGGGCTACGTGCTGGTGCCAGATCAGACCTCGGCAATCTCAAGCCAGTTGGCAATTGGTTTGGATTCGGTTAAGGAACTTGAGTCAGTAGGTTCAACAGATTTTGGCAGACTTTGGCGAGTGCGTACTCCTAGCCAAGAACTTCTAAACGCACAGCTACAGCAAACCTCGCCTTGGTCAATCACTAAGGTCGTGCAGCTCACCGTTCTATTAGGTTTTGTGCTGCTTGCAATTCCAACCACTAACCAACGTCGCCGAGTATCAGGCGACAGTGAGATTTTTGTTGAGGCGGGTGACGAAAACTAATGTTCAAAAAAGTTTCCATTCTGCTGATTGTTCTTGTAGCCCTGGTGGGTGGCACCTTATTTGCACCGGCGTTGAAATTACAGATCGGCACCGTGCCGGCATCAACTGAGTTGTCGGTAAAAGCCAGAGATCTAAAGCTTGCCTGCCCAGGCTCGCTTTATAAGGCTGGCGGGGCCAATGGCACAACGCTTGGCAACTTCGCTCACGTTGGCACCGAGAGCTATGCCGCACAGTTCAATTCAAATTCCGGAGCAACCCTAAGCACCAATAGCGGTGTCTACACGGTTTCGGCGGCGAATGATTCGGTGACTCAGGGCTCGGTTCTTTTGAATGCAAGTCAGTACCAAAACGCATCAGGTGCAACCCTCAAAGGCCTTGCCGCTACCAACTGCCAGTTGCCAAGCAATGATTTCTGGTTGCTGGGCGGAGACACCACCACGGGTCGCGAAGCCTTGTTGGTGCTGCGCAACGTTAGCGAAGTTGATGCCACCGTAAGCCTGGAGATTTTTAGTGAGGCCGGTTCGGTTGAGGCGCCTGGCCTAAACGGCATTGCGGTTGTTGCCGGTAAGTCAACCGTTGTTCCACTCTCTGGAGTGGTGCCAAAGACCAAGAGCTTCATGACGCACGTCACCTCTAACGGCGGAGAAATTGCCGGTTGGATTCAGCAGCGCACGGTGCGCGGTCTTTCGGCCGGCGGTGTTGATTACGTTTCACCGTCTCCAGAGTTCGCCAAGAATCTTGTAATTCCTGGAATCTTTATTCGTGGTGCCAAGACTGCAGCAAAACTTGCCGCTGCCAATGCCGATTACAAAGATCTAGTTCCGGTGCTGCGTGTGTTTGTGCCTGGCAATCAACAGGCCACTGTCACTGCACAGGTTGCCGGTTCAAATGCAAAAACATTTGGCACGGTGGTTCGCCAGACTGTAAAACCTGGCACAGTGCTTGACATTCCAATTGCCGGTTTGAAAGACGGCGACTTCGTGGCGGTACTTTCAGCTGATGTTGAAATTCAAGCATCGGTGATGTTGCCAAGAGTTACCGCAAGCACCGCACCTGATTTCACTTGGATTCCGGCTGCCGAAAAATTCACCGGCAAGAGAAACATCACAATTCCAAATGTTGGAATCTCTAAGCTTTGCGTCTACAACGACAAGACCGGTGCAATTGATGTCTTGGTGGTATCACCTGGCTCTACATATTCATTCACCGGGAGTGAGTCAGCGATTTACGCAAACTTGATTATGGATATCGACGGAACCGTCGCAAACCTATCGGTATTGGATCAGAAGAATGCCGGCGGCAAGGTAGAGGTTAACGTCCGCTAATCGCGGTAGCGGTCTGGCACCAGATCCCAGGGGTCTTTGCCAATCAAGTGACCAACTGCAGCAAAAACATATTCCTCAATGTGCATGCGCTCGTGCAGGGCGTCGGTGCGGCGATGGTGGCCAAGTCTTTCAATCGGCAATCGGTAAATCACAATCTTCATTTGATCGCGCTTCACCGCCCAGCGGCGCACGTTCTTAGATTCCGGGTTGATCGCTGGGGCATCCATGACCTCCCAGTCCAGATCAATCAGTTCCTCGGGCCAGGCATTCTTTAGGTACTCCACGGTGCCCGAAACAATTTGCTCAAACCCCGATAGCCTCCGGCCGCCGGGAAGCAGGTTGGTGATTAGGGGCTGGCGCATGCCTCGACCGTGACGGTCTCTATCTACGCGGTTTGTGCGCCCCAGGTCAGCCATGGCTCCAGTTTATGGGTGGCAATTTAGGCCCCATGCCCGCTTGGTAAACTTGGCCTAATGAATATTGATTGGGATGCGATCGTCAAGACTTACGACGTACGCGGTTTAGTAGGCAAGTCACTCACCACTGAAATTGTGACTGCGCTAGCCGCCGGTTTCGTAGACGAACTGGGCGCAGCCGGCCAAGACGTAATCGTTGGTCACGATATGCGCGATTCATCCCCGGAGTTTGCCGACGCATTTGCCATTGGCGCACAGGCTCGAGGAGCCAACGTTGTTTCAATCGGACTTTGCTCAACCGATGAGTCCTACTTTGCCTCTGGTGTACTTGATGCTCCGGCAGCAATGTTTACCGCTAGCCACAACCCGGCCACCTATAACGGAATTAAGTTTTCTCGTGCTGGCGCACGTGGCATCAGCCTTGACACCGGCCTGGCTGCAATTCGCGATCGCGCAAAGGTTTATTTGCAAGACGGTCTAGAAGAAGTTGATGAGCCAGGAACCTACCGCGACCTTCACATTTTGGTTCAGTACGCAAGCTACCTTCGCGAGCTTGTTGACCTAAGTTCAATTCGCCCACTAAAGGTTGTTGTTGATGCCGGTAACGGAATGGGTGGCATGACAGTGCCGGCAGTTCTGGGTCACGCCAGCGATCTTGAGGCGCTACCACTTCAGATCATCCCAATGTACTTTGAGCTAGACGGAACCTTCCCTAACCACGAAGCAAATCCGCTTGATCCAAAAAACCTGGTTGATCTTCAAAAGGCAGTTGTTGAACACGGTGCAGATATCGGTTTGGCATTTGATGGCGATGCCGACCGTTGCTTTGTGATTGATGAACTTGGCGAGCCAGTTACACCATCTGCAGTTGCCGCAATTGTTGCTCGTCGCGAGATTGCTCGCGAAAAGGCAACCAACCCTGGTGCACCAATCACTGTGCTGCACAATCTTTTGACCTCACGCGTGGTTGAAGAGGTAATTGCCGAAGAAGGCGCAAAGCCAGTAAAGACCAAGGTTGGTCACTCGCTAATCAAAGACAAGATGGCCGAAACCAAAGCTATTTTTGGTGGCGAGCACTCTGCGCACTATTACTTCAGAGACTTCTGGGGTGCAGACAACGGAATGTTGGCGGCAATGCACGTGTTGGCTGAATTTGGTTCACAAAGTTCGCCACTTTCGGAATTCGCAAAGCAGTACAACCCTTATTACTTAAGCGGTGAGATTAACTCAACCGTTTCAGACGTGCCAGCGGCCAAGTCACGTGTGCAGGATGCCTTTGCATCTCGTGCAGGCTTTGACGAGTTCGATGGCATTACCGCAAGAAACAAACAAGAGCTAGGCAAGCCTGCTGATGCTGGTTCATGGTGGTGGTTCAACGTTCGAGCTTCGAACACAGAGCCATTGCTTCGTTTAAACGTCGAGGCTTCATCTGAAGCTTTGATGATCCAGATCCGTGATGAGGTTCTAGGCCTCATCCAGCAGAAAGCATAAAAATGTCTCAAACCAAAACCAAGTTTGATTTCAAAGTTGCCGATCTTTCACTGGCTGTAGCCGGCCGTCACCAGATTCGCCTTGCCGAAAACGAGATGCCAGGCCTAGTGGCACTTCGTTCAGAATTTTCTGCAGCGCAACCACTTAAAGGTGCGCGTATCACCGGTTCTTTGCACATGACAGTGCAGACCGCAATTTTGATTGAGACCCTGGTTGCTCTTGGCGCACAGGTGCGTTGGGCATCTTGCAACATCTTTTCAACTCAAGATGAAGCAGCCGCCGCCGTTGTAGTTGGCGCAAACGGAACCGTTGAAGACCCACAGGGAACTCCGGTTTTTGCTTGGAAGGGCGAGAGCCTTGAAGAGTACTGGTGGTGCACCGACCGCATTTTTGATTGGTCTGCAGAGGCCGAAGCTGCTGGTGAAAACTACACCGGCCCAAACATGATTCTTGACGACGGTGGCGACGCAACACTTTTGGTTCACAAGGGCCGCGAGTTTGAGCTTGCCGGTTCTGTTCCGGCTACCGGAGCAGACGACAGTCACGAATACGGTGTGATTCTTGAATTGCTTCGCGCGTCATTAAAAAATGACCCAACCCGATTCACTCGCATCGCAGCCGAAATCAAAGGCGTGACCGAGGAAACCACAACCGGTGTTCACCGTCTTTACGAATTCCACAAGCGCGGCGAACTTTTGTTCCCGGCAATCAACGTGAATGACTCGGTTACCAAATCTAAGTTTGATAACAAGTACGGTATTCGTCACTCATTGCCAGACGGCCTAAACCGCGCAACCGATACCTTGATGGGCGGCAAGACCTGTTTCGTTGCCGGCTACGGTGACGTGGGTAAGGGTTCTGCCGAGGCGCTTCGAGGTCAGGGTGCACGAGTCATCGTGAGCGAGATTGATCCAATTTGTGCACTTCAGGCAGTGATGGATGGCTTCCAGGTTGCAACCCTTGAATCTGTGATTGAAACCGTAGACATCTTTGTTACCGCGACCGGCAACACTGCAATCATCAAGCCAGAGCACCTGCTAAAGATGAAGCACCAGGCAATCGTTGCCAACGTTGGTCACTTTGATGACGAAGTTGACATGGCTGGCATCAACCAGATTCCTGGCGTGGAGAAAATTGAAATCAAGCCACAGGTTCACGAGTGGCGCCTGCCGAACGGTAGATCGGTGTTGATTCTTTCTGAGGGCCGTCTGATGAACCTTGGCAACGCCACCGGCCACCCAAGTTTTGTGATGAGCACCTCATTTGCCAACCAGGTTTTGGCCCAGATTGAGCTGTTCACCAAGACAGCCGAGTACCCATTGGGCGTGCACATCCTGCCAAAGACCCTCGACGAAAAAGTTGCACGTTTGCACTTGAGCGCTCTTGGTGTTGAATTGACACAGTTGAGCACTGAGCAAGCCCGCTATATTGGTGTACCAGTAGCAGGTCCATACAAAGTGGATCACTACCGCTACTAATAGCAACAAGATACGAGGAGCACATGGCGCACAAGATTTTGGTCGTTGATGACGACAACGCGCTTCGCGAGATGGTGGGCATTGTGCTTGAGGCCGAAGGCTTTGAGGTCAGCTACCACGATGCCGGTACCGGTGCTCTAGACGCATTCAAGAAGGCAGAGCCAGACCTGGTCCTTCTTGACGTGATGTTGCCGGGTAAAGACGGCATCGAAGTTTGCAAGGAAATTCGCGCAAACTCTGGAACACCAATCATCATGTTGACTGCCAAGACCGAAAGCGAAGATGTTGTTCGCGGACTTGAAGCCGGTGCAGATGACTACGTTGTTAAGCCTTTTGATCCAACAGTTTTGCTAGCTCGTATTCGTGCGCGACTTCGCCCACTAGAGAAGGCAGACAGCGAGACTGTTCAGATTGGTCCTTTGACTCTGGACATTGTTGGCCACGAAGTTCGTCGCGGCACCGAAAAGCTATTGCTTACTCCGCTTGAATTTAATCTTTTGCTAACTCTGGCGCTAAAGCCAAAGCAGGTATTCACTCGAGAGATGCTGCTTGAACTTGTTTGGGGTTACCACTACAAGGCAGACACTCGTTTGGTGAACGTGCACGTGCAGCGTCTGCGTTCAAAAATCGAAGACGACGTAGACAATCCAAAAATCGTGACCACCGTTCGCGGAATTGGTTATAAGGCTGGCCAAGGCTAAATGGCACTTCGAGCCGCCATTGATTGGGCGCTCGGTCTCTTCCGCCGATTCCTGCAGGTTCGCGCTGTTTTCACGACCGTAGTGCTTTCTGGTGTTGCACTGCTTGTTGTGGGCGGGTTTCTTTCTTACTCAATTGGTAATGGTCTTTATCAAACTCGCGTCTCTCAGATTCTTGCTGAGTCAGAGCGCGGGGTAGTAGAGGTTCAAAATACTTTCTCTGCTTCTACGGTCACCGATGAAATTGCGCTGCAGTCGCTTCTAAATTCCGTGGTTCCTTCACTTGAATCTTCTGGAACTAGCGATTCAAGAAAAGTTGCTCTGCTTAGAACGCCCGGCCAAGTTGGTGCACAGATTCTGCAAAGCCCTATCTCTGCCGATCTTGATACTGCGGTTATTCCGGTTGATCTAAAGTCTCAGGTTAGAAATTCCACCGGCCGGCTTACCTATCAGGCAATTGGTTTGCCTCAGATTAACGGATCGGTGCACCCGGGTGTTGTCGTTGGTGCACCAATCGAAATTCCATTGGCGGGCAAGTACGAGCTGTACCTTGTTTTTGACTTGAATGGTGAGCAGCAGACTCTTGATTTTGTGCAGAGCGTTTTGTTCTGGGGCATGCTCATTCTGTTGTTCATGATTGGTGCGGTTAGCTACTTCGTGACTAACTGGCTGGTTAGGCCGGTACAGGTAGCGGCCGAGGTTTCCGAGGAAATCGCCGAAGGTGCATTGGACCGCCGCCTCACCGAACGCGGTGAAGACGTTATTGCAACCTTGGCTAGATCTTTCAACCGCATGGCCGATTCGCTTCAAAAACAAATTACAAAACTTGCCAGCGTTTCCAAGATGCAACAAAGATTTGTGTCCGATGTTTCGCACGAACTTAGAACACCGCTGACCACTATCAAACTTGCCGGTGACGTTATTTTTGCCAGCCGCGAAAAGCTTGAGCCAGCCGCCAAGCGTTCGGCCGAGTTGATGCACGACCAGATTGAACGCTTTGAAGTCTTGCTAAACGACCTGCTAGAAATTTCCCGGTACGACGCCGGTGCCGTGGCCGCCGACCTTGAGATTCAGGACCTCAACGGAATCGTTGGTTCGGCAATCGCCGGTCTTGAGCCTTTGGCGCAGAGTCGCGGTTCGTTAATTGAAATTGAAATTCCTGCTGGACCGGTTGATGTTGAAGTTGATGGCCGCCGCATTGAGCGACTAGTGCGAAACCTTTTGGCAAACGCAATCGAGCACGGTGAATCGCGCCCAATCCGAGTTGCGGTAGGGCTCAGCGATTCTGCAGTGGCCGTAAGTGTGACCGATGCTGGTGTTGGTATGTCGCGTGCAGAAGTCGACCGCGTATTCGACCGCTTCTGGCGAGCAGACCCTGCACGTAAGCGCACCACCGGTGGTACCGGTTTGGGCCTTGCAATTTCACTTGAAGACACCCAGCTACATGGCGGCTGGTTGCAGGTGTGGGCAAAGCCAAACGAAGGTGCTTCATTTAGGTTGACCCTGCCAAGACGTCAGGGCATGATCTTCACGCAGTCACCTTTGCCACTACCGCCAAAGCGTTCACAGGTTGAAAGCAGTAAGGCGCGTGCAAATGACTAAGTCACTAAGAATTGTTTTGATTGCTTCTCTTGCAATGCTGTTGGCGTTTACTTCTGCATGTGCTCAGCTGCCTAAGGGCGGTGAGATCAAGACCGGACCGAACGTTGAGTCTGGTTTGGAAACCGATTACCTCTACTACTCACCATCAAGTCCGGCAGAGGGTGCAACACAAGAGGAAATCTTGCTTGGCTTTATGAATGCCGGCACCGGTCCGCAAAATGACTACGCGGTTGCCCGCACCTACCTGGCCAAAGAATTCAACGCCGACTGGAAACCAAACTCTGAGGTTTTGGTTCAAGACGGTAAGCCAACCATCACACTCTCCGATAACGACTCGGCAACCGTAGTTGTTCCAATCTCGGCAACCATTAACGAGCGCGGTCAGTACCAGGCGGCACCGGCCGGCACCACTCGCTCAATTCAAATTACCTTCACTAAAGAAGGTGGCAACTGGCGCATAAATAATGCACCAAACCTAACCATGGTTATTCGCCCGGTATTTGATGTTGTGTTCAAGGCCTATGCCGTTTACTTCTTCGACAACCAGCAAAAGCACTTGGTGCCAGATGTGCGTTGGTTCCCATCTAGGGCTTCAACCAGCACCCGATTGGTAAACGCACTTCTAGGTGGCCCAAGCGAGTGGCTGCAGCCTGCGGTTAGAACTTCAATTCCTAGCGGCACCAGACTCACACTCAGCAGCGTTACCGTTGCCGATGGTGTTGCCTCGGTTGACCTTTCCTCACGCGCTTTGCGAGCCTCGGCAATTAACCGCAAACTAATGCAGGTGCAGATTCGCGAAACCCTTCTGCAGCTAAGCAGCGTTTACTCGGTTCAGGTAACCATTGAACGCGGTGTATTGGAATCTGCAAACTGGGGATACTCAACTTCTCAGATTCAAATCTCAACGCCAGTTGCTTTGCTTAGTGATGAGCTCGTGCACCTTGGAGTTTCACAAACCAGCCCGCTTGATATGGGCAAGGAGTTTGTCGACAAAGTTGATGCAACCACCTTTGGTTTGAACGTTGACGAAAAACTTTTGGCATTAGGCTCACCAACCGGCGTTTACTTGACTTACCTCAACCGCCCAAGCGAAGCGCCACAACTACTAACGTCGGGCAGTGAATATCTAGCTCCGATTGTTGACGTTGATGGCTATACCTGGGTAGTGCCTAAGGACGGCAAGCGCCCGCTGATGGTGTTTGATTCGCAGGGTCGCAGAATTAGTTTCTTATCTGGTTGGTTAGCCGGCTCGCAGAGATTGAGCCTGTCAATTAGCTCAGAGGGCTCAAGGTTGCTTGTGGTCAGCGGCACTAGTGCCAAGAGCAAGGTGCAGGTTGCTGCAATCGTGCGCAATGAAAACGGAGATCCAATGAGTTTGGGTACAGCGTTTGAACCAATCGCCACATCAAATGCATACTCGGCAACCTGGCTAGACAACATTCGCATTGGTTTACTTGAATCGCAGGCTTCGCAGTACATGCAACCTATGGTCACCATGATCGGCGGAGACTCACGCAGCTTGCCAACTTTCACCTCGGGTTCAACAATTGTTGGTTCTGGCCAGGCCTCGCTGATTTACATTCTTGATTCCTACGGTGTGATGTATCAGTTCCGCGGTTCAAGCTGGGTCAAAGTGCGCGACGGCGTGAAGGCACTTCGTTTCCCAGCCAATTAGAGCTGATTACTAATCCACAATTTTTTCAAACCGATACCAAGGCTGCGCGCCTAGACTCAAAATCATTGGGTGAGCACCTTTGAAGAATTCCTAAATTTAGTTCTGCCTTCACGCTGCGTGATTTGCCGCAGCATAGGCTCACCAATTTGCAGTTCCTGTCGCAAGATTCACCTCACCGGATTTCGTGAGGTACGAAGGTTTGAACTCAGCGGGATTGCGATTTGCGAATACACAAATGAAGTCGCTCAGGTAATTCATGAGCTCAAAGAAAATTCACAAACATCAATTGCCAAGTCTCTAGCCAAAGAGATTGCGCTGCACATGCCAAACGATTGTGAGGTGCTGGTGCCAATGCCAAGCAAAACCGCTTCATTTCAAAAACGCGGTTTCAACCCCGCTTTGATTTTGGCAAATGCAATTACCAAAGAAGTTGCTCGTACCCAGAACCGGCTGATCAAAGTGGCAAACCTAATCTCACTTGGTCGCGAAGTTCAAGATCAAGCAGCGCTCGATGGGCATGAGCGCAGAAGCAACCTGATTGGGTCAATGCGGGCCAAAGAGTTTTCTACAGCCAACCTGGTTTGGCTGGTCGACGACATCGTCACAACTGGCGCCACCCTCAGCGAGGCTGCCAGGAGCCTTGCCGCCGTGGGCATCGGTGTTGGCGGTTTTCTAACCTTTGCCGAGACACTTCCAAAAAATAGGCAAAAACCAAACAAAGCGGCCGTTTAAGGTATACCTTTCATTCACAGGCAATGTTGCCTGTAGATATGAGGTCAACATGGAAGTTAACATCACCGCCCGCAACCTCACCGTCTCGGATCGCTTTCGAGAATACGTAGCCGACAGAACCCACAAAGTGGAGCAGCTAGCTCATAAGGTGCAGTCGCTAGATATCAAAGTGACCAGACACGATCACAGCCGAAATTCCGGCCCCGAAGACCAGGTTGAGTTGACTGTCTTTGAGCCCGGTCACGTAATTCGTGCCGAGGCTCACGCTGGCGATAAGTTTGCCGCCTTTGACATTGCTTTCGGCAAGTTATCTGAGCGACTTCGCCGAGCCGCAGATCGCCGCAAGCACCACCACGGTTCAATCGGCACCAGCGAGCTAACCGCTCACGACTTTGCCGAGATTGACATTCGCCCGGCTGATTCCGACGTGCTGTTGGGTAAGCAGGTTCCGGCTGCTGCCGATGCCGGCCCAGACCTGGGGGAGAGCCCGGTTGTGATTCGCCGCAAGCAGTTTGAGGCCAACCCAATGACCGTTGATGATGCCCTTTATCACATGGAGCTGATTGGGCATGATTTCTACCTATTTCACGATTCCGAAACCGATAAACCAAGCGTGGTTTACCGCCGCAAGGGTTGGAACTATGGCGTTATCACGCTGAAATAGCCATTCTTAGAGCATCCTGTGGGAAACCCCCTGGCCCTTATGGGTTAGGGGGTTTCGCCTAAGATTGAACCCAGAACCAATCAAACGGTATGGAGCAAAATCTTGGCATCAATCATCGACAAACTACTGCGCGCCGGCGAAGGCCGCCTTTTGGCCAAACTTCGCAACTATGCCGAGGCAGTAAACGCTCTTGAGGAAGACTTCAGTCACCTCAGCGATGAAGAGCTAGCCAACGAGACCAACGTTCTACGCGAGCGCTACGGTGCCGGCGAGAGCCTTGACGACCTACTTCCTGAAGCCTTTGCCGCTGTTCGCGAAGCTTCAAAGCGCACCTTGGGTATGCGTCACTTTGACGTTCAGCTAATGGGTGGTGCCGCACTTCACCTTGGCAACATTGCCGAAATGCGCACCGGTGAAGGTAAGACTTTGGTGGCAACTCTGCCTGCTTACCTAAACGCAATTGCCGGTCGCGGTGTGCACGTAATTACCGTGAACGACTTTTTGGCAAGTTACCAATCAGACCTGATGGGTCGCGTGTTCCGCGCCCTTGGTATGACCACCGGTTGCATCATTTCTGGCCAAGACCCACACGAGCGTCGTCAGCAGTACCTTGCCGACATTACTTATGGAACCAACAACGAATTTGGTTTTGACTACCTGCGCGACAACATGGCGTGGCAGCAGCAAGACATGGTTCAGCGCGGTCATTTCTTTGCAGTGGTTGACGAGGTTGACTCAATCCTTATCGACGAGGCCCGTACTCCGCTGATCATCTCTGGTCCTTCATCGGGTGAGGCCAACCGTTGGTTCAACGAGTTCTCAAAGATTGCCGAAAAACTTCAGCCTGTTATTGACTACGAAGTTGACGAGAAGAAGCGCACCGTTGGAATTCTCGAGCCTGGTATTGCCAAGGTTGAAGATTACCTAGGCATCGGAAACCTTTACGAGTCAGCAAACACTCCGCTGATTTCGTTCTTGAACAACTCAATTCGCGCCAAGGCGCTGTTCAAGCGCGACAAAGACTACGTAGTTATGAACGGCGAAGTTCTAATTGTTGATGAGCACACCGGTCGTATTCTTGCCGGTCGCCGATACAACGAAGGTATTCACCAGGCAATCGAGGCCAAGGAAGGTGTTGAGGTTAAGGCCGAGAACCAGACCCTGGCTACCGTGACCCTGCAGAACTACTTCCGTCTTTACAACAAGCTTTCAGGTATGACCGGTACTGCAGAAACTGAAGCAGCCGAATTCATGTCTACCTACAAGTTGGGTGTTGTTCCAATTCCAACTAACAAACCGATGATTCGTCTTGACCAGTCAGACTTGATTTACAAGAACGAAGAAATCAAATTCAACATGGTTGTGCGCGACATTGCTGAGCGTCACAAGAATGGTCAGCCAGTTTTGGTTGGTACCACCAGCGTTGAGAAGAGCGAGTACCTTTCTAAGCTTCTGGCTAAAGAGGGTGTGCGTCACGAAGTATTGAACGCAAAGAACCACGCACGTGAAGCAGCAATCGTTGCTCAGGCTGGTCGTTTGGGTGCGGTTACCGTTGCTACCAACATGGCTGGTCGCGGTACTGACGTGATGCTTGGTGGTAACGCCGAGTTCCTAACCGTTGATGCTCTTAGCAAGCGCGGTTTGAACAACGATGAAAACCCAGCAGAGTACGAAGCAGCCTGGGCCGAAGAATTTGCCAAGATCAAAGAGACCGTTGCCGAAGAAGCCGAAAAGGTTCTTGCAGTTGGTGGTCTTTACGTTCTAGGTACTGAGCGTCACGAATCACGCCGCATCGACAACCAGCTTCGTGGTCGTGCCGGTCGTCAGGGTGACAAGGGTGAATCTCGTTTCTACCTTTCATTGACCGATGACCTAATGCGTCTGTTCAACTCTGGTGCTGCAAGTTCTCTAATGAACCGTGCATCGGTGCCTGATGACACCGCGATTGAATCAAAGATTGTTAGCCGCGCAATTCAGAGTGCACAGTCACAGGTTGAAGGTCGCAACGCCGAGATTCGCAAGAACGTTTTGAAATATGATGATGTTCTAAACCGTCAGCGTGAGGCAATCTACAGCGACCGCCGCCACATTCTTGAGGGTGACGACATCGCAATGCGCGTTGAAACTTTCTTGGCCGATGCAATCGACAACATTGTTGAGAGCCACGTTTCAGATGCAGCCGGTAACGACTGGGATCTTGAAGCGCTATGGACAGAGCTAAAGGCAATCTACCCAGTTGGTCTTGAAATCAGCGAGGTATTGGCCGAGGCGGGTAACCGTTCAAAGCTAACCAAGGCCTGGTTGACCCGTGAACTTGTTTCTGATGCAAAGGTTGCCTACGCAAAGCGCACCGAGAAGATCGGTGAGACAGCCATGCGTGAGCTAGAGCGTCGTGTTGTGCTTTCGGTTGTTGACCGCAAGTGGCGCGATCACCTTTACGAGATGGACTACCTAAAAGAAGGCATTGGCCTTCGTGCAATGGCACAGCGTGACCCTCTGGTTGAATACCAGCGCGAGGGCTACGGCATGTTCCAGCAGATGATGGGTGCCATCAAGGAAGAGGCTATTGGCTTCCTATTCAACATTGAGGTTGAGGTAACTCCAGCTCCGGCGGTTGACCCGTCACAGTTGACTTACATTGCCCCTAATGAAGATGGTGCAGCCGAGGCACACGGTGCCAACGAGGCCCGTGCCAACGAGCAGAAGAACGAGAACCAGGGTCAGCAGAAGCCTGCCGACGGTTCTGGTAGCTCATTCTTCCGCTCGTAATCCGCGGAAATTGTTTGCTTAGAGCACGCTAACGGCTGTTGCTCGCCAGCGGTTGTTGATGCCTTCTAGGCGGATAGTAACTGCACTCAAGCGGCGTTGCGTGTTAAGCAAAACCACAGACTCCACAACACCGTCGCGTGGCGAAGAATTCATCATGTTGTGAACCGAGATGTTTGGGTGCTTTGGTTTTTGACCAAGCTGGTTCCTGGTTTCTCGCGCCTGAGCTGCCCGGCGAGCAAGTCTCTGGTAAACGTCATCGTTTAGCAGGCGAGCCAATTGATCAATCGGCCTAGACCCGGAAATAACCTCAACCACTCCGGTGGCCAATGCTTTGAGGCTTGCCTCAGGATCAGGCAGTTCTGCTGTTTTGTTGTACTGCGGACCAAAGAAGTCTGCAGCTTGTTTTAGATTCTTTACATTGCGTTGGATCTGTTTTGAATCTCCTATTTTTCCTTTTTCTGTTGGCATTTAAGTTTCCAACTTTCTTAATTAATGAGAATTTCTTCCCCCTTAGAAAACTCTTCCCTAAGAATTCCGACGCTAGACCTGTGAATAATCGGATACAAGAGGTTTAAAAAATCTGTGGATAACTTAATTTTTTCTTGCAAATTCCTACCGATACTTGCAAGATGCACATCGAAGATATCTTTGAAGATTTGGAAGCGCAGTTTGCTGCAACGTTGCAAGAAAGTCAACGGAAAAGTTTTTTCGAAGACTCAAACTTGGTTGTTCTGCAAACTTTGGATAAACAAATTGTTGAATTAGTTACGGCCGTGCTTGGAAGTGATTTCATCTCCGGGCTGAGCCCAAGCGATTCGGTCTGGCATTTTTACCTCCTAAATTCGGTAGCCAAAATAAACTTCAAAAAACTTGCATCGCAAGATTTTCCGCCCACTCGAGCCACCGATGCAAGCCTTGGCAGCTTTATAGAGGGCATAAAGACACCGTGCCCAATCAGATGGAAGTTGATTGGCTCTGATTTTCAAAACGCGGCAACGTTGCAGATCGCTCAAAACGGCCTTCTTGAAGTCTGCTCAAAACTTGATCCCAAAACATTCTTTGTGCCAATTTCCGCGACTTCGCAAATTTCCATCCAAATTGTGGATAACCCAAGCGACAAAATTTGAAACCAAGTTTGCTGATGATATGACCAGACCAAGAAAACTAAAGTCTCCACAGAGCGCCATGGCCAAGAACCTGCTGATGGTATTCGCCCTTTTCTGCCTTGCCGCCGGTGCGGTGAACTACGTAATTTCGGTAAACAACCACACCGATGAATATTTGGTTGCCGAACGCGACCTGCCAGCGGGCAGCACCTTTGCAATCTCAGACACCAAGGTGGCAGACGCCAATCTTGGCTCCAGTGCCACCGCGTACCTCAAGGTGGGTGATTTGCCAAGCGGTAGTTATCTGCTTGGTCCAATTCGCGCGGGCCAACTTATTCCACGCAGCATGCTGGCTAGCGCCGCCATCGATGAGCGAGTACCAGTGGTTGTGCAATCGGCAATGGGCTTACCGGTCGGGCTCATCGCTGGGGCATCGGTTGATTTATGGGTTGCACCAATCGATGAGAACAAAGTATTTGGCGAACCATATGTCTTGGTTTTAGGCGCCGAGGTTTCGCAGTTGATTGAGAACAAAGAAATGTTTGCTAACCAGACTCCGGCGGTGGAACTCTGGGTGCCGGTTGAGGCGGTAGGCCCGGTGCTTAGTTCAATTGCCAAGGGTGACAGCATCTCGTTGATCTTGCGCCCAACCCTGGCCGAAGAGTTGCCTGTAAATAATGGCTAAGGCCAAACTTGTTTCGCTGTGGTCTGCACCGGGTTCACCCGGCAGAACCACCTTGGCCTGTTCCATTGCTGCCGAGCTAGTTGAGAGTGGCAAACGAGTTTTACTTATTGACACCGATACCCAGGCACCGTCAATTGATGTGATGCTTGGGCTAAACGATCACCCGGCAGGTATAGCCGCGGCATTCCGTCTGGTGAATCAGCAGAGATTTGACCTCGAACAATTGCGGCGGTTGAGTGTAGAGCTGGAATTATCGGGTGAGGTCCTAACTGTGATGACCGGACTCAGCAGTAGCTCACGCTGGCCGGAACTAAATAGTGATGCAATGGCCGGGCTTATCCAAACCGTGAGTGAGGATTTTGATTTCATCCTTTTGGACTTGGCGCCGGGCATTGAGGCTCAGCTCAGGGCACCACATTCAATGGTGGAACGAAACGAAATCACCAGGTGGTCGCTGCAAAATTCCAATCTGGTGATTGCGGTTTGCGGAGCAGATCCGGTATCGGTGGCTAGGCATCTGGATGCCATGAGTTCACTCACAGATTTGCAGCCGGTGGGCGAGGTGCTCACCTTGGTGAATCGCCTCAGGTCATCGGTGTTGGGTAATTCTGCTAAGTCGCAAATAGCAGAGACACTGGCACGGTTGGGTCAATTTGAGGTTGCCGGTTTTATACCCGATGACCCTGCGGCAGCCGATGCCGCAACCAAGGCTTCGCTGCCATTGGCGTTGGGCAAGAGGTCGTCGCAAGCAAGGCTTGCCATTTCACTGTTTACCAAAAGCAGAATTCTGGGGGAGCGCAATAAGTTAGACAAGCGCCTTGCAAAGTCGGTGGCTAAACTCGGTTAGGTGTCAACACTTAGCGAGATTAATAAGACCCACGGGCGTGCCTCTCACGCTGACATTGAGTGGCTTAATCTCTTGCAGGCAGACTGGCAGCTGGTTGCCGACCTCGTCTTTGCCGACCTAGTTCTTTGGCTTCCAACACCCGATGGCAGTTTCGTTGCCGCCGGTCACGCGCGTCCTTCATCGGCGGCCACAATTTTTTATCGTGACATTAGCGGTGAGCCAGTTCGCAAGGAATGGGCTGCACAGGTTAAGCAGGCTTTTGAAACCGGACAAACAGTTGACACTAAAGCGCAGGCCGGTTCTGATGGCACCACAACTCGTTTGAGTGCGGTGCCGGTTCGTCGCAAACTTTCTACCAAGTCAGATGAAGTTACTTCAGAGCCAATTGCCGTGGTTACTCGCCACACAAATTTGACCGAGGTAATCATGCCTAACCGTTTGCAACTTAATTACCTAGGTTGCGGAAACGATCTTTTGGTGATGGTTGCCGAGGGAAACTACCCAGACTTTTCAAACCCAACCGGGCCTCGCCGCGGAGCACCACGTGCAAACGATGGTTTGTTGAGACTCGATGAAGACGGGGTGGTTACCTTTGCTAGCCCCAACGGACTTTCTGCTTTCAACCGCTTGGGAATTCAGGGTGAGCTTGAAGGCGTTTCTCTGGCGGCTGCTTCAACTCAAATTCTTAAGGGCAAGAACATAGATGAGTCTTTGCCTTTGGTGCTAACCGGCCGCGCACCTTGGCGCACCGATATGGAATCAAGAAGTGTCACGCTTACCGTGCGTGCGATTCCGCTAAAGGCACATGGTAAGCGCGTTGGTGCAATTGTGCTTTGCCGTGACGCAACCGAACTTCGCAAGCAAGAGCGTGAATTGATCACCAAGGATGCAACCATTCGCGAGATTCACCACCGCGTGAAGAACAACTTGCAAACCGTTGCCAGCCTTCTGAGAATTCAATCCCGCAGAAGCCAAAGCGCCGAGGCCAAAGAGTCACTCGAGCAGGCCATGCGCCGAGTTTCGGCTATTGCACTTGTGCACGACACCCTTAGTGAAGGCCTTAGCCAGGACGTTAATTTTGACGAGGTGTTTGACCGCATCTTGATGCTGGCCACCGAGGTTGCTTCTAGCTTGAACACATCTATCAAGACGTTGATTGACGGCAAGTTTGGTCAGTTGCGAAGTGAGATTGCAACGCCGCTTGCGGTTGCACTAACCGAGATCGTGACCAACGCGGTTGAGCACGGATTGGCCGATAGAAGTGGTGTGGTTGCTGTGAACGCAGAGCGCAAACCTAAGCAAATTTCCATCACCGTTTCCGATAACGGCAAGGGCCTCACCGACGGCAAGGTTGGCGCCGGTCTTGGAACTCAAATCATTCGCACCCTCATTGAGGGTGAGCTTCGCGGAAGCATTCACTGGTCATCACCTTCAGAGGGTGGCGCCAGGGTGGCAATCAGCATTCCGCTTTAAACAAAAAACCCGTCCAATAGGACGGGTTTTTCAAAGTTGCTATTAACCAGCTCGGCGTGCTCTGGCGTACTTGCGCTTTAGAGACTTACGCTCATCTTCGCTAAGTCCACCCCAAACTCCGGTGTCCTGGTTTTCTTTGATCGCATACTCAAGGCACTGAGTAGAAACGCCACATTCGCGGCAAACGGCCTTGGCCTGATCGATCTGGTCAACTGCTGGACCTGTATTACCTACCGGAAAAAATAGTTCCGGGTCTTCGGTTAGGCAACGTGATTCGTTTAGCCATTGCATGTCCATATATGACGCTATTCCTTTATGTCGTGTGTTGCTTTGACCAGTGGTCAAACGAGGTGAAAACATCTTCCTGAAAGGTGATTTACGCTAATAAAAGCGGTTTTCGTCCTGTGAAAATCGTGCCACACGCACCCCCGGATGGCAATACCCAATATTGAGGACCCCATGGCTAAAGCCCAAGAAATACGCCCAGTTGGCCTGGTAGTTGCCGCTGGATTAGTGGCCCTTGAGGGCGTGTTTGTAGGGGTCCTGGTGGCCCGTCTAGGGCTTGCGCTAGTGACCGGAGACACCAAAAGCCTGGTGACCTCCGTGGCATTATTTGCCCTCGTAGCCGCAGCGGCGGTTTGGGTAATTTATGTGGCTTTTAGTCTCTTCAAGGGCAAGCGCTGGGCCAGATCAGGCGGTGTTTTTTGGCAGCTGGTTCAGTTGGCTGTGGCCACCGGTAGCTTCAGTGGGCAGTTCGGCAGCCAGGCCATTGGCTGGTCGCTGATCATTCCATCGGTGGTGGTTTTGGCACTGCTGCTCAGCAAAAAAGTCGTTGCCGCCACAATGGGAACGATCGAGAAAGACCTAGATATCTAGAAGCTTGCGCAACATGGCCACGTGGCCGGTTGCCTTGACGTTGTAGAGGGCCAAAGAAACCTTGCCCTTTTCGTCGATGGCAAAGGTTGAGCGAATTACGCCTTCGTAGGTGCGGCCATACATGCTCTTGGTGCCATAGGCGCCATAGGTCTTGTGCACATCAAGGTCTGGGTCGCTCAAAAGTGAGAAGTTGAGGTCCTGGTTTTCCTTGAACTTCAGAAGCTTGGCTGGGGCGTCTGGGCTGATTCCCAAAACGGTGTAGCCGGCCTTTTTGAATGGGTTCAGGTTGTCATTGAAGTCGCAGGCCTCTTTGGTGCAGCCCGGGGTAGACGCGGCTGGGTAGAAGTACAAGATGACTTTCTTGCCCTTGTAATCGGCTAGCGATACCTTCTTGCCGTCCTGATCCAACACCTTGAAAGCAGGGGCTTTTGCGCCTACTTCTAGTCTCTCTGATGCGCTCATAGACCAAAGTCTAGGTCAGGTTTGTGCTAAAGTTTTATCTCGTTGCGCTGTTTCAGCGCGATTCGCACCTCTAGCTCAATCGGCAGAGCAACTGACTCTTAATCAGTGGGTTCCGGGTTCAAGTCCCGGGGGGTGCACGAAATTCCAGTTCCTTCTCACGAGGGCTGGAATTTTTTATTTAAGCCTTGTTGCAAAACTTGTCTAGCCCCCCTAGATTAAAACCATGAGTTTGCCAGCAAATCTTTCGATGGGTGCAGTTACCCTGCGTGTAAAAAATCTTGACCTGATGATTGCCTATTACCGAGACGCGGTTGGCCTAGATCTAATTTCCCAGGTAGCTGGCTCTGCAATTCTTGGTCGAGGCACCACGCCATCGCTAATTCTTGAGCACGCACCAGAAATGAAACACGCAAGTGACAACCAAGCTGGTTTGTTTCACACCGCATTCTTGTTTGACACCAAAGCGCAGCTTGCTTGGGCAGTGGCATCGGTTGCAGCTAAGTACCCGGGTTCATTCACCGGCAGCGCCGATCACCTAGTTAGTGAAGCTTTCTATTTTGACGATCCAGAAAACAATGGCGTTGAACTTTATTGGGACCGCGCACGCACCAACTGGAGCTGGAAGCACGGCGAGATTGAGATGGGAACTTTTGGCCTAGACCCAAACGCTTTCCTGCGCGAGAATCTGCCACAAAAAGTTGAAGACAGTGCTTCAAACATTGGCCACGTGCACCTAAGCGTTGGCTCTGTTGAGCAGGCTCAGGATTTCTACGTGAACAAGCTTGGCTTTGATGTCACTTTGAACTGGGGCGGCACTGCACTTTTCGTAAGTGCCGGCGGCTACCACCACCACATGGCCATGAATATTTGGCGAAGCAGGGGAGCCGGTTTGCGCCAGCCAACTCTGGGCTTGCGAGACGTTTCTATTTTGCTTCCAGATGCCGATGCGGTGGGTGCGGTTGAAGAGCGCCTAAAGACTTCAAAGGTTGCCGTGCGAAACGATGGCCAAACCATTCACCTTGATGACCCTTGGGGCAACCAGGTGAGCCTAAGTGCAATCAATTCCTAAATAAACACCGATACCGCTTCGGCAAGTGCCTTAGCCGCAGCGTGCAAGTCTTCGCGAGTTGTATCGTGAGCAAAACTAAAACGCACAGCGGTCTGGGCAACCTCTGCTTGTATTCCTAAGGCAACCAAAACGTGTGATGGCTCATCGCTGCCGGCAGCACAAGCTGAACCGCTAGACACAATAATTCCGCGACGTTCAAGTTCTAGCAGCACGGCCTCACCGCTAACTCCCTGCAAGGTGAACGAAGCGATGTTTGCTTGGCGATTTACCGGGTGGCCGGTCAACTTTGCATTCGGCACGGTGCTTAGTACTTCTGTAATGAATTCATCGCGCATCATGGCTGCAGCTTTTAGGTCTGCGTTAGTTTCACGAAGCTCATCCAGTGCATTTGCAATTGCAACAGCCCAGGCAACGTTTTCTGTGCCAGAGCGCAAACCACTTTCTTGGCCACCGCCGTGAATCAACGGTTCAACATGCTTTCCCGCTCGAAGCACTAAGACTCCTGAGCCCTTTGGCGCACCAAATTTGTGACCAGAAACACTAAGTGCATCAACGCCAAGTTCTGGCACATTTAGTTCTTGCCAACCAACCGCCTGAACGGCATCGGTGTGAAATAAAGCGCCATTTTCGTGGGTCAACTTAGCCAACTCGGCAATTGGGTGCACGGTGCCAGTCTCGTTATTGCTGGTCATCAGCGAAACAAGCGTTGTTTCTGGTCTTAGGCAGTCGGCAAGGTTTTGCACCTGACCAAATTCATCAAGCTCAGCCCAGGTCACTTCAAAGCCGTGAACTCGCACCAGGTAATCAATTGAGGCCAGCACGGCTTCGTGTTCGGTGCGTGCGCTAACGATGTGCTTGCCTCGCGGATTAGCCAATGCCAGCCCAACAATTGCAAGGTTGTCGCTCTCGGTGCCACCAGAGGTAAAAGTAATTTCAGAAGCACGAACGCCAAAGAACGCGGCAACTTTTTTACGAGCATCTTCAAGTGCAGCGGCTGCGCGCGATCCAAACTCGTGAGTGCTAGATGGGTTTCCAAATTCAGAAGTTAGCCATGGCCAGGCCGCCTGCAACGCCGCGGGTTTCACCGGGGTAGTGGCCGCGTGGTCTAGGTAAATAACCGCTGAAGGATTTGTCATTAGTTGATCTTTACGTCAAGGCCTAGGTCAAGCGCACGGGCGCTGTGAGTGAGAGCGCCAACTGAAATTACGTCTACGCCGGTTTTGGCAATCTCGCCAACGGTGTCTAGATTCACGCCACCAGATGCCTCCACTACGCACTTGCCGCCAATAAGTTCGACGCCCTTACGAAGATCGGTCAGGTTGAAGTTATCAAGCATGATGATGTCAACCTCGGCAGCAAGAACAGCAGCAATCTGATCTAGGCGGTCCACCTCAACTTCAAGCTTCATTCCCGTAGGAAGCTCGGTGCGTACGCGCTTTAGCTCGGTGGTCAAATCTTTACCACCGCGAGTAAGGACTGCAAGGTGATTATCTTTGGCCATCACCATGTCGCTAAGTGAGAACCTGTGGTTACGACCGCCACCATTAAGCACGGCCTGGCGCTCAAACGCGCGCAAACCTGGAGTGGTCTTGCGGGTATCAAGAATGTTTGCCTTGGTGCCGGCAACCTTAGCAACGTAGGCGGAAGTCAAAGTGGCAATGCCGCACATGCGTTGAACAAAATTCAACCCGATGCGCTCTGCGGTTAGCACTGCTCGAGCAGAACCGGTAACTACTGCCAGCAGTTGCCCCTTTTCAAATTTCTCGCCGTCTTTGATTTTCATTTCAACCTGCAATGAAGCATCGGTCAATTTGAAGGCGGCAATAAAAACTTCGGCACCGCTGAATACGCCCGGCTCGCGAGCAGCCAATTCGGCTACCGCTGTGGCATCAGAGGGAATCAAGTGTTCTGAGGTCACATCACCATTTGGTGCGTCTTCTTTTAGGGCAGCGCCAACAACCTGATTAATCAATTCTTGAGTCAGCATTATTTAGCCTTTCTGACAATGGTGATTGGTTTTGCCATGGCCGGGTTGGTGTTTGGGTAATCCAAACGGTAGTGACCACCGCGAGATTCTTCTCTTGCCAAAGCAGATGCAGTTACAGCTCTTGAAAGCAGCAAGAGGTTTGCGTCTTCCCAGTCGGTGAATAGACGGTTGCTGATATCTGCAGAACGCCATTTTTCAAGTTCATCGCGAGTTTCGATTAGCTGGCTTCCGGTGCGAGCAAGGCCAACCTTGTCCCACATCAGGGTCTGCAATTCCACGCGGTCAACCACATTGCGTGATTGCTTAGGTGTGGTGTTGTCCGATTCATCTTGCAACTCAATCTCAGTTAGCAAACCGGTTTCGCGCCAGCGCACGCTTGCCGCCTGATCTGGCCAAGTTTCATCAAGCACCTGAACAGCACGCCTTGCAAAAACAATTGATTCCAGAAGTGAGTTTGAAGCCAAGCGGTTGGCGCCGTGAGCACCGTTGCAGCCAGCCTCACCAACTGCAAAAAGACCCTTCACAGATGTTCGGCCCCAGGTATCGGTTGCCACTCCACCCATCCAGTAGTGCGCGGCTGGAGTTACCGGAATCGGGTTCCTGCTCCAGTCCAAACCGTACGAGCGGGTTGTCTTATTAATGCTTGGGAATCTCTTGTTCAAGAATTCGGCGCCAAGTGCGGTGGCATCTAGCAACACCGGCTGGCCGCCCTGTGAAAGCATCTCGGCCTGAATGCCGCGAGCAACCACATCGCGCGGAGCAAGCTCGGCATCCTTGTGAATCTTTTGCATGAAGCGTTCACCCTTGTTGTTAATCAACACTGCGCCATCGCCGCGAACTGCTTCTGAAATTAGGAACGAACCTGGCACGGCAAGTGCGGTTGGGTGAAATTGGTAAAACTCAACATCGGCAAGTTCGGCACCGGCGCGGAACGCTGCGGCAACACCATCACCGGTAGTCACGTTTGGGTTGGTGGTGTGACGATAAAGCTGACCGGCACCACCACTAGCCAAAATAACTGCATCGGCTTCAACAAAGTGACGCCCCGATGCATCAAGCAGGTGCACACCAATTACCACACCGTTCTTGATTTCAAAATCAACCACAAATGTGTATTCGTGAATTTCGGTTGCGGTTGCGCGCAAGGTTTCTACTAGAGCCTTGCTGATATCGGCACCAGTGGTGTCTCCACCCGCGTGCAAGATGCGTGCGTGTGAGTGTGCGGCCTCGAGACCAAGTGCATACTTTGCACCCTGCTTATCAAAATCAACACCAAAACGAATCAAGTCGTTGATGCGCTCTGGGCCTTCTTTGCAAAGCACCTCAACGGCTGGTTCATAGCAGTAGTCGGCACCCGCAGAAAGGGTGTCGGCAACGTGAGCCGCTATTGAATCGTCGTCTGCGGTTACCGCGGCAATTCCACCCTGTGCGTAGTGAGTGTTGCTTTCGGCGAGGTTTGATTTCGTAACCAAAACCACTTCGTGAGTTTTGCTGGCTTCAACCGCCGCAATTAATCCGGCTACGCCGCTTCCAATAACTACAAGTTTTTTCATTAGAGAGGCTTTGCCGCCAACATGCGCTCAAGTGCAACGGCAGCGGTCTTGCTTACCTTTGCATCAACTGTGATTTGGTTTACGACGTCGCCGGCTACCAAACGCTCAAGTACCCAAGCAAGGTAGCCCGGGTGAATTCGATACATGGTTGAGCAAGGGCAAACCACAGGGTCTAGGCAGAAGATGTTGTGCTCTGGGTGTTGAGCGGCAAGGCGCTGCACCATGTTCACCTCGGTACCAATTGCAAAGGTTGTTGGTTCTGTAGCTGCTTCAACCGCCTTGCGAATGTAATCGGTTGAGCCGTATTCATCAGCAGCATCAACTACATCCATCGGGCATTCAGGGTGCACAATCACTCGTACTCCCGGGAACTCGGCACGGGCCTTTTCGATCTGGCCAACATTGAATCTCTTGTGCACGCTGCAGAAGCCGTTCCAAAGAATCACCTTTGAATCAAGCAGTTGCTGCTTGGTGTTTCCGCCAAGTTCCTTGCGACCGTGCCAAAGCGGCATCTCGTCGAGCGATACACCCATGGCCTTGGCTGTGTTGCGGCCTAGGTGCTGATCTGGAAAGAACAGCACGCGCTGCCCACGCTCAAATGCCCACTTCAAAACAATCTCGGCGTTTGATGAGGTGCACACGATGCCGCCGTTCTCACCGCAGAAGCCCTTCAAGGCAGCAGATGAGTTCATGTAGGTCACCGGAATTATTGGCATGCGGCCATGGGCATCTGGCTCCTTGCCGTAAAGCGCGGTCAGCTCATCCCAGCACTGGGTGACAGAGTCAATGTCTGCCATGTCGGCCATTGAACAACCGGCAGCAAGGTTAGGCAAGATCACGGCTTGGTTATCGGCAGAAAGAATGTCCGCGGTCTCTGCCATAAAGTGCACGCCGCAAAAAACGATTGCCTCGGCTTCTGGGTGAGCCTTAGCTGCGTTGGCAAGTTGAAATGAGTCACCCAGGTAATCAGCGTGCTGCACAATTTCGTCGCGCTGATAGAAGTGACCAAGAATCACTACCTTGTCACCAAGTGTCTGCTTAGCCGCACGAATTCGTTCGTGCAGTTCTTCATCGGTTGCGCTCTTGTATTCATCTGGCAGCACACCTTGCTTTGGAGAGTTGCCTGGAATCACATCTTCGCTTGAAGCGCCTGGGCCATAAGAAACCGGACCACCATCAAATTCCCAAGGGCCTTTGGCCAGCGATGGGCTGCAGGTTGATTCTTTCGATGCGCCTCTAACGATTAGTTGAATGCGCTCGTTGACCGATGCTGTGGTCATTTCTTTTTCTCCTGTTTGTTGGTGCTGTTTCTTAGTGGGCCTTGATCGGTTAGATCAATTGATGAGTCGTAGCGGTAAAGCTGCGGCGGTCGGTGGCGGGTGCCCTCAAGGCGTTCTCCGGTGGCAACCACTGCACCGTTGGCTTCAACCATGCGGCGGAAGTTACCCGGGTCAAGTTCGCGGCCCAGTACTGCCTCGTAAACCTCACGCAACTGCGCAAGAGTGAAACGTTCGCCAAGGAACCCGTGAGCCAATCGGCTGTATTCCAATTTGTTGCGCAAACGCCAAAGCGCATAATCGACAATTAGGTTGTGATCAAAGGCAAGCTTGTCTAGTTCGTCAGCCCAAAACCAAGAAACGTTTTCGCTCTCAATTGCCTCGGCCGCTTCGTCGCTGCCAACCAGAGCCCAATAAACAATCGATACGACTCGGTCTTTGATGTTGCTGCCAGGGGAGCGGTCCAAACTTCCGAATGCGTAAAGCTGCTCTAGGTATCGGGGTTGCAAACCAGTGGTCTCAAAAAGATTTCTTGATGCGGCATCGCTGAGGTCTTCGTTCACGCCTAGCGGGCCGCCCGGTAGCGCCCACTGGCCTTGGAATGGTTTACGAATTCTTTTTACCAGCGCCAACGCAAGCTTCATGCAGCCGGTTGAATCTGGGCGCAGGGTAAAGATCACCGTTGATACGGCTAAGGCTGGAGCTTCGCTCAACGCCAACTACCCTTCTAAAAGTCATTATGACTTTATCTAGGGCTATCTTACAGTCAGATTGACTTTAAGCACAAGTTGCTAAGTTGCACACCGCAGTGCGGGCTTCGGACAGCGTGTCTCAGCACAGCTTCGCCCACGCTCAGTCCTCGCCGATGTCTTCGTTCCAGAGCGTTGGGTTGGCATCAATGAACTCACCCATCAGCTTGATCAGACCTAGGTCGTTCATCACGTGCACCTCGGCACCGTGCTCGGCCACCCAGTCTTGGCCGCCCATAAAGTTTTTGTCATCGCCAACCAAGACCCTGCCAATGCCAAACTGGCGAATCAGCCCTGAGCAATACCAGCAAGGGGAGAGGCTGGTAGCCAGAGTCACCTTGCGGTACGAGCGTTGGCGGCCCGCGTTTCTAAAGGCGCTGGTTTCGCCGTGCATCGAGGCATCGCCTTCTTGCACGCGCAGATTGTGGCCGCTACCAAGTAGCTTGCCTTCTTCATCAAAGAGTGCCGCACCTATCGGAATGCCACCCTCGGCTAAACCAAGATGTGCCTCGGCGATGGCTACGCCCAATTTGTCTTGATCTGTTTCGTAGATCTTGCCAACTTGAATTTCGCTCATCGCCGAGGCCTCTCGTTTTAGTTATTACTTAGTTCTTTGAGTTCTTGTCTAGCTTGCTGAAAACAACAAACAGAACAGAAGCTGCAACGAAACCAACCACTGCAGTTAGGTCACCAACACCCCAGGCTGCTGCCAAAGGACCGGTGTAAAGAACCTGTGCTGCGAATCCCCAGATTGAGAATGCGGTTGCAATTACGAATGCAGCAGCACCAGCCCATGAGTTCTTAGGTGCAAGTGCACGAGCAGCAGCGTTCTTGCCCTTAGACAAAATGCGCTCTGTAAGTACAACTGCAATCCAAGGAGCAACCCAGTAAGAAACCACTAGCAAGAATGAATCAAGCTGGTGAGCAACGTCACCGTTTAGAACACCAACGTATGAAAGCAAACCACCGGCAATACCAGCAAGAAGCACCATGATTGCACGACGAGTCTTGAAACCAAACTTGAAGCCCATTGCCAAGAATGACATTGCGCCTGAGTAAACGTTCAAGATGTTTGCAGAAACAGAACCAATCACGATTGAGAAAAGCACAATCGCAGCAAAGGTTGGGTCAAATTCTGCAGTGAATGTTGAGGTTGGGTTTGCGATTCCCCAGAAGTCGCCAGGGTTACCTGCAAGAGCGTTGAACGCAATCACACCAACACCCATGATCAAGGTGGTTGAGGTGAAGTTACCAAGACCAGCGGCCAAGCCAAGAGCCTTCTTGCTTGTGGTTGCAGGTAGGTAGCGAGTGTAGTCAGAAGCAAATGCAGTCCAACCAGCGGTGTAACCGTAAGCAGCACCGGCGGTAAGAGTGAAGCCAGCCCATGGGAAAGCTGCGCCTGCAGCTGCAGGTGCAACATCAAATGCACCCTGCTGGCTAAGCACAACAAAAATCACGATTACCCAAACGATTGCCTGGAAGTAAGAAAGGTAGCGTTCCCACTTCTGAATCAAGTTGTGACCAACGAATGCAACTCCAACCTGAACAACAATGATCACGGCTAGAGCGCCGATAAGACCAAGTGCAGGGAACAGTGCCTGTAGAGCAAAAGTTCCTGAGATTGTGTTAACCGCAAACCAACCAATACCGGCAACCAAAGTTGACATACCTGAAGGAATTAGGTTTCCCCACTTACCAAAAGCGTTGCGACCAAGCACCATCTGAGGAAGACCAGCTTCTGGACCCCAGGTGCTCAAGATTCCGTGGGTGATACCGGCAAGTGCGTTACCTACTAGAACCGCCAGCAGACCCTGCCAAACGTTTAGGCCAAAACCAATTGCAAGCGCACCAACAAAAACTGTCGCGAACTCTAGGTTTGGGGTAGTCCATACGGTGAACAAGTGCCACGCTTTTCCGTGACGCTCGCCTGATGGAATTGGATGTACATCGTTAATTTCGATTGAGGTTGCCTTGGCAGAGCCTGAGTTATTTTGTGTCATGAACAAGAATCTAATGGCGTAAATACAGGCATGTAGGCAGTTTCGGCATGTTGCGTGCGTGTTTTACAAATTTGTCACAAAAGTCTAAATCGGCACTTTAGGGTCTCGAAATATCCTTCAAGGTAACCTTGAAACATATGGCTTATCAGGATGAATTATTGGCTCCGCTCTTAGATGACGAAGCCGCACTGATTTCCATGCTGGCCGAAAATTTTGACCAGCGAAACCAAGAAATCATCAAGACTGTTGTTGATATTTCCGACTTACCAACCATTGCCCGTTTAGAAAATGTTGGTTTTCAATCTGGCCGCGAATTTTCAAAAGGCAAACACCGATACCTGCGCATGAGTTGCGATCGCTACGACTACGTGCGATTGATGGCCGAGACAAAAATGGCCGAACACCTAGACATGAACGAATGGACGTTTGCTTTTGATAGCGCAAAACGTCGTGCAGGCCTTTGTAACTACACCGACAAAATAATTTCAATATCGCGCTACATGGTTGACATTCACAACATGGATGAAACTCTGCAGGTCGTGTTGCACGAGATAGCTCACGCGCTTGCCGGTAAGAGCGCGGGGCACACCAAGAAGTGGCTCAAGGTTGCCAAGTCAATTGGCTACCGCGACGAAAAATTTACCGGAACAGAGATTGCCGTTGAAACCGCAACTTGGATTGGAATTTGTTCACAGGGTCATAGGCATTACCGTTACCGCAAACCAACCAAGATGCTCAGTTGCGCAATTTGCAGTCCTGGCTTTAACGCGCGCTACTTAATTCGCTGGCGTCATCGCGATGAGGTGCTACCTAGTTATGGCGAACCAAATAACTAGCAGGCTAACTACAAAGCCGGCAAAGAAGTTAAGCCAAATGAATTTTTTCCAACCGCGGTTTGCGTCTTCGCAAGTTGCATCGGTGATGTTCCAAAAAGGACCAACGATTACCAAGTAGGGAATAGCTGCAATTGCGGCAAGTGCACCAGGCCAGCCAGCGTTCAGCACAAGCAAGCCGGCGGCCAAATAGGCCATGAAGGCAAAACGCACAGTGGCGCGCGCACCAATCACGGTTGCAATCGATGAGATTCCGCCTTCGCGATCGGCCTGCACGTCTTGCACCGCACCAAAAGCGTGCGAAGCAATGCCCCACAGGGTAAATGCCAAAATCATCGAGAGCAGTTTGGTTTCACCAAGGTCTGCGCCGGCCAGCGATAGACCAAAAATCATTGGGCCTACAAAGTGACTGCTTGAGGTAATCGAATCAAGAAATGGCTTCTCTTTAAATCTGAGCCCCTTGGCGCTGTAGGCGATGACCGTAAACAAGAACAGGTACAACCAACTGGTTGATGCCGAAGTTCCAACGAAGGTTAGGAATGCAACGAACGGCACACAGCTAAGCACCGCTGCATTCACGGTTAGGCGGTGCCACTTAGGCGAAAGCAGCGCGCCTTCAATTCCGCCCTTGCGAGGGTTCCTTAAATCGCTCTCGTAATCAAAGACGTCATTGATGCCGTACATCAACAGGTTGTAGGGAATCAAAAAGAATAGGGTGCCCAACCAAAGTGTGGCGTTGTTGTTGCCAGAGATTAGCCAATACGAAACTGCAAACGGGTAAGCGGTGTTGATCCAAGAAACTGGTCGCGAAGACCAGAACAGTTGCTTTATGGCTTCCACTTGAGTCCCGTCGTGATGTTGGTTGCTATTGAAATTAGCAGAGGCGCGGCAAGTGCGTAGGCAAAGTCTTCAATAGGAGCAACGCCAATCTTGATTCCAAGAATTAGGTTTTCGTCGTAGGCAACAATTCCGGTGCCAACGATGATGTTGTCAAAGATTGCGGTGGCAATAACCAATGCGCCGGTTGCCAGGCCAATGGCCTTCCACGGTAATTGCTCACGCAATACAAGGCCAACCAAAATCACTGCACCAAGAAATACTGCGTTCAAGCCAAGGTAAGTCATTTGCCCACCTTGCGGTTATTGCCATTCTTATTTGTGAGGCGAGTGAATGCCTTCAGTAGAAGTAGAGCGCTGTAACTAAGCAAAGTCAAAAAGAAAATTTCTTCAAGTGGCATTTCTTCGTAAACCAAAATTCCGGTGATGTGTGAGGCACCGCCTCTAAAGAAGATTCCACTTGAGATACCGGCAATGTCCCAAACTAAAAAGAACAAAACCGATACCAAAATCAGGCAAAGGTATTTTTTATTTTTTGCAACAGCCAGTTTGAATTTGAAATCAAGGGTTGCCAGTCCGGCAAGTGAAACAAGCAGGGCCGCCAGGTAGAGGAAACTCAATTGAGTCCCTTCCATCCGTTCTCGCCGATTGGCTTGATCTCATTCGGCAAAGGTCCTGCCGATTTGTCATTGATTAGACGCTTATAAACAAGTTCCGCACCAATCAAGCACATCGGCAATCCAATTCCTGGAATGCTGTGGTGACCTGCGTAGTAAAGACCCTTAACCTTTTTGCTTTGATTAGTTGGTCTAAAGAATGCGCTCTGTGCAAGAGTGTGTGCCATACCAAGTGCGGTACCTGACCAAGCGTTGAGGTCGGTGGCAAAATCCTGCGGACCCATAGTGCGGCGAACCACAATGCGTTCAGCTAAATCTGGAATCTCGCACCACTTAGAAATTTGGTCAATGATTCCGTCGGCTGCTGCTTCGAACTCTGCATCACCGTTTCCGTTGATGCCACCCTTACCCAAACTTGGGTCTGCTGCTACCGGAACCAATACAAAGAGGTTCTCGTAGCCTTCAGGTGCAACCGATGAATCGGTGATGCTTGGCGCACAAATGTAAAGCGAGGCAGGGTTCGGAACTTTGCTGGTTGCACCCTGCTTCTTCTTTTCTGCAGGAGTGCGGAATACTTCTTCAAAGTTTTTAGCCCAGTCATCTGAATACAACAGGGTGTGGTGATCAAGCTGTGGCAGGCGGCCCTTAACTCCTAGGAACAAAAGCATTGCCGATGGTCCTGGAACCTTGTCTTCCCACCACTTTGCTGGCAGGGTCTGGTCCTTTGCATCAAGCAGAGTTGTTTCAATGTGGTGCAGGTCGGCATTGCCAACCACTACGTCAGCCGGGTAAAAGATTTCGCCAACGTAAACGCCGGTTGCCTTGCCCTTTTCAGTTGCAATTTTTGTGACTCGAGAGTTGGTGTGTACCACTGCGCCGTGTTTTTTAGCCAGGCGCTCAATTGCCTCAATGATTGTGTAGAAACCACCCATTGGGTAGAAGACTCCAACGTTCATGTCCACGTGTGTCATCAGGTGGTACATGCTCGGGGTGTCGTACGGCGAGGCGCCCAAGAACACAGCAGGGAAATTCAGAATCTTGCGTAGACGTGCATCTTTTACATGCTTGGACGCAAAGGTGTCTAGGGGAGTCAGTAGGTGCTTTACAAATCTGCCGGCTCTAGCAATAACTTCTGGCTGCACAAATGATTTTGCATTTTGGAAGTTTGTGTAAAGAAAGTGCTTGATTGAAAGCTTGTAGGCATCTTCTGCCGAATCAATGTAATCCTGCAAACGCTGGCCAGCACCAGCCTCAATTGATTCAAAAAGTTCTTTGTTTTTTTCTAGATCTTTTCGAATAATAAGTTTTTCGTTGAATCCCTCATTGCGAGTTTGGTACGCAGGGTCAAGCTGAACCAATTCCAGTTCTTTTTCTGCGGTGGTGCCCATCAATTTGAAGAATTGATTGAATGCATCGGGCATCAAATACCAAGAAGGGCCCATGTCAAATTTGAAACCGTCTTGTTCCCAAATGTAAGCGCGCCCGCCAACTCGTTCACGAGCCTCAAGAACAGTCACCTTCATGCCGGCTTTGGCAAGAAGGCCTGCAGTTGCAAGTCCCGCGATACCGCCACCTACAACAACTGCAGTTTTTTGACTCATTTAGGTAACACTCCCAAGAACGCCTTGATTAAAATAACAATCTTTTTAGGGTTAGAAACGCGAATGCGCTTCTTAATAAGTTCGTTAGCCGGGGTAGCGGCAACCTTTTCGTTTAGTTCTTCAAAGAACATCAGCGCGGCGGCAACTGCACGGCGAGACTCTGCCGGAAGTTTTACCAGAGCAGACTTTGCAACCTGAAGATCTGCACGTATGTCATCTACCAAGCGGTCGCGTTCCGAGTTATTGAAATCGTCTACGCGCACCAGCGGAAAGTATGAACGGCCAAGCTTGTCGAAGTCGGCCGATAGGTCGCGCAAGAAGTTAACCTTTTGGAATGCTGCACCCAGGGCTCGTGCACCGGCAACGAAATCGGTGCGTTCTTGATCTGTAGTTGAGGCCTTCTTCAAGAAGACCTGCAAGCACATCAGACCAACCACCTCGGCCGAGCCATATACATATGCCTCAAAACTGCGCTTATCGTGCACTCGCTGAAACAGATCGGTGCGCATTGAATTAAAGAACGGCTGAATCAGATCGCGCTTGATGCCGGCTTCGCGAGCGGTGTGGGCAAAAGCGTGAATTACAAGATTTGTGCTGAAACCACATTCAACCGCGCGGTAAGTCTCTTGTTCAAACTTGTCCAGCATTGAGTGGGGGTCGGCACCAATGTAGTTGTTCAGGGCTTCGGCCGCCGCGCCATCTACGATTTCGTCGGCAATTCGAACCAATGCATAGATATTGCGCACGTGCTGGCGCTCGTACTTGCCAAGCAACTTGGTTGCCCAGCCAAAAGAGGTTGAGTACTGGTCAATCACCACGGCCGAGGAAAGCTCGGCAGCCCGGGTATAGAGGGAGAGGCCCTGAGGCTTCTTGGTTAGTGATTGCTTAGACACCCAATTAGGTTACCTCTTGGTTCGGCAGGCAATTACAGGTATTCGCCCTACAGAACGCTTGGCAAAAAGATTAGACTTGAACCTATGTCTGTAGATATCAAGCCACGTTCACGTGCCGTTACCGATGGAATTGAGAAGACCGCCTCTCGAGGCATGCTCCGCGCAGTAGGTATGGGCGATGAAGACTGGGTCAAGCCTCAAATTGGTGTGGCCAGCTCATGGAGTGAAGTTACTCCTTGTAACTTGTCACTCGACCGTTTGGCTGAAGCTTCAAAGCAAGGTGTCCACGCTGCTGGCGGCTACCCACTTGAGTTCGGAACCATCTCAGTTTCAGATGGCATCTCAATGGGTCACGAGGGCATGCACTTTTCTTTGGTTTCACGAGAGGTTATTGCCGACTCGGTTGAAACAGTTATGCAGGCAGAGCGCCTAGACGGTTCAGTTCTTCTTGCCGGTTGTGACAAGTCACTGCCTGGCATGTTGATGGCCGCTGCTCGACTAGATCTTTCATCGGTGTTCTTGTACGCCGGTTCAATCATGCCTGGCTGGGTTCGTCTTGAAGACGGAACCGAAAAGCAGGTAACCATCATCGACGCGTTCGAAGCGGTTGGTGCATGTAAGGCAGGAAAGATGTCTGAGGGTGACCTCGAGCGCATCGAAAAAGCTATTTGCCCGGGTGAAGGTGCTTGTGGCGGTATGTACACCGCAAACACAATGGCTGCAGCTGCAGAAGCACTTGGCATGAGCCTTCCAGGTTCAGCGGCCCCACCGGCAGCAGACCGTCGCCGTGACAACTGGGCACACCGATCAGGTGAAGCGGTGGTTAACTTGCTTCGTCTTGGCATCACTGCTCGCGACATTCTTACTAAGAAGGCTTTCGAAAACGCAATTGCGGTAACAATGGCATTTGGTGGTTCAACCAACGCCGTGCTTCACCTTCTTGCAATTGCTCGCGAAGCTGAAGTTGACCTAACTCTTGATGACTTCAACCGCATCGCCGATAAGGTACCTCACCTGGGTGACCTAAAGCCATTTGGTCAGTATGTAATGACTGACGTAGACCGTATCGGTGGTGTTCCAGTAATGATGAAGGCTCTGCTTGACGCTGGTCTAATTCACGGTGATGCACTAACTGTGACCGGCAAGACCGTTGCCGAAAACCTTGCTGGGGTAAACACTCCAGACCCAGATGGCAAGATCATTCGCGCTATCAACAACCCAATTCACAAGACCGGTGGTCTTGCTGTGCTTCGCGGAACAATGGCTCCAAACGGTGCCGTAGTGAAGACCGCTGGCTTTGACCTTGAGGAATTCACTGGTCCAGCTCGTGTGTTTGAGCGCGAGCGCGAGGCCATGGATGCACTTACCGAGGGCAAGATCGGCAAGGGCGACGTAGTGGTTATTCGCTACGAAGGCCCTAAGGGTGGCCCTGGCATGCGTGAGATGTTGGCCATTACCGCTGCCATTAAGGGTGCCGGTTTGGGCAAGGATGTTCTACTATTAACAGACGGACGATTCTCAGGCGGCACAACCGGCCTTTGCATCGGACACATTGCGCCAGAGGCCACCGAAGGTGGACCAATTGCTCTGGTTCGCGATGGAGACTTGATTCGAGTCAACATCGCTTCTCGATCGCTCGAACTACTCGTTGAGCCTGAAGAGTTGGCTGCCCGCAAGCAAAATTGGCAGCCCCTTCCACCGCGCTATACCCGAGGCGTTCTCGCGAAATATGCCAAGCTCGTGCACTCTGCAGAAGAGGGCGCGTACTGCGGTTAATTCGCATTCCAAATCAATTTTCGAATTGATTCACGCACAGCTAACGAGGAATGAATTAAATGGCTAACGAAGTTCTAACCGGCGCAGCTGCGATTATTCGCAGTCTGGAGATGCTTGGTATTGAGCACGTTTTTGGTTTGCCAGGCGGCGCAATCTTGCCGACCTACGACCCACTAATGGACTCAAAGAAGATCCGTCACATTTTGGTGCGCCACGAGCAGGGTGCCGGTCACGCTGCTGAAGGTTACGCATCGGCATCTGGCCGTCTTGGTGTTTGCATTGCAACATCGGGCCCGGGTGCAACCAACTTGGTAACCGCAATTGCCGATGCCTACATGGACTCTGTTCCACTTCTTGCAATCACCGGTCAGGTTGGCTCAAAGCTAATTGGTACCGATGCATTCCAGGAAGCAGACATTGTTGGTATCACCATGCCAATTACTAAGCACTCATTCTTGGTAACCAAGGCAGAAGATATTCCAGAGACCATTGCCGCTGCCGTGATGATTGCAACCACCGGACGTCCTGGTCCAGTTCTGGTTGACATCACAAAGGATGCTCAGCAGGGTAAGGCCGAATTCGTTTGGCCACCAAAGGTTGAGCTTGCCGGTTACAAGCCGGTGACCAAGCCGCACGGTAAGCAGATTCAGGCAGCAGCACAAATGATTGCCGAATCAAAGAAGCCTGTGCTTTACGTTGGTGGCGGTGTTGTTCGTGCCGGTGCTCACAAAGAACTCTTGAAGCTTGCCGAGCTAATCAACGCACCGGTTGTGACCACTCTTATGGCGCGCGGTGCATTCCCTGACTCGCACAAGCAAAACCTTGGTATGCCTGGCATGCACGGTACCGTTCCTGCAGTTACCGCACTGCAGAAGGCAGACCTACTTATTACTCTTGGTGCCCGATTTGACGACCGTGTTACCGGTGACGTAAAGAGCTTTGCACCTGGTGCAAAGGTTATTCACGTTGACATTGACCCGGCAGAAATCGGCAAGATTCGTTTCGCCGATGTGCCAATCGTTGGCGATGCCAAAGAAGTTATTACCGAGCTAAATGCAGAACTACCTGCTGCACTTAAATCAGCTAAGCCTGATCTAAAAGAGTGGTGGAGCTTCATTGATGGTTTGGTTGAGCGCTACCCACTGGGTTACACCAGCGCGGGCGACGGCAAGCTTTCACCTCAGCACGTTATTGAGCGCATTGGTGAGCTTTCTGGTCCGGAAGCAATTTACGCTGCTGGTGTTGGTCAGCACCAAATGTGGAGTGCACAGTTCATTAAGTACGAGCGTCCAAACGCTTGGTTGAACTCTGGCGGTGCTGGAACTATGGGTTACTCAGTTCCTGCCGCAATGGGTGCCAAGGTTGGCCAGCCAGATCGTTTGGTTTGGGCAATTGATGGTGACGGTTGTTTCCAGATGACCAACCAGGAACTTGCTACCTGTTCAATCAACAACATTCCAATCAAGGTTGCGATCATTAACAACTCTTCACTTGGAATGGTTCGTCAGTGGCAAACACTTTTCTACAACGAGCGCTACTCAAACACCGATCTTCACACCGGCACCGATGCTCTTATGATTCCAGACTTCGTGAAGTTGGCAGAGGCTTACGGTTGCTTGGCAATTCGCGTTGAAAAAGAAGAAGAGATTGACGCAGCAATTAAGTTGGCAATCGCAACCAACGACCGTCCGGTGGTAATTGACTTCATCGTTAGCCGCGACGCAATGGTTTGGCCAATGGTTGCTGCTGGTCTTTCAAACGACGAAGTTCAATACGCTCGCGATGCGGCGCCGATTTGGGATGGAGTGGAGTAAAGATGTCTAGACACGTACTTTCACTACTGGTTGAAGACAAGCCAGGTATTTTGACCCGTGTGGCAGCGCTGTTTGCTCGCCGCGGATTCAACATTGAGTCGCTTGCTGTGGGTACCACTGAGGTTGAGGGACTATCTCGCATCACCGTTGTGGTGGGTGTTGAGGGTGCTCCGCTTGAGCAGGTTACCAAGCAGCTAAACAAGCTAATCAACGTAATCAAGGTTGTTGAGCTTGAGGCTGACCAGGCTGTTCAGCGCGACCACATGCTTATTAAGGTGCGAACCGATGCGTCAACTCGCTCAGCGGTGTTGGAGGCAGTAACCTTATTCCGTGCACGCGTTATCGACGTTGTGAGCGATGCACTAATCATTGAGGTCACTGGCGACACTGCCAAATGCGCGGCCTTCATCAAGGTTCTCGAACCATTCGGCATCAAGGAATTGGTTCAATCAGGTGTACTGGCTATGGGTCGAGGCTCAAAGTCAATCACCGAAAAAGTTCTAAAGTAAACAAACTTAAAAAATAGAAAACAAGGAGAAACAAAGTGGCTGAAATCTTTTATGACAAGGATGCAGACCTTTCGATCATTCAGGGTCGCAAAGTTGCAGTTCTTGGCTATGGTTCACAGGGACACGCACACTCACTAAACCTGAAGGACTCAGGCGTGGATGTTGTTGTTGGTCTACCTGCAACCTCTAAGTCAAAGGCAAAGGCAGAAGCTGCTGGCCTAAAGGTTCTAACTCCTGCTGAAGCATCAGCATGGGCAGACGTTATCGTGGTGCTTGCACCAGACCCACGTCAGCGCGACCTTTACAACCAGGACATCGAGCCAAACCTAACTGCAGGCAAGGCACTTGTTTTCGGTCACGGTTTTGCAATTCGCTACGGTTACATCACTGCTCCTGAGGGCGTTGACGTATTCCTAGTAGCTCCAAAGGGCCCAGGTCACCTTGTTCGTCGTGAGTACGAGGGCGGTCGTGGTGTTCCAAACCTTATTGCTATTCACCAGAACGCAACTGGTTCAGCTTTTGAACTAGGTCTTTCATACTCAAAGGCAATCGGTGGTACCCGCGCGGGAACCATTAAGACCACTTTCGCTGAAGAGACCGAGACCGACTTGTTCGGTGAGCAGGCAGTACTTTGCGGTGGAGCTTCACAGCTAATCCAGTACGGCTTCGAGACTCTAACCGAAGCTGGTTACCAGCCAGAGGTTGCATACTTCGAGGTTCTTCACGAGTTGAAGCTAATCGTTGACCTAATGTACGAGGGTGGAATCGCAAAGCAGCGTTGGTCAGTTTCTGACACAGCTGAGTACGGTGACTACATCTCAGGTCCACGCGTAATTGGCCCAGAGGTTAAGGACCGCATGCGCGATGTTCTAACCGATATCCAGGACGGTACCTTTGCTAAGCGTTTCGTTGCTGATCAGGATGCTGGCGCTCCAGAGTTCCTAGCGCTACGCGCTAAGGGTGAGGCTCACCCAATTGAGGCAGTAGGCCGCACCTTGCGCAAGCTGTTCTCATGGATCAAGAACGCTGATGACTACCAGGAAGGTGTTGCAGCCCGCTAAGCCGCAACCATCCAGTCTCGAAAAGGCGTCCGCCTCTCTAATAGAGGGCCGGGGGCCTTTTCTTTTTGGCTAGAATTGACCCAAGTTCCTCGTCGCTGTCGCCGCGGGCAAAACCTCCCACTTATCAAGGATTTCCATTGTCTAAGCCAGTCGTACTAATTGCCGAAGAGCTTTCACCTGCAACCGTTGAGGCCTTAGGCCCAGACTTTGAAGTTGTAAACGTAGACGGCACAGACCGCCCAGCACTCTTGAAGGCGCTTGCTACCGCAAACGCAATCTTGGTTCGCTCTGCAACTCAGGTAGATGCAGAAGCAATCGCGGCCGCACCAAACCTAAAGGTTGTTGCACGTGCCGGTGTAGGTCTAGACAACGTAGACATCAAAGCTGCAACCACTGCAGGTGTGATGGTTGTAAACGCACCTACTTCAAACGTAGTTTCAGCTGCCGAGTTGGCAATTGCACAGATGCTTGGACTTGCTCGTCACATTCCAGATGCAAACGCATCATTGAAGCGCGACGAATGGAAGCGCTCACAGTTCACCGGTGCAGAGCTTTACGAAAAGACCGTAGGTATCGTGGGCCTTGGCCGCATCGGTGGTTTGGTAGCTGCACGTCTTGCAGGTTTTGGTGTTGAGCTAATTGGTTATGACCCATACATCACTCCAGCTCGCGCTGAGCAGATGGGCGTAAAGCTTGCATCGCTTGAAGAAGTTATGAAGCAATCAGACTTCATTACCATTCACATTCCAAAGACTCCTGAGACCACCGGCATGATCGGCGAGGCTCAGTTCAAGATTGCAAAGCCAAACCTTCGCATCGTTAACTGTTCACGCGGTGGCATCATCGACGAAGACGCACTGTTCAAGGCGCTAAGCACAAACCAGATTGCCGGTGCCGGTCTAGACGTATTCGTAAACGAGCCACCAAAGGGTTCACCGCTACTTGGTCTTTCAAACATTTTGGTTACTCCGCACCTTGGTGCATCAACCGATGAAGCTCAAGAGAAGGCCGGTATCTCAGTTGCCAAGTCAGTTCGCTTGGCGCTCGCCGGAGATCTAGTTCCAGACGCGGTAAACGTTGCCGGTGGAAACATTGACGCATCTGTAAAGCCAGGCATTGCACTTATCGAGAAGTTGGGCCAGGTTCTATTTGGAATTTCAGGTGGTTCAGTTACCGCCATTGAAGTTGAAGTTCGCGGCGAGATTGCTGCACACGATGTATCAGTGCTAAAGCTTGCCGGTCTAAAGGGCTTCTTCCAGAATGCAGTTACCGAGCAGGTTTCTTACGTGAACGCACCGCTTATGGCGGAGCAGCGCGGTATTGACGTGAAGCTAACCGTTGATGCAAAGTCAGATGAGTACCGCAACGTGACCACCATCAAGGCAACACTTGCCGACGGAACCAGCGCTTCTGTTTCAGGTACCGTGATTGGTCCAAAGCTTCACCAGAAGATCGTGAACATCAATGGCTACGACGTTGAGCTTGGTCTTGCCGAGCACCTAGTGCTTATGGTTTACGCAGACCGCCCAGGAATTGTTGCGGTTTACGGCAAGGCATTTGCCGACGCCAACATCAACATTGCGGCCATGCAGATTGCTCGTCAGCAAAAGGGCGGCAAGGCACTTTCTGTAATCACCGTTGACTCACCAGTTGCTGCCGGCGTACTCGAAGAAGTTCGCGTTGCAATCAAGGCAGACGTAATGAAGGCAATCGACATCATCGGTTAATTCCGATTCTTGAATCTTTAGTAAAGGAAAATCATGGCTCTAATTCTTGACGTACGTACCCCGGGCGAAATCGCAGAGGGTTACCTAGAGGGCGCAATCTTTGTTGACTTCATGTCAGAAGATTTCAAAGACAAGGTAGTTGAGCTAGACAAGGCTGCCGACTACGTTGTGCACTGCCGCTCGGGAAACCGCTCAGGCCAGGCAATCGTAATCATGGCCGACTTGGGCTTCACTGGCGAGCTGGTAAACGGTGGCGGTCTTGAAGACGCTGCCGCTTCAACCGGCTTGAACATAGTTCAGTAATTAATCTCATGTTGGATTCGTCTTATTGGGACACCAAATTTGATGTAGCGGATTACATCTACACCAAAGACGTAAATCGTTTCGTAAAAGAATATTGCGAACCGCTGATTGAAAAAATTGGCAAGACCGGAAAAGTAATTGACCTTGCCGGTGGCGAGGGGCGTAATTCGGTTTGGTTTGCCGAACATGGTTGGCAAGCAGAGAACATTGATTTCTCTGGCAAGGCCCTGACTAAATTCTTGGCATTCGCCGAAGAGCGCGGGGTAGCGGAACTCTGTTTTGCCAATCGCGCCGATGCCACCGGTTTTGAATCGGTGTTGATGCCAGTAGACATTGGCGTTTGCGCTTACCTGCAGATTCCTCAGCCAGATCTATTTGATGCACTCGACAACCTAGTTGAAAACATCAAGTCCGGTGGCTATCTGATGGGCGTATGGCATGCTCGCGAAAATCTGGAGGGCGGCTTTGGTGGCCCACAGGATCCGTTGGTATTGCCAACCGCAAGCGAAATGCGTGAATTCTTAGAGCAGTACGACCTAGAGATTGAATTTCTAGGTAACCGTGAAGGCCAGGTTCAAACCCGTGATGGCTTGAAGCCATCTACCACTCTGGTTCTGCTGGCCAAGCTCAACTAGCAGTAAACTCTTGATTTATACAAAGAGTTTTGGGAGCCTCAATTGACGCGTGAATACAAGATTGCCGTTATCGGTGGAGATGGCATTGGCCCTGAGGTTACCGCCATTGCTCTCGAGGCAATTAACCGTGCCACCGTTGGCTCTGGCGTTGAATTCAAAACCACCGAGTTTGATCTTGGTGCCCGCCGCTACCTAGCAACCGGCGAAACTCTTACCCAGGCAGACCTTGATGCACTAAAGCAGCACGATGCAATTTTGCTTGGCGCAGTTGGTGACCCAAAGGTGCCATCGGGTGTTCTTGAGCGCCAGCTACTTTTGAAGCTTCGTTTCTCATTTGATCACTACGTGAACCTGCGCCCAACCAAGTTGTACCCGGGTGTAGTTAGCCCACTTGCAGATCCGGGCAATGTTGATTTTGTTGTAGTTCGTGAAGGCACCGAGGGTCCATACGTTGGTAATGGCGGCGCGATTCGCGTTGGCACACCACACGAGGTTGCCAATGAGGTTTCGGTTAACACCGCCTTTGGTGTTGAGCGTTTGGTTCGCTACGCATTTGAACTTGCTTCAACCCGTGACCGTAAAAAGGTGACGTTGGTACACAAGCACAACGTATTGGTGCACGCGGGTTGGCTATGGCAGAACACCGTGAATAAGGTTGCCGAGGAGTTTCCGGCAATCAAGCACGATTACCTTCACATCGATGCCGCAACCATCTTCATGGTCACCGACCCTGAGCGCTTTGACGTTATTGTCACCGACAACCTGTTTGGCGACATCATCACAGACTTGGCCGCTGCTATCGGTGGCGGCATTGGGCTTGGAGCCTCTGGAAACATCAATCCAGACGGTGACTTCCCGAGCATGTTTGAACCGGTACATGGTTCAGCTCCTGATATCGCTGGCAAGAATCTTGCAGATCCAACTGCAGCAATTCTTTCGGCAGCACTGTTGCTTGAACACCTGAAGAACCCGGTGGCAGCAGCGCGTATTGAAAATGCAGTAGCAGCTGACCTATCCACTCGTGGAAACAAGAAGCGTTCAACCCAAGAAGTAGCCGAAAGTATTTTCGCCCTTCTATAAAAGATTCAAGAAAGTAGCAGATCATGGCCGATCTAAAGTTTGAAGTTATTCGCAACGCGAATCCAAAGCCAGACGCCGAGCGCGAAGAAATTCTAAAGGCCCCGGTATTTGGCGCAAACCTAACCGATCACCAAGTTGTTGTGGTCTGGGAAAAAGACAAAGGTTGGCACTCGGCACAGGTCTTGCCTTACGGCCCAATTCTCATGGACCCATCTGCAGCCGTGTTGCACTACGGCCAGGAAATCTTTGAAGGCATCAAGGCTTACCGTCACGCCGATGGTTCAATCTGGACCTTCCGCCCTGAGGCAAACGCAAAGCGCCTGCAGAAGTCAGCGCACCGCATGGCATTGCCTGAACTTCCAACTGAGATTTTTATTGAGTCACTTCGCCAGCTAATTGCGGTTGATGGTGCTTGGGTACCAGAGCCAGTAAACGAGAAGACTCTTTACATTCGTCCGTTTGAAATTGCAGCCGAGAACTTCCTTGGCGTACGAGCAGCTCACCGTGCGGAATACCGAGTTATTGCATCTCCGGTTGGTCCTTACTTCACTGGTGGCCTCAAGCCGGTTTCAATCTGGATTGCCCTTGACTCATCTCGCGCAGGCAAGCACGGTACCGGTGAGGCAAAGACCGGCGGAAACTACGCGGCATCTTTGCTTGCGCAAAACGAAGGCTACGAGAACGGTTGTTCTCAGGTGATGTTCCTCGACGCAGAGAGTGCTACCTACATTGAAGAACTTGGTGGCATGAACCTGTTCTTCGTTTATAAAGATGGTCACGTTGCTACGCCTTCACTTGACGGCACAATTTTGCGAGGCATCACCCGCGACTCAGTTATTCAGTTGATTAAAGACCGCGGTCTAAAGATTGAAGAGCGCAAGATCACACTAGACGAAGTTAAGGCCGGCATCGCCTCGGGCGAAATTGTAGAAGTATTTGCCTGTGGAACCGCAGCCGTAATTACACCTATCGGTCAGTTCAAGTCTCGCGAGGGAGTGATTGGTAACGCCGACGCAGAACCTGGCGAACTGACTTCTAGCTTGCGTGCCGAGCTAACCGGCATTCAGTACGGAACGGTTGCAGACCGCCACGGCTGGATGTTGAAGCTAGCCGACTAATCACAAACTTCAGAAGGTAGTCACATGCGCGTTGCGCGATTTAGCCTAAACGGCGAGCCAAAGTTTGGAATTCTTGACGGACCAGAATTGGTTTTGCTAAAAGGCCACCCGCTGGTGCTGGGTTATGAAACTACCGGTGAGCGCGTTCCGCTGAAAGATGTGAAGCTGTTGGCGCCAACCATTCCGTCAAAGGTAGTTTGCATCGGCAAAAACTACACCGATCACGTTGGCGAAATGGGCCTTGAGTTAAACCCAGAACCAACGATCTTTCTAAAGCCATCATCTTCAATCATTGGCCCGGGGGATTCCATTGTTCTGCCAACTCAGAGCAATCACGTTGATCTAGAAGTTGAGCTGACGATCGTGATGGGTCAGATTGCTAAAAATGTTTCAGAGAAAGACGCCCTGAATTACGTTTGGGGTTTCACCATTGCCAACGATGTAACCGCACGCGATTTGCAAGCATCGGATGACCAGTGGGCAAGGTCTAAGAGCTTTGATACTTTTTGTCCGCTTGGCCCGTGGATCGAGACCGAGTTCGTACCGGATGGCCAGATCTTGGAAAGCCGCATTGACGGTGACACCAAGCAGCAGGCCTCAATTGATTTGATGATTCACAACGTGCCAAAACTAATTTCGTACGTTAGCCACAACATGACTCTGCTGCCAGGCGATGTAATTCTTACCGGCACACCTGCTGGAATCACAAGAATCAGCAGCGGCGAGCTGGTGGAATGCGAAGTAGAAGGCATCGGAACGCTAATTAATCCTGTCGTTTAGACTGGAGCAATCATGTCTTCAATTACAGCCCCGTTCACCACTGCAGCCGGCCCAGATGTAAAGGTGCGTTTTTGCCCTTCACCAACCGGCACCCCGCACGTAGGTCTAATTCGTACCGCACTATTCAACTGGGCGTACGCTCGTCACACCGGCGGACAATTTTTGTTTCGTATTGAAGACACCGATGCCGAACGTGACTCTGAAGAGTCGTTCGATCAGATTCTTGACGCTCTTGGTTGGCTTGGACTTAATTGGGACGAAGGCGTAAACGTTGGTGGCCCAGCGGAGCCTTACCGTCAGAGTGAGCGCGGTCACATTTACCAAGAGGTAATTGAGAAGCTAAAGGCCTCGGGTCACATTTACGAGAGTTACCTGACCGGTGAAGAAATTGATGAGCGCAACAAAGCTGCGGGCCGTGCTGTGCAGCTTGGTTATGACAACTCTGAACGTGACCTAACTGAGGAACAACGTGCTGCTTACCGCGCCGAGGGTCGTTCACCTGCGCTTCGTTTGCGTGTGCCAGAAGTAGACATCACTTTCACAGACCTTGTCCGTGGTGAAATCACATTCCCTGCTGGCTCGTTCCCTGACTTTGTTGTGGTGCGCCCAAATGGTCAGCCGCTTTACACTTTGGTGAACCCGGTTGACGATGCCCTGATGGGTGTGACCCACGTTCTTCGTGGCGAGGACCTATTGTCTTCGACCCCGCGTCAGATTGCTCTTTACAACGCAATGTACGAGGCGGGCATCACCCAGTTCATTCCACAGTTTGGCCACTTGCCTTACGTGATGGGTGAAGGCAACAAAAAACTTTCTAAGCGCGACCCTCAGGCAAACCTGTTCCACCACCGCGATCGCGGATTCATTCCTGAGGGGCTACTGAACTACCTGGCTCTGCTTGGTTGGGGCCTAAGTGCCGATCAAGACATCTTCACAATGGATGAATTGGCAGCTGCCTTTGATGTAACCAACGTGAATCCAAACCCTGCGCGTTTCGATCAGAAGAAGGCAGATGCAATTAATGCGGCTCACATCCGATTGCTAACCATCGAGGACTTCAAGCAGCGCTTGCTTCCTTATTTGCAAAGCGCCGGCGTAGTTGGTTCAACTCTTTCTGCAAGTGAAGCTGCAATTCTTGATGCCGCTGCACCGCTTATTCAAGAGCGTCTTGTTGTGCTGAGCGAGGCACCAGACTTGTTGAGCTTCCTGTTCAAGAGTGCAGACCAGATCAAGATCGAAGCCGATGCACTTGACGGCATGCCAGAAAATGTTGCCGAAGTTCTTCGCGCGGCAATCGATGCAATTTCATCTATCGATGAAGCCGACTTCAAAACCGAGCCAGTGCAGCAAGCTTTGAATCACGCCCTGATTGAGGTCATGGGGCTAAAGCCAAGGTTTGCGTTTGGGCCACTGCGCACCGGTATTTCTGGTCGCAGAATTTCTCCACCGTTGTTTGAATCCATGGAGATTCTTGGCAAAGCCGAGACAATCGCACGCCTTGAGGCGTTTGCTCGCGCCGTCTAGCAGGGCTAAGATTGAAAGTCGAGCCCCAGGGCTCGGAAGTACCTTGGGGTATGGTGTAATTGGCAACACGGAGGTTTCTGGTACCTTTGTTCTTGGTTCGAGTCCAGGTACCCCAGCTTTGAAGACAGTCGAAATATCGGCTGTTTTTCTATTTAAGTAGAGAATTTATTTATGATTGCCGCCGCCTTTGTGCTTGTTGTTGTTCAAACCTGCGTAGCTCTATTTCAATTGGCTCTGGTGCTTGGTGCGCCGATGGGCGAGTACACGCTTGGCGGCCAAAACCCCGGCAAGCTACCTAGAAACTTAAGAATTGCCTCGGCGGTGAGCATGCTGGTGAACCTGGCAATTGCCGGTCACTATCTTGCTCAAACCGGCAGCCTAACCACTCTGTTGCCAAGTGATTTGAATCAGATTGCAAACTGGTCACTGGAATGCTTCAACGTTGTGGGCTTAGTGATGAATTCAATCTCGCGCAGCAAGAAGGAACGCCAAATGTGGGTGCCGGTACTTTTGCTTTCGCTTGCCTGCTCGGTAATCGTTGCGCTTGGTTAGCTAGACGGTAGTTTTCTGGCCAGGTTCCAGGTACTCAAATTCTCCGCCGCCGGCCTCGGTCACCATTTTCACGCGACCATTATTTAGCTCGTGACCAATTGCGCTCAGGTGCACATTGTGAGTTGCAAAAGATCTCTTTGGCTTAACCGCAGTTACAAAATCCATCACGTCACCTATTTTGAGCCAAGGCGCCGAGGTTGGGCAGGCAAGCAGCTCAACCGCACGATCAGGTTGGGTGTAACTATCGCCAGGGTAGTAAAGCTTTGAGTTAATCATTACGCCGCAGTTTTGAATCAGCGGAATCGAGCGGTGAATCTCGGCGTGCATGTCGCCAAAGAATTCCAAGGTGAATTGGCCGTGCTGAAAATAATCTCCGTCGTGCACGGCAGTGGTCTTGAAGGCGGCAAGACGCTTGCAGACTTCGTCGGTGCCATAAATTACTGCATCCGGGTTCTTTTTCAAGATTGCATCAAGTTGCGCCTCGCTGCAGTGATCATCGTGCATGTGGGTAATCACAATGGCAACTACATTCTGAAAATCGCCTACCGGGCGAGTGTATGAACCCGGGTCCAGAATTACTCGTTCGCCCTGTTCTTCAAGAACCAAACATGCGTGTTCTAGCTTTGTGATCTCCATTTCTTCATTCTGCCCTAACTTTGTGCCTTAAGATTTTGATGTGGGGAACGAACAAAACAAACTAAGCGCAGGTACGCGCGTTCGTGCTGCCCAATTTGGCCTAACCATCACAGACCCAGCCCAGTTTGAGCTGGCTGCCGATGTTGATGTGGTGCTATTCAATAAGGCGGGTACTCTAACCGCTCCGGTCAGACGCGTGGTCAAATCCCGCTTGGCCTACAGCTCGCCGCTAAGTACTCAGAGCGAGTTGCTTGCACTTGCTGCCGGGGTAGAAATTCACACCCAGCACCCAATCGCACAATCAATTGTTGAAGAAGCCCAGCGCCAAAAGCTTGAGCTGCCAAATGTCTTTGACGTTCGCAGCATTCCAGGCTTGGGTGTTGCCGGTGTGCTTGATGGAGAGACCATCGTTATTGGTGGCCCTGGTCTGCTCACCTCAAGAAACATCCCAATCTACGTAGACGACTTGGTGCGCGCCGATGCCGCTAATGGAATTGGTAACACCGTGGTGTACGTGATTCAGAATTCTCAATTGATCGGCATGATCGAGCTAAGTGAAACCGTCTTGCCCGAGGCAATTGATGTGGTGAATCAACTTCACGCGCGCAAGATTCGCGTTGCAATGGTTACCGGTGATGCCACCGGTGTTGCCCAGCACGTAGCTGACCAACTTCGCATTGCAGAGTTTTTCGCCGAGATCGTGCCAAGTCGCAAAGCAGATGTGGTTCGCAAGCTTAAGTCCGACGGCTCTAAAGTTGCCGTGGTTGGTCATCTTGAAATTGATGCCTTGGCGCTTTCGGAAGCCCAGGTGGCAATCGCAATTGATTCTGATGGCAGCTCTGAGTCCACGGCGGCAGGACTGCACCTAACCAACACCGATGCCAAGAGTGTTCTAAAGACCATCATGCTTTCTAAGCGTGCAAAAAATATCGGTACTCAAAAAATCTTGTCAATCGTAGCCGCAGGCTTCCTCGCGGTTGGCCTAGTGGTGGTTATTCTTAGTTCCCTATGAAGCGTTTAGGTGTCATCGTGAATCCGTCGGCGGGTAATGGTGCCGGGCGCATTGAAGGCCACCAGGCCATCAGCGAGTTGCAACGAGAAAGCGAAGTGCTTGACCTAACCGGTAACTCCATGAAAGACAGCGAGCGAATCGCTCGAGCTGCAATCGCGGACCAACTTCTTGATGGTCTGGTGGTTGTGGGCGGCGACGGCATGGCGCACCTTGGCGTAAATCTTTGTGCGGAATCTGGAATTCCACTTGGCATCATTGCAGCCGGTACCGGCAACGATGCGGCTCGCGCACTTGGCTTGCCAATTGGTGATGCGGTTGCTGGGGCCAGAGCGGTGCTAAATAATCTTCGTCAGCCACGAGTGGTTGATTTGGTAAAGGCCACAAGCTCCACCGGAGACTTTTATTACTTCGGCAGCATATCGGCTGATTTCGTTTCGCTGGTAAACCACCGTGCCAATTCTTGGAAGTGGCCAAAGGGACCAAACCGCTACAAACTGGCCATGCTTGCCGAATTGGCATCGTTCAAGCCAATCAAATACGTTGCCGAGATTGACGGAGTTCATAAAGAATTCGAGGCCATGCTTTGCTCGGTTGCTAACTCGCCTTTTTTTGGCGGCGGCATGAAGGTTGCGCCAAATGCCAAGATCGACGACGGCCAACTGGATGTTTTTATCGTCAACAAGATTTCTAGATTTGAACTCATCAAAGTTTTCCCACGGGTTTACACCGGCGACCACATCACGCACCCCGCAGTGGAGTTCATTCGTGCCAAGAAAATCACGCTGAAGCCATCGGTGCCTATGCCGGCCTATTCAGACGGCGAACCGGTGGGCCTTGCGCCCTTTACCGCCGAAATCGCACCGGGGGCTCTCAAGGTCTACGCAACTAGCGCACTATCGGCATCTGTGGCAGAATAGACAGGTTGCTCTAACGGTCCCATCGTTTAGCGGCCTAGGACACCGCCCTCTCACGGCGGCAGCACGGGTTCAAATCCCGTTGGGATCACGAATCTCCCTCTCGATGAATTATCTCGGGAGGGAGTTTTTCTTTAAGTGAGTCACGGCGCTAAAGATCACAATTACGGCCACCGGAATAAACGCGGCGGCATTCAAGCCCATAAACGCAAAGCTGGCCATGATCGCTCCAGAGAATCCGCCACCCAAGGCGCCGGCAAGATTCATCGAGGTATCGCTTAGGCCCTGAACGTTAGTTTTTTCATCGGTTGGTAGGGTCTGAGCCAAAAGCGCCGAGGCCGATACTGTTGCCGCCGACCAGCCAAGGCCAAGTAAGAACAATCCAATCGTCACGAGTGTGCGATCGTGCTGGCCAAAGCCGGCGAAACAAAGAGCAAGCACGTAAATAATCTGACCAAGCAGCACAATGCGCACCTTGCCGTATCGGTCGCTAAGCCAACCAAATATCGGCGAGAACGCATACATGCCCGCAATGTGCAGGCTGATTGTGAAACCAACCACAACCAGGTCGTAGCCCATGTGGTGCATGTGCAGGGGAGTCATAGACATCACGGCCACCATCACCATGTGGCTCAGCGCAATTGAGGTAACCGCAAACGCCGCAACCGGATACTTGCGCAAAGTTTGCAACGCGGTCTTGAACGAGGTCTTTGGCTTCAGCCCGCCCTTAGCGCTATCAATTTCTTTAGCCACCAGCAGTGGGTCCGGTCGCAAACCAAACCAAAAAACTGTGGTTGCCGAAAGCTGCGCGGCAATCGTGAACAAAAACGGCCCGGTCATCGGCGGCAGACCTATCAGGTCACCAATGAATTGCCCCGGCCCAAACAGGTTTGGCCCAATTACGGCACCGATAGTTGTTGCCCAAACTACGGTTGCAAGATCGCGCCCGGTAGATCTTGAACTTGAACCCGATAAGTCAACGGCCGCAAAGCGAGCCTGAAGTCCCGCGGCCGAACCGCCACCAAGCAAGAACAGGGCAATCAGTAGCAGCGGAAAGAAATGCACCGCGGCAGCGGTAATTACAAGAATCGCACCCAAAATGGCCAAACCGGCACCGGCGGCCAAGGCAACTCTGCGGCCCTTGGCGTTGGCTAGGCGAGCCATGGGCATGGCCCAGGTGGCTGCCCCAAGAGTGCTGAAAGTGGCTGCAGAACCGGCCCAAGCGCCGCTACCGGAAAGGTCTGCGGCAAGCAGTGAGCCAATAGACAGCGTGGAGCCAAGGGCAAAACCACCCAGAATCTGCCCGCTGGTCAGGACTCGTACGGTTCGGCCCTGTAGAAAATTAATCTGTTTCTCGTCCACCCCGCCAGCCTAAAGGTAAACTTGGATTTCTATCATTTTGAGGTGTGTAATGACGACTAAGCCGCTAACTCTGGCTGAAAAGGTATGGAACGACCACTTGGTCGCCAAAGGTTCCAATGGCACCCCAGACCTGCTTTACATTGACCTGCACCTAGTGCACGAGGTAACCAGCCCACAGGCTTTTGACGGTCTTCGCCTTGCCGGGCGCCCAGTTCGTCGCCCCGATCTCACAATTGCTACCGAAGACCACAACACACCAACCTGGGACATCGATAAGCCAATCGCAGACCCAACCAGCCGCACTCAGATTGAGGCGCTTCGCAACAACGCAAAAGAATTTGGCATTCGCATTCACTCGCTTGGCGATGCCGAGCAGGGAATCGTGCACGTGGTTGGTCCGCAACTTGGTTTGACCATGCCGGGCATCACCGTTGTTTGCGGTGACTCACATACTTCAACTCACGGTGCTTTTGGAGCGCTCGCCATGGGTATTGGTACCAGCGAGGTTGAGCATGTCTTGGCAACCCAAACGCTTCCGCTAAAGCAATTCAAAACCATGGCCATCAATGTTGAGGGAACTCTTCGACCAGGTGTCACCGCAAAAGACATCATTCTTGCCGTGATTGCCAAAATTGGAACCGGTGGCGGTCAGGGCTACGTTCTTGAGTATCGCGGTTCTGCAATTCGTTCGCTTTCAATGGAAGCGCGAATGACAATTTGCAACATGTCTATCGAAGCCGGTGCACGTGCCGGAATGGTTGCACCAGATGAGATCACTTTCAACTACCTAAAGGGCCGCCCACACGCACCGGTTGGTGCCGACTGGGATGCAGCTGTTGAATACTGGAAGACACTTCCAACCGATGATGGCGCAACATTTGACGCCGAAGTTTTCTTGGATGCAAATACTCTTGACCCATTCGTGACCTGGGGAACCAACCCTGGGCAGGGTGTAAGTCTTTTGGATTCAGTTCCAAACCCAGCAGATATTTCTGATCCAAACGAAAAAGCTGCTGCGGAGCGCGCTCTTGAATACATGGATCTAAAGCCAGGTACCAAGATGAAAGACATTCGCGTTGACACAGTGTTCTTGGGTTCTTGCACAAACTCTCGCATCGAGGACTTGCGCGCAGCTGCAGCGGTAATCGAAGGTAAGAAAAAAGCTGACGGTCTTCGTTTTATGGTTGTGCCAGGTTCTGCGCGCGTTCGTTTGCAGGCAGAGGCTGAGGGCCTAGACAAGATCTTCAAAGACTTTGGTGCCGAGTGGCGCTTCGCCGGTTGTTCAATGTGCCTAGGCATGAACCCAGACCAACTTGCACCGGGCGAGCGTGCCGCGTCAACTTCTAACCGCAACTTTGAAGGCCGCCAGGGTAAGGGTGCACGCACTCACTTGGTTTCTCCTTTGGTTGCGGCAGCCACCGCAATTCGCGGAACACTTTCTTCACCTGCTGACCTAATTGCGGAATCAAACCAGGAGGTCAACTAATGGAAAAGTTTGAAGTATTCACCGGAGTAGCTGTACCGCTTCGTCGCTCAAACGTTGACACCGATCAAATCATTCCTGCGGTGTACCTCAAGCGCATCACCAAGACTGGTTTTGAAGACGCACTGTTTTCTGCTTGGCGCAACGACCCAGAGTTCGTTCTAAACCAAGAGCCATACAAGAACGGCCAGGTGCTAGTTGCCGGTCCTGACTTTGGTACCGGTTCATCTCGTGAGCACGCCGTTTGGGCGCTTCGCGACTACGGCTTCAAGGCGGTTTTCGCCAGCAAGTTCGCCGACATCTTCCGTGGTAACTCTGGCAAGCAGGGCTTGGTCACCGGTGTAATCACCGACGAAGACACCGAGAAACTGTGGGCTGCTATCGAGGCAAACCCTGGTTCTTCAATTACCGTGAACTTGGTTGAACAAACCGCAAGCATTGGTGATTTGGTTGTGCACTTCGATATCGACGAGTACACCAAGTGGCGTTTGCTTGAGGGCTTGGACGACATTGGTCTAACTCTTCGCGACGAGCAGGCCATTACAGATTTTGAAGCCAAGCGCGGTGCTTGGATGCCAAAGACGCTACCGGCTAGGAACTAACGATGAGTCAGATCACAGTTACAGGTGGCAAGCCACTTAAGGGTCGCGTAGATCTAAAGGGTGCAAAGAACCTAGTTACCAAGGCCATGGTTGCCGCTCTTCTCGGCGAAGGCCCAAGCGTACTAAAAGATGTTCCATTCATCAGTGACGTAGAAATCGTTTCAAGACTTCTTCAGTTGCACGGTGTAAAGATTGAGCACACCGATGACGGCGTGATGTCGCTTGACCCAAGCAACGTTGCTTCGGCTCGCATGATTGACATTGACGCTCACGCAGGCTCATCGCGAATTCCAATTCTTTTCTGTGGTCCACTGCTGCACCGTTTGGGTGAAGCATTTATTCCTGGTCTTGGTGGCTGCCACATTGGCGACCGCCCAATTGACTACCACTTTGAAGTGCTGCGCAATTTTGGTGCGGTTATCGAAGAGCTTGAAAACGGCACACGCCTTTCTGCACCAAAGGGTCTAAAGGGCGCCAAGATTTCTTTGCCTTACCCATCGGTTGGTGCAACCGAGCAGGTATTGCTTACCGCAACTCGTGCCGAAGGACTTACCGAGCTTTCTGGCGCGGCAATTGAACCAGAAATCATGGACCTGATTGCAATCTTGCAAAAGATGGGTGCCATCATTTCTGTAGACACCGATCGCGTGATTCGCATCGAGGGTGTTAAGGAACTTTCTGGTTACAACCACCGCGCACTGTTCGACAGAAACGAAGCCGCTTCTTGGGCCTGTGCCGCACTTGCAACCAACGGTGACATTTTTGTAGGCGGTGCACGTCAGCAAGAGATGACAACCTTCCTAAACGTGTTCCGCAAAGTTGGCGGCGCGTTTGAGATTGAAGACGACGGCATTCGTTTCTATCACCCAGGCGGTGACCTAAAGCCGGTTGTGCTTGAGACTGATGTTCACCCGGGCTTCATGACCGACTGGCAGCAGCCTCTAGTTGTTGCGCTTACCCAGGCCAAGGGTCTTTCGATTATTCACGAGACTGTTTACGAAAACCGTTTTGGATTCACCGATGCACTTGTGCAAATGGGTGCCCAGATTCAGATTTACCGCGAGTGTCTTGGTGGCACCGCCTGCCGCTTTGGTCAGCGCAACTTCAACCACTCGGCAGTAATCTCTGGCCCTACTGAGCTTCACGCAGCAGACATTCGAGTACCGGACCTTCGCGGTGGATTCAGCCACATGGTTGCCGCACTGGCAGCCAAGGGAACTTCAAATGTCACCAACGTGCAATTGATTTCACGTGGCTACGAACACTTCTTGCAAAAGCTAACTGATCTCGGCGCAGAATTTACTTACAGCGAGTAATTTGATGGCCAAGCCAAAAAAAGAATTACCAATGCCGAAGATCAATCCTTCGGAACGCCACTTTGTGCTTGCGTTAATTGCCTCAATTCTTATTCCACTGGTCAGGTTGTTGTTTCGCGTAGACCCATCGGGTATTGAAAAGCTTCCTAAAAAGGGCCCATACATTTTGGTCAGCAACCACGTGACCAACGTTGATGCACTTGCGGTTGCCTACTTCGTTTACGTGCAGCTAAAACGTGCACCACACTTTCTTGCCAAAGAGGGCCTATTCCGTGCACCGCTGATTGGTGCGGTTTTGCGCGCAGCCGGTCAGATTCCGGTTTACCGTTCAGGTCACCGCAACGATGCACCGCTTAGGGCAGCACACTCTTACCTAGAGGCCGGCCACACCATCGCGATTTTCCCTGAGGGCACACTCACTCGAAACCCAGAGCTTTGGCCAATGCGCGGCAAGTCAGGTGCCATTCGTTTGGCACTTGAAACCGGTGTGCCAGTATTTCCAATTGGCCAGTGGGGCAGCGAGCAGATTCTGCCTCAGTACGGCTCAAAGTTTCGCCCTGGCTTCTGGAAGCCGGTTCGCATTCTGGTTGGTGATGAGATTGACCTAAATAACTATCGAAAAAAGCAACTAAACCCTGCCGAGTTAAACGACGCAACCGCATTAGTGATGCAGACTATTACCGAGTTGGTCGCTGAGCTTCGTGGCGAAAAAGCTCCAGCTGGTCTTTGGGATCCTCTAGAGGCTGGTCAAACCACCAGTGGCAACTTCAAGAAGGCAGGCAAGAAACAGTGACCAAGATTGCAGTGATGGGTGCTGGTAGCTGGGGAACTACCTTCGCAAAAGTATTGGCCGATAATCCTGAAAACGATGTGACCCTTTGGGCTCGTCGCGAGGACATTGCCGAAGAAATTAACACCGATAACCGCAACGGTGATTACCTGCCTGGAATTGTTTTACCAAAGTCGCTTAAGGCATCTACCGATGTCGCCGAAGTTTTGAAAGGTGCCGAGCAGGTTTACCTATCGGTTCCTTCGCAAACTCTTCGAGGCAACCTTGAGCAGTGGGGGCCGCTGCTGCCAAAGGACGCAATCATCGTGAGCCTTATGAAGGGTGTTGAAAAAGACACTGGCCTTCGCATGAGCGAGGTAATTGCAAACGTGGCTCAAATTGATCCGGAGCGCATCGCGGTTGTTTCTGGTCCAAACCTTTCACTTGAAATTGCCGCAGGTCAGCCAACTGCCTCGGTTGCTTCAAGCATTAATAAAGAAACTCGTCAGGCGGTTGCTCAGGCAGCAAGCAACGAGTACTTCACAACTTTTACCAACAAAGATGTAATCGGCACCGAGTTTGGTGGAATCCTTAAAAACCTGATTGCGGTTGCCATTGGAATCGTGAACGGTGTTGGCTACGGCGAGAACACCAAGGCGTCAATCATGACTCGCGGTTTGGCAGAGCTAACCCGCTTTGCCGTTGCCTATGGTGCCAAGAAGAAGACCATGGTTGGTCTTGCCGGTCTTGGCGACTTGATTGCCACCTCGGAGTCACCTCTTTCTAGAAACCACAAGGCAGGCGAAATGCTTGGCAAGGGTTACACGCTTCGCGAGGTTCAGCGCCGCATGTCGCAGACCGCAGAAGGTCTGGCATCGGTTGCTCCAATTTTGCAATTGGCTGCGGCCAAAGATGTTCGCATGCCAATCGTGGAACAGGTTCAACTGGTACTTGAGGGCAAGATGAACCCTAAAGACATTGCTCCACACCTAACTCACGAAGCCGACGGCCCAGTAGGCGAGTAATGGCAAAGAAAAAAGTTGTACTTCTGTTTGGTGGTAAATCCAGCGAGCACTCAATTTCATGCGCAACCGCAGCCGGTGTGCTTGGTGCAATTGATAGAAACAAGTACGACGTAATTCCGGTTGGCATCACTCAGCAGGGCGTATTCGTTCCCGCGGTTGATGACGCGCAGCACTGGGCACTTCGCAAAGGCCACCTGGCAACCGTTCAAGACGAAGGCGCACGCATTGAGTTTGCGCTAGACGGTTCAAGAAACGTGACCCGCGTTAATTTGGATGGCACCAGAGCATCACTTGGTGCTGCAGATGTTGTGTTCCCTGTTCTACACGGTCCGTTTGGTGAAGACGGCACAATGCAGGGCTACCTTGAACTAGTTGGCGTTCCTTACGTGGGCAACGGCGTGCTGGCTTCGGCAGCTGGCATGGACAAAGAATTTACCAAGGCACTTTTTGAAGCGGCTAACATTCCGGTAACCCCACACGTTGTGATTCGCGAGTCAAACTGGTTGCGCGATCCAGAGTCTGCACTCGAGGCAGTAAAGGGGCTAGGCGGTCTACCGGTTTTCGTAAAGCCTGCGCGCGCGGGTTCATCGGTTGGAGTTTCAAAAGTAAAAGACTGGAACGAATTTGCAAAAGCCGTGAAGTTAGCTTTTCAGCACGACAACAAACTTGTGGTCGAGCACGGGTTGGTTGGCCGTGAGGTTGAATGTGCCGTGCTTGAGGGCCGCGACGGTGCCAAGCCAAGAGTTTCAGTTGCCGGTGAAATTGTGGTTACCGGCCGCGAATTCTACGACTTTGATGCAAAGTACCAAGACGAAGATTCGGTTGACCTAATCATTCCGGCAAAACTCAGCGATGCCGAGTTGGCTCAGATGCAAGAGATTGCTCGCCGCGCGTTCCAGGCAATTGGCGGTCAGGGTTTGTCTCGCGTTGATTTCTTTTTGACCAAAGATGGTTTTTTCGTAAACGAAATCAACACCATGCCTGGTTTCACACCGCTTTCAATGTTCCCATCGCTTTGGCAGGCATCTGGAATTGAGTATCCAAAACTCATCGACGAGTTAATTGATCTAGCTCTAGCTAAGTAAGTTATTCGCTACAGGTTTTTGTAGCTTCAATATTTTGCACCGCATCGGCAACCGCCTCTAATGCGGTCACGCCAGCAATCGCGGTTGAATCCACAATCACCTCGGTTGCCGGTGATCGGCCAAAGGTAATGAATCTAAAGCTTGGCGATTGACTGTCGTCAACCAACCAATCCACATCGCCCGCACTCACGCAAGAAAGTGTGCTTACGGTGACTGGCTCTAGCCCGCATCTAACAATCACTGCGGTTGGTTCACCCCAGGCCGCGGTTGCCTGAGCATTGGTCACGCGCTTTTGGTGAGTATCAATTACATCGGGCAATCTAACCGATACCTCGGCACAGGCTGGGTCGTTGGCCTTTGGTGCGGCATCAAGGTTCACGGTTGGTGCGCACGCGCTGAGCACGGCAATAATTACCGCCGTCAGGCTCAAAGTAGCCAAAGTCTTAGAAATCTTCATCTCCAACAGGCTACCTTTGTTATGTGTCCAACGCAGAAACCATCAACTCGCTCGGCGAAAACGAGAGCCTCAAGCGCACCATTGCCAGGCTTAACGTTTCGGAGCACGCACTGGTTGGCCCGGGTGATGACTCCGCGGTTATTTCTGCACCCGATGGCCGCTTTGTAGTCACCACAGACACCTTGGTTGAGGGGCACGATTTCAAACTCGATTGGTCCTCGGGTTATGACCTTGGTTGGAAAGCGGTAGCCAGCAACATCGCAGACGTTGCGGCAATGGGAGCGGTACCAACTTCACTTGTGGTTGCAGTCACAGCACCTGGTCACACACAAATTTCATGGCTCGAGGCATTCGCCGATGGCCTTCGCGATGCATGCACAAAGTTAGCTCCGGGTTGCGGAGTAGTTGGCGGCGATCTTGCGGCCAGCGAAAAGGTAATGATTTCTGTTGCGGCGCACGGTTCACTTGAAGGTCGCGAGCCGGTGCTTCGTTCCGGTGCGCAGGTTGGTGACCTAGTTGCTGTTGCCGGCACACTGGGCAGAGCCGCTGCCGGCTTGGCGCTTTTGCAAAGTGGCAACACCGATGCCATCAGCGCCTACGACGATTGGGTGAATGTTCAGCTAAGACCAAAGCCACCTATAGCGGCCGGCGTAGAAGCCGCGGTTGCCGGTGCAACCTCGATGTTGGATTTATCGGATGGTCTTGCCAAAGATGCAGCCAGAATTGCAAAGGCTTCGGCGGTCACCATTCAGATTGACCCGCTCATGCTTCAAGGTTTTGAAGCGGTACTAGAAGAAGCAGCTCGCGCAATTGATGCAAGCGAATCCGATTGGGTAATCGGCGGGGGAGAAGATCACTCGCTATTGGCAACTTTCCCAAGTGACGCGCAAATTCCACGCGCCTTCAAAGTTATTGGTGTGGTTCTACCCGCCGGTGCAGCACCAGTGATGCTTGGCGCTAACGCCCTACCTGAAAAAGGCTGGGATTCAGTTAAAGGTTAAGAAGTTTGCCGTGACGTTGAATTTCGCTTGCGATTTTCAACCATGAAGTAGTGAGTTTAGAACGATTCCCTCGCCCTTGCGTGGCAGTACCTCTACTCGGCCAGTCACAGAGTTTCTGCGGAACAAAAGATTCGCAACTCCAGAAAGTTCAGACGCCTTTGCGGTGCGTTCACCCTCGCCATCAATGATGGTCACCTTGGTTCCGGCGGTTACATAAAGTCCAGCTTCAACCACAGAGTCATCACCAATTGAAATTCCAACTCCAGCGTTTGCGCCAAGTAGTGCTCGTGCGCCAATAGCAACGCGTTCCTTGCCGCCACCAGATAGCGTGCCCATGATTGATGCGCCTCCACCAATGTCTGCGCCATCGCCAACGACTACGCCCTGAGAAATTCGGCCCTCAACCATTGAGGTGCCCAAGGTGCCGGCATTAAAGTTCACAAAACCCTCGTGCATGATTGTGGTGCCCGGTGAAAGGTGTGCACCTAGACGCACGCGTGAGGCATCGGCAATGCGCACCTTTTTAGGAGTCACGTAGTCAACTAGTCTCGGGAACTTGTCGATCGCGTAAACGCTGATGCCCGCGCGAGTTAGTGCTGGGCGAAGTTCATCAAGTTCATCAATTGCAACCGGGCCAACGTTTGTAAAAGCCACGATCGGAAGATTTGGAATCAAGCCCTCGAGGTTGATTGTGTTTGGCTTCACCAATAGGTGTGAAAGCAGTTGCAGGCGCAGGTAGGCGTCGGCGGTAGAGGCCACCGGTGCGGTCAAGTCAATCTCGGTGCGAACCACCTGAGTGATTACGCGGCGGCGCTCATCGGTGCCCACCATTGCATCAAGTGACTTTGGTACTACCCAGAGTGCGTCCGATTTAGGAGCATCGCCTAGCTGAGGGTTTGGGTACAAAACATCCAAAACGGTGCCATCTGCGGCGATTGTGGCTAGGCCGTGGCCCCAGGCATTGCTCTCTAAAAACGTCATGGAAACAAGGTTACAAGTTAGGCTCGTTTTATGGCCGGAGACCTATTAAATCTAGAAGCAGATGTCGTTGAGCTAACTCGCGACGTTTGCGACATTGAATCGGTCTCGGGCAACGAAACCGCCCTGGCCAACGCCATTGAATCGGCCCTCAAGAACTACTCTCACCTGGAGGTAATTCGCGACGGTGATGCAGTTGTGGCCCGCACAAATCTTGGTCGCGCTTCTCGCGTAGTTATTGCTGGCCACATTGACACCGTTCCGGTGGCCAATAACCTGCCGGTGCAAATGCTTTCAATGGAGCGCGAACAGGTGCTTTATGGTCGCGGCACAGTTGACATGAAGGCCGGCGTTGCTGTGCAGCTAAAGCTTGCGGCTACCGTTTCCGAACCAAACACCGATGTGACTTATATCTTTTACGATCACGAAGAGGTAGAGGCCAGCAAGAACGGCCTTGGTCGTTTGGCTCGCAATCGCCCAGATCTTCTTGATGCTTCATTTGCTGTTTTGTGCGAACCAACCTCGGCCGAGGTTGAAGGTGGTTGCAACGGCACCATGCGCGTTGAACTTCACTTCATGGGAGTCAAGGCTCACTCGGCAAGACCGTGGATGGGCAAGAACGCAATCCACGATTCTGCAAAAGCTCTAACCACACTCGCAAGCTACGTGCCTGAAGAGGTTGAAGTTGATGGTTTGGTTTACCGCGAAAGCCTCAATGCAGTTTTGATCATGGGCGGCATTGCCACCAACGTGATTCCAGATGACTGCGTGATCACCGTGAACTACCGATTTGCTCCAAGTAAATCGGGTGCTCAAGCCGAGGCGCATTTGCGTGAGGTCTTTGCCGACGTAGAGCTAAAAGTTGTAGACCTTGCCGAGGGTGCCAGACCTGGTTTGGATCGTGCCGAGGCCAAGGCCTTCGTTGCCGCTACCAAGACCACAGCGCGACCAAAATACGGCTGGACAGACGTATCCCGATTCAGCGCGCTAGGCATCCCAGCGGTCAATTTTGGCCCTGGGGACCCTGCTAAGGCCCACGCCGACGACGAATCCTTGCCAGTTAGCCAGATTTACGCCTGCGAGAAGGCACTTCGGGCCTGGTTAACCGTGGGATAATAGAAATTCCGGCTATTTAGCCAGCAATACAAGGAGTTTCTCAATGGCAGCAATGAAGCCACGCACCGGCGACGGACCAATGGAAGCCGAGCGCGAGCCACGCGGTCTTATCATCCTTCGAGTACCACTAGAGGGTGGCGGTCGACTAGTAGTTTCTGTAAACGACGAAGAAGCAAAAAACCTTCACCAGGTTCTTGCCGGAGTTGTTAAGAAGTAGTTCTAGAAAAAGAAATCCCGATCAGTGATGATCGGGATTTTTTATTTAAGCACCTTGGTCTTTAAACCAAATCGCGCCAGTCAACTTCATCGTCGTCTTCGGCAACCACGATGGTTCCAGATGGAATTGCGGTTGGCAAAGTAATCAGCTCGGTTGGGGGAGAAAGGTAAGTTGCCTCGTCGCGGCGGTTAGCCAAAACATTATTGATGTAATCGGTAACTGCTTCATTCACCGGAACATCACGGCCCTGCTCTTCAGACATGTACCAGCGGTGCTCGAGCACCTGGTGGTAAATCTCGGCAGGTTCCAGGCGGCCCGACATCTCTTTAGGAATTGAAGTCACAACCGGTTCAAAATATCTGCTCAACCATTCGTGAGCCAAAACTTCTTCGTCGGCTCCCGGGCGAGGGTTGTCGATTCGGTACTGATCCAAATCATTCAGCAAGCGGCGTGCTTGGTTTTCTTCAACGTCAAGTCCGGTTAGGCGAATCAAGCGGCGCGCGTGGTGACCGGCATCAACCACCTTTGGTTGAATCTTCACGGTCAATCCCTTGTCATCGGTCTTGATGGCAAGCTCTTCAATGTCAAAGCCAAGTTCGTTTAGGCGGTCCACGCGGCGGTTGATCTTCCAGCGGTCTTTGGCCTCAAAAGTTTCAATGCCGGTTAGCTCTGTCCAAAGCTCACGGTACTTTGCCACGATGCGTTCGCTGGTGGCAACCGCGTCCACGCCTGGTGCAGCGTGACCGCTGGCAATTAGATCCATTAGTTCGCCGGCAATATTTACGCGGGCGATTTCAAGATCGTTTTCGCGCTGGCCGTTTGAAAGACCAGAGTCGTAGAGGTGACCGGTTTCTGCATCCACTAGATACGCAGCAAATGCGCCGGCATCGCGGCGGAACAAAGTATTAGAAAGTGAAACATCGCCCCAGAAGAATCCGGCAATGTGCAATCGCACAAGTAGCAACGCAAGCGCGTCTACCAATCGCTTTGCGGTGTCTGGGCGAAGACCCTGCGACCACATGGCGCGGTAGGGAAGTGAAAACTTAAGGTGCCTGGTAATCAACACCGATAGCAGCGGTTCGCCATCGGTGGTGGCACGGTTGTTTATGATCGCGAATGGCTCAACGCAAGGCACGTCTAGCTTGACCAAGTTTTTGAGCATGTCGTATTCACGCTTTGCCAACTCAGGGAGAGTTTCTTTAATCGCAATTACGTGATCGCTCAGGTGTGCGAAGCGCACGGTGTGACGGCTAAGGCCTTTAGGTAGCGCGGCAATGTTTTCTGCCGGCCACTCTTCTAATGGCAAATGCCACGGAAGATCCAGCAGAGCTGGATCAACCGTGGCAGCCGTTATATCTAAAGAGCTCACTAGTTAAGGCGAGCGCCTGATTCGATGTCAAACAGGTGAATTAGTCCGCCGTCAACCTTTAGGAACACGTTGTCGCCAGCGTGTGGGTGAGTGCGTCCGTCAACACGAGATACAACTTCTTGACCTGCGTCACCGATGTTGGTGTGACCGTATAGGTAACCGTCGGCACCAAGTTCTTCAACAACGTCAACCTCAACTGAGATTCCGTCCTTCTTTGAAACAACTAGGTTCTCAGGGCGAATACCAACGGTAACGCTCTTGGCCTTGGTCTTTGAAAGGAACTTCTTGTCTACAGGTAGAACCTGAGTTCCAAACTGAACTCCGCCATCAACGATTGGTAGCTGCAATAGGTTCATAGCTGGTGAGCCAATGAAGCCTGCAACGAATACGTTTGCCGGTGCATCGTAAAGTTCTTGAGGAGTTGCAACCTGCTGAAGAACGCCGTCCTTCAAAACTGCAACGCGGTCACCCATGGTCATAGCTTCAACCTGGTCGTGAGTTACGTAAACAGTGGTTACTCCCAGACGACGCTGTAGCGATGCAATCTGAGTACGGGTCTGAACGCGAAGCTTTGCGTCCAAGTTTGAAAGCGGCTCATCCATAAGGAATACCTGAGGCTTGCGAACAATCGCACGACCCATGGCAACGCGCTGACGCTGACCACCAGAAAGTGCCTTTGGTTTGCGAGATAGGTAAGGCTCAAGGTCTAGCAACTTAGCTGCTTCAAGAACGCGCTCTGCACGCTCTTCTTTGCTAACGCCAGCAATCTTTAGAGCAAAGCCCATGTTTTCTGCCACGGTCATGTGTGGGTACAACGCGTAGTTCTGGAAAACCATCGCGATGTCGCGGTCCTTTGGCGGTACGTCTGTAACGTCGCGGTCACCAATCAGGATCTTGCCTGAATTAACTTCTTCTAGACCAGCAAGCATGCGCAGGGTGGTTGACTTTCCACAACCCGATGGGCCAACTAGTACTAGGAACTCGCCATCCTTGATGTCGAGGTTTACTGCATCCACAGCGGCACGGGTGCCACCTGGGTAAAGGCGGGTTGCGCCTTGGAATTTAACTGATGCCATGATATTTCCTTCACCGGCAGGTACGTGCCGGACGATCCGTAGTGAATAGAACCCTAGAAGCGGCGCCTCTAGGTAATGCCATTATGGCATCCGGCTGGGCTGGTCTAAACTAGAAATTCCCGATGTCACGCAATCGTGATGAATCGTGAAAATACCGTAAGGACCCCATTTTGACCCGTGAAAAGCAAACACGCTCTGAGCAGCGCGAAGCAGCCCGTGCAAAGGCTAAGGCCCTACGTGAACAGCACAAGAAGGGTGAGGCTCGTAAGCGCCTAGCTCTGCAGTTTGGTGTTGGTGGAGCGGTTATCGCTGTTATCGCACTGGTTGCATTTGCCCTTGTTTCAGGCGCAAATAAAGAGACTGCTGTTCCAGCAAACTTCAGCTACAACGACGGCATCAAGATTGGTACCAACCTTGAAGCTTTCACTCCTGACTACACACCTGCCCCAGGCGAGGCCGGCACCAACGTGCCAAACATCCAGATCTACTTGGACTACCAGTGCCCGTTCTGCCGCGACTTTGAGTTGCCAAACTCATCTCAGATCGAGAGCTGGGTTTCAAAGGGTGTAGCCACCATCGAGATTCACCCAATTTCATTCCTTGATGGCCGCGGAACTCCAAACGAGTACTCAAGCCGTGCGGCTAACGCTGCAGTTTGTGTGGCCGAGCTTTCGCCAAACTCATTCTTCAAATACAACTCACTCTTGTTTGCCAACCAGCCTGAAGAGGGCACCGCGGGGCCAAGCAACAGCGAGCTATTTGACAGGGCAAAAGAAGCCGGTATCGCCAATGAGGCTGGCATCAAGTCGTGTATCGATGAAAAACGCTACGGCGCTTGGATCTCAACGATCACTACCAAGGCACTAAACGAAAACATTCCTGGAACCGAATACAAGGTTGAGGGAACCCCGTTCGTAATGGTTAACAACGAGCCATTCAAGACCGAGGTAAATGCTGACTTCTACAGCCCGGCACGTTTCGCTCAATTTCTTCAAAGCGTGACTGTCAACTAATATAAAAACTTCTGAAGTTTCGGCTTCAGAGAGGTAGCCCTAGGGCTATCGGCCGACCTGGCGCAATTGGTAGCGCATCGCACTTGTAATGCGAGGGTTAGGGGTTCGAGTCCCCTGGTCGGCTCGCTAAAACAAAGAAAATCGCATCCCTATGGGGTGCGATTTTTTTGTTGCGAGCCGCCCAGGCGACTCGAACGTTCGAGTGCATCTTTTATTTGAAATTTGAAATCAATTTTCAGAGGGAAACTTAGCCGAGTAACTCCTCGGCAAGCTGCTCAACCCGCTCAAGAATTTCATCGCGCACCATGGCAGCGCGTTGTGCACCCTCAATACCAAAATCTTTGGGCTCAATAATCAACCAGGTTTCAATCTCTGATTTCATGCCTTCGATTGGTTCAACCTTGGCCTGATCGCCAAGTACCACAACGCGGTCAACGCTCTTCAAGATTTCCGGGTCAATTGCCTTTGGGTGCTGCCCTTCTACCGAGACTTCAATTTCGGCAAGTGCGGCAACGGCATCGGCAGCAAGGTTTTTATCGGGTCCGGTTCCGCCCGAGAAAACCTCAACTTCATCGCCAACCAGGTGCTTCATAAGCGCCTCTGCGGTTTGAGATTTACCAGCGTTGTGCACGCAAATAAAAAGAACAGATGGTTTGCTCATGATTGTCTACTTCTTGCCTTCAGAGAAAGTGATGCTCACCGAGTTGATGCAAAAGCGATCACCGGTTGGAGTCTGGGGTGCATCTTCAAACACGTGACCCAGGTGTGAGCCACAGGCTGCGCAGCGAACCTCTGTGCGAACCATTCCGTGTGAGCGATCTTCAATTAGCTCAACGGCATCGCCTTCTTTTGGCTCGTAAAAACTTGGCCAACCGCAGTGTGAGTCAAACTTGGCAACACTCTTGAATAGCTCAGCTCCGCAACCTCGGCAGGCAAAGGTACCTTCGCGTTCTTCTTCGAGCAGCTCTCCGGTGTAGGCGCGTTCGGTGCCTGCCTCGCGCAGCACGTGATACTCAAACTCAGTTAGCTCTTCGCGCCACTGGTCTTCGCTCTTATTAACCGGATAGTTCAAGGTTCTCTCCTAAGCTCGCCTAATATTAGGTTTACGCATTCAGATTAGTTAAGCAGGATTCATGGCTAAAAAGTTCCCAATCGACGAGTTCGATTCGGCAGCCGTTCACGGCGGACGTCACCGCGCCCGTCGCACTGCTAAAGATCGCGTACTTGAGTGGGTTCGAATTTTTGTAGCAGCCATCGTGGTTGCCGGTCTTGGCTACGGTGGACTTAAGTTTGTTGAAAACTCAAACGTTTTTGACGGCTACCTACCAAGTTCAAGCCCCTCGGCAAGTGCCAGTGCTCAGGCTCTGCCTGCGGTCACAGTTCTTGATGGCGGGGGAGAAGAACTCGCTGCCGGTGCTGGTCAGATTCTGAAGGATGCCGGATTCAACGTGAGCGGGGCATCGGTGTTGGTTGATGCCAATAAGAAGCCGGTGGCAATTGAAACCACAGTCGTAGTAATCACCGATGAGCTTTTCCGCGCTGATGCCGAGAGCATTGCCGCCAAAATTGGCAACCCACAGGTGATTGTTTCGCCCGAGTTTGCTGGCCCAATCACCGTTGTGCTGGGCTCAGATTACAAACTGCCGGTCGAATAACCGCAAAATCCGGTTATAACCGTTTCATAACCGATAGACCAATAACCCGAAAAGGCTTGCGCTCTAGTACCCCCTAGGGGCTAGTGTTGAACTTGGTCGTAGCAGTATCCGTAGCACAAGCTCTTTTCTATGCGACTCAGCCCGGGGTTTTTTCGGGTTGTTCCCATAGCAACAGGAGTAAAAAATGGCACAAGGAACCGTAAAGTGGTTCAACGCTGAAAAGGGTTTTGGATTCATTACCCAGGATGGCGGAGCAGATGTATTCGTACACTTCTCAGCAATCCAGTCAGATGGCTACAAGGAGCTGAAGGAAAACCAGCGCGTTGAGTTCGAAGTAAAGAACGGCGACAAGGGCCCTCAGGCTGACGCAGTACACGTTATCTAAGCTACGACGCATAGATTTCTGAAAATCCCCCTCCCATTGCGGGAGGGGGATTTTTATTTGCACTCTAGGGGTGAGAGTGCCAAAATAGACCTATTAGCACTCGACAGGCTTGAGTGCCAAAAACTAATAGGAGATTGAACCCCAATGGCAAAAATCATTCACTTTGATGAAGAGGCCCGCCGCGGTCTAGAGCGCGGACTAAACATCCTTGCAGACACCGTAAAGGTAACCCTTGGCCCACGTGGACGCAACGTAGTTCTTGAAAAGAAGTGGGGCGCCCCAACCATCACAAACGATGGTGTTTCGATCGCTAAGGAAATTGAACTAGACGACCCTTTCGAGCGCATCGGTGCTGAATTGGTTAAGGAAGTTGCAAAGAAGACTGATGACGTTGCTGGTGACGGAACCACAACTGCAACAGTTCTTGCGCAGGCACTTGTTCGCGAAGGTCTTCGCAACGTTGCTGCCGGTGCAGACCCAATCACTTTGAAGCGCGGAATCGAGAAGGCTGTTAAGGCCGTTATCGAGGAGCTTCACGCAAATGCAAAGCCTGTAGAAACCAAAGAGCAGATCGCGGCAACCGCATCTATCTCTGCTGGTGACACTCAGATCGGTGAACTAATCGCAGAAGCAATCGACAAGGTTGGTCGCGAGGGTGTTGTAACCGTTGAAGAGTCAAACACTTTTGGCATTGAGCTTGAGCTAACCGAGGGTATGCGCTTCGACAAGGGTTACGTTTCTGCGTACATGGTTACCGACCCTGAGCGTCAGGAAGCAGTGCTTGAAGACGCTTACGTTTTGATTGCTAACTCAAAGATCTCAAACATCAAGGACATCCTGCCAATCGTTGACAAGGTGATTCAGGCAAACAAGCCGTTGCTAATCATCGCCGAAGACATTGACGGCGAAGCTCTTGCAACCTTGATCGTTAACAAGATCCGCGGAATCTTCAAGTCAGTTGCTGTTAAGGCTCCTGGTTTTGGTGACCGTCGTAAGGCAATGCTTCAGGACATTGCAATCTTGACCGGTGGTCAGGTTATTTCTGAAGAAGTTGGGCTAAAGCTTGATGCAACCACACTTGACCTTCTAGGTCGTGCACGCAAGGTTGTTATCACCAAGGACGAGACCACAATCGTTGAAGGTGCCGGCGATGCCGACATGATCGCAGGTCGCGTTGAGCAGATCCGTCGCGAGATTGACAACACCGACAGCGACTACGACCGCGAGAAGCTACAGGAGCGTCTAGCCAAGCTTGCCGGTGGTGTTGCAGTTATTAAGGCTGGAGCAGCAACCGAGGTTGAGCTTAAGGAGCGCAAGCACCGCATCGAAGATGCAGTGCGCAACGCAAAGGCTGCTGTTGAAGAAGGCATCGTTGCCGGTGGTGGTGTTGCATTGCTACAGGCAGGAAAAGCTGCATTCGAGAAGCTTTCACTTACCGGCGACGAGGCTGTTGGTGCGAACATCGTTCGCGTTGCAATCTCAGCTCCGCTAAAGCAGATTGCACTAAACGCAGGTCTAGAGCCTGGTGTAGTTGCAGAGCGCGTTGCAGGTCTACCTTCAGGTCACGGTCTAAACGCCGCAACCGGTGAGTACGTAGACATGCTGAAGGAAGGTATCAACGACCCTGTAAAGGTAACTCGTTCAGCACTTCAGAACGCAGCTTCTATTGCCGGATTGTTCCTAACCACCGAGGCAGTTGTTGCCGAGAAGCCAGAGCCTGCAGCTGCAGCTCCGGCTAACCAGGGCGGCGGAATGGACTTCTAAACCTTTTGGTTTAGATCAAAAGAAAACAACTTATAGTCTGATCCACTATGAGCGGGTGGTTCCTTCGGGAACCGCCCGTTTTCTTTTATAGGAACAGCCTCTGGTTTGCGTATTCAATTTCGGCGTACTGTGCCGCAGCAACTCCAAGTGCCGCACCTAATTCGCCCAGTTGTGAATCAACTGCGGTTGCGGTGGCTCGCCACCTAATTACTAAATCTTGAAAGCTGTTTGCGGCAACACCGGTCCAGCTGCTCTGTAGGTTTTGCAGTTGTGAGAGCAGGGAGTCTGCCTCTTGGCTGAGTTTAGAAATTGTGTTTTGAATGCTGGCATTGGCTGCCAATACTTGTTCGCTATCAACGCTGAAGTGAGTCATGAAACAAGTTTCACGAATGCAAGTACGCGAGTTTAGGAAACTAAAAAAGTGTTGATAAACCTGCAGCTTTGAAGCTGTGGAGAATTAGGCGGGAATTACAACTCGCATAGTTGCGCCGCCACCAGGGGTTTCAAGCGCAACGATCTTTCCGTCGTGACGAGTCACAATGCTTGAAACAATTGAAAGCCCAAGACCAGATCCACCGGTCTCGCTGTTGCGTGAATTATCTACACGATAGAAGCGCTCAAAAACCTTGTCGCGAAGTTGCTCTGGAATTCCCTCGCCGTGGTCGCGCACCTCAAGAGTCAGGTAGCGCTTGCCATCGGCCGAGGCTTGGTTGTCCAGTGCAATTTCAATCTGCGCGCCATCGGGTGAGAAGCGCGAAGCATTAGCCAGCAGGTTGGTCAAAACCTGACGCATTGAATTTGCGTCTACGTTAGCTTCAACTACAGCGTCATCGGCAAGTGCATTGCCAGCCAAATCGGTAAGCACAATCTTGCGCTTGCCATCGGCCACCGATGCATCCTTGGCGGCATCAATCGCAAGCGAAACCATGTTGGTTTGACTGCGCTCAAGTTTGGTGGTCTCATCCATGCGAGTAAGGGTGAGCAAGCTTTCAACCAAGCCGGTCATGCGAATTGCTTCGCTCTCGATGCGGGTCATTGCCTCGGCAACCTGCTCTGGTTTTTGCAAAGCACCCATTCGGTAAAGCTCCGCATAACCGCGAACCGATACCAGGGGAGTGCGAAGCTCGTGGCTAGCGTCGGCAACGAAGCGACGCATCTGGTCAAGAGTCTTTGAGCGATCTTGCATGGCAGTCTCAATGCCATCCAGCATCGTGTTTAGCGAACGGTTCAAACGAGCAATTTCGGTGTCGCCATCGCGTTCCATCAATCGCTGTGAGATGTCGCCCTCGGTCACTGCCTCGGCGGTGCGTTCAACTTCATTCAGCGGCTTTAGCGCCGATGAGATGGTTAGCCAAATACTTAGTGCAGAAAGAATTAGAAGGAGGGTTCCAAAGCCGCCACCAATCAGCCCGTATTGAGAAAGCAGTGCGTTGTTGGCGCCGGTTGGCAAGGCAACCACAAGCGAGCCAGGCATTGAGGTGAGTGGCACGGCAACCATGCGCCAGCCCTTAACGCCAGAGTCGTCAGAGATTTGGCCATTCTCGTTTACCTCAAACGGAATGCCCTGAGTGAGCAACACGTAGTCGGCTGAAAAATTCGAAAGGTTGGGAACATCACGGTTGTCGCTTGCCGAAGAGACCAGACCAATCAGCAGGGTTCCGTCTTCGTCAAGGTAGGCAATGTAGAAATCGGTTGGAAGCGATGGCAACTGAAGCTGTCTGGTGGCCAAACGATCTTCAAGCAGCGCTGGGTCCTCACCCTTAAGTGCAATAGATGTTGAGGTAAGCAAAGTGTCTACGTTTGCCTGCAGATATGTTCTAAGCAACGAGATGGTGCCGAGGCTTGAAACCAAAAGCAAGACACCAATTAGAGCCACAGAAAGTGCGGTGAGCTTGGTGCGCAGTGAAATGCGCTCCCAGGCCTTGCCGAACTTTGAACTCAAGTATTTACTTTCCGTTTTTCACTGACTTGTACATGTAGCCAACTCCGCGCTTGGTTTGAATCAGTGGCTCTGTGGTTAGTGGGTCTAGTTTCTTACGCAGGTAAGAGACGTAGCTTTCCACGATACCCATTTCGCCGTTGAAGTCATACTCCCAGACGTGGTCAAGAATCTGCGCCTTTGTCAGCACGCGGTTTGGGTTTGACATCAAGAATCTAAGCAACTTGTATTCGGTTGGGCTCAGTTCCACCAGGGTGCCGTTCACAAACACGTCGTGAGCATCTTGGTTGATTTTGATTTCGCCAATTTCAAGCACCGATTCCTCAACCTCGGCCGCTTTAGTGCGGCGCAGGATTGCGTTGATGCGGGCCACAATTTCATCCAAGCTAAACGGCTTGGTCATGTAGTCATCGCCACCAACGGTTAGGCCAGTGATCTTGTCTTCGGTTTCGTCGCGCGCAGTCAAGAACAGCACCGGTGCGTTAATTCCCATTGAGCGAAGTTTCTTGGTCACGCTAAAGCCATTCATGTCAGGCAGCATTACGTCCAAGAGAATGATGTCGGGGGCGCCCTTTTCCGCTGCATTGACTGCATCGGTTCCGTTAGCAACGGCATGAACGCTGAAACCAGCAAATCTAAGGCTGGTTGAGAGGAGATCGCGGATGTTTGGTTCGTCGTCGACGATTAGTACCTTTACGTTTTCCATGGCTTTAGTTTCCGTGAGAAGCCTGAGAATCGGCTGTACGCCGATTGAGTGTCGCCTGTGAGGATTTACAGGCTGTGGGCGTCCACAATCTCGTAGCTGTAGCCCTGTTCGGCTAGGAAGCGCTGGCGGTTCTGTGCAAAGTCCTGGTCAACGGTGTCGCGCGAGATAAGTGTGTAAAAGCTCGCGGCGCGGCCATCGGCCTTTGGTCTTAGCAAGCGGCCAAGGCGCTGTGCCTCTTCTTGTCTTGAACCGTAGGAACCCGATACTTGAATCGCAACCGAAGCCTCAGGCAGGTCAACCGAGAAGTTGGCCACCTTGGAAACTACAAGAGTTGTAATTTCACCGGTTCGGAATTGCTCAAATAGTCGCTCGCGTTCATCCACCGGGGTCTCGCCGGTAATTTCAGGAACCTTTAGTGCAGCCGATACTTCGTGAATCTGATCCAGGTACTGACCAATTACCAAAGTTGGTTCGCCGGCATGCTTTTTCATCAGCTGCTTGATCACCGGAATTCTGGTTGGCGAGGTTGCCGCAATTCGGTATCGGTCTTCCTGGCTTGAAATCGCGTAGTTCATGCGTTCTTCATCTGGCAGGTCAATACGAACTTCAAAACATGCTGCCGGAGCAATGTAGCCCTGAGCCTCAATTTCTTTCCAGGGTGCATCAAAACGCTTTGGACCAATCAAAGAGAAGACGTCGCCCTCTTTGCCATCTTCGCGAACAAGTGTTGCGGTTAGTCCCAAGCGTCGACGCGCCTGAAGGTCTGCGGTCATCTTAAAAATTGGTGCCGGCAAAAGGTGAACTTCGTCATACACAATCAAGCCCCAGTCATTTGCATTCAGCAGGGCAAGGTGTGCGTATTCAGCTTTGCGCTTGGTGGTCAAGATTTGGTAGGTGGCAATGGTTACGGGCTTTACTTCTTTCATCGAACCCGAGTACTCACCAATTTCGTCTTCGGTAAGAGTGGTGCGCTTTAGGAGTTCCGCTTTCCACTGTCTTGCCGAAACAGTGTTGGTCACCAAAATCAGAGTGTTGGTTTTTGCCTGCGCCATCGCGGCCGCGCCAACAATAGTTTTACCGGCACCACAGGGAAGAACTACAACACCAGAGCCGCCCTCCCAAAACTTTTCTACTGCCTTGGTTTGGTAGTCGCGAATTTTCCAGTCGCCGGTGCCCAAAGAAATTTCGTGGGGAGTGCCCTCGGCATAGCCAGCAAAGTCTTCGGCAGGCCAACCAAGTTTTAGAAGCTCCTGCTTCACTTGACCGCGAGCCCACGGCTGAATTCGGAACGCCTCGTTAGAGATTGGCCCATCAAGCAATTCGGCAATCTTGCGGTGCTTGCTTGCCTCAAGCAAAATCGCTCGCTCGGTTGAGAACAGTTCAAGCTCGCCGGCAGGGCTCTTGCGAATTGAGAGGCGCCCATAGCGGTTCATTGTCTCGGCAATGTCGGCACGCACACCGCTTGGCACTGCAAACTTTGCGTACTTATCTAAAACGCCAAGCACAAAATCTGAATCGTGACCGGCCGCGCGAGCGTTCCACAAACCCAGGCGAGTGATTCGGTAGGTGTGAATGTGCTCAGGAGCGCGCTCTAGTTCGGCAAAAATAGCCAAGTCGTGGCGGGCATCGGCGGCATCTGGATGGTCCACTTCTAGCAGTGCGGTCTTATCGCTCTGCACAATCAATGGTCCGTTAGTCATCCTTCAAGCCTATCCCCGGAACCTAGTTCAGGGTCACCTTAATAATGCTGGTGATCGGAAGAGTGCGTTCAATGTCTGCCTTGCGATCCTTGGCGCGCAACCGGCCGTTGGCAATACCAATTGGTTCAAGCAAAAACTCAACCTCGGCGCCGGATTTGGAGGTCACCGTGAATGTTGCACGGGCCTTGTTCTTAATGGCCAGTTGAATTTGTCTTTGTAGATCGTCGTCATCGGGGGAGCTGCCCAACTTTTCTTCCTGAGCGCGCAGTCGCAAGATGTCGGCCTGCACAGAGTTTGACTTTTGAGTTTCAACTTTCTTACCCAATACCGCCAGCGGCGAAATTACCTTGCCGTTCTCGTCAACTCTGATTGCCACAAAGCCCGCCTCGCGAAGGCCAAAGTACAAAACTTCTGCCTCAAACCTTGAAGCCAAGGCACCGTCTTCAAGTTGGCTAAGCGCAAATGGCTTGAGTTTTGATTCGTTCAAGATTTCGGCAATCAGCGCACCATCTTCGGATTTCAAATATGTTCGCTCTTCGTCGCCTCCGCCAAGAATTACCAAACGGCCAAAGCGTGACTCTGCTTCTTTTAGCAGGTACTCAATCGGTTGTGGCAAATCTTTATCGGAGAGCTCGAGAAGCAATGTTCTAATCTCATTCACCGCAAGCCCGGTCTCTAGCCCGTGGCTCAAACTAAGCGCCGAGAGGCGGTAGGTAGATGCCATTCCAATCTGCTCGGTGTCGGCAAATCTGCGAATTGCAATTTCAATATCGGTTGGTAGCGGGCCTGGTGCAATCAGGCTTAGGTCCGCTTGGCAAATTAGTCGGCGCTGCGGCTCCGGCAATTTTGCAGCGGCAAGTTTGGCAGCCGGTAGGTAATCGCAGGTAAGAACCTTGGTGGTCCAGCTGCTCATCCAACCTGCGGAGGCCAATCCAATTAGCGCAGCCAGGCTAGCTAGCTTGGTGATTTTGGAATTTACCGAGCCGTCGGCAAACGGGTAGGTCAAACGAAGTTGTTGATCAAGCGAGATTACGCCCGAGTGTTTCTTGAGCGATGCCTGAAGCTCCGATGAAGATGCATCACCAAGAATCTCTCGCCAGGTTTTTGCCAGGGAGGCAAATCTTTCGGCCGGGCTCCAGCTAAGCCAAGATTCAGAGCCGGTGCTTAACTGCCATCGACCGTCGGCAAGGGTAATCAAATTTGCCAGGTGAGCCAGCTCGTAAATCTGCTTTGCGTAGTCGGTAGTTTTTCTAAGGTGAGTGGCCAAGCGCTTTAGGTCTGGTAGTCCAACGCTCCTGCGACCAACCTCGCGCACGTATCGGTGTTCCAAATCAAAAATCAACTCGGTGATTGCCTGCAGGGTTTCAAAAATTTCAATACCGGCATCTGCATCAATCTGTGCCTGAGCCGGTGCGTCAGTTGATGCCACGGTCACAATAGAAACCGTGTTCAGGCTGGCCGGGTTCAGCTTGGCAAATTCAATCAACGATTCGCGCGTGGAATCAAAGAGCTCAAATTCCGGCGCCGGGCTAACCAAGAGTTGATCGGCTAAGTCTTGGGCGATTTTTGAGTTTGCAGCATTGCCCTCGGCAAGCGATCTAATTTCACGAGCTTGGCTAAGTGGCAAACCGGCAATTGTTGCCGACACCGATGTTGGCTTGGTGATCGCTTCGGCCAAATCAAAGAAGTCCACCAGCTGACCAGAGTTGACCATGCGTTGGGTGATTAGGTTTTGGAGTTTTTCGTCTCTCATGCGACGCAGCGCGGCTGCTACTTTTAGCAACTCGCTCAATTCTTGGTCCCCGAGATTTCTTTAGCTGTTGCGGTTCTCGCGAGAACGACGACGAACGTTAACAGTCAGCAGGGCAATGATCGAAGCCGCTCCTGCAATCAATCCAAACTGTGGGTAGAACACCAAAATTACTGGCAGGTTTTGCTTGCCAACGCCTGGGGTAGCAGAACCGGTAGCGGCAATGATCAACGCAGCCAACATCGCAAGAATTGAGGTGCCAATTAGGCCAGCAGCCATGTAAGCAAGAATGTTTTCAAGTCTTGAACTTGGGTTGTTTGCTGGGGTTTTCGTCTGTTTAGCCATCCTTATAGGATACCTTGGCCAATCGGCCCATCTCACGGGTAAAATAAGAACTTGGATTTACGAAAGAGGTCTCCATGCCAACCGGCAAAGTCAAGTTCTTCGACGAAGACAAGGGTTTTGGTTTCATCGCATCTGACGAAGGTGCCGAGGTATTCCTACACATCAGCGCCCTGCCTGCTGGCACAACTTCAATCAAGCCAGGAAGCCGCGTTGAGTTCAGCGTGGTTGATGGCAAGCGTGGCGCTCAGGCCATGTCGCTTCGCGTGCTTGATGCACCGGTTAGCCTTGCCGCTCGTGGCCGCAAGCCTGCCGACGAAATGGCAATCATTGTTGAAGACCTAATCCGTTTGCTTGATCACCTGGGTGGTGGCTTGAAGCACGGTAAGTACCCTGAATCTTCAAATGGCAAAAAGATTGCTAGCTTGCTGCGCAAGTTGGCTGATGAGCTAGATGTCTAAGTCACCTGCGCTAGACCAAAAAGATTTCGCCAAAGCAGCTCTAATTGAGGCTTCTGGCCGCAACAAGGTCGGCAACTTTATTGAGGCCTTTGAAGAAGGGGGCGGCGTTGCCACCTTCCTATTTGAAAATAACCAAAAGGGTTACGTTGGCTGGCGCTGGTCGGTAACTGTTTATCAGTCAGATAAAAACGAACCGGCTACCGTTTCTGAAATCGTTCTTTTGCCAGGCCCAGATTCTTTGGTTGCTCCGGACTGGGTTCCTTGGTCAGAGCGTCTTGCCGATTACAAGGCCCTGCAAATTGAACTTGAGAAGCAGGCGGCTCTTGATGCTGAAGAGGCTGACGATGCAGACGAAGACGACACCGATGATGAAGATTCTGAAGAAACAGAAGAGTCAACTTCGGAAGTAGAAGTTGAGTCGGAAGAATTACCGGTTGCGAACCTTGAAGAAGGCGAAGACGCCCAGGATGATTCCGAAGATACAGGTCGCAAGCCACCAAGATTTTTGCGCCGCCGCAAGGGCCTCAAGATTAAGAAGGCACGCGGCAAGGGCAAGAACCCACAGGACTAGTCCTACCAAGATTGCAACACGAGCACTGGCCTTAACCGGTGCCGGGTCTGGCTTTCGCTCTGAATCCTTTACGTAGAACCTCATTTGGCTCAGCCTACGCTAGCTCTCCAACAACAAAGTCAATGGCCTTGGTCAATTTCTTCACGTCTTCAATATCGGTTGCGGTGAAAGTTGCAATGCGCAACTGGTTGCGACCAAGTTTGCGGTAAGAGTCAACGTCAACAATTCCATTTGCGCGAAGCACCTTTGAAATTTCTGTTGCCTGAATTGCGTCATCAAAGTCAATGGTCACTACAACCTGAGAGCGGTGCTCCGGGTTGGTAACAAATGGAGTGGCAAAACTTGCTGCATCGGCCCACGCGTAAAGGTGATCTGAGGCTGCCTTGGTTTGCTTATCGGCCCAGGCCAAACCACCGTTGCCGTTCATCCAATCAATCTGCTCGGCCAAGAAAAATAGCGTCGCGATTGCTGGAGTGTTAAGGGTCTGGTTTAGTCGTGAGTTATCGATTGCAGTTTTCACGCTCAAGAACTCTGGAATGTATCGGTCGCTGGCTGCAATGCGCTCGGTGCGCTCGATTGCCGCAGGTGACATCAGTGCAAACCAAAGACCACCATCAGAAGCAAAGTTCTTCTGCGGAGCAAAGTAGTAGACGTCGGTCTCAGTGGCATCAAAATCAATACCGCCGGCCGCAGAGGTTGCATCGGTGAACATCAACGCGCCAGCGTCGGCACCGGCCACGCGCTTTACCGGAGTAACCACACCGGTTGAGGTTTCGTTTTGGGCATAAGCATATGAGTCAACGCCCGCCTCGGCCTTTAGCGCATGACGTGAACCAGGCTCACCGTTAATAACGGTTGGCTTCTCAAGCCATGGGTTGGTTAGGGCGCTGGCGAACTTGCTACCAAACTCACCGTGCACCAGGTTCTGAGCCTTCTTCTCAACCATTGAGAACGCCGCGGCATCCCAGAATGCGGTTGAGCCACCATTACCAAGCACGATCTCGTAGCCGTCAGGGTTGTGGAACAGGTACATTAGGCCCTCTTGTACACGTTTCACCAGGTTTTTCACCGGCGCCTGTCGGTGCGAGGTGCCCATAAGCTTGGCACCTTCGCTTGCGAAAGCGGCAATCTGGGCTGGACGAACCTTTGAGGGTCCACAGCCAAAACGACCGTCTAGGGGCAGGAATTCGGCAGGAATGTTGATTTCGGGCATATTCACAGTCTAGTTAGCCAATCAGGCCTTTCCCTTGAGATGACTGGGCAGTAGCCCCAAATTTGGCCTTTTATTAACCAATATCTCGTTACCTGGCCGTTATAAATAAGACTGGTCTGCGAGCCCTGGGGTAAACTCAATCCGTTGCCAACCGAAAACCGGAGGTTCTAGTTTTGGCAGAAAAAGCTAAAGGCAGGTATCGCGCTGACGTTCAAGTGAACGTTCTCGAGTCATTCGAGTTGCGCAGCCGCCGATCAATTCGCGAAGCCGAGAAGGCCAGACTTTCTCGCGCCGAGCGTCGTCACGCCAAGAAATTGGCTAAACGCGACGCCGAGTTCTTTGCTGCCCAGAAGGCAGAGGGTGCGAATGGTTCAGCTTATGTAGTGCGCGCCGCTCGCAAGGTTCCTTTCTATGCACGCCGCCCTTTCCGCAACACAGTCACCATGTCAATCGCATCGGGTCTGTTCGCAACTTTTGCTTTGCCGGCATACGCATACAACCCCGATGTTGCCGCGATGTCTCGCTTCACCACCACCAACGCTCAGGAACTCGCCGCATCTGAAGGCACCCAGAACCTAACCGTCGCTGCCGTGAACACCGTGAAGTTCTCTCGCGGACTTTACGAATCAGCAGACGCAGCTGAGATTGCTCGCCAAGAGACTTTGAACCAGTACCGCATGTATGACGGCCCAACCGCCGCAGACTTTATTGAGAATCCGCCTTACAGCAAGCTTGACGGAGCAACCATTCTTAAGGTTGCCGCTAAGTATGTAGGTACTCCTTACGTATTCGGTGGCGAAACTCCTCGTGGTTTTGACTGCTCTGGTTACGTGGCTTTTGTGTTTGCCCAGTTTGGTATTGCACTGCCACACAGCGTGCACACTCAGGCACGCATGGGAATCATCGTGAAGCCTGAAGATGCCATGCCGGGTGACTTGGTGATCATGAACGACATGAGCCACGACGGAATCTACGCCGGAAACGGTAACTTCTACCACGCACCTCGCCCAGGCGACACCGTGAAGCTGGCACCTATTTTCACCAGCAATGTGCACTTCGTACGCCTAGGCACAAAGTAACCAAATCTTCACCAAAACACCCCTTATAAAAGGTGGTGCTTACTTGCCCGCGGGCGTAATCTGACAACAGGTTCTAACCGCTGATTGTGAAGGATTTCATCATGACTTTGATTTGTGTGCCAACCAAGCACGCGGCTCAAACTCGTCCTGTAGAAATCTGTTGCCAACAACAACTGCAACAATCGCACTCTTAAAGCGCTGTCATTTTTGACGGCGCTTTTTTATTGCCCAAATTTATCGGGGTAGTTAGTTCCAAACCGAAAGCCCACAATCCGTGTGGGCGGATTCGAAAGGGGATTCAATGCGCACTCTGGTGCTAAATGCCGGATACGAACCACTGGCGGTCGTGTCATTTAAACGAGCGTTGATTTTGGTGCTCAACCAAAAGGCAACCGTGCTCGCCGGTTCGTCCGAAGTTAAGGTGCGCAGCGCCAAAGGCGAATATCAGCTGCCCTCGGTAATTCTTTTGTCGCGCTATGTGCGCATTCCTGGAAGTCGCATGATTCCGGTTTCAAGACGTGGTGTACTGCGCAGGGATTCACACCGATGCGCCTACTGCCGCGGTGCGGCAAACACGATTGATCACGTGCAGCCTAAATCTCGTGGTGGTAAAGACACCTGGGAGAACCTAGTGGCCTGCTGCCTAAAGTGCAATAACAAAAAAGGCGACAAGACTCTGCACGAAATTGGTTGGCAATTAAATTTTGCGCCTCGAATGCCAGCCGGAACCATCTGGATGGTGCGCGGTGCCGAGCGGTTTGAGCCGGAATGGGACCCTTACCTGGGGCTAGCCCGAGCAGCCTAGTAACTCGAGGGTATATTTACAGGGCACGCCTTCGTAGCTCAGTGGATAGAGCAGTGGTTTCCTAAACCATGTGCGGAAGTTCGATTCTTCTCGGGGGCACCAGTTTTACCTGAGCCTCAAGCAGCCCAGCCAGTGAGCCTAAGTCTGTAAACGAATTACAAAAGTTAGGCTGTTCCACATGGTGGCTAAGGAACAATGGGCAAAATGGCAGGAAGAAATTCGTGCCATCGGTGTCACCAACCCACTTACCAACTTTGAGCCAAACGCTTTTGGCCAGATTGACCTTGAGCGAAGCCACCCGGGTGGATTCTCACAATTTATTACCGGTCGTCAGACCCTGCTTTCAAACCTGGTGCGCGACCCACTGGCATTTTCTAGGGCGCTTTCTTCGGCAAGACGTATCAAAGCCAAGTCGGACCGCATAAGTAGTCAATTTGGCATTCAGACTCTGCACCTTATTGGTGGAGTGGCAAACTTTGAGGCCGACGGCTTTGACCTAAACGTGCCGCTTTTGCTGTGGCCTGTTTCACTGATTAAAAAAGCCGACGATTACGAACTTGCTTTGGATGGCGCACCGCAGGTAAACCCTGCTTTGGTTACCGCTTTGGATTCTTGCTACGGAATCAAATTGAATGAGCGTGAATTGCTGGCTCGTCAGAACGAAAGCTCTGACCTAATTCCGGTAACCGTTTTGAATTACCTGGCCAACCTTTGCGGCGACACAGCAAACCTAGATCTAAAGCGCATTTTGGTGATCTCTAATTTCACCACCGTGAACTCGGAACTTCTTGGCGACATAGATGGCCAGGCTAATGAACTAATTGAATCTTTGCTGGGTGAGCCGGGGCAGGGGCTTGCCGATCTAGACATTCCAGAGCTGAATTTGGTTGTGGATGCAGATGCAACCCAGATGCGAATTGTTAGCCGCGCATTAGCGGGGCAAAGTTTTGCGGTTGAGACCCTGCCGGGTTGCGGCTACATTCAAACATCGGTCAACGTGGCAGCCGGATTAGTACACGATGGAAAGCGCGTATTGATCGTTGCACCGCGCGAGCAAACCCTTGCAGAGATTGACGACAGATTCACTGCCATTGGCCTTAATGGTCTTGGGGTTAGAGCAGATTCAACTTGGGTTGATGTGGTCTCGGCGATTTCAAGAAACGAAAAGGCAAAACCTGATTCCGTAGATGCCGTGCGTCACGAACGCATTGCCGCTGAGCAGGAACTGGATAAATACTTTGAGGCCCTAAACGCAACTGACCCAATTCTTGGGGTATCGGTTGCCCGAGTTCTTCGTGAGCTTTCAAAATTAAGTGCTCTGGCCAAGCCTGCTCTGACTAGCGCGCGCATTCCCCAAGAGAAGCTGCTTGAAATTGTTGACCGTGGCACCGCATTGGAGTTGCTTGAGCAAGCATTTGAATTGGGGGAGTTCAAGTTTGGTCCGCAGGACAGCGCTTGGTATCAAGCAAACTTTGTTTCACCAGAGCAGGTTGAGGTTGCGCTTGCTACGGCTAAACGTCTGCAGAGCGAAACCTATCCAAAGCTTTCTGAGCAGCTAACCGAATTCACAACCAAGGTAAATTTCAAGCCAGCAGAAAGCGTTGAAGAGTGGGGTATCTACCTCAAGCTATTCGTTGGCGTGCGCGAGACACTTGACCGTTTTGTAAGTGACGTTTTTGATAGACCTCTAAACGAACTGATTGCAGCAACTGCACCGCGCAAGGGCGGCGAACGAAACCAAATGTCTGGTGGTAACCGTCGCCGACTAAAGAAGTTGGCCAAGGAATATCTGCGTGCGGGAATGCACGTGGCCGATCTTCACGCAGCTCTAAAGTCAATTCAAGGGCAGCGCGAACTTTGGCAAAAATACTGCACGATTCCAACTGCTCCTCAGGTGCCGCTGGGAATCAACGATGCACTTGTGGCCTACCAGGGTTTCGTTGCCGACCTTGATTCAATTCAGCAGCACCTTGATCCCGACACTCACCAAAAGTCACTGGCTCAGCTTTCTCTGATTGAACTAAAACTCAAGCTTCAGTCTTTGGCTCAAGACACCGATGCCCTAGCAAACCTTGGCGAACGCTCAATGGTGATGAGCAAACTTCGTGAGGCGGGCCTTGCAGCGTTGGCGCGTGACCTGGGCAAATTGCATGTCACCAAAGAGCAGATTGAAATTGAACTTGAGCAAGCCTGGTGGCAGTCCGCGCTAGAGAGCGTTGTTGCCAGAGATTCATCGGTGTTGAATTACACACCAAAACAAATTGAAGCTAACGAACTTAGATTCCGCGCTGCCTACGATGCACAGATTGCAATGGGTGCACAAACTGTTGCTCACGAAGCATCAATCCGCTGGAAGCAGGCGCTTGCCTCGGCACCGGCCGAAGCCGAATCACTAAAGGCCCTGCTAAAGACCCGCTCGGCCAGCCTGCCTCAGTTGGCCAACGTTGCACCAAGTATTTGGCCGGTGATCGCACCAATTGCAATGGTCAGTCCGTTTAGGGTTCCCGAAAACCTGAGTAAGTCTGAGCAATTTGATTGCCTGCTGGTTCTTGATGCCGCCGGAACCACCGTGGCCGAGAACCTTGCCGCCTTGAGCCGAGCAAAACAGGTAATAGTTTTTGGTGACGATGCGGTTGCTGCTCCAGTTGGTTTTGAAATTGAATCAAAGCCTGTGCCACTGGGTAAAGAGTTTGAATCCGCTTCTATTTTTGATGAGGTTCGGCGAGTATTTGGCGTAGAGACTCTTCGCCGAAGCTACCGAGCTACTAGCACCGCGCTTGGTGAACTTTTGAACCGTGAGTTTTATCAGAACCGAATTCAGTTCGTGCCAACGGCTGCCGAGTATCAGGGCGAGAAGTCCTTCACTCTTGAGTTGATTACCGAGGGCAACCGAGCAAAGACCACAATTGAGGGTGCCACCGAGAGTCTTGATGCCGAGCTCGAGCACACCGTTGAATTGATTTTCAATCACGCACTTTGGCACCCGCAGCAATCGCTGCTGGTTGCCAGCGCCTCGGTTGTGCACGCCGAAAGAATTCGCACCGCTGTGAAGGTTGGCATTCAAACCAGGCCAAACCTTGCCGAATTTTTTGAGACTCACGGCCGCGAAAAGTTTGAGGTCACAGCTATTGCAGACCTAACTCACCGCATTGCCGACCGGGTAATTTTCTCGCTAGGTTTTGGCCGAACTTCGCACGGTGCGGTGCTGTCTAACTTTGGTCAACTTAGCCAAGAGCACGGTCGCCGCTACCTAGCCAACCTATTGGTTAGCGCAAGGGAGCAAATTACCGTGGTGAGCTGCTTCGACGCCGAGGATGTACCAAGTGACAGGCTCACCAGCGGTGCAACGCTGCTAAAAGATTTGCTATTGGCCACCAAGCAATCGGCGCAGCCAATCTCAAAGGCTAACGACCCAATGCTTGCCGATCTAAGTCTGAGACTTAAGAAACTTGGCGCAAGGGTTGATGAGACTTACTCTCGCGAGCTGCCTCTAGTTGTGTCGTTCGCAAAGACTTCTGCGGTTATTGAACCGGACTGGTCAATCCCTGGTCAGAACCGCACCGAGAAATTCCGCATTCGCCCGGGGCTGCTAACCGCAATGGGCTGGCGCTACACCCGCGTCTACAGCTTTGAATTATTTTCAGATCCGCAGGCAGTTGCGATTCGAATTGCAGAGAACCTAGGTATGCAGGTCACTAAGCGCCCGCTGCCACTATTTGATGCAAACGACCAGGCATTTGAAGACACCGATATTGCCTGGGGCGATAGGGGAGTTTCAAACGATTCCCGATTGCGTCAAGACAAGCCACCGCACTGGGGCTAAAAGATTATTCGGACTTCTTTGATCCGGAACCAGAATCGTTGCGGTAGAAACCGCTGCCCTTGAAAGTCACTCCAACTTGACCAAACACCTTGCGAAGTTCGCCGCCACACTCAGGGCAAATAGTTAGCGAAGATTCACTAAGTGACTGCTGAATGTCAAAGGTGTGCTGGCATTGCTTGCAAGCGTAGGAGTAGGTAGGCACGGTTCTATTTTAACCGGTTGGTTATATGAGTAATACCGCTTTCGGTAACCACTGCATCTACTGGGTGGTCATGTTCTTCGCCGGGCACGTGCTCAAGAAATTCATTTGAGTAAATCACTGCCACCACCGGCGGCACCGGAGTGAATTCTGGAAGCGCGCGATCGTAGTAGCCCTTACCTTTACCCAATCGGATTCCGGCCTTACTAACGGCAAGCGCAGGAACAACAACTAGGTCCACATTCCTAGGTTCGGTGGCTGTGCCAGCTGCCTCGTGGAATCCAAAAATTCCCGGTTGAGTTTCACCGGTAAAAGGCACCCACTCCAAAGAGCCATCGTGCTTTGAGACCGGAAGTAAAACTTCAATTGAGTTATCAAGCGCCCAATCCAAAAACAACTCAACATCCGGTTCATCACCAAAGGGGAGGTAGCAGGCAATTTTTTGTGCGCCATTAGCCAAACAAATTTCTGCAAGGTGAATGTTGAACTCGGCGGCGAGGTCTGGGTTGTACTCGCGTGAGGCACGTTGAACCTTTAGCTGAGTTCGCAATGAGGCTTTATCGCCTGCGCCTTCTTTTAGAGTCATGGCACTAATCTTGCCATCGTGGCCAATAATTTTGCACTCATTCACAATGACATCACCGTAAGGGTTGTGAAAGTTCGCGATGCCAAAAAAATTGAACGTTTAGTTCTAGGTAATCGTGAGTGGCTAAAGCCCTGGGAGGCCACCAACCCTGAAGGCCCAAACTCATTTGATTTCAAAGGCCAAATTCGCGGCTTGCTTCGTCAAATGAGTAATCAGCAAGGGTTGCCACTTGTAATGGAATACCAGGGTCAGATAGTTGGCCAACTAAATGTTTCGAATATTTATTTTGGTTCTGTCTCTAGCGCCATTCTTGGTTATTGGATTGCGCCCGAATTTGCAGGTAAATCAATTACTCCAATTTCGGTTGCGCTCACCAGCGACTATTTATTCAATGTGATTGGTCTACACAGAGTTGAAATAGCCATACGCCCAGAGAACGCGGCTTCACTTCGAATCGTTGAGAAGCTTGGCTTCAGATACGAGGGCCTGAAGGAGCGTTTCATTCACATCAACGGTGATTGGCGAGACCACTTTATATTTGCCCTCACCTATGAAGAGGTGCGCGAAGGTTTACTAAACCGATTCACCCAAAACCGTGTGCCACAAATTACGTATCCGTATAAAAAGTCATGAAAACTGCAGCGGGAACACACCTACTTAAATGTCCCAACCAGACCCTTATTGCTCCTAGCGTTTAACTTATGAATTTCAACGGCTCGGGTGGACTGATGTTTCTCATCATCGCCGGGCTATGGCTTTGGGTCTTCGTGCCGTCCTGGTTTAAAAGAAGTCAAGATCGCCAGGTAGAGCGCTCCACCATCAAGCAGGTTCGCTCCGAGATCCAAACTGTCAAGAGCGCACCCCAGGGGTCGGCCATTTCTAACATCGCCGAACAGAATTTCCGACTTACCCTCACTCGAAGGATTTTTGCCGCTATCGCTTTTTTTGCGTTCGTCGCAGCAATTGGGTCTGTTTTTGCAGCTGTGTCGCAAATTTTTTATTGGATTGTTACGTTTATTTTTTCGGTCATTTTTACCGTCTCTTTTGCTATTTCAAGAGCCGCAAAACGTAAGAGTCTGCAGGTTATTTCAAAAGCTTCTAAGAGCAGGTCTTCTATTTACGCAGCATCGGCAAACGCTATGCGTGGCCTGGATGCACAAAGTGTGATCGCTGGAAACCCAGTAGATATAAGGGCTTGGGAGCCTAACCCGCTACCTGCCCCTAAACAAAGAATTGGTGAGTTGCAGACGCCAACTCTTGCCGAGGTAGTTGAAATTGAGGAGCGAGTGGCAAAAAAGCCAAACGTAACTTTGGATTCAACTGCTCTCGATGAGATTTTGCGTAGACGACGCGCCAATGGGTAGTGCTTGCAAAAAAGAACTATCATCCCCAAATTCAATACTGATAGCACTAAAGTTTTAAACGATTCCGCATCATGAATTTCAGGAGAAAAAAGTATGGGGATTTTCAATAACGCAAAGAAGCTCTTTGAGAAAAACGCAGAGAGCATCGCAAAGGATGCTGGCAAGATTGCCGCCGAAGTCGTTGACGAGGTAGCACATGCCGCAGCCGACCTAGAAAAGAAAGTGGATCAAACCGTGAAAAAAGTTGAAAAGAAGGCTACTAAGGCAGTTAAGACTGCAAGCAAGTCAGCTTCAAAGGCAACCAAGACTGCAGGTACTGCAGTAAAGAAGGCTGCTTCAACCGCTAAGAAGGCAACTGCTGCTAAGAAGCCAGCTGCTAAGAAGGCTGTTGCGAAGAAGACTGTTGCAAAGAAGACTGTTGCAAAGAAGGCAGCTCCTAAGAAGGCAGTAGCGAAGAAGGCTCCTGCAAAGAAGACTGTTGCTAAGAAGACTGTTGCAAAGAAGGCAGCTCCTAAGAAGGCAGTAGCAAAGAAGTCTCCTGCAAAGAAGACTGTTGCAAAGAAGGCAGCTCCTAAGAAGGCAGTAGCAAAGAAGTCTCCTGCAAAGAAGACTGTTGCTAAGAAGACTGTTGCAAAGAAGGCAGCTCCTAAGAAGGCAGTAGCAAAGAAGTCTCCTGCAAAGAAGACTGTTGCTAAGAAGACTGTTGCAAAGAAGGCAGCTCCTAAGAAGGCTGTTGCAAAGAAGGCTGCACCTAAGAAGACTGCTGCGCGCAAGCCAGCAGCTCGCAAGGTAGCAAAGAAGAAATAATTCTTCCCAACCTTTATAAAAAGAACCCTGCCGATTGGCAGGGTTCTTTTTTGTTAACTCTTATTTATTGACTACCCAGGCAGCAGCCTTGGTCAAGGTATCGTGCTGAAACACGAACCCGGTGTCTAAAAGTTTTTGAGCCGACATGTTTTGGCTGCAAAGCAACAGTTCGCTGGCTGCTTCACCAAATGCCAACTTCAAAGCAAATGCAGGTACCGGTACAAATGCTGGTCGCTTTAGTTCTTTTGCCAGAGCCTTCACAATGTCGTGGCAGGTTGCCGGTTGCGGGGCAGTCAAGTTGAATGCACCACTTGCGTTTGGCTCATTGATCAGGTGAATGATTGCCGCAGCCTCGTCAACCTGACTGATCCAAGCCCACCATTGTTTACCCGAGCCAAGTGGGCCACCAACTCCAAGTTTGATCATTGGCAACAGGCGGCCCAAGGCGCCTAGCTTGCGTGACATCACCATTGTTGTTCTGGCCAGAACCACGCGAACCCCAGCCGGTGCCTTGAGCGCTTCTTGCTCCCACTGGAATGCAAGGTCACTTAGAAAGCCGGTGCCCTTTGGTGCAAATTCATTCAGTACCTGGTTGCCTGCGTCACCGTAAAAGCCAGATGCGGATCCGCTAACGAAAACCTTTGGTTTGTTTTTTGCCTTACTCATGGCTTCAACCAGAGTTCGGGTAGACATCAATCTTGAGTTGATGATTTCTTGTTTATAGGTTTTGGTCCAAGGGAGTTTTCCTGTGGTGGCACCAGCCATATTCACAACCGCGTCTACGGTTTCCATGATGCCGTCTTGCAAGAATCCGGCAGCCGGGTTCCATTCCACCTCGTCGGGTTTCACGGCCTTGCGACGCACCAGCTTTAGTGGCTCGTGACCAAGGGCACTAAGTTGCCTAGCAACCTCTGAGCCAACCAGGCCCGTTGCTCCAGAAATTAATACTCTCATTTAGAACTCATCCGGGTTTGGGCCGGTTCTTAGTCCGGCATCAAGGGTTGCCATTGCTGCAAGATCTTCGTTATCGAGTTTGAAATCAAACACCGATATGTTCTCGAGCAATCTAGAAGCGGTAGCGGTCTTTGGAATCACCAGGTTGCCGAGGTCAATGTGCCAACGAACCACAACCTGGGTTGGAGTCTTTCCGTGCTTCTTTGCAATCGCAGTGACCACCGGATCGTCATTGAAACGGCCACGAGCAAGCGGAGACCAGGCCTCGGTTGCAATTGAGTGCTTGGCATTAAACGCACGAAGCTCGTTCTGCTGCAAACCCGGGTGAAGTTCAATCTGGTTCATTGCCGGCACGGTGCCACCGGCCGCCAGTAGCTGCTCAAGGTGGTTTGGCTGGAAATTAGAAACTCCAATGCCGCGAATTTTTCCTGACTCCATGGCCTTCTGAAAAGCCGCCCAGGTCTCTACAAAAAGATTCAGTTGTGGCTTTGGCCAGTGAATCATCAGCATGTCTACGTAATCAATGTTTAGGCGTTGAAGGCTTTCGTCAATTGCTTCAAGTGCACGATCGTAGCCCTGGTCTTCGTTCCAAATCTTTGTGGTCACAAAGATCTCTTCGCGAGGCAATCCGCAGCTGCGAACACCTGCGCCAATCTCTTCTTCGTTTCCGTAAAAGGCCGCGGTATCAATTCGGCGGTAACCGGTTTCAATGGCTTCGCGAATTAACCCCTCGGCAATATCGGTTGGCAGTTTATAAACTCCCAAACCAAGCTGTGGAATGATTTGGCCGTTGTTCAGGGTGAGGGTGGGGCTAAGAATTTGACTCATGCTTAACTCCAAGGCCCAAATAGTGGATTCCATTCCTCAATTACTCTTTCGCCAATGCAACCGGCGATGTCAATTGGGTCGTGGTCTAGTAATTCGGCCAAACCTTTTAGCGAATCAAACTTCCAAATCAAAAGCGCGCTTGAAGAATCAACCATTGGGCCACTGGCCAATAGGGTTCCATCGGCTAGGCGATCGGCTAGCCATTCTCGGTGAATGGGGCGCACCTCGGCAAGGTGCTCGGGGGAGGCTGAGTAAAAGTATTTAACGGCAAATGTAGGCATGCCACCAGCCTAGGGTGGTCAGATCCAGCTAGGCAGCCACATGTGCAGGTGCCAGTACCAATAAGGGGTCCAGGTGCCAATCCAAATCGGCAAGAAGAACATTGTGCCCGCTAGCGCCAGCAGCAGGTATAGGTAGAACCAGCCCTGAGCTCTAATCGGGCGAACCGCATTGCTCACGTAATGACGTGCCACAAAAAGCAGCGCCAAAATCATCCAAGGCAAAAACGCAATTGCGTAGAACTGGAAGGTGGTGCGGTGCATGTAGAAAATCCACGGCAAGTAACCGCCGGCAAGTCCAAGCAAGATTAAGCCGGCCAAGCGCTCGCGAGTTTTTGCGTACCAAACTGCAACAAAAAACACCGATGCCGCCGCTGGCCACCAGATGAACGGATTACCGAGTGCTGTGATTGCGCTCGAACAACCATCTGCAGAAAGACAACCGTTTTCGCCGTACTTCAAACCCTCGTAAAAGAAACTTGTTGGTCTTATTGCAAACAACCAGCTGAGTGGGTTTGATGCATAGGCGTGTGGGGCCGCCAGAGCCACGTGAAAGCCATAGGCGGCCTTGTGGTACTCAATCAGTGAGGTAAACCAGTTATCGGTGGCGTTGCGGTCGTAGCCGCCAGCAGTGAGAATCCAGCCGGTCCAGCTAATTAGGTAAACAAAAAGCGTGATTGGAACCATCTGCAAAAAAGTTGCCGCACCCTGTTTGATGAACCCTGCGGTGAGCCAATCTTTTTGACCTGCAGCACGCCTTGCCACCGCTTCGCTAACCACAATGTAAATTCCAAACGCTGCCAAGAAATACAAACCCGACCACTTGACTGCAGTTGCCGCACCAAGCGCCAAGCCGGCGGCAATTAGCCAAGGCCTGAACCAAACAACTACGTCAATGTTTCGTAGCGCCTGATCTTTCAAAACGAAGTAAAAAGCCAAAAGCACGAAGAACATCAGGGTGCTGTCTAGCAGCGCGGTGCGTGCCAAAACAATTGCGTGTCCATCAATTGCAAATAGGAACCCGGCGGCAATTGCCCAGCCCTGTGACTTAAACAGAAGCTTGGCAACCAACATCAAAAGCGCAACCGATGCAATGCCAATTAGCGCGGTACTAATGCGCCAGGAAAAAGAATTCTCGGCACCGAAAAGCCACATGCCAAAACCAATGAGCCATTTACCCAGTGGCGGGTGAACTACAAAACTTGGATCGCTCAGGTAGTTATTTACCTGCCCAGCTTCAAACGCAAGGTTTGGATCCTGCGGCCAAGCCTTCTCGGTTCCGGTATTCCACAGAGTCCAAGCGTCTTTTACGTAGTAGGTCTCATCAAAAACGAGCTTGCTTGGGTAGCCCAATTGCCAAAGCCTAAGGAAGGCTGCCAGTGCAATCACGGCCCAAGGCGCAAAGTTGTCAATCAGTTTGCGAGCTCGCGTGCCATTCAAAAAGTTGATGAAAGAAGTAATCACAGCCCTAATGCTAGACAATAGAGCGTGCTCATTCTCGCGGCTACACCTATCGGCAACCTGGCTGATGCCTCGCCACGCCTCATAGAGGCTTTGGTGGAATCCAAATTCATTGCCGCTGAAGATACTCGAAGTCTGCTCAAACTGGCCAATTCCCTGGGTATCAAGCTAAACGCAAGGCTATTTAGTTTGCACGAGCATAACGAGGGTGACCGCCTAACCCAAATTCTTGAAATCGCCACCGATACCGATGTGCTCGTGGTTAGCGACGCCGGTATGCCTACAGTTAGCGACCCAGGCTTTCTTTTGGTTAGAGCAGCTGTAGTTGCCGGTGTAGAGGTCACTGTCATTCCCGGTCCTTCTGCAGTGCTCAGCGCGCTCGCCGTATCGGGTTTGCCAACTGACAGATTCACCTTTGAAGGGTTCTTGCCTCGCAAGCAGGGCGATCGTCGCAAAATGTTTGCCTCACTCGCGCGCGAACCTCGCACAATGGTCTTTTTTGAATCGCCACACCGAATTCTTGAATCGCTGCAAGATGCAGTTCTGGAGTTGGGTGCCGAGCGTGCCGCGACTGTCTCGCGCGAGTTGACCAAGAAGTTTGAGCACACCGAACGCGGAACCTTAGAGCAGCTGGTGGAGTGGGCGAAGGGCGAACCCAAGGGCGAGATGGTCTTGGTGGTTGCCGGTGCAACGGCCGAAATCGTAAAGATCGAGGACCTGGTTGAACAGGTATTGGCATTGACCGCCGAGGGCGCAGGCCTCAAAGATGCAGTAGCCGAGATTGCATCGGCGGCAGGCGCAAGCAAGGGAGACCTTTACCAATTGGTGCTCGAGCGCCGAAAGGCCAGCAAGTCCTAAGTTCGCTGGGTTAAGATTGAACCCATGTCAGCAAACAAGGGTAAATCGTTCTATGTAACGACCCCAATCTTCTACGTCAATGACGCCCCGCACATCGGTCACGCATACACCGAGGTAGCTGCGGACGTTTTGGCACGCTGGCACCGTCAGCGCGGCGAGCAGTCGTTCCTATTGACCGGAACTGACGAGCACGGTGAAAAGATTCTGCGCACCGCTGCGGCCAACAAGACCACACCTCAGGAGTGGGCTGACAAATTGGTAGAAGAGGCCTGGTTGCCGCTTCTAGAAACCATTGACATAAACAACCAAGATTTCATTCGCACCACCGAGCCTCGTCACGAGAAAAATGTGCAGGTATTTCTGCAGCACCTTTACGACACCGGTTTTATCTATCGGGGTTCTTACGAGGGTAATTACTGCGTGGGTTGCGAGGAGTACAAGACCGAGGGTGACCTAATTGACGGCGAGGGCGACTTTGCTGGGCAGCAGGTTTGCGCCATTCACTCAAAGCCGGTCGAGAAGCTTCAAGAAACCAACTACTTCTTTAAGTTGAGCGAGTTCTCTCAGGCCCTTTTGGATTTCTACGAGGCAACCCCAACTTTCATTCAGCCAGACTCTGCGCGCAACGAAGTTATGGCATTCGTGCGTCGCGGTCTAGACGATCTTTCAATCTCACGCTCGAAAGAAAAGTTTGACTGGGGTATTGATATTCCTTGGGACGACAGCCACATCACCTACGTGTGGTTTGACGCGCTACTGAACTACATCACCGCAATTGGTTATGGCGAGGACGACGCAGCTTCTAAGGCAAAGTTTGAACAGCTCTGGCCAGCAAGCGTGCAGGTTGTTGGTAAAGACATTCTTCGTTTTCACGCGGTGATCTGGCCAGCAATGTTGATGGCTGCCGGTCTTGCTCCGGCGAATCAAGTTTTTGGTCACGGTTGGTTGCTTGTTGGCGGCGAGAAAATGTCAAAGTCAAAGCTCACCGGTATTGCACCTGCGCAAATCACCGACACCTTTGGTTCGGATGCATTCCGCTACTACTTCATGAAGGCAATTGCTTTTGGCAGTGACGGCTCGTTCTCTTGGGAAGATCTTTCAGCCAGATACCAGTCTGAGTTGGCTAACGGATTCGGAAACCTGGCTTCACGCGTAATTGCAATGGTGCACCGCTACTTTGAGGGCGTGCTCCCAGCTGCCGGCGAATACACCGATGCCGACTTGCAGGTGCAGAACATTGCTAAGGCTGCCGTTGCAGATGCAGATGCCGCTATCCAGAAGGTTGCCATTCACGATGCAATCGGCGCCGTTTGGACTTTGGTTGATGAACTAAACAACTACATCACCGTGCAAGAGCCGTGGGTACTTGCCAAGGACGAAGCAACTCGTGGTCGTTTGGCAACAGTGCTCAACACAACCGTTGAGGGTCTTCGTGTGCTTGCAGTTCTGTTGAACCCAATCACGCCAAAGGCAACGGCAAAGTTGTGGGCTGCAATCGGCACAACTCTTGGTGCACTAGATGATCAGCCGCTTGCCGACGCTGGAACTTGGAGTCAGTTCAAGGCTGGTGCTGCAATTGCCGAACTTGAGGCTTTGTTCCCGCGCATCGAAACCACAGACGAAAAAGCCGAAGAGAAGTAATTGAAAGATCGCATCGCCCCAGCGTTTGCATCTGCCTTTGCGCCGGCACCTGAGCCGCTTGAGGTTGCCATTTACGACAACCACTGTCACCTTGAATTCGTATTCGACGAAGCCATCGGCGCCATGCCATGGAAAGACAACCTAGACATCTCAGAAAGCGTTGGCATTAAGGGAGTGGTTCAAGTTGGCGTGACTTTGGAAAGTTCAAAGTGGTGTGCCGAGTTGGCCGAAAAAGATTCGCGTGTTTTGGCTGCGGTTGCACTGCACCCAAACGAAGCTCCACTTTATGAAAACGTGAGCGCCCTTGATGCCGCAATCGCGCAGATTGCCGAACTGGCAACCAAGCCTCGCGTGCGTGCAATTGGCGAGACCGGTTTGGATTTCTTCCGCACCGAGGGCGAAGACAGCATCAAATTGCAAAAGCATTCTTTTGAAGAACACGTTCGCATCGCTAAAGAAAACAACATTGCACTAATGATTCACGACCGCGATGCTCACGCCGATGTTGTTGAAACACTAATGCGCGTGGGTGCACCAGAAAAGGTTGTGTTCCACTGCTACTCGGGCGAGACAGACTTGGCGCAGATCTGCATCGAAAACGGCTGGTACATGTCATTCGCGGGCAACATCACAATCAAGCGCAATCAACACCTTCGCGATTCTTTGATGATGGCACCAAAGGAATTGATTCTGATTGAAACCGATGCTCCGTTCTTGGCACCGGAGCCATACCGCGGCCGACCAAACGCCCCATACCTGGTGCCGGTAACGGCAAGATTTATGGCCGAGACCCGCGGTGAAGATTTGAACCAACTGTGTGAGCAACTTGCCACCAACACTGAGACCGTTTACGGTACGTGGGCCTAATGGTTGAACTCCTAGGCGCAGTAGACATTCGTGAACTTGCTTCACGACTTGATGTCACACCAACCAAAAAACTTGGCCAGAATTTTGTGACAGACCCAAATACCATTCGTCGCATCGTTGCCGCTGCCAAGCTAACTGGCACCGAGACAGTGGTTGAAATTGGGCCAGGTCTGGGTTCGCTAACTCTTGGGTTGCTTGAGGTAGCTAAAAAAGTTATTGCCGTGGAGATTGATCCAAAGATGGCGGCAGAGCTAGAGGCAACAATTTCAAAGCGTGCGCCTGGAACTGACTTCACCCTGGTTAGAAACGACGCTCTAAAAGTCACCGAGTTACCTGCAGCGCCAGATGCACTGGTTGCCAACCTGCCTTACAACATCTCGGTTCCAGTGCTGCTGCACTTTTTGGAGCAGTTTGATTCACTACAAACCGGATTGGTATTGGTGCAGGCAGAGGTGGCTCACCGCCTTGCAGCCACACCGGGTTCCAAGATCTATGGAATTCCAAGCGTGAAACTGGCTTGGTATGCAGACTCGGCATTGGCAGGAAACGTGGGCCGCAATATTTTCTGGCCGGTACCAAACGTTGATTCCGCACTGGTCTACTTTTCAAAGCGCAAGACTCCACTGGGTGACGAAGCGTTGCGCTTGGTCACCTTTGAAGTGGCCGATGCCGCATTTGGCCAGCGTCGCAAAACTTTGCGACAGGCCCTGGCTGCCTGGGCTGGTTCACCGGCAGAGGCCGAGCGAATTCTTATTGCGGCGGGCGTTAGCCCACAGGCCCGTGGTGAGGAACTTGATGTACATCAGTTCGTTGCGATTGCGAAGGCAAAGTAATGGCTATCGCTTTCAAACTGCAAGAAGATTTTGAATCGGGACTTGGTCAACTTTTCTCGATTTTGAGTGATGTTAGTTCTTGGGTTGTCTTTGATCGTCCACGCCTTATCTCTGCCAAAAACGGGGAAGTGCGTTTGGCATTTGAAGATAACTCTCGTGCGGTAATTTCTTTTGAAATTATTGAGGGTGGCGTACGAGCAAATATCGTTCACGAATTAATCAGTGATGAAGCTCAGGTGAAGGCCAAGCAACTTTACTGGTCAGAGGTTATGGCTGGTATGCACCGCAGATTGGACAGAATCTGATGCACCAGGTAACTGTGAGCGCTCCGGGCAAAATAAATATCTACTTTGCAGTTGGGCCACTGAAGCCAGATCACTATCACGATGTGGTCAGTGTTTATCAGGCGCTTAATCTTCGCGAGCAGGTAACGGTTTCAGCAAGCGATGACTGGCAGGTGCAGGTATCGGGTGCGCTTTCGAGCGAACAAATTGCAGCAGTACCAACCGGGCACGAAAATCTGGTGGTAAAAGCCGCACATGAAATTTCAAAGCTGGCACAAATTGGCAACCCGCATCCGGTGAGATTTGAAATTACAAAAAATGTTCCGGTTGCCGGCGGCATGGGTGGCGGTTCAGCAGATGCAGCTGCAGCACTAATGGCCGTTGATGAGCTTTGGTGCACTGGTGTGCCCGGTGAAAAATTACTTGACGCAGCAGCAGCCCTTGGTGCCGACATTCCTTTTGCGCTGCTAGGTGGCACAGCACTTGGTACAGGCCGCGGCGAGGACCTGCGCCCAATCGAGGGTGTGCAGCGTTTGCACTGGGTATTGGTGACCAACGATGGCGGCCTCAGCACGCCAAGTGTTTATCAGCGCCTAGATCAGTTGCGTGCCGAGCGCGGCGAGGACCCAACGCAGGTAGGCACACCTCAGGCTCCAAGCCAACTTCTAGAGGCGTTGCTTACCGGCGACCCACATCAGGTGGCACAGCACTTGCACAATGATCTTCAAGAAGCAGCGGTGGATCTAATGCCCGAGCTTGCTCAAACCATGCAGGCGGGTCTAGAGGCCGGTGCGATTGCCGCCATGGTTTCTGGTTCTGGCCCAACTGTGGCTCTGCTGGCGCAAGATCTAGAGCACGCCAACCAAGTAGCCAGCAAACTAACTTCAATTGGCCACAATGCAATTTCAACCTTTGGCCCAGCAGCCGGAACAATTCTGGAGGCAAACTAGTGGCCCACCTACTTGGTGCAGAAAACATCTCTTTGGAATTTCCAACCAAGAAGGTATTTGATCAAATCACCGTTGGCGTAAACGACGGCGACAGAATTGGAATCGTTGGTCGCAACGGTGACGGTAAATCCACGCTGCTCAAACTTTTGGCAAAGCGCATGAACCCCGACGACGGCCGCATCACTCACCGCAACTCGCTCACCTTTGGCTTGCTTGATCAAGCAGATGTGATTGACCCGGGTCAAACAATTGGCGAGGCAGTGGTTGGCGATGTTTCTGAGCACATCTGGGCCGGCAATCCAAAAATTCGCGATGTAATTTCTGGTCTACTGAATGACCTTGATTGGAATAAGCAGGTTGGCGAGCTATCGGGTGGTCAACGCCGCCGCGTAGCTTTGGCAAAACTTTTGGTTCAAGATCTAGACATCGTGATGCTCGATGAGCCAACCAACCACTTGGACATTGAGGGAGTGGCGTGGCTTGCTCAACACCTAAAGACTCGCTGGTCAAATAATTCCGGTGGGCTAATCGTGGTGACTCACGACCGCTGGTTCCTAGACGAAGTATGTAATCTCACCTGGGAAGTTCACGACGGAGTAATTGAACCGTTTGAAGGTGGCTACGCGGCATACATCTTGCAGCGCAACGAACGCGACCGAAGCGCAGCGGCATCTGAGGCCCGACGCCAAAACCTAATGCGCAAGGAGTTGGCTTGGTTGCGCCGAGGTGCACCAGCTAGAACTACAAAACCAAAGTTTCGAATGGATGCAGCCGCCGAGCTAATTGCCAACGAGCCAGAGCCTCGCGACCGCGTTGCACTTTCAAAGTTGGCCACCCAGCGACTTGGTAAGGACGTTCTTGATATCGAAAACCTCAACTACTCGGTTGGCGGGCGTGAATTACTTCACGATGTGACTTGGCGACTTGGCCCGGGCGACCGCGTTGGTTTGGTTGGTGTAAATGGTGCCGGCAAAACCACTCTGCTCAAATTGATTCAAGGAACTCTTGAACCAACTAAGGGGCTAATCAAACGGGGCAAGACAGTAAACATTGCCACCTTGAGTCAAGAGGTGCGCGAGCTTGACGAGTTTGCCGATGAACGCATTTTTAGTTTGATCGCTCGCGAAAAATCTTTCTTCGTGGTTGATAAAAAAGAAGTTGGCATTGGGCAGCTCGTTGAGCAACTTGGTTTTACTCAGGCGCAGCTGCAAACTCCAATATCGGATTTATCGGGTGGTCAAAAGCGCAGGCTTCAATTTTTGCGACTGCTCTTTGGCGAACCAAATGTTTTGATTCTCGACGAGCCAACCAACGACCTAGACACCGATATCCTCGCGGCGATGGAAGATTTGCTGGATGGCTGGCCTGGCACGTTGATTGTGGTCTCGCACGACCGCTACCTGCTGGAGCGCGTAACCGATCAGCAGTACGCACTGCTTGGTGATGGCAGCTTGCGTCACCTACCTGGTGGGGTAGACCAGTACCTTGAGCTGCGAAAGCATTCGTTATCGGCTTCTAACGCCGGCTCGTCAAAACCCAAGGAGCAGGCGGCACATTCGCCGAAGCTCTCGGGCAGTGCCCTGCGCGATGCCGAGAAGAACTTGGCCCGTTTGGAACGCGCGCTAGAGAAGCTCAGCGGCGACGAAGCAAAACTGCACGAGCAAATGGCTACGCACGATCCAACCGATTACCCAGCACTTGCCGAAATGGCCGCCAAGCAGGCTGAATACAACGCCAAGCGCGACCTACTTGAGTTGGATTGGCTAGAAGCTTCGGAGCTTCTGCAGGGCAAATAGCCAAAGCGCGGGGGTATCGGGCTGCTTATCTGGCAGACTTATCTAGTGGGCCTCGGCCCACGTTCCCCTATGGTGTAATGGCAACACTCCGCTCTTTGGATGCGGCGTTCTAGGTTCGAGTCCTGGTGGGGGAGCAAGCAGTGCCTACCAATAGGAGCGTAATGAGCGAGAAGCATCTTGCAGTCGTGGTTTTGGCTGCTGGCGAAGGCACTCGCATGCGTTCCAAGAAGCCAAAGGTTATGCACGAACTTGCCGGGCTTCCACTTCTAGGTCACGTATTGGCCACAGCAACGTCACTTGGTGCGGCACATGTTATTCCAGTGATTCGCCACCAAAAAGAAGCGCTCACCGATTACATCAACGCCTTTTACCCAACAGTCAAAATTGCGCACCAAGACGAAGTGCCTGGCACCGGTCGTGCAGTTGAGTGTGGTTTGGAATCTTTGCCAAGCGATTTCAACGGTGCAGTAATCGTGACCAGTGGCGATGTTCCACTTCTTGATGTTCCAACTCTTGAATCTTTGCTAGAAGCTCACCTTGAGGGTAGCTACGCGGCAACCGTTTTGACCGCAATCGTCGAAGACCCAACCGGCTATGGCCGAGTGATTCGCAGCAACGACGGTAAGTTCATTCAGATCGTTGAGCACCGCGATGCCGATACCGAGCAGCTTGAAATCAGCGAAGTAAATGCCGGCGTCTATGTTTTTGATGCAGCGCACCTTCGCAGCGCTTTGGCCAAGGTTGGTTCGCACAACGCCCAGGGCGAGAAGTACCTAACCGATGTCGCAGCCGAGCTGCTTCAAGCTGGTAAAAAAGTTCAGGCACTTGCAGTCAGCGACAACTGGTTGGTTGCCGGCATTAATGACCGCGTTCAGCTATCTGAAGTTGCAGCCGAACTCAACTACCGCATCTGCGAAGCATGGCAGCGCGCGGGTGTCACCATTCTTGACCCAAGCTCAACTTGGATTGACGTCACCGTGCAAATCGGCGAAGACGTAACACTTTTGCCAGGCACTTACCTAAAGGGCTTCACCACGATTGGCGCTGGTTCAAACATTGGCCCTGAAGTTGTAATCACCGATACCCAGATTGGCGACTCTGCGACTGTCATTAAGGCGCACGTCACAGGTTCAAAGATCGGCGAAGGCGCATCGGTTGGTCCTTTTGCTTACCTGCGCCCTGGCACAGACCTTGGTGCAGACGGCAAGATTGGCACATTCGTTGAGACTAAGAACGCCAAGATTGGCCGCGGTTCAAAGGTTCCGCACCTGAGCTACGTGGGCGATGCCGAGATTGGTGAAGAAACCAACATTGGTGCGGGCACGATTTTTGCAAACTACGACGGCATCAACAAGCACAAGAGCAAGATTGGTTCGCATGTGCGATCTGGCTCGCATAACGTCTTCGTTGCACCGATTACTATTGGTGATGGAGCCTACACAGCAGCAGGCACCGTGGTTCGTAAAGATGTAGCTTCAGGCGAGTTGGCCATGAATGTTGCACCTCAGCGAAACCTCGCCGGTTGGGTAGTCGCAAACCGCCCAGGCACAAAATCTGCTGAAGCTTCAAAAAACTAAACAACATCAAAAAGAGCGGGAGCCCACATTGGATATCACAGCGAGCAACAGCAAGCGCCTAGTGATCGTGAGTGGCCGTGCGCACCAGCACCTCGCCGATGAAGTCGCCGAGATCCTCGGTACCAAGGTTGTACCAACCACCGCTTACGACTTTGCCAATGGTGAGACTTTCGTTCGATACGAAGAATCTGTTCGTGGTGTTGATGCGTTTGTAATTCAGTCTCACGCCGCAGGAATCAACAACTGGGTTATGGAACAGCTTTTGATGGTTGACGCTTTGAAGCGTGCCAGCGCAAAGCGCATCACAGTTGTGGCCCCATTCTTTCCATACGCGCGTCAAGACAAGAAGCACAAGGGTCGCGAGCCAATCTCTGCTCGTTTGATGACAGACCTTTTCAAGGCAGCCGGTGCAAACCGTTTGATGTCAGTTGATTTGCACACTCCACAGATTCAGGGTTTCTTCGACGGACCGGTTGACCACCTTTGGGCATTGCCTATGTTGGCCGATCACGTGAAAGAGCGTTTTGGCGATGAACTACTTACCGTGGTTTCTCCAGACTCAGGTCGCGTGCGCGTTGCCGACATCTGGGCAGAGCGTCTAGGTGCGCCGCTGGCAATCATTCACAAGCGTCGCGATCCAGATCGCCCAAACCAGGTTGAGGCTCACGAGCTTGTTGGTGACGTAAAGGGCCGCACCTGTTTGCTGGTTGACGACATGATTGATACCGCAGGCACAATCGTTGCCGCTGCTAAGGCTTTGAAAGACAACGGCGCTGCCCGAGTTATCGTTGCCGCGACCCACGCGGTGTTCTCAAACCCGGCGGTTGAAAGACTTTCAAGCGGTGTGGTTGACGAGGTAATCGTCACAAACACCCTGCCAATCACTCGTGAAAAGCAGTTCGACAACCTGACCGTTTTATCTATTGCTCCGCTGATTGCTGCTGCAATTAGCGCGGTATTCGGCGATGACTCAGTAAACAAGTTGTTCCCGGGCCACGCCTAACACTAGACTTGTTTTAGAACAACGGCGAGGGCTCCAATTGGGGCCGTTATCGACGGGGTAAAAAGTCTTCCGACTTGTCCTCGCGTAAAACGCTTGAGTTGACAGATAGAGAAGAGAAATCATGAACACAGCAGCAAAGCTAGTTGGCACCCCTCGTACCAAGTTTGGTAAGGGTGCATCACGTCAGGCACGTGCAGCAGGTCAGACCCCAGCCGTTATTTACGGACACGGTTCAGAGCCTCGCCACATCACCGTTCCTGCACACGAAGTAGCACTTATTCTTCGTCACAAGAATGCAGTTATCGACCTAACCATCAATGGTAAGGAAGAGTCTGTTCTTGTAAAGAGCGCAACCAAGGATGCAGTTACTCAGGTAATCGAGCACATTGACCTTGTTGAGCTTGTAAAGGGTGAGCGCGTTCACGTTGAAGTTCCTGTTCACCTTGTTGGTGAGTCAATGTCAGGAACCATCGTTGACATCGAGCACAAGACCGTGAAGCTAGAAGTTGCTGCAACCAGCATCCCTGACTTCGTTGAGATCTTTGTTACCAAGGACAACGGTGCAGGTCACCACGTTCTTGCGGGAGACATCAAGCTTCCTGCTGGTGCAAAGCTTGAGCTTGCAGACAACGAGCTAATCGCTTCTGTTGTAATGACTCAGGCTGGTCACGCCGATGAGACTCCTGCTGCAGCTGCTGCAGCTGAGGCTCCAAAGGCTTAATCTGTCGTCTTCAGCATTTCTAGTAGTCGGGCTCGGTAACCCCGGGCCCGACTACTCTGCTAATCGGCACAATGTTGGTCAGATGGCTTTATCGGTGCTTGCCGACAGACTGGGCACAACTTTCAAAAGTCACAAATCAAACGCCGCAGTAGCCGAAGCGCGTTTGGGTTACGGTGGCGCAAAACTAATTTTGGCTAAACCTGGTTCTTACATGAACACGAGCGGTGGTCCGGTTTCTTCTTTGTTGAAGTTTTACGAAGTGCCACTTTCAAACCTCATCGTCTTGCACGATGAACTGGACATCGACGCCGAAACCATCCGCGTAAAGCAGGGTGGTGGCCACGCAGGTCACAACGGACTTCGCGACATCATCTCGGCTTGCGGATCAAACGACTTCACCAGAGTGCGCATTGGCATTGGCCGCCCACCGGGCCGAATGGACACTGCCGACTTCGTGCTCAAAGATTTCAATTCAACCGAGCGCAAGAATTTGCCGGTGACTTTAGAGCTTGCCGCTGATGCGGTTGAAGAGATCGTGCGCTCTGGCGTGCTTGAAGCTCAAAACAAAATCAACCCAAAGGGTTAATTAAACGTCGAATTGGTTTTTTCCTTCGACGCTTTCTTTGGTTAGCCAAACAATCAACATGATGATTCCAGCAATCGGAATTAGAAGATAAAAAAGGTGCGTGGCAGGTCGGCCCACGTCATGCAGTCTTCGTGCAGCAACAGCTAGACCAGGCAGTAGGACGACCAATGACCACAAGTTACTCAAGGCGCTTTCGGTAGTATCTGTCCAGTCTGAAGCAGAATAATCGGTGGTCACGATTGAAATGCCAGCACCTACCAAAGCTACAAACAGAAATGCCCACCAGTACTCAGACCTGGTTGCACGGCCCTTGAAATTTGCGTAGTTTTTCCAAAACGCAACAATCGCTTGTCCAAATGTCATTTGATTCGCTTTCCATAGTGGCCTTTATCCATGCGCAATCCTACGCTTAGACTTACCCCTGTGAGTGCACAAAATCTCAAGGCCCTGTCGCGCCTTGCCGCGCTCATTTCTGAAGGCTACCCATTTGCGGCTCTTCAATCCAAGATCAAAAAACCTCGCTTAGATGCCATTGCGCCGCAGGGTGCACATTCAACTTTGCTTGAGGTAATCAATCAAATGCGCACCGATGTCAAGCTGGCGCCGGTTCAGCTGGTGGTTGTGGCCACCGGCCGCGAAGCTGAAGACACAGCCGCAGCACTTCGCTCACTTTCACCTAATGCCGAAATCCTGGAGTTCCCATCTTGGGAGACTCTGCCGCACGAACGACTTAGCCCAAGTCCAGAGACCGTGGGTAAGCGCCTGCAGGTATTGCACCGCCTAGATGAACTCACCAAGCTCATCGCCAAGAAGAAACTAGAACACCCAGTCTTTGTGCTGGCATCGGTGCGGGCTGTATTGCAACCGGTGGTTGCCGGTTTGGCAAACCACCCGCCGCTCAAATTAGAACGCGGCAAAGACTACCTACTTTTTGAACTGTCATTGAAGTTGGTAGAGCTGGCGTACCACAGAGTAGACATGGTTACCAAGCGCGGTGAATTTGCCGTGCGCGGTGGAATTCTTGACATCTTTCCAACCACTGCAGAACACGCAATGCGCCTTGAGTTCTTTGGTGACGAACTAGACGACATCAGAGTCTTTCACATTGCCGACCAGCGCACCATTACCGGCGCCGAGGCCGGCGAGGTTGTAAACGAAGTAGATATTTATGCGGCGCGTGAAATCATCATTACTCCAAGCGTTGCCGCACGTGCACGAGAAATGCTTCACGAGTTTCCAAACATCTCAACCATGCTGGCCAAGATCTCCGAGGGGATCCCGGTTGACGGCATGGAATCGCTTGCGCCAGTACTTGTTGATGCACTAGTGCCATTCACCGATTACCTTCCGCCAGAAGCCCTCGTGGTTTTGCTATCACCAGAAAAGGCAGCGGCACGTGCAGCTAGTTTGGTTGAAACAAACGAAGAGTTTTTGCATGCGGCTTGGGATGCCGCGGTAGAAGGCGCACAGGCTCCACTTGATTTGAGCGACGGCGGCTTCGTTGACATCTCGCAATTCCAAGCAGCACTTGCTGGCAGGGCAATGTTCACCATCTCGCAGTTTGGCGCAGATGACGAGACGCTGGTTAACCTAAATCTTTTTGAAATCCCAAACTTCAAAGGCCTCGACACTACATCACTTGAGTGGCTAGAAGATCAGCACAAGCAGGGTCAGCAAATATTTGTGGTTGCCGAAGGTCACGGAACCGTAGAGCGCCTTGGTGAACAACTCAGTGCGGTTGGAATTTCCGCGCAAATCGCCCAGGGAAATCTGCGCAAGGGATTCACCGCACCAGATAGCAAAGTTATTGTCATCACCGAGGCAGAGTTCTACGGAAAGTCGTCGGTGTATGTCAGCCCGCAGGTTCGCAAGCTTGCCTCCAAGCGTGGTCAGGCGGTTGACCCGCTTAGTCTCAAGCAGGGCGATTACGTTGTTCACGAGACGCACGGAATTGGGCGCTTTGTAGAGCTCGTTGAGCGTACCAGCGGTATTGGGCGCCAGCAGCATCAGCGTGAATACCTGCTGATTGAATACGCGCCATCAAAACGCGGTTATCCGGGCGACACTCTGTTTGTGCCTACCGATCAACTTGATTTATTAACCCGATACGTTGGCGGCGAAGCACCCGTGCTTTCCAAGATGGGCGGCAGCGACTGGGCAAAGGTTAAGGGCAATGCGCGCAAGGCTATTCGCAAGATTGCCATTGACCTAGTGAAGCTGTACTCAGCGCGCATGAAATCTCGCGGTCACGCCTTTGGCCCAGACACTCCTTGGCAGCACGAGCTTGAAGAAGCTTTTGCGTTTGTTGAAACTCCAGATCAGCTCACCACCATCGAGGAGGTGAAACGAGACATGGAGAAAGAAATTCCTATGGACCGTTTGCTGGCCGGCGATGTTGGTTACGGCAAGACTGAGGTTGCCGTGCGTGCAGCCTTCAAGGCAATCCAAGATGGCAAGCAGGTTGCCATGCTGGTGCCAACCACACTTTTGGTTCGTCAGCACACCGACACCTTCGAGGCTCGCTACGCTGGGTTCCCTGTTACCGTTCGTTCGCTATCGCGTTTTCAAACCGCCAAAGAAGTAAAAGAAACACTAGAGGGTCTAGAAAATGGAAGCGTTGACCTGGTGATTGGCACACACCGTTTGCTTTCAAAGAACGTGAAGTTCCGTCAGCTTGGTTTGGTAATCATCGATGAGGAGCAGCGCTTTGGTGTGGAGCACAAGGAGAAACTAAAAGAGCTAAAGACCAACGTTGACATTCTGTCTATGTCGGCTACTCCAATTCCTAGAACTCTAGAAATGGCTATCACCGGAATTCGCGAGATGTCTACGCTTGCAACTCCTCCAGAAGAGCGCCACCCAATCTTGACTTACATTGGCGGCTACAGCGAGAAACAGGTTGCCGCAGCCATTCGCCGTGAACTGATTCGCGAGGGGCAAGTGTTCTTTGTTCACAACCGAGTCAGCTCCATTGAAGCAGTGGCCAATCAACTTGCTGAGCTTGTGCCAGAAGCCCGCATTGCGGTTGCACACGGCCAAATGTCTGAAGGCGCTCTTGAGCAGGTAGTAGTTGATTTTTGGGAACGCAAGTTTGACGTACTGATTTCAACCACGATCATTGAAACCGGAATTGATATTCCAAATGCCAACACACTGATTGTGGACCGCGCAGAAAACTTTGGCCTGAGTCAGTTGCACCAGATTCGCGGGCGAGTGGGGCGCAGCCGTGAACGCGCCTACGCCTACTTCTTCTACGACCCAAGCAAGCCACTTACCGAAACCGCACACGACCGCCTGGCAACAATCGCGCAAAACAACGAACTCGGTGCCGGTATGCAGGTGGCGCTGAAGGATCTTGAAATTCGAGGTGCCGGAAATCTTTTGGGTGGCGAGCAATCGGGTCACATCGCGGGCGTTGGTTTTGATCTTTACCTTCGCATGATTGGTGAAGCGGTTGCCGAATTCAAGGGTGAGAAGCAAGAGTCTCCTGCCGAGTTGAAACTTGAACTGCCGGTGGATGCGCACATTCCATCAACCTACGTAGACAGTGAACGTCTGCGCCTTGAGGCGTATCACAAGCTCTCTGCGGCAAGTGGTGCCAAGGGAACTCGCGCACAGCTAGATGCAATCCTGGTTGAGTTGCAAGACCGATACGGAAAAGCGCCAGAGCCAGTATTGAATTTGATTGAAGTTACCGAACTTCGTCAGCAGGCAAACAGGCTTGGACTCAAAGACTTCAACGTTCTTGGTTTGCAGGCAAAGTTGCAACCGGTTGACCTAACCGAGTCAGAACAAGTTCGAGTAGCCAGCCTTTACCCGGGCACCAAGTATTTGCAGTCGGCACAAACCCTGCTGATCAGCGCACCGCGCGACGAGAATTTTGAACCACTCCGTGACACGGCAATCATCCAATGGGCGTGGGGCTTATTGGCTAAGGTTTTTTTCAAACACCGAAAGTAGCTCAAATGACCAAGCTTGATGAACTAATTGCAGTTGCTCACCAACTTCGTGGCCCTGGCGGTTGCCCTTGGGACGCCGAGCAGACTCACCAGTCACTTACCAAGTACTTGGTTGAAGAGGTCTATGAACTTGTAGATGCAATTGACTCAGGCAATCGTGATGAAGTTCTTGAAGAGCTTGGCGATGTTTTGTATCACGTCATCTTCCACAGCGACATCGCGGCTACTGGTTCGCTTGGCGAGAAGTTTGACATTCAAGATGTTGCGCAGGTTTCAATCAACAAGATGGTTGGGCGACACCCGCACGTTTTCGGTAATGCCGAAGAGCTCGAGAAGTACAAGGCCGAAACCGGTGATGACGTAATGGTCAACTGGGACGACCACAAGAAGCGCGAGAAGCCAGAACGGTCGTCGGTGTTGGACGGTATTCCAAAGCACCTGCCGGCACTTGCTCTTGCCGACAAGGTCATTGGTAAGGCCGAGAAACTTCAGTTACTAGACGCCGATGCACCAGGCCCATTCAGTGTCACTAGTGAGGCCGAGCTGGGCGCAATCCTGTTGGCAATAGTTTCTTCGGCTCGTTCAGCCGGAATTGATGCCGAGGGTGCTCTGCGCGGCGCCGTACGTGAACTTGAAGTTGAGATTCGCGAGTACGAGCTAGACGACGCAAACGACGCAGGCGTAATCGCGCTTCCAGCCGAATAGTAAAGCGGCGGGTAAACTTTCACCATGGCTAAAGACGTGCACCCACCCCGTGGCATGCGCGACTTTCTACCCGTAGAAAAGCTAAAGCGCGACATTGTTCTAAACACGATCCGCTCAACTTACCTAGGTCACGGCTTTCAAGAGATTGAAACTCCTGCCCTTGAAGACCTTGAACGTCTAACTTCTGGCCAGGGTGGCGACAACGAAAAACTTGCCTTCCGTGTGATGAAACGCGGTGAAGAACTTGAACGAGCCATCAGTGGTCACACAGAAGTAAACACCGATGCCCTTGCGGACCTCGGTTTGCGCTATGACCTGACAGTTCCTCTTACTCGTTACTACGCAACCAATCGCGCAAAGTTGCCCAAGGTTTTCAAGGCAATTCAAACCGGACCGGTTTGGCGAGCAGAGCGCCCTCAAAAAGGTCGCTACCGTCAGTTTGTTCAGTGCGACATCGACATCATTGGTGATTCATCTCACCTTGCCGAAATTGATTTGCTGGTTTCATCGCTCGAGGCACTTGAAGCAATTCACCTAACGGACGCAACCATTCGTGTAAACCACAGAGTGTTGCTTGCCAACTTGCTTGACGGACTTGGTGTGCCAGAAGATGGCAAGCCTGCCGCCATGATCATCATTGACAAACTCGACAAGATTTTTGCAGAGGGAGTGGTGAAGGAACTGGGTGAGAAGTTTGGTGCCAAAGTTGCCGAAACCGCAGCCGGTTGGTTGGCAACTCTAGAGTCAGATTTAGAAACACCTGAAGAGCTAAAAGAAATCTTTGCTGCGGTTGAATCGCGCTTTGGCAAGGGCCGTCTTCGTTTTGACCCAACGCTGGTACGTGGCATGGGTTACTACACCGGAACAATCTTTGAAATCGAGCACCCAGAATCTGGTTCTTCTATTGGTGGCGGTGGTCGCTACGACGGAATGATTGGCCGCTGGTTGGGCGAGGACGTGCCTGCGGTTGGAATTTCAATTGGTTTTGAACGCGCGGTTGACTTGGTGCCAGACACATTTATCAGCACACCACCAATGCGCCTGGTCTTGGTTTTGGACGACACCACAGAGCAAACCGTGGCCTTGGCCCTGGCTCGTCAGAAGGACCTCTTTGAACATGGCTATGGCGTGCGCCTAGAGCAGCGCCCAAAGAAGCTGAATTTGCTGTTGGATAGCCTTGCCGAGCAGGGTTTTACGCACTTTGTCACCGTTGGGGTGAACTCGAACACCTTCGAGAGCCTAGACATCAAGCCAATCGCCTAAACTAATACCTATTACAATGACGTTTTTCGCGTCGTTTTGGCGCGTTTTAAACAGCCCAAATAAGGAGACATCTTGTCAATCATTGAAGCAATCGGCGCCCGCGAGATTCTTGACTCACGCGGAAACCCAACCATCGAGGTTGAGGTACTTCTAGAAGACGACAGCTTTGGTCGTGCAGCAGTTCCATCGGGCGCATCTACCGGTGCATTCGAAGCGCACGAAAGCCGCGACGGCGACAAGTTACGTTACCTAGGTAAGGGTGTTCAGAACGCAGTTAAGGCTGTTGTTGAGACCGTTGACGAAGCTCTTGTTGGTTTTGATGCACTTGACCAGCGTCTAGTAGACGCAGCACTTATTTCACTTGACGGAACTGCAACCAAGGAGAACCTTGGTGCAAACGCAATTCTTGGTGTTTCACTTGCTACCGCACGTGCAGCTGCAGAAGCAACCGGTCAGCCTCTTTACCGCTACCTAGGTGGCCCAAACGCTTACACACTTCCAGTACCTCTAATGAACATCATCAACGGTGGAGCACACGCTGACACCGGTGTTGACATTCAGGAGTTCATGATCGTTCCTCTAGGTGCCGAGACTTTCAGCGAAGCAATTCGTTGGGGTGTTGAGGTTTACCACGCGCTAAAGAGCCTGCTTCACAGCAAGGGTCTTTCAACCGGTCTAGGTGACGAGGGTGGTTTTGCACCTGAGCTTCCAAACAACGCTGCAGCACTTGAGCTAATCGCAGAGGCAATCGCAAAGGCTGGCTACAAGCTAGGCACCGATATCGCACTTGCTCTAGACGTTGCTGCAACTGAGTTCTACTCAGAAGAAACCAAGAAGTACACCTTCGAAGGCCAGGAGCGCACTGGCGACGAGATGATCGCGTACTACACCGATCTTGTTGCTCGCTTCCCACTAGTTTCAATCGAAGACCCACTGTCAGAAGATGACTGGGCTTCATGGACCAAGATGACTGCTTCACTTGGTTCAAAGGTTCAGCTTGTTGGAGATGACCTATACGTGACCAACCCATCTCGTTTGCAGAAGGGTATCGATGAGGCTGCGGGTAACGCGATTCTTGTAAAGGTAAACCAGATTGGTACCTTGACCGAGACTCTAGATGCAGTTTCACTTGCACAGCGTCACGGCATGAAGGCAATCATCTCTCACCGCTCAGGCGAGACCGAAGACACCTTCATTGCTGACCTTGCAGTTGCAACAAACGCAGGCCAGATCAAGACTGGTGCACCTGCTCGTTCAGAGCGTGTTGCAAAGTACAACCAGTTGCTACGCATTGAAGAAGAGCTAAGTGATGCAGCGTTCTACGCTGGTCGTTCAGCTTTTCCTCGCTTCAAGGCGTAATACTTAAAGCATGAAATCACCCCGCAGAGTTGCGCCTTCTCAAGCGAAGGCTGCTTTGCGGGGTTTTCGCTTAAATTCATCAAGCATTGTGGTGCTTGCACTTATCGTGTTTGGTGTAATCACGCTGGCCCCACGAGTTCAAACTTGGTTCGCGCAGCGTCAGGCAATCTTTGAAGCCCAAGCAGAACTTGAGCAGGCTAAAAAAGATGTGAAGAACATGCAAGAAGAGCGCAAGCGTTGGGAAGACCCTGCCTACATTCGCGCTCAGGCTCGCGACCGCCTTTACTACGTAATGCCTGGTGAGGTTTCGTACCTTGTGATGGATGCCGACGGGGTAGACATGTCGGATACCACCGGAACCGTGGGTGCCAAAATGGCAGCCGATAAAAATAATGCAGCAATTACCGACACCATCTACCAAACCAAAAACAATTGGGTTGATGCCGTTCTAGAAACCGTGATCCGTGCGGGCATTGAACAGCCGGTAGAAGAAGCACCCGTTGCCACAAAGACTGAAACGAAAAACTAATGCCGTTGACAAAAGCAACCGAGGCTGACATCGCCGAGGTTTCGCGCCAGCTTGGTCGCGAAGCCAGAGACATTGTTGCTATTGCTGCCCGATGCGTTTGCGGCAAGCCAACTGTGGTGCACACCGCTCCGCGCTTGGCCGACGGAACTCCGTTTCCAACTACCTATTACCTAACTCACAAGGGCGCTACCGCTGCTGTATCAACTCTTGAAGCAAGTGGCTTGATGGCCGAACTTCAGCAGAGGCTCGCTGATGAACCAGACCTTGCCGCCGCTTACCAAAAGGCGCACGAAAGTTTTATTGCCGATCGAGACAAGACCGCCAAAGAACTTGGCCTTGATGTTCCAGAGATTGCCGGCATTTCTGCTGGCGGAATGCCAACCCGCGTGAAGTGCCTACACGCACTTATTGGTCACGCACTTGCAGCCGGCCCTGGAGTAAACCCAATTGGTGACATTGCCCTTGAAGCTTGCTCTTGGAGCCCAAGCAAATGCGTTTGCGAAAGCATCTAGCTTTTGCGCTGACTCTGGTCAGCATTCTTAGCTTTGCCACTCCTGCCAATGCCGATGCAATTCGAGATCGCGAGTATTGGCTAAACGATTACGGTTTCACCCAAGCCTGGAAGATCTCTAAAGGTGCGGGCGTAAAAGTTGCCGTGATTGATTCCGGCATAGATGTATCTCACCCAGACCTAACCAGCTCGGTGGTTCAAGGCGTAGACATTTCAACGCTGAGTGCATTCGTTGAGCAAAGCCCTGTCCAAGATTTTGGATATCACGGAACCATGGTTGCCAGTTTGCTGGCCGGTCGTGGTCATGGCAATAATTCGGGGGTAATTGGTGTTGCGCCCGAATCACAACTAATCAGCGTGGCCATGCGTTTTGACTTGCAACCGCAAAACACAGATGAGCAAGTGGCATTAGGAATTCACTACGCGGTGGATGCTGGTGCCAAAGTAATTAATCTTTCGCTCACTAGAAACAGCAAAGACTGGCCCGCACTATGGGACGAGGCGTTTCAGTACGCCTTTGATCACGACGTTGTGGTCGTGGCAGCGGCGGGCAATCGCGCAAGTGGCACCGAGCAGGTAGGCGCACCAGCAACCATTCCGGGAGTCTTGGCGGTTGCCGGCGTTGATAAGAATGCCAAAATCAGCAATCAGGCATCGACCGATGGTCTGACGATTGGCGTCTCGGCACCGGCTACCGATTTGGTCAGCGCCTACCCGGGCAGTGATTACAAAATCTGGAGTGGTACCAGCGGTGCCGCACCAATTGTTTCAGGCTTGGTGGCCCTCATCAGATCAAAGTACCCAGAGCTTGATGCCAACAACGTCATCAATCGCGTAATCGCCACTGCAACAAAGATGACTGATGAGCCGTATTCGGTGCAATTTGGTTATGGGCTCATAGATCCGCAAAAGGCCTTGACCGCTGAGCTTCCATTGGTGCAGCAAAACCCTTTGGGCTCATTGAGCGATTGGGTGAAGCTCTACAGAAAGAGCACCGATACCGCACCAGCAGGGGAGGTCTCTGTGCCGTTAGAGCCTCGCGAACTGGCAGAAACCCAAGGTTTTGACTCAACCCAGATTGTGCCTATCGGTGTTTATGTGATTTTTGGCACATTGGTGCTGGTATCAGTAGTCAAGCGCCTGCGCCGTCGCAAATAGCAGCGGCCTAAGCCCTAAAATAGAGGAATGTCTTCAATTAACTCTGGTGCAAACGCGCCCAAAATTCTTATCGTCGGTGGCGGTTACGCCGGTTTCTACACAGCTTTCAAGCTAGAGAAGCTATTGAATAAGGGCGAGGCAGAGGTCACTCTAGTTGATCCACTTCCATACCTTACTTACCAGCCCTTCTTGCCAGAAGTTGTTGCTGGTTCAATCGAGGCTCGTCACGTTGTGACTTCACACCGTCGTCACCTAAAGAGCACAAACATCGTTGCTGGAAAAGTTACCAATGTTGACCACGCAACCAAGACCGCAACCATCGAAGTTTCCGGCCTAAAGCCATACAAGATGCAGTACGACCAGATCGTTGTTACTGCAGGTGCCGTTTCACGTACCTTCCCAATTCCAGGTGTTGCAGACAACGCCATTGGTTTGAAGACCATTGAGGAAGCCGTTGAAATTCGCAACCGCATCATCACAAACCTAGACAAGGCAGCAAACTTGCCAGCCGGTGCAGACCGTGATCGCCTACTTACTTTCGTTGTAGTTGGCGGTGGTTTCGCAGGTATCGAGACTTTCGCAGAAATGCGTTCGCTTGTTAGCTATCTACTTCGCTACTACCCAAACATTTCTTTCGCAGACACTCACTTCCACCTAATTGAAGCCATGGGTCGCATCATGCCTGAGGTTGCGCTTGACACAAGCGAGTGGGTAATTGCAAACCTAGACAAGCGTGGGGCAAAGATTCACCTGAACACTCAGCTTCAGTCTGCGGTTAACGGAAAGATTGAACTTTCAACGGGCGAGTCATTTGAGTCAGACGTAATCGTTTGGACCGCTGGTGTTATGGCGCACCCATTCGTACGCAACACCGATCTACCTCTTGACGAGCGTGGCCGAATCACCGCAAAGGCCTCACTTCAAATTGTTGATGGTGAAAAGCTTGTGGTTGATGCTTGGACTGCCGGTGACGTTTCTGCTGTACCTGATCTATCAGGTGGCGGCGTTGGTGGCTTCTGTGTACCAAACGCTCAGCACGCTGTTCGTCAGGCTAAGTTGCTTGCTAAGAACATCGTTGCAACTCTTCGCAACCAGCCAGTAGTTGACTACTTCCACAAGAACATGGGAGCCGTTGCTGGTCTTGGAATTGGTGTTGGTGTATTCCAGTACAAGAAGCTAGCCATCAAGGGTCTAATTGCATGGTTCATGCACCGTGGTTACCACGGCTTGGCGATGCCAATGTGGGAGCGCAAGCTTCGCGTGTTCTCTGGTTGGATCTGGAACTTCTTGCTTCGCCGCGACATTGTTGCAATCTCTGCAACCAAAGACCCTCGATTAGCTTTCGAGACCTTCGCGTCGCGTCCAAAAGCTTAACGAAATTAAAGTTTCACGTACAAGCGGCGCGTGGTGCGTCGGAAAACTGAAATAACCTTTCAGTTTTTGGCCGCCACACCCGACGCTTGCCCTTGTATTCCAATGGCAGAGAAAGGCGACTTAAAATCGCTACAGTGTGGGTTCGAGTCCCACCAGGGGCACCAAAGTATTGAGCTTGCTTACAGCAAACTCTCAGCCACACGGGGTTAACATTTACCCATGGACATCACACTCATCGTCATCATCGGCGCCATCGCGCTTATCGGTATTTTCCTTTGGTCTACCTACAACGGTCTAGTAACTCTGAATGTGAGAGTTGACGAGGCCTGGAGCGACATCACCGTTCAGCTAAAGCGCCGAGCAGATTTGATTCCAAACCTTATCGAGACCGTGAAGGGCTACGCCACTCACGAAAAGGAAGTTTTCGATAACGTCACCAAGGCTCGTGCTGCCACTGTTTCACCTCAGGTGCTCTCTCACCCGGCTCAGGCTGCTGCCGCCGAAGAGGGATTTGGTTCAGCAATGAAGAGCCTGTTTGCTGTGGCCGAGGCTTACCCTCAGTTGCAGGCCAACCAAAACTTCTTGAGTCTTCAGCAGGAACTTACTGACACTGAAGACAAGATCATGGCGGCTCGTCGTTTTTACAACGGTGGCGTTCGTGAACTAAACACCAAGATCAAGCAGTTCCCTCAGACTCTGTTTGTGCGCAACCTAGGTTTCAAGGAGCGCGAGTTCTTTGAGGTAGCCGATTCTGCTGCAATCGCAGAGCCACCAACCGTAAAGTTCTAATTTGTACTCAGCAATAGCTGTCAATAAACGAAACACGTTTTTTATCGTGTTTGGTTTTGTCGCCTTGCTTGGCGGCCTTGCCTATTGGTGGGGAGAGGCCAGCGGTAACGGTTCCAACGCAATCATGATCATTGGATTTGTTGCCGTCTATGCACTGTTCCAATACTTCGTTGCAAGTTCTTTGGCAATTGCCATGAGCGGTGCAGTGCCAATCGAGAAGTCGGACAACCCAAGACTCTGGCGCATCGTAGAAAACCTAAGCATCACGGAGGGTATGCCGATGCCAAAGGTTTATGTAATTCCCGATGAAGCTCCAAATGCTTTTGCAACCGGCCGTGATCCAAAACACGCGGTAGTCGCAGCAACCACTGGCTTGCTTGCAATCATGGACGACAAAGAACTCGAGGGCGTTATGGCTCACGAGCTTGGTCACGTAAAGAATTACGACATTCGCGTTTCAACAATAGTTTTTGGTCTAGTTAGCGCGGTTGGTGTGCTGGCTGACTTTGCTATTCGCATGGCCTTCTTCTCAAACCACGGGGGCGGTCGTCGCGATTCAAACGACAACGGCCTTGGAGTGGCGTTGATTCTTATCGGCGTTGTTGCCAGCATCATTGCTTGGCTAATTGGCCCAATCGTTTCGGCGGCCGTTTCGCGTCAGCGCGAATACCTTGCTGATGCCACTGGTGCACATACAACCCGATACCCAGAGGGTCTGGCAAGTGCACTAGAGAAGTTGGGTAAGTATGGCCGTCCAATGCGTCGTGCCAGCTCATCAATGGCTCACATGTACATCAATGACCCGGTCAAGCCTGGCCTTACCGAGCGCCTATTCTCAACCCACCCGCCAATTCCAGAGCGAATTGCAAGGCTTAGGGCAATCGGCTCAAAGTTTTAGCCATCGGGTTCTCATAAGACCAATGGCCTAACAAACTAGACTTGCTAGAAGCACAGAATCTAGTGAGGTCCACAATGTCAGCCAAAGTTACTCAGCCAACTCTTGCCGAGTTTGAACTCGCCCACGAGAACGTTTTGAAGGTTGCCATTGAGACCCCAATTCTGAAGAGCAACTTTCTGACCAAATTCACCGGTAACGACGTTTACCTAAAGTGTGAGAACCTACAGCGCACCGGTGCATACAAACTTCGTGGTGCGTACAACCGGATGAGCAAGTTAACTGCTGCCGAGCGTAAAAAGGGTGTGGTTGCCGCCAGCGCAGGAAACCACGCACAGGGTGTTGCCCTTGCGGCCAAGAAGCTAGGCATCAAGGCAACTATCTTCATGCCAATCGGAGCGTCACTGCCAAAGCTTCAGGCTACAGAGAACTACGGCGCAGAAGTTGTTTTGACCGGTGCGGTATTTGCCGAAACCCTAAAGGCGGCGCAGGCATACTCTGCTAAAAAGGGTGCAATCTTTATTCCGCCTTACGATCACCTAGATGTGATTGCGGGGCAGGGAACCGTTGGACTTGAAATCATTGACGAGCTTGCCGACGTAGACAACATCATCGTTGCTATTGGTGGCGGTGGGTTGGCTGCTGGTGTGGCCACCGCTGCAAAGCTCAAGGCTGCTTCACTTGGTCGCAAGATCAAGGTATACGGCGTGCAGGCAAAGAACGCCTCACCGTACGTGCAGTCGCTAAAGCTTGGTCGCCCAATCGAGCAGAACATCACTCGCACAATTGCCGACGGTATCGCGGTTAGCAAGCCGGGTGCTATTCCTTTTGCGCTGATCAAAAAGAACTTAGACAAAGTCGTTACCGTTAGCGACGACGAAATTGCCAAGGCAATCGTTGTGTTGCTTGAACGCTCAAAGATGGTGGTTGAGCCTGCTGGTGCAGTTGGTGTTGCGGCAATCATGTCTGGCGCACTAAAGCTAAAAGGCAAGACCGTTGTAATTCTTTCTGGCGGAAACATTGACCCACTTCTTCTTCAGAAGGTGGTTGGTCACGGTCTTGCTGCTGCGGAGCGCTACACATCTATCTCAGTGATGCTTCCAGACCGCCCAGGTATGTTGGTGAAGACCGCAGAGGCAATCGCCTCGGCACACGGAAACGTGGTTGAAGTTCTGCACACTCGCCACGGCAAGGGACTTGAGATTTCTGAAGTAGAACTAAAGATGTCGGTTGAGACCACCGGTCATGAACACCGTCAGCGAGTTTTGAAGGCGCTGCAGGATGCCGGTCTAAAAGCCCGTATCGACGAAGAATAATTCGGCGAAGAATAGCTTGACGAAGAGTAAAGTTTGCAAAAAATCCCCGGTCATTGACCGGGGGTTTTTACTAACCTAAGAAGTTTTTGACTTCTAAAATCTTGATCTCACGCTCTTTGCCATTTGGTGCAAAGAATGAAACCGTGTCGCCAACCTTGGCACCCATGATTGCAGTTCCGATTGGTGAATCTGGGCTGTAAACCTCAATGTCACTACCTTCGGCAATTTCTGCGCTGCCCAGTAGGAACTCCATCTCGCTGCCATTCATGGTGAGCTTGATTACGGTGCCTTGTTCAACTACACCGTTTGATTCGCGAGCTTCACCAACAACGGCGTTGGCCAAAATGTTTTCAAGTCGGGCTGCACGCGCTTCGATCTTGCCTTGCTCTTCTTTAGCAGCGTGGTAACCACCATTTTCCTTGAGGTCACCTTCTTCGCGTGCCTCTTGAATCTTCTTGGCAATATCCTGGCGAGCTACGGTGAGCAGGTATTCCAATTCACTCGCAAGACGGTCATAGGCTTCTTGCGTTAGCCAGGTTGCTTCAGGGGTTTCAGACATAATTTCTCTAGTTTATTTGAGCCAGCACTTATCAACCAGCCCAGATACTCCAAGTTCGGTCGTATTCACGAAGGTTTCGTATTCACCCGATGCCGCCACGGGCACTTCCTTGTAGCCAACCACTGAGTAACTCTGGTTTAGCACCTGAATGGCGCACACGGCCGGCCCTGCAGGGGTTTGAACCGCAAACTTCACCGATGCCTGTAATGGGCTAATGATCTCGTATCCGCGATCCTGGGTCTTTATCTGGTTGGCACCTTGCACACTCACCCAAATGGCCCAGGCAAGAAAGGTTGCCAAAAGCACAGCGGCCAGGCCAATGATTAGCTTGCGGTTGGGCTTATTGCCGGCACGCTTACCGTAGCGCTCGGCCATTAGGTCAGATACAGAACTCATTGCTTTAAGGCTACATACTTAAGTCATGCAAACTTTGATTTCAGCACTTCTGGCCGCCTCGCCAAGCCCAACCCCATCGGTTGACCCGGCCAATACTTTTTACAGCCCGGGAACCATTGGCTTCATTGCCACTTTTGGCATGGCACTGGGCGCAACCTTGCTGATTTTTGATCTAGTTCGCCGCGTTCGCCGCGTACGTTACCGCGCCGAAATTCAAGAGAAGCTAGACGCCGAAGCTGCCAGCAGCGGGGCTAAGCGCAATAAGTAATGCCGCGGTCCAGTGGCACATAAATGCCAGAACCGTAAACGAGTGGAAAATTTCGTGGAATCCAAAAACACCCGGTACCGGGTTTGGTTTCTTTAGCGCGTAAACAATTGCACCAAGTGTGTAGCAAAGACCGCCAACCAATATCAGAATCATCATTGGCGCGTTGGCATTCATAAAATCAACCACAAACACGAACGCGCCCCAACCCATTGCAATGTAAATGGGTACATACAACCAGCGCGGTGCGTTAATCCAAAAGACTCTAAATCCAATGCCCAAAATTGCGGTGCCCCAAATGATGGAAATCAGCAGCGAAGCTTTGTCTTGGGGAAGTGCTAGCCAAGTAATAGGTGTGTAGCTTCCGGCAATCAGTAAAAAGATGTTTGCGTGGTCAATGCGCTTTAGCGTGACCTTTACCTTTGGGCTCCAATTGAAGCGGTGGTAGAGCGCCGAGTTTCCAAACAGCAAGACCGAGCTTGCAAAAAATATTGCGGTGGCAATTTTTGCGGGTACTCCGTTAGCCAGCACCACAAGCACAATTCCACCGGCAATCACCAGTGGTAGAACGCCCGTGTGAATCCAGCCGCGCCAGGTTGGCTTGGTCTCCGGTGTGGTTTCTCTAAAACCTTCGCTGATTGGCATGCTCATAAGGCCACTCTATTACCCAACCTGAAGTAGCCTTATCGGTGTGCGAAACCTGATTTACCGCCTGTATGAACGCTCGCTTGAGCGCGGCTTGGCGCCAGCTGATCTGCCAAAGCACGTTGCGGTGATGCTAGACGGTAACCGCCGCTGGGCAGAGCGCCGCCCCGGCGCAAAGGCGGCCCACGGGCACGCTGCAGGCGCCAACAAGATCTTTGAATTTCTTGGCTGGTGTGACGAAATCGGAATCAAGGTTGTCACCCTTTACATGCTCAGCACCGATAACCTCGCTAAACGAGATTCCCAAGAACTAGAGGACCTGCTAAAAATTATTGGCTCGGTTGCTACCGAAATGGCCAAGCGTAAGCGCTGGAAGATTCGCATCGTTGGCGACCGCGATTCACTTCCAACAAATCTACTTAGCGAGTTGGAAGCTGCCGAACAAGCAACCTTCAAGCTAAACAAGCCCGAGGTGAATTTGGCTGTTGGCTATGGTGGCCGCAAAGAAATTGCAGATGCCATGCGATCAATTTTGAAGAAGCACTCAAACGAGGGCACCACCATTGATCAGCTCGCCGAGCTGCTTGACCCAGACCTAATCACTGAGCACCTTTACACCGGCGGCCAGCCGGACCCGGATCTGATCATCAGAACTTCGGGGGAGCAGCGATTATCGGGTTTCTTGCTTTGGCAAAGTTCAAACTCGGAACTTTATTTTGAAGAGGCCCTTTGGCCAGATTTTCGCAAGGTGGACTTTCTTCGTGCCATCCGTGCTTTTGAATCAAGGCATCGTCGTTTTGGAGCGTAACGCTGTCGCTTTGGCGCATAGTGCTGCCGCTTTGGTGCGTAGGTAAACAGTAGATAACGAACCCGATTTCGGGCGTGTCTAAACCTCAAGTTGAGATTTAGCGGGCGTAGTTTGGGCACAAGCTGAAACAAAGGAGCTTTAGTGCCTAAGTCATCTTCAACCGCTGCCGCCTCTGCCGGTAAAACAACCGAGAAGAAATCCACTAAAGCGTCAACGGGTACCAAGACTTATGTGCTCGACACCTCGGTGCTCTTGTCAGATCCAAAGGCAATCTTCAAGTTCAAAGAGCAAGAAGTTGTTATTCCAATCATCGTGATTAATGAACTTGAGAAGAAGCGTCACGACCCGGAGATTGGTTACTACGCTCGTCAGGCTCTTCGTCACCTAGATGACCTGCGTATTGAGCACGAGCGCCTAGATTTTCCGATGGAAGTTGGCGACGGGGGAATGCTTCGCGTTGAACTAAACCACATTGACCAAACCACATTGCCAAAAGGCTTCCAGCTTGGTGACAACGACAGCAGAATTCTTGCCGTGGCATTCAACTTGGCCAGCGAAGGTCGCGATGTGACCCTAGTTACCAAAGACCTACCGCTAAGAGTCAAGGCTTCGGCTTTGGGCATGAGTGCCGACGAATACCGAAACGACAACGCTGTCGATTCGGGTTGGACCGGCATTTCTGAGTTAGCTATGTCAGCCGATGAAATTTCTGATCTATATGAGACCGAGGTAATCAGGCACAAGGAAGCCGCAAACCTTCCGATCAATACCGGTTTGGTAATTACCTCAGAACGTGGCCATGCATTGGGCCGCGTTGAGAAGGGCGGAAAAATCAAACTGGTTCGCGGTGATCGCGACGTGTTTGGTGTTCATGGCCGTTCTGCCGAGCAGCGTTTGGCAATTGACGTACTGCTGGACCCTGAGGTTGGAATTGTTTCACTTGGTGGACGTGCAGGTACAGGTAAGTCGGCAATGGCTCTGCTAGCTGCTCTCGAGATGGTGCTTGAGCGCCGTCAGCACAAAAAGATCATTGTCTTCCGCCCAATCTTTGCGGTTGGCGGTCAAGAGCTTGGCTACCTACCTGGTAGCGAAAACGAAAAGATGAACCCTTGGGGGCAGGCAATTTTTGACACCCTTGGCCCATTGGTTTCCAAAGAGGTAATTGATCACATTGTTGATCGCGGACTGCTTGAGATTCTTCCGCTAACTCACATTCGTGGCCGTTCGCTGCACGATGCTTTTGTGATTGTTGACGAAGCTCAATCGCTTGAGCGCAACACGTTGCTTACCGTGCTTTCACGTATTGGCCAAAATGCCAAGGTCGTTCTAACCCACGATGTCGCCCAGCGCGACAACTTAAGAGTTGGACGGCACGATGGAATTGCGGCAGTGATTGAATCGCTAAAGAACCACGATCTATTTGCCCACATGACCCTGCAGCGCTCTGAACGTTCAGCAATTGCTGCCTTGGTTACAGACCTACTCGACAATTAGTTTTCAAAGTGACTTGGGTATAGCCTGAAGTCATGAATTTTGAACAAGCAGATCCTGCAATCAAGAAGCTTATTTCCGACTACTTTGATGTCATGCATTTTCAAGACTTGGTCTTATTCGACAAGGTATTTCACAAGAACTGCTCTCTTTACTCGACGCAGACTGGCGAGCTGAGCCTTCGCCCATACGATGTTTACCGTGAGGCAGTAGCCAATCGTAAGTCGCCGGCGGAGCTTGGTAATGAGCGCAAAGATCAGGTGCTGCTATTTGATCAGGTGTCACCAACCCTTGCTTTGGTAAAACCTCAACTGCAAATGTTTGGTGGAATCATGCAGGACTACCTCAACATCGTGTTCCTTGATGGACAGTGGTGGGTAATGGCCAAGATGTGGGAAAAAGTCGGCGACTGTTGATAACTCAGGTGGCTAATAAGCTGTCTTTCTAACATCGAGGAATGACCTCGACAGACCTATTTGCAACACTTGGCACGCTTTATTTGTTTGCGGTGGCTTGGCCGCTTAGCCGAACGGATATTAGAGAGCATCGCCTGCCAAATAAATATGTCTTGCCGGCTTTTCCAATTACCTTCGCCGGTTTCCTGTTGAACGCAATTATTTACAACCATTGGCAGCAATTACTTTTTGCCACCATTGCCGCGCTGGTATCGTTTGTGATTGGTCTGCTGGCAAACAAATTTGGTTCGCTAGGTATGGGCGATGTAAAGCTTATTGCCGTCATGACTCTTTCACTGGCCTGGTTTAATTTGCTGTCACCTTTAATCGCATTGGTGCTGGCGTTTGTATTAGCCTCGCTGGTGATTCTGGTTCGGCTGGTGCTTGGGCAAGCTAATTTGTACGAAGCTATAGCGCTTGGCCCCTATTTGCTAGCGGCGTTTGTTGTGACCCAGATGCTCACTTGGTCTTCGTGCTTGGGAGGCCTTACGCCAAATTTCTTGATGTAAATTCTTCTACCCGATAAATACCTGGTGATCTCAAGGTGTGCGGCAGCAGCATCTTTTTTATTCAGGTAAGTTTCTTGCAATTCCCAAAGGCGCTTGGCCCACGCATCTGAATGAGCGTCATCTTTTGGCAGGTGGGCAAGTTCGTGAAGCATGGTGTCTTTGTCAAAATGGCAAAGCAACATGGTGTCTGTATCTTTATCTACCCAAGCCTGTGAGTGTCTAGGCGAGCGCTTGGCCCCAAGGTGCGAGTGAATGCGCACCCAATTTAGTTTCCATTTTTTCTCACGTAGAACTTTGTCAAGCAGCAACAGGGTTGGCTTCCAGAGCGCCCAAGCCTCGGCCTGAAAGCCCGGCACGGGCCTCACTTCAAAAGAAAGGCGGGTCGTCCACAGAGGAACTTCTCTGTAGCGCCCGCCAATCTTTTTGGTAATCAAATTTACTTATTCGTTTATAGTCCTGGACTTGTCATCGAAAGCACGTCAAGCGCCTTATCTAGTTGCTCCATGGTTAGCTTCTCGCCATCAACGTAGCCAAGTTCAATTGTTGCCTCTCGCACGGTGATGCTCTTTGCTACCGAGTGCTTGGCAATCTTTGCCGCTGCCTCGTAGCCAATGTACTTATTTAGCGGAGTCACGATTGACGGGCTTGATTCAGCAAGTGCACGTGCTCGTTCCTCATTCGCTTCAAGACCCTTAATGGTTTTGTCGGCAAGCAGGCGAAGCGAGTTTGAAAGCAAGCGAATTGATTCAAGCAAAGCGTTTCCCATAACTGGGATTGCAACGTTCAGCTCAAAGTTTCCGGTTGCACCAGCCCAAGCGGTGGTTGCATCGTTACCGATCACGCGTGCACAAACCATCATCACTGCTTCTGGAATAACTGGGTTTACCTTGCCAGGCATGATTGATGAACCTGGCTGTAGGTCTGGAATGGAAAGTTCGCCAAGACCCGCGTTAGGCCCTGAACCCATCCAACGTAGGTCGTTGTTGATCTTGGTTAGCGAAACCGCAAGCACGCGGAGTGCACCCGATGCCTCAACAAGTGCGTCACGTGCACCCTGTGCCTCAAAGTGATCGCGAGCCTCGGTGATTGGCAACTTGGTTTCTTCGGCAAGCAGGCGGATAACTTCCTGAGGGAAGCCCTTAGGTGTGTTGATGCCGGTACCAACCGCGGTGCCACCAAGTGGAACCTCGGCAGTGCGGCCAATGGTTGACTCAACACGTTCAATTGCGTAGCGAATCTGTGCGGCGTAGCCACCAAATTCCTGACCAAGGGTCACCGGAGTTGCATCCATTAGGTGGGTGCGGCCAGCCTTTACAACTGACTTCCAGAGGTCGCGCTTTTCTTCTAGCGCCTTGGCTAGGTAGTCAAGTGAAGGAAGTAGATCGTGAATCAGAGCAGCGGTAACCGCAACGTGCACCGAGGTAGGGAACACGTCGTTTGATGACTGCGAGGCATTCACGTGGTCGTTAGGGTGAACATCTTTGCCAAGACCGCGAGTAGCCAAAGTAGCCAGCACTTCGTTCATGTTCATGTTTGATGAAGTTCCAGAACCGGTCTGGAAGATGTCTACCGGAAATTCGCCATCGAACTTTCCTGAGATAACTTCATCTGCAGCAGCGGCAATAGCTTTTGCGATCTCGCCATCGAGAACGCCTAGCTTTGCGTTTGCCAGTGCAGCAGACTTTTTGATCTGTGCCAGGGCTGCAATGTGTGCGCGCTCCAGAGTTGTTCCCGAGATAGGGAAGTTCTCTACTGCGCGCTGAGTCTGTGCACGGTACAGGGCGTTGATTGGAACCTGTACTTCGCCCATGGTGTCGTGTTCAATGCGGTATTCCACTATTTGGCCTTTCGTTGCCTTTTTACTTAATGTCGCCGACGATGACAATTGGGTGAATTTCGCCAAGTGATAGCTTGTAGTTAGCTCCCACCACGGCAAGCTTGCCCGCTTTTACTGCATCGGAGATAAGAGTGCTTCTGGTTAGCATTTCATTGATGGTGTCTTGAACGTGAAGTTCTGTCACATCTTCAATGTCGTGCTTGCCTGCAGCGTTAGCTGCCAAAACTGTTGGGCGAATTCGCTCAACCAGGTTGTGAATGAACTCGCCTTCAGATTTCAATGTTCCTTCGGTGGCGTCGATAGATGCGCGAATTGCACCGCACTCATCGTGGCCAAGCACCAAGATAAGTGGAACGCCCAAAACCTCTACTGAGAATTCAAGTGAACCAAGAATAGTCTCGGCAATTACCTGGCCTGCGTTGCGAACTACAAACAGGTCGCCCAAGCCAACGTCAAAAATAATTTCCGCCGAAAGTCGTGAGTCTGCGCAACCAAACAAAGCCGCAAATGGTCGCTGCTTTTCGGCAAGCGCCTCGCGACGTTCAATGTCTTGGCGCGGGTGAGCTGGTGCACCCGATACAAATCTTTGGTTTCCTCGCACAAGTGCATCCCAGGCAGCCTGAGGGTTTTCGTGTCTCATCGAAGTTGTCACTTGGCAAGCTCCTGTTCGATTAGTTTTGCGAATTCTTGAAGTTCAAGTGGTCGTGCGGTTGAGTTCATAGAGATGAACATGCCGTCTTTTTCCAATACCCAAAGGTACGGGTCGGCATCGGTGTTTTTACCAGGCTGATAAAACTGCCAACCTTCATCGCCGCCGTAGGTGTAAACGTATTTTTCAAATCCGCTGAGCTGCATTGCAACCCAGGTTGGATTCACGTCAAAAGCCTGGGTGATTCCAACGTATTGGTTTTGCGGGCCAACAAAGCCAACCTTCCAAACCTTCACGCCATCGGCAGAAGACTGGCTCCACTTTGCCTGGTTTGCCCACCAGCCTTCTGGCAAGGTGCTTGGCGCTACAAGGTTGAGCTTGCTTGAATCCTCGGCGGCAGTTGCAGCTGCAACGTAATCCACTGGCTTGATGCGATTGCTGTCATCGCGGGGTACCACCAAAACGGTGACCAGCACGATTCCAAGGGTTGCCACCAATGAAAGAGCCAGGTTTATGACCGTCTGCTTGGCCCTGTGCTTAGCGGCCGAATCCGGGTCATATTGAGACTCTGTCTGGAGGCTCACTAGTCGGCTTTCTTCTTAGCCACGGCCTCATTCAGGCGCTTACGGGCACCAGTTAGCCAGGTTTCGCACTGGGTGGCAAGGGCCTCGCCACGCTCCCAGAGGGCCAATGAGGCTTCCAGGGTGACTGATCCTTGTTCCAGCTCGGCAACTACCTTAACTAGCTCGTCTCGAGCCTCTTCGTAGCTCATTTTGGCCACATCGGTGTTGGTCTTGTCAGTCATTATGTCTCCAGTCTATTTGGCTATTCGGCTACCGCGCCAAGCTCACCCTTGGCTAGGCGAACCCTTAGTTTTTGGCCGGTTTTTACCTTGCTGGCATCGGAAATTACGTGGCCATCGGCATCGCGCACCACCGAGTATCCTCGGTCCAGGGTAGATTGCGGCGAGAGGCTGCGAACCTGCTGCTTTAGGTGGCCGATCTGCATATCTTCACGGCTCAGTTGGTTCTCAAGTCTGTTGCGCATCTGATCGACGAAGCGTTCAACCTCTGCTTCGTGAACCTCAATGAAGGTGTACGGGTTAGCCAAGATTGGTCGACTGCGAATTTGTTCAATCATCGAAACCTGATTGCTAACAAAAGTGTCTACGCGCATGAAAAGTCTTTGACGAAGTTGTTCAAGTTTGTATTTTTCTTCAAACACATCTGGCACCACGCGCTTGGCTGCATCGGTTGGGGTAGAGGCTCTAAGGTCGGCAACATCATCAAGCACCGGGCGGTCGTTTTCATGCCCGATAGCCGAGACGATTGGCGTCTTTGCGTTTGCCGCGGCGCGCACGAGTGCTTCGTCGCTGAAGACCATTAGGTCCAGGAACGAACCACCACCGCGAGCGATGATAATTACATCCACTTCGGGGTCGGCATCAAGTTCTTTAATGGCTGCAATTACTTCAGGTGCTGCCTTCTCACCCTGAACCAAAGTATGGATTACGCGAAATTGCACATCGGGCCAACGAAGCTTGGCATTTTGCAACACATCTTTTTCTGCGTCGGAATCTTTACCGGTGATCAAGCCAATTTTGTTTGGCAGAAACGGTAGCGGCTTCTTACGTTCAATCGAGGTAAGGCCCTCGGTGGTTAGTTGAGTGCGCAGTCGTTCGATTCGCTCAAGTAATTCGCCAAGGCCAACTTTGCGCATCTCTATGACCTGCATGGTTAACTTGCCGCCCTTAGGCCAGAACGCCGGCTTGATTAGCGCAAGCACTCGATCACCCTGTTTTAGGTCATTTGGAATCTTGGCTACGTTCCAAGAGTGAATAGAAACGCTGTTTTCAATTTGCAGGTCGCGAAGTTCACCAAACATGTTTGATGGGCCAATTTTGATTGAGGCAAGTTCGCCCTCAATCCAAAGCACACCAAGGCGCTCGATCCATTCTTTAAGGGTTAGCGACAGCCTGGACACTGGCCAGGGGGATAGCTCGGAACTCACCTTAGGTGCGCCAAACATTTCGGCGTCGCTCATGTGGCCTCCTGCTATCAGCCACCACAATCCATCAAGGACACGTTTATCATTGAGGGGTGACTGACATCAAGAATACCGCTGGCAAGAAGGTCCTGCTGGCCTCGCCCCGTGGCTACTGTGCCGGGGTTGACCGAGCGGTAATTGCAGTCGAAAAGGCCCTAGATCACTACGGCGCCCCAATCTACGTGCGTAAGCAGATTGTGCACAACAAGCACGTTGTGTCATCTCTTGAGGCTCGTGGAGCCATCTTCGTCGATGAAGTAGATGAGGTTCCAGAGGGTTCGGTTTTGGTGTTCTCGGCTCACGGAGTTTCGCCGGCCGTGGTTTCTGCAGCGAACGCTCGCGGCCTAAACACAATTGATGCCACCTGCCCGTTGGTTACCAAAGTTCACCGCGAGGTGCAGAGATTTGCCGCCGAGGATTACGACATTCTTTTGATTGGTCACGAAGGTCACGAAGAAGTAGAAGGCACCGCTGGTGAAGCACCCGATGTAGTTCAGGTGATTGATAAAGATGACAGCATTGCCTCGGCAAAAGTTCGCGACCCAAAGAAACTAATTTGGCTTTCGCAAACCACACTCTCGGTTGACGAGACCATGGAAACAGTTTTGAAGCTTCGCGAGAAGCACCCAACTTTGCAAAACCCGCCAAGCGACGACATTTGCTACGCAACCCAGAACCGCCAGGTGGCAATCAAGAAAGTTGGCGCAAGTTCAGACTTGGTGATTGTGGTGGGTTCAGCAAATTCATCAAACACCGTTCGCTTGGTTGAGGTTGCTCTTGAGGCGGGTGCCAAGGCTGCGTATCGGGTTGACTACGCAAGCGAAATTGATGAGGCCTGGTTTGCAGGGGTCGAGACCGTAGGTGTTTCATCTGGCGCATCTGTGCCAGAGGTTCTGGTTGACGAAGTGCTTGATTACCTGGCTCAAAAAGGTTTTGGCGATGTGCGCACCGTGCAGACCGCAGAAGAAGACGTGCAATTCTCTTTGCCTGCAGAGCTTCGTAAAGAACTAAAGTCTGCTGGTCATGACACCAGCAACAAGACAAGGCGCAACTAAAAAATCCCCAGTCAATTGACCGGGGATTTTTTAATAAGTTCTAATTAAAGACTTAGTGACTTTCCTGCAGAACCAAGTTCCTTGGCAGCCTCAACAACACGAGCTGACATGCCTGCCTCTGCAGACTTTCCCCAAGCGCGTGGGTCGTAAGCCTTCTTGTTTCCAACTTCGCCATCAATCTTTAGCACGCCGTCGTAATTCTTCAACATGTGGTCGGCTACTGGGCGGGTGAATGCGTACTGAAGGTCGGTGTCAATGTTCATCTTGATTACACCGTGACGAACTGCCTCAGAGATTTCCTCTGGGGTTGAACCTGAACCACCGTGGAACACCAAATCGAATGGCTTGTCCTTGCCGTACTTGTCGCCAACAGCCTTCTGGATTTCACCAAGAAGTTCTGGGCGAAGCTTTACATTGCCTGGCTTGTAAACGCCGTGCACGTTACCGAAGGTAAGCGCAACCATGTAGCGTCCGTTTTCGCCAAGGCCAAGTGCCTCTGCAGTCTGAAGACCATCGGCAGGAGTTGTGTAAAGGTGCTCACCCATACCGCCCTCAACGCCGTCTTCTTCGCCACCAACAACACCAACTTCAATTTCAAGAACTGCACCAATACCGCTGGTTAGCTTGAGCATCTCCTGTGCAATCTGAAGGTTCTCTGCCATTGGCACAGCAGAGCCGTCCCACATGTGTGAGTTGAACAGTGGGTCTTCTCCGCGCTTTACGCGGTCCTGAGAAATTGCAATCAGTGGGCGTACCAACTTGTCTAGCTGGTCCTTTGCACAGTGATCGGTGTGAAGGGCAATTGTGATGCCGTAGTTCTTTGCAACTTCACGAGCAAACGCTGCCATTGCAGCTGCACCAGAAGCCATGTTCTTAATGGTTGGGCCAGACCAGTAATCGCCACCACCTGTGGTTACCTGAATGATTCCGTCTGAGCCTGCTTCAGCAAGACCAGCAAGTGCTGCGTTCAAAGTCTGTGAGCTTGAAACGTTAATCGCTGGGTAAGCAAAACCCTGCTTCTTAGCGCGGTCAAGCATTTCAAGGTACTGGTCTGGGGTTGCTACAGGCATGGCTTTACTCCTAAGGCCGACGGTGGATTACCTATGATGTTAGCAAGGATGCGGGTACCTCCGCTTAGTGAAAGGCCCCGATGTCAGAAGCTTCTAACGGTTTGCGCGATGCCAACCAGCCAACCATGGATATTTTGGCCGCCACCGTTGCAGCTACCGCTGGGTGTTGGCACCTGGTTGGCTCGGAAGACAAATTGGCCGTAGATGGTGCAGCGGTAGACGCAATGCGTGCCGCGCTTCAGGGCGCCGAGTTCGGCGGAATTGTTGTAATTGGCGAGGGCGAAAAAGACGAGGCCCCAATGCTCTTCAACGGAGAAATCATTGGTGGCGGTCAGCCGGTTGAGTGGGACATTGCCGTTGATCCGGTTGATGGCACAGCTCTTGCGGCTGCGGGCACACAGGGCGCGGTTGCCGTGATGGCCGCTGCCGAACGCGGCTCAATGCTTGAAGCCAAAGAGGTTTACTTCATGCAAAAGATTGTGAGTGGTCCGGCAGGTAAGGGAGTGCTTGATCTTGATGCCAGTGCAACCTTGAACATCAGTAAGCTTGCCGAGGCTCTTGATAAACCAATCACCGATATGCGCGTTGCAGTAATTAACAAGCCTCGCAATTACGAATTGATTCAAGAAGTTGAATCGATTGGTGCCACCTGGGTCAGGTTCGACGAAGGCGACATCGCAATGGCGGTTGCCGCAGCCGTGCCTGGTACCGGAGTGGATCTGCTGCTTGGTTTAGGTGGTTCGCCTGAGGGAGTGGCAACAGCGGTTGCCATTCAGGTACTTGGCGGTTTCATGCAAACCCGATTCGCTCCGCAGGACCCAGATCAGATTGAACGAGCGCTGGCTGCAAATTACGACATTGAGAAAAAGTTTGAACTAGAAGAATTAGTTTCTGGCGAGCACTTTATTTTTGTGCTTACCGGTATCACCGATGGAATCCTGGCAAACGGAGTGCGCGAAGTTGATGACAGTTTAGAAATTCAGAGCTTTATTCTCGACAGCAAAGTTGGCCAAGGCCTTGTTGTTGATGTGCGAGTGCCTAAAAATTAAATGTGTGCAGGCTCTTTAAGCGGAGTCTCGCGATCTGGGTTCTCGATCACGGTTGCCTCAGGCATGCCATCTAGGTTTTGCAAGCCAGAAGTTGGTTGCTGAACCTTCACTGCGCCCCACTGCACGGCCATCTTTAGACCGGCAGGAACATCAAAACCAACAAAGTGGTTTTCTTCGGTTGGGCCGTTAGTGGTTGCAGCAACTGCAGACAAGAAACCAGCAATGGTTGAGTCTCCGGCACCAACTGTGTTAATCACCTTGATAGGTGGAGTCTTTGCGTGCCAAGAGTTCTTCTCGGTAACAGCAATCATTCCGTCTGAACCAAGGCTGGCAAGAACGCATTCAACGCCGCCGGCAATAAGTTCACGCGCCGCATCAATAACGTCACCGTTAGTGAGGAGTGAACGACCAACTGCAGATGCAAGTTCTTCTGCGTTTGGCTTCATTACGCTGGCCGCACCCTTCTTAGCCCAGAAGCTAAGTGGCTCACCTGAAGTGTCTAGAACTACGCGTACGCCAAGATCTTTCATCTTGTCGAAGATTGGCTGAAGGTCAACGTACTCGCCGGTTGACTTATCAATTGGCAAGGCGCCGGCCATAACCAACCACTTTGCTTCGTTTTCAATAACGGTCTTGATGGTTAGGTCAATAACTGACTGCCAGTCTTCGGCGCTAAGTGGGCGGGGGGCTTCGTTAACCTTTGTGGTTGGCCCGTCCTTGATAACCATGGTGGTTGAAACTCGTAGGGTTCCGTCAACCCAGATAGGAAGCAACCAGTTTGCGTGCCCGGTACGAGCCAAAACGCTTGGGTCTGAATCACCGATAGGAACAACGCCTGGGGCAGCCATGCCAACCAGGTTTAGACCCTTGGTTACGTTGATACCCTTACCGGCTAGCTCTTCGGCAACGCCGTCGGCACGGTTCACTCCACCTTCAATTAGGTCGTGAACATAGTAGGTACGGTCAAGTGTTGGTGCAGGAGTCAGAGTGACTACCGGTGACTTGCTTGACATGAAGGAACTCCTAATTGAACGGATTTAGGCTTCAAACTCCATTGTCGAGCGCTTCAAAAAGTATACCTAAGCGCCTAAAAGACCTGCGAACCCAGAGGGGTCGTTCTATGGCTCTATTTGGCGGTATTCCGGCGCATTTGGCTCGTTTAGCTGCTCATTGATCTCGCCAGAGACCTTAATTTCGCCAGCCGCCTGGGCCAAAGCAGCGTGTTCACCAAGGGTGCGCACCGGCTCAATAAAGGTCTTATTTAGGCGCTTCACCATTGAGTTAAAGGAATCTACCGAATCGTGCAGACCCTTGCGAAGCTGCCAAACCTCGCCAGCTAGCAGGCGAACCTGAGTGAGCATCTTCTGCCCAACGGTCAAAATTTCGTTGACAGTCTTTTCGTCTTCGCTGCGGCTCCAGATGTGCGACACAGTTTTGATCACACTAAAGAATGAAGACGGAGTAACCAGAACAATCTTGCGAGCAAACGCGTATTCCATAAGCGCAGGCTCTACGCGAAGCGCAACCGATAGCGCCGGTTCGTTTGGCATGTACATCACGGTGAATTCCGGCGATGAAACCAGACCGCTGTAGTAGTTCTTCTCGGCAAGTGTGTCTACCTGTGTCTTGATGTCGCCGATGTAAGTCTTCAAAAGGGCATCGCGCTTGGCAAAGTTGCCATCGGTGACTGAATCTTCTTCATCCATTGCCGCAAGGTAATTTGTGTAGGGCACCTTTGAGTCCACGGCAATGTAGCGATCTTTAGGCAAACGAATCACCACGTCTGGAAAACGCTTTTTCTTTTGTGGGTCTTCTTCGTCGGCTTCTAGTTTTTCTTTCTTCAAGAAGTCAACATTCGGCAGCATGCCAAGGCTCTCTAGTAGGCGCTCAAGAGTGAGCTCACCCCAAGAACCCTTGCCGCCTGGCTTGGAAAGTGCGTTTGCAAGTGCTGCAGTTTGATTGCGCAATTGGGCATCGGTGTTTTTGGCTGCGTCAAGCTGCGTGCGAATCTCGGCGAAGGCTGTGGTTGCCTTTTCTTCTTTGGCGCGAACCTCGGCCTCGAGAGTGGCCATCTTCTGTGCCAGCGGGGCAATTGCCACCAAAAGTTTTTGTTCTTCGGCGTCGCGGCGACCGTGCTCTGCGATTTGTGCCTCTAGGCGGGCAACCAGCTCATCTTTATTTGCCGGCTGCTTTGCGGCGGCACGTGATGAGGCAATGGCCCAACCAACTGCAACACCCGCAACCAGGCCAACGACCAGGCCCAAAATCAGAAGCACATAAGTATCCATGCCACGAGTATCCCATCGGGTACTGACTTTTTAGGGGAGGTCCATTTATTGCAGAAGCGGCTTGAGTACCTGTTTGGTTGCGGTCAGCAGCTCGGCCATATCGGTGGCACCGTGGCGATCAGCCGCGTGAATGATGATGCGTGCACAGGCATCGCTATCGGCAAGCGCATCGTGATGATCAAACTCTTCGTGACCAATCGCATAGGCAACCTGATTCAAACGGTACGACTCTAGGTTGTAGGTCTTGCGAGAGATGGCCAGCGAACACGCGTAGTGCAGCTGGGGCAGTGGCGCGTTCACATGCGCGGCGGTAGCCCTAAGTACTCCCATGTCAAAGGGCGCGTTGTGGGCTATCAGGGTATCAACACCGATAAACGCCAACATCAGCGAAATTGCCTCTTGGGCGGTAGCGGCGCCATCAACATCGCTTGGTCTGATGCCGTGAACTTTTATGTTGCCGGCGTGGAACCAATCGTGAGGGATGGGCGGCTGAATAAGGAAGGCCAGCGAGTCAACGATCTTGCCATCTCGTACCTTCACCAAACCAACAGCACACGGGCTAGCCGGTGAGCCGTTAGCGGTCTCAAAGTCGATTGCGGTGAAGTCAATTGGCACGCGCCCAGTCTAGACTTGACCCTCGTGGCTCTAACAATCGGAATCGTGGGACTACCTAACGTAGGTAAGTCAACCCTCTTTAATGCACTCACCAAGAACAACGTTCTAGCGGCGAACTACCCGTTCGCAACTATCGAACCAAACGTGGGAGTGGTCAACCTTCCAGACCCTCGCTTGCAGGGATTGGCTGACATGTATGGGTCAGAGCGCCTATTGCCTGCACCGGTGTCATTCGTTGACATCGCCGGAATCGTGCGCGGCGCATCGGTTGGAGAAGGCCTTGGTAATAAGTTCTTGGCCAACATTCGCGAGGCAGATGCTATTGCTCAGGTTGTTCGTGGCTTCGTTGACGGCGATGTGGTTCACGTTGATGGCAAGGTAGATGCCGCAAGCGACATCGAGACCATCAACACCGAGCTGATCCTGGCCGACATGGAGACTCTAGAAAAGGCCCGCCCTCGAATTGAAAAAGAAGTCAAGGGTAAAAAGATGGAGCCAGCGGCTCTTGACGCTATCGATGCAGCGCTCGCCGTATTAAACGGTGGCAAGCCAATTTCTTCTTCGGATGTTGACTTAACTCCAATCAAAGAACTTGGCCTACTTACCGCTAAGCCAATCATTTACGTGTTCAACGTAGACGAGTCAATCCTTACCGACGCCGCAAAGAAGAAGGCTCTTGCCGATCTTGTTGCACCGGCTGAGGCAGTGTTCCTTGACGCTAAGGTCGAATCTGAGTTGATTGATCTTTCACCAGAAGAAGCAAACGAACTGCTTGCCTCGCTTGGTCAAGATGAATCAGGTTTGGATCAGCTCGCCCGAATTGGTTTTGACACTCTTGGTTTGCAGACCTACCTAACCGTTGGCCCTAAAGAGGCACGCGCCTGGACAATCCACAAGGGTTGGACCGCGCCTCAGGCGGCCGGTGTAATTCACACCGATTTCCAACGTGGATTCATTAAGGCCGAAATCGTTTCTTACGAGGACTTGATGGCTGCAGGTTCAATGAATGATGCCAAGGCGGCCGGCAAGGTGCGCATGGAAGGCAAGGACTACGTCATGAAAGATGGCGACGTAGTGGAGTTCCGCTTCAACGTTTAGAAATTCTTATGACGGTAATTGACGACTACTTGAAATCTGTGCCACCGGCTCAGAAGAAACTTCTTGAAGACCTTCGCAAAGAGATGCACAGGCTTCTGCCCGATTGCGTAGAGGCAATCAGTTACAACCTTCCTTGTTTCAAAGTCGATGGGGAAGTGGTTGGCGGTTTTGCCGCCACCAAATCTGGTGCTAGTTACTACCCATTCAGTGGGTCAACGCTACAAGTGCTTCAACACGAGTTTGCCGACTTCTCGCAGACCAAGGGTGCTTTGCACTTCACCGTTGAGAAGCCGCTAACTAAGAAGCAGATCAAGCTGCTTGTAGACACCAAATTGCAGCAAATTGCCGAAGGATATGGAAAGAAAAAGACCAAATAAGTCTTTCTCAGTCATTCCACAGGGTTTATGACCGTTTGGGGCGTAGTCTTCAAGCATGACCGTATTAGTCGGCCGACAGACGGTCTCCCAATTCACTGAGATTTTGCACCGCGTTAAAAACGCAGGTCTGCTCACCAAAAAGCCAAGCTTTTATGTCATTCGCCTTGCAGTTATCTCTGCAATTGCATCGGGTCTTTGGGTAGCCGGTGGCTTTGTTGGAAATCTAGTCAACCAACACTGGGCCTGGATCTTCTTAGCCTTTTTTGTAGTTGGTCTACTTGGTGTGATGGCAGCGCAGTATGGGTTCATTGCGCACGAGGCGGCACACCGTCAAATTTTTAGAAGCAACAAACTAAACGACTGGTCGGGTTTGATTCTTGCCAATCTATTTGCCGGCCTTAGCTACGGCTTCTGGTTGCGCAAGCACAATAAGCACCACCAAAAGCCAAATCAAATTGGTGAAGACCCAGATATTGCAATTCGCGTTTTAGCATTCACGCCTGAAGCACGCGATGAGAAAAAGGGTGTTGAGCGTTGGTTCACCAACCGCCAGGGTTACCTGTTTCCGTTGTTGCTTTTGTTTACAGGTTTTGATCTGCTGCTAGATAGTTTGGCTAGCCTCAAGCGCAAAGACCGCAAGATTGGCACACGCTTCGTTGAGTTTTCTTTGATGATGGTTCGCCAAACAGCACCGTATGTGATTTTGACTTTGATGTTTGGTTGGGCCTGGGCAATTGCGCTTTGGGTTTTCATGATGCTGATGTTTGGTTTCTTTATGGGTGCGGCCTTTGCGCCAAACCACAAGGGAATGCCGCTGGTTCCAAAAGATTCAAAGATTGATTTCTTTCAGCGTCAGGTTCTCACCAGCCGCAACATTCGCGGCAGTTGGCTAACCGATAACCTCATGGGCGGATTGAATTATCAGGTTGAGCATCACCTATTTCCTTCCATGGCAAGACCAAACCTTGCCAAGGCTCACAAGATTGTTGTTCAGTACTGCAAAGAGAATTCAATTCCGCTAGTTGAGATGAACTTGCTCTCTAGCTACATGGTGGTCATGCGCTACCTAAACGACGTGGGCCTAAGTAAGAACTCAGATCCTTTTGTATGCCCAATGGTGGCAACACTAAGACCTAGAAACTAGCCACTTTAAATCAGGGTAAAAAGAAAATCCCCCGGGCCAGTGGCCGGGGGATTTCTTAAACCTTTATTGCGGTTGTTTTGTAGTGACTACTTCTTGCACTGGCAAGAGCCACCGCAGCAACCGTCTGTCATTGAAATCTCTGTCATTTTTATCTCCTTCTGGGCCAGTGGTTATCTGGCTTCAACTTCAGATTACGCCTACTTATACTGTTGTCAAGACAGTTCAACCGCCTGTCAGAAACCTCCCAGAAAGCAACCCCCATGGACTTCTCAAACATCAACTGGTTAGCCGTATTTGTGGCCTCACTAAGCTCTTTCGTCATTGGCGCAATCTGGTTTGGGCCAAAGACTTTCTACCCGGTTTGGATGAAGTTCCAGGGCCGCCAGGTTCCTACCGAGCGCATTGAGATGTCTGGTGCCGAGACCGGTGCCATGTTTGGTGGGGCATACCTTGGTGCACTTATTCAGGTTGCAACCCTTGCCGTTTTCATTGAAGTTGCCAGAATCGTTGACCCAGCATTCGGTGCTGCTCAGGGCGCACTTGCCGGTGCACTGCTTGGGTTTGGAATTGGTGCTGCTACTTCTCTTTCACACCGACTATTTGCGCAAAGCAACTACAAGATTGCCGATGCCTACAAGGTTTGGTTGATTGAGGTTGGTCAAGACATCGTTTCACTAACCGTTGCCGGTTTGATCATTGGCGCCTGGGTCTAAAAGCTAGTTAATGATTGTGGCCTGCGGGCCAACAATTACCGCACCCGATGGAATGCTCTTGGTAACCACGGCGTTTGCACCAATTTGTGCGCCGCTGCCGATTTCAATGTCACCAATGATTTTTGCCCCTGCACCCAGCATCACGTTGTTGCCGATAGTTGGGTGACGCTTCACGGTGTCGTTGATTTTTCCGCCAAGAGTAACTCCGTGGTAAATCAATACGTCATCACCAATGATTGCGGTTTCTCCAATCACTACGCCCATGCCGTGATCAATCACAACTCGTCGGCCTATTTGTGCAGCCGGGTGAATTTCAATTCCGGTCCAGAAGCGGGTCCACTGAGCGTGAATGCGTGCGGGAATGTGTAGTCCCCGGTTCCACAACAAGTGTGCAACCTGGTGCGACCAAAGTGCGTGCAACCCCGGTGAAGTTAAGAAAAGCTCTAGAGCCGATCTAGTGGCTGGATCTTTTGCCAAGCCGGCTTGGATGTCTTCTCTTATACGTATCAATTAGTTGGGTTAAATTCCTCTTGAATGTCACGGTAAAGGGTTGTCGATAGATAACGCTCACCAAATGACGGGATGATTACTACGACAATCTTGCCAGCAAATTCAGGTTTGTGTGCAACTTCTACTGCAGCCTTGATGGCGGCACCAGATGAAATACCCGCCAAGATGCCTTCTTCAGCGCCCAAACGACGAGACCAGGAGAATGCATCGGCGTTCTCAATTGAGATAACTTCGTCGTAAACAGTGGTGTCCAAGATGCTTGGAATGAAGTTTGGGCCAATTCCGGCAATTGGGTGACCGGCTGCGGTTCCACCGGTAAGCAATGGTGAAGCAGCTGGCTGAACCGCGTAAACCTTAACGTTTGGGTTTAGTTCCTTAAGGCGCTGACCGGTTCCGGTGATAGTTCCTCCGGTACCCGAACCTGCAACTAGTGCGGCAACTTTGCCATCGGTGTCTCGCCAAATTTCTTCTGCGGTTGTTTCGCGGTGAATCTTTGGGCCAGCTGGGTTATCAAACTGGCGCACAAGTACGGCACCAGGGATCTCTTTGCCAAGTGACTCAGCCTTGGCAACAGACCCTGCCATGCCTTCTGCTGCAGGGGTAAGTAGAACTTCTGCACCGTATGCACGGGTTAGAACCTTGCGCTCAAGGCTCATTGATTCCGGCATCACAATGATCACGCGGTAACCGCGAGCAGCACCAACCATGGCTAGACCAATCCCGGTGTTTCCAGAAGTTGCCTCAATGATGGTTCCACCAGGCTTTAGCTCGCCAGATTCCTCGGCGGCATCAACCATGGCAATTGCCAGGCGGTCCTTCACCGAGCTAGAAGGGTTGTAGAACTCCAACTTTGCATACACGTGAGCGGCTGCACCATCGGTCACGCGGTTTAGGCGCACCAAAGGGGTGTTTCCGAAGGCTTCGGTGATGTTGTTGTAAAGAGTCATTTGCGTCCTTTGTGATGTTTCTTCAAGTCTGCCTCATTTTATGGCAACGCCGTTGGCCTGTTTCTAACTGTTACGGCTGGCGATTACCCTAAATAGGTGAAGAGACTGCTAAAAGGCATAAACCCGTGGTTGCCGGTATTTGCCTTTGTTACCGCCTTTCACATTAACCGCGGCTCTGTAGGCGACGCCGTCATTTTTGGCCTGGCTACCGTGCTGATGATTGCCGACTGGAAAAAGCTGATTCCGTGGCACATGCCCGAGCGCCCAAAGGTAAACGGCTGGGTGATTTCCCTAGTAATTGCAATCAGCAGTAGTGTTCTATTTTTCTCGGAGCGCAACGGTTGGCAAGACATCGTTTTGTTACTCACCCTGGTGCCAATTGCCTTGACCATGGTCTACTACCGCGATCATGGGCCAAAGCCGGGCGCCACTAGGCAGATGGCAAGGTCAAAGTGGATATGGATGACCCTGGCATTAGTGATGGCCGTATCGGAGTTATTTGCCTACATCTTTGCCACTGTGTTCAAAGATGACCAGAATTACCCAACTGTTTCCATCTTGGTGAATCCCGTTTTGGAATCGCCATACGGCCGTGCAATTTTCTTGGTGCTCTGGATGCTAATTGGCGTTGGCCTGCTCAAATTCGCAAGAAGCGGGTGAAGTCGTGATTCCAATCATTGAGTACTCGGTTGTGATTTTGTTGGGCTTTGCGCTTTGGATATTTGGCCGAATTCGCCCGCACATAATTGCGCCGCTGGGGGAGTTGGTTTCACGACTTATGCATCATCGCAACACTCGAATTGCGTTGATGGTTATTTGGTGGTGGCTAGGCTGGCACTTCTTTACTGAATAGTTTTTAGTTCAGCGATTCAGAAACTATTTTGTGCAACTTGCCATTTGTTGCTAACACCGATGAGCTCTCGGCAGTCAGTGGACCATTCAGTGCACTGAATTCACCGCCAGCGTTTTCAACAATTGGCACAAGAGCCGCAATGTCGTAAATCTTTAGATCGTGTTCGGCAACTATGTCTACCGCGCCTTCGGCTAGCAGCATGTAGCTCCAGAAGTCACCGTATGCACGTGTGCGCCAAATCTTGCGGCTTAGCTGGGTAAGTTGCGGAAGCATTCCAACCTGATCCCACAACTGCAAGTTGTTGTAGCTCAAAGATGCATTCTCAAGTTCCGAAATTGCCGAAACCTTAATTTCTCTAACCTTGCCATCAAGGTCTTGGGTGAAAGCGCCAATCTCTGGTGCAGCCCACCAGCGACGGCAAAGTGCGGGGGCAGAAACCACACTCACGGTTGGCTTGCCATCAATTGCCAGGGAAATCAGTGTTGCCCAAACCGGAACACCGCGCATGTAGTTTGCTGTGCCATCAATTGGGTCAATAATCCAAGTGCGTGATGCAGAACCGGTGTTTCCGTATTCCTCACCAATCAGCGCATCGGCCGGAGCCTTCTGCTCCAAAATCTTTTTGATTGCCTGCTCCACAGATTTATCGGCGTCGGTAACCGGTGAGCGGTCAGGCTTGCTTTCAACGTGCAGGTCAAGTGCGCGAAAGCGCTCTAGCGAGATTGCGTCGGCAATGTCGGCAAGCTCAAGGGCTAGGTCAAGATCTGCTTGAAAGGTCATCTGCTTAGTTTATTCAACACTGGTTTATTCAACACTGGTTTATTCAACACTGTTGTTGGCAATGGACTGAACCAGTCGTCTAAGTGAATCAACTCGCGCGGCACCGCTTGCACCCAGTGCTCCAGATTCAATTGCTTCATCAAGCGCGCAGTCGGGGGAGTCCAAAAGGTGTGAGCAGTCGCGTGGGCAAGTTTCAATAACCTGCCACAGATCTTCAAACGACTTCAAAAGGTTTTCTGGCTTCACGTGACCCAAGCCAAAAGATCTCACTCCAGGAGTGTCAATGATCCAGCCGCCCTTGAAGCTCTCATCCAATTTGATTGCTCTTACCGACGACGAGGTGTGGCGACCGCGACCGGTAACCACATTCACTCCGCCGGTGGCACGCATGGCGTGAGGTGCAAGTGAATTAACCAGGGTGGATTTACCAACCCCTGAGTGGCCAACAAACACCGATGTCTGCCCGGCGAGCAAGTCACGTAGCTGTGGAAGTGCCGGTTTGTCGGAGCGGTTTAAAACCACCGGAATGCTCAAGCCTTCAAAGTTGGCTAGGAATTCATCGGGGTTAGCAAGATCTGTTTTGGTAATTACCAAGATTGGCTTTAGGCCTGCGTCGTAGGCGGCAGCCAGATAGCGGTCAATCAAGCGAGTGCGTGGCTCTGGGTTTGCAATGGCAACCACAATCACCATCTGCGTTGCGTTGGCAACAATTACTCGTTCAACCTGATCAGAGTCATCGGCGCTTCGGCGAAGCAGCGAGGTGCGTGGCTCAAGACGAACCACGCGGGCAAGCGCACCCTCGGTTTCGGTGATGTCGCCGGTCAGTGCAACTCGGTCACCAACCACGGCACCAACTTTGCGAAGTTCTTTACCCATGGTTGCATTAACAACTCGGTCTTCGTCATCAAGCAAGACTCGGTAGCGGCCAACATCAACACCAATCACCATCCCAAGTGGGGCATCGGTGTATTCAGGTCGTTTCTTGGTGCGAGGTTTATTGCCTTTTGGGTTTGGGCGAATACGCACGTCAGTTTCGTCTAGGTCGTTTTGACCCGGATCTGGCTCGTAAAGCCAACTCAAGCGTTGCGCCCCAACATGTTCAGCCAAAGCTTGTCAAAGTCAGGCATTGTTTTTGAAGTTGTGGTGATGTCTTCAATTGCAATGCCAGGAACGCGAAGACCAATGATTGCACCGGCAGTTGCCATGCGGTGATCTTCATAGGTTTGCCAAACCGCACCGTGCAAGTTTTCACTTGGGTCAATCTCAAGACCATCTGCGGTTTCGCGCGCAATTCCACCAATGCGGTTAATTTCTGCTGCAAGTGCGGCAAGACGGTCTGTCTCGTGACCGCGCAGGTGAGCAACTCCGCGAATCACAGTTGGTGAATCGGCAATTGCAGCAAGTGCGGCAATCACCGGAGTTAGTTCGCCACCAATTGAAAGATCAATATCAATTCCGTGAATCTGCCCACTGCCTTCAATAAGAAGTCCGCCGTTTTCACGCGAAATCTTTGCGCCCATTTGCTGCAGAATTCCGTCAAACTCGTCGCCAACCTGAGTAGTTGAATCTGGCCAGCCTTCAATAAAAACTTTTCCGCCGGCAACCATTGCCGCTGCCAAGAAAGGGCCAGCGTTTGAAAGGTCTGGTTCAATCGCAACGACATTTGTTGAGCCGTGGCCACCAGCAATCGGGCCTGGCTCTACACGCCACACGGCTTCTGCTGGAGTAGAAACTTTTACACCGCGCTTACGTAGGCAATCAAGAGTCATTTCAATGTGCGGCATTGAAGGTAGGTGCTCTCCCTCGTGACGCAGGGTCAAACCATTTTCGTATCTTGCTGCAGCTAACAACAAACCCGATACAAACTGACTCGAAGCTGAAGCATCAATTGTGATTTCTCCGCCGGCAACTTTCCCGTTGCCGTGCACGGTGAATGGCAAAGCGGCCGCGCCTTCATCGGTCACAGTCACGCCAAGTGCACGAAGACTTTGGATTGTGGTGTGCATTGGGCGGCGCCTTGCACCTTCGTCGCCGTCAAACTTCACGTCACCATTTGCCAACACGGCAATCGGAGGCACAAAGCGCATCACGGTTCCGGCAAGGCCGCAATCAATCGTGGCCGAGCGGTCAAATGGGGCAGGGGTCACCAAGATGCTGCCATCGGTGTTTTCTTGAATTCCGGTGCCAAGGCTGCGAAGGGCCTCAATCATTAGGGCGCTGTCGCGAGACTTCAGGGTGCCGGTAAGCAGGGTTGGTTCGCTGGCTAGGGCCGACAGAGCCAGTTCGCGGTTGTTCAATGACTTAGAGCCAGGCAGCGAGATAGCGGCTTCAAGCGGGCCAGAGGCCACGGGCGCAGGCCAGTTCTTAGGCTGAGTCTGGGAATAGGTCTGCTTAGTCATTGGTTCAAGGTTACTATGTCGCCTTTTGTAGCTTCTGGTTCGCCTCTTGGAGGCGCTTTGGCGGGTGCCGCGCGAGCGGCGTCACGGCTAAACTCAAAACAGATGAAGACCACAGCAGAGCAGGCCAAACAGGCTCAAATTCAAGAATTTGAGCAGCAAGCCTTGCCGCTTATGCCTCAGCTATACGGTGCCGCAATGCGCTGGACCCGCAACCCATCAGATGCCGAAGACCTGGTTCAAGAAACTTTTGCCAAGGCCTTTGTTGCTTGGGCTCAGTATCAGCAGGGAACCAACCTCAAGGCTTGGCTCTACCGCATCATGACCAACACGCACATCAACATGTATAACAAGCGTGCCAAAGATCAGGCCAAGGGTGGCCTAGACGAACTTGAGGACTGGCAGCTTGGTTCTGCCGAGTCGGTAACTGCACTTTCAACACGATCTGCCGAACTTGAGGCAATCGACAACCTACCTTCTGAAACCATCAAGCAGGCTCTGCACGATATTCCAGAAGAATTTCGCATGGTGGTTTACTACGCGGTGGTTGATGGACTTCCATATTCGGAAATTGCCGAAATCATGGATACCCCGGTTGGAACGGTAATGAGCCGTTTGCACCGCGGAAAGAAATTGCTAAAGAAATTACTTGCTGACTACGCACGCCAAGAGGGCTACGACGTTTCAGAAGTTGCCACAGGGAGTGCAAATGCCTGAGTTTGATTGCCAAGAGACTAAGCGTCACGTGCACGAGTTTTTGCACAACGAGCTTTCTGAAGCGGAGATTGTTGAGATCACCGCGCACCTTGCCAACTGCGACAGCTGTGAAGGTGACTACGACGTTGAGAATGTTCTAAACAATGTAATCAGTCGTGCTTGCGCAGACATGCCGCCGCAGGATCTTGCAGACGCCATCATGAATCGCGTTCGCGAAATTCAAAACGGAGTCGCACACTAGAACTTAAATAGAAAATCCGCACTCAAGGGTGCGGATTTTTTTATTCTGGTGCCGGTATCTCTAGCCATTCATACCAACCGCGGTTTAGGACCAACCACGCGATAAGTCCGTGACCAATTTGACCTGGAAGCCCGTGTTCCGAAGTGTCTATCTCCAGGTTCCAGCCCTCGTGTTCAACCAGCGGTCTGAAGCAATCCACAAAAGGTATTCCTCGACGGTCGGCAACATCCTCAAAGCCCGATGCCAAGTGTTCCACTTCGGAATTTAATTCAGAGTTTCGGTGTGGGGTAGGGCCTACCAAAAATGTTTCAATGCCGGCACGTTTTGCCTCGTCAATTATGGTGGCAATGTTTAGGCGACTTCTAGAAATAGAAATACCTGCTGCCGGGTCGTGATTGCTTAGTGCAATCACCAACTTGTTTTCGGTTTCGGCGCTGAAGCGGCGCTGAACTTCTGACTGCCAACGCTCGGCAAGCATGCTCGTGGTTTCATCGGGTGCAGGTAGTGCAAAGAATTCAATGCGTGGGTCAACCGAAGGAGTTTTCGAAACTACTCGTCCAACCCAACCCATGCCTTTAGGGTCGCCGGCTGCAGAGATTATGGCATCGCCCAAAATCACGATGCGCACGTCGCGCCTAGCTACCGGTTGCATTACTAGATCGAGAACGCGCGCTCAACGAGGTCTGCCTGCTCAACCGCGTGACGCTTGGCTGAACCGGTAGCCGGTGAAGCACTGGCAGGGCGTGAAACTAGCTTGGCAACCTTGCCGCCCATGTAGCGAGGCAAGAACAAACCAATGTAAGTCCAAGGACCCTGGTTGGCAGGCTCGTCCTGAACCCAAACCAATTCAGCATTTGGATACTCGGCGTAGGCTGCCTTGATCTCGTCAACCGGAGTTGGGTAAAGCTGTTCAACGCGAACGATTGCTGTGGTGCCATCGTTGCGCTTTTGAGCCTCAGCCAAAAGATCCCAGTAAACCTTGCCTGAACAGAACAGCACGCGCTTGACATTGTTCTTGTCTAGGCCCTGCTCGTCCTTGATTACTGGCTGGAAGGTGCCATTGGTGAAGTCCTCAACCGATGACGATGCAGCCTTTAGGCGAAGCATTGACTTAGGTGTGAACACAATCAAAGGGCGCTTAGGGTTTGAGTAAGCCTGGCGACGCAATAGGTGAAAGTGTGATGCTGGAGTCGATGGCTGTGCAACAGTCATGTTGTTTTCAGCACACAACTGTAGGTAGCGTTCGATTCGAGCAGATGAGTGGTCAGGTCCCTGACCTTCGTAACCGTGAGGAAGAAGTAGTACTACACCTGAGTGCTGGTTCCACTTTTGCTCTGATGACGAAATGAATTCATCGATGATGGTCTGCGCACCGTTTGCGAAGTCACCAAACTGAGCTTCCCAAAGTACAAGAGCATTTGGGTTCTCGAATGCGTAGCCGTATTCGTAACCCATCGCCGCGTACTCGCTTAGCAGTGAGTCGTAAATGTAGAACTTGGCTTGGTCTGCAGAAAGGTTGCGCAGTGGCATCCACTCTTGACCGTTTTCGCGATCGTGGAACACAGCGTGACGCTGAACGAAAGTTCCGCGACGGCTGTCTTGACCAGCCATACGAACAGTCTTGCCTTCTAGCAATAGTGAACCAAGAGCAAGCAGCTCACCAAAGCCCCAGTCAATGCCACCCTCGCGGCTCATCTCAACACGCTTGGTAAGTAGCTGCTGCAACTTAGGGTGCACGTGGAAACCAGCAGGCTGGTTATCGTGTGCGTTTCCAATCAACGAAACAACATCGCGAGAGATCGCGGTTTCTTTTTCGATGGTTGGGTGGTCGCTGGCGGTAGTTCCAATACCAACCGGACGGGTTGGTAGGGCAGGAGCCGCAATCATTGCCTCGTGAACTTCGGTGAATGCGCTTTCCAAACGGTTCTGGAAACCGGCATTTGCCGCATCAAACTCTTCGCGAGTGATGTCGCCACGGCCAACCAAAGACTCAAGGTACAAAGTTCTTACTGAACGCTTTGCCTCAATCAGGTTGTACATCAGTGGCTGAGTCATTGACGGGTCATCACCTTCGTTGTGACCGCGACGGCGGTAGCAAACGATGTCAATTACAACGTCCTTCTTAAACTCCTGGCGGAATTCAAAAGCAAGGCGTGCAACACGAGTCACTGCTTCAGGGTCGTCACCGTTGACGTGGAAGATCGGTGCCTGAATACCCTTGGCAATATCGGTTGAGTAAACGGTTGAACGTGACTCCATTGGTGGAGTGGTGAAACCAACCTGGTTGTTAATCACAATGTTGATAGTTCCACCGGTCTTGTAACCGCGAAGCTGTGACATGTTCAAAACTTCAGGAACAACACCCTGACCAGCAAACGCTGCGTCACCGTGAATGATCACAGGTAGCACTGGGAATTCCTCGGTGATAACTGAATCGGTGCGGTCAAGCTTTGCTCGAACGATACCTTCCACAACCGGGTTTACCGCTTCAAGGTGTGAAGGGTTGGCGGCAAGTGAAACTCGTACCTGCTTGCCTTCCATGTTGGTAAAGGTGCCCTCGGTGCCCAGGTGGTACTTAACGTCACCCGATCCTTGAACGGTCTTGGTATCGGTGTTGCCTTCAAACTCCTTGAAGACCTGACCGTAAGTCTTGCCGGCAACGTTGGTTAGAACGTTTAGTCGGCCACGGTGAGCCATACCAATAACAACTTCTTGCATGTTTGCGTTTGCAGATTCCTGCAGAATTTCGTCAAGCGCGGCAATTGTTGATTCGCCACCTTCAAGACTGAAACGCTTTTGACCAACAAACTTGGTCTGCAAGAAAGTCTCAAAAGCTTCGGCTTCGTTTAGCTTTTCAAGAATGCGCATCTGCTCTTCGCGAGATGGCTTTGCGTATGGGCGTTCAAGTTTGTCCTGGAACCACTTGCGCTGGGCTGGGTCCTGAATGTGCATGTACTCAACACCAACGGTGCGGCAGTAGCTATCGCGAAGAATCTTGTAGATCTCACGGAACTCCGCCTTTGGCTTGCCGCCAAAACCACCGGTCTTGTAGGTGCGGTCAAGGTCCCACAGGCTTAGGCCGTGGTTCAAAATGTCTAGGTCAGGGTGTGAACGCTGCTGGTATTCCAGCGGATCAATGTCTGCCATTAGGTGGCCGCGAACACGATAAGCGTTAATCAACTCTTGAATACGAGTTTCCTTGGCACGGTCATCAGTGTCGTTGCGATCAAAGTCGGTAACCCAACGAACTGGCTCGTAAGGAATGCGTAGGTCAGCAAAAATCTCGTCGTAGAAACCACGCGCACCAAGTAGCAGCTCGTGAACCTTCTTCAAGAACTCGCCTGAACCTGCACCCTGAATTACGCGGTGGTCGTAGGTAGAAGTAAGTGTGATGGTCTTGCTAACGCCAAGTTTTGAAAGCTGTGCATCTGAAAGTCCGGCAAATTCCGCAGGGTAGTCAAGTGCACCTGCACCAACGATGCAGCCCTGACCCTTCATTAGGCGAGGAACCGAGTGCACGGTACCAATTCCACCTGGGTTGGTTAGTGAAACAGTTGAACCAGCAAAGTCACCAGCGGTCAACTTGTTATCGCGCGCACGCTTAACTAGGTCTTCGTATGCAGTTAGGTACTCAGCAAAGTTCAAACGTTGAGCACGCTTAATGTTTGGCACCAAAAGCGCACGAGTGCCATCTTCTTTTGGAATGTCAATTGCCAAACCAAAGTTGATGTGCGCAGGTTGCACAACAGCTGGGCGACCCTCAATTAGGTCGTAGTAAACGTTCTGGCTTGGAAACTCTTTTAGCGCGCGAATAATAGCGTAGCCAATGATGTGAGTGAATGAAACTTTTCCGCCACGGGTGCGTGAAAGGTGACTGTTAATCACAATGCGGTTATCAATCAGAAGTTTTGCTGGCACGGTGCGAACCGAGGTAGCGGTAGGAACTTCAATTGAGGCATCCATGTTGGTTGCCAGGGCCTTTGCCATTCCCTTAAGAATGTTGACCTGGTCTTGTTCTTCTTCAAGCTCGGCAGCATCCACAGTGTTGATTAGTCCGGTAACCGGTGCCTGAGCAGGAATTGGCTGAGGCTTAGCCTCAACGCGAGTGGTCTTTGCAACAACCGGTGCGGCTGCCACTGAAGCGGCCGGCGCAGCAGGGGTTATCGGTGTGATTGGGGCAACTGGCGCAGCTGGAGCAGCTGGCTGCACGGCAATTGGGCCTGTAGTTGCGTGTGGAGTTTCTGTTGGACGGTAGTTCTCTAGAATCGGCCACCAGGCCTTGTCTACAGAATCAGGGTTTGCTTTGTATTGGGCGTACATTTCGTCGACTAGCCAGTCGTTTGCGCCAAAACCGTTCTCATTTTCAGTGTTGCCTGACAGAGAAATCACCTCTTTATGAATGTCCGTAAGTTCTTCCAGCCTACCTTCTAGAACTTGCTCAAAATGGCCTAAACACCTGATTGGCACACCGGTTACCTGCCGATTGGCCCAGGATTTACGGCAAATCGGCCAGTATGCTGGAGACACAATGGATAAAGCAGGTTCTGATCATAGAAGTTCAGGCGGGGGCGCTCGATGAGTGAGTGGTTAATGCTCGCTTTTGGCCTTATTCTGACCATTGGCACCGGCCTATTTGTGGCCAGCGAGTTTTCACTGGTCAATCTTGAGCGTTCAGACCTAGAGGCTCGTCGCGAACGAGGCGAAAAAGGCCTAAGCAACTCAATTAGGGCCCTGGCTAGAACCAGCACCCACCTTTCGGGAGCCCAGCTGGGCATCACCCTCACCACAATGCTCACCGGATTCTTGGTTGAACCGGCACTTTCATCTCTTCTAGCCCCAAGCATTATTGGGCTGGGTTTGCCTGCCGAGCTGGTTGAAGGGGTGACCCTGGCTATAGCCATGCTGATTGCCACCCTGTTCTCGACCCTGATTGGCGAGCTGGTTCCAAAAAAGCTTGCCCTTACCTTGCCCTTGCAGGTCAACAAATTTGTGGTTGGTTTCCAACTGGCGTTCACCTGGATTTTTGGCGGCATGATCTTTGTGCTCAACAAGGTGGGCAACGCAATCGTTAGATCTTTTGGAATTGAGCCAAAAGAAGAGTTGAGTTCAACTCGCACCGCCGAGGAGCTCTCATCATTGGTAAGACGATCGGCAAGCCTTGGGGCTCTAGATGCCCAGACCGCAACTCTGCTCACCAAGACTCTGGCGCTTAGTCAGCTGGTGGCTGCAGATGTAATGACCCCGCGCCCGCGAATGCACGCGCTAGATAAAGATGCAAGCCTGGCCGCACTCATTGAAGCGTCAATCAAAACCGGTCACTCAAGGTTTCCAATTGCCGACGGCACCGCCGACGACATCATTGGTGTTGCTCACGTAAAGCAGGCTGCTGCTGTACCGCGCGAAAAGCGTCTTGAAGTTCCGGTGTCGGCAATCATGGCCCCGGCACTTAGGGTTCCAGAAACCATGCGCCTTGAAACACTGATGGTTGAACTACGTGCCAAGGGCCTTCAGCTTGCAATCGTGGTTGATGAATACGGTGGCACTGCGGGACTAGCAACACTCGAAGATCTTGTTGAAGAACTTGTTGGTGAACTGGCCGACGAACACGACAGGGCAAAGGCCGGCGTTACGCGCGGTGCTAATTCATCGGTGTTGTTCCCGGGCATGATTCGCCCAGATGAGTTGCTTGAAATGGCAATCAAGGTTCCTGCCGATGGCGCTTACGAAACCGTTGCCGGTTTCATGATGAGTGAGCTGGGTAGAATTCCGGCTAATGGCGACGAAGTTGAAATTGAAGACGGCGTATTAAAAGTTGAGCGCATGGACGGCAGAAGAGTAGATCGCGTGCGATTTACTCCAAAGAACACCGATGAGGTGAGCGAATAATGTCTAGCGACTGGGCAGGAATTATTTGGTTCCTTGTTTTAATTCTTGGCAATGCATTTTTTGTTGGAGCCGAATTTGCCGTAATCAGTGCGCGTCGCGCTCAGATTGAGCCAAGAGCAGAGGCTGGCAGCAGGCCGGCGAAGATCACAATCAAGGCAATGGAAAAAGTTTCCTTGATGTTGGCTACCACCCAACTTGGTGTGACTATTTGTTCTCTTTTGATTTTGATTATTGCCGAGCCAAGCATTCATCACCTAATGGAGCCAGGTTTGCACTCGCTTGGCTTTAGTGAAGAAGTTGGCGCCGGTATTGCATTTGCCATCACGCTGGTAATTGTTTCATTCCTGCACGTGGTGATTGGCGAGATGGTTCCAAAGAATATCTCGTTCTCTATTCCAGAGCGCGCGGCCTTGGTTTTGGTGCCGGCGCTTTACGCAATCGCACAGGTTGTTAGACCAATCGTGTTTGCGCTCAACTGGAGCGCAAACGTAATTCTTAGAGCTTTCCGCATTGAACCTAAAGATGAAGCCAACAGCACTTACACGCTGGATCAGGTTGAAGACATCGTGGAGCACTCAACTCGCGAGGGAGCGCTTTCGGATGTGAGCGGCGCGCTTTCAAACACATTTGAATTCACCGAGAAAAAAATTAGCGACGTTGCTGTTCCTGTTTCAAAGCTGGTTGCCTTTGCTGAGACCGTAACTCCACGCGAGGTGGAGCAGGCGGTTGCCAAGCATGGTTTCTCTCGCTACCCACTTACCGATGAAGCCGGCGAGCTGGTTGGCTACCTGCACCTAAAAGACGTTATTGACTTAGACGCCGACGAAGCCGATGACCCGTTCCCGGCAAAGCGTGTAAGAACTTTGATTTCGCTACCGGCAACCATGGAACTTGAAGATGCACTTGCCAGCATGCGCAGAGTGCACGCGCACATGGCTAAATCTTTTGACGTAAACGGCCAAGTTCAGGGTGTGCTTTTTCTAGAGGACATTCTTGAAGAGCTGGTTGGCGAAGTTCAAGACGCAACTAGACGCTAGTTAGGAAACTTTCCTCTTGCGTATTGGTTAGGCCAGTAATCAACCTCTACACCTAGTTCGTGAGCGGCACGCAGTGGCCAAGATGCATCTCTCAGCGAAGCGCGAGCAATCAAGATCACATCAACCTTGCCCTGCTTAAGAATCTCTTCGGCCTGAGTGCCAGTTGTAATCTGCCCAACCGTGCCAACCGGCTGCGTTACTTCGCCAGCAACGTGCTCGGCAAGAGGAACCTGGTACCCAGGCCCTGATGGAATCTTCACTCCGGTAATTAACCCACCCGAAGAAATATCAAACATGTCGGCGCCAACTTCGGCGCACCACTTTGCAACAGTGGCCGTTTCTTCAACGGTCCAGCCATCTTCGCGGTAGTCGGTAGCAGAGAAGCGAATGAAAATCGGAAGTGCTTCGCCAACCTCGGCGCGAATTGCTTTAACAATTTCAAGCAAAAGACGGGCACGGTTTTCAAGCGAACCACCAAATTCATCGGTGCGGTGATTTGAAATAGGGGAGAGAAATTGGTGCAGCAGGTAACCGTGAGCGGCGTGAATTTCTACGGCGTCAAAACCTGCAAGCACCGCGTGCTTTGCTGCGGTTGCCCAGTCGCCAACCAAATCTTTTACTTCCGAGGTGCTTAGTTCGCGCGGAGCCTCGTAGCCTTCAAATGCAATTGGTGAAGCAGAAACTGTTTGCCAGCCACCTTTTTCTAGTGGCACAGAACCCTTGCCCGACCACTCGCGGTAGGTTGAGCCCTTGCGGCCTGCGTGTGCAAGTTGAATAGCCGCCTTGGCGCCTTGAGAGTGAATGAATTCAACTACCCTTGCCCACGCAGCAACCTGATCGAAATTCCATATGCCCGGGCACCAAGGTGTAATTCTTCCCTCGGGAACTACACCGGTTGCTTCGGCAATGATTAGTCCGGCACCGCCCGCGGCACGCGCGCCCAGGTGCACCAGGTGCCACTCATTAACTACGCCATCTTGGTTTTCGCAAGAGTACTGACACATTGGTGCAATAAAAATTCTGTTGCGAACTTCAAGGTCGCGAATCTTTAGTGATTCAAATAACTTAGCCAAGTTGCTTTTTACCCTTCGCCATAATTGCCGCACCAATTGCCACGAAAGCTGCCAGTGCAACACCAATAGTCAGTGCTAATTGCAAACCAAATGCTTGCCCAACGAAACCGATAATTGCCGGCCCGCCCAAGACACCAGCATAGGTTAGCCCCACCACCTTGGCCAGATTGCGACCTTGGTTTGCTTCGCTTCCGATCTCAGAACCAAATGCCATGCACTGTGGCACAACTGCCGAAATGCCTAAACCGGCTAGTGCCCAACCAATCCAGCTAATCTGCACGTTCGGAGAAAGAAGTGCAATAGCAATTCCCGCAGCAGCAATCAGCGCGCCACCTTGGATTACCGCGATGCGACCAAACTTGGCCACGACTTTATCGGCAAAAAACCTAACGGCTGCCATTGCGCTGGCAAACATCGTCACGCTGATTGCCGCAGTTGCGGTGATCACCTGAAAACGGTCAACCGAATAAAGCGCTGACCAGTCAATGCCCACCCCTTCAACAATTGCGCCGGCTGCAGAAACCAAGCCAACAAAAATCACAAAGCCAAATTCCTTGCTTGATGGCTTTGAAACAGATTTTGCCTGTGATGTTTGCTTTGGCTCTGCCGGCAACAGCCAACTCTTTAGAACCAAGGCAACAAAAATTGTGAGAGCACCCCAGGCTGTCATAGTTACCGGCATTGGAATCTTGAAACCCAAATACAAATCGGCGCCGAGCGTGGCGCCTACAACCAGGGAGCCAATCACTCCACCAATAGACCACATTGCGTGGAACGCAGAAAAGATTGGTCGCTTATAAGCCTTTTCAACCACGAGGGCGTGGGCGTTCATTGCAATGTCGGTGCCACCAATGCAAGCTCCAAGTAAAAATATGGAAACCGCAAGAGACCAAAAGTCAAAGGCAAAGCCGGGCAGCATTAGGGAGGCACCAAGCGCAACCGTAATGCCAACCAAGGTCTTGGCGCTGCCGTGCTTATCTACCCAAGAGCCAAGCAGCTGCATTGAAGCAAGTGCACCACCGCCCAAAATCAAAATGATTGTTCCAATTTGCGAGTGGCTCAGCGACAACCTGGTTTCGACCTCGGGAATGTGAGTGGCCCAAACGGTTACCGCTGCGCCGCAGAGCAAGAAATAGGTGAAGACTGCAGCTCTGGCACGTTGGTTGATTGTCATAGATAACAGCATAGGTTTGGGTAGCCTTACATTCATGTCAACCAAGCCACAACCGCGCTATTTGAATTTTGCGCTGTTGGTTTCGGCAAGCATCATTTTGCCTTTTGCCTTCTTGTCCTTGAGTGCACTCTTTGCCCAGGTAATGCCAATGAACGATGTACTGCTCTATGGCTGGTGGCTTCAATTAATGCAGCAGGGTCAGCCGGTGTTTGGCATTGCTCAACCATTTGTTTACCCATACCCAAGCCTCGCGCCAATGTGGATGGCGTTATTGCTTGGTGGGTCTTCGGGAATCTTGGTTGGTTGGTGCTCGCTGATTGCATTCCTGAATGTATTGGCAATTGGCTTTCTCACCAGTTGGGGAAGGGGTGGCAAGCGTTCCTTTTATGCCGCTTGGGTTTGGGTTTGCTATTTGCTGCTGCTTGGCCCGGTCGGCATCGCACGCATTGATGCGGTTGCCGCAGCCCTTGCCGTGATTGGCATCGTGCTATTTGCTCGCGGAAAAATATTCGGTGCCATGGTCTTGTTCACGGCTGGAGCCTGGGTAAAGATTTGGCCCTTCGCGTTAGCGTTTGCTGCATTTATTTCCAGCAAGTCAAAAAAGATCTTGGCCTACGGTGCCACGCTGGTTGTTTCACTGGTTTTGCTGTTCGCATTTTTTACCGGCGGCAATTCAAACGTATTTTCTTTTATCTTCACCCAGAGCGGTCGCGGCATTCAGGTTGAATCCACGATTGCAACTTTTTGGTTGTGGGCGGCAAAGCTTGGACTTGGTAACTCCGGCATCTATTACGACAAAGAAATCATCACTAATCAGGTCTACGGTGACTTTGTTGAGCTGGTGTCGGCGCTGATGACCCCAATCATGTTCGGCGCCTTGGCAATAACTATTTGGCTGGGGTTCAAGGCGTTCAAGGCAAACGCAAATCAAAATCAACTATTTACCGCGGTTGCCATGACCGGAGTGCTTGACCTAATTGTGTTCAACAAAGTTGGTTCGCCACAGTTCATGTGCTGGATCGTTGTTCCGCTAATTGCTTGGGTTTACTTTGGGTTATCAACTTCCAATTGGTTGCTGGCTGCCTTTGGCGCTGTGGCGCTTCTTACCAACTTGGTCTACCCGGTTTTTTACATAGACCTAATGGCGCTTGGCTACCTGAGCGTAAGTTTGCTAACGGTTAGAAACTTGGCTCTGATTGCGCTTTTGATTTGGGCAAATCGCCAACTCATTGCCTTAGGCAATGGACGCAGCTTAGAAGCTGAACCTAAGAGTTCAGTAACTCTCTAATCATTGGTGCAAGCTTGATGTCTTCAATCAAGAAGCCATCGTGACCAAATGCAGATTCAATAACTTGCAAACCGCCACCAATAACCTCACCGCCAATGTGATCGGCAATTAGTTTCTGATCTTCAATAGGGAACAGGCGGTCAGATGAAATTCCAACCACGATGCTCTTTGCCTTGATTGAACCCAGTGCTGCCGAAAGCGATTCGCGACCTCTTGCAACATCGTGCGAGTTCATTGCTTCAACCAAGGTGATGTAGCTATTTGCATCAAAGCGTCTAGTGAATTTATTGGAGTGGAAATCTAGGTATGACTCAACAGCCCAGCGGCCGCCTCCACCAAGCGGGCTAACGCCAGATTGCCAAGCACGCTCGAACCTGTCGTTCAATTCACTTGGTGAGCGGTAATTCAAAATTGCCATGCGGCGGGCAAGTGCCAAACCCTGGTGAGGGCCAAAGCCTGGCTTGGCGTCGTAGTAGCTTCCGTTTAAGAAAGCAGGGTCAGACTTGATTGCCTGAATCTGAATTGAGTTCAAAGCAATTTGATCCGCGGTCAATGCAGGTGGGCCTGCAATTACACCAACGCGCTTAACCTCGTCGGGGTACATGATTGCCCATTCAAGCGCGTGCATTGCACCAACCGAGCCGCCCAAAACCGCATGCCACTTTTTGATCCCAATTAGGTGAGCCATGTCTCGCTGCGCGTTCACCTGATCGCGAATGGTGATGTATGGAAACGAAGTTCCTAATTCTCTACCATTGGTGTCCAAAGTAGAAGGCCCGGTTGATCCCTGACATCCACCTAGAACGTTTCCGGCAACCACAAAGTATTTGTCGGTGTCAATTGCAAGGCCCGGGCCAATGATGTGCTTCCACCAACCGTCTGTTGGGTGTTCCTTTGAGGCGTCGCCGGTTGCGTGAGAGTCGCCGGTGAGTCCGTGCAGAATCAAAACCGCATTGGTGTGCTCGTGATCAAGCTCGCCCCAGGTTTCAAATGCAATGCGGTAGTTAGCAAGAACGCGCCCGCTCTCTAACTTGAGGTTAGAAAGGGGCGCGAACTGGCGGTCACCAGCAGGGTCACCGTCGCGCCAAGCACCACTGGCAGGAGGGCGGCCAATAAGTTGGCGGCTCTGCTCCTCAGTGATGAACTCTGACGGGACTAGGTCTCCGGCTGATGTTTGAAATTCCATTAGGAAATAAGCATATCGCTCTTCCCTCAGCTGACAGGGTTACTTGGCGGCAGCGAAGGCACTTTCAAGGTCGGCAATTAGGTCATCCACTGATTCAAGACCAACTGACAAACGAACTAGTCCAGGAGTTACACCAGTGGTCAACTGCTGTTCTGGAGTTAGCTGAGAGTGAGTTGTAGAAGCTGGGTGAATCACCAACGATCTAACATCACCGATGTTTGCAACGTGGCTAAACAGGTTTAGCGAGTCAACAAACTTTGCACCGGCGCTCACGCCACCCTTGATCTCGAACGAAACAATTGCTCCGGCACCCTTTGGCGCGTACTTCTTTGCAGCCTTGTGCCAAGGAGAGCTCTTAAGTCCCGCGTAGTTCACCGATTCAACCTGCTTGTGCTTCTCAAGGAAGTGTGCAATCTTCTCGGCGTTTGAAACGTGACGCTCAACACGAAGGCTCAGGGTTTCAATTCCCTGAATCAATTGCCATGCGCTTGCCGGAGCAATTGATGCACCAATGTCGCGCAACAACTGAACGCGCGCCTTGATGATGTAAGCAATTGCATCGCCGAGTGCAGCGGTGTAGTTAACGCCGTGGTACGAAGGGTCTGGAGTGGTTAGTCCTGGGAACTTATCTGATTTGCTCCACTCAAACTTTCCACCGTCAACGATTGCACCGGCAACTACTGTGCCGTGACCACCAAGGAACTTGGTAGCCGAGTGAATCACGATGTCGGCTCCGTGCTCAAGCGGGCGAATTAGGTATGGGGTTGCAACTGTGTTGTCTACCAAAAGTGGAAGACCGTTCTTGTGTGCAACATCGGCAACACCTTCAATGTCAAGAATTGAAACCTTTGGGTTACCAATGGTCTCTGCAAAGAAAGCCTTGGTGTTTGGCTTAACGGCTGCCTGCCATTCCTTTAGGTCGTCTTGGTTCTCAACAAAAGTTGTGGTGATGCCAAGTTTTGGCAGGGTGTACTTGAACAGGTTGTAAGTTCCACCGTAAATAGTTGAAGAAGCAACAATGTGGTCACCGGCTTGTGCAATGTTCAAAATCGCAAAAGTTTCTGCTGCCTGACCCGATGCAAGCAATAGTGCAGCGGTTCCGCCTTCAAGTGCCGCAATGCGCTTTTCAGCTACGTCTTGGGTTGGGTTCATGATTCGGGTGTAAATGTTTCCAAACTCGGCCAAACCAAATAGCTTTGCAGCGTGCTCACTTGAATTAAATGTGTAAGCCGTGGTCTGGTAAATAGGTGTAGCGCGTGAGTTTGTGGCTGGGTCTGGTGCAGCACCTGCGTGAATTTGCGCAGTCTCAAAACCCCAATTTGCTGAATCTGTGCTCATGATTTTCCCTAACTTGATTGAACTTGTTTCACCAACAGTACGAGCCTGGGGCTTCGAGTAAAAGCCACCGTGAAACACTGCGTAATGTTGGGCTTTACGCTAGAGGAATGTTCTTCGAGCAAATGCACCCAAGCTGGCAGCAAGCCCTGCCAGAGACCAAGGCCATCCTCGATGCCATTGAAGCCAAACTGGCGCAGAGCCAGGCGCCATTCGTGCCACCACTTGCAAACGTGATGCGTGCGTTCGAGCAGCCGCTAGATGAAATCAGAGTTTTGATTGTGGGTCAGGACCCATACCCAACCCAGGGCCATGCAATTGGTTTGTCGTTTGCCGTAGATGTGAATGTTAAACCTTTGCCGCGCAGCCTAAAAAATATTCTGATTGAGCTCAAAGACGACTTAGGTAAATCTGTTTCGTCAGAAGGTGATCTCTCCAAGTGGTCAAAGCAGGGCGTGCTTTTGCTAAACCGTCACCTCACCACAGATCTTGCCGAAGCCGGGGCACACGGTGAAATTGGCTGGGCCGCATTCACCGACAAAGTAATTGCGGTTCTCAATAGAAAACTCGGCCGCAAAATGGTTGCCATCCTTTGGGGTAACCAGGCTCAACAATTAGCTCCTACACTTTGCGACAGCACGGTAATTGCCTCGGCCCACCCAAGCCCGCTTTCGGCAAGACGCGGATTCTTTGGCTCCAAGCCATTCTCAAAAACCAACGAGGCCTTGGTTTCAGTTGGTGAGCAACCGATAGATTGGTCTTGTTAGGAGAGTGCCTTGGCTTTAGATTCTGAATCACGCTGGCGCCTAGTGCGCATGATGAAGGCCAAGGGTCTTCAATCAGATTCCAGCGCTGAGCCAACCATTAGACCGGCAGCCGAGGCCGATCTTGGTGCAATGGTCGAGATTTACAACTACTACATCCAAAACTCAGTCGTAACTTTTGACATGGAACCAATGAACCTTGGCGATTGGTCGGCGAAATACAAATGGATCCAAGACCTTGGGTTACCTTTTATTGTTGCCGAGAGCCCAAGCAAGCAAATTATTGGGTTTGCCTATGTTGCACCTTGGCGTCAAAAAGCAGCTTTCAAGCGCACCGTCGAAGACAGTATTTATTTGCGCCCCGCAGCTATCGGAAAACGAGTGGGAACCAAACTTCTTACCGAGCTCTTGGCGCTGGCCAAAGCCGCAGGAGTTAAAGAGGTAGTGGCGGTAATTAGTGACAAGGGTGCCGAATCTTCGATTGCTCTGCACGAACGCTTTGGCTTCAAGCACCAGGGGCACTTGGGCAAGGTTGGCTTCAAGTTTGGTCGCTGGCTAGGCACCGTGCTCATGCAGAAGTCCCTATAAATAAATAGGTCAAGCCGTTCAGGTAGTTCTAAGGTTCGGCGAATAGGCTGAGCAGGTGAATAAAACCAGCCGTTTTGTTGCGGGCATCGTTGCCGCAGTTGTTGCGACCTCTCTATTAATGCCGGCACAGACAGCCACAGCCGCCACCATTACCGCAGCAAGTGCCGTTCGCTCTGTTTCAGCCGGTGATGCCTGGAGTTCAGCGGCGCCAAGAACCGCAAGAGCAAAACTAAGTTGGGTTAAACCAACTTCAACTTATGGCGCCACCGTTGTTGGCTACAAGATTGAGGTCAGCACAAACAAGACCGTTTGGACCACCGCGGTATCAAACACAGGTTCAACTTCAACCAGTGCGTATGTATCGGGTGGATTAAAAATTGGTTCACCAAATTACTTCCGCGTTCGCGCAATCACCAAAAAAGGTGGCAGCACAAAAACCGGAACAGCCTCGGCCATAGTTTCAAAAACACTAACCGCTAAGCCAAGTGCACCAGCTTTATTGGGGCTACTAAATGTAACTGCGCCAGCAGAAGCTACCAGAGTGGTTCGTTGGTTGCCGCAGTCAGCTTCACAGCGCGGAGGCTTGACCGTTACTTATAAGGCGACCGCCGAAACTGCCGGTTCTGACCCGGTAACTTGTTCAACCTCTACCAAGACTTACTGCACCCTTTCTGGTTTGGTCGCTGGCTCCGTTTATGCACTCAAGCTCACCGCAAAGAATTCGCGTGGCACTGAGGCAAACGTTACCGAGGTTCAAGCCGCCGATGCAGAGTTTTCTAAGCAGTGGTACCTTGGCACCGATCACGGTATTGCTGCAACCAGAGCCTGGACTGCAACTAAGGGTTCTCGCAATGTGGTGGTTGCGGTTCTTGATAGCGGAATTACCAACCATCCAGAATTTGATGGCCAGTTGGTTGATGGTTTCGACTTTGTTTCAGACACCACAAAGTCTGGTGATGGCGACGGTCGCGATTCCGACCCAACTGACCCAGGCGATGGCTCTGGCGCGGACTTCAGCTCTTGGCACGGTACGCACGTTGCCGGAATCATTGCTGCCAAAGCAGATGCAGTTGGAATTACTGGAATTGCGCCCTACGTTCGTATTCAACCAATTCGCGTATTGGGAACCTTGGGCGAGGGTTCATCACTAGACCTTGCGTTGGCAATTCGTTGGGCTGCCGGTCAAGACCTAAATGGTTTGGTCGCAGCTAGCGAGACGCTATCGGGTATTCCAGTTAACAAGACACCTGCAAAGGTAATTAATCTTTCAATGGCAGGCCGCGGTTCGTGCCCAGGTTCAGTTCAAGATGCGGTTGCGTATGCAATGAGCAAGGGAATCACCTTGGTCTCTGCTGCCGGCAATGGTGACGATAACAACAACCCAATCGATAACTCACTCGTGTACCCAACTAACTGCTTGGGTCCAATCTCGGTTGGTGCTACTGGTTTCACTGGCGATGCAGCTTTCTATTCAAACTTTGGGGTAGACCTTTCGGCACCTGGTGGCGACCAGCGAAGTGCAGGTGGTGCTCCAGCTGGCTCTGGCGGAATGATTTACTCAACCTCAAACTCAGGCACCAGCACAATTGGTGAATCAATTTATAAAGTTGAGCAGGGTACGAGCATGGCTGCGCCAGTTGTATCAGGAATCGTGGCGCTGATGTACTCACTAAGACCAAACGTCACCTCCGATGAAATCTGGAAAGCTCTCAAGGCATCGCTAAGACCATTCCCGGCAGGTTCAATCTGTTCTACAACTCCAGGGCGATGCGGCTTGGGTGCAATCAATGCTGCCACCGCGCTTGAAGAGCTAATCGCAATCACCGGCTAGTAACCGCATTCAAATCTGCGTAGCCAAGTGATTGCGCATCGCTAGGCTTGCCACATGAGTTTCAAACTTCACCGCGCTTGGGAAGTGGCTGGCATCACCTTTATCACCTTGATTGCCGCGGCAGCTTTTAGGTCAACCACCTCAATCATGTTTGAGCCGCTCGAGCATGAGTTTGGTTGGACTCGCTCTCTCACTTCTAGTGCCGTTGCAGTGAATCTTGTGGTTTACGGTTTGACCGCACCCTTTGCAGCCACTTTGATGGAGCGTTTCACAGTTCGCAAAGTTGCGGTAACTGCGCTTGCATTCGTTGCGCTTGGTACCGGGCTCACAGTCTTTATGACTCAGGGTTGGCAACTGATACTTCTTTGGGGTGTGCTGGTTGGCCTTGGCACCGGTTGCCTTGCTTTGGTATTTGGTTCCCTGGTTGCTAACCGTTGGTTCACCAAACGTCGCGGATTAGTGACTGGAATTTTCTCGGCTGCATACGCAACCGGTCAGTTGATTTTCTTGCCGATGCTCTCCGGTGTGGTCATGAACAGCGGCTGGCGTTTTTCATCGATTGTCGTTGCCATCTTTGCGGCCGCAATCATTCCGCTATTTTTTATCGGTTTCAAAAACTCGCCGGAAGAAGCAAACACGCTTCCTTACGGAGGGGCATCAACTGAGGATCGTGGCAAGGCTGCACCTCGCACAGCTGCTGCGACTATGGGTGTTTTATTTGAAGTAATGCGCAAGCCTGCGTTTTGGGTTTTAGCCGGAACGTTTTTTGTTTGCGGTTGGACAACAAATGGTTTGATTGGCGCGCACTTTATTCCTGCGGCACACGATCACGGAATGCCTATGGGTACCGCGGCGGGGCTTTTGGCTCTGGTTGGCATCTTTGATTTCGTTGGCACGATTTTGTCTGGCTGGCTTACCGACCGCGTGAACCCGGTATACCTACTTCTGTTCTATTACGGGCTTCGCGGTTTGGCGCTTTTCACCGTGCCATTTGTGCTGGGGCCAACCGTTGAGTTGCCTCTGATGTTCTTTGTGATTTTCTATGGTCTGGATTGGATTGCCACAGTGCCACCAACCATTGAACTGTGCCGCAAGTACTTTGGCATTAATCAATCGCCAACCGTTTACGGCTGGGTGTTTGCCTCGCACATGATTGGCGCTGCCATTGCAGCTGCCTTCGCCGGGGCAATTCGAGAGGTTCAGGGCAGCTATTTCATTGCCTGGATCACTGCGGCCATTCTGTGTCTAGTGGCGGCGGTATCGGTGCTGGCCCTTAAAAGAATCAAGCCAGACCTAGTAAATAACTAGTCCGGCTCGGATCTCGCCCTACATCGTAGAACTGGTGCGGAAGGTGGGACTTGAACCCACACGCCTCGCGGCGCTGGAACCTAAATCCAGTGCGTCTGCCAATTTCGCCACTCCCGCATGCCTGAATAGTCTAACTGGTCAAACCTGTGGATAAGTTCGGTTAGCCAGAAAAAATCTTAGAAAACTGGGTACTTCTCAAGAGAAAAGGGAAGCCCATGAGTCTGCGCAATCAAGCAGTCTTGGCCCGGAAGCTTGCACTAAGTCAAGACATTGAAGCCGATGCCGCAATAGATCTGACAGTAGAAAAGGTCGCCGAGCAGCAACACATTGATGCCGGCACCGAGCTTGGGATGCGAGCCGCGCTAAGAAATGAACTTCTGGCCTTTGGTCAGTTGCAGCAATTTCTTGACGACCCAAGCATTGAAGAAATTTGGGTGAACGCCCCAGACCAGGTGCACATCGCAAGAGCTGGCAGGCCAATTCACACCGATGTGCGACTCGAGCAAAACGAAATTCAGATGATTGTCGAGCGCATGCTTAGGCACACCGGTAGGCGGCTTGATCGATCTAGTCCCTTTGTAGATGCCTCACTTGCAGATGGCTCCAGATTGCATGTGGTGATACCCGATGTCACTCGAAAGCATTGGAGCATCAACATTCGAAAGTTTCCCAGCAAAATCTTTAGCCTCGATGACCTAGTTGCAACCGGTACGGTTTCGAGATCTCAAAAAGAACTGCTCACTAGGGCAGTTATCGAATACAAAAACATCTTGGTTTCCGGCGCCACCCAGGCTGGCAAAACCACACTGCTTTGTGCACTGCTCAATGAATCACCGCTTGATCAGCGCATCGTCTCGGTTGAGGAGACATTTGAGATCAGGGTTGATAAACCCGATTGGGTTGCAATGCAAACCAGGCAATCAAACCTTGAGGGGGTTGGTGAGGTAACTTTGCGCAGGCTCATTAAAGAAGCTCTGCGTATGCGTCCAAGTCGCATCGTAGTAGGAGAGGTGCGCGAGGCAGAAAGCCTTGACCTTTTGATTGCACTGAATTCAGGGTTACCGGGTGTTTGCACCATTCACGCAAACTCGGCAACGGATGCAATTTCAAAATTATGCACGCTTCCGCTGCTGGCCGGTGCAAACATCTCCAGTGCATTTGTTGTTCCAACAGTCGCGTCTTGTATAGACCTGGTGGTTCACTGCCAACTAAATGAACACGGTCAACGGACAATTAGCGAAATTAAAACAGTTAAGTGGTTGGCCGAGCAGCAACAAATTGAACTGGTGGATGTTCAGTGAGGTGGTTTAGCTCAGTAGTGCAAGGTGCAGGCCTCGCCAGGTTTGGTGCGGCTTCCCATGCAGTTTCGCTCATTGCTTCAACTGCCGTCTTTTGTTGGCTGGTCTGGGTAGCTTTCAAAGTGGTTGCTTTGGCTGTGTTTCTAGGTCTGGGTCTTCTGGCCTTTCTGGTTGAATCTTTGGCCCTGTTAGCAAAAACTCGCAGACGAAGCCTCATGAAGCTCTGGCCAGAAGTAATTGATTCCATTCACTCCGCAATCGTCTCGGGGCTCACCTTGCCAGATGCAATTGATGAGCTTTCGCTAAATGGGCCTCTCAGACTACGCACAGCTTTTCAAAGGTTCTCTAGACGTCTAGATACCGGATGGCAATTTGAATTGGCAATAGATGAACTGAAGTCTGAGTTTGGGGAGTCTCATGCAGATCAGCTTTGTGAATTACTGCGCTTGGTCTCTGCCACGGGTTCCGAGTCACTTGCTAGCGCACTCAAACAGCAATCTGTGAATTTACGAAACGATCTTGCGTTTATGGGGCAAATAGAAGCAAAGCAAGGTTGGGTAGCCGGCACCGCAAAAATTGCAGTTGCGGCTCCTTGGCTGGTTGTTGCCATGCTGTCTACGCGAACTGAAAATGCCGTCGTCTATAACTCGGCAACTGGCGTATTCATTCTTTTTCTGGGCTTTGTGGTTTCAATGTTTGCTTACCGGTTAGTGCATGTATTGGGTTCTCTGCCAGAAATTCCTCGGGTGTTCCAATGATGCTCATGTTTCTGGCGTCGTTTTGTTTCACCGCAGCAATTTGGAAGTCAATCCAGGTGGCCAGACTTGCTAAAAGCACAACGCTGATTGCCAGGGTCACGCTTCAAGAAGCCCAAGGCTCACCTGTTGGATCCTTGATTGAGAGACTCGCGTTGGCTTTTAGGCCGCGCAATAACAAAAAGGCTCAGCAAGCGCTATTTGAGCTTCCTCAACTGATTGATCTGATTGGGGTTGCAATCGAGGCGGGCGAGAGCGTTTTTTCCGCAATGACGAGAGTCGTCTCGCGTGCATCGGGTTTGCTGGCAAACGAATTTACCTATCTATTGCGAGCAGTGAATCTTGGCGCAACTTATGAAGATGAACTTAATTCCCTAGCCGGTCGCGTATCTCAGCAGCAGGTTACGGAATTCTCTAACAAATTGGTTTTGGCGCTTCGTAGAGGGACACCCCTTGCCAAAATGCTTCACGAGCAAGCCGGCAGTGTTCGAAGTGAGATTCAGAACCAATTTGCCAAGCAGGCGGGCAAGAACGAAACCAGAATGCTGATTCCACTGGTGTTCTTGATCTTGCCGGTCACGGTGCTTTTTGCTATTTACCCAAGTTTGCAGTTACTAAATCTAAGTTCCATCTAAGAAGGGAAAAATGAAAAACAACATGAAAGATGATTCAGGCGATGTACCTGGTTGGGTGCTAATTACCCTAATGACCGCAGGCTTGGTGGTGCTGATGTGGTCTGTAGCAGGGCCGGCACTAAAAGGCGTGTTTGAGCAAGCCTTATCTAAAGTTGCAGCGTTCTAAATCTGACAACGGTTCTGCGGTCCTTGACTTTGTGCTGGTATCGGCACCGCTCTTGCTGATCTGGATATCGGTGATAGGTGTGCTCATCTCCTCGTACGCGCTAATGACGCTCAGAGACACCGCAATTGAAGGTTCAAGGTATGCGGCCCTGGCAGATCAATCCACCGTCTCAGGATGCGAAAGGGCCACGTACCTGATTTCTAAATCCTTTATCTCGGGGCTGAAGGTCAACGTCAATTGCCAGTCCATGGAACAAGAAGGTTTCACTTATGAGCAAGTCACAGTCGCTGCGCAATTGCCGGTAATAGGGTTTTTTAGCTCAAGCACATGGCTGACAGCAAAGGCCAGGGCGGTTCATGAGTTGGACTAGTTTTCTAAAGCGGGATGCCGGCAACGCACTAATTGAATTTGTGCTCCACGGGTTGGTCCTACAGGTTTTAGTGCTCACCTTTGGGGTGCAAGTTATGTCCACGCAAGCGCAGCAGCTTGCCGCCGAATCTGCCGCTCGCCATGCACTGCGTTCCTATGTGCTCTCGGGCGTTGACCCAGCAATTTCGGCAAATGAAATAGTGAAGGATTTTGGTTTGGTTTCAAAAGTTGAAGTCCAACTCACTTGCAATCCAGATTGCGAATCGCAAGGTTCAATTTTGAATCTCAAAGTTCAGGTAGGGGAGGTGAAGTCCAATGCGCTTGCAGTCCGATAACGGTTCAATCGCGCCGCTTGCCATAGGGCTCGTAGTGCTGAGTGTGGGCCTTGTGCTTGCGGTGTCGGCCGCAACCTCTATGTTCATTCTTCAAAAGCGGCTCACTAACTTTTCAGAATCAGGGGCGCTCTTCATTGCCGAAACAGCACAGAGCAAGTTTGATTTTTTGACACTCGTGGGCGATTCCAAATTTGAAGCACTCAGCACTTTTGCCGAGGTTGGTTCTGATTCAAAAACGGTGCATTTCAAAAGTTGCGCCATTTGGCGTGCACCTATTGCCATCATTGGCCAGATTTCTAGCGCGCAAGTGTGTTCTCACGCATCAGCGCGGGCAGAGTAATTACTTGATGCCGTGCTTAGGCAAGTATCGCAACATCATCCAGCCACCAAAGACTGTGATGCCGCCAATGATCACGAGGCCACCCGATAACCCAACCAGCACTGTGGTCAACGCAATGGTTGGTGCCGCCAGGGCAACCCCGCCGTCCAAAATCAACCTGAAGGCTGCAAGGAATTCATTGCGGGCGTCTGCCGGTGCAAGGTCTGCGCCAATTACCATCACAAGTCCGGCGCCAACACTGTTGGCAATTGCCAAGATCACCGCAACCAATAGGAACGAGATTGCGTCGTTTGAAATACCAATCAGCATTAGGCCAATTCCGGTGGCAACCAAAGTTGGCACTGCGGCCCAGGTGCGACCCTTAGTATCAATTACCTTGCCGCCGAGGTAGAACAGCGCAAAATCAAGCGCTCCGGCAAGACCAATAATTAGCGAGGCTTGACTCACATCAAGATGAATGTGCAATGCCCAAAGCGGCAAACCAATTCCTCTTGCCGTACGAGCAAAGGTCAAGATGGCCGATGCGGTGCCAAGGTTCAGCAACTTGGCTTTCTCACGCTTGGTGATGTTCCAGACTCCGCCGCCTTTATTGGGTGAAGTGTCTTTCATCTTCTCTGGCTTGGTAAAAAGCAGAATGATTCCCGCAGCCGAGCTAAATACGGCAACTGCAACGTAAACGGATTGCAGCCCAGAAATTAGAATCAGTCCCGCGCCAAGCAGCGGGCCAACGAAGCCGCCGAGTCTAAAAAATCCACCCAGTAAAGAAAGCGCCCTCGCGCGGTGACTGAACGGCACTGTCTCTGCAATGTAGCCATGTCTTGCGAGTCCAAAAACTGCGTGAGCGGTACCAACAATAAATACGCCAAGCCCCAAGAAGAATATGTTGGCAGCAAAAATAGAGAACAGGATTCCCAGGGCAGTTGCAAATGAACCAAACATCATCGCGCGGCGTTCACCAAAACGATTCACAAATCTAGCGGCGGGTAGGTCGGCAACCACAGTGCCAAGCATTACCAAGCCGGCGATAATTGCGGCAGTTGGTAGGTCCGCGCCAAGTCTTTCGGCGCTGGCCGGTATAACCGGTATCAAGCTTCCCTCGGCAATCGCAAACAGGGCAGAAGGCACATAAACCGGCATCACCAAGTTGCCTAGGCTGTATTCCTTCTTTTGTTTGGTCACCCCTCAATTATGGGCCTCGCCTAAACTATTAGAGACATGGCAGACCTAGACCTCACCCAAGAGATTCGCGCACTTCGCGCTACCTTCTCAGATATTCAAGAGGTTGTAGATGTCAAAAAGCTTGCCGGTGAGATTGATGTTCTAAAACTTCAGGCCGCAGATCCAAATATCTGGGACGAACCGGTGCACGCACAGAGCGTAACCAGCAAGCTTTCCCACGCACAATCAATGATCACCAAGTTGGAATCGGTTCAATCAAGACTCGATGACCTTGAAGTATTGATTGAGATGGCTAATACCGAGTCGGACAGCTCGGTTCAGGCTGAAGCCAAGGCCGAACTGGCAGGGCTGCAGAAACTTATCTCGGAACTTGAAGTTCAAACCCTGCTCAATGGCGAATACGATTCCCGAGCCGCGGTTGTCACAATTCGCTCGGGCGCCGGCGGCGATGACGCCACTGACTTTGCCGAAATGTTGATGCGCATGTACCTGCGCTACGCCGAAAAGCACAAGCTGCCGGTTCAAGTTCTAGATACCTCTTATGCAGAGGGTGCTGGCATCAAGTCGGCAACTTTCGAGATTGATGCGCCGTTCGCCTTTGGTTCGCTATCGGTTGAAGCTGGAACTCACCGTTTGGTTCGCATGAGCCCATTCAACGCCGCGGGAAAGAGGCAGACTTCATTTGCCGCGGTTGAGGTTGTGCCACTCGTAGAGCAAACTGAGGCAATTGAAATACCCGATAACGAAATTCGCATTGACGTGTTCCGTTCATCTGGTCCTGGCGGGCAGTCTGTGAACACCACCGACTCCGCAGTACGAATCACTCATATTCCTACTGGCACAGTGGTGAGTTGCCAAAACGAAAAGAGCCAGATTCAAAACAAGGCTGCGGCAATGAGAGTCTTGCAGTCTCGCTTGCTTGAGATCAGACGTCGCGAAGAAGAGGCAACCAAGAAGCAAATTGCCGGTGATGTTAAAGCTAGTTGGGGAGAGCAGATGCGCTCCTATGTGCTGGCTCCGTATCAAATGGTTAAAGATCTGCGTACAGATTACGAAGTCAACAACCCATCTGCGGTATTTGATGGCGATCTTGATGGCTTCATTGCCGCTGGAATCCGCTGGCGCAAGCAGACACAACAAGGCGCCTAAGCCCCTAGGGCCCAAGTGGCTCTTAGGCTGGTCTCATTATGATCAGCATCTCAAACGTCAGCAAGCAATACAAAGGGTCACCTCGACCTGCACTAAATAATGTGTCGCTTGAAGTCGAAAAAGGTGACTTCGTATTCCTGGTCGGAGCGTCTGGCTCTGGAAAATCTTCACTAATGCGTCTAATGCTTCGTGAAGATGTGCCAACCAAGGGTTCGGTGCATGTGCTTGGTGAAAATCTGGTGGGTATTCCAAGCCGCCGAGTGCCGTTCTTTCGTCGCAGGCTTGGCGTGGTTTTTCAGGACTTCAGACTTTTGCCAAATAAAACCGTTGCTCAAAACATTGCCTTCAGTCTTGAGGTGATTGGCAAGTCTCAGGGTTTTATTCAAGAAGCTGTGCCAGAGGTGCTTCGCTTGGTAGGTCTTGATGGCAAAGCAGACCGCCTACCTTCAGAGCTTTCCGGTGGTGAGCAGCAAAGAGTTGCGTTGGCTCGCGCGATCGTGAACAAGCCTGCACTGCTGCTTGCCGATGAGCCAACCGGAAACCTTGACCCTTCAACTTCACAAGACATCATGGCCTTGATTGAACGCATTAACCTTGCCGGCACCACGGTGATTATGGCTACACACGATCGCGGAATCGTAGACCGCTTAAAGAAGCGCGTGGTTGAGCTTAAAGACGGCGAAATCATTCGTGACCAAGTTGGCGGTTCCTACTAATGAAGTTCGTATTTAGTGAAATTGCCCAAGGGTTCCGTCGAAACCTATCAATGGTTGTCTCGGTAGTTCTTGTTACTTTTATCTCGCTAACCTTTGTTGGCACTGCTTCACTGCTGCAGATGCAAATTGGCCAGATGAAGAATTACTGGTACGACCGCGCTCAGGTAGCCGTCTACATGTGTAGCGATGTGTCTGCCTCAGATGTTTGCCCTCAGGGCGAGGCCTCTGATGACCTAAAAGCTGCGGTCAAAGAAAAGCTTGAGTCTAAAACCCTCAGTGAATACATCGATAAGTACTACTTTGAAGATCACGAGCAGGCTTATAAGACTTTCCAGGATCAGTTTGAAGGAAACGCGGTTGCTAAGTACGTAACTGCAAATCAACTAAACGAGACCTATTGGGTGAAGTTGAAAGACTCAACCCAGAGTCAAATCATCACCGAGAGCTTTACCGGTGTTGCCGGTGTTGAAGAGGTGCGCGATCAGCGTAGCTACCTTGACCAAATCTTCAGCATCCTGAACGCGGCCTCACTTGCTGCCATTGGCATTGCAACTCTCATGTTGTTCTCGGCTGCACTGCTTATTTCTACGACCATTCGTCTTTCGGCCTTTAGTCGCCGACGCGAACTTGGAATCATGCGCTTGGTTGGTGCAAGCAACTTCTACATTCAGTTGCCATTCATCCTCGAGGGAGTAATGGCTGCGACTATCGGGTCTGTATTAGCCGGTGGTGCAGTGCTTGCAATCGTGCAGTTCTTTGTTCAGGGTTACCTGGCCGAGCGCCTACCGTTCACTAGTTTTGTTGGTTTGACCGACGGTCTTCTCGTGGTTCCAATGCTTATTGCAGCCGGAATCGTATTGGCGGCATTGGCTTCTGGCCTCGCAATCCGCCGATACCTGCGAATATAGAAGTCTTATGCCTAGAGAACGTGGTCAAAAGGTTGTTGCCAGCAACCGCAAGGCTCGCCACGACTACCTAATTTTGGATACCTACGAGGCCGGCATGGCTTTATCGGGTCCGGAAGTTAAATCACTTCGTGCCGGTCGCGCTTCGCTGGTTGATGGCTATGCCTCGATCGAAGGCGGCGAGGCCTGGTTAGAAAACGTTCACATCCCGGAGTACACCCAAGCAACTTGGAACAACTCACCATCACGCCGCAAACGCAAATTGCTTTTGCACCGCGAGGAAATTCTGAAGCTGCAATCAAAGCTAAAGGAATCTGGTTTCACCTTGGTGCCGCTTTCTATCTATTTCAAAGATGGTCGCGCAAAAGTTGAAATTGCACTTGCTCGCGGTAAAAAAGAATACGACAAGCGTCAAACCCTTAAAGAGCAAACCGATAAGCGCGAAGCTGATCGCGCCATGTCTTCAAAGGGTAAAGACTGGTAGCCATGAATCTTGAATTCAAGCGGCACTCCACCGAAACCCTTCACGAGTTTCTTGAATTCTTTGATCATCGCGCGTTCGTGGAATACCCGGATTGGTCTGGTTGCTATTGCCAGCATTACCTAACTCCAGCAATTGAGCACGGCGGACCAACCGACACCGCTGAAGGTAACCGCGGGCTTGCTTGTTCGCGAACTGAGTCTGGTGACATGCAAGGCTACTTGGCATACAAAGATAAAAAGTTGGTGGCTTGGTGTGCCGCTGGTTCGGCCGAGTTGTACCCAGATTTCATTGAGTCCAACGAAAAATTGGCAAGAATTCTTTGTTTCGTAGTTGACCCGGAGCACCGGGGAATAGGCTTAAGTTCAAGTCTGCTTGACTTCATCATTCAGGATTTCAAAGAACGTGGCTTTGAAGCCGTAGAGGCTTACCCAAAGTATTCCGCTCCCGATTCAGCTCTTAGCTACCGCGGAACTCAGAGCATGTACCTCAAGCGCGGATTCGAAACCGTTGGTCCACTAAATGAGCACATGCTCACGATGCGTAAGTACCTGAGCTAACTCACAGCCTTCTCTCAGGCCCAGGCCTGTTCAATGTCGCCCCTTTGCTCTAGCATTGGAGCAACCCCAAAAAATCGAGACCCAGACGTTTAGGTTGGATTTTTTGGGTGATGATAACTAAATATGGGGATGATCGGTTTCGACAGTGCATGTGTAACTGGATGAAGCGGGTCGAGAATGTAGCGTCAACTCGTAAATGTCCGCTGCAAACTATAAGTGCTAAATCATCACGCACTGACTTCGCCCTAGCTGCTTAATAGCCCCTAGCCTGAAGTCCGTTAGACCAGATGTGATTTCGATCTGGACCCTAGCGTCATTTAGAAATCTTGCTTTGTAGTTTTGCCTTAGGGCTACAAGGGACTCAAACTAAGACTGGGCCCGTCGGTTATGTTGCTTCAAGCTAGCACCGGGGCCAAGTAGAACCTTATTGAAGCTACACCCGTAGAAGAGTCAGAAACTCTGTATTGGACGGGGGTTCAATTCCCCCCATCTCCACTCAGAACTCTAAGTTCAACGAGTCATCCCATAGTAAATAACCCACCAGCAATGGTGGGTTTTTTATTTAACCGGTTTATTTAAGAAGAAGCCCAACTGCTAACGCGAGAATCAAAATCGCACCCGCGTACTGAATTCGGTGTTGAACCTTCACATCGGTGAATTTTGCGGTCAGGTGAGCGGCGAATACCAAGGACATTTGCCAAACCACCGATCCTGCAAATACTCCGAGGGCAAATTCAATGACTCCAAGCGATTGCGCATTTGCATTTGCCATGGCGGCGACGCTTGGTGTGATACCCACAAAGTAAAAAGCGGTTGCTGGGTTCAGAACTGTGAGGCCAAAGAACTTTGCGTAAGTCTTTAACTTACAGGTAGGGGAGTTGCCTAGCTCAGGGGATTCAAGTTTTGCACTGCGCCTAGCTTCAATAAAGATTCTCGAGGCAACAAAAACCAAGATGGCCGAACCGGCGATTCTCATGGGTAATACCCAGTCGCTCAATGCACCAATCACTACGTTTCCAAATGCAAAGACCAACGCAGCATAGCTAAAGTCCACACTTGCCATGGCCAGTGCTCCAAATACGCCTATGCCACGCCCGTGCTTGATTGTGGTGCTAATTAGCAAAATAGCCATTGGGCCAAGGGGGATGGCTAGGGCAATGCCAGCCACGAGCCCGGTGATGAAAACGTCCACGGGGCAATCTTGGCATACTTGTTGCATGGGTTCAGGAATGTCAATTGCCGATTGGTTTGTCTCTTATGGCAACACCGCTTTCGAAATCATTGGCACTCTTGCCTTTGCTCTGTCTGGGTTGATCGAGGCTGCGCGTAAAAAGTTAGACATCGTTGGAATGGCAATGGTGACCTTCCTTGCTGCCTTTGGCGGTGGAACCCTTCGCGATATCTTGCTTGATCGCCGTCCATTCTTTTGGGTACAAAACCAGTTCTGGATCTGGGTAGTTCTTGCGATGTGTGCCTTGGCATTGGTGTTCATGAGAGCCCGACACATTGAACCAACCGAACGCGCAACTGCATGGCCAGATGCTCTTGGTCTGGGCATCTTCAGCGCGGGTGGAACATTGATTTCATTGCAGGCCGGAATGCCAGCAATCGTGGCTGTAATCATGGGAGTCATCACCGCCGTATTTGGTGGTGTTCTGCGTGATGTGGTTGTAAATGAAATTCCAAGAGCCTTTGTGGATCACCAGCCCTATTCGGTAGTTGCCTTCATTGGTGGCTGGGTAGTGGTTGGCCTTGACAGCATTGGTGCGAGCGCATTCATCGCGGTTGGTATTGGCGCAGCGTTTATTACGGCTCTTAGGTTTATGGCAATGATTTTTAGTTGGCGTTTGCCAACCTGGCGCGTTTAACTAGTCAGTTGTGCATGGAGCGAGTTGAGCAACTCGCTGAGGTGTGACGCCAAGCAAGATTGCGATGTCTCGCATAGTCAAACCTTCATCGCGCATACGGGATACAACATCTCTAATCTCGTTTGAGGCTTCTTCTTGCAGCTTGGCTGCATCACGCATCTTTGTTTGAGCGGACTCGATGTCGCAAATGATTCCTGGCATTACTGCCTCAACCTTGACGATGATGTCGCACTTAGATTCGCCGGTTGCCTGCTCTGCCAGAATCTTAATTTGCTCTGTGGCCTTGTCTAGGCGCTTAGAGGTGGTCTTGAAGTTACCAAGAGAGGGCACATTAATAAGCCAGCCATCCTGCTGACGTTCGGCACGAGCTTTGATCTCCATGGCCATATCCTCTCTAAGAACTCACCTTAGCGCAATTGTAAAGGCCTACTTGACAAAACTTGTCAAGCCATGCTTTACTAAATAACTGTAAGTCCGACACCTCGGATTATCAAGACAAAAAGGAATATCAATGATCGTTCTAGCAATTGCCGCGCTTGCGGTTTCAATTTACGCAGCTCGTGGTTTTTACAAGGCGGGTTCATTCAAGTCAAAGGCAAACAAGGAAACCCTTCTTGGTGCTGGCATGGGTTGGGTAGCCAAGGTTCCGTTTGGTTTGGTTCGCCTAATCGCTTGGCTTGAGGTTCTTGGCGCAATCGGTGTTGTTCTTGCTCCAATCGGCGCATACGTTACTGGCCTTGTATGGGCACAGTGGGTTGGTGTTGCTGCGGGTGCTGGTTTGGCACTGACCATGGTTGTGGCATTCATCATGCACGTTGCACGTGGCGAAGCAAAGTACACCTGGAAGATGAACCTAGGTCTGTTTGCAGCAGCTGCGATTGCAACTGTTCTTCAGGCACTTGTAGTTCTTCCACTGTTCTAAAACGTTTTTATGCCGGCCCTGCTGGCTGCTCTTTCTAGGGCGGCTAGTAGGGCCGGTGCCGTTACGAAGATAAGCGCGACGGTTGTAACCGCACGGCCTGTGTCCCAAATCAATCCACCCGTCAAAATTTGAAACTGCCAAAACTTTTCGAGATTGGTCAGCAGTCCGCCGTTGGGCACAAATGAAAGGCCGCTGTCTTTTCCGGCTAGGTATGGCCAGTTCCACATGGTCATCATCGCGCCATAAACATAGCTGGCAACAAATCCGTAGCTTGCCAGAACAGCTATCTGCAAAACTCGAGTGCGAACCTTTGGTAATAAACCTGCACCAATACCAACCAGCCCTGCCGCCATCATCTGAAACGGCAACCACGGGCCTACGCCACCGGTCAATAAACCCGATACCAAAAGCGATAACGCCCCCATCGCAAACCCAAAGCTGGTTCTAAAAATAAATCCAGAGATCACAATCAGAAAGAAAGCTGTCTCGATTCCGCCGACACCTGCACCCAGCATTCGAATCACGGAATTAAGGGCAACCAAGACGGCTAATAAGCCAAGGATCTTTGAGTCGGTTCCGCTTGCTGTGAATTGAACCAATAGCAAAATCAAGAGCATTGGGATCAAAACCATAAAAACCGTTTGGGCGAATCCTGTTTCGGTTGCGCTGTTGCTGGTTGCGAGTAGTGGCCAGGTAAATATCACGAGCGAGGCCAGTGCTACCAGGGCAGTTACGCCCTTGCTGGCTAATGATGAAGCGTTCATTGTGAAGCCTCATTTCTCTTTCTCAGTTGACCCTGCACCAATTCGTAGCGATTCGCCGCAATTTGCGCTGCAAAGTCACTGTCGTGAGTAGCCAAAAGTACAGCGGTGCCGCTGCTGGCTATTTGCACAAGCTGTTGGGCCAGAGCCTGCTTAGCTCTATAGTCAAAGCCCTTGGTTGGTTCGTCCAGCAAAATTAGGTTGCTGCCGGTGGCAAGTTGAATGGAAATCACAAGAGCTAATTGTTGACCAACCGATAAATCTCGGGGGTGAATTTTGGGATCAACTCGGCCAACCAATTTGGCGAAGATTCCCGAGGTGTGATTTGGCTGCGCCTTTGAATGCCTGTCTGATTCGGCAAACTCTTTGGCAAGAGTGTCTAGAAATAGTAGGTCGCTTGCACGTTGAGGAACCAGCGCCAGGGAACCACTAATTTCAACTTCTCCACGGTGCTTTTGCAATACACCAGCAATGGTTAGCAAGGCCGTGGTCTTGCCAGACCCATTAGGCCCTTCAAGTGTTGCAATCTCTGATTCGCGTATTTCTAGATTCAGGTTGCTAATTACTGGATCTTGATCTTTTGAGTAGCGCGCCTCAAGATCCATGACTTCTAAGGCAAGGTTCTTTCCGGTAGCAATTGCCAAATGTTCCCTTGGTGAAATCCATTCGGGTAGCAGCATGCCTATTGAATCCGGCGTTGCTGGTAGTTTTGCCGCCGAGCCATCGCCTTTCAGCACCACTATTGAGTCTGCGAATGGCAAGGCGCGCTCGTATCTGTGTTCGCTCAACAAAATTGTTGTTCCGGTTGAGTCGGCAATGCTTCTAAGGGTCTTGAGTAGGTTCAGTGCTGATTTCTCGTCTAGGGCAGAGGTTGGCTCATCTAGAAGAAGAGTTTTTTGCCCGGCGGCCAATGCGGCGGCAATTGCTACTCGTTGTTGTTGTCCTTCCGAAAGCTCAGTGGTTCTAGAGTCAAGCAATTCGGAAATCTTCAGAAGTTCAGCAACGCGGTTTACGTTCTCACGCATCTGCGAAACAGATACCTCAAGCTGCTCCATACTAAACGCAATTTCCTCAATTACGGTCTCGGCAACAAATGCAGACTCTGGTTGTTGGTTGACATAGCCCAATAGGTGAGCAATTTGATGAGGACGTTTCTGTGAAATCTGGAAGTCGTTAATCCATACAACACCTGTAGATTCCGCGGTCTTAGGGTTAAGTTGAGCAATTGCCTTGAGCAAAGTTGATTTTCCACTTCCGGTTGGACCGCAAATCAAATTCACAGTGCCGGTTGCAAACTCTAGCGATACGCGCCTGAGAATATTAGATTCTTCGTTGCCGAAGCCGTAGTTTAGATTATGAACCTTAATCAAAGCGCTGCTCCCAAACTCAGGCTAAGCACCGGGGCCACCACCGAGAGCACTGCAGGAATTAAATCGAGTGCTGAAAACTTATTTCGTACCAAGCGCGTTTTTGAATTTGAACTGTTGGTTATTGCCAAGGAAGCAATTGCTAGCAAGAGCGCAATAAGAAGCCACGCATAGTTCTGTGCTCCTGAGGTGATGACTAAATACGCTCCTATACCGGCTGCCAATGCCGAAGAAATTGACAGCAAACCGCTAAGTAGTCGTGCACTTGAATTAATCGAGGAACCAAAACCTCGCGATTCCATGCTGACCGATAATGCAATTGTGGATTCGATTGCATCTTCTAAAACAGGTATCACAATTGACGCCATGGCACCGATGCCATTGCTTCTGCCTCTTAGTTTCTTTGCCGCGCGTACCCTGTTCAAGCTCTTAATGATCTGTGGCGCAAGATTTATAGCCATAGAAACCGCGGTTCCAATTTCATATAGCGCGGCTGGTGTAGATTTCAAAAGTTTTCTAGGATTCGCAAGCGAAGCGGCAACTGCTATTCCAAGAATGATTGCTGCTAATCTAAGCCCCTCAACCATTGCGCTCACCAAAGCCTGAGCGGAAACGGCTCCTAGTATCTGAAGTTCTTGACCAAACCAGAATTGAATCGATAATTTCGGTAAGTCCAAGATGGTGTCATTCGCACTGTAAGTCGTGTTGAAAATAATTCGGAAAACAATTCGAGATAAAACCACAGCAGCGGCCAATAAGAGATAAACCCTAAGCGATACCGCCGCACCTAGTTCTTTAGGTGAGAGCGCCAGCAAGACGACACATAGAGCTATCAAACAAGTCAGAAAGCCTAGGTTTCTAGATAGTGAGGCGGCCGCGGCTAAACCAAGCCCAAAAAACCACAAGCTTGCCGGGTGAAAACTATTTGGATTCAAAAGTTTCACTTGGTCTCACAGGTAAAAGGTTTAGGTTCAATTCGCGGTGGGGAATTGGCATCGGTGTTTGAAGTCACAAAGCGCCAGCCATCAACCTCGCCACAGCCCGGCTTTCGCGCGGCAGCTCCCATGCCACTTCGTACCCAGCTGCCGTCTGCCTTGCCGGCCGCAGCAACGTAGTACACCCAAGTACCAGTGCTAAAGCTGGGAGTGCCAAGGCAATCTTCTGCATCAGCTTCGGGAACATCATTGATGCGACATAGAAATGACTCTGGGTACTCTGCAGTGCCCACAACGTTCAAACCAGCTGCCTGTAAAAGTTGCCATCCGGATCCTGCGAAGTTCTCTACGCAATAACTTTGGGCGCTGCCTTGGCCATCGCCATAATCAACAATCAGAGTTGTGCCAGTATCACTGCACGCAACTTGATTTACTGAAGGCAAATTTGAAGGCGCTGAAATTTCATTATTAGGAGCCACCGATATCACTGCGCCAAGTGCAACTGTGGCAAGCAGAGATATTAGGACGGCTCCAAATGGAACCCTTCTCATTTACGGAAGCAGATCTAGGTAGCTTTTGCCAAGAAGCGGCACAATTGCCTGGGCGGTGGCGTAAACATCTCCCGCGCCGTTCGACCAAGGCGTCATGAATCCACCCTTTGGCGCAAGCTGCAGTTTTAGCCACGCCACGTGAGAGGCAAGTGCTGTTGGTTTTTTACCCGCAGCCTTGAGTCCCATAAGAGCGTAGGCAGTTGAATTTACCGATGGCTCACCGTACGCGTTCCAGTGACTGTCTTCGATATCTGTAGCAAGCAAGTATGCAACTGCCTTTTTCTCAGACGTGGCACGCTTTTTATCTTCTGAATCTGAGCCAAAAGTCTCACGGTAATTAATTGCCTGCAGGGCTAGACCGGTTGCATCAGGAGTAGATACAGATAAATCTGCTTCACCAAATCCGCCATCAGTATTTTGCAGAGTGATGAGTTTTTGCACGACCTTATTTGCCAAGGTGTATTCCTGGTAGCTGTTGAGTCCAAGTGCCACCCACGCGTAATCAATTGCGCCGGACTCGGTGCCAGTAATTTCGCCAGTCTTCGGGTTAATTTTTGCGGCTAGCTTTTTGAAGATCTCGTATCGGATTGCATTATTCGAAACATTGATTGCTTCGCTAGTGAAAAGGAATTTACCAACGCGGCCAACTTTTAGAGACTTTGCAGCATCCTTGTTAAACAAGTAGCCCTTTGAAGAAGAACCAATCGGTTGAGTCTTTGTAGACAACATGTAGGTGATGGCTGGAATCTGTTGCACAAAAGTTTTACCTCCAGCTTTCAGCTGCAACATTGCTTCAAGAGTGAAGCCATACTCCGGTGTTCCGGCTGGAAAGCCATCCAGTGCTTTTCCGTTGACCATTGAACCCGATAGGAACGCAACGGTGCTTGCATAACGAGCTGCCGCGCTTACCTGGAGGGGTGTTGAAAGAGCGATGGTTGTGATGCTGATGATTGCTGCGAATTTGCGCAACCCAGATTTTGTTCCAAACATAAGGAACCTTTCGCATAAAGCGATCTGAGTGCGAAGGCGAATAGGCGTAGGCCAATTCGACTCCGACCGTAGACCTCGACGGTAAATATGGAGTCATTTGCTGGCTCTGCAGGCATTCCGACTTTCGAGGAATCGATCACGGTTGCGGGTCAGCGCTGGATTTTCACCAACTTCCCCTGCAGAAAGCAAAATCAGTTGGCTTTTGACCAACACGGTAAATCTACCTGCTTATGAGCTAGGGAAGCGGGAGGCTCTTGCCTACGAGAGCGTAGCCAACAAACGAAACCGTATCTAATAAGAAGTGCGCCAAAACCAGCGGCATTACTCGGCCCCATCGTTTATAGAGCCAGCCAAATACCAGGCCCATTACAAAGTTGCCCACGAAGCCGGCGAAGCCCTGGTACAAGTGATAGCTGCCTCTGAGTGCGGCACTGATAACAAGCACAGCTCTGCTGCTTAGCCCAAGTTTTTCGAGGCGGTCAAAAAGGTAGCCCACCACCAAGACCTCTTCAACCAGCGCGGCTTTTACTGCAGCGAGCAACAAAACTGGCACCGCCCACCAGTAATCGGGCAATTCTGCCGGAACAATTTTGGAAGACAGCCCCAGAACTCGCGCACCTATATAGAGGGCTAAACCTGGCACCCCAATAGCTGAGGCCAGCAAAAGGCCCCTTGGAGCCCAGAAACCCGGTGTTTTGAAGCTTAAACCCAGCAGTTTGAAGGGGTTTTGATTGGTTTGCCACAGTAAATAAAGAGCCAAAGCCACCGGCGCCAAGCCAAAAGCCACCGAAAGCAGTTGATAGGTCAGATCTAGCCATTCGGCACGGGCCATTGAGCCATTTATCTTGGTGACCTGGGCACCCAAGCCAGCAGGGGCCAAAAGCTTAGATATAAGGGAAACCACAGAGTAAACCGCCGATGCCCCAAGACTCAGGGCAAAAACGATCAAAATCTCTATAAAAAGCGGCTTACGGGCGGTCTTCAATTGAACATTCCTTGGTTCCACCGGGCAATCGGTGTCTATTTTTAGCAATCCAACGGTAAACCAAGGCTGAAACCGGCCCAAATGCCCTGATCAAAGCACCGATAATTCGCCAGCCCAATGCGGGTTGATTGGTGAATAACCAGGCCACAGCAAGGTGACCGCCCAGGTGGTTCTGCCCATCAACTAACCAAACCTTGGCTTGAACCTCGGCAAGTGAAAGTTGGTATTCGGTCAAATCAACATTTTGATAAGCCGCGTATCGTGGCATGGCTTTTAGGTGATTGATTGCCCAAAGCAAGCTGTTTTTGCAAAATGCGCAATCCCCGTCATAGATAAGGAGTGCGCCGGCATTCATAGTTTGAGCATACGGTCAACGGCAGATTAATCATTGGAATGTTTCGATACGGATAATTTTGCGAAATTGAAACAAAAATTCTTTTCTAATCGCTTAGAGTGAATCGGTGTTCAGCAAAGAGGCTAAGAAAACTAGCGCCGGCAGAAGTCCGCGCGAGTTAGCGTGGCGCCGCTTTAAGAGCAACAAGGTTGCAATACCTTCTCTAGTTGCCGTAAGCATCATTATTGGTGCAGTTGTCTTTGCCCCTCAGGTCTGTGACCTTCTTGGAATTTCCCCCGATATTCGCGACGAAGCTTCAATTGATGCACGTGGCCAGGTAGTTGGGGATTGGGGTGGCATTAGTGCCAAACACCCACTTGGTGTAGTTCCGGGAATCGGCTACGACGTTCTAGCCAGACTTCTTTATGGTGCACGCATCTCATTCTTGATTGCCCTGATGGCAACACTCGCCAGCGTTGGCGTAGGAATGCTCTTGGGAATGCTTTCTGGTTATTTCCGTGGGCGTGTAGATGGCGTTATTGGAAGATTCACAGACTTCCTACTTGCGTTCCCATCGTTCTTCATGATTCTTGCGCTTAGTGCACCAATGATTCAGCGAATCGAGATGTCGGGCATTGCTCACGACAACGATGCTCGCATTCTTTACCTAATTACGATCCTCGCGGTATTTGGTTGGCCATACCTGTCGAGGATCATTCGTTCACAGGTGCTTTCGCTTCGCGAGCGTGACTTCGTGCTTTCTGCTCGTGCACTGGGTGCTTCAAACAGTCGCATTATTTTCAAAGAAATTTTGCCGAACGTTTGGACTCCGGTAATTGTTTACATGTCGCTCACATTGCCTGGCTATTTGACCGCAGAGGCTGTGTTCTCTTACTTGGGCATTGGTGTTCAGCCGCCAACACCTACCTGGGGTTTGATGATTGCCGACTCAACCAAATTCATCATCAACGAACCTACTTACTTTTTCATCCCATCGCTTTCTCTAATCCTCGTTGTGTTGGTTTTCAACCTTCTCGGCGATGCTTTGAGAGATGCTCTTGACCCTAAGAGCGAAAACTAGACTTACCTCCTTTTGAGGTAAAACAAAAAACCGAACATAGAACTCCAAAGGAGGGGGAAATGTTGAAAAGCACCAAGACGCTAAAGACAACTTTGGCAACCCTTGCAGTGGCAGCGCTTGCTACCGCAGGTCTAACTGGCTGTGCAGCCGGAGCTAACGTAGGTGGAACTCTTACCTACGTAACATTCCAGGACGCATGGACACACGCTGACCCACAGCGTAACTACACCGGTCGCGACATTGCATGGTTTGGTTCATACATGCACCGCACCCTAACCGCATACGACCGCGCTGAAGGCGCAGCTGGTTCAGCTGTTGTTCCAGACTTGGCTACCGACACCGGTACCGCGTCAAACGACAACAAGACCTGGACTTTCACCCTTCGCGATGGTGTTTCGTTTGACGATGGAACCCCAATCACCTGTGAAGACATCAAGTACGGTGTGTCACGCACATTCGCAACTGACGTAATCACCGATGGTCCTTCTTACGCAATCGGAATGCTTGACATTCCTTCTGCAGCTGATGGCTCTTCTGCTTACAAGGGTCCTTACGCAACTGAAGGCAACGACACCGCTTCTTTCGACAAGGCAATCACTTGTTCAGAAGACAACAAGACCATTACCTTCAACTTGAAGCGTTCTGTTGGTGACTTCAACTACACCACCACCTACTTATCATTCGGCCCAGTTCCAAAGGCTGCTGACGACGGTGACCAGTACGACTTGCACCCAGTATCTTCTGGACCATACAAGATCGAGTCTTACAAGGCTAAGGATTCAATGGTTCTAGTTCGCAATGAAAACTGGAACAAGGACTCTGACCCACTTCGTGCAACACGTGCGAACCCAGACAAGATTGTTGTTAAGTTTGGTGTTGCTGAAGAAGTTCGTGACCAGCTGTTGCTAACCGATTCAGACCCAAACACCATGTCTCTAGACGCACTGTTGCCAACTAACTTGCCAACAGTATTCGATGAGACCGGTAACGTTCTTCCTGCATTCGAAGGCCGTGCTCTAAATGTTTACGACCCTTACGTACGTTTTGCGTTCGTAAACGTAAAGAAGCTTAACTGTCTACCAATTCGTCAGGCAATCTACTACGCAAAGGACTTCAACGGTCTAATCACTCTTGCTGGTGGCCAGGCGTTCAACGGTGACCCAGCTGACGGTGCAATCAAGCCTCTAATGGGTCTTGACTACAAGAAGGTAACTGGTTACGAAGACTGGACTACTTCTCCAAACATCGAGAAGGCAACCGCTCTTATGGCTCAGGCTAAGACTGAGTGTCCAGACCTTTATGCACGTGCAACTGACAAGAACCGCGGTTTGGTTTACGACATTGCAGATTCAGAGACCAACAAGAAGTCAGCAGCAATCTGGATTGACTCTCTTGCTAAGGCTGGAATCGTAATCAAGTTCAACTTCATCGAAGCTGGTTCTTACTACTCAGTAGTAATGGATCCAACCAAGCAGAGCGATCTATCAGCTGCTGGTTGGGCTCCGGACTGGGCAAACGCTTCAACTGTTATCCCTGAGTTGTTCACCACCGCTGGTGGTTTCAACTTGACTCAGAACGCTGACGACCCTGCATACGCAGAGTTCGAGAAGCTTTCAAACGCTGCTTTGGTTGAATCTGACCGCAAGAAGCAGGGTGAGCAGTGGGCTGCACTGAACCAGTACGTAATGGACCAGATGTGGATCATCCCTGGCACATTCTCAAAGACACAGGAAATCTGGGGCTCAGGCCTTGGCGGTGTGTTCTTCTGGGAGCCACAGGGTGCACCTTCATTCGGTGACATCTACATCAAGTAACAAAATCTGACTGATCTGTGGTGTTGGAGGTAAAACTCCAACACCACGGTAGGTCATCACTCACTAACCAATAGAAAGGAATTCATGTCTGGTCTACTTGCCTACGTATCACGCAGACTTGCAGTCACCTTCTTGATTCTGCTTGCGGTTAGCTTTGCCGTTTATCTAATTTTTGCTTTCTTGCCGTTTGACCCGGCAACTCTTACTTGCGGTAAAAACTGCAACGACCCAGGCATCATCGAGGCCAATCGCATTCGCCTCGGTTACGACAAGCCGTTCTACGAGCAGTACTGGGTATTTATTGTTGGCCTATTTGCGGGCCGCAATTATGGCGAGGGTGCAGCAGCAATTCACTGTGCGGCTCCGTCATTCGGTTACTCATTCCAACAGCACGCTTGCGTGACCGATCTAATCGGCGAAGCGTTGCCAGTAACTCTTGCCTTGGCTATTGGGGCCCTAGTTTTGTGGTTGATTCTTGGAATTGGTCTTGGAGTTCTTTCAGCCAGATTCCGCGGTCGTGTACTAGACACCGCAAGCACAATTTTTGTTTTGATTGGAACTTCTCTTCCAACATTCCTAACCGGTTTGATGTTGATCATCTTCGTTGTGATCAAGTGGCACCTGCTGCCTTTCCCCGCTGGCGGATACTCATCTCCATTTGAGGATTTCCCTGGCTGGTTAAACACCATGATTTTGCCTTGGATTACCTTGGCCTTTGCTTACGCGGCGCTTTACACACGCTTTGTTCGCAGCCAGGTAATTGAAACCTCAACCGAGGACTACATTCGTACCGCCCGAGCAAAGGGTCTTAGCGAGGGATTGATTCTTGGTAAGCACACCCTTCGTGCAGCCCTTGCGCCAATTGCAACCATGGCAGGTTTGGACTTTGCCGGTTTGATGGGTGGAGCAATCTTGACTGAGGCAGTATTCAACCTTCCGGGCCTTGGCCGACTTTCGCTAGGCGCGGTTTTGGATTACGACTTGCCAATCATTGTTGCCACCACGCTTTTGGCAGCGGCCATCGTGGTCATCATGAACCTGGTGCTAGATCTGGTTTACGCATTCATCGACCCAAGAGTGAGGGTCTAATGAGTTTGCTTAGTGTTCACGATCTTCGCGTTGAATTCGCGACTCCCGACGGAATCGTAAAAGCCGTTGACGGCATCTCGTTTGATGTTGAACGCGGCGAGACTCTAGCAATCGTTGGTGAGTCTGGTTCAGGTAAGTCAGTGAGCAATTTGGCTTACATGGGTCTTTTGCCTAAAGGCAAAACCAAGATCACCGGTTCGGTGACTTTGGAAACCGATAACGGTCCAGTGGAACTCATTGGCATGGAGCCAGAAGACATCCGCAAGATTCGCGGTAAAGACATTGCCATGATCTTCCAAGATCCAATGTCGGCACTGCATCCTTTCTACTCCATCGGCGATCAGCTTGTTGAGGCGCACCAAGCGCACAACAAAGTTGAAAAATCTGTAAGCCAAGAGCGTGCAATTGAATTGCTGACTCTGGTTGGTGTGGCCGATGCCAAGGAACGTTTGCGCGCCTACCCTCACCAGTTCTCTGGCGGTATGCGTCAACGAGTAATGATTGCCATGGCGTTGATGAACAACCCATCGGTGTTGATTGCCGACGAGCCAACCACTGCACTTGATGTGACCGTGCAGGCGCAAATTTTGAAGTTGATTGCTGACCTGCAAAAGAAATTCAAGATGGCAGTAATTTTGATTACTCACGACCTTGGTGTTGTTGCTGGTGCTGCTGACCGTGTAAACGTAATGTACGCCGGAAAACTTGTTGAGAGTGCTTCGGTAGATGAGCTTTATGCAAAACCAAAGATGCCTTACACGGTTGGCCTACTTGGTTCAGTGCCACGCATGGACCGCCCCCACGAGGATCGTCTAACTGCAATTCCTGGTCAGCCACCATCACTTATGAAGCTAAGCGGTGGTTGTGCATTTGCACCGCGCTGTACTCGCAAGAGTGAGGTGCCTGGCAACAAGTGTGAGACCACCTCGCCAGAGCTGATTCAAATTTCTACCGGCCACTACAGCCGATGTCATCTGTATGAAGGAAAGACCAAGTGAGCGAGCCGCTATTAGAGGTCACCAATCTCGAAAAGTTTTTTCCGGTTTCTGGTCCGGGAATGTTCTCGCGCGAGCGCGGCACAAACAAGGCAGTAAATGGTCTTAGTTTTACTTTGAAGCAAGGGGAGACCCTTGGCCTGGTGGGCGAATCTGGTTGCGGTAAGTCAACTGCTGGGCGCACCGTTTTGAAGTTGTACGACCCAACCTCGGGTTCAATCAAGTTTGAGGGCGAAGAAATCGCCGATTACTCACCGCGCAAGATGAAACCGCTGCGCACGCAAATGCAGATGATCTTCCAAGATCCACAGGCTTCGCTAAACCCGCGCCAAACCGTTGGTGCAATCATTTCTGCCTCATACGAAGTTCACAAGATCAAGCCAGAAGGCGGAGTAAAAACTGCCGTGCAGGATCTGCTCGAACGAGTTGGTCTGAGTGCCGAGCACTTTGATCGCTACCCACACGAGTTCTCTGGTGGTCAACGTCAGCGCATTGGTATTGCTCGAGCCTTGGCGCTAAAGCCAAAATTCATCGTTTGTGACGAGCCAGTTTCTGCGCTGGACGTTTCAATCCAGGCACAGGTGGTCAACCTGCTCAGTGATTTGCGTGATGACTTTGGACTTTCATACCTGTTCATCGCACATGACCTATCGGTTGTTCAGCACATTGCAGACCGTGTAGCGGTTATGTACCTGGGCAAAATCATGGAAATTGCGCCAACCAGCTCTATCTACACAGCGCCTCATCACCCATATACAAAGGCGCTTTTGTCTGCTGTTCCTATTCCAGATCCAAAACTGGAGCGCAAACGAGAGCAAATTGTGCTCAGCGGTGAGCTGCCAAGCCCTATGAAACCGCCAACTGGCTGTGTTTTCAGCACCCGATGCTGGAAGGCGCAGGCCAAGTGTTTCACTGAGGAACCACAACTTCGCAAGGTTGAATCCAGCGAGGTTGCGTGTCATTTCCCTGAGTAAAAAGGTAGACTGACAGGGCAGGGGCTCAAAGATGCAGTTCTGCACCCCCTAAGTAATCAATTTATGTGCCATTTATTTTGGCGCGCTCACAATGAGGATGTTCCTATGGCTCAGGCCACCAGAGATGACTTGCGCAATGTCGCAATCGTTGCCCACGTAGACCACGGTAAGACCACTTTGGTTGATGCCATGCTTCGCCAAACCGGTTCATTCAGCGAACACGCTGCAGTGGGCGAGCGCGTAATGGACTCAGGTGACCTTGAGCGCGAAAAGGGAATTACCATTCTTGCCAAGAACACCGCGATTGCCTACAAGGGCGATCGCTCGGGTGGCAAAGAAATCACAATCAACGTTATTGACACTCCAGGTCACGCCGACTTCGGTGGTGAGGTTGAGCGTGGTCTTTCAATGGTTGATGGCGTTGTACTTTTGGTTGACGCATCTGAAGGCCCACTTCCACAGACTCGTTTCGTGCTTCGCAAGGCTCTTGAAGCCAAGCTGCCAGTTATCTTGTTGGTTAACAAGACTGACCGTACCGATGCTCGTATTGACGAAGTAGTTGAAGAGACTCACGACCTTTTGCTTGGTCTTGCAGAAGACCTTCACGACTCAGTTCCAGACCTAGACATTGATGGAATTCTTGAACTTCCAATCATTTACGCTTCAGGCCGTGCAGGTATTGCATCACTTACCAAGCCAGCCGACGGCACTTTGCCAGAGGGCGAAAACCTAGAGCCTCTATTCGGCGCAATCATGGAATTCATTCCAGCGCCTAAGTACGACGACGAAGCTCCTCTTCAGGCACACGTAACCAACCTTGACGCATCACCATTCTTGGGACGTCTTGCATTGCTACGTATTTTCAACGGAACTCTTAAGAAGGGTCAGCAGGTTGCTTGGGTTCGTCAAGACGGAACCACTCAAACCGTAAAGATCACCGAACTTCTAAAGACCAAGGCGCTTGAGCGTTTCCCAACCGAGGAAGCTAACCCTGGTGACATCGTTGCGGTTGCGGGTATTGAAGAGATCACCATTGGTGAAACTCTTGCCGACCCTAACGATGTTCGTCCGTTGCCAATGATTACTGTTGACGACCCTGCAATCTCGATGACCATTGGTATCAACACCTCACCAATGGCTGGTCGCGTAAAAGGTGCAAAGGTAACCGCGCGTTTGGTTAAGGACCGTCTAGACAAGGAACTTATCGGTAACGTGTCAATCAAGGTTCTACCTACCGAGCGTCCAGACGCTTGGGAAGTTCAGGGCCGTGGTGAACTTGCTCTTGCAATTTTGGTTGAGCAGATGCGTCGCGAAGGTTACGAACTAACCGTTGGTAAGCCTCAGGTAGTTACCAAGCGCATTGACGGCAAGCTTCACGAACCATTCGAAGACTTGACCATTGACGTTCCAGAAGAATTCTTGGGTGCAATGACTCAGCTGCTTGCTTCTCGCAAGGGTCAGATGACCAACATGGTTGCCAACGCAACTGGTTGGACTCGCATGGAGTTCCGTGTTCCTAGCCGTGGTCTTATTGGTTTCCGTACTGAGTTCCTAACTCAGACCAAGGGAACCGGTATCGCAAACGCAATCTCAGCTGGTTACGACGCATGGGCTGGTGAAATTGTTACTCGTAACAACGGTTCGCTAATCGCAGACCGCGCGGGTGTAGTAACTCCGTTCGCAATGATTGGTCTTCAGGAGCGCGGTTCATTCTTCGTTCAGCCAACCAGCGAGGTTTACGCAGGTATGGTCGTGGGCGAGAACTCACGTGCCGACGATATGGACATCAACATCACCAAGGAAAAGAAGCTCACCAACATGCGTGCAGCGTCTTCTGATGAATTCCAGTCGCTAACCCCACCACGCACCCTTTCATTGGAAGAGTGTCTGGAGTTTGCCCGTGAAGACGAGTGTGTTGAGGTAACCCCTGAAGCAACCCGTATTCGCAAGGTAGAGCTTGATGCAAACGTTCGTGCTCGCCTGTATTCACAGCGCAAGAACGCTAGCGAAAAGAACTAATAGTTTCTATTCAAAACCCCCAGCCTTAGGTTGGGGGTTTTGTTCTAAAGTTGAGTCATGGCTAAAGCAAAGTTCGCTCCAAAGCGTCTACTGATCGTTCACGCGCATCCTGACGACGAAAGCCTGTTCACCGGGCACGTCATTGCCGAGCGCTTGGCTGCAAAGGCCGAGGTTGCCGTTTTTACTTTGACCAGGGGTGAGCGCGGCAAGGTAAAGCTTGATGAACTAAAAGGCCTAGAAGGTAACTTGGCTGCAATGGGCTCATTCCGTGCGGCAGAGTTGCACGAGGCGCTTCGCGCTTACGACTCAACTGGCGGTCAACTTCAGCATGCTTTCGCCGGAACCCGCGCTTATCTAGATTCTGGAATGCGCATCAACGCTTTTGGTAAGCCAATCAAGCCAAAGAACATTGACGAGCTAGCGCTATCTGCTGCCGCAACCAATGTCATTGCCGACGACATCGTGGCAAAGATTTTGGAATTCAAGCCTGATGCAGTTTTGACCTACAACAGCCGCGGTGGTTTTGGTCACCCAGACCACAAGATGGCACACGACGCAACTGCAATGGCTGTGCGCAAGGTTGCCAAGAAGCGTCGAGGTCGTGCACCAAAGTTTTGGGTAATTGCAGAGCCTCGCGAGAGATTCGATGCGGAAATTGGAAACGCAAAGACCGCAGTAATCAAGAAGGCCGCTCTAGAAGCCCACGCAAGTCAGGTGGCGGTTAACGCCGAAACCTATTCTGTGGTTCCAGGCAAAGAAATTCGTTATGACCGCCCAGAGCGACTACGCCTTTCGTCACCAAGCATTTTTGTTGGCGTTAGATCAGCATTCACTTTCTTATGGGCAATGCCGCTTGGCGTTCTGCTAGCTCTTGCGGGCACAATGATGCACCAGGTCAAGGCTGCAGATGCAAACCAGACTCCGGTTGGGCTGATCGTTGCACTAATCATGACCGCTTCGCTAGCGGTGTCGCTGCGACTTTTGCGCAGAAGCCGCGGAGCTCTTTACCTTGTAACTGCCACGCTGGCTGCCACTGTTTTATGGCTAGCGCAGCGCCAACCTGGGGGAGAGCTATTCATTCCAGGCAACGATGCTGGGACCATTTGGGCTTACGGATCTATTGGTATTTGTGCCCTGGTAATCATGTTTCCAAAAATCCAACCTGGGGCGTGGCGCCGAAGTTCACGCGGCCATCGTTAAACTAGAGATAGTTCCCGAAAGGATTTCCATTGACTTATGTAATCGCGCTTCCTTGCGTTGATGTAAAAGACAAGGCATGTATTGAAGAGTGCCCGGTTGACTGCATTTACGAGGGTGACCGCATGCTTTACATTCACCCCGATGAATGTGTTGACTGTGGCGCCTGTGAGCCGGTTTGCCCTGTTGAGGCTATCTACTACGAAGATGACTTGCCTTCACAGTGGGCCGATTACTACAAAGCCAATGTTGAATTCTTCAGTGAGATTGGTTCTCCAGGCGGTGCCGCCAAGGTTGGCCTAATCAAGTCTGACCACGCAGTTATCACCGCACTTCCTAACCAGGCCCAATAGGCTCCTCAGGAATATAGGAAATGTTTGATCGCCTGCCCGAGTATCCGTGGGAACAACTAAAGCCTTATTCGGCTAAAGCTGCTCTTCACGTGGGCGGTGCGGTAGACCTATCGGTTGGTTCACCGGTTGACCCAACCCCCGCAATCATTCAAGATGCTCTGAACGCATCTTCAAACGCACCGGGGTATCCATCAACCGGCGGCTCACCAGAATTCAAAGCTGCTGTAGTGGAATGGTTTGAGCGTCGTCGTGGGGTTTCTGGTTTGAAGCCAGAACAGGTTATGCCAACTATTGGCTCTAAGGAATTGATTTCTTGGTTGCCATTACTAATGGGGCTTGGTCCTGGCGATGTAGTGGTGCAGCCAAAGGTTGCTTATACCGCTTACGTGGTTGGTGCAGCGCTTTGTGGCGCAGAGATTATTTCTGAAGATGATCCAGCTAAGTGGCCCGCCAATGCCAAATTGATTTGGATCAACTCACCGGGTAACCCGGATGGTCGGGTGCTTGATGTGCACGAAATGAAGGCCGCAGTAGATCGCGCACGTGAACTTGGTGCTTTGTTGGCCAGCGACGAATGCTACGCAGAACTTGGTTGGGGTCAGTGGAGTGACAAATTAATCCCAAGCGTTCTAGACCCTAGAGTTTGCGGCAATAGCCATGATGGCGTGCTTGCGGTCTACTCACTAAGCAAGCAATCAAACATGGCCGGTTACCGTGCGGCTTTTGCGGTTGGCGAAGCATCGCTCATTAAGGGTCTAGTTAATCTGCGCATGCACTCGGGTCTAAACACCCCGGGTCCGGTGCAGCGAGCAATGGTGGTTGCGCTCGGCGACGAAGAGCACGTTGCAGTAGAAAAAGAGATTTACCGCGAGCGTCGCGAGGTGCTACTTGAGGCGGTTCGCGCCTACGGTTTCAGCGTTGCCGAAAGCCAGGCCGGCTTGTACCTCTGGGCAACCCTTGGCGAAGACTGCTGGAAGACCGTTGACAGAATGGCCGATCTGGGCATCGTGGTTGTCCCTGGCACCTTCTATGGCGAATCCAGCACCGATTTTGTGCGGTTTTCAATCACCGCAACCGATGACAAAATTGCCGAGGGAGCGCGCAGGTTGCGCGATGCCATAGGCTTGTCAAAGGCCTAAACAGGGCTAAAGCACAATACAAAGCAGTAGGAGCTTCGATGACCTCGAGCGATAAAGTCACAGTAACTTACGGTGAAATCACCGCAGACCTTCCGGTTATCTCAGCCGTTGATGGGCACGATGCAGTTGATATTTCAAAGTTCACCTCACTAACCGGACTTACCGCATACGACCAGGGTTTCGTAAACACCGCATCTACCAAATCTGCAATTACTTTCATTGATGGTGAAAAGGGAATTCTTCGCCACCGCGGTTACCCGATAGAGCAGCTTGCTGGTTCTAAGTCATTTCTTGAAACCGCCTGGCTTCTGATTTACGGTGAGCTGCCAACTCCAGCACAGCTTTCAGATTTTGAAGAAAAGATTCGTCGTCACACATTGGTGCACGAAGACCTAAAGAATCTTTTCCACGCAATGCCACAAAATGCCCACCCAATGGCGGTTTTGGCTGCTGGGGTTTCAGCGCTTTCAACTTTCTATCAGGACTCACTAGATCCACACGATCCAGAGCAGGTTGAGCTTTCAACCATTCGCCTTCTTGCCAAGCTTCCTGTGCTTGCTGCTTACGCTCACAAGAACAGCATGGGCCAGGCCCTGCTTTACCCAGACAATTCACTTTCATATGTAGAAAACTTCTTGCGTTTGAACTTTGGCAACATGGCCGAGGAATACGCGCAAAACCCAGTGGTAACCAAGGCACTAGACACCTTGCTGGTGCTGCATGCAGACCACGAACAGAACTGTTCTACTTCTACCGTTCGTTTGGTTGGTTCAAGCCAGGCAAACCTATTCGCATCAATCTCTTCAGGAATCAACGCGCTGTTTGGTCCGCTTCACGGTGGAGCTAACGAAGCGGTTCTTGAAATGCTTCAGCACATTCAAGATTCTGGTGAGAGTGTGCAGGCATTCATTCAGCGTGTGAAAAACAAAGAAGACGGCATTCGCCTAATGGGTTTTGGTCACCGCGTTTATAAGAACCTTGATCCACGAGCGCGCATTGTTAAGGCAACCGCCGACCAGGTTCTTGCAGAGCTAGGCGTTAACGATCCACTCCTTGAGATTGCCAAGGAGCTTGAGGCGGCAGCTCTGGCAGATTCTTACTTCCAGGAGCGCAAGCTTTATCCGAACGTAGACTTCTACACCGGCGTGATCTATAAGGCTCTTGGATTCCCACCACGTATGTTCACTGCACTATTTGCAATGGGACGTCTGCCTGGTTGGATTGCCCACTGGCGTGAAATGAATGTTGATCCGGCAACCAAGATTGGCCGCCCTCAGCAGATTTATGTTGGTGAGCCAGAGCGTCAGCTCAAAGGGTTTTTCGGCTAGTTAATTTTTGGTAAGCCAAAAAACTTTTGTGATTGGTGGCTACGCCACCTTCAACAACCAGTAAACGGTTGTGTCACCATACGACTTTTCTTCGTCGAGTTCAAAACCACTAGGTAGTTCCAGGTCGTCCGAACGACTCGAACGCTCCACCATGACAACAGCATTTTTGCTGAGTCGTGGAGACAGTGCCGTCAAGTTTGCAATAACTTCCTCGTTGGTCACTTCATAAGGAGGGTCAATAAAAACCAAATCGTATTCTGCGGTGTCAGCACTTAGGAATGCAGAAACTGGTTTGTGAACCACTTTGATTAGCGCCTCAAAGAAACCTTCTTTTTCCAGTGCTTTACGAATCGTGGTTGAGTTGGTGCTGCACACCGCAGCAGCCTTGCCATCTTTTTCAACCAAGACTGCTGAGTTCGCGCCGCGGCTAATCGCTTCAAGTGCCAGCGCACCGGTGCCGGCATACAAATCCAACACTCTTGCGTTTTCGATTAAGTCACGCGAAGCAAGTCGATTAAAAATAGATTCGCGAATTCTGTCGCTAGTCGGGCGGGTTGATTTGGCTGGGCTGGCGAGTTGTCTCGAACCAGCAATGCCACCAATAATTCGTGTCATAACTTGCCCAGCCTACCGTCAGTGGCCGCGCCTACAGGCGAAGATAGAGGCATGCTGCTTCCGCTTGAACCACTTGACCGCGTGCTGGGTGACCGCACCGCTAAGTCATTTGCCAAGCACCTGGGCCTTCGCACGGTGGCAGATTTACTCACTCATTTTCCACGCCGATACTCAACCAGAGGTGAGCTAACGCCAATTAGCGAGATTCCACTGGGGGAGCCGGCCACTGTAGTTGCCGACATCGTTGAGGTGCGCGAGCGCCGCATGAAGGGCAAGAACGGCAGCATCTTAGAAATTCGCATCACCGATGGTCACGGTTTCATGACCCTGTCGTTCTTCAATCAGTCCTGGCGGCAAAAAGAACTCCGCCCGGGGTCGCGAGGACTGTTTGCCGGCAAAGTCAGCAGCTACCAGGGAAAGCTTCAGCTTGCCCACCCTGACTACGAGCTATTTCCCGATGAAATCTCCGACGAAGATGCCAAGCGTTGGGCCGAACTTCCGATTCCTATTTACCCAGCTGCCTCGGCAGTTACCACGTGGGCCATTCAGCGTTCTATTGGTGTGATTTTGGACACCTTGGCACCAATCACCGATGAGCTTGGCTCTGAGATTGTGAAGCAAAATAATTTGCTAAGTCTTAACGAAGCAATTAAGAACATTCACCGACCAGAAAAGCATTCCGACTGGCATGCAGCTCGCGAGACACTTAAATTTCACGAGGCCTTTGCGTTGCAGGCAACTTTAATCAAGCGTCGCGCAGAGAACCATCACATCGCAGCCACTCCAAGAGTGGCCTCAAGTTCAAAGTTGCTGGCAAAGTTTGATGCTTCGCTACCTTTCACTTTGACCAAAGGGCAAATTTCAGTTGGGCAAGATATTTCAGACGACCTAGCTAAGCCGCACCCAATGAACAGATTGCTTCAGGGTGAGGTTGGATCGGGTAAGACTTTGGTTGCACTGCGCGCCATGATTACAGTTGCCGATGCCGGTGGCCAATCCGCCTTGCTTGCACCTACCGAGGTCTTGGCGGCTCAGCACTTCAAGTCAATTGAAAAAACACTTGGTGAAGACCTAGCTAAAGAACTTGGCCTCACGCTTCTCACTGGGCAAATGAATGTCGCAGACCGTAAACGGGCATTGCTTCAAATGGTCAGTGGTAAGGCACAGATCGTGATTGGCACTCACGCCCTGATCGCCGAAAAAGTTGAATTTCTAGATCTTGGTTTAATCATCATTGATGAGCAGCACAGGTTTGGTGTTGAGCAAAGAGAAGCTCTTCGCCTAAAGGGTAAGTTGCCTCCGCATGTTCTAACTATGACCGCAACTCCTATTCCTCGCACGCTTGCAGTTACCGTGTTTGGTGATCTTGATGTTTCTACTCTCACCGAACTTCCAGCGGGTCGTCAGGGCATCACATCTCACGTCGTGCAACTTTCACAACCTTCGTTGGTTGCAAGAACCTGGCAACGTATTGCCGAAGAAGTTGCCAATGGTCGCCAAGCATTTGTGGTTTGTCCGCGTATTGATGAGGACGACCCGGGTGTAGAACTAATTGAATCCGGAGGCGCCGCCGACGAAGAGCCAACTTTCCTTGACGGTTCCGATGACCAGGCTGCAGAGTTTGCAAAGAAGCCAAAGCAGCCATTAGCTTCGGCGATCGGCATGACCGAATCTCTGCGAAGTGTGCCAGCGCTATCGGGCTTAGTAATTGAAACTTTGCACGGCCGAATGAGTTCCGAAGAAAAAGCCGATGTGATGGCCAGATTTGCGGCCCAAGAAGTTGACGTTTTGGTTTCAACAACTGTCATTGAAGTTGGCGTAGACGTACCCAACGCAACAGTGATGGTAATTCTTGATGCCGATCGTTTTGGTGTCAGCCAACTTCACCAGCTTCGCGGTCGCGTTGGTCGCGGTGGCAATGCGGGCCTTTGTCTTTTACTCACCTCTGCCGAAGAAGGTTCCTTGGCGCTCGAGCGAGTCAATGCCGTAGCAAAAACTCTGGACGGTTTTGAACTAAGTGAGATTGACCTAGAGCTTCGTCGCGAGGGAGATGTTCTTGGTCAATCGCAATCTGGTGGCAGATCTAGCCTGAAGCTGCTTCGGGTATTGAAAGATGCGGCCCTGATTCAAAAGGTCAGGTCACAGGTTGAGGAACTTATGGCTGCCGACCCAACACTAGAAAAACACCCAGATTTGGCAGAATCTTTGGCTCGTTTAGACCAAGATCGTCAAGCCAACCTAGCCAAGGGGTAATCTGCTCGGCTAACCTAGAGCAATGCCTTCAATCGCGGTTTATCCAGGATCTTTTGACCCAATCACTTTGGGCCACCTAGACATTGCTGCACGCGCAGCAAACCTTTTTGATGAACTCCATGTTCTAGTGGTGCACAACCCGGCCAAAGCGCCGCGTTTTTCAAGTGAAGAGCGAGTTGAACTAATTCGAGCCAGCTTGGCTGAACTCAAGGTATCGGGTCCAGCAAAAATCACCGTTGACACCCTTGATGGCGGACTATTGGTGAATTACTGCAAGATGGTAGGCGCTACCGCGTTGGTTAAGGGGTTCCGAACCAGCGTTGATCTTGACTATGAACTTCCTATGGCCCAGGTAAACCGCGATCTTGCTGGGGTTGAGACCGTGTTCATACCTGCAGATCCCGTGCATGGCCACGTCTCGAGCTCACTGGTGAAGCAGGTTGCCGATCTTGAGGGACAAATAAATAAGTACGTTTCCGAGGCCGTGGCATGCGCCCTGACTACATCGGTGGCTAATCGAAAGGCGCAGGGCTAATGGCTGCGAATACCGAATACCAGGTTGCCGTTCATGACCTCATGCACAAGCCGGGGCAGATGCGCGAACTGAAGCTGGATATCGTGACCCCAGACCAGATGGGCGAGGGCATTGCCCTTATTCCAAAGGGTGCCGAACTGGACCTAGATGTGCGTTTGGAGTCGGTTCACGAGGGAATTCTGACCACCGGTGAGGTTTTTGTGGACGCCGATGCCGAGTGCAGCAGGTGCCTGGAGCCCCTAACTGTCCCAGTTGAGGTGGATTTTCAGGAACTTTTCGCCTATTCTTTAACCAACGAGGATGAGCATGTTGTCGAAGACGAGCAAATCGATCTTGAACAAATCATCCGTGACGCGGTAGTACTAAATCTTCCGTTCCACCCACTTTGTAGCACTGACTGTTTAGGTCTATGCCCAGATTGCGGTGTGAAGATGGCTGACAATCCGCACCACGTGCACGAAGCTCCGGTTGATTCCCGATGGAGTGCACTGCAAAGCTTTACGAAAAAGGAAGAGTAAGTCCATGCCAGTACCAAAGAGACGCCTATCTCGTGCACGTACCCACGCACGTCGTTCACAGTGGAAGGCCGCTGAAGTAACTTTGGTGAAGACCATTGAGAACGGTAAGACCGTTTACTCAATGCCTCACCGCGCGAAGCTTGTTTCAGACTCAGCCGGCAACGCGCTGTTCCTTGAGTACAAGGGCCGCAAGGTCGCCGACGCCTAAAACTTTCTAAGTCGCGATGAACCTCAACGTTCTATGCACTCGCTTAGGCGTTGACATCGAGCCTCAACTGCTCGAACTCGCACTTACCCACCGCTCTTATTCATATGAGAACGGCAACACTCCCAACAACGAACGTCTCGAATTTCTCGGGGACTCGGTGTTGGGTTTTGTCGTTACGGCACACATTCACGATTTGCTGGTTGAACTTCCTGAAGGCGAGTTAACCAAGGTAAAGAACGCCGTGGTTTCGGCGCGTGCACTTGCCGCGGTTGCAGCCAAACTTGGCTTGGGAGAATTTCTTCGCCTGGGCAAGGGTGAAGAGCAAACTGGTGGTCGCACCAAGCTAAATCTGCTGGCCGATTCTTTCGAGGCAATTCTTGGAGCCGTTTATGTTTCAAAGGGTCTTGATGAGGCGCGAGGTTTAGTTGAGCGTTTTGTATTTCCTCTTCTTGAAGACACCGATGCCCTTCGCGAAAACAGCGATCCAAAAACTACACTTCAAGAAAGAATTCAGGAGCAGGGCAAAGCCGCTCCGGTTTATGAAACAACTTTTGAAGGCCCAGATCACGATCGTGATTTTCACGCCAAGGTCAAGGTAAACGACTTGGTTATTGGTGAAGGTGACGGCAAGTCTCGCAAGGGCGCAGAAACCGAAGCCGCAATTAACGCGCTAGCAAATCTAAAGTAAATGCCTGAACTGCCAGAGGTTGAAACCGTACGCGCAGGCCTTGCTCCGGCGCTTACCAATGCCACAATCACAGCGGTTGATGTGTTGGACGTTCGTTCGCTAAAGCGCCACCCGGGTGGCCCTAAGGACTTTGCTCAAACACTCATTGGCTCCAAGGTGCTTGGTGTAGTTAGACGTGGAAAGTTCCTCTGGCTTCCGCTGGAGGTAAAAGGCGAAAAGCGCAGCCTTGCTTTAGTTGGGCACCTTGGCATGAGTGGCCAAATGTTATTGCGCAGACCAACTGACCCAGAAGATAAATTGACCCGCGTGGTGATTCACCTAATCACCACTAAAGGTAAGCCAATGGAATTTAGGTTTATTGATCAGCGCATCTTTGGTTCGCTGGCGATTGACGAACTTCAACCAACCGCAGATGGCAAGCCTGGCGGATACAGCGCCGGAGTTGGCAAAGGTAAGTCTTGGCAAAACCAAATACCCATGCAGGCCGCTCACATTACCCGTGACCCACTTGATGTTGATTTTGATGAGGACTTCGTTCTAGCCAAGTTTCAGAAAAAGAACTCGGGCATCAAACGCGTGCTGCTTGATCAGCAGACCCTGAGTGGCATCGGAAATATTTACGCCGATGAAGCCCTTTGGCGAGCCAAACTACATTACGACCAGCCGGCTGCCAGCCTAAAGCCGGCAAAGGCCAAGGAACTTTTGGCACACGTTCGGGACATCCTTGCCAAGGCCGTATCTGAGGGCGGCACGAGCTTTGATGAGCAGTACAAGAATGTAAACGGCGAGAGCGGTTATTTTGCCGTTTCACTGAATGCCTACGGAATGACCGGGTTGCCCTGTGCCAGATGCGGTCGCCCCATCAAACGAGAAAATTGGATGAATCGCGGGTCTCATTTCTGCCCAAATTGCCAGAAACTCAAGGCTTAGCGACCGCTCCAGCGCCCAGGGGCTATCGGTGTGGCAAGCGACCCCTTGGAAATAAGGTATTTTTGATAGTCGCGGCATTTGGTCCGCAATCAAATAATCGGCGAAGGCGGGGGAGTTAGCTTGTATCTCAAGAGCCTCACCCTAAAGGGATTTAAGTCCTTCGCCCAACCAACCACCTTTGCTTTTGAAAAAGGCGTGACCGCTGTTGTTGGTCCAAACGGTTCCGGAAAATCTAACGTTGTAGACGCGCTTGCCTGGGTAATGGGTGAGCAGGGTGCCAAGAGTCTTCGCGGTGGAAAGATGGAAGACGTCATCTTCGCAGGTACTTCTACCAAGGGTCCGCTTGGACGAGCAGAAGTAATTTTGACAATCGATAACTCCGATGGCGCTTTGCCGATTGAGTACGCAGAAGTCACAATTTCTAGAACGCTTTTCCGTAACGGCGGCAGCGAGTACGCAATTAACGGCGAGCCAGTTCGTTTGCTTGATGTTCAAGAACTTTTGAGCGACTCCGGTCTTGGTCGCGAGATGCACGTAATCGTTGGTCAGGGTCAGCTTGACTCAGTGCTTCGTGCGACTCCTGAAGAGCGCCGTGGCTTCATCGAAGAAGCCGCCGGTATTTTGAAGCACCGTCGCCGCAAAGAAAAAACCGAGCGCAAGCTTGAAGCGATGCAAACCAACCTGACTCGTCTAAACGACTTGGCCGGAGAAGTTCGTCGCCAGCTAAAGCCACTGAGCCAGCAGGCCGAGGTTGCTCGCGAGGCACAGGGAATTGCATCGGTTGTGCGCGACGCCAAGTCACGTCTTTTGGCTGCAGATATTTCAGAGTTGCACCGCGGACTCGAAGAGACTGCAAAGAGCGAGGCAGATCGCCGAGGCGAACGAAACATTCTGCAGACCTTGCTTGCAGAAAATACTGCACGACTAGGTCAGCTAGAAGCCGCACAGGTTTCAAGCGAGTTGGACCAGGCCAGAAACCTTTCTTACCAATTTGATTCACTAGCCGAGCGTCTACGTTCACTTCTTTCTATTGCAAACCAGCGCGTAGCTCTTTTGAGTCAGCAGGCAGAAGTTGCCGGTGCTCAGCTTGACCCGGCTGCTCTGGACGCAGAAGCAGATCAGGCAAACGCAGCAGCCACCGAACTGACCGCAACCGTTGAAAAGCTAAAGGCGGCGCTTCACGAAGCAGAGCAGCAGCGCAGCGAAGCACGTGATGTTCTAGAAAAGTTTGACAACGAAGTTGCCGAGCAAAACGCACTCATCTCAAAGTTTGATCTTGATAAGGCACGCCTAGCTAACGAGGCTGCAGTTGCAGAATCAAAGCTTGTCAGCCTTCGCGGTGAAGTAGTTCGCCACGAGGGTGCTCTTGGTGAGGCTCGCGATCGCCACACTGCACGCAAAGCTGAATACGATGCTGAACAGCAACGTCAGCAACAGCAGAGCAACAGTGACAGTGCACTTGAAAACCGATACGAAGCTGCTCAAAAGGCAGTGTCTGAAGTTGCTACTCGCATTGAGTCACTTCGCGATGCTGTGCACCAGGCAGAACGTGAACGTGACTCACTTGCTGCAAAGCGTTCGGCATTGAACCTAACTCTTGAGCAAAAAGACGGTGCTACTGAACTTAACTCCGCTGGCCTAAGCGGTATTCGTGGTTTGGTTGCAACCCACATGAAAATCCAAAACGGATTTGAAGTTGCAATTGCTGCGGCGCTTGGTCCTTTGGCCGATGCCTTGGTTGCAGACTCACGCGATGCGGGTCTTGCGGCTATTGAGCACCTCAAGCGCAACGACGGCGGTCGTGTAGAACTTATCGTTGCCGATGTAAATGCAAACGGCCCGGCTGCAAAAATTCCAAACGTTGCTGGGGCACGTGCTGCCGCAGAAGTTGTGGAAGCACCAACCGGAATTCTGTCGCTGCTTTCTAACGTTGTTATCGTTGACGACTTGGCCGCTGCTAGAAGCCTGTATTCTCGCGACCAGTCAACAACCAAGCTGGTTTTGATCACTCTTGATGGTGACGTACTTACCGAGTCTGTAATTAGAGGTGGATCTTCATCTGCACCTTCAAAGCTTGAACTTGTAGCCGAGCGCGATGCTGCTGAAAAGCGTCTTGCTGAGGTTAATGACCTAATCGACAAATCACAGTCGGAGCTTGCTCAGGCTCGTTCAACCGAGGAAGCTGCCAAGGCTTCTGAGAAGGAAGCACTTGCCGCGCTAAACGAGCAGGACGCAACTCTTGCTTCTAATGCCGAAAAGCTCGGGCGTTTGCGCGTAGCAGTTGAAGCATCGGAGGCCGAGCTTGAGCGTTTGGCAATGGTTGCCGAGAACGCCAAGGTTGGCATTGATGCCGCTGAATCTGAACTCGCAGCCGCTGTAAGTGCACACGATGAGTTTGCTGCACAGGAGAGACCTGCACTTGATCTGGCTAACCGTCAGACCCTTGCCGACAACCTAGAACAAGAGCGTCAGCGCGAACTTGAGCTTCGTATTGAACTGGGCGCAGCCATTGAACGTGTTCGCGTTGAGCAAGAGCGTGCACAGGCACTTCGCAATCAAGTTTCTGAAGCCAAAGACGCGATCGAGCGCTCGAAGGCGGCGGCCGCTGCGCAACAGCGCCAGCTTGCATCTGCAAAGCGTGTTCTAAATGTTCTTCCGGCTTTGATGAATGCAGTCGCAGAGAGTGCATCGCAGGCAAAGTTCAAACTTCACGAACTTGAATCACAGCGCCAGAACCAAAACACCGAGTTGGTTAAGTTGCGCGGCGAGACTGCTGAGATTCAGATGAAGTTATCGGGTCTAACTCAGAGCGTTCACGACATGGAACTTGCAAACCACGAGAAGCGTTTGACTCTAGCCAACTTGGTTACTCGTGCGAGTGAAGAGCTTGGTCTTGAGCAAAATATTTTGCTTGAAGAGTACGGCCCAGAGATTCCAATTCCAGACGAAGAAGCCGAAGGCGGATTCAAGCCATTCGTGCGTGAAGAGCAGCAGAAGCGTCTAAAAGATGCCGAGCGTTTGTTCGACAAGCTGGGCAAGGTCAACCCACTTGCGCTTGAGGAGTTTGCCGCACTTGAGCAGCGTCACAAGTTCCTGACCGAGCAGCTTGCCGACCTTACTCAAACAAGAAAAGACTTGTTGCAAATCATTGAAGACCTTGACGTCAAGATGCAAACCATTTTTGGTGATGCATTCGAAGACACTCGTAAGGCATTCGAAAAGGTGTTCCCAGTCTTGTTCCCTGGTGGTTCTGGTTCTATCTTCCTAACCGATCCAGATAATCTTTTGACCACCGGACTTGAAGTAACTGTTAAGCCCGCTGGTAAGCGCATTGAACGTCTTTCATTGCTTTCAGGTGGTGAGCGATCGTTGGCAGCTGTGGCACTTATGGTTGCAATTTTCAAGGCGCGCCCTTCACCGTTCTACGTAATGGATGAGGTTGAGGCTGCGCTGGACGATGCAAACCTTGGACGCTTGCTTCAAATATTCGAAGATCTGCGCTCAAGCTCGCAGCTAATCATCATTACTCACCAGAAGCGCACCATGGAAATCGCTGATGCGCTTTACGGTGTTTCAATGCGCCAAGATGGTGTTTCTGCTGTGGTTGGCCAGCGCTTAGCCGAAAAGGAATAGACGTGGCTTTCCAATTCTGGAAGCGCAAGCGGCAAGAACCTGCCGCGGTTGAAGTTGTTGAGCAACCGGCTCAAAATGATATCTCCGTTGATGTGAACGCAACTTCAGCGACCACCACTTCATCTCCTTCGGTTTCCTCCTCAGAATTGGAAGCCATCGTTCTGCCACAGCGCAGTGCAAGAAAAGGTATTCGCTCACTTTTTAGTCGCATCAAGTTTGATTTGGAAAATCTTGAAGATCTAGAAGACACCTTGATTCAAGCTGACTTTGGTGTGGATGCATCGGCAGCAATCGTTGCTTCGGTAAAAGAGATTGCCAAGAAGACTTCTGCCAAGAAGACTTCTGCCAAGACAGAAGACGACCTCAAAAAGATTTTGGTTGAGGTGCTTACTCAGAACCTTGAAAACAAGGACAAGGCTCTGAACCTGAGCGACGGAAACACACCGTACGTTTTGTTGGTAGTAGGTGTAAACGGCGTTGGCAAGACCACAACCATCGGCAAGCTTTCAAAATGGCTAGTTCAAGGTGGCTTCCAAGTCATGATAGGCGCGGCCGATACCTTCCGTGCTGCGGCAGTTGATCAGGTAGCTACCTGGGCAGAACGTGCCGGTGCAAACCTAATTCGCCCAAAGACCGAGGGGCAGGATCCTGCATCGGTTGCCTTTGAAGCTACCGAAGCGGCCGTCAATTCAGGTGCGGACGTTTTGATTATTGATACCGCTGGTCGCTTGCAAAATAAAGCAGACCTAATGCACGAACTAGACAAGATTCGTAGAGTGGTGGAGAAGCAGGCCAAGATTGCCGAAGTGCTTTTGGTAATTGATGCAACCACCGGGCAAAACGGTCTAGCTCAAGCCAAAGCCTTTGCTGAGGTCGCCAAGGTAACCGGTGTGGTGCTTACAAAACTTGATGGCACTGCCAAGGGCGGAATCGTTTATTCAATTCAGCAAGAGTTGGGTATTCCCGTAAAACTTGTTGGTGTTGGAGAAGGTATCGATGATTTTTCATTCTTTGATGCACAGGAATTTGCTAAAGGCCTAGTTGGGCAATAGGGATAGTGATGTTTGGAAATCTTTCTGATCGACTAATAGAGACATTCAAGAACCTTCGAAGCAAGGGCAAGCTAAGCCCTGCCGATATTGACGCAACCCTTCGCGAGATTCGCCGCGCTCTACTCGAGGCTGACGTTGCCCTTGAGGTAGTAAAGAATTTCACCATGGCCGTTCGCGATCGCGCGCTTGGTGATGAAGTATCTAAAGCGCTGAACCCAGCCCAGCAGGTTGTTCAAATCGTAAATGAAGAACTAGTAAAGATTCTTGGTGGCGAGCAGCGCAAGCTTTCATTTGCAAAGACAGCACCAACCGTAATTATGCTTGCCGGTCTGCAGGGTTCGGGTAAAACAACTCTTGCCGGAAAACTTGCCAAGTGGTTGAAGGATCAGGGACAGACTCCAATTCTTGTTGCTGCCGATCTACAGCGCCCTAATGCTGTAAATCAATTACAGGTTGTTGGTGAGCGCATTGATGTTCCGGTTTTTGCACCCGAACCTGGCAACGGTGTTGGTAACCCGGTAAGCGTTGCAAAAGACTCAATCAAGCACGCCAAGCAAAAGATGTTCAGCGTCGTAATTGTTGACACCGCTGGTCGTTTGGGTATCGATGAAGAATTGATGACCCAGGCTAAGGACATCCGAAAGGCCGTTGACCCTGACGAGGTTCTATTCGTAATCGACTCCATGATTGGTCAAGATGCCGTCAACGTGGCAAAGGCCTTCGATGATGGTGTTGGAATCACCGGTGTCGTACTTACCAAGCTTGATGGTGATGCTCGCGGTGGTGCGGCGCTATCGGTTGCTTCTGTAACTGGTAAGCCAATTTTGTTTGCCTCAAACGGCGAGGGCATGGATGCCTTTGAACCGTTCTACCCAGACCGCATGGCAAGCCGCATTCTTGACATGGGTGACGTGCTCACTCTGATTGAGCAGACTCAGAAGAACTTTGATGAGGCCGAGGCTCGCGCAATGGCCGAGAAGTTGGCCAAAGACACCTTCACACTTGAAGACTTTTTAGATCAGATGCAGCAGCTCAAGAAGATGGGCTCGCTGAAGAGCATGCTGGCAATGATGCCGGGTGCCGCTCAAATGAGGAATCAGCTGGAAAACTTCGATGAGCGCGAGATTGACCGCACGGAGGCAATCATTCGCTCAATGACCCCGGCCGAGCGTCGCCAGCCAAAACTTCTAAATGGTTCTCGCCGTTCTCGTATCGCCAAGGGTTCGGGCATGACCGTCACCGATGTGAACTCGCTGGTCAATCGTTTTGAGCAAGCCGCCAAGATGATGAAGACCGTGGCCAAGGGCGGAGTGCCTCAGATGCCAGGAATGCCGGGAATGCCTGGCATGGGTGTGGGATTCGCGGGCGGCAAGGCCAAGTCCAAAGGCAAGGACAAAAAGGGCTCAAAGTCAGGTAATCCGGCCAAGCGCGCTGCCGAGGAGGCCGCTCGCGCCTTGGGTCAGAAGCCAGGCGAGGCGCCATCGGGTTCCGGTTCAGCATTTGGCCTGGGCAAGTAAAGCCCAACTGACTAGCGCCACGCCCGATTTTCTGGCAGAATAGAGCGGTTGTCGCCGTTTGACCCTCTAACCAAACGATTACGACAACCCACAGAGCTTTTTCTTCCGAGTGTGCCCCCACGCTCACGGTAGATCGTTCGCCTCAATACGAATAATCAGGAGCAATACGTTGGCTGTAAAAATCCGCCTAGCACGTCACGGAAAAATCCGTACCCCGCACTACCGCATCGTTGTGGCTGACTCACGTACACACCGTGATGGTCGCGTGATCGAAGAAATCGGTCGTTACGTACCGACCAACAACCCATCAATCATTGAAGTTAACTCTGAGCGCGCTCAGTACTGGCTTGGCGTTGGCGCACAGCCAACCGAGCAGGTTGCAGTTCTTCTAAAGCTGACTGGTGACTACCAGGCATCAAAGGGTGACAAGAACGCGAAGAACACCGTAAAGCTTGCAGAGCCTAAGGCAGAGTTCGTAATCGACACCAAGAAGAAGACCGTACTTGTTCCTAAGGAGCAGGTTGCTGCAAAGAAGGCTGCTCCAGCTGAGGCTGAAGCTGCAACTCCTGCAGAAGACGTAATTTCAGAGGCTGCAGATGCAGCTGACGAAGCAGTTGCATCAGTTGAAGATGCAGTTGCCGCAGAAGAGACTCCAGAAGCTCCAGCCGCTGAAGAAGCAGCTGTAGTTGAGGAAGCTCCTGCTGCAGAAGCAACAGAAGAGGCTTAATAAGTGCTAGCCGCTGCGCTCGAACACCTAGTTAAAGGCATCGTCGATAATCCCGACGACGCTAACGTGACTGCACGCACAACCTCGCGAGGAGACTTGCTTGAGGTTCACGTGCACCCAGATGACCTGGGTCGTGTGATCGGGCGCAATGGCCGCACCGCCAAAGCACTGCGCACTGTCGTGAATGCTCTTGCCGATGGCAAGAAGGTACGCGTAGACGTGGTGGATACCGATTTCTAGTAAGACCACGCTCCGAGTTGGCCGTTTGGTCAAGGCCCACGGCCTAAAGGGAGCGTTCAAACTCGAGCTGTACACCGATAGTCCTGAAACTAGATTCAAGACTGGTGCAGTTCTAACTCTTCAGGTTCCCGAAACTTCTCCTTGGTTTGGTAAAACCGTTTCTGTAAAAGAACTTCGCTATTACAACGCAGCACCGGTTCTTTTTCTGAATGAAGTAGACGACCGCAATGCAGCCGACACTTTGGTAAAAGCAATCCTTTTGGTTGACGCCGATCTTGAAGCGCTGCCAGAAGAACCAGACGCTTGGTACGACCACCAGTTGGTTGGCCTAAAAATCATTCGCGACGGAATTGAAGTTGGAAAGGTAGTTCGTGTTGAACACCTTCCAGCCCAGGATTGCCTTGCGATTGAGACCGCATCGGGTGAAGTCTTAATGCCTTTTATCAAGGCATTCGCACCAACTGTTGACATCGCAAAGGGCGAAATCACAGTGACGCCTCCGGGTGGTCTCTTCGAAGAACTACCAGAGGAATAAAAATGCGCATCGATCTAGCACTGGTAGAACGTGGCCTAGCAAGATCTAGAAATCACGCATCTTCTTTGGTGGAATCTGATCGAGTTCTGGTTAATGGCAAGGCGGCACGCAAGTCATCACAGAACGTTGAAGAAACCGACAAGATTTCAGTTCTCGAAGCAATCGACTACGTTTCACGCGCCGGCCACAAACTAGCCAAGGCGCTTGATGTTTTCACCGAAATTGATTTGGTTGGCAATACCGCGCTTGATGTTGGTGCCTCTACGGGTGGCTTCACAGACGTTCTTTTGCGCAGGGGAGTTGCCAAGGTCTTTGCTATTGACGTGGGCCACGAGCAAATGGTAGAGCAACTCTTTGAGCACCCAAAGGTTATTTGCGTTGAAGGCTTCAACGCTCGCGAACTCAGCCCAGAAACACTTGCTGAAAAAACTGGAATTCCACAATCTCTTATAAACATCGATATTGTCGTTGCAGATCTATCTTTCATCTCTTTGACTTTGGTCCTCAAGCAAATGCTTTCGGTTGCTCCAAATGCCGATTTCGTGTTGCTGGTAAAGCCACAGTTTGAGGTTGGCAAGCAATCGCTGAGTGCTCACGGATTGGTGAATGACCACAATCTTCGAGCCGGTGCCATTAAGCAGGTTGTTGACGAGGCTGCCTCGCTTGGCCTTGGAATTCGCGGTCTTGAGCGCTCCGAACTGCCTGGTACTCACGGAAACATCGAGTATGTTCTGTGGATTAGTCCAAAAGAGCTGCCAAATCAGTCAAAATGGACAGACAGGATTGAATCGGTAGCGAAGGAGACCAAATGAGCCAGCCAGCTTCAAGCGGCGCTTCTCGCTTTGTGCTCGTTGTTGCCCATACCGCTCGTAAAGATGCGGTTGCTGCTGCTCAGGTTGCCATTGAACAACTTCACGCAGCCGGAATCGTTCCGGTGCTCACCGAATCAGACCTAGCCGATTTCAAGAAACACGTAAACGATCAGGTTTTGCCAGCAACCGCAATTGATCATGTGAAGACTCTTGAGGTTGATTGCAAAATGTCCGAACTTGAACTTGTTGTTGTGCTTGGCGGCGACGGCACCATTCTTAAAGCTGCCGAAGTCGTTCGCGAACAATCCATTCCGCTTATGGGCATCAACTTGGGTCACGTAGGTTTCCTAGCGGAGTCTGAACGCGAGGAATTTGCCGAGGCGGTGCACCGCGTGTTAGATCGCGATTACGAAATTCGCGAGCGTCTAACTTTGGATGTAGCGGTAATCGTTGACGGCAAAGAAGTCTTTAAAACTTGGGCGTTAAATGAAGCAACCGTAGAGAAAAGCGCACGAGAGCGCATGCTAGAAGTTGTTCTTGAAGTTGAGGGCAACCCGCTTTCAAGTTTTGGTTGCGATGGCATTGTGATGTCTACCCCAACCGGTTCAACCGCTTACGCATTTTCTGCAGGTGGCCCGGTGGTTTGGCCATCGGTTGATGCCTTGTTGGTTGTGCCACTAAGTGCACACGCACTTTTTGCCCGCCCTCTAGTTATTAAGCCAGATGCCAAGGTTGCGGTTGAAGTTCTTCAGCGCAGCGCAGGCCACGGTGTGCTTTGGTGTGATGGTCGCCGCAGCTGGGAGCTACCTCCTGGTGCGCGCGTTGAGGTAACTAAGTCTGCAACTCCTGTGAAGCTAGCAAGATTGCGTAAGAGCACTTTCACAAACCGTCTTGTAAAGAAGTTCGCGTTGCCGGTTGACGGTTGGCGCGGCACCGACGACGCACAGAAATAAGTTGCGGGCATAAACGTGATCGAAGAAATCTACATTCGCGATCTTGGCGTGATTCAAGAAGCGCGCCTGGCTTTTGGTCCAGGGCTTACAGTGCTTACCGGTGAAACCGGTGCGGGTAAAACTATGGTCCTTTCGGCACTTGGTCTCTTGCTGGGCGAACGATCAGACACCTCAACTATTCGCAGAGGTCAAGACCAAGCGTTCGTTGAGGGTCGTTGGTATTTGAAACCAAACACCGCTATCTCCGAGCAGGTTTCTGAGCGCCTGGCTGAAGCCGGGGCCGAAGTGCTCGATGGCGAACTCATTATGAACCGCTCGGTTTCAAGCGAGGGTCGAGGACGTGCATCGGTATCGGGCAAGGCAACACCTATCAACGTGCTTAGCGAACTAGGCGAGAAATTGGTTGTGGTGCACGGCCAGTCAGATCAGATTCGCCTAAAGAGTGCAGCAGCCCAACGCGAGGCGCTAGATCAATTTGCCGCAAGTGCTTCGGCGCTGGCCGCATACCAGTCACACTTCAACGCTTGGAAAATTTCTTCGGCCAAGCTTGCCGAGATTCAGCAGAACCTTGATGCCCGCGTAAAAGAGGCACAGCAACTTCGCGAATCGGTAACCGAGCTAGAAGCTGCAGACCCAAAGGCTGGGGAAGATGTTGAACTTACCGACAAGGCAAACCGCCTGGCTCACGTTGAGGAACTGAGAATTGCTGCCAGTGCTGCACACGAGGCTATTTCAAGTGAGTCTTTTGAAGGCGGGGCTGACGCTATTGGTTTGATTGGTGCGGCCAGACGCTCACTTGAGCAGGTTTCTGCCCACGATTCAGAACTTGAGACACTTGCCGAATCACTAAAGCAATTGGGTTATCAGCTCAACGATGTAGCCGCCGAGATTTCGAGTTACCTCGATGGCCTCGACGAGGATTCCGCCCGCGCGTTAGAAATCATTCAAGAGCGTCGTGCGGTTCTAAACACTTTGATGCGCAAGTATGGCCCAACATTGGATGAAGTAATTGCGCTTCGTGAATCAGCTTCTGATCGCCTTTTGGAACTTGATTCCTCATCCGATCAAATCGAATCGCTTACCAGTGAGGTTGATGCGCAATTCAAGGCAATGACCAAGGCTGCAGCAGAACTTACTGCAATTCGCACAAAGGCCGCCGCCGAACTTGCCGAGCAGGTAACCTCTGAGCTTGCGGCTCTTGCCATGCCTGGCTCAACTCTTATTGTTTCTGTTTCTCAGGCCGCAGAGTTTGGTGCCACCGGAAAAGACATAGTTTCAATTCAGTTATCTTCTTATCCTGGTGCCGAGCCAAGACCGCTGGGTAAGGGTGCCAGTGGTGGTGAACTGTCACGAATAATGTTGGCAATAGAAGTTGTGTTGGCCAAGACTGAGCAGGCACCAACATTTATCTTTGATGAGGTCGATGCCGGGGTAGGCGGAGCTGCCGCTATTGAAGTTGGCCGCCGCCTTGCCATGCTGGCAAAGCAAGCTCAGGTGATCGTGGTTACCCACCTTGCCCAAGTTGCTTCGTTTGCAAACTCGCACCTAAGAGTGCTCAAAAATAGCTCAGAACAATTCACCGCAACTGACGTAGTTTCGCTAAACCACGAAGAACGTATCAATGAGCTAGCTCGCATGCTTTCGGGTCTGCCAGAATCCGAGTCCGGACGCACCCACGCAGCCGAGCTACTTGAAAAAGCAACGGCAGAATTCGCCTAAATTACTCAAAATCGTACCCTGACAGCATGTCGTTTGGCGAGGGAGGGTCAAGTTCGCTGGTAGGCTGAGATTCCATGGCAGAAGCTTTGGATTCCGGTAAAACACGTCACATTTTCGTCACCGGAGGTGTTGCATCATCACTCGGTAAGGGGCTAACCGCCTCGAGTCTTGGCAACCTACTTCGTGCCCGCGGTCTAAAGGTCGTGATGCAGAAACTAGACCCGTATTTAAACGTTGACCCGGGCACAATGAACCCATTCCAGCACGGTGAAGTATTCGTGACTGATGACGGCGCAGAAACAGACCTAGACATTGGTCACTACGAGCGCTTCCTAGACATCAACCTAGGCCAGTCGGCAAACGTCACCACCGGCCAGATTTACTCAACCGTTATTGCACGTGAACGCCGCGGTGAATACCTTGGCGACACCGTTCAGGTAATTCCTCACATCACCGATGAGATCAAGCGCCGCATGCGTTTGCAGGCTCACGATGTTCCAGCACCAGATGTGATCATCACTGAGATCGGTGGAACCGTTGGTGACATTGAGTCACACCCATTCATTGAGGCTGCGCGTCAGATTCGCCACGATGTAGGTCGCGACAACGTCTTCTACGTTCACGTTTCGCTGGTTCCTTACCTTGCCGCTTCAGGTGAGCTCAAGACCAAGCCAACTCAGCACTCGGTAGCAACCCTGCGCTCAATTGGTATTCAGCCTGATGCTGTGGTTTGCCGTTCAGATCGTCCGCTACCGGCTTCAATCAAGAACAAGATTGCGCTGATGTGTGACATTGACGTTGAGGCAGTGGTTAACGCAGCCGATGCATCAAGTATCTACGACGTGCCAACCGTGATTAACGAAGAAGGCCTAGACAGCTACATCATTTCGCGCCTTGGCTTGCAAGACAAAGCCGGCGAAGTTGACTGGTCTCGCTGGCAAGGCGTGCTTGATGCGGTTCACAACCCTAAGCACGAAGTAAAGATTGGTTTGGTTGGCAAGTACATTGACCTACCAGACGCCTACCTTTCAGTAACCGAGGCTATTCGTGCCGGTGGTTTTGCCAACATGGCAAAGGTAAATATCAAGTGGATTGCCTCTGATTCTTGCGAAACCGAAGAGGGTGCTCGTGAAGCACTTAGCGACGTTGATGCAATTTGTATTCCTGGTGGTTTTGGTGTTCGAGGAATCGAAGGCAAGCTTGGCGCATTGAAGTTCGCCCGCGAAAACAAGATTCCTGCGCTTGGACTTTGCCTAGGCCTTCAGTGCATGGTTATTGAGTACGCAAGAAACGTAGTGGGTCTTGAGGGCGCATCATCAACCGAGTTTGATGAAGACGCTAATTACCCAGTTATTGCAACCATGGCAGAACAGGTTGACATCATTGCCGGCGGAGACATGGGTGGAACCATGCGCCTAGGTCTTTACACCGCAAAGCTAAAGCCAGGTTCAATCGTGGCTGAGGTTTATGGCGCAGAGTCTGTAGACGAGCGTCACCGTCACCGCTACGAGGTAAACAACACCTACCGTGATCAGATTGCCGCGAAGGGATTAGTGTTCTCGGGAACTTCACCTGATGACCACCTAGTGGAATTTGTGGAGCTGCCTCGTGAGGTTCACCCTTACTACGTTGCAACCCAGGCTCACCCAGAATTCCGTTCACGTCCAACCAATGCACACCCATTATTCAAGGGTCTAGTTGTTGCGGCTATCGAGCGCCAGGCGTCGAATAAGTTATTTGAAGTTTCGGGTTCTTAAGCCTCATGCCAAAAGATCAACGCGCCTCGCTTAGTGTTTCTAAGCGAGACGTGGTCTTTAAGGGCAAGATTTGGGACATCGTTAGCGAAACATTCGAATACAACGGAACCGCATTGGTTCGTGAATTCGTAGCTCACCCAGGTGCCGTTGCAGTAATTGCGCAAAACGAGAACGACGAAGTCTTGCTGATCAAGCAGTATCGCCACCCGGTCCGCGAATACCTTTGGGAGATACCGGCTGGTCTTTTAGACGTACCAGGTGAGTCTCGCTTAGAGGCTGCCAAGCGAGAACTCCTTGAAGAAACTGGTTACATCGCAGACCATTGGGAAGAGCTAATTTCTTTTCACACCACACCTGGCGGAAACGATGAAACCATCACAGTATTTGTTGCCAAACAGGTGCGTCACCAGGGTCACGATCTAGAACTTGAGGGTGAAGAGACAGACCTTGAGCTTCGTTGGGTGCCGCTTGCCGATGCCGTGCAAAGCGTGCTCAATTCAGAAATGCGTAGCCCAAGTGCCGGTTACGGTTTGATGGCCTTGGCGCTAAAAAATGTCTAATCAAATGCCTGCGCTGGTTGATTCCTACCTGCGCCACCTAACCATTGAACGCGGCATGGCCAAGAACACTCTGGCTGCTTATCGGGCTGATTTAACCCGATACTCGTCGTTCCTCGCGAAAAAGGGAATTAACGCACCCGGCGAAATCACCGAACTGGTCATTAGCGAATTCTCAGAGTCGCTGAAACTTGAATCGGGTTTGGTTGCAAGTTCAGTTGCTCGAGTGCTGGCCGGAATTAGAGGACTACACAAGTTCTGGTTGCTCGAAAACGTGACATCTGGTGACCCAGCCGCTTCAGTAAAACCGCCCAAGAGTCCAAGGAGCCTACCCAAGGCCATCACGGTTGATCAGGTAGAGAAGTTGTTGGCTGCTGCTGGTCCAGACCCAGCGGATGAAAATGCAATGGCTGCCGATCCGGTGAGGGTGCGAGACCGAGCAATGCTTGAACTGCTCTATGCCACCGGGGCCCGTATAAGTGAGCTAATCAATCTGGACCTAGATGACCGGGTAGACCCAACACTCGTGAGGCTATTTGGTAAGGGTTCAAAGGAGCGAATTGTTCCGGTTGGTGGGTATGCCCAGCGAGCCCTGCAGGCCTATCTGGTTAGAACTCGGCCAACCCTGGTTTCGCAGGGCAAGGGCACCCCAGCACTCTTTTTGAACCAACGTGGGGGCAGGCTAAGCCGCCAGAGCGCCTGGGCAATCATCAATGAAGCAGCCAGGGTAGCCGAGCTACCGGGGGAGATCTCACCCCATACCCTTAGGCACTCCTTTGCCACCCACCTATTAGAGGGTGGGGCCGATGTTCGAGTAGTTCAGGAGCTTCTCGGGCACTCATCGGTGGCCACAACCCAGATCTACACCCTTGTCACAGTGGATAAGCTCCGGGAAATCTACGGGACCGCTCATCCGCGCGCACGCCGCTAGGCACCCCCGCGCCAGAAGGTAGGCTAGAGGCTGAATCAAACGTAATTTCGGGAGGAAATCATGGCTAAGGCATCTGCGGACAACCGCTTCGCCACACCAAAGCCCCTGAAATCTCACGGCCCTGCACGCATCATTGCAATGTGTAATCAAAAAGGTGGCGTTGGTAAGACAACCACTTCAATCAACATGTCAGCTGCGCTCGCCGAATACGGTCGCAAGGTGCTGCTGGTTGATTTTGACCCACAGGGTGCACTTTCTGCAGGTCTAGGAATCAATGCACATGATGCGGTCACAATTTACGATCTAATGCTCGACAGAACCATTGATCCGCACTCAGCGATTCAGCACACCAGCAATCCAAACCTTGACGTCATTCCTGCCAACATCGAGCTTTCTGCAGCCGAGATGAAGTTGGTAAACGAAATTGCTCGCGAACAGATTCTGGCAAGGATTTTGAAGCAGGTTTCTGCCGACTACGACGCAATCATCATTGACTGCCAGCCTTCACTTGGCTTGTTAACTGTAAACGCGCTTACTGCAGCGCACGGTGTGATGATTCCACTAGCCACCGAGTTCTTTGCGCTTAGAGGAGTGGCAATTCTCGAAGACATCATTGGCAAAGTAAAAGAGGGTCTTAATCCAGCGCTTCAGTTGGATGGCATCTTGCCAACCATGGTTGACTCACGAACCTTGCACTCACGCGAGGTGCTTGAGCGCCTAAAGGAAGCTTTCGGCGACAAGCTCTTCAAGACTGTGATTCACAGAACCGTTAAGTTCCCTGATGCAACTGTGGCACAGGCACCAATTACAGAATTTGCTCCTACATCAGACGCCGCCGAGGTTTACCGCTCAGTAGCAAAGGAGTTGGTTGCCCGTGGCTGTGTTGCTTAACTCCGATCTGACTGACGGCTCCGAAAAGGCAAGCGGTTTCTCGCTAAGCCTTGGTAACTTTGATGGTCCGTTTGACCTTTTGCTTTCATTGATTTCAAAGCACGAAATGAACATCACCGAAATCGCACTTAGCAAGGTGACCGATGAATTCATTTCATACCTAAAGACTCTTGATGGGCAAGAAGAAATGGATCAGGCCAGCGAGTTCTTGGTTATTGCGGCAACACTGCTTGACTTGAAAATTGCCGGACTATTGCCAAAGGGCGAGGTAGTTGACGCTGAAGACGTTGCCCTGCTGGAAGCCCGCGACTTGCTGTTCGCCCGCTTGTTGCAGTACCGCGCCTTCAAAGAGGTATCAAGTTACTTCAGCACTGCGATGGCGCTTGAGGCTTTGCGCATTGCTCGAGACGTTCGACTTGAGGATCGCTTCAAGAAGCAAAAGCCTGAGTTGGTCTGGACCATGACTCTTGCTGAGTTTGGAGTTCTGGCTCAAGATGCAATGACTCCTCGTGAAATTCCAAATGTTGGTTTGGCTCACCTTCACGCACCTCGAGTGTCAATTCGTGAGCAGGCTGCCGAAGTTGTTTCAATGCTCAAGCGTTCAATCCGCATGACATTCCGTGAATTGATTGGCTCAATTAAGGACCGCGCCATCGTGGTGGCCAGGTTCCTATCGGTGCTAGAGCTTTACCGCCTTTCGGCAATTACTTTCGAGCAAGAATCGCCATTGGGCGACATCAAAATTGCTTGGGACTCAGAAAACTTTGATGATGAAAAACTAGCCAACCTTGGAGCTGACTATGACTCTTAACAACGACTCTCTTGAAGAAACTCCTGCCGCCGAGGCCGTGAGTGAGCCAACTCCGGCAGAAGTAGTGGAGCGCATGGAGCCGGTTAGTGCCGACAACCTACGTTCGGCGATCGAGGCAATTCTTATGATCACCGATGCACCAATCTCAATCATGAACATTGCAACGGCTCTAGAGACACCGGTTACCGAGGTTCGCGATGCAATCAACTCTTTGGTAGCTGACTACGACGGCGTGAACGGTGAAACCCCTCGTGGCTTTGAACTTCGTGAAGTTGGCGGAGGATGGCGCATTTACGTGCGTGCCGATTTTGACTGGGCAGTAAAGAGCTTCGTTGCCAACGAGAACCCAACTAAGTTGAGCCAGGCTGCTCTTGAGACTCTTGCCGTGATTGCGTACAAGCAGCCAATCTCGCGTGGCCAGATTGCTTCTATTCGCGCGGTGAATGTTGATTCGGTAGTTCGAACCTTGCACAGTCGCGGTCTAATCACCGAGCTGTACACAGACTCTGAATCCGGTGCTATTCACTATGGAACCGCTCCGCTATTGCTTGAGGTCTTGGGCATCAACTCTCTAGACGAGTTGCCATTGATTAGCCCGTACCTACCTGATGCGAATAGCAACTTCGATGCCGTCTAACCCGAACGAGCCTGAGGGCGTAAGACTTCAAAAAGTTATGGCCGCCGCTGGTGTGGCCTCTCGTCGCGTTTGCGAAGAACTGATCACCAAAGGTCAGGTCAAGGTAAACGGCCGAGTAGTTACCGAGCTTGGCACCAGAATAAACCCTGACGTAGACAAGGTCACCGTTGGTGGCACACCTGTGCAACTTGATAACTCGCGTGTTTACCTCGCGCTAAACAAGCCACGTGGAGTGGTTAGTTCAATGGCTGATGAAAATGGCCGCCCTGATCTTTCGCAGTTCGTTGAAGGCTACGACCGCGTGTTCAATGTTGGGCGTCTTGACTCAGAGACCACCGGTCTCGTCATCATGACCAACGATGGCGAGTTGGCACACAAGTTGGCTCATCCAAAATTCGGTGTGACCAAGACTTATGTAGCTCGCGTAGAAGGCGTAGTAACCCCGGCAATCATTCACAAGCTGCTTAGCGGTTTTGAACTTGAAGACGGAATGATCAAGGCCGATAAAGCCCACGTCGTTGATGTTCAGCCAGGGGAGAGTCTGGTTGAGGTAGTTCTGCACTCGGGTAGAAACCGAATCGTTCGAAGAATGTTTGAATTCGTTGGCCACCCAGTGGTTGGTCTAGTTCGCCGCCAGTTTGGCCCTATTCAACTCGGTCCTCTCAAAGAGGGTCGAATTCGCGAGCTAAGTAAAATAGAGGTTGGTGCACTTTTGAAGGCGGCCGAGGGCGAGGTTAAACGAGCTCCACGACCTGCCAACAAGAAGGCAGCAATTCCAGGAAAGAGGCGATGACATGGCAATTCGTGCAATTCGTGGCGCCATTCAGCTTAATGTTGATGAGCGCGAGCACCTTCTAAAGTCAACTGCTGAGCTTCTTACTAAAACCCTGCACGCCAACAATCTAGATAGCGGTCAGCTGGTTTCAATTCTCTTCACCGCCACACCTGACATCACCAGCGAGTTTCCTGCGGTTGCCGCTCGGGAACTTTCTCTGGGTGACGTACCTCTTATGTGTTTCGTTGAGATGAATGTAAAGGGTGCGCTTCCTCGCACAATTCGCATCATGATTACTGCTGAAACCGACAAGTCTCGTGCCGAAATTCAGCACGTCTACCTCCGAGGTGCAACCGCACTACGTCAGGACATTGCGCAATGACTTTGTTTGCCGGACCAGTTCGCATCGTAGGTGCAGGTCTGCTCGGAACAAGTATTGGGTTGGCTCTAACCAAGCAGGGTCAAGATGTAATCGTTAGTTCTCAGTCTTCAAAGAGCGTGGAACTTGCAATTGAATACGGTGCTGGCCGCGTTGCCAAAAACGATGACGCGCCAGCACTGATTGTGGTTTGCGTTCCGCCGGCGCTAACCGCAAAAATCGTGGCTCAAGAACTGCAGCAATTTCCAAACGCTTTTGTCACCGATGTCGCCAGCGTTAAGGAAAGCGTTTTAGAGGAACTTGTTTCCTTGAATGCGCCGCTTGAGCGCTACGTAGGTTCACACCCAATGGCTGGACGCGAACGTGGCGGTGCCATAGCTGGTCGCGCAGATCTTTTTGTTGGAAGACCGTGGGTCATCACCCCACACGAAACATCAAACCCAAGCGCCGTTGCTCAGATTAAGAAGTTGGCAGAAGCCTTGGAGTCATCGGTGGTTGAGGTTTCTTCTAAAGATCACGACCGCGCAGTGGCTTTGGTCTCACATGTACCGCAGGTAATTTCAAGTTTGCTTGCTGCTCGTTTGGTTCCTGCGGCCGATTCTGATGTTTCACTTGCCGGTCAGGGTCTTCGCGACACCACTCGCATTGCCGCAAGTGATGCCGAGCTGTGGACTCAGATTCTTGGAGCCAACTCAACCCAGGTGAATCGAGTTCTTAAAGATTTCTCTGGCGACTTGGCAAAAGTTATTTCTGCTCTAGACAATCTGAGTGATCCATTGAACCAACAGGTTGTAGATGCTGCCATCAGGCAAGGCAACACCGGTGTAGAAAAGATTCCGGGTAAGCACGGCAGCAAGCACTCAACTTACTCGCAGGTAGTTGTAATGATCGACGACAAGCCGGGTGAGTTGGCTAGATTGCTTACCGAGGTTGGCGAGATTGGCATCAACCTTGAAGAGTTGAAGCTTGAGCACTCACCAAGTGCACAAATTGGTCTGGTTGAACTTTACGTACTGCCTTCAGTTGAGCAAACGCTGATTACTGATCTTCAATCTCGCGGTTGGCGCATCGCATAATGGCGCCAGTGATTATCGCTATCGATGGCCCTGCAGGTTCAGGTAAGTCATCGGTTAGTAAGCAGGCCGCCCGCGAAAAGGGTTTTGGATACCTAGATACCGGCGCCGCTTACCGTGCACTTGCCTGGGCCAGTCTTAATCTTGACGGCTATTCCTTGGAACAGCTTGAGACCAAAGACCTAGCCGCCGAATTTGCGTACACAATCTCAATTGACCCCGATAACTACAGTGTCAAGGTTGGAAATACCGATGTCACCGAGGCCATTAGGCAGTCTGAAGTGGCTGAGTATGTGAGCCAAGTTGCCCGCATTCCAGCAGTGCGCAGCTACATGAAGGCCCTTACTCACCGCATTGTTGCCGAGTCTGGCCTTGCTGGGGTGATTGTTGAAGGCAGAGACATCACCACGGTGGTGGCGCCTGAGGCTCCGGTAAGAATCCTGCTGACAGCCAATGAAGCGGTTAGACTTAAGAGACGCTCAGCGGAACTTTCCGAAAGTACTGCAGCCAGCGTTATGCGTCAGGTAAGTGAACGTGACGCCAGCGATTCAAAAGTCGTTGACTTTATGACACCAGCCCCTGGTGTCCAACTCGTGGATACATCTGATCTCAATTTCAATCAGTCGGTTTCGGCTGTGCTTTCTTTGATTGAGCAGGGTTTGTCCTAAGGATTAAGAATGAATGAAGAAGAATTCCTAGCGGAACCCGTAGCACCTGAATTTGTCGAGCGCCTGCGCAGCATGAGCACCGACGAAGAGGAATCTCGCGCACGCGTTTTGCGAACAGGTCTAGAGGACTACGACCTAGACGACGAAGACTTTGACGTTCTCGAAGCCGACGAAGAACTTATTGATGGCCACTACTTCTTGCCAGCACTGCCAGTTTTGGCAATCGTTGGTCGCCCAAACGTAGGTAAGTCTGCTTTGGTTAACCGAATCCTCGGTCGCCGCGAAGCCGTTGTTGAAGATAAGCCTGGTGTTACTCGTGACCGAGTTTCTTATAAGGCCGAGTGGAACGAACGTAAGTTCACCCTGGTTGATACCGGAGGCTGGGAGCCAGACGCAAGAGGCATCGATAAGTCAGTTGCCATTCAGGCTGAAATTGCTGTTGAGCTTGCCGACGCAGTTTTGTTTGTTGTAGATGCAATGGTTGGTGCTACCAGCACCGATGAAAGAGTTGTGAAGATGCTTCGCGCATCCGGTAAGCCAGTAATTTTGGTTGCCAACAAGATCGACGACGTTCGCCAAGAGCCAGAAGCTGCAAACCTCTGGTCGCTTGGACTAGGCGAGCCATTCCCATGTTCTGCTGTTCACGGCAGGGGAGTTGCCGATCTTCTTGATGCGGCAATGAAGGTTCTGCCAAAGATTTCAAACGTAGCCAAAGAAGAAATCGGTGGACCACGCCGCGTTGCTTTGATTGGTCGCCCAAACGTAGGAAAGTCATCGCTACTTAACCGTGCGGTTGGTTCAGAGCGTGCGGTTGTAAATGATCTAGCCGGTACCACTCGTGACCCAATCGACGAACAGGTTGAATTGGGCGGCAAGGCTTGGAGATTTGTAGACACCGCAGGTATTCGCCGACGTGTTCACTTGGCACAGGGTGCAGATTTCTATGCATCACTCAGAACTGCAGCGGCTCTTGAGCGCGCTGAAGTTGCCGTAGTTCTTTTTGATGTGACTCAGCCAATCAGCGAGGCGGACATCCGCATCGTAGACATGGCGCTTGAGTCAGGTCGTGCACTGGTTCTTGCTTTCAATAAGTGGGACGAACTAGACGATGAGCGTCGTAAGTATCTAGAACGAGAAATCGAACAGGACCTTGCTCACGTTGATTGGGCACCACGAGTAAACATCTCGGCAAAGACCGGACGTCACCTTGAGAAGCTTGTACCTGCTCTTGAAGTTGCACTTGACTCATGGGATCAGCGAATTGCAACCGGAAAGCTAAATGCATTCGTGCAAGAGCTGGCCATGGAAACACCGCACCCAGTGCGCGGTGGCAAGCAGCCAAGAATTCTGTTTGCAACTCAGGCAAGCAGCCGCCCGCCAAAGTTTGTTTTGTTCACCACAGGTTTCCTAGACCCTGGCTACCGCAGATTCATAACTCGTCGTCTGCGTGAAACCTATGGTTTCGAAGGTTCACCTATCGAGGTGGGCATGCGAGTGCGCGAGAAGCGTAAGCGCTAAAACCCTTAGATGAAGGCCTTAGTTGGGTTTGTATTGCTCAGCTAGGGCCTTTTTCAAATCATCTAGAACCGTTGGGTCCTCAATGGTTGGCGGCACCTTGTATTCGTCGCCATCAACGATTTGGCGCATAGTTTTTCTCAACACCTTGCCCGACCTCGTCTTTGGTAGTCGTTGCAGAATCACCACGTCCTTGAAGGCCGCTACCGGGCCAACCACATCGCGCACGATTGCAATGACTTCTTTGCGAAGTTTGTCTTCGTCAATTTCATGTCCGTGTTTGAAAGTAATGAAGCCAACTGCTCGCTGGCCTTTAAGTTCGTCCTTCACGCCGGTAACCGCACACTCGGCAACCGCCTCGTGACCTGCAATTGCTTCCTCGAGTTGCCCGGTAGACAAGCGGTGGCCCGCAACGTTGATCACGTCGTCTGTGCGCCCCATGACGTAAACGTATCCATCTTCATCAATGCGGCCAGAGTCGCCGGTGGCGTAGAAGCCTTCAAAAACATTTAGGTAGGCCTCGGTATAACCATTTGGTCGGCCCCAAAGCCCCGCAAGTGTGCCAGGAGGCATTGGCAGTGCAATCACAATGTTTCCGTCCTTGCCATTTTTGATTGCCCCACCTTTTGAATCAACAACCGATACGCGGTAGCCAGGCACTGGAACACTCGGTGATCCGGGCTTCACTTCAAGCGATTCAATTCCGCGAGGGTTAGCGGCAATAGGCCAACCGGTTTCTGTTTGCCACCAGTTATCAATCACGGGGCAGTGCAGTGCATCGTTTGCCCAGTGATAGGTCTCGGTGTCAAGTCGTTCGCCTGCAAGGAACAAAGTATCAAGCGAGGTGACGTCGTAGTGTTTCAAAAGCTCGAGTTCTGGGTCCATGCGTCTAATGGCACGAATTGCTGTTGGTGCAGTAAACAAAACTTTTACCTTGTGTTCTTCAATCACTCGCCAGAATGCACCGGCATCTGGAGTACCGATTGGTTTGCCCTCGTAAACAACTGTGGTTGCCCCGGCAATAAGTGGCGCGTAAACAATGTAAGAGTGTCCAACTACCCAGCCAACGTCAGAGGCGGCCCACATCACATCGCCAGCTTCAATGTTGTAAACATTTTTCATTGACCAATTCATGGCCACTGCATGCCCACCATTGTCACGAACGATTCCCTTTGGGTTTCCGGTGGTACCCGATGTATAAAGAATGTAAAGCGGATCCGTTGCTAGAACTGGTACAGCCGCCTGTGGGGTAGCACTTGCGATTGCTTCTTTCCAGCTCAACCAGTGCACATCGGTTTGTTCATCAAAATCTTTTACAGAACCCGGAACGGCAGCGCGTTCGTGAACAATAACTGACTTGACCGAACCCTTAGACATTGCCAGAGCCTTTTCAATAATCGGAAGGTATTCAACGTGACGGCCAGGCTCAAAACCACCGCTTGAAGTCACAATAACTTTTGGTGTTGCATCGTCAATACGCACGGCCAATTCGTTTGCGGCAAAACCGCCAAAAACCACCGAGTGAATTGCGCCGATTCTTGCGCAAGCCAGCATCGCATAAATTGCTTCGGGAATCATTGGCATGTAAATCACAACGCGATCACCCTTGGTAACACCCTGGTTCACCAAGGCGCCGGCAAATACAGAAACCTTTTCAAGTAGATCGTTGTAGGTGTGAAACTTTTTTGTGCCGGTCATGGCTGAGTCGTAAATGATTGCTGTTTGATCTCCGCGACCAGCCAGTACGTGACGATCTACTGCGTTGAAGCAGGTATTTAGTTCGGCGTCAGGAAACCATCGGTAGAGGGGAGCGCCGGACTCGTCTAGAGCTTTAGTGGGTGCTTTGATCCAATCCACGCCCTTAGCGGCCTCAAGCCAAAACCCATTCGGGTCCTCGCAGCTGCTCTCGTACACCGCTTTATAAGACATGTCTTTCCTCCTCATTGAGAAATGCAGTCTCCGTTGACTGCACTTGACACTGGGCGCCACAAATGGGCCCTTGGGATAAATGTATACAAAGAAGCCAGTTAACGAGCCAATTTTGCCAAATATGACCAAATTGTTATCTGTTTTGTATACACTAGCCCTGAAACAACCCGATAATTGCTTTAGGAGGTGCCATGAGAGCAAGCGATAAGGCCTATCAGGCCCTACTTGAGGACATCGTCGATGGAACTCTGCAGCCAGGCACTTCATTGGCCGAGGTTGAGCAATCCGAACGTTTGGGTGTCTCTAGAACCCCGGTTCGCGAGGCGCTTTCCCAGTTACGAAAAGATGGCCTAATTGAGCAGACCCGTGGTCGTGGTTTGACCGTTACAGATGTCTCATTGGACGACATCGTGGAACTGTATGAACTTCGTCAGCCGCTAGAGCAGCAGGCGGCTAAATTGGCTGCCCAGCGTGGCAACACTCAGATTTTTACTCAGTTGGCAGCGGAGTTTAGAAATGCCGAACGCCTCATCGAGGGTGGAGATACCGGCATCAAGGCCTATTACAACTTGAACGAGCGTTTGGACCGCGCCATCGAAGATGCAATTGCTAGCCCATACCTAGTTTCGGCCCTCAAGACTCTGCACCTTCACCTGGCAAGAATTCGCCGTCTGTCTCGTCGCGATCCAATTCGCCTCAAGGCCGCTGCAATCGAAACCTTAGTGATCATCGAAGCAATCGTTGATCGCAATTCTGAACTAGCTGCCAGTGCCACAGCCGTGCACATGCAGCAAAGCCTAAGAAACGCCCTCGAGACCGCTCGGTCTAGAGCAGTAACCGAACGAGTCGCCTGACTCGAGAGATAAAAGGAGCCGCAATGAAGCTGCACCAAGTTCGTGTTTATAAGAGCGAAGAAACTCTTGAGCGCAAAGATCAACTTGCCTGGAAAATTGCCGAGGTAGCGGCAGATCCGGTTGCAGTTTCTCCAGAGGTGACCGAGATGGTTATCAATCGTTTGATTGACAACGCATCGGTTGCAGCGGCATCGCTAACCCGCAAGCCAGTTGTGTCTGCGCGTTCTCAGGCAATGGCTCACCCAAAGAGTTCAAACGGTGCCGGTGCAAATGTTTTTGGTGAAGCGGCAGATATGCGTGTGTCTGCAGAGTGGGCAGCCTGGGCAAACGGCGTAGCAGTTCGAGAACTTGACTACCACGACACTTTCTTGGCGGCAGATTACTCACACCCTGGCGACAACATTCCGCCGATTCTTGCTGTTTCTCAGCACATGGGTGTAAATGGAGCCGACCTAATCCGAGGCATTGCAACCGGTTATGAAATTCAAGTTGATCTAGTTCGCGCGATTTGTTTACACAAACACAAGATCGATCACGTTGCTCACTTAGGCCCATCGGCTGCTGCCGGTATTGGAACAATGTTGAAGCTTCCAGTTGAAACAATCTTCCAGGCAGTAGGTCAGGCTTTGCACACCACAACCGCAACCCGCCAATCACGCAAAGGTGAGATCTCAAGCTGGAAGGCTCACGCCCCAGCCTTCGCGGGCAAGATGGCGGTAGAAGCAGTAGATCGCGCAATGCGCGGTGAAACAAGCCCAACTCCAATCTACGAAGGTGAAGACGGAGTAATAGCTTGGATGCTTGATGGTGCCGAAGCCAATTACCAGGTGCCGCTTCCAGAAAAGGGTGAGGCAAAACGATCAATCCTAGACACCTACACAAAGGAACACTCAGCCGAGTACCAGGCACAGGCTTGGATTGATTTGGCTAGAAAGTTGAACCGCGAGCATCCAGAAATCACCGATCCTAAAAATGTTGAATCGGTGGTAATTCACACTTCACACCACACTCACTATGTGATTGGTTCAGGAGCAAACGATCCGCAGAAATACGATCCAACTGCAAGTCGCGAGACTCTTGATCACTCAATTCCATACATCTTCACTGTGGCTCTTCAGGACGGCGCATGGCACCACGTTGATAGCTATGCTCCAACTCGTGCTGCACGGCCTGACACTGTTGAACTGTGGAACAAGACCACAACTCTTGAAGACAAAGAGTGGACTCGTCGCTACCACTCAATTGACCCAGTTGAAAAGGCATTTGGTGGGCGCGTTGAGGTGACCCTGAAGGATGGCTCCAAGATTGTTGACGAGATTGCCGTTGCCGATGCGCACCCACTTGGCGCAAAGCCATTTGCACGCGAGCAGTACATTCAGAAGTTCAAGACACTAGCTGCAGACGTTCTTGATGCTGCTGAGATTGACCGCTTCCTGAATCTGGTTCAGCGACTACCGGAACTAACCGCTGATGAAGTGAACGGCTTGACCATTGTGGCTAAGGCTGGGGTGCTGGCTGCGGCGCCTGCACCTAAAGGAATTTTCTAATGCTCTATGCCAAAACCACTCCAGCTGAAAAGCGCCGCATCTTTCGCGAGCGTTTGGCCAGCGGCGAGCTCTTGCAGTTGCCCGGAGTATTCAATCCGCTGTCCGCAAAGTTAATTCAAGAAAAAGGCTTCGATGGAATCTACATCTCTGGAGCTGTGTTGGCGGCCGAGTTGGGATTACCAGACATTGGTCTAACCACGCTCACCGAGGTGGCAGTACGTTCTCAGCAGATCTCTCGCATGACTGATCTGCCGAGCCTGGTAGATGCCGATACCGGTTTTGGTGAGCCTTTGAATCTAGCTAGAACTGTTCAGACTCTTGAGGACGCTGGCGTATCGGGTATCCACATCGAGGACCAAGTCAACCCAAAGCGCTGCGGTCACCTAGATGGCAAGGCAGTTGTTGATCAAGAAACTGCGGTAAAGCGAATCGCCTCGGCGGTTGATGCAAGGCGCGATGAGAATTTGTTGATCATGGCTCGCACCGATATCCGCGGGGTAGAGGACTTGCCTGCTGCAATCGATAGAGCCAAGCGTTTGGTTGATGCAGGCGCAGATGCGATTTTTCCTGAGGCCATGAAGGACCTTTCGGAATTCGAAGCAATGCGCAAGGCAATTGACGTTCCAATCTTGGCCAACATGACCGAGTTTGGTAAGAGCGAATTGTTCACCAAAAAGCAATTGGCTGACATCGGAATCAACATTGTGATCTACCCGGTTTCGCTTTTGCGATTGGCTATGGGCGCTGCAATGCGCGGACTAGATGCCTTGGCTCAAGATGGCAACCTTCAAGCCGTAGTACCAGAGATGCAAACCAGGGCAGAGCTTTACGAGTTACTCGACTACGAGGCTTACAACCAGTTTGATTCAGGAATTTTCAATTTCAATTTAGACAATCACACCAAGCACTAATCTGCATTACCTAGCAAAATCGCAAAGGAGCGAGATGAGCGAGCAACAGGAAATTTATAAAGGTCTTGCCGGAGTACCGGTTGACTACACCGCAATCTCAAAAGTTAATCCAGAAAGCAACTCGCTTTTGTATCGCGGTTATCCGGTGCAAGAGTTAGCTGCTCAAAAGAGTTTTGAAGAGGTTGCATGGTTGCTGTGGAAGGGTGAGCTTCCAAACAGTGATGAGCTTGCTGGTTTTGTAAAGCAAGAGCGTGCGCTTCGTGCCCTTGATCCGGTGGTAAAGAAAGTCATTGACGACCTACCGTTGACCGCACACCCTATGGATGTCGTTCGTACCGCGGTAAGCGTGATTGGTGCCATGGACCCAGATGTGGAAGATTCCAGCCCTGCCGGAAATCTTGCCAAGTCAATTCGCCTATTTGCAAAGTTGCCTGCGGTTGTTTCTTATGATCAACGTCGTCGCCGCGGCCAAGAGCTCATTGAGCCACGTGCCGATTTGGATTATTCAGAGAACTTTCTATGGATGACCTTTGGCGAAATACCTGAAGCCGTTGTGGTGGATGCGTTCAGAATTTCACTTGTGCTGTATGCGGAGCACTCATTCAATGCCTCAACATTTACTGCCAGGGTCATTTCTTCAACTCTTTCTGATCTCTACTCTGCAGTTACCGGTGCAGTTGGTGCCTTGAAGGGGCCTCTGCACGGCGGAGCTAACGAAGCTGTATTGCACATCTTTAATGAGATTGGTTTTGGGCCTGATGCCGCAGCACGGTCCGAGGCATGGCTTGAAAAGGCTCTCGCAGAAAAACGAAAGATTATGGGCTTTGGTCACCGTGTTTACAAGAAAGGTGATTCAAGAGTTCCAACCATGCGTGCTGCAATGGTCAAGCTGATTGATTATTACAACCGCCCAGATGTGCTGGAACTCTATGTAGGCCTTGAAGCGGCCATGACCGAACGCAAGGGAATTTTGCCAAACCTTGATTACCCTTCTGGTCCGGCATATCACTTGATGGGGTTTGACACTCTTACCTTCACTCCAATCTTTGTTGCTGCTCGCATCACCGGCTGGACTGCACACATCATGGAGCAATTGTCATCTAACGCTTTGATTAGACCGCTTTCGGTTTACAACGGAGTAGACGAGCGACACCTCTAGGCGGTGAGTTTCACTCGAGCCTGAAACTTTGCTCGACGGTCAACTCGCCGCTATCGGGCAGAGATAGGTGAGCGAACCTTATTCACGTAAAATCGGCAACATGAGCAACCAGCCAACGCTAAGCATGAAAGAGCAGTTCATGACTGTTCCAAACATGTTGAGCATGCTCAGGTTGGCGTTCGTTCCGGTTTTTCTTTACCTATTGCTGCACGAGCGTTACCTCGTGGCAATTGTGGTGTTGGCGCTTTCAAGCCTCACCGATTACCTCGACGGATATTTCGCTAGAAAATTCAATCAGGTAACTCGTCTTGGTCAACTGCTTGATCCGGCTGCCGACAGGCTCTACATTTTTTCAACATTGATTGGGCTAAGCATCACCGGAATAGTTCCAGTCTGGCTGGCTCTGGTAATCATCGCGCGCGATGTTGTTTTGGCCGTTGCTTATCCAATTTTGGCTACCCACGGATACGGCCCATTGCCAGTTCATTACCTGGGCAAGACCGGCACCTTTGCTCTGCTCTACGCATTCCCACTTTTGTTGATGGCCTACATTTGGGAACCGGCAGCTTTTGTGCTTGAGCCGCTGGCCTGGGCCTTCGCTCTTTGGGGAGTGGGCCTGTACTGGTGGGGAGCTTATGTTTACCTCCGTCAGGTTCGTGACGTAGTGAAAAATAGGCCCTCAAAAACCCATTAGGCTATTGCTCTAAGGAGTAGCAGCAGAAATGGAATCAGCAGAATTGGGCTTTGGGGGCTCGTCCGATGAGGTCGAATCCACCGCCGTTTTCAGCTCAGACCTACTCGCAGAATCTGGCCCTTACCTAAATAACGAAGAGCAAAAAGCCATCGAAGCTTTGCCTTCCGGTTCGGCCCTTCTTATTGTTCAGCGCGGCCCAAACGAGGGTTCAAGATTCCTTCTTGATCAAGACGTCACCACTGTTGGCCGTCACCCAAACGCCGATATCTTCTTGGACGATGTAACCGTTTCTCGTCGCCACGCAGAGTTTCACCGCCACGGCAAAACCTTCCAGGTTAAGGACCTTGCTTCACTCAATGGAACCTATTACGACGGGGTTCGAATTGAGGCGGCAATTCTTGAAGACGGCTCAGAAGTTCAAATCGGCAAATTCCGTCTAACTTTTTACGCTTCAAAAGCAGATGTGACTGAGGCCAACTAATGGCACAGCCAGCAAACCTTTCAAACGCAAAACTTTCATCGGTTCGTGCGGTAAAACTTTTCAACATTGGTCAAGTTCTAAATGTTCTTAGCCCAGATTTTCCAGATCTAACCCCGTCAAAGCTTCGCTTTCTTGAAGAGCAGGGTCTAGTTACTCCGCAGCGCACGCCATCGGGTTATCGCAAGTTCACCGAGCTAGACATTGAGCGCATTCAAATCGTTCTTGAGTTACAGCGCGATCAGTACCTGCCTCTAAAGGTCATTCGCAACTACCTAGCCGACCTTGACGAAGGAAAGCAGCCAAGCTTGCCTGGCGGTTCAGTAAACCCTCAGCACTTGCGTCAGAGCCGCGGCAAGAAGCTAACTCGCATTGAGCTAGTTGCCGAAACCGCAATCACCGATGCCCTTATTCAAGAGGCCCAGGATGTTCTGCTTTTGAACCAGGAACCTTTTGAGGCAGCAGATGTTGAGATTGCTCGCGCAATCGTGCACCTGCAGCGTTTTGGAATCCAGCCTCGTCACCTTCGTGGCATAAAGGCCTCGGCCGAACGCGAAATTGGCATCATTGAGGGAGTGGTTGCTCCTGTTTTGGGCAAAAACGACACCGCAAGCCGTTCAAGAGCCGCTCACTACGCAGCCGAAATCGAGAATCAGTTCTCAACTATCCGTGCCGAGCTGATTCGCTCGGTTATCGGCAAAATTGATGGCTAAAACCCTTTACTTACTGGCGACACGCCGTTAATTTAAATTAACCCATGATACTCGTGAAAGCGGCAACAATTAAACCTGTACTTGAACGTTAGATTAAGTCAGAAGGGAGCCTAAATGTCATCTACCGAAGACAATGCTCCTGCTGCGTACGCTTCAGACATGCTTTTCACCGATGGCCTGCCATCGAACGACCCAAAGGTTGGTTACCGCGGAACTTCAGCGGCTACCGCATGTGGCATCAGCTACCGCCAGCTTGATTACTGGGACCGCACCGGACTGGTTCAGCCAAGCGTTCGTGGGGCTGCTGGTTCGGGTTCACAGCGTCTTTACGCATTCCGCGACATCTTGGTTCTAAAGCTGGTTAAGCGCCTGCTAGACACCGGTGTATCGCTTCAGCAGATTCGTATTGCGGTTGATCAACTTCGCGCAGCAGGCATCAACGACCTGGCAACCATCACCCTGATGTCAGACGGTGCTCGCGTTTACCTTTGCACCACTCAAGACGAGGTTATGGACCTTCTAAGCCGCGGTCAGGGTGTATTCGGAATTGCAGTTGGTCGCGTACTTCGTGAGGTTGAGGCTTCTCTAATCAACATGAAGGAAAACAACATCGATGATGTTGATGAGCTTGCAGCTCGACGTCAGATTCGCAAAGCGGTCTAAATAAAACGATAAAACTTACTATGCCTGATTCTCGTCAGGCTTTATTTCTTTAAGTTCTGGGTTAATCTCACCAAGTTCTAGGCTCGCAAGCGCTTCAAGTTGCTCGATTGGGCTCAAGAACTTTGGATCCACTGGTCTTACCGGTCCGGTAGGAGGTTCAAGTTCACTAAACGCCGATACCTGTATTGGCTCGGCTTGCAAAGATTCCAACTCAAGAACTGCATCTAGATTTTGGCCACGCATAATCTTGCTAATTCGCGACATCTTCTTGTCGAGCTTGAGTCGACGCTTGTCTACCGGTTGCTGGAACGAGGCCAGAGCGTGAGAAAGAATTTCATCAAAGATCTTTGCTAGCTCTGCTGCATGGTCACCAGGCCAGGTGTGAATTGGTCTAGCCGCTCCCTGAGCCTGCTGAATAGTGGCGCGCTCTTCAATCTGAACGGCCATCAGGTTTTCTTTGAACATCTCTTGAAGCTCGTGCGCGCGGTACGAGTGTTCCTTTGACTGTGGGCGGAACCTATTAATAACAACGCCAAGTGCTTCCAGGCGAGGGGTGAGGCCTTTACGAAGTTCTTCAATGGCTCGCATTGCGCGGTCCGCTGCCACCACTGAGAAGATCGATGGTTCGGAAACAATCAAAACGCGGTCACTGGCTACCCAAGCGGTTCGGGTTAGTCCGTTAATAGAAGGCGGGGTATCAATAATTACTAGGTCGTAGTCTTTTTCGATTCGGCTAAGCGCCTCTTCAAGCTTCCAAACGTCGCGAATGGTTGGGTTTGGGGTGTCGAACTGAAGGGCTCGTGGGCTGCCAATCATTACATCTATGTGACCAGACTGAACTTTGCCCCAAGTACTAGATACGATTGCTCTATGCACGATGTTGTGTTTGGGGTTTTGAAGGACATCGGCAACGGTTTCCCTAAATTCTCCGATGGCGCCTAATCCGGTTGACGCATCACATTGTGGGTCTAGATCTACAACCAAAGTGCGAAGGCCGCGAGCAAATGCAGCAGAGGCCAGACCAAGGGCTACCGTGGTCTTTCCTACGCCTCCCTTTAGGGAGCTCACGCTCATTACATGCACGTAAATAGGCTACCTTTTTATTGAGGGCGTTATGTATCCATGTTCGCCTATACGACACTTGAGGGCCCTATGTTCAAGAAGATTTTGGTTGCCAACCGCGGTGAAATTGCCGTTCGTGCCTTTAGAGCGGCTTACGAACTAGGCGCCAAGACCGTTGCCGTGTTCCCATATGAGGACCGCAATTCAACCCACCGTCTTCAGGCCGATGAGTCATACCAAATTGGTTCTGTTGGTCACCCAGTGCGTGCCTACCTAGATGTCTCAGAGATCATTCGCGTTGCCCTTGAATCAGGTGCCGATGCAATTTACCCGGGCTACGGATTCCTTTCGGAAAACCCTGAACTTGCCGAAGCTGCAAAGGCCAACGGCATCACATTCATTGGCCCATCTTCAGACGTTCTTGAAATGGCCGGAAACAAAGTTATTGCCAAAGAAGCCGCAATTCGCGCTGGCGTTCCGGTTCTAAAGTCTTCTCCATCTTCGGCAAACGTAGATGAACTGGTTAGCCAGGCAAACGACATTGGATTCCCAATTTTCGTGAAGGCCGTTGCCGGTGGTGGAGGCCGCGGCATGCGTCGTGTTGCCAAGCAAGAAGATCTTCGCGCTGCTTTGATCGAAGCATCTCGCGAAGCCGAGAGCGCATTCGGTGATCCTCGAGTATTCCTTGAGCAGGCTGTTATTCGTCCTCGCCACATAGAGGTTCAGATTCTCGCGGACACTCACGGCAACGTGGTTCACCTGTTTGAACGCGACTGTTCAATTCAGCGACGCAATCAAAAGGTTGTTGAAATTGCGCCGGCTCCACGTATTGACGAAGAGCTTCGTCAGACTCTTTACCGCGATGCAGTTTCTTTTGCTCAGCAAATTGGTTACCAAAACGCTGGAACAGTTGAGTTCCTAATTGACACCGTTGGTGCAAATGCAGGCAAGCACGTGTTCATTGAAATGAACCCACGCATTCAGGTTGAGCACACAGTTTCAGAAGAAATCACCGATGTTGACTTGGTGCAATCGCAAATGCGAATCGCGTCAGGGGAGTCGCTTCCTGAACTTGGCCTAACTCAAGACAAAATCAAGATGCACGGTTTTGCGGTTCAGTGCCGAATCACAACCGAGGACCCGGCGCAAAACTTCAGACCTGACACCGGTAAAATTACTACCTACCGTTCACCGGGTGGTGCAGGTATTCGTCTAGACGGCGGAACTGTTTCAACCGGTGCAGAGGTTAGCCCGCACTTTGACTCCATGTTGGTTAAGTTGATTGCTACCGGCCGCGACTTTAAGTCAGCGGTAACACGAGCAAAGCGTGCGCTTGCAGAATTCCGTATTCGCGGTGTATCTACCAACATTGCTTTCTTGCAGGCGGTGCTTGCAGATCCAATTTTTGAAACCGGTGACCTAAGCACCTCATTTATCGATGAGCACCCAGAACTATTTACCGCTAAGCCGTCTCAAGACCGCGGAACCAAGATTCTTGCCTGGCTTGCCGATGTCACAGTGAATCAGCCAAATGGTCCACGCGCACATCACATTAACCCTGGTGTGAAGTTGCCAAAGGTTGACCTAACTATTCCGGCACCGGCTGGTTCTCGTCAGCGTCTACTTGAGCTTGGCCCAGAAGGTTTTGCCAAGGCACTTCGCGCACAGTCCAACGTGGCAATCACAGAAACCACTTTCCGTGACGCACACCAGTCGCTGCTTGCCACACGAGTTCGTGGCCGTGATCTCGTTGCCGTTGCACCGTACGTTGCCAGATTGACTCCACAGTTACTTTCAGTTGAAGCATGGGGTGGCGCAACCTACGACGTGGCACTTCGTTTCTTGGGTGAAGACCCATGGCAGCGCCTTGCTCAACTACGTGCAGCAATGCCAAACCTCTGCATTCAAATGCTGTTGCGCGGCCGTAACACCGTTGGCTACACACCATACCCAACCGAGGTAACCGAGGCGTTCGTTGCAGAGGCTGCTGCAACCGGTGTCGACATCTTCCGCATCTTTGATGCGCTAAACGATGTAAATCAAATGAAGCCGGCAATTGATGCAGTCTTGAAGACCAAGACCGCCGTTGCCGAAGTAGCGCTTTGCTACACCGCCGATTTACTTGACCCAGACGAAAAGCTTTACACCCTTGATTACTACCTAAACCTAGCTCAGCAAATTGTTGATGCTGGTGCACACATCATTGCAATCAAGGACATGGCTGGTTTGCTTCGCCCAGCGGCGGCAGAGAAATTGGTTTCTGCACTTCGTGAGCGTTTTGATCTTCCAGTGCACCTGCACACCCACGACACCGCGGGTGGTCAGCTTGCAACACTGATGGCTGCCATCAACGTTGGGGTAGATGCGGTTGATGTTGCTTCGGCACCAATGGCAGGTACCACAAGTCAGCCTTCTGCATCTGCTTTGGTTGCTGCGCTTGCTCACACCGCTAAAGACAGCGGCATTTCACTAAGCGCAGTTGCCGAACTTGAGCCTTATTGGGAAGCCGTGCGTAACGTATACGCACCTTTCGAATCAGGATTGCCTGGTCCAACCGGCCGCGTTTACCACCACGAAATTCCTGGTGGCCAACTTTCAAACTTGCGTCAGCAGGCAATTGCACTTGGCCTTGGCGATCAATTTGAAAAAGTTGAAAACATGTATGCCTCGGCAAACGCAATTCTTGGTAGACCTACCAAGGTGACCCCATCGTCAAAGGTGGTTGGCGATCTTGCGTTGCACCTGGTTGCAGTAAATGCCGACCCAGCTGACTTCGCAGAGAACCCACAAAACTACGACGTGCCAGATTCGGTTATCGGTTTCATGGCTGGCGAGCTTGGCGATTTGCCTGGTGGTTGGCCAGAACCATTCCGCACCAAGGTTTTGGCGGGAAAGAATCCAAAGTTTGGAATCACTCCGGTAAACGCCGATGACCTAGCTGCGCTGCAGGGCACCGATGCAGCACTTCGTCGTTCAACTTTGAACCGATTGTTGTTCCCGGGTCCAACAGCTGACTTCCAAAAGTCACAGGATTCATTTGGCAACCTGGATCAAATCGAAACCGTTGATTACCTTTACGGTTTGGAGCAGGGCGTAGAACACATCGTGACCCTGTCAAAGGGTGTTCAGATTTACGTTGGACTTGAGGCAATTGGTTCACCAGATGCCAAGGGTTTCCGAACAGTAATGGCAACACTCAACGGCCAGCTTCGCCCAATCAACGTTCGCGATCGCAAGATTGCGGTTGACACCGTTCAAGCCGAAAAGGCCGACACAGCTAATTTGGGTCACGTTGCCGCTCCGTTCGCCGGTGTGGTTACTTTGCAGACTGTAGAGGGCGCGCACGTTGAGGTGGGGCAGCCAGTTGCCACCATTGAGGCTATGAAGATGGAGGCCACCATTACGGCCTCAGTAGCCGGAATCGTGCGTCGTTTAGCGGTTTCTAAGACCCAGTCTGTAGACGCTGGAGACCTAATTGTGGTGGTTGAAGCCGAGTAATCGGTCAATCCGTTTTGAGCAGGTAAACTGACTTAGTTCGTTAGCGCGCACCTTTTCGCGCGTCTAAAAGTAGGAGTATCAGTGGCTATTTGGGGCAACAAGCCTGAAGAAGGCAACAGCGATTTTCTCGCACCCCGTCCAGCACAGGAGCAGACCGAAAAGTCTCACTCCCTAGCTGAGGTGGCCGTAGACGCAGGCTCTATCGATGTGACTCCAGGCACCGCTTCAATCCAGGTGGTCACCGAGGACCCACGCGTTGCTCCGGCTCAGGACTCTGAGGTTGCCGAACTTCGTCGTTCTAACTACTCACGTCGCGACAGCCTTCGCGGTGAAATCTTTGATCAGCCTGAACCGGCTGCCATGCTTACCGCTGACCGCCTTTTGGACGTCAGTGCAAGAAACCGTCCGGCACCGGAATCGGGTTTCCGTCGTTTCATTTACTTCCTAACTCTTAAGACCGTAAACCTTGGTGACTCTCTAAAGGTTCGTGAGCGCAAGGCACTAGATGCACGCATCGGTGCTCAGCTAACTGGTGGCGCAAAGTTTGTGCCGGTACTTACTCGCAAGGGTGGCGTTGGTAAGACCACAGTCAGCACCCTGCTTGGCATGGCCCTTGCTCTTTCACGTGATGACCGCGTGATTGCAATTGATGCAAACCCAGACCGCGGAACCCTTGCCGAGCGTGTTAGCAAGTCAACCCGATTCACAGTTCGCGACGTTGTAAACCGTGCAGCGGCAATTGATGGCTTCACAGATTTCTCAACCATGGTTTCTCGCGACGTGACCCGTCTTGACGTATTGGCCTCTGACTCAGACCCAATGCTTTCTGAGGCGTTCGACGAGGGTGACTACAACGTTGTTGCAGACATGGCAGCTCGTTACTACTCAATCGTTTTGACTGACTGCGGTACTGGTATCGTGCACTCGGTTATGCGCCCAACCCTTCAGCGTGCAACCGGATTGGTAATCGTTTCTGGTGGTTCTGTTGACGAGGCTCGTCTTGCGTCTGAAACTCTTACCTGGTTGGAAGCAAACGGATACGGTGACTTGGTTCGCAATTCGGTAGTAGCTCTAAACACTGCAACTCAGGCAACTCAGCTTGTGAAGCTAGATGAGATTGAGCAGCACTTCAAGACTCGCGTTCGCCACGTTGTGCGTATTCCTTACGACCCAGCACTTGCTGCGGGTTCTGTAATTAAGTTCAAAGACCTGAAGAAGGGCACACGCGAGGCAGCTCGCGAACTTGCTGCGCTCGTGGTTGATGGACTAAACAACCCTGTTTAATCTTTCTCAGTAATTTTTGAAATGACAGTTCGTGAAATTCGCCTGTTTGGTGACCCGGTACTAAAAACCGTTTCAGATCCAATCGTTAATTTTGACGACAAAGCTAAGTCATTAATTCAAGATCTAATTGACACCACCCAGCTTCCTGGCAGAGCCGGCGTTGCCGCCCCTCAAATTGGTGTGAACCTTCGCGCATTTAGCTACAACGTTGATGGCGTCGTGGGTTATCTAATCAACCCAACCTTGATTGAGGTAAGTGGCCAAAAACTTTTGGTTGACGAAGGTTGTTTATCGGTGCCCGGTTTATGGCACAAAACTCCAAGATACGAATTTGCCAAAGCGGTTGGCCTGGACCTTGATGGCAACACCGTGGAGATCGAGGGCTCAGGCCTTATGGCTCAGGCGCTGCAACACGAATGTGATCACCTAGACGGATTGGTTTATCTTGATCGTCTTGAAGACGACGAGCGTCGTGAGGCCATGAAAAACCTCAGAGCAACCGATTGGTTTATGAAGTAATTAGTTTGACTGAATGTCCAGAGTTGGTGGGCCAGCCTGGTACACCTCATCAATCGCCGGTGCAAAGTCTCGCAGCACAACTTCACGCTTGATCTTTAGCGAAGGAGTTAGGTGCCCAGATTCTTCGCTTAGCTCCTGACCAATCACGGTGAATTTTCTAATCGATTCGGCCTTTGAGAAGTTCTTGTTTACGCGGTCAACGGCAACCTGAATCTCGGCAAGCACCTTTGGTTCCTTGGCAGCCTGGGCAAGGGTTAGGTCTTTGCTTAGGCCATTATTGGCAAGCCAAATTGGCAGCATCTCTGGGTCAAGTGAAATCAATGCCGAAACAAATGGGCGCTGGTCACCAATGACGATTGCCTGACCAACCAGTGGGTTAGCGCGAAGTGGATCTTCTAGTGCTGCAGGTGCCACGTTCTTACCGCCTGCGGTAACAATCAATTCTTTTTTGCGGCCGGTGATGCTGATGAAGCCTTCGTTATCGATCTCGCCGATGTCGCCGGACTTAAACCATTCGCCTTCGAATGCTGCAGCGGTTGCTTCCGGGTTTCTCCAGTAGCCACGAAGAATGTTGTTTCCACGAAGCAAGATTTCGCCGTCTTCGGCAATCTTGATTCCGGTACCAGGCAGCATTAGGCCAACCTTGCCAATCTTTAATTTGTCTGGACGGCCAATTGAAACCGGGGCAGTGGTCTCGGTTAGTCCATAGCCCTCAAGTACAGTCAAACCAATTGCGCGGTAGAAGTGACCCAGGCGTGCACCTAGCGGGCCTCCACCTGAAATTGCGTATGAAACTTTGCCACCCATAGCTGCGCGCAATTTTTTATAAACCAGTTTGTCGAAGAAGCCGTGCTGAATCTTCAAGCCAAGCGCAGGGCCCTTTGGTGTATCCAGCGCCTTTGAGTAGGCAATTGCAGTGTAGGCAGCCTTGCGGAAGATCTTGCCCTTTCCACCAGCCTCAGCCTTTTGCTCTGCTGAGTTATATACCTTTTCAAATACTCGTGGCACAGCCAGCAAGAAGTTTGGCTTGAAGCTTTCCATAGCAGCCGCAACGTTCTTGGTATCTGGCTGGTGGCCAACCTTCACGCCACCGTGCACGCACAGAACAGAAATGAATCTTGCAAAAACGTGCGCCAAAGGCAAGAACAGCAAGGTGCTGTGCTTTGGGTTTACTACTTCAGAAATTTCTAGAGTTGCGTTTTTGCTTAGCTCAACGAAACCACGGTGCAATAGCTCGCAACCCTTTGGCTTGCCAGTGGTTCCAGATGTGTAGATGATCGTGGCCAAGTCAAAAAGACCAGATGACTTGCGACGGGTCTCGATTGTTTCATTGGTGATGTCTTTGCCAAGTTTGCTAAGCGTCTCGATTGCGCCGCCTTCAATCTTCCAAACCTGACGGCAAAGTGGAGCAGCAGATTTGATTTCTTCAAATCTTTCTTCGTGCTCATCGTTTTCAATAAACAATGCAACGCAGTCGGCATCAGAAAGAATCCATTCAATCTGCGAAGGCGCTGATGATTCATAAACCGGAACCGATACCGCTCCCGCGTACCAGATTGCGAAGTCAATAAGTGCCCACTCAAAACGAGTGCGGCTCATGATTGCTACAGCTTGACCAGGCTGAATGCCCGCGGCAACCAAACCCTTGGCTACGGCAATCACGCGGTTCTCAAACTCTTGAGCGGTTAGATCAACCCAAACCCCAGGCTTGGTCTCAATCGAGAAGAGGTTCAGGCTTGGAGTCGCCTTCACTCGGTTGACCAGTAAGTCGGTGATGTTTTCTGAAGGGTCGCTTACGACCAGTGGCGGCACATCGTATGACTGCACTGGGGCTCCTTGGGGTCAGGTTTCTTGCGATAACTCTACTTGTGTAAACGCTAAACTTTTCAAGTCTAGGCTCCTATTTGAAGAGGTTGAAATGCACGCAATCGGTATCGATATCGGTGGCACCAAAATTGCTGGTGCCCTGGTGGATGCCAACGGGCAAATCATTAAGGAATCTAGAGTTCCCACCCCAGCCGAAGACCCAGCCGCACTGGTTAGTTCGGTCGTTGCCGTAATTAAGGAACTTGCCGAGGGGCAAGAAGTCTTGGGAGTTGGAGTTGCAGCGGCAGGCTTTATTGACGCCCAGCAGGCCAACATTATTTATGCACCAAACCTCAGCTGGCGAAACGAGCCGTTCAAGGCCAAACTCGAGGCAGAACTGGATATTCCGGTAATCATTGAAAACGACGCTAATGCCGCTGCTTGGGCAGAGTTCCGATACGGCGCCGGTCGTGGGTTCAAGCACATGGTGATGCTGACAATTGGTACCGGTGTGGGTGGAGCGGTAATCACCGATAGCAAGATGCTTCGCGGCGGCTTTGGCATCGCTGGCGAATTAGGCCACCTAAGAATCGTGCCCGATGGCCTTCCTTGTGGCTGTGGTCAAAAGGGCTGTTTGGAGTCTTATGGTTCAGGAACTGCCCTGCTCAAAGCAGCCAAACAGCTAGCTTCCTCGGGTGAACCGGCCGGTGCAAGACTTCGCGAGTTAGAGGCTCAGGCTGGTCAGTTATCGGGTCAGGAGGTCTACCAGGCCATTCTTGAGCGCGACCCAGGCGCCATTCAGGTATTGACCGCGCTGGGCGACTGGCTTGGCCAGGCAATTGCCTCATTGACTGCCGTTTTAGACCCAGAAGTGGTCGTAATCGGGGGCGGCGTTAGTGCAGCCGGAGACTTATTGCTTGATCCAATTCGCCAGGGCTACCTAAATCACCTGCCGGCTAGGGGGTTCCGACCGGAATTGAAGATTCTGGGCGCCGAATTCGTTAACGATGCCGGGGTAGTGGGTGCGGCCGATCTCGCTCGCGTATCTCTGGCGCCAAAGGTAAACTAGACCCCTATTGCTCGGCGGCTAGAAAGGGTCAAAAATGGCTTACTTCATTTTGAAGACCCTGATTTTAGGCCCGCTTTTGAGAGTGCTTTTTAGGCCTTGGGTTCGCGGAATGGAAAACATTCCAGCAACTGGCCCGGTAATTTTGGCCAGCAACCACCTCTCTTTTTCTGACTCAATTTTTTTGCCACTTCAGGCAAGACGCCCGGTGGTCTTTCTTGCCAAGAGTGAGTACTTCACCGGCAAGGGAATCAAAGGTGCGTTAACCCGATGGTTCTTTAAGGCAACCGGCCAACTTCCAATCGATAGAAGTGGCGGAAAAGCTTCTGAGGCTTCGCTAAATACCGGACTGAAGGTTTTGGGTCAGGGCCAGGTGCTTGGAATTTACCCTGAGGGCACCAGAAGCCCGGACGGTCGTTTGTACCGAGGCAGAACCGGCATTGCCAGAATGGTTTTGGAATCAAAGGCACCGGTAATTCCAGTGGCAATGATTGACACGGAAAAAGTTCAACCAATCGGAAAGCGTCTGCCGCGCATTCGTCGCATCGGTATCGTGGTTGGCACCCCATTAGATTTTTCAAGGTTTGACGGCATGGAGGGTGACCGCATTGTGCTTCGCGCGGTAACCGACGAAATCATGTACGAGCTAAGAAAGCTCAGCGGTCAAGAATATGTTGATGCATACGCATCATCGGTTAAAGAAAAACGAGCTCGTCTCGCAAGGTAGGGAAGACAGTATGAATGATCCAATAGTTGCAGCTAATCCGGCAGTACTTGCTGGGCTCGACAACTATCTGACCCTTCCTGCTGCTCAGCAACCAACCTGGCCAGATGCCTCAGCGGTTGCCGATGTGCGTGCCGAACTAGCAACTTTGCCACCGCTAGTCTTTGCCGGTGAGGTAGACATTCTGCGTGAACGTTTGGCGGCAGCAGCTTCTGGCAAGGCATTCTTGCTTCAGGGTGGCGACTGCGCAGAAACTTTTGCCGATGCAACTGCAGATCGAATTCGCAACCGAGTAAAGACTCTCCTGCAGATGGCAGTAGTGCTTACTTACGGCGCATCAATGCCGGTTATCAAAATGGGTCGCATGGCTGGCCAGTTTGCAAAGCCACGCTCTAGCGATAGCGAAACTCGCGGCGATGTAACTTTGCCTGCGTTCCGCGGTGACATCGTAAACGGTTACGACTTCACTTCTGAGGCTCGCACTCCAGACCCAAAGCGCATGCTGAAGGCGTACCACACCAGTGCTTCAACGTTGAATTTGATTCGCGCCTTCACTACGGGAGGTTTCGCAGATCTTCGTTCTGTTCACGAATGGAACCGCGGTTTTGCGAACAACCCTGCAAACGAGCGCTACCTGTCTCTGGCGCAAGAAATTGATCGCGCAATTAAGTTCATGGCCGCATGCGGTGCCGACTTCAATGAATTGCGCACCACCGAGTTCTACACCAGCCACGAAGGTTTGTTGATGGACTACGAGCGCCCATTGACTCGCATTGATTCACGTACCGGTAACCCGTACATCACTTCTGGTCACTTCATTTGGATTGGTGAGCGTACCCGTCAAATGGATCACGCACACGTTGATTACCTGTCACGCGTTAGAAACCCAATTGGTGTGAAGCTTGGCCCAACCACTCAGGTTGAAGACGTAGTTGAGTTGATTGAGCGACTTGACCCAAATCGCGAGCCTGGACGTTTAACTTTCATTACTCGTATGGGTGCTGGCAAGATTCGCGAAGAGTTGCCAAAGCTTGTCGAGGCAGTTCGTGACTCAGACGCTAACCCGCTGTGGATCACAGACCCAATGCACGGAAACGGCATGACCACAAAGAACGGCTACAAGTCCCGTAGATTCGACGACGTCATGGACGAAGTTCGTGGCTTCTTTGAAGTTCACAAGGCTGCAGGAACATTCCCGGGTGGTGTGCACGTTGAACTTACCGGTGACGATGTTGCAGAGTGCCTAGGCGGTTCAGAGCAAATCGATGAGGCAAGCCTTGAAGAGCGCTACGAATCTCTTTGTGACCCACGACTAAACCACATGCAGTCTCTAGAGCTTGCATTCCTAGTTGCTGAGCAGTTGGCCAAGCGCTAAATAAGCCAATAAAAAACTCCTCGTGAATTTTTTCACGCGGAGTTTTTTCTACTTTGTAGAAATTGTTATGGAGTCGCCAACTCTAAGTTGGGTGCCTGCCGCTGCGCTTTGCTTCTTCACCTTTACGATGCCCCACTTGGTGGTCAACTGATCGGTATTTACGATTACCTTAAAGCCCAATGTTTCAAGGGCTGATTTAGCGGCCAAGATTGTCTGACCAATCATGTTTGGAACTGTCACCACGTTAGGTCCCTTAGAAACCAAAAGGTTTACGCTACCGTTTTCGCCCAGCGGCTCGGTTAGTGGAACCAAGCTAATTACTTGACCAGCAGCAACGGTGTCACTGTATTCCTCATTGATCTCATTGATCTTCAAGCCCACTGCCTCAATGGCGGTCACTGCCGCTTCTTGATCTAAACCGGCCACGATTGGAATTGCACCAAGCGAAACCCAGATATCAATGCGGCTAGTTTCAGGAATCTTTGTGCCATCGGCACCAAGGTAATCAAAGACTTCGCCAAGCGGCGCCTCGTTAAAAACTGACTTGACTTCGCCAAGAACAAAACCGTTCTTAATTATTTCTGCAGTGGCTTCGGCAACATTCATTCCGGCAATCTCAGGTGCCGAAACAAGCTTTGGCCCTGAAGAAACATAGATTGTGATGGTTCCACCAAAATAGAAATTTCCGGCGGCCGGTTCGGTTCGTACCACTAAGCCCTTGGCTACTGTGGCCGATGGTTCTTCTGCGATTGCGATATCTGCATGGAGCGTGCCAAGAGTTACCTGCGCCTCATCAACGGTGCGGCTCGTGAGGTTTGGTATTGCTGCAAAGCCACCAGGGCCGCTACTGAAGAACCATCCCGCGCCTGCGCCCATAAGCACAACCACAAGCGTGGTGATCAAAATCTTCAGACCACGCTTCTTAAGTCCCATCTGTTCAAGGGGAGTCAGCTGATCGTCATCAAACTTAAAATCTTCCAAGACCGATGTTTCGCCGAGGTTATAGTTTTCACTCATCACCTGGGTTTGATTCAAATCCAAATTCAAATCTGGCAGGACCGTTGTCTTGGCATCGGCTTTTGATGGCAACGGTTGAATTCTTAGAGCGGTGTCGTTGCGCCCAGCCTTTAGCTCTGCCTTGGCGCGCTGAACCACGGCCAAGAGTTCAACCGCATCACTTGGGCGGTGGGCTGCTTCACGAGCGGTTACCCAGAGTACCAATTCATCAAGAAGCGGAGGAACCTGCGGATTGAATTTAGACGGCGCCGGAACATTGTCGTTCGCGTGCTGATAAGCAATCTGCACGGCCTGTTCACCTTCGAAAGGCTGCTTTCCGGCAAGCATCTCAAAGAGCATGATTCCCGCTGCGTAAACATCGCTTCTGGCATCGGCGGTTCCGCGCATCACTAGCTCAGGGGATAGGTAGGCAACTGTTCCAACTAGTGAGCCTGTTGATGTGTGATTATCAATATCTCTAGCAAGCCCAAAATCGCCAAGCTTGATTCGCCCATCGTTTGAGAGTAGAACGTTCTCTGGTTTTAGGTCGCGGTGCAAGATTCCGGCACGGTGCGCCGCTGCAAGACCGCTGAGCATTGGTTCAAAAAGATCTAGGGCACGCTTTGCATCAAGGGCGCCAAAATCTTTCAACGCATCACGAAGGGTTATGCCCGAAACATATTCCATTGCCATAAATGCCAAGTCGCCGTCTTCACCCTGGTCAAAAACATTTACCAGGTTTGGGTGAGAGAGCTTGGCTGCAATTCTTGCCTCGCGAATGAACTTTTCTCTAAACGAACTGTCGCTCGCGAGGTGCGGGTGAATGATCTTTAGGGCAACTTTTCGTTCAAGTCTGATGTCCATGGCTAAGTAAACGGTTGCCATACCGCCGCGAGCAACCACCTGCTCAATCTGGTATCGCTCACCGATTAATCGGCCCACCAAATTAGGCACTTGGGGTTGCTCCACCAGTTGAAGCGGTTAGAAGTTCGTCAAACCAAACCCAGGCTGATTGCTCCCACTTGGCGTATGCATTTGGGTACGCAGAAATTTGCACAGCCTGAGCCGCTTCGGTCAGCGACTTTGCCGACCAATCCTTAATGTCTAACAGCCCGCGCGCAACACCAAAGGTTGGGCTGGTTTTGCCACCAAAAAATGCTCGGGCTGCATATTCAGGATTCATGATTTGTTCCACAGAACCCCAGTGTGCGCTAGGGCGCTGCTGGAAAAGCCCAACTGAGTCGCGGTCACCATAAGAGAGATTCCTGATGCCCGATTCCTGCATTGCCGTTGCCAGCGCAATCACGATTCCGAAATCAGAAATTCCAAGAGACTTGCCAACTCTAAAAATAACTTCTGCGTTTGAACGCATCTCTGAAGTCATTGGAGTTAGGTCCGGGCAGAACTTAATTTCGTGCACGCCAGGAATAACTAGTCGTTGTCCAATAAAAATCATCGCCGACCAAGTCAAGCCGTTTGCGCTGAGTATTCCCTGAGTGGGCACTCCGTAAACCGCTGCAATTTTGCTAACCGATTCACCAGTTTTTACCGTGTGGTAACCGTGTACTTCGCAAACATCGCTTGGTCTGTGCGGATCAGTTGAGCTCAAGCCGCCGCTCAGGGGAGTTGCAACTGGTCTTGCAGTATTTGCTTCGGTGGTGCTTGGAGCGGCCTCGGTTGCCTTTAGCTTGATGGTTTGCCCACCGTAAAGCAGCGATGCTTCACTTAGTCCATTGGCGCTCAACAGGTTTTGCAATTGAATTCCGTACGAGCTGGCAATTGAGGCAAGAGTCTCGCCCCTTTGAACCGTGTGCACAGCTGGAATTACCGTAGGTGTCTTCTTTGGGATCACCGAACCAATTACTAGTCTCTGGCCCGGAAAAATGATGGACTTTGCCGAAAGCTTGTTGATTGACAGCACGGTGGTTATTGAAATTGCATGTTGCTTAGCAATCGAGGCAATCGTCTCACCGCGTTTTACAACGTGCACAGTTGCCGCGTTCGCTTTAGCCTGCGATGCAGGAACTACTGCATTGGCAATCAGCTTCAATTTCTGCCCAGGAACAATTAGAGCTTTTGCGTCCAGGTTGTTTATTTGCAGAAGTTGGTTGGTTGATAGCTGAAACTTTCTGGCAATCCCAGAAATAGTGTCGCCTACTTTTACCGTGTAGTTCAGTTGGGTTGCGCTGCTAACTGCGCCACTTGCGTTATTAGCTGCTCGCACCGGCGCTGAGGTATCGGTGGTTGTAGGGGAATCTAGGTCTGGGGTGTGTTCTGCGGCATTAGCCACATCACCACCGGCAATCGACCCAATAATTGAAATCGGGACCGTGGCCAGCGCTAAACCAAGCGCTCTTGCGTCACGTTTCTCGTCCACGATGCCTACATTTCTAAGGGGAAGCCAGCCAATATCATCGCATGGGGCCGGTTTGATACTCGTGAGGCTCTCAGGTGTGGCAATGTTGTCTTGTGACTGACGTTTTAGATAATGTGCAATCTTGGATCACCATTCCAGATGCTGCTGAGCAACTTGACATTCCTGTGGGCCGCGTTCGCCGACTCATCGAAGAGCACCACCTGATCGCAATTAAGCGTGATGGCGTGCTTCAGATCCCAACCGAAATCATCGTTGAGGGGGAGCCGCTACCTAGCTTGCCTGGCACAATGATTGTGCTTCTTGACTCAGGGTTAAATTACGACGAGGCATTCCGCTGGCTTTACACGGTAGAAGAAAGTCTTCCGGGCACGCCAATGGAGTTCCTTTTGAAGGGTCACAAGTCTGCGGTTAGACGCGCAGCTATGTTGTTGGCTCTTTAGTTCAGCAAAATCTTCAGGCTAGGCCTGGCGGTTAATAACCTTCAGCGCCAATTCGCGAAGCTCGTGTTTAGCTCGCTCATCAATCTGCAGAGCTTCCAGAGCGTTCAAGCTCTCGTCGGCAAGCTCTTCAATCATTCTTTCGGTTTTAGCAAGTGCGCCTGAACCCGATATCGTCTGCTGCAGGAAGCCAATTTGTTCGTTGGTCAGGTTTCTGCTCGAAAGCATCTCGTCAAAAATGGCACCAACCGATGGGCTCAACGATTCGCGAGTCAAACCAACCAAAACAGTGCGCTTGCCTTCGCGAAGATCGTCTCCGGCTGGCTTACCGGTAATTTGTGGGTCGCCGTAAACGCCCAGGATGTCATCTCTAAGTTGAAAAGCCATTCCAAGTGGAATACCAAAGGCAGAAATTCCACGAAGCAAACTCGGGGAAGCACCGGCAAATGCAGCACCAATCAACAGCGGTGCCTCAATGCTGTACTTGGCGGTTTTATAAAGAATTACTCGGTTAGCTCGGTCAACGGCTTCTTCAACGGGGCGAGTGTTTGCCGCGTTTTCTTCAAGCACATCAAGGTACTGGCCGGCCATCACTTCAACGCGCATCTTGCTGAATTCGTTTCGGCAAGCGGTCTCGACCTCGGGTTCCGGTGCATTCAGAAGTGCATTGCCAAAGATTTCGCTGCTCCAACCAAGCATTAGGTCGCCAACGAGAACTGAACCAGCTACACCAAAGCGCTCTGGGCTACCGGCCCAACCAGAATTTTCATGCAGAGCTTCGAATCGTTTGTGAACACTTGGTGCACCGCGACGGGTATCGGATTGATCCAAAAGGTCATCGTGAACCAGGGCGGCAGCGTGAAACATCTCTAGTGCTGCGGTGATGCCAATCATGGCTTCGGCCGAGGCTTCACGCTGTTCCGATGTTTGTCTTACGTCTGAACCCGGCAGGGCACCAACCCAAGACCAGTAGCAAAAAAGGGCTCTAAAGCGCTTTCCGCCCTGCAACAAGTCTCTGGTGTAATCAACAACAGGAATTAAGTCTGGCGAAATTTGCTCAAAGTCGCTCTTGCGAGCCACGCAAAACTCATCGAGGTGATCTTGGATCAAACCCAGAAGTACATTAGTTTCGCTCACGGCTCTAGCCTAACTCGCGCAACCTGCTTAGACTTTGGGTAGGTGGGCACGTGTCCATCAAATTGTCTTGTGTGGAGGAGTAGCCATGGGCCTTTCTGAACATGAACAGAAACTGCTGGATGAGCTCGAGCGCGGGCTGTATGCCGCGGATTCAAACCTTGCCCACAAGCTGGGCAAGCCTGGGGCCAGATCTCCACAGCGCATCATCGCTGGCGCGGCACTTATCGTGATTGGTCTTTCTCTTCTGGTTGTTGCGGTAATTCTGCAGGCAGCTTTCTTTGGCGTTGGCGGTTTCTTGGCCATGTTGGCCGGCCTGCTTTTGGCAACCTCGGCAAACCCAAATTCAACCGCCGCACCTGCGGGCAAGGCAAAGCCTCAAAACCCAGTCAGCCGCAAGAGCTTCTTCGATGATCGCTGGGATAAGCGCCAGGGCTAGTGCCTAAATTGGCCTAACCGCCCGACCCCCTAAAACCCACCTGAAAATGGTGGGTTTTGTCGTTTTTAGCTTAAATTGTGGGATTTTCCTCCACTTGCTATATCCCAATAAATTACTGATGATTAAGACACGCCGAACCAAAATATTTGGTCATTTTTGCCCATTAGTGGGGGAAAGTGGTGTAATGTGGAGTAAAGCGCAAGATCGATGTCGAGAAAGGGGGAACGCACATGTTGCTTGGCACTCACGCACCAAAGCTTGATGACAAGGGTCGCGTTATCCTTCCGGCAAAGTTCCGCGAAGAGCTTCAAGGCGGTTTGGTTATCACCCGTGGGCAGGAAAACTGCCTATACGTATTCAGCTCGGCTGAGTTTCAGGCAGTGCACGACAAAATTCGTCAGGCGCCGGTTACCAGCATCGAGGCCCGCAACTACCTTCGCGTTTTTCTATCTGGCGCTTCAGATGAACTTCCTGACAAGCAAGGCCGAGTAACCATTCCGGCCGCCCTTCGCCAATACGCAGGTCTTGATAAAGACCTAGTCGTTATCGGTGTTGGTGCTCGTGCAGAAATCTGGAATGCAAAGTCATGGAACGAGTACCTGGCTAAGCAGGAAACAGCTTTCGCGAATGTAGCGGCGGAGGTGATTCCGGGACTCTTCTAGTCCCTGTCGCTAGAACTCCAGCTATTACCTGAAACCAAGCCAGGCAAATGGATGGGGCCCTAGCAATAGGAACCAAGAAGTATCGGGCAGTTATGGCAAAGAACATCTCTGAGCTTCACGAACCGGTTCTACTGGAACGCTCAATTGAACTTTTGGCGCCAGCGTTTGAAATCGACGCCCCTGTATTTGTTGATTGCACGCTTGGCCTAGGCGGTCACAGCGAGGCATTCTTAGAGCGTTTTCCAAATCTGACTTTGGTTGGCATTGACCGTGACCCATCTGCACTTGCCTTGGCTGGCGAGCGCTTGGAACGATTTGGTTCTCGTGTTCACCTGGTTCACGCTGTCTACGAAGAAATCCAGGATGTAATCGCCGAACTTGGCATCAACGAAGTGCACGGCATTTTGTTGGACCTTGGTGTTTCTTCAATGCAGCTTGATGAGCGCGATCGCGGATTTGCCTACTCATACGATGCTCCACTGGACATGCGTATGGATTCAACCACGGGCAAGACAGCAGCCGATGTCGTCAACAGCTACTCAGAGAATGACTTGGCACGAATCTTCAAGGAATTCGGTGAAGAGCGCTACGCCAAGGCTGTTGCTCGTGAAATCGTTTCGATTCGCAAGACCAGCCCATTCCACACCAGCACCGAGCTTGCCGCCCTTATTGCCAAGATCATCCCGTTCATCCCAGGCAAGAGTTTTGGTCACCCAGCAAAGCGCGTTTTTCAGGCCCTACGTATTGAAGTAAACGGGGAACTTGAGGTTCTAGAGCGCACCATGCCAGCAGCAATCGCTGCACTTGCTGTTGGTGGTCGCATCGTCGTTATGTCTTATCACTCGCTAGAAGACCGAATCACTAAGCAGGCACTAGTTGCTGCTGCCAACTCTTCCGCTCCAATCGAGCTTCCTATTGAACTTCCTGAGCACGCCCCAACTCTTCGCCTTTTGGTGAAGGGTGCCGAGGCAGCTACAGCAGAAGAAATTGCAAGAAACCCTCGCGCTGCATCGGTACGCCTGCGTGCAGCAGAAAAGATCCGGAGAGCAGCATGAGCGCCATTCGCCTAAACAATCCACGTAGAACTGCACCAGTGACCCGCCCGCAGTTGCGCTCGGTCTCGCTAGCTTCAGTGCGTGCATCACGTCCAGGCATGGCAATGGTTGGAATCCTTACCATTGGTGCACTTTCAATTGCTTTGCTAAACCTTTTCTTGCACATTCTGACCTCAACCGCAGTTTACGAATTGGCCGACCTTCAGCACCAGAAGAAGGAATTGAACACAACCTCACAGATTTTGGCCGAAGAGGTTGACTCGCTTGCTTCACAGCAAAATCTTTCAAACTCGGCTCAAAAGCTAGGCATGATCGCAAACGCAAATCCTGTTTTCTTGAGCATTGGTGAGCAGAAGGTTTACGGCAAGCCAAAGGCTGCATTGAACACCGATGGCCGTGTGGCTACAAATCTGATTGCTAACTCTGTGATGACAGAGATTTCTACAAACCTCAGCACCGCAGTTGCCAGCACCGATGCACCGGTTACCAAGGATGTCGCTAACCAGAAAGCCGCTACCGGTCAAGTAATTTCAAATGGTGGCGCTATTCCAGCTTCACCAACTCACTAGATAGGCAGGTCGGCAGATGACATATCTGACGCCCGGTGACCCGTCTAGTCGTCTAAAAAAAGTCATCGCCCTAATCTTGGTGATGGTCGTAATTTTTGCCATTCGCTTGGTTGACCTGCAAATCATTGAAGCCAACGCAATCAACGAAAAGTCTTACGAAAAGCGAGCAGTTACTCGCGTAATTCCTGCGCTGCGTGGTCAGATTCTTGATGCCAATGGCAAAGTGCTGGCCAAGACCGTATTCAGATACGACATCAATGCCGCACCAAGCAAGGTGGGTCCAGTAACTCGCAAGATGAGTGGGCAATCAGTTACAGTTCCGGTTGAGCAGGTGGTTAGCGAAATCGCAGCGATTCTTGAAATGTCTGCTGCCGATGTCACCGCAAAGATCACCGGCACCGGTGAATACTCGCAGATTAAGAAACGTGTTGACGCAGGTTCCTATCGCAAAATTCGCGCGCTAAACATACCTTGGCTCTACTATGACCCAATCGCGGAACGCATTTATCCAAATGGTGCCGTTGCCGGAAACCTTTTGGGGTTCATCACCGATTCCGGTTTGATGGAAGGTCTTGAGCAGCTTTACGACAAGTGTCTTGCTGGGCAAAACGGTGAAGAGACTTTTGAAAAAGGTGTTGATGGAATCAAGATTCCGTCAAGCGTGGTTACCACCAAGGAAGCAGTTGCAGGTAAAAATATTCGCCTAACCATTGACGCCGATCTTCAGTACTTCACTCAACAGGTTCTTGCAAGCACAGTTTCTTACTTGCGTGCCGACTGGGCAAGTGCAGTAATTATTGAAACAAAAACCGGAAGAATTCTTACCGCGGCAGAAGCGCCATCGGTTGACCCAAACGATCCGGGCAAGCTTTCGGCCGACGACAGACGCGCACGTGTTTTTCAATTCGCATTTGAACCGGGTTCAACACTGAAGACCATCACAGCGGCAACTGTGATTGATACCGGACTGGGCACCCCAAATTCTCAAGCGGTTGCCGACTACAGCTTCTTAGTTCCAAATTCCGATGGCTACAAAGTTACCGATAGCCACGTTCACGGTGTGGAACACCTAACTCTCACTGGCGTATTGGCTGAATCCTCAAACACCGGAATCTTGGACATCGGTAAAGTCGTTGACTACAAAACCAGATATAAGTATTTGGAAAAGTTTGGCCTAGGCACCAAGACCTCAATTAACTTCCCGGGTGAAGGTTCAGGTCAATTGAACGCGCTCAAAGACTGGGACGGCGTTAAGAAGTACGTTTCCATGTTCGGCCAGGGTGTATCGGTTACTCCAATTCAATCGGCCATGATGTATCAAACTTTTGGCAACGATGGCGTGCGTCTAAATCCGGTTCTGGTGGATGGTTGTGAAGAAGACACCAATAATTTCAAGATTCCCGAAACCAAGAGCGGTATTCAGGTTCTTTCTAAAGACACGAACACTCAAGTGCTTTCCATGATGGAGCGAGTTGTAGAGGACGGCCCAATTGGTCGTTACGGTGCCGTGCCTGGCTACCGAATTGGTGCCAAGACCGGTACAGCTCAGATTCGTGACCCAAACACCGGAAAGTATGCCGGCCCTTATGCCATTTCGTACTTTGGTGTTGCCCCAATCGAAGACCCGCAATACGTAGTTGCGGTAACCGCATACAAGTCACGAACTGTTGGTTCGTCACTTGGAGTTGCCGCACCGTTTAAGCGAATTATGCAGCAGGTTCTGCGCGCTTACCGTGTTCCACCATCAACAACTAAGACTTCTGACCTACCGTTGAATTGGTGATGCTATGAAAGAACAAATTCCTCCGATCCTTAGACCTGATCAGGTTGCACCGGTTGCGCTTGATGACTTTGCTGCGCGCTTTGGTCTAGAAGTTCGCGGCGATGCGTCGCCCGTAAAACTCACTGGTATCAGCATGAATACCGGAGACCTTCGCCCGGGGGATTTGTTTGTTGCAATGCCTGGCAAGAAGACCCATGGCGCCAACTTTGTTGCCAAAGCTCTGGAGCAAGGTGCAGTTGCGGTCGTCACCGATAACGCGGGGCTTGAGCTACTAGGCAAGTTGGATATTCCTGTCTTGCTACTTGAAAATCCGCGCGCTCACTTAGGTGACCTTGCCGCATATGTTTATGGCAACGTACCTGGAAACATGCCAAAGCTTTTCGCAACTACAGGCACCAATGGAAAGACTTCAACCAGTTATTTGCTGGAAGGCATCTTGCGTCAGCTTGGTGAAGTTACAGGGCTAACCTCCACCGCAGAGCGTCACATTGCCGGTGAAGTCATTGTCAGCCGCCTTACAACACCTGAGTCACCAGAGATGCAGGCTTTGATTGCAAGAATGCGCGAGAAGGGCGTTAGTGCAGTTGCGATTGAAGTGTCTGCACAGGCACTGAGTCAGTTGCGCGTAGATGGATTGCATTTTGATGTGGTGGGGTTCACTAACCTGAGCCACGATCACCTTGATGACTACAAGGACATGCAGGAATACCTTGAAGCCAAACTTCCACTCTTTACCAAGAAGCGTGCAAATCGCGGTGTAGTTTGTCTGGATACCAAATACGGTTTGGATTTCGTAAAGCAGTCAGAAATTCCAGTTGTCACCATTACCAGCGAACTGGGTGTAGATGCTGATTGGCACGTAGCAATCACGGCCGAAACTCCTAAGTACACCTCATTTGTTTTAGCCGGTCCAAATGGAGTGACCATTCGATCACGCGTGCCACTGCTTGGTGCGCACATGGCTGCAAATGCAGGCCTAGCAATTGTGATGCTTATCGAAGCAGGCTTTGATCCGGCGGCGATTGCCAAGGCAATTGAAAATGGCATTGAGGCTTATTTGCCTGGTCGTACCGAACGTGTAACCGGTGAAACTGGCCCAGATGTTTATGTTGATTTTGGTCACAGTCCAGATGCATTCTTGAACACCTTGGCGGCTGTACGAAAAGTAACCGATGGCAAAGTGATTATGGTTTTTGGTGCTGACGGAGACCGTGATGCCAGCAAGAGACCAGCCATGGCGCAAGTTGCTGTAGAAGGTTCAGACATTCTGATCATTACCGATCACCACCCACGGTTTGAAGACCCGGCTTCAATTCGCAAGACATTGGTAGAGGCGGCAAAGGCGGCCAAACCCGAACGTGAGATTTACGAGGTGTCACCACCAGAGGCCGCGATACGCAAGGCTGTTTCACTTGCAAAACCGGGGGATGCAATTTTGTGGGCAGGTCCTGGGCACCAGGACTACCGAGACATTCGCGGTGTTCGAACTCCTTATTCAGCAAGGCACGAGGCTCGCGAAGCTCTGAAAGAGCATGGTTGGTCATGATTGAACTTTCAGTCTCAAGAATTTCTGCAGCGATTGAGGGTCGGGTAATTGGTGATGGCCATGTTGTTGTCACTGGGTCTGTAGAAACAGATTCGCGATCGGTTAAACCCGGTGCGCTCTTCGTTGCTAAACCGGGCGAAGTTACCGACGGTCACAATTTTGTATCTGCAGCAATAAGCACTGGGGCAGTGGCAGTGATTGTTGAACGTGAGATGCCTGACATTGAAATTCCTCAGATTCTCGTCAAAGATTCTGTTCTGGCTTTGGGGCTGTTGGCTAAGTACGTTCTTGAACAAATTAGGTTGACCACTGATCTAAAAGTGATTGGTGTGACTGGTTCAAACGGCAAGACAACCACCAAGAATATGTTGAACGCCATCCTGAGCAAGGTTGGGCAGACCATTGCTCCAATTGAGTCTTATAACAATGAAGTAGGCGCGCCTTATTCAATCTTGCAAACGAACCTTGAAACAAAGTTTTTAGTTGTTGAGTTGGGCGCCGGGGGAATCGGCAGCATTGACTACCTTGCCAAAATCGCAAAACCCGATATCGGAGTAATTCTTAAAGTGGGTTTGGCGCACGTTGGCGAATTTGGTGGCATTGAAACCACTGCCGAAATTAAGTCTGAGTTGGCAAAGGCCATGTCCCCAGATTCCATTCTGATTTTGAATGCCGATGATGGCTACGTTGCAGACATGGCTGAGCTGACAACAGCTACCAAGATTTGGTTCGGCACCTCGGGTGATTCGCAGTACCGGGCCTCCGAACAAAACGTCTCCATTGATGGAACCTCTTTCACTTTGACCTGGCCAGACGGTAAGCAAAATCAGTTGAAGTTGCAGATTCTTGGTGAACACCACGTAATGAATGCAACCGCTTCTGCTGCGGTTGCCGACCAACTGCAAGTACCAAGAGATCTAATTGTTGAAGCTTTAGAGGCAATGCCGCTTGCAGAACGCTGGCGAATGCAGGTTCTAAATCGGCCGGATGGCATCACAATAATTAACGATGCCTATAACGCCAGTCCTGATTCAACCAAGGCTGCACTTCAGACTCTTGCTCAGCTGGGCAGATCAGGTCGCAGAACAATTGCAATCCTGGGTGAAATGGCCGAACTGGGTTTTGCTTCACGAGAGCAACACGATGCAATCGGCAGAATCGTCGTTCGCCTAAACATTGATCAACTAATAGTTGTTGGCCAGGGTGCCAAATTGATTCACATGGGTGCCGAGCAAGAGGGTTCTTGGGCCGGCGAATCGAAATTCTTTGAATCGATTGACGAGGCTTTGGCCTATGTTCGTGGAATGCTTATGGCTGGCGATTTGGTACTGGTTAAGTCCTCGAAGTCGGCAAACCTTAGATTTCTTGGAGACGATTTGATGGAGGTAAGTTCGTGAGAGCTATCCTGCTTGCCGGTGGAGTAGCCATGGCATTCACACTTTTGGTGACGCCTGGCTTCATTTGGCTTTTTAGAAAACTACGTTGGGGTCAATTCATTCGTGAAGACGGCCCTAAGTCGCATCACACCAAGCACGGAACCCCAACCATGGGTGGCGTGGTGATCATTGTTGCAGCAGTACTTGGTTATTTTGTTGGCAAGCTAGCTAACTTCGAAACCCCAACTGCTTCGGCACTTTTGGTGCTGTTCATGTTGGTAGGTCTTGGTCTTGTTGGTTTCATTGACGATTTCATTAAGACCCACCGTCAGAGAAGCTTGGGACTTACCGGCTGGGCAAAGATTGCCCTGCAAGGGGTCGTGGCAACAGTATTTGCAATCCTGGCTTTGCAATTCCCAAATGAGTCAAAGCTCACCCCGGCATCAACTCAGATTTCATTTATTCGCGACACAGGCATTGACCTAATGATGTTTGGTACCGCTGTTGGTGTGGTCCTGTTCATCGTTTGGATTTACATTTTGGTTGCTAGCGCCTCTAATGGCGTGAACATCGCCGATGGCCTTGACGGGTTAGCAACCGGTTCCTCGCTGATGGCAATCGGTGCCTACACGGTAATTGGATTTTGGCAGTTCAACCAGGCCTGTGGCACCGTAATTGAAAATGTCACAAGTTGCTATGAAGTTCGCGACCCTCTTGATCTTGCCGTGGTGGCATCGGCAATTGTTGGTGCGCTAATTGGATTCCTTTGGTGGAACACTTCTCCTGCGCAGATCTTTATGGGTGACACTGGTTCACTTGGTCTTGGTGGCGCGTTGGCAGCACTTGCAATCCTTTCTCGCACAGAAATTCTTCTGATCTTGATTGGTGGCATTTTTGTTATCGTCACAGGTTCGGTTGTCGTTCAGCGAGTATTTTTCAAGCTCACCAAGTGGAAAACCGGCACCGGACGCAGAGTGTTCCTCATGTCTCCGCTGCACCACCACTTTGAGCTAAAAGGCTGGGCGCAGGTAACTGTTGTGGTCAGATTCTGGATTATTGCAGGGCTGTGCACACTTGCCGGTATCGGTGTCTTTTACATTGAATGGATTTACGGCTAGGCCGAGAAATGAAAAACCTCGATTCCTTAAACAGCTGGCATGCAGATTGGCGTGACCTTCGTGTTGTTGTGCTTGGGCTTGGGGTTACTGGATTTTCCGTTGCCGATACGTTGGCTGAACTTGGTTCAAAAGTTCTTGTGGTTGCAGAAAAGGCCGACGAAGAGCTACTAGACATTCTTGATGTTGTGGGTGTGCCGCACTTAACAGGTGCCAAGGCAAGTGGCTTACCAAGCGAGGTAATTGAATTTGCACCAGAGCTGATTGTGACTTCACCCGGGGTAAAGCCTCAACACGAAATGTTGGCCTGGGCAGAAGCCAACAATATTCCGGTGTGGGTAGACATTGAACTTGCTTGGCGCCTGCGCGACAAAACTTCAAGGATTGCCGATTGGATTGCGATCACGGGTACGAATGGAAAAACCACCACGGTGCAAATGGTTGAGGCTATGTTGGTTGCCGGCGGTAAGCGCGCAGCATCTTGCGGAAATATCGGAACGCCAATTCTTGACGTAATTCGCGACCCAGAAGGTTTTGATGTTCTTGTGGTTGAACTTTCAAGTTTTCAATTGCATTACCTGGGCCGAATTGAACCGTATGCAAGCGCAGTTCTGAATTTGGCTGATGATCATATTGATTGGCATGGAAGCTACGAGGCTTACGCCGATACCAAGGCAAAGATTTACGAAAACACCCGAGTCGCATGTGTGTACAACCTAAGTGATGCAGCCACCGAAAAGATGGTTGAAAATGCCGACGTAATTGAAGGCGCAAGAGCTATTGGTTTTACCACCGGTCTTCCGGCACGCTCGCAGGTTGGTTTTGTCGAAGACATCTTGTGCGACCGCGCCTTCCTAGAAGATCGCGGTAATAGCGCGCTCGAAATCGCGACCCTAGAAGATCTTGCCGAAATTGGAGTTCTAACCCCGCACCTCATGGCAAACGCTGCCGCTGCCGCTGCATTGGCTAGGTCGTATGAGATAGCTCCCGAGGATATTCGCAAAGCTTTGCGAAACTTCCGACTTGATTCGCATCGAATCCAGCTTGTGGCAGAAAAGAACGGTGTTCGTTGGATTGATGACTCCAAGGCTACGAATCCACATGCGGCTGCTGCATCTTTGAACTCATTTGAAAACATCATTTGGTTGGTTGGCGGGCTTCTAAAGGGCGTAGATATTTCCGATTTAGTCGAGCGTTACTCGTCCCGAGTAAAAGTTGCAGTTGTAATCGGTAAAGACAGGCAACCGGTTCTAGATGCTTTGGCTCAAAACGCACCGGGTGTAAAGGTGATTGAAATTCAAGATTCTGAGACCGTAATGCACGATGCGGTTAGGGCGGCCATGGGCGAGTGTAAGCAGGGGGATACCGTTTTGCTTGCACCAGCGGCTGCGTCAATGGATCAATTCAAGGACTACGAAGATCGCGGCAATTCTTTTGCTGATCAGGTTCGAATTCAATTGGAGCGAATCTGATGACCAGGCTTTCTCCGGCTCAGCGCCACGCTGCACAACGTCAGGCATCACAGGGCGCAACCAAGCGCACTTTGGCCCAACGTAAATTAGCGCCTTCCAAACGAAATGTTCGCAGGTCAAGCGCAACTAGTAACCCAGGTCAGGCTGCTCGCGCTATCGCAACAACTGGTGCTGCGCGGTTCCAGGTGTTCTTTGACCGTGCATTTAAGTCGCAGTCAATTCACTTTTATCGCTTACTCGGCATCACACTTTTTCTAGTTGCCTTTGGTGTCGTGATGGTGCTTTCCGCATCGTCTATTGACTCGCTAGTTGCCAACAATAATTCCTTTGCAGTTGCCGGTAAGCAACTTTTCTTTGCCGCACTTGGTCTAATTGCACTGTCTTTTGTGTCTTTGATGAGCACCGATTTCATTCGATCCAAAGCCAAACTGCTATTTATTGGTTCCATGGCACTGCAGGTCTCGGTTTTGTTTATTGGTAAAGACATCAACGGAAACAGAAACTGGATTGATGTTTTTGGCTTGTTCACCATTCAGCCGTCGGAGTTTTTGAAGATTGCAGTAATCCTGCATGTTTCTGCATACCTGGCTCAGCAATATGACTATCTAGATGACCCAAAGGTTTGGCAACGCGCGCTTGTAATTTCTGCTGCGGCCATGGGTCTTGTGATGTTAGGTAAAGACTTCGGAACCGTAATCATCATGACCATTGCTTTCGTGGGTCTACTGGCTCTTGCTGGTATGCCGAATAAGTTAATGCGTCTGGTTGGGCTTGCCATTGTGGTTGGCGTTCCTCTTGCTCTGATGTCTAGCTCTTCACGAATTGGCCGCATCACGGCTTGGCTTAACCCAAACGGGCCTGACCCGCTCAACTACAACTGGCAGGCTGAGCATGGCATGTGGGCACTTTCTGCCGGCAGAATCTTCGGAGCTGGTTTAGGCGAATCAAAAATGAAGTGGAGTTGGATTCCCGAAGTTGAGAACGACTTTATCTTCGCGATTATCGGTGAAGAGTTGGGTCTGATTGGCGCTCTGGTTGTAATTGTGCTTTTCGTTGCTCTGGCGTTCTCGTTCTTAAGAATCATGCAGCGAACCACCGATCCATTCAAGCGAAACGTCGTGATGGCAATCATGCTTTGGATCATCTTCCAAGCGCTTGTGAACATTGCGGTTGTGTTGCGCCTGCTACCGGTGCTTGGTGTTCCGCTGCCACTTATATCAGCCGGTGGTTCGTCGCTGGTTTCGGCTCTTGGTGCAATTGGAGTCGTGTTGGCAATTGAACGCGAGAATCATGCGAATCCCCGCACGGTACGAAGTGCGGTAAGAAGTGCGGTTAGGCCGCGTCGATGACAAATTATTTATTGGCTGGTGGCGGGACCGCGGGTCACGTAAACCCGCTTTTGGCGTTGGCCGATGCAATCAAACTTTCCTCTCCGAAGGACCAGGTTTATGCACTGGGCACGGCGGAGGGTCTAGAAAAAGATTTGGTGCCAGCTCGAGGTTATGAGTTGCTAACGGTTCCTAAATTGCCTTTTCCTCGCCGTTTGAATGGTTATGCCTTTAGGTTCCCAGCAAAGTTCATTTCTGCAATTAATCATGCGGCAGCAATAATGCAGCAAAAAGAAATTGATGTGGTCGTGGGCTTTGGTGGTTATGCAAGTGCTCCTGCTTACCTTGCTGCCAAGAAACTTGGTATTCCGGTTGTAGTGCATGAGGCTAATGCACTTCCAGGTTGGGCAAATAAACTTGGCGCAAAATTTGCGGCAGCAGTTGGTGTTGCTTTTGCCGCTACGCCGCTGAGCGGTGCCGTACACGTAGGCATGCCACTTCGCAAAGAAATTCAAGATCTAACTTTGGATTCAAGTTCCAAAGGCGCTCAGGCAAAAACTGCAAGAAAGCATTTTGGACTAGACGAAAACACAGTGACGTTGTTGGTAACCGGTGGTTCTCTAGGTGCAAAGCGAATCAACGAAACCATCGAGTCGGCTCGAAAAGTTCTTTCTGCTGCCGGCATTCAGGTCCTGCACATCGTTGGTGGCAAATCTGATTTGCCAGAGTTGAAGACCAAAGACTACGTAAGAATCAATTACTGCGATCGAATGGACCTAGCCATATCGGCCGCAAGTTTTGCCGTTTCGCGGGCTGGAGCATCAACAGTCTCTGAGTTTGCCGCAGTTGGCTTGCCGGCCGTTTACATTCCATATGCGGTTGGCAATGGCGAGCAGAAGCTGAATGTTGCAACTTTGGTAAAAGCTGGAGGAGGAGCGGTTGTTGCTGACTCGGAATTCACGCCTGAATATGTTGCCGAAGTGCTGATCCCGTTGATTTCGAATTCCAAGGAACTTCAGCAGATGTCGATTGCTGCTAAATCATCTGGAATTTCAGATGGTACTTCTAGGCTGCTGCGCCTGGTTCAAGGTGTGTTGTAAGTCAAAAGCAATTAGGCCTCGGCCTAGTCTTCTAGGTGGATGTAAGGAACTCAATGATTAAGCCAGATTTCACCCAAGCCGTTCCAGCGGATCTTGGTACCGTGCACTTTGTAGGCATCGGTGGTTCTGGCATGAGCGGCATTGCCCGCATTCTCCTTGGTATGGGTCACAAAGTAACTGGTAGTGACTTGCGAGACACATCAAACGTTGCAGCCTTACGTGAGCTAGGTGCCGAAATCTTTATTGGCCATGATGCCAAGCACCTTGGAAACCCAGACACCGTTGTGGTTACCTCTGCACTTTGGCCAACCAACCCTGAGTACCTTTTGGCTAAAGAGCGCGGAATCCCGGTTATTCACCGTTCACAGGCTTTGGCTTACCTAACCTCTAAGCGCGAGGTTATTGCCGTAGCCGGAGCACACGGTAAAACCACGTGCACCGGCATGATCATCACCGCACTGCTTGACTTGGGTGAGGACCCGAGTTTTGTAAACGGTGGAGTAATTGCGGCTTTGAACGCTTCCTCGGCCAGCGGCACCGGCAACCTCTTTGTGATTGAAGCCGACGAATCAGATGGCTCGTTTCTGCACTATGACACTGCAGTTGCATTGATCACCAATGTTGATGCAGATCACCTAGATCACTACGGCAGCGAGGAAGCGTTTGAGGCTGAGTTTGCACGTTTTGCTCAAGGGGCCAAAGAGTTTATTGCCATCAGTTCCGATGACCCGGGTGCAGTTCGCGTTAGCCGTCTAATCAAAGATCACAGGGTTCTAACCTTCGGCCGCGCAGACGACGCAACGGTTCGACTTTTTGATGTTGATGCTTCGGGAGCAAGGGTTTCGTTTGCAATCGAATTTGAAGGGCAAACCTACAAAGCCCAGCTTCGCGTTCCTGGCGAGCACAATGCAATCAATGCCGCCGGCGCATTTGCCGTATTGGTTGGCCTTGGCTTTGACCCGGCTAAATCAATTTCAGGAATTGAAACTTTTGGTGGCACCGAACGCCGCTTCGAGTTGCATGGGGAGAGCCGCGGCGTAAGTGTTTACGATGACTTCGCTCACCACCCAACCGAGGTGTCGGCAGCAATCAAAGCCGCTCGTGCTGTAGTTGGCAGCGGAAAGCTGATCACCGTATTCCAGCCACACCTTTACAGCAGAACTCGCCTAATGGCTAAAGAGTTTGCCGAAGCACTTTCGGCTTCGGATCAAGTAGTTGTACTCGATATTTATGCCGCGCGTGAAGATCCAGAGCCGGGTGTCACTGGTGCTCTTGTTTCCGATGCGTTCAAGAACCAAGCGCAAGTTCACTATGTACCCGAATGGAATGATGTGCCGGCTGTGGCAGCGAGTTTGGCCTCTGAAGGTGATTTCATTATGACTATGGGCTGCGGAGATATTTACCGCATGGTGCCGGAACTTCTTGAAGCACTAGAGAAGTAATTGAAACGTCCCCAGTCCAGACCTACCGCCAAAAGATCGGCGGGATTGCCAAGCGCACCTGTCACCACGCCAAAGGGCAAGCCTGCAAAGAAATCTAAATTGCCTAAGGCTGCAGTGCAGCGCGAATCAAAGCGTCTTGGCCGCTTGCGAAAGACTCAAAAGGGGAGCGGCATTTTCTCTAGGCTTTCACCCGAAGCCAGAAAATTTACCGTTGTTTCACGTAGACGTAAAACAATTTTCTTGACCCTGCTGATTTCTATGGGCTCATTGATCCTGTTGGTGCTCTCTACGATTTTCACGCCGCTTTTAGCCGTAGAAAAAATTGAAGTGGGCGGCATCACCAGGCTCAAAGAAAAATCAATTGTGAACGCCTTGCAGAGCCAAATTGGTAAGCCGCTTCCGTTGGTTATCCCAGCCGACATCTCTAAGGCCCTTGAGTCGTTCGCGCTGATCGAAAGCTTCTCGGTCATCAGCTTGCCTCCGCACACCTTGAAGATTCAGGTTGCCGAACGTCAACCAATCGGTGTAATTGTGATTGGTGGCACGCACTATCTTTACGACCCGGCTGGAGTGCGAATTGGTATTGCTAATGGTTCCGAAGACCTACCTTTGATTTCAATCGAGGGAACACCTGAAAAATCAAAACAATTTGACGCTGCCATTGACGTGCTCATGGCACTTCCGGCAAGTCTGCTTGAGCGCGTTTCGGAGATTAACGCCAAGTCCAAAGACGATGTCACATTGCGTCTCAGGGGATACGCTGGGCAGCGCATCATTTGGGGTGACGGTTCGGAATCAGTTTTGAAGTCAAAAGTTTTGGATGCACTGATTGCGAATCAGAAAAAATCGGATCGTGTGACCTTTGATGTCTCAAGTCCAAACGCGCCGGTCGTGCGCTATGGAAACTTTTAGACACACCATCTAACTTCCGCCTGTTGAGGCACTTAAGCACGTATTTTTTTCGCGCACGGTAATAAAAGAGCAGTAGTTTAAGCCTCAGGCTGAGGTTGAACCTTTACTCCGTGCCCAGGTTGCGCAAGCAACAAAAGCGAATGCGGAGGAATAGCGTGGGTCTGAACCAGAACTACCTAGCGGTTATCAAGGTTGTTGGCGTCGGCGGCGGCGGTGTGAATGCACTAAACCGCATGATTGATGCTGGCCTTCGTGGCGTTGAATTTGTTGCCATCAACACCGATGCACAGGCGCTGCTCATGAGCGAAGCCCACGTAAAGCTAGACATTGGTCGCGACCTAACTCGAGGTCTAGGTGCAGGTGCAGATCCTGAAATTGGTCGCCGTGCTGCTGAGGACCACTCAGATGAAATTGAAGCCGCACTTCGTGGCGCAGACATGATTTTCGTAACCGCCGGTGAAGGTGGTGGTACCGGAACGGGTGCCGCTCCTGTGGTTGCTCGCATTGCAAAACAGCTTGACGCACTAACCGTTGGTGTGGTTACCCGCCCATTTGGTTTCGAGGGTAAGCGTCGTGCACAGCAGGCAGATGCCGGTATTGAAGTTCTTCGCGGTGAAGTAGACACACTTATCGTTGTGCCAAACCAGCGACTACTTGAGTTGGTAAACAAGTCAGTTTCAGTTGTTGAAGCTTTCGCAACTGCAGACGACGTTCTTCGCGCAGGTGTGCAGGGCATCACCGATCTAATCACCACACCTGGATTGATCAACCTTGACTTCGCCGACGTTAAGTCAGTTATGAAGGGTGCAGGTTCTGCACTCATGGGTATTGGAACCGCAAAGGGTGAAGACCGCGCGGTTCGTGCAGCTGAGCTAGCTGTTTCTAGCCCACTGCTTGAAGCCAGCATCGATGGCGCACACGGTGTGCTTCTTTTGGTGCAGGGTGCTTCAGACCTTGGACTACACGAAATCGATGAGGCCGCACGCCTGGTACAAGAAGCTGTTAGCCCAGAAGCAAACATCATCTACGGAACCACAATCGACGACACACTTGGCGACGAAGTTCGCATCACGGTTATCGCTGCTGGTTTCGATGGTGGATTGCCAAAGGTGCGCAAAGTTGAGCGCAAGCCTTTTGCAGAGCCAGTAGCCGCTCAGGCTGCTCCAGTTGCTCAGGCAACAAGCACATCTTGGTTTGCAGATTCTGCTGCTCCGGCAACTGAGTCAATCGATGTTGAAGCCGTTAACTCTTACTACGCAGAGCCAGCTGCTGATGCAACCGCACCCAGCACCCCTGCAGCGTTTAGAGACTCAAACGATTTTGAAACCCCAGCCGAGCGCGCAGAAGAAAACAAGTCTGCTGCCGGCAACAAGTTTCAGTCTGCAGACGGAACCTGGGGCGACGACCTCGACATCCCAGATTTCCTTCGCTAAATTCTTCAACGCAATTCGTGAGTGCATTAGCCGAGCGTTTAACCGAGGTTGAGGAACGTATCTCTGCCGCCGCCTCGCGCGCTAATCGAGACCGTAGTGAAATTGAACTGATTGTTGTCACGAAGAATCACCCTGCTCAACTGGTTCTTGATCTTCTTGACTTGGGTGTGAACTCATTCGGTGAGAATCGCGACCAAGAGGCGGCTCCCAAAGCGGCCGAAGTCGCGTCGGCAACTGCCGGAAAAGAGTTCAACTACTTATGGCATTTCATCGGTCAGCTTCAGTCCAATAAGGTTCGTTCGGCTTTGAGTTACGCATCGGTGGTTCATTCACTTGATCGCCCGTCACTTCTTGATGCCCTGATAAAGGCAAGCGCGGAACGAACCAACCCACTTGAGGTGTTCATTCAGTTGAACCTCACCGATGACCCCGGCCGTGGAGGCATTGAGCCTAAAGATCTACTGTCTTTTGCCGAGCAGGTAGCAAGCGCCTCATGCCTGCGCCTAAAGGGTGTCATGGGGGTTGCCTCCCTAGATAAGGCACCAGAACAAGACTTTGAAACAATCCAAAAGGCAAGTCAGTCGCTGGTCGAGGTCTTTCCGGAGGCCAAATACATCTCGGCGGGCATGTCCGAGGACTTTGAGGCAGCTATTGACTTTGGTGCGACACACTTGCGCGTTGGCAGCGCAATAACTGGAAAACGTCAGTACTAGCAATATTCTTGGACTGTAAGAGTCCTCAGGAGGATACGTAAATGGCAGGTCTAATTTCACAGGTTTCAGGCTGGCTTGGTCTAGCTGACGAAGGCGAAGCCCTTCCACCGCGCCCGGTTTCATCTGGTGCCGGAGAGGCTCGTCCGGTAGCTCGCGTTGCTCCAATGCGTCCACGTCGTGGCGTCACCGAGGTCAACGAGATTTACACAATTGAACCTCGCACCTACGCAGAGGCTCCAGAGGTGGCTGCAAACTACCGCCTCGGCATTCCGGTGATCGTAAACATGGGCGACATGTCAGAGCTTGATTCTCGCCGCATGCTTGATTTCATGTTGGGTCTAAAAGAAGGTCTAGAGGGGCACCTAAAGCGTGTAACTCCAAAGGTTTTCCTGCTAACTCCTAACCACGTTGCAGTTAACAACGAAGACGACGAAACTGAGGCGCAAGACGACCTTCTAGTTCGTCCGTAATTTCAAACTTTTAAAATGGGCCCGATAGCAGTCGTCATTTGGTGGCTGCTTCAGGCCTATTTTTTCGCCCTGGTTGCCCGCCTGTTCGTTGACCTAGCCTTATCGGTGAATCGCGGTTGGCGCCCAAGGGGTCTTTTGCTGCCAATCATTGAAATTATCCTCACCATCACAGATCCAGCAATCAAGCAGGTTCGCCGCATAATTCCACCGATACGCGTTGGTGCAATCCAATTCGACCTGGGTTGGACGGCTTTAGTTTTCGCGATTTTCTTCCTGCAGCGCCTGGTTTTATCGGTCGCTTAGCCCCATATTTTCTTATCAGGCCAGGTTTAGGGCCAATAAAAGAGGTAACCTTTACCTCTGAGGCCGATTCCCCGACGGCCTAGATCGTAAAGAGGTAAGAATATGCCGTTGACTCCAGAAGACGTGGTCAATAAGAGATTCCAGCCAACCAAATTCCGTGAAGGCTATGACCAGGACGAAGTAGATGATTTCCTCGATGAAATCGTTATCGAGCTTCGCCGTCTAACCCAGGAAAACGAAGACCTTCGTCAGCGTTTGCTTGCTTCGGAATCGCGCATCGCAGAATTGCAGCGCAGCGGAGCCGGCCTAGTTGCCGAGATCAACAGCGGAACTGCAGAGAGCGCTCTTGCCAGCACAACCGCTTCAATTGCACCAAGCAACGTGAGCGCATTCCCTGAGGCAACTCAGGATCCATCAACTCTTGACACAAGCAACACCAACAACCTTCTTCAGCTTGCTCGCAAGTTGCACGAGGAGCACGTTCGTGAAGGTCTTGCAAAGCGCGACGCACTAATTGCCGAAGGTCACGCAACCGCTGCACGTGTTGTTCGCGAAGCAGAAGCACAGCAGCGCGCAGACATGAGTCGCCTAGAGCAAGAAAAGGCTTTGATCGAGCACCGAATTCAGGAGCTGCGCAGTTTTGAACGCGAGTACCGCTTGAAGTTGAAGGCGTACATCGAGAACCAGCTTGCCGACCTTGAAGAATCAACAGCAGCTCCAGCCGAGCGCCCAAGCGCGGCTATTGAAGGCGGCTTTGGTTTCGGCGGTCAGACCTTTAATCCAAGCGGCTTTTCAGCTGGCAACTAATTAATTGTTTAAGAGCAACCCCGTACTAATTCGGCAACTCTGGTTGTTGGGTTGCGCTTGGCTTGTAATTGCTGCAGATCAGGCAATCAAGAACTATTTGCTGGTTACTTTGGTTCCGGGTCAGCCTCAGGATTTAATTGGCAGCCTAGTTAGGTTGAACCTTACCTTCAATGATTCCGCCGCATTCTCAATCGGTTTCGGCGCAACTTGGATTTTCACAATCATCTCTACAGCTGCAGCACTGTTTCTTATCGGCTACGGTTTCAAAATTGAAACCACTGGCTGGGCTGTCATGGCAGGCATTTTGCTTGGTGGAGTCTGCGGAAATCTAATCGACAGGCTCATTAGACAACCGGGATTTGCGGTTGGTCATGTGGTTGATTACATCCAGGTGCCATTCAACTTTCCAATTTTCAATTTCGCCGACATGGCAATTTTTTGCATCTGCAGTTTGTCGGTAATTCGAATTCTTCGCGGTGATTCAATTGGCCGCAAGCCAATCAAAAAATGAGCGAGACTAAATTACTTCCTGTGCCAGATGGCTTAGCGGGGGAGCGCGCAGACGCAGGTCTTGCCAAGTTGATGGGTTTGTCTCGTTCTGCTGCTGCAGATCTACTGACCGACGGCCATGTTCTACAGAACTCCAAAACAATTGGTAAGTCAGACCGGCTAATTGATGGTGCAGTGCTTGAGGTCTCAATGCCTGAGAAGAAAAATGCCCTCGAGATCGTGCCAGCTTTAGTTGATGGCTTCAAAATCGTTTATCAAGACGAAGACATCATTGTTATCGATAAGCCTGCTGGTGTTGCATCGCACCCATCGGTGGGTTGGGATGGTCCAACCGTTCCAGGTTGTTTGTTGGCTTTGGGTGTGCAGATTGCAACCTCCGGGGCACAGGAGCGTCAGGGAATTGTTCAACGTCTAGATGCTGGAACCAGCGGACTAATGACGCTTGCCAAATCTGAGATTGCATATTCAAGGCTCAAGCAGGCATTCCGTGATCGCACCGTGCACAAGGTTTATCACGCAGTAATTCAAGGCTTAGCAGATCCGCTATCGGGAACATTCGATGCACCTATCGGTCGTCACCCAAAAGCGGAGTTCAAATTTGCGGTCATGAAAGATGGCAAACACTCGGTCACCCACTACGAAACTATCGAGGCCTTTAGATCAGCCTCGCTGGTTGAAATTGTTTTAGAGACCGGTAGGACTCACCAAATTAGGGTCCATTTTTCAGCTTTCCGTCACCCGCTAGTGGGAGACACCATGTACGGCGCCGACCCAACCCTGGCCGCCAAGGTTGGCCTAGACAGGCAGTGGCTCCATGCCATGCGCTTGAGCTTTGAACATCCAACCAAGGGTCACCAGGTTGAGTTCACCAGCGAGTACCCAAGCGAGTTGGTGCACGCGCTGGATGTTTTGCGCGGGTAGTCTGGTGTTTCGCCCAATCTGATTCTTAGGTTCGGTCCCACAGCAACAGGAAGGTCCCAGCCATGTCTGGCAACTCGTCAAAGAACGACTCATTCGTTCACCTTCATGTTCACACCGAGTATTCGATGCTCGATGGTGCTGCCAGAGTAAAACCACTTATTGAAGCAGCAGTTGCACAGGGCATGCCGGCAATTGGCATCAGCGATCACGGAAACAACTTCGGCGCTTTTGATTTTTACAAAACTGCAAAGTCAGCTGGCATCAAACCAATCATTGGTATTGAGGCTTACCTTTCACCTGGAACTCCAAGACAAGATAGAAGTCGAGTTCGCTGGGGTAGCGGTGGCGAAGACGACATCTCTGGTGGTGGCGCGTTTACTCACATGACGATGTTCGCTGAAAACACCGATGGCATGTACAACCTGTTCCGTATGTCTTCTATGGCTTGGCTAGATGGTTTTTATTTCAAGCCGCGTATGGACCGTGAACTGTTGCAAACCTATGGTAAAGGTGTAATCGCAACCACCGGTTGTGCCTCAGGTGAAATCCAGACTCGTCTTCGACTTGGTCAATATGAAGAAGCCAAGAAGGCAGCCGGAGAATTCCAAGAGATTTTTGGAAAAGAAAACTACTTTGCCGAAATCATGGATCACGGTCTAGACATTGAAAGACGTTCAATGGCCGACCTTCTCAAGTTGGCAAAAGAACTAAACATGCCGCTGCTGGCAACCAACGACCTTCATTACACAAATGCCGGCGACGCCGCGGCACATGAAGCGCTGCTCTGTGTGCAATCGGGTTCCACGCTGGTTGACCCAACCAGATTCAAATTTGATTCCCAAGAGTTCTATTTAAAGACTCCTCAGCAGATGCGCGATCTTTTTCCAGATCACCCAGAGGCCTGCGACAACACTCTGCTGATTGCCGAGCGTTGCAACGTTGAGTTCAAAGAACGCGAACTAATGCCGCGTTTCCCAACTCCAGATGGCCACACTGAAGCCACTTGGTTTGAGCAAGAAGTTGCGGCGGGAATGCAGCGACGTTACAAGGGTCAAATTCCTGAGGCGCAGGCAAAGCAAGTTTCATATGAAGTTGAAGTTATTAAGCAGATGGGTTTCCCGGGCTACTTCTTGGTTGTTGCCGACTTTATTGCTTGGGCAAGAGCGCAGGGTATTCGCGTGGGTCCTGGCCGTGGTTCGGCTGCCGGCTCAATCGTTGCCTACGCACTTGGTATCACCGAGCTTGACCCGGTTAAGCACGGGCTCATTTTTGAGCGCTTCCTGAACCCAGAACGTGTATCGATGCCTGATATCGATGTTGACTTTGACGATCGTCGTCGCGGTGAAGTGATTCGCTATGTTTCCGATAAGTATGGCGACGACCGCGTTGCGCAGATTGTAACCTTTGGAACCATCAAGGCAAAGCAGGCGCTAAAGGATGCCGGCCGTGTATTGGCTATGCCTTACGCGGTTGGTGAAAAACTCACCAAGGCAATGCCGCCAATGGTTCTTGGTCGTGACATTGCACTAAACGATTTGATTGACAAGAAATCTGAGCGCTACAAAGAAGCAGCAGACTTCCGAGAATTAATTGAGAACGACGACGATTCCGCAAAGGTGTTTCAGCTCGCGCAGGGCCTTGAGTCTCTAAAGCGCCAGTGGGGCGTGCACGCCGCCGGTGTAATCATGTCGGCCGAACCTTTGATTGATGTCATTCCAATCATGAAGCGCGATGAAGATGGCGCAATCATCACTCAGTTCGATCAACCACCTTGTGAAAAACTTGGGCTTTTGAAGATGGACTTCTTGGGCCTTCGTAACCTCACGGTGCTAGATGACACTCTGGCCAACATCAAATCAAACCGCGGTGAAACCGTTGTTCTCGAGGATCTTGATCTGGATGCAGATCCAGCCACCTTTGAATTGCTTTCGCGCGGTGACACCCTGGGTGTTTTTCAGCTAGACGGCAATGCCATGCGCTCTTTGCTCAGGCTGCTAAAGCCAAGTTTGTTCGAGCACATCTCTGCGGTTATTGCTCTATACCGCCCAGGGCCAATGGGTATGAACTCGCACACCAACTATGCGCTTCGTAAGAACGGTCAACAAGAAGTTGATTCCGTTCACCCGGAACTTTCGCAGTCTCTGTCTGAAGTTTTGGATCCAACCTACGGACTCATTGTTTATCAAGAGCAGGTAATGGCTGCTGCGCAAAAGGCTGCAGGTTTCACGCTTGGAAAAGCCGACTTGCTTCGCCGTGCGATGGGTAAGAAAGATAAAGACGAGCTAGACCGTCAGTACCAGGGCTTCTCAGACGGTATGAAATCAAATGGCTATTCAGACGCAGCGGTAAAGGCCCTGTGGGACACGCTGCTTCCATTTGCTGACTACGCCTTTAACCGTGCGCACTCCGCTGCTTATGGTGTGCTTTCTTATTGGACTGCGTATCTAAAGGCAAACTATCCAGCCGAATACATGGCGGCACTTCTAACCTCGGTTGGTGATTCTAAGGACAAGCTTGGAATGTACCTAAGTGAGTGCCGTCGTATGGGTATTCAAGTTTTGGCTCCAGATGTAAATGAATCCATTGCTGCATTTAGCGCGGTTGGTAAAGACATTCGATTCGGCCTGGGCGCAGTGCGAAACGTTGGCCTGAACGTGGTGGATGGCATCAAACGCACGCGCGAGGAGAAGGGCAGATTCACTTCGTTCTACGACTTCCTTCGCAAGGTTCCGGCAATTGTTTGTTCAAAGCGTGTGGTGGAGTCCTTGATTAAGGCCGGAGCATTCGATTCCCTTGGTCACACTCGTCGATCGCTATTCGACATCGCCGAAGAGGCCGTGGATTCTCAGGCCTCGCTCAAAAAGAATGAGGCGGTTGGTCAGGTTGATCTGTTTGGTTCAATGTTTGACGATGCCATGGCAGATAGTTCTTTCTCGGGTTCGGTACCAGATAGACCTGAGTGGCACAAGAAAGAGAAGCTGGCATACGAACGCGACATGCTTGGTCTTTATGTCAGCGACCATCCTCTTGCCGGGCGCGAAGAGCAGCTGGCCAGATATGCGCAAATCACCATTGGTGAAATTCAGTCCAGCGAAACCCTGCAAGATGGCGAGTCAGTGGTAATTGCCGGTTTGATTACTCAGGTTCAGCACAAGGTCGCAAGGCAATCTGGAAATCCATACGCTGCGGTTACCATCGAGGATTTTGAAGGTGAAATGCAAGTGATGCTGATGGGTAAGACCTATCAGGAGTTCGCACGAAACCTTGAGGCTGACCAGGTAGTTGTAGTCAAGGGCAGCATCTCGCAACGTGATGACGGCAATAGCCTTCGAGCTTTTTCTATTGACACAATCGAGGGCGGTGCAGATTACATTCGCGGGCCCGTTGTGGTTCGAATTCCCGAGGCTGAGGCAACTCGCGAAGTGCTTGAGGAGCTAGATCGCATTCTGCGGGCCAACTCGGGCACCGAAGAGGTTCATGTCAAATTGGTGGGAGAAAGCGGCGAGCGACTATTCAAATTGCAACCTAGGGTGAGAATTTCAACTGAGTTGCTTGGTGAATTTAAGGTGTTGCTTGGCGCAAAGTGCCTTAGTTAGTTAAGGGACTTACCAGGGCTCATGTAGTGGCGCTGGTAGTAAAGCAGGGCAGGGCCAACTTCGCCGACCAAACCTTCAAGTACGTTGACAATCACAACCGCGTTATTTTCCACATTGTGAATTTCGCGAATTTCGCAAATCATTACCGAAGTTGCATCTTCAAAGATTGGCAAGTCGTGAGGGCCGCGAACCCAGTCGCTCTTGGTAAATCTAAGTGTGTGGTCAGCAGCCATTCGCCCAGCTAGTTCCAGGTTTCTGTCACCCAAAGTGTGAATAGCCACATACTTTGCCTTGCACAGAATTGGCCATGAGCTTGATCCTGAGGCAACGTTGAAGGAGGCCAATGGCGGGTTAGCGCCAAGTGAGGTCATTGAGGTTGCTGTGAATCCGGCAGGGTTCCCCGCTTCGTCAATCATTGTGATTACCGATACCCCAGAGGCGTGCAGTCGGAAACTTGCGCGAAGTGCTTCGGTTGAATCAGTTATAACTTCAAAGGCGTTCATTGCTCATTTTCTGTTTGGGGTCTAGTTAAGGGTACAGGTTGGGGTGCTCACCTTTACAATTACTCGTAAAGCCAAATCGGAGGAAATCATGGGTGTTGCAGTGAATTTGCGTACCGTGGACCTTCGCGGCAAGTCTTTTGATTCAATCAGCGCCAACCACTTGGTTCCACGAGCAGCTGTAGATATAACCAAGGCAGTTGAGCAAATAATCCCGCTCCTCGAAGATGTGCGCCTAAATGGCCAAGACGCCGTGGTCAAGGTAACTCTGGATCGCGATGGGGTAGACCCGCGCCCAATCAAGGTTTCTCAAGAAGAGCTTGATCGCGCGCTTGCCGAGCTTTCGCCAACCCTTCGCAAGGCCATCGAAGAATCTATTGAACGAGTCTTCAAGGTGTCTAGGGCAAACATGCCAAAGGACACCTCGGTGCAATTGGCCGAAGGCGCAACCGTCAACCAGCGGTGGCAACCAGTTGACTCGGTTGGTCTTTATGTACCAGGCGGCAAAGCGGTTTACCCATCCAGCGTGATCATGAACGTTGTACCTGCGCAGGTTGCTGGCGTAAAACGACTTGCGGTTGCATCACCGGCTCAAAAAGATTTCAATGGTCGTCCGCACCCAACCGTTCTTGCGACAGCGGCGCTACTTGGTGCAACCGATGTGTATTGCATGGGTGGCCCTGCAGCAGTGGCAGCCTTTGCCTATGGTTTGCCTCAAATAGATTTTGCTCCAGTGAGTTTGGTAACCGGACCTGGAAACATTTATGTGGCTGCTGCCAAGCGTGCCCTTCGCGGAACCATCGGTATTGATTCTGAAGCAGGCACCACAGAGATTTTGGTCCTTGCCGATGAATCAGCAAACGCAAGATTTATTGCCTACGACCTAGTAAGTCAGGCAGAGCACGACGAAGCAGCGGCGTCGGTATTGGTTACCGATTCTGTTGAGTTAGCCAACGCTGTGATCAATGAGCTGTCCGACATCGTGGCGCAAACCGCAAGTTCCGATCGCGTGCGCGCTGCACTCGAGGGCCAGCAATCTGCCGTGGTGCTTGTAGATGACATTGATTCGGCCATTAAGTTTGCAAATTTCTATGCAACCGAGCACCTAGAAATTCACACGCAAAACAATTCTTCAATTTTGGGTCAGATCACCAATGCCGGAGCTATCTTCTTGGGTGAGTACTCGCCGGTAAGCCTTGGCGATTACCTTGCTGGCTCAAGTCACGTGCTGCCAACCGGTCAGCAGGCAAAATTTGGCTCTGGGCTTGGTGTGCACAGTTTCCTTCGCCCTCAACAGGTAATCGACTACTCCAAAGTGGGTTTGAAGGCAGTGGCGGAATTGGTTGCTGACTTTGCCGATGCCGAGGGTCTACCGGCGCACGGCGAGGCTGTAACCGCGCGTTTTGACGTCTAACGGCGCTTGTCAAAAAGGGTGTGCCTCTAGCCCAACTACTAGGGGTAGGGCCTAGGATAAAATAACAATCAACATCTAGGAGTTCATCCAGTATGTTTTGCCCATTCTGCAGGTACCCGGATTCACGTGTAACTGACTCGCGCACTTCAGACGACGGTTCGTCGATTCGACGTCGCCGCCAGTGCCCGGAATGCAACATGCGTTTCAGCACCACAGAAACCGCCAGCCTCACAGTTGTAAAACGAAGTGGCGTAACTCAACCTTTTAGCCGCGACCGCATTGTGGCCGGTGTTCGCAAAGCCTGTCAGGGGCGCCCGGTCTCCGAGGCAGATCTTGCCATGTTAGCCCAGCAGGTTGAAGAAGCCGTGCGTGCCACCGGCGCCGCTCAAATTGAATCCAACGATATTGGTTTGGCTATTCTTGAGCCGCTTCGCAATCTTGACGAAGTTGCGTTCATGCGATTTGCCAGCGTTTACCAGGGCTGGGAGAGCCTTGAAGATTTTGAAGCGGCAATTACTTTGCTTAAGGTGAATCGCGAAGAGCGAACCTCACAGGAAGCAAATCGTTAATCTGTAATGATTTACAAACTAATTTTCAAAGTAGTTTTCGCGCGCATGGATGCCGAACGCGCACATCACCTTGTGATGTTTGCCATTAGAGCAGCGGGTGCCTTAGGCGTTACCAAACTTGCCAAGCTTCCAGTGAGCGGTAAAGGTTCGGTTCAAGCTTTTGGTTTGCATTTTGACGCTCCTTTTGGACTTGCAGCGGGCTTCGACAAAAATGCAGTTGCGGTAAAGGCTTTGGGTGAACTTGGTTTCTCACACGTTGAAATTGGTACCGTGACAGCAATTGCCCAGGGCGGAAACGAAAAGCCAAGACTCTTTCGCTTGATTCCAGACCGTGCACTTATTAACCGCATGGGTTTCAATAATCAAGGTGCCCAGGTAATTGCAAAGCGCCTTGAGAAGTTGCGCGCAAAGGGCAACTCAAAGCTTCCAGTAATTGGCGTGAACATTGGCAAATCAAAAGTTGTAGATGTTGAAAATGCCGTGGAAGATTATCGAACCAGCGCAAGACTATTGGCACCATTTGCCGACTACCTCGCTGTGAATGTTTCATCACCAAACACACCGGATTTGCGATCGCTTCAATCGGTAGAAGCGCTTGAACCAATTTTGCTTGCCGTAATTCAAGAGAGCCTTGGTAAGCCGGTGCTGGTAAAGATTGCCCCGGACCTAGCCAACGAAGACATTGCTGCGGTTGCAGATTTGGCGTTAGACCTAGGGCTTGCCGGTGTGATTGCAACCAACACCACAATCGGCAGGGAACATCTAAAAACCAGTGCACAAAGAATTCAGCAAATTGGCGCTGGTGGTCTTTCGGGTGCACCGCTCAAGCAGAGATCACTTGAAGTATTGCGCCTGCTGAACGCTCGCATGAATGGTAAAGCCGCAATCATCTCAGTTGGTGGAATCGAAACCGCCGAGGAAGCCCGCGAACGAATTGAAAATGGTGCAACCCTAGTTCAGGGATACACCGGTTGGATCTACAGCGGTCCGCTTTGGGCTCGCAAGATAAACAAGAGCTTCAAGTAAAAAAATCCCGCTCAATCATGAGCGGGATTTTTCGTAAAAGCTTTTGAATTATGGCTGAACTGCTTACGGCTGAACCTTGGTGCCACGCTTTACCTGTGGCTTTGGCAGTCGCATCGGGCGCATTTGAATTGAACGCATTGCCGCGTACCACTTGATTCCAGACTCAACCTTGCTAGCACCGTACTTTGCCTCTAGCGCCTTTACTGCACCTCGGCCAAGCAACCAACCGTTAATGGCAACACCAATAAAGAGTGTCCACATGGTTAGCAGGGTAGCAACCTGAACTGCGTAAGAATCAATTGCCGAAATCAGAATCACGAGCATAAGAGCTGGCATAACCATTTCGCCCAAGGTGAATTTTGAGTCAACGTAGTCACGCACAAATTTTCTCTGTGGGCCACGGTCACGAACGCCCAGGTACTTTTCGTCACCATTGGCCATGCCGTTACGAGCCTTCACGCGATCCTCACGAATACGAGCGCGGTCCGCCTTTTTTGCTTCAGGAGTCTTTTGGCCAACCAGTGGTCGCAAGTTAGCGGCCTCTTGTTGCTTTCGCGATGGGGTAGCGCGACCTTTGCCTGATGCCTTTGAATCTTGTTCAGTCATTAGAGTTCCTCTGAAGTATGGCTTTGAACTAATAGATTACTCTCATGACCATGTCGCAAAATACTGAAGCAACCATCAGTCAGGCTAAATCGTTCGTTAACCGAAACTTTGACTCGTTCACCAGCGAACTCATTGAATTGGCAAAGATACCGGGCATTGCTTGGGAGGCTTTCGATGCGCAAGACCTTGAGCGAAGCGCAAAAGCAGTTTCCGAATTACTAAAAGGTACTCAGGTTTTTGATTTTGTAGACGTTCGTAGATCTCATGCCGATGGCAAGCCAGGGGCCCCAGCGGTCGTGGCTAGAAGAGCCGCCAAAAACGGCAAGCCACAAATTCTTTTGTATGCCCACCACGATGTTCAGCCGCCGGGCGACGACGGGGCATGGCAAACCAAACCCTTTGAACCAACCCTCAAGGGAACCAGACTTTATGGTCGCGGTGCCGCAGACGATAAGGCGGGCATCGTCACCCACTTGGCCGCAATCCGAGCCATCAAGGAAATCGCCGGAGCTGACTTTGAGCTGGGGCTCACCTTATTCATCGAGGGCGAGGAAGAGGCTGGCTCACCAACCTTTAGAAACTTCCTAGATGAAAACGCCACAGACCTTGCCGCAGATGTAATCATCGTGGCCGATTCGGGAAACTGGACCGTTGAGATTCCTGCACTGACCACAACTCTTCGTGGCTTGGTCTCTCAGGTCATTGAGGTTTCAACCCTCGATCACGCTCTGCATTCAGGCATGTACGGCGGGGCAGTGCCAGATGCCATGATGGCCACCATAAAACTTCTTGCCACACTCCACGATGAAGCCGGAAACGTTGCCATCCAGGGTCTTAAACAAGGCAAAGCCGATGAATTGCCTTACTCTGAGGACCAATTGCGTACCGATTCGGGCCTACTTCCAACCACCCAGCAAATCGGCTCGGGAAGCATTTTGGACCGAATCTGGACCAAGCCGGCCCTAACTGTGATTGGTATCGACGGCCAAACCGTGGCGATGTCTTCAAACACCATGCTGCCAAGCGTAAAGTCCAAAATCAGCCTCAGAATTGCCCCCGGAGAGGTGCCAGAAGAGGCTCTGGCCTTGTTGCGAGCGCACTTGGAGGCTAATTTACCGTTCGGAGCCAGCCTGAAATACGGTGAAATTGAGCTTGGCAAGCCATTTGCCGACCTAAAAGGTGGCTGGGCAAAACCTGCTGCCGAGGCGGCACTTAGCGCCGGATTTGGCCAAGAATCGGTGAATATCGGCATTGGTGGCTCAATTCCGTTCATTGCAGACCTCACCGAGGTATTCCCAGAGGCCCAGATTCTGGTGACCGGGGTAGAGGATCCAGATTCCAGGGCCCACAGCCCAAATGAGTCGGTGGACCTTGAAATGCTCAAGAAAGCCATGGTTTCTGAGGCACTTTTGCTGCTAGCCGGGAATGCTCACGAAGCCCGATAAGTTAGTCTTATTGCAGGTTTAAATCGTCAAAAGGAGTCAAAATGTCACAGGTTCTAAACGAATCTTCAATTGACAATGGTGTTTCGCTAACCGAACAGGCTCAGAGCAAGGTTCGCACCTTGATCGAGGCTGAGGGTCGCGACGACCTACGACTGCGCGTTGCTGTTCAGCCAGGTGGATGCTCAGGTTTGATCTACCAGCTTTACTTTGACGAGCAGCTAGCTGAAGACGATGTAGTCAAGGAATTTGATGGGGTAGAGGTAGTTGTCGACAAGATGAGCGTGCCTTACCTAGATGGCGCCTCAATCGACTTCGAGGACACCATTCAGAAGCAGGGTTTCACAATCGACAACCCAAATGCTGCCGGCTCATGCGCCTGTGGTGACTCATTCAGCTAAATCAGAATACTTTTCTAGGAAAGCCCTCCCGGGCCGCCTCAAAACGAGGCACCGGGAGGGCTTTTTGTTTAGAAAAACCCTCTAAATTCAGGCGTTTTCTGCAGGTTTTAGGCAATTCCTGAGCGTAGGATAGAAGAGTAACGAGTTCGTCTCTGAAGGGTCGATTGTGCTGAAAAAGCTTGGATCAAAGTGGGCTGTTTTGCCTTCTGCGGCATCAATTATGTTGCTGCTAACCGGTTGTTCGCAGGATGAGTTTTCGCGAGGTTTCTTGCCTGGCGTACCTGGTGTAACTAACCACACAGACCGCATCACCGGCCTATGGACCACCTCGTGGATCGTGCTTTGGGCAGTTGGAATCATTGCCTGGGCACTGATGTTCTACGCAATCATTGTTTACCGCCGCCGCAAGGGTGAGACTGGCCTTCCAGCTCAGCTTCGTTACAACAACCCAATTGAAGTAATGTTCACAGTTGTTCCGTTGATCATCACCATTGGTTTCTTTGCTTTCACAGCACGAGACATGGCCGCAATCGAGGCTCCGGTTGCTAACCCAGACGTTGAAATTCAGGTAATTGCCAAGCAGTGGAGCTGGGACTTTAACTACGTTGACGAAAACGTTTATGAATCTGGCATCCAGTCGCAATACAATGGCGAAACTGGTTCTGAAGCATCGCTTCCAACTCTTTACTTGCCAGTCGGTAAGAGCGTAAAGGTTGACCTTTCTGCCCGCGATGTAATCCACTCTTTCTGGGTAATTGACTTCCTTTACAAGAAGGACATGTTCCCAGGACGCACAAACCACATGTACTTCACTCCGCAGGTTGAAGGCACATACAAGGGCAAGTGTGCAGAGCTCTGTGGTGAATACCACTCAATGATGTTGTTCAACGTAAAGGTTGTTTCGCAGGCCGAGTACGATGCGCAAATGCAAAAGCTTGCAGCTGCCGGCAATGTAGGTCAGCTAGACACCAAGTACGACCGCAACCAGAACCTTCCTGGTGACAACCCAGAGATTAGAGGCTAAGTAAATGGCTACCGCTACCGCAAGCAAGTCAACCTACGGATCTTTAAAGAAGACCAAGGGTCAAATTCTTGTTGACTGGGTTACCACCACAGACCACAAGAAGATCGGTTACCTGTACCTGATCACCTCTTTCCTTTACTTCCTTATCGGTGGTGTGATGGCTCTGGTCATTCGCGCACAGCTGACTGCACCTGGTCTTGAAATTGTTCAGACCAAAGAGCAGTACAACCAGCTTTTCACCATGCACGGGACAATCATGTTGCTGATGTTTGCGACTCCACTTTTCGCAGCGTTTGCAAACATCTTGATGCCAGTTCAGATTGGTGCACCCGATGTTGCGTTCCCGCGTCTTAACGCAATCGCTTACTGGTTCTACTTCTTCGGTTCATTCGTGGCAGTTGCCGGCTTCTTCACTCCACAGGGTGCAGCGAGCTTTGGTTGGTTCGCTTATGCGCCACTTTCAAACACCACTTTCTCACCGGGCCTTGGTGGTGACCTTTGGGTCTTTGGTTTGGCTCTTGGTGGTTTTGGAACAATCATGGGTGGTGTTAACTTCATCACCACGATCTTGACCATGCGTGCTCCTGGCATGACCATGTTCCGTCTTCCAGTCTTCACTTGGAACACTCTGGTTACGTCAATCTTGGTAATCATGTGTTTCCCACCGTTGGCTGCAGCGTTGTTTGCCCTTGGTGCAGACCGTCGTTTTGACGCTCACATCTTTGACCCGGCTAACGGTGGACCAATGCTTTGGCAGCACCTGTTCTGGTTCTTCGGTCACCCAGAGGTTTACATTTTGGCGTTGCCATTCTTTGGAATCATTTCCGAAATCTTCCCGGTATTTAGCCGCAAGCCAATCTTTGGTTACAAGACTTTGGTTTACGCGACCATCGCTATTGCAGCGCTGTCTATGACCGTATGGGCGCACCACATGTACGTGACCGGATCGGTATTGCTACCGTTCTTTGCGTTTACCACCATGTTGATTGCGATTCCAACCGGTGTGAAGGTATTCAACTGGATCGGAACTCTTTGGAAGGGTTCGGTCACCTTTGAGACACCAATGCTCTACGCCCTTGGCTTCTTGACCACATTTATCTTTGGTGGTCTAACCGGTGTAATTCTTGCTTCACCTGCTTTGGACTTCCACCTTTCAGACAGCTACTTTGTGGTTGCACACTTCCACTACGTAATCTTCGGAACCGTTGTGTTCGCAATGTTTGCCGGAATCTACTTCTGGTACCCAAAGATGACAGGAAAGATGCTGAACGAGCGTCTAGGTAAGATCCAGTTCTGGCTTTTGTTTGTTGGTTTCCACACAACATTCTTAATTCAGCACTGGTTAGGTGTTATTGGTATGCCACGTCGCTACGCAACCTACCTTCCTGAAGATGGCTTCACTTGGATGAACCAGGTATCAACATTTGGTTCAGCATTGCTAGCGTTGTCGATCATTCCTTTCCTATGGAACATTTACATCACAGCTCGCAAGGGAGAGAAGACAACTCTTAACGACCCATGGGGTTACGGACGTTCACTGGAGTGGGCAACCGGCACTCCGTTCCCACGTCACAACTTCACCTCTATTCCACGCGTGCGTTCAGAGTCACCTGCGTTTGACTTGAACCACCCAGAGTTTGCAGCTCCAGAAGCCAAGGTCACTGCAAAGAAGAAGGGCTAAGCCAAATGAAGTTCAACGGTAATCTTTTTTACGTCCTCACTGCCTTCTACTTTGTAGACGCGGTTGGCTATGCCATTTGGTGGTACAACACCAACGGTGGATATGAGCCAATTGGTACTGCTGCAATAGCAATGCTTGGCTTCATGTCTTTGTTCCTTGCGTTCTATCTAAAGAACACCTCTAAGCGCCAAGGTGTTGTTCCTGAAGATCGCCAAGACGGAAACATCGAAGACGGCGAATCAGAGATTGGTTACTTCGCTCCATGGAGCTGGTGGCCATTCTTCCTAGGTCTGTTCGGCTCAATCTGTTTCGCAGCTCTTGCAGTTGGTTGGTGGCTTTTCTTCATCGGCTTCCCACTGGCTCTAGTTGCTCTGATTGGTTTCGTGTTCGAGCGCAGCCGCGGATTGAACGCTCACTAGTAATAAACTCTCAAAAAAATCCCACCAGCAATGGTGGGATTTTTTTATTACTGCATGGCAGACGCCAAATTGCCGTCGCCCCAAGAGCCGGTAATCTCGGCTATCTCAACCCGGTAGCCGTCGTACCACTCCGCGTATCGCTGTTTGGCTTCACGGTGCACTTCGTCACGTGAGAATTGTGCAAGCGATTCCTTGGATTCAAAGAAGTAGATCACGCGAATTTGCGAGCCATCGGGGGAGAGCCACTTTTCTTTACCAACATACCCATCGGTAGCTTTGGCACGAAGCATGATTTCGTCATTAAGTTTCTTGAAATCGCCATCGGCGTTATTTTGTTTGAAGACAAATGTTGCCGTCAGCATTTAGTTTTCCTTCGTGACGGTTGAATCATCTAGGTTGGCATCTGCCCAAATGTTGATGGCCTTTTGAATGAATTGGGCCAACCCTGTTTCATAAGCTTCGTAGGTTGCCTTGAATGCCGGATCCATCACGTAGGTAAGCGCCAAAGATTTATAGGCAATGCGGTTAGGTTTCCAAAACTGGCAAATGTATGCGTAGTGCTTACCAATCCAAGCTTGAACTTGTTGGTCGGTGATCTCACAACCGGCAACCATCAAATCGGCAATGTTTCTGGCAATCAGATCGTGCCCGCGTTTGTACTCCTGGTATTGCTCAGCATTTACATGCTGGCTCTGGTGCTGCGAGCTGGAGTGGTTGAACATTCTGCAAGCCTATTTGTTTGGGTTCAAATTTAAGCTGAAGCTGAGTAAAAGAATAGGGCCCAGGCAAATGCCTGGACCCATTCCTTGATCTAACTCCGTGAAGAGTTGGTCTTAGTGAGAGTCTTTGTTCTCAATGGCACTGTGATCACCGTGGTGGTGAGCATCTTCAATCTCGGTCTGAGTTACCGGAGCAATGCGGTCCTCGAAGTAGAAGCGTGATAGCCCGGCACGTAGACGTGCACGCAAGGTGATCTTGCCTGCAGCGTTTGGTCGAGCCAGGGTTGGCTGGTAGTCCTTAAAGTCAACAAGCTTCCACTGTTCAAACTCGTCTAGCGGCTCGTGAACTTCAATGTACTCACCGTGAGGCAAGCGCACGATGCGACCGGTCTCGCGACCGTGTAGCGCAATTGAGCGGTCCTTGCGCTGTAGTGACAAGCAAGTGCGCTTGGTGATGATGTAAGCAAGCACTGGAGCAACAAACAGAAGAATCTGCATGCTGGTTAGTACCTGGTTTAGCGACATCTTGAAGTTGGTAGCAATTAAGTCAGTACCAGCACCAGCCCAAAGCACGGCGTAGAAGGTAACTCCGGCTGCACCAATTGCGGTACGAGTAGGAGCGTTGCGTGGACGGTCAAGCACGTGGTGTTCGCGCTTGTCTCCAGTTACCCAAGCTTCAATGAACGGGTAGGCGGCAACAACAACTAGGAAACCAACACCAACGATCATTGGCAGCAAGATGTTCCATGCCCAGGTGACGCCACCTGAGTGAACTTCAATTCCTGTTGGTGCCAAACGAAGAGCACCATCTAGCCAACCGATGTACCAGTCAGGCTGAGTACCCGCAGAAACAGGGGATGGGTCGTAGCCACCGTAGTTCCAAACCGGGTTGATAGTGAAAGTTGCTGCAATCAGCATGATCACACCAAACACGATGAAGAAGAATCCACCGGCCTTAGCAACGTAAACAGGCATCAGTGGGTAACCAACAACGTTGGTGTCCTTACGGCCTGGGCCTGAGTAGTGGGTGTGCTTGTGAATTACCACCATGAAAAGGTGAATCACGATGAAGACAAGAATCAACGCAGGCACAAGCAAGATATGTAGACCGTATAGACGGGCGACGATTGCTTCACCAGGGAATTCGCCACCGAATAGAAGTGATGAAGTGTAAGCACCGATAACCGGTAGACCCTTGATCATTCCATCGATAATGCGAAGACCGTTACCTGATAGCAAGTCATCTGGAAGTGAGTAACCGGTGAATCCACCAGCCATACCAAGTACGAAAAGTACGAAACCAACTACCCAGTTAATTTCACGTGGCTTGCGGAAAGCACCGGTGAAGAAAACGCGAAGCATGTGTAGACCTGCGGCGGCTACGAAAAGTAGCGCTGACCAGTGGTGAACCTGACGCATCAAAAGACCACCACGAACTTCGAACGAGATGTCCAAAGTTGAAGCGTACGCAATTGACATCTCAGCGCCCTTAAGTGGACCGTAAACACCGTTGTAGATGACCGGCTCCATTGAAGGCTGGAAGAAGAAGGTTAGGAAGGTACCTGAAAGCAAAAGCACTAGGAAGCTGTAAAGAGCAACTTCACCAAGCATGAATGACCAGTGATCAGGGAAGACCTTGCGGCCAAACTCCTTCAGAATGCCAGCAACGCCAACACGTTCGTCTAGGTAGTTTGCGGTACCTGCAAGGAAACCGCCCTTCTTTGGTGCAGCAACAGCATTACTCATTTTTAACGCTCCCAGAAGCTAGGGCCAACAGGCTCAGTGAAATCGCTCTGCGCAATTAGGTAACCCTCTGCATCAACTGCGATAGGCAGCTGAGGAAGTGGGCGAGAGGCAGGGCCAAAAATAACCTTGCAAGCATCAGTCACATCGAATGTTGACTGGTGACATGGGCAAAGTAGGTGGTGAGTCTGCTGCTCGTATAGCGCAACAGGGCAACCAACGTGAGTACAAATCTTTGAGTAGGCAACGATACCGTCGTAAGACCAGTCCTTGCGCTCTGCAGATTCCTTCAAGTCCTTAGGGTCAAGGCGAACAAGTAGAACAGCTGCCTTTGCCTTCTCTTCAAGCTTTCCGTGCTCAAGCTCTGATAGACCTTCTGGAATAACGTGGAAAACAGAACCAAGAGTTACATCGGAAGCCTTGATAGGGGTACCGGTTGGGTCTGTAGTAAGGCGAGTGCCCTTCTTCCACATTGTGTGACGCAAGGTGTTGCCTGGGTTAGGCCCCAAGTCACCAAAGATCATGATTGCTGGTAGTGGGAACAAAGCAAGTGCGCCGTAAAGCGAACGACGAATAAGTTTGCGACGCGAGAAACCAGATTCTGAATCGGCAAGCTTGATGATCTCAATTGCGCGTGCGCGAACTTCTTCGGAACCACGAGTCTGGTGACGCTCTTCAGAAACTTCTGCATCTGGCATCAAGGTCTTTGCCCAGTGCACTGCACCAATACCAATTCCTAGCAAGCCAAGGGTGATTCCAAGACCCAGTAGAAGAGTGTTGTTGCGAACTGTGCCAAGTTCCTCAGTTAGTGGGAATGCAAAGTATGCGTAGATGGCAAAAGCGCTTCCAACGATAGATGCCAAGAACAACGCAGCAACCTGACGCGCAGCCGCCTTCTCGTGTTTGACACTCTTGTCAGTCATGCGAGTGCGGTGTGGCTCAAGGCCTGGATCCTTCACAGCGTCTGGCGCAATAACAGCTAGGCCGCCTGCGTACTCGTGCTCTGAGTTCTTTGAACCGGCTTTAGCCAGTTTCTTTTCGCTCACTCTAGATGCTCCCTTTGGTTTGAGATTGAAAACTTATTGAAATTAGTTTGACTTTGCGCCAAGCCAGATGGTGATTGCAATGATGAATCCAAGAATGAATACCCAAGTGAACAGACCTTCAACAACAGGACCTAGGTTCGCAAGTTCATAACCACCGGCAGATGGGTTTTCTTCCACAAACTTTAGGTAAGTGATGATGTCCTTCTTGTCCTGAGGAGTCAGGTTGGCATCATTGAAAACCGGCATGTTCTGTGGACCAGTCAACATAGCCTCGTAGATGTGGTCAGCAGGAACACCCTTTAGCGCTGGAGCGTACTTACCCTCGGTAAGAGCACCACCGGCACCAACGGCGTTGTGACACATTGCACAGTTAATGCGGAACAGCTCGCCACCGCGGGTTGCGTTTCCGTTCGCAGCAATCATTTCTTCGGTTGGAACCGCAGGGCCATCGCCAAGAGTTGAGGCATATGCAACCAGTGCGTCTACCTGCTCATCGGTAAATTGCTTCTTCTTTACCTGAAGCTGAGGGCCTGAAGCCTGACCAGGCATACGACCTGAATCAACCTGGAATTCAACGGCAGCAGCACCAACACCGATAAGTGATGGGGCAGCCTTGGTGCCCTCTGCGTTCTTACCGTGACAGCTTGCACAGTTAGCAAGGAACAGCTTCTTACCTTCGGTTACCTGTTCTGCCGTGTAGGCAGCTGAAACTGGCTTAACTGCATCTACCGCAGCGGTTGCAGCTGCATAGCCACCACCGGTAAGTGCAAGACCAGCTGCCATCACGATGATTGCAGCAAGTGGGCTACGACGATTTTTCTTGAATGCCATTTGAAATTGGTCTTTCAGATTATTTAAGAACGTAAACGATTAGGAAAAGGCCGATCCAAACCACGTCAACGAAGTGCCAGTAGTAAGACACAACGATTGCGCTGGTTGCTTCGTAGTGACCGTACTTCTTTGCGGCAAAGGTACGACCAATAACGAATAGGAAGGCAATTAGACCGCCGGTCACGTGAAGCGCGTGGAAACCGGTGGTGATGTAGAAGGCAGAGCCATAAGAGTTTGAGTTAAGCGCAACACCCTCAGAAATAAGGGTTGCGTATTCCCAGCACTGACCAGCAACGAAGATTGCACCCAGCAGGTAGCTGAGGAAGAACCACTCAACTACACCCCATTTGACAGGGGATAGGCCGGTTGCACGAGGCTGTAGACGCTCTGCCGCAAAAACACCAAACTGAGCTGTAAATGAAGAGGCAACCAGGATCAAGGTGTTGACCAAAGCGAATGGCACGTTCAGAATCTGGGTGTCATTGGCCCAAATTTCTGGGGAATTGGCACGAAGGCTGAAATACATAGCGAAAAGGCCGGCGAAGAACATCACCTCGCTTCCAAGCCAAACGATAGTGCCAACCGAGGTTGCACTAGGGCGATTAATGACAGGTGCGCTGATGGTCGTCATGCTTCAATACTAACCCCGAAGGCCTTGTAAATTCGGCAATTTTGACGTGCCTCGCGAGCAAATTTAAACAATTTTCCTAAAATCTTTTGATGCGAAAGATGGCTAAACTTTGGCCTATGACATTGCCGCTGACCTGGTCTCAGATTCTGAGCAAATTAGCTTTGGGTACCGACTTAAATCGTGCCGAGGCAACCTGGGCGCTGGATCAGATTATGTCAGGTGAAGTTGCCGATGGAATCGTGGCCGCCTTTATGGTTGGCCTGCGCCGCAAGGGTGAATCGGTGGATGAAATCTCCGGCCTGGTTGATGCCATGCTCACCAATTGCCTGAAGCTTGAAACCGGATCGGACGCCGTGGATATCGTTGGCACCGGGGGAGATTTGATTGGTACCGTCAACATCTCCAGCATGGCCTCAATTTTGACGGCCGCTGCCGGGGTTCCGGTGCTCAAGCACGGTAGCCGCTCAGCCTCAGGCAAGACCGGGTCTTCAGAAATGTTGGAATCGTTGGGCATTCGCTTGGACCTAGATGCCTCCCAGGTGGCATCGGTGTTCAAAAAGACCGGCATCACGTTCTTTTTTGCCCCGGTATTTCACCCGGCAATGCGCTACGTGGCGCCAATAAGAAGGCTTTTGGCAATACCTACGACCTTCAACTTCTTAGGCCCGCTGGCCAACCCTGCCCAGCCAGTAGCCACCTCGCTTGGTGTGGCAAATCGTCAAATTGCACCGCTTTTGGCCCGAGAATTGGCTGCCAGAGGCCGTACCGGCCTGGTTTTCCGCGGAAATGACGGCCTAGACGAGCTTTCGACCACCTCGGCTAACGAGATTTGGCAGGTTTCTGGCGGTGAGGTTCGTGAATTCAACCTAAATCCGGTCAAATTTGGCCTGGCTAGAGCCACAACTGAGCAATTGCTTGGTGGCGATGCAGCTCAAAATGCCCAGGTTGCTCGTGAAATCTTTGCGGGTAATACCGCTGGCAACCTTAGTGCGGTGCGGGACATCGTAATTTTGAACGCCGCCGGAGGAGTGGTGAGCTATGAGCTTGCTCACGACAGCTCTAAGGCTGACGTTGATTTGGATCGTAGATTCCAAGATGCAATTGCCAAGGTAACTTCGGCGCTTGATTCAGGTGCCGGTCAAACCAAACTTAATGACTGGGTAGCGGCAACAGCCCAATAGCAGACCCTTAGGGAAGAACGGCCTTGGTTGCCAGATAAACGCTACTTGACATAATGTTCATTATCGGCGAAAGGGATTCAGCCCTGGAGGTGGCTGGTGAGAAACTCCACCAGACCTGGCGGACTTACCTGCTCACCAGATTCTTTTAGCTCTGCAAGATTCCACCATCGGTGTTCTACGACATCGCGTCGTTCATCTTCAGTCCAGCCTGAATCATCCAGCTCAAATGCGTCAATTTGCAGCAGATAGAAATGATCCTCAAATGTGTGGTGATTTTTGCCGTCAGCCCAATCCCAGCGACCAGAGGTTTTCCAGATTTGCTCACCCAGAGCCTCCTGAGCCAATTTCATGCCGGTTTCCTCAGCTAGCTCACGCACAGCGGCCTCAAGCACGGATTCGCCTTCGTCTATGCCGCCACCTGGGGTAATCCAGCGCGGCGGCAGGCCAACTTCCGGGTCAAAGTAGGTTTTTAGTAAGAAAATCTCACCATTTGGTTTACATAATATAACGCGAGCGGTTTCGCGGTGTTGACCCGGTTGCATGGCTACCAGATACGCCTTTTCTCGTCGTATTTGAAGATTTTGAGCGAAAGCTGCATCAATACCCCAATGCAAACGGCAAATATCAGTGTTCCTTCGCGCACCTGACCACCCATGAGCCAACCGATGATCAAGACCAGCCCCTCGTACATGGTTCGGATTCGCCACAGTGGCCAGCCAAGCAACTTTTGAGTTCCAATCATTAGGCCGTCACGAGGGCCTGATCCCAAATAAGACGTGATGTACAGTCCGGTTGCGATTGCAACGATCACCATTCCCACGAGGAACATCAAAAGGTCACTGGCGTAGCCCGCGCTTGCTCTGAGAGTTTCTTGAGCCGCAGAAATTTGGGGAATGAAAACGTCTGACCAAAGGCCAATCAAGATTGCATTCAGAATGCTGCCAATTCCTGGCTTTACCTTTAGTGGAATCCAAGCGATTAAAACCAAGGCGCTAACAATTACGCTGGCAATTCCGTAGCTGGTGCCAAGTTGAATTGAGATTCCTTTTGCAAAGACATCCCAAGGTGGCAAACCAATCTGCGCCTCAACGATCATCGCTAGACCTAATCCATAGATCATCAAGCCAACGTTGAGGCGTATCAAGCGTCTCAGAGACATAAAATCAAACCCAAGGCGCATGTTTAGAGCCTACCGATTACAGTAGCGGAGAGGTCGCAATGAATTCAGATGCCACTTCCCCACTTTCGCCGACAAATTCAGTCAAGATTTTGGCTCACCGTGGTTTGGTGAGTGAATTTGTTCCAGAAAACACACTCAAGGCATTCGCGGATGCAATTGATGCTGGTGCCGATGTTATTGAAACCGATGTGCAAGCAACTTCTGATGGTGTTGCCGTGATTTTTCACGATGCCGACCTGCTTCGTCTAGCCGGCGTAAATAAGAAAATTTCACAAGTCACTTGGTCTGAACTTCAGGGAATTGACATTGGGTTTGGAAAACGCGTAATTGATTTGGAACGTGCTTTGCTTGCATTTCCTAAGACAATATTCAATTTAGACATCAAATCCGACGCTGCCTTGATTCCGACAGTTTCGGTGATTGAAAATTTGAATGCGCATTCGCACGTGTTAATTTCCAGCTTCAGCGAGAAAAGACGTCTGCGAGCAATCAAGTTGCTCACCGCACCGGTACAAACCTCAGCGGGTGTCACAAAAGTTTTGAAACTGTTAGTTTGCAGCCTTGTCGGAAGTCAGAAACTTTTTAACAAGGTTGCCTTTGGAAGCTCTGCTTTGCAGGTACCCACTCATCGTGGCCCGATCCGTTTGGACTCCCCTCGATTTATCAAAATGGCAAAGTCATGTGGATTGGAAGTTCACTTCTGGACCATAAACAATTCGGCAGAAATGCTTAGACTTGCATCGCTTGGAGCAACTGCCATCGTTACAGACCACTGTGATGATGCAGTCGCGACACTCCGCTAAGGCTGATAGTTTGCTGAAAACCTCAACAATGAGGGAAGATTGAGCGTTCACGCCGAGTTGTTCCTCGTCGAGCCCCAAAAGGGCGAACCAATTAGGAGGAAAAATGGCCCAGCAAACAATGCGCGGAATGCGCCTAGGCGCACAGAGTCTAGAGAGCGAACGTGGCGTAAATTACTCGGCCAGAGTTACTCACTCGTTCCAGTGCAAGAACAATCACATTTCTGAAATGGTTTTTGCTGCCGATGCTGAAATTCCTCAAACCTGGCAATGCAAGAGCTGTCCGCAGCAGGCTATTTTGCTTGAAGACGGCAAGCAGGTTGTGCTTGATGCTTCTGAAGACAAGATCCCTCGTTCACACTGGGAGATGCTTCTAGAGCGCCGCAGCCGTGAAGAACTAGAAGAAATTCTTCAGGAACGCCTTGAATACATTCGTGCGCGTCGCGCCGGTGGTCAAGCAGACCTATAAAAACTCCACTTTGTGACCAGCCATAGCGCCTCGAGCACTATGGCTGTTGTCATTTTTGAAGCACCCTGAGTGCGTTCAATAAAGGTAATGGGAACTTCTTTAACTACTCCCCTGGCTTTAACTACTCGAAGTGCCATCTCTACTTGAAACGCGTAACCACGTGCAGCTACTCCATTTAGGTTTAGTTGCCTTAGAAAATCTGAACGATAAGCGCGGTACCCGGCAGTCATGTCACTTATGTTGGTGCGCAGCATGATTTTTGCGTAGAGGTTGCCTGCCCTTGAAATAGCCTTGCGATACCAAGGCCAGTTCAAAACTGAGCCGCCGTTAATCCAGCGTGAACCAATAGCTAGATCCGCGTGCTCAGCAGCATTCAAAATCCCCTGCAAATCTTGGGCTCTATGGCTGCCGTCGGCATCCATCTCAACTACAACTTCGTAGTCTCTACTTAGCGCCCAAGTGAAACCTTCTAGGTAGGCAGCTCCCAAACCTTGCTTGCTTTCGCGATGCAAAACAAAGGTTTTCTCATCTCGCAAGCTATCGGCAATTTCGCCGGTGCCGTCGGGGCTATTGTCATCCACTATTAGCAAGTGAATATTGGAATTTACCGTTCGCAACAAGCTGACCGTGGTCTGTAGGCTTCCGCTCTCGTTGAATGTTGGCATGATCACTAGAGCCTTCACTTGACAGCCCCTAATCGATTTAATAAGTGCCATCTAATTGCAAGTGCAATTACCAACGCAGCAATCAAATTCATAATTAAATCTACCCATGATCCAAACAACATCGCTGGAGTAATAGAAGTTCTAAGCGGCACATCTTGAACCATAGCTCCCGCTTCAAAGGTTGGCAGCTGTTGTGAGATTGAGCCATCGGCGTTGTAAATTGCAGAGACACCAACCGTTGAAATGTTTACTACGGTTCTTCCGGTCTCTATGGCCCTGAGCCTTGCGAAAGCGGCCTGCTGGTAGGTTTCATCGCTGCGTCCAAAATCCGCATTATTTGTTTGACTCAGAATCACTTGGGCTCCTTGATGCACAAGGTCTCGACCAATTTCATCCACGGCAATTTCAAAGCAAATAAGAGTCCCGAGTTTTCCCTGAGCGATTTCAAAAATGCCATCGCGTTCGCCAAATGAATATCCTCGTGAAACCAAACCAATAAGGTCAGGCGCTAGCTGGTACCAGAAATCCCTATCGGGTACGTATTCTGCAAATGGAACCGGTCTCTTCTTGTCATACCAATCGGTTGGTCCAAGTTGTGGTTTCCAGAGAATTGAACTGTTGTAAATGCTGTCACCGCGCTCGGTGATGGTTCCAAAAATAAGCGGAACCTTCACTTCATCATTCACAAAAGTTTCGATCGCGGATTTCGCGGCGGGGCTTGCAAAGGGGCTTAAGTCTGAGGCGTTCTCTGGCCAAACCACTAAATCAACAGACTTACCTTCTAGAAGCAAGCTGGCATCAAGGTGGTTTTTAAGAATGCTTCCCCGCGAAACATTTGCAAACAGTCCTGCGTTGGCGTTGCCCTGAACCGCACCAATTCGGATTGTTCCAGTCTCAGGACCGGAATTCAGGTTTGTTGCCGCAGGTACAAGGAAAATAAAAAGAAGTGTTGCAATTACTGGTAACTTAAAAAGCCGAGGGATTGAGCCCTGCTTGTATCTGGAAACAATCACGGCAAAGATGGCAGACGCCAGTGCCATCAAGAACCCAAGCCAACCAAGACCGCCCCAGAAAACCCATTTACTCAAAACGGTTTCCGATTGAGTCTGCGCGAGTCTGCTCCAGGGGAAACCGCCGTACGGCAAAGTAATTGATACCCACTCTCGGGCAATCCAAACAATCGCGAGCCCAAGTGAAGTAATTAAAACGCTCCACGTAGAAGAGCCGGAAATTTGGTTATCCAGAAATTTCCAGACCAAGCCCATGGCAAACATTCCGATGGCAAAAATTAAAGCTTCTAGAACCGATAAGGCCAACCAAGGCACTGGACCTAGGTAAAGTGAAAGCCATTCAATCTGACTCAGGTAAAAAGCCAGGCCTCCAGCAAAGCCCACTAAAAGCGCCTGCAGTGAGCGAAGATTGTGAATCGAAAACATGAGCGCAAACACCGCAATAAAAATTAGCGGTGAAATGTTTTCCCTAGGCATCGCGAGGCTTGAGGCTAATCCCCCACCAATTGCTATGAGCAATTTGATTACGAGACGCATGCGTTTCTCTGTGATTAATTTATGAATCATTGACTATCCGTAGTACGAGTAGGCAACGATGCCACGTTTAACTTTGTCTACCGCAGCTTTAGCTGTGACCGCCAGCTCAGGGTTAGCGGTTTGCGCAACCTGGTCTAGGAGGTCAATAATCTGTTTTGCCCATCGAATGAAATCACCGGCCAGCAAATCTGCAGCATCTAGAACAGAATCTAGCTTTGCCCCAGAAGCCCATCGATGAATTGGCAAACTCAAACTCAAATCCAACGGTGCGGTTTGGCCTAGTTTGTGTGAATGTGCAAGTTCTTCTAGGTCTTCCCAAATTTCAACCGTTGTCTGCAGTACTTCGGCAAAGTTTCCCTTAGGAAGTCTTGGTTCCCACTCTTCTTCGCGTCTAGCTTCATAAACCAGAGCAGCAGCCATGGCGGCTAAGCCGGCTGGGTCAAGTTTGTTCCAGACGCCTTCGCGTAGGCACTCTGAAATAAGCAGGTCTCGTTCGCCGTATATGCGCGCAAGGGTTTTACCAGCCTCAAGAACCTCAAAGTCACCATCAACTACGTGAATGTAATTTAGGTCGGCTAGCAGATCGCAAATCTTGTCAAAGGTTTTAGCAACCTGATTTGTGCGGCCTTCAATCTGGCTGATTACTGCTTCAAGTTCGCGACTGAGTTTGAACCAACGCTCTCCCCATCTGGCATGTGCTTCGCGCTCGTTGCACGAGTGGCAAGGGTGTGAGCGCAAGTCTCGCTTCAGCTGGTTTAGCCGCTGCTCTTGCAGGTGGCGACCTTTGCTTTGCCTCAGATCTTTTCCTCGGTCTGCTCGAACTCTAGATGCCGAAAGCGCACGTTCGATGTCGGTGATTTCTCGACGGATCTTTGCATATTCAACAAAGTCCCCCTGGTGGCATTTCATGGCCATCTCGTAGCCCTCGAGCGAAACTTGCTTCTCGCGAATTCCACGAGCTAAACCAACCACCGAACGGTCGGCTTGGAACTGCGCAAAAGAGGTCTCTAGAACTTCTCTTGAACGTTCGCGACCAAACGCTTCGAGCAAGTTAACCGACATGTTGTATGTAGGTCTAAATGGACTGATAAGCGGATATGTTCGCTTGCTTGCTAAACCGGCAACGCTGTTTGGGTCTAGATTTGCGCTCCACTGAATAACCGAGTGTCCCTGGGTGTCAATACCGCGACGACCGGCGCGACCAGTGAGCTGCGTGTATTCACCCGGTGTGAGATTTACGCGACCCTCCCCGTTGAACTTATCTAAACGCTCTAGCACCACTGTTCTTGCGGGCATGTTTATTCCCAGCGCAAGGGTTTCGGTTGCGAATACAACTTTTACTAGTTTGCGAAGAAAAAGTTCTTCAACTACTTCCTTAAATGCAGGCAGCATTCCTGCGTGGTGGGCGGCCACTCCTCGTTCAAGACCGCTCAGCCATTCAAAATATCCCAGGGTTGAGAGGTCCTCGTCGGCGATGTTGTAGCAACGCTCCTCGACGATTCGGCGAATCTCTTGCTTCTCTTCGGTGGTGGTCAGGCGAATGTTGTGGCTTTGGCAAGCCTTAACTCCAGCCTCACAGCCCGCACGAGAGAACACAAAGAAGATGGCAGGTAGTAAGTCTTCGTCGTCAAGAATATCCACAATCTCGGGTTTAGAGATTCTGTTGATCTGCTTAAGCTGCATGCGCGAGTTTCGGTAATCGCTTCGGCGACCACGGTGCGGCTTGTTGATTGGGCTTCGCAGTTTACTTGCATGCATTTGAGCCAGCTCGGGATTTACCCTCGGGTCCTTCGATGCCTCATCAAACAGCTCCATGAGTTCATCGCCAAACAAAACGTGCTGGTTAAGCGGTACTGGTCTAATTTCGGAGACGATGATTTCGGTATCTCCACGCACTTCGTCTAGCCAGGCACCAAATTCTTCGGCGTTTGAAACTGTTGCGCTAAGCGAAACGATTTTTACATCCTTCGGTAAGTGCAGAATTACCTCTTCCCAGACCGCTCCCCTGAATCTATCGGCCAGGTAGTGCACCTCGTCCATCACAACGTAGCCAAGGCTTATTAGAGAGTTTGAGTTCGCGTAAATCATATTGCGAAGCACCTCGGTGGTCATCACAACAATCTGGGCATCGGAATTCTGATTTGAATCGCCGGTTAGTAGGCCAACTCGCTCATTTCCGTAACGCTTTGCAAGTTCGGCATACTTTTGGTTACTAAGTGCCTTGATTGGTGTTGTGTAAAAAACTTTTTGATTTTTTTCAATAGCAAGGTGAATAGCGAATTCTCCAACGATTGTTTTACCGGCACCGGTAGGGGCTGCAACCAGCACTCCCTTGCCCTTCGCAAGAGCAACGCATGCCTGCTCTTGGAACGGGTCCATCGGAAACTTCAATAAGTTAGCGAAGTCTTGAATCGATGGATTCTTGGCCTTCTCCTTAGCCTTTGCAAAACGTTCTGCGTGGCTAAGCTCTGGCTCATTCATGGGTGTTGATTTCTGAATCGAGTTCAGCATCAAACCTGGCTATTGCCCGCTCACGCCTTTTATCGTTGAGGTACGTTATTGCGGCCGCTATGAAATAGAGGGCAACCAAAGGAATCATCACCAAGAACATTGACATTGGGTCTGCCGTTGGAGTTGCCAACGCCGCAATTACTGCAATAACGAATACTGCAAGCCGCCATGATTTGATGATGCTATGTGCCGTGACAAGTCCGGCAAAGTTCAACATGACCAAAACCACCGGCAGCACAAAGGCCAAACCAAAAACAAGCAAAATTCGGATAGTGAAAAGAATGTACTCGTTGGCATTAATTACGTTGGCTGTGCCCTGTGGCGTAAAGCCAATCAAGGTAGACACAAATCCCGGCAAAGAAATCCAAGCTAACCAACAACCAACGAGAAAAAGTGGCAACGCAGAGAAAACGAACCCAAGAGTGTATTTGCGTTCACGCTTTTTTAGTCCAGGTGTGACGAAGGCCCATAGGTTGAAGATCCAGACCGGGCTAGACATCAATACGCCCAGGAATATCGATACCTGCAGCTGAAGGTCAAATGCTCCGGCCACAGTCCCAATGTTTAAAGTGGCATTTATGCCTTTGGCGTTTGCCAATTGCACCACTGGGTTTTGGAGAATCTGAAACACTGGCTCAAAGAGGAACCAGCCAGCGATGGTGCCAGCCAGAATAAAAATGGCAGACACAAAAAGACGGGTACGCAGTTCCCTAAGATGACCGCCAAGGCTCATTTTTGCGCCTGGGTTTCGTTTTTTAGCCATGGGTATAGCTTTTGAAGCAACTGTTAGTTGCTTGAGCTGCCTTCATCCTTTGGCTTGTCATCGCTCTTAATTTCTTTTTTGAAGATTCGAAGCGATTGCGCAAGGCTCTTGGCAAGACCTGGAAGTTTTGGACCTCCCCAGAGCAGCAAAACGATAACAAGGATGATGATCCATTCCATGCCATTTAGTCGCATCAGTGGAACCTGCTTTCATTTGGGTCAAAACGCTTCAAAGACGCTATAAGCCTACGCTGTCGTTGCTCTTGTTTCTTTATCTTTGCCTTCAAAAGCGCCTTCCTGCGCGCAAGGACCAGGCCTTGGTCGGCAAGCAGGGAGTCTTCGGGACGTTGAATGCTTGGTTTCTCATCTAGCAGCGCAGAAAGGCTCTCTAGCTTGGTCGTGATTCGCTCCAGCTGGTGGGCCGCCGATAGGAGTCTGTTGAAAAGCGACTTAGTGATTAGGCCAAGAAAAACCAATGCAAAAACAACTAGAAGAGTCCAGGTCCAGACCCAGAAGGTGACGCCCATTTAGTCCTCGTCTTCAACTGGATCGGGTGTTGATTCACCAAGAGCAGCCAGGGCGTATTTCTTAACAATCTTTTTGGCTTCGGCAGGTGCTATCACTTTCGCAGCGCCACCGTATCTTGCAACGAGTCGACCAATGTTCGGCAAGTGCCCAACCTTAATCTCGGCGCGCAGTCTTCCATTTTCAACGTTTGTTGGTTCGCTAACATTTTTGAATTCAGAAATTAAGCGGTAGGCCTCAGGCTCAACCTCTACCAGCACCTTGGTGTCAGTAGATGAAGCAACATAAACGGCATCCTCAATTTCACTTACTCCCCTGGCCGCCAGCGAAAGCGTTTCATCCAAAACCGATATCGAACGCATGCGGTCGAGTTTGAAGTTTCGAACCTCTTTGTGTATCGGACAAAATGCACGCAAGTACCAACCGTCTGCTCTGGCATCAAGTCTCAACGGCTCAAGAGTTCGAGTTGCTCGTTCCCCCTTTTGGTTTATGTACTCGCACTGAATTTGCTTCTCGCCAAGAATTGCCTTGCGAATAGTCTCTGCCCCAGCTTCCGCGCTGCCTGGTCGTAATTCAATAAGAGGGTTTATGCCTCTAATGACATTTGATGCGAACGCCTCTTGCAAGAGCTTGATGTCCTCATCGTCCTTGAAGGCTGGAAGCGAGGCAAGGTAATTCAAGCCAGCAGCAATTGCTGAAGCTTGACGGTTTGAAAGCTTTGGAACATCGTCAACAACGAGATTGTCAATTAGGGAAAGAATTCCGTTTTCCTCTAGTTCATCAAGATCAATCATGAAGAACCATTGCTCGAATCCACTTACCTCGGCTCTGGCCTCGTTAATTGATGTGACTACCTTGCGAAGGTATTTTGCATCGAGTTCAAAGTGGGATGCGGCTTCCTCTACCGAAACTGGTCCTCTGTTTTGCAAAAACGCAACAAGTGAAAGCATGAAGTTGTATCGGTCTTCGCCGTTGAAATTATTCAATTTAGGCATGGTCCGAAGCCACCTTCTGGAATCCGGCGCGAACCGCGTCTGCGAGTTCCTTTGGTCTGATTACCTTTACCTCTGCCCCAAAGTCTCTTAGTTCCTCAGCCAGCAATTCCAAATCCATGTAGTTGAATGAAATGTGGCCATCACTTGCGGAATCATCAAGATGAAAATGGAACCAGGCTCCGGTGTCCTTTAAAACATTGAGTTCACAAACTTGATTTGCGATGTGCTCGGCAAGCGATTTATTGGCTTCGGCTAACTGCTGGTCTGTAGGCGCTTCAAAATTAACTTCGAGGTCACCGTTTCTAACAATTTGGACCTTGGAGACAATTCGCTTAAGCACGAAATTGCGCACATCTTTTTGATTTACGTCCCAGCATTGCAAAAGCCACTGTCCGTCAACATTTTGAAGTGACCAAGGCTGAACCTCGCGCTTAGTGACCTCACCGTTTGATTTGCGGTAGTTAAAGGTTACCTGCGTCAGGTCTTGAATCGCCGAAGTCAGCGGCGAGAAGCATGGTTCGTGAGTTCTGATTCTTGGAGCAACACCAATAAGGTCATCTGCTGCCTGTTCAATACCCAGAGCCTTCAGTCTTACGAGCGCCTGACTGGCATCAGCCTCTAACGAGGCCTGAGACCAAACCTGTGCTGCCAAGGTCAAAAGCTGAAGTTGCTTTGCAGTTAGCTCAAGTTGCCTTGGCCAAGTGAAGGTATCGTCGGCGATTATGTAGCAAATTTCTTCAGCTTCGGCGCTTGGGTTGGGTGTGTAAACCTGAATTCCGGTTTCGCGCAACCCAGTTTTGTCACGTTCAAACATGCGGTTTAAAGCATCTTCTGCTGTACCAGAATTTACTGCATCAATGTAGCCAGGAATTGATCTAAAGAGTTCAGCCTTTGTCAGACCGCGTTCGGCAAAAAGCAAGGCGCAGGTCAGCTGAAGCAGCCTCTCCGACTTATCGGATTTGGCTGGCTGTGAAGTCCCCTGCGACATCATTCCCCCGATGCTTATTTAGCTGGCTTATTAGTGCCAAGTATGTCAATAACGAAGATCAATGTTGAGTTAGCTGGAATGCTTCCCTGTTCTTGGTCTCCGTATCCTTCGGATGGAGGAATGACTGCAATGACCTGTGAGCCAACAGTTTGGCCGTCTAATGCCTTAATGAATCCGGCAATTAGTTGACCTTCACTTAGCTGGAATTGGGCCGGAGCTCCTCTGTCCCAAGATGAATCAAATTTGTCGCCACCCCAGACAAAGCCTGAGTAGTGAACCGTGATGTTGTCTCCTTGGGCAACGGTCTCGCCAGCGCCCTTGATTAGTGTGGCCAGTTTGAAATCAGCTGGAGCGGGCGAAGTTAGCTGCGTGATACCAGGTGTGCCGTTCTCGGCGCGAACGACGGCAGGGAAACCAGACGGCTGTGCCTGAGCTTCACCGATTGCATATGGCAAGTAGACCTTGCGTACGTCAATCACGTAAACGACGGAATCGTCTTTACCTAGGCCGCTAGCCTCATTACCTTCAGATTTGTGAGCGAATGCCGCAGGAAACAGCACGGCAATTCTTGAACCCTGTTTTACTCCAGAAAGTGCGTGGCAGAAGTCTGGGTACTGACCGCTAGCGATGACCTGAGAGCCAAAATCGGTACCGTCAAATTTTGTTGATTGCAAGGTCTCACCGGTTGCGCCATTGATAGCCATGAATTCAAGCTCAACAAATTGGTCACCGGTAAATGCTGGGCCATTTCCTTCGCTTAGAACCTTAGTCTCAATCTTCTCGCTGGTAAGTGGTGTCTCAAATTTCGCAGAAGGTAGAGTGCCAAAGTCACCGGTCACCGCAACATTGTCTATTGCCGATCCGCCTTCGTGAGCCTCGCAGGTTGCAGCGATTTTCTTAAACATCGCGTCAGAAGAATTTGCGCAAGCACCAAGAGTAATAGTCAGAGCTAGTGCGGCGATTATTGAAATTGGTTTACGCAATGGTTTCATTTCTGTTCGATTCGTGCTTCAGCTGCGGCCTCTGCGCTTCTAATGGTCTTTCTAAGTTTTTTATCTGAAACTTTTCGTTCGCCAAGGTGATCCGGGTTCCAAGCCGAGATATCTTCATCGGTGAATTCAGGCTTGTTCTTGGTTTTGAAATTAGGCGCTGCAGTGCCTGGTGCAAGGCGTCTTGCAGTGATTAAGAATCCGGTGTGGCCAATCATGCGATGTTCTGGTCTGACGGCAAGACCTTGCAAGTGCCAGCCCCTGACCATTGACTCCCAGGCCTCGGGCTCATTGAAGTGACCGCTTTCCTTAAGCGCCTCGGTAAAGCGTGAAAGTTGGGTGACCGTGGCAACGTAGCCAATGATTAGACCACCTGGAACTAGTGCCGTTGCGCACTCCTCCACGCACTCCCAAGGAGCCAACATGTCCAAGACGATGCGGTCCACCGTTGCCGGCTGCTTTTTGATTGGAAGCTGCTCTTGCAAATCGCCAATGTGAATGTTCCAGCTCGAGGGCACAATTCCTAAGTTGGTTGCCACATTAGCTTTTGCGATGTCGGCAAATTCCTCACGGCGTTCAAACGAATCAAGAGTTCCATGGTCTCCGATTGCTCGAAGCAAGTACATGCTCAATCCTCCGGAGCCAACACCCGCTTCAACCACACGAGCACCAGGAAATATGTCACCCATGGTCACGATCTGGGCAGAGTCCTTTGGATAAATAATTGCTGCGCCTCTTGGCATTGACAGCACGAAGTCACTTAGCAATGGTCTAAAGGCTAGGTATTCAATTCCGGTTTGATTAACAACAACTGAACCTTCCGGCTTGCCGATAATTTCATCGTGCAGTAGATCTCCGCGGTGGGTGCCAAACTTCTCTCCGGCGCGAAGCGTGATTGTGTTTAGTCGGCCCTTGGGACCGGTGAGCTGCACTCGATCACCCTCGCGGAAAGGTCCGGTAGGCAATTTAGCTTTTGAGATTGGGTTGGTCATCGTTTCCTAACTGAAAAGCTTCTGTAGATCTTTAACTCGAACACCCTCGAGAGTTGGCCAAAGAATGCGCCCGGGAATCATAGGGATTTCAATGAAGTTTGGAACACCCACCGCCTTTGTGCCAGCGGCTTCGGCAGAACGCAAGCCAGTGTTTGAATCCTCAAAAGCAACGCAGTCCTTTGGGTCAACGCCCAATAGTTCGGCCGCCCTTAAATATGGGTCTGGAAAAGGTTTACCGCGAGAAACGTCGTCGCCGCCAACAATCACGTCAAATGCATCAAAAGGAATTTGGCTAACCACCTCTGCAGCCATTCTGTGAAGTGACATAGTAACCAAGGCTGTCTTGATCTTCTTTCGTTTCAATTCCTGAAGCAGTTCCCTGGCTCCTGGGCGCCACACCAAAGATTCGGAGAGTCGAGCGACTACGGAATCGGTCAGGTGCTGAACGATTGCCTCAGTGTCCATCTCGCTGCCAATCTTGGCCTTGATGATCTTTGACGACTCGTAGAGGCTGTTGCCAATTAGGTCGTGGCCATCCTGCTCGGTCCAGGTAGCGTTGTTAGCTTCGGCAAGGGCTTTTTCACTTGCCATCCAGTGGTGTTCGGAATCAACTAGCGTGCCATCCATGTCCCAGAGCACAGCAGCTGGCAGCTTTTTTCCAAACATAATGGCTCGATTTTACCTTTCAAAGATTGCCCTAGGGTTTTAAGTAGGAAATAGAGCCAAAACCCAAGGAAAACGTGAACATTTTTGCAGGCAGGACCCTGATTGTGGCCTTTGAGGGCTGGAATGACGCTGCCGAATCTGCAAGCGCCACCGCAAAGTTCATTTGCGAGAAGCTAAATGCCGATGTAATCGGAACCGTTGATCCTGAGGACTATTACGACTTCCAATTCACAAGACCATCGGTAAGTTATGACACCGATGGCAATCGCCAAATCAGTTGGCCGGGAACGGATCTGTGTGCCCCAGCTGTTGAAGTCGTTGCGGCGCAACCTCAACTTGGCCGAATCCATGTTCTTTTGGGCGTTGAACCATCAAGAAGATGGCAATCCTTCACTGCCGAGATTATGGAAATGATCGAAGACCGAGAAATCGATTCGGTGCTTTTCCTAGGCGCGATGTTGGCGGATGTTCCTCACACTCGCCCTATTGGTGTGATGGCTACCAGTCAAAACGAAAGAGCGCGCGTTGAATTTGAACTTGAACGCAGCCACTACGAGGGCCCGGTTGGAATTCTCAGCGTGTTGGGTCAGGCTTTGGAAAAGGCAAACATTCCGAGCGTCGCGCTTTGGGCATCGGTGCCTCATTACGTTCACAACACTCCTTCGCCCAAGGCAACGCTCGCTTTGCTAATTGAAGTAGAGAAATACCTTGGCGTTCAGTTTGGGCATGGCAACCTGGCCGATGAAGCCTTTACCTGGGAACGCGGGATCGATGAAGTTGCCGAGGGTGACGAAGACATGGCCGGCTACATTTCTCAACTTGAAAAAGCCAGAGACGAAGCTGAGTCACCTGCTGCAAGCGGAGATGCCTTGGCTAGGGAATTTGAAAAGTATCTTCGTGCCTCAGACGATGCAAATACCGATAAAGGTGAAGCCGGAGATGCTGACGGGGCTAAACCCTAAACGCTCAGTGCCACTAGAAGGCCAGCACCAACCGCAATACGCCAAATCACAAATGGCATAAAAGAGCCGCGTTCTAGGTATCTCAGCAGACCAACAATCACCGAGAAGCCGATTACAAATGAAACCAAGGTGGCTACCGCTGTTGCAATCAGCATGCTTTGGTCTAGATCTCCGACTGACTTTATGAACTCATAAAGACCACTGGCAATCACCGCAGGTATGGCAAGCAAGAAGCTGTAGCGGGCTGCTGCTTGACGACTGTAGCCCAGCACTAAGCCAACTGAAATTGTTCCCCCAGATCTTGAAACTCCAGGAATTACCGCCAACGCCTGCCCCAGGCCAAACAGCACACCGTGCTTTGTGGTCAGTTGTGAAATTGAGCGCTGACGCTTGCCTACCTTGTCGGCGATGCCAAGAATGATGCCGAAACCGATAAGTGTGAAGGCGATGATCCAGAGACTTCGAAGTTGAGTCTCAATTAAATCTTTGAAAACCAAGCCAATCACCACAACCGGAATTGAGCCAATAATGATGAGCCAGCCCAGTTTGGCGTCTTGGACCTGATTTGAAGTTAAGTCAGGCTTTCGAGTGAGCTTTGCGAAAAACGCACCAATGATTCGGGTGATGTCTTTCCAGAAGTAAATGAGTACTGCTGCCTCGGTACCTAGTTGGATTGTCGCTATGAACGCAGTGAGCTGCGGCTTTGACATTGAGCCAAGACCAAGCAGTTGCTGAGCAATCTGAACATGTGCACTTGAAGATATTGGTAGAAACTCGGTAAGCCCTTGAACGATTCCAAGTATTACCGCATCAAAAGGGTTCAATCGTTCTCTTCTTCGGCAAGCGAAATTGGCAAGTACTCTTCGTACTTCTCTCCTAGCGCTTCTTCGTAGTTTAGAAACGCATCTTCAAGCTGGTAATAGGCCTGTTCAACCGCAGGGTCATCGGCTCCTCGGCGGGAGACAACAGCTTCGAAGTGTCGCTCGATTGAAGCGATGAACTGTTGTAGTGCGATGCGTGCGTCTTGAGCCATAGGCCTAAACTACAACGAAAGGTGCCCTGAGGCTAGTACCCAAGGCCCTTGAACGTTTCTGGTAGCATCGATGTTTGTTACTTGTCCGGGTGGCGGAATGGCAGACGCGCTAGCTTGAGGTGTTAGTCCTCTTACGAGGGTAGGGGTTCAAGTCCCCTTTCGGACACTAAACCCTGGTCCTCCACGACCAGGGTTTTTCACTTTAAATATGTCCTTCGAATTAGTATGAGAGCAATGCTAGAGAGAGAAGCACTAAGTGCGGCAGCCAGTTATGGCATTGATTTCGCGCGCGAAAAATTAGCCGGCAAGAAGGTCTTGGCTTTGACCGGTGCTGGGCTAAGTACTGACTCTGGAATCCCCGATTATCGAGGCGCGGGCAGAGTAGCCAGACACCCAATGACTTACGACATTTTTATGGGTTCACATGAAGCTCAAGTGCGTTACTGGGCCAGAAGCTTTATTGGTTGGAACAGAATTGCCGAAGCTGAACCTAATCGCGGCCATTTTGCTCTTGCCCAAGCCGAGTCTCTTGGCAAGGTTTTTCAGATCATCACCCAAAACGTGGATCAGCTTCACCAGAAGTCAGGTTCTAGGAACGTAATTGATCTTCACGGACGCCTGGATCAAGTGCGTTGCACTAATTGCACTCAGGTAATCAATCGCATGCACATGGACCAGCTTTTGACTGAGCTAAACCCACAAATCACTAGATCAGGCGATTTTGAATTCACACCGGATGGCGATGCCGAGGTAGAAGCCGCCGAAGGATTCCAGGTTCCCGCTTGCCCAGATTGCAATGGTGTTTTGAAACCCGATGTGGTCTTCTTTGGCGAATCGGTTCCTACCCAGGTTGTAGAGACTGCTATGAAGAGACTGGACGAGGCCGATGCGCTACTGGTAGCCGGAACCTCGCTAACCGTAAATTCGGGTTTGCGATTTGCACGTCGTGCGGCTCGTGCGAATAAACCAATAGTTATCGTAAATATTGGTGCAACCAAAGCCGACGAACTTGCAACTGCAAAAATTGAAGCAAACACTTCCCTAGCTCTTGAAGGACTCTTAATTGACTGAAACGCACATTGGACTTCTTCGCCACGGTCAAACCGACTGGAACATTGATTTTCGTCTTCAGGGCGTTACCGACATTGATCTCAATGAAACGGGCATTGCTCAAGCCCGCGATGCCGCAAACGCGCTTGACGCTGCCGATTGGGACTTGATTGTCACCTCTCCCCTTTCAAGAGCCAAAGACACCGCTGAAATTGTAAGAGAAACACTTGGCAAAGCTAAAGCAGAGGTCGAACCGCTGCTGTTGGAAAGATCTTTTGGCGAAGCCGAGGGACTAAGCCACGAAGAATGGCGCGCAAAGTATTCAGACACCAATCAAGTGCCAGGCGGCGAATCATTGAGCGATTTAGAGAAGCGCGCTAGCTTGCTGCTGGATACTTTGGTTTCGAAGCATCAGGGCAAAAGAGTATTGGCCGTATCGCACGGTGCGTTGATTCGAGTTCTGTTGAGAATTGTGAGCGCCGGCGAGTTTCCTAGAGAAGGCGAACGCCTTGGCAATGCATCGCTAAGCGTTTTTGTGCACGATTCAAGCGGTTGGCGAATTCAAAGCTATGAGCCAAGAACTCTGCACCAAGATTTGCTTGCGAATTAAAGACTTTGAATCGTCTTCAATAGGCTCTTAGCTGACTTTGACCAGCCGAAGTTTTTAGCTTGAACAATGGCTGCTTTAGAAGCCTCGTGCCAATTTTTACCCTCTAGGTTCCAGACAGCAGCAGCAAAGCTTTCTGGCGACTCAGGATCAAAGTAAATACCAGCCTTTGCACCGATTTCCTTAAATATTTTAATTTTCGAAACCACAATCGGTATTCCTAGAGCCATTGCCTCAACAAGTGGAATGCCAAAGCCCTCATCCTTAGATGCAGTTACCAGTGCAAAACTTTTATCCAGTTCTGCTTGGTACTCTTCTTCGCTGACCCCGTTAAGAAACGTGACATTGGCGCCAGCAGGAATTAGTTTCTCAAGTTCAGCCCTGCGTGCAGGTGTTACACGGCTAAGCAGCCTTAGCTCAAAGTCCTGCAACAGGTTCATTCCCGAAATAAGTAGCTCAACATTTTTATAATCCATAAAGCTACCCATGTAGACCAGTGACTTAGTTTTGGGGGCTTGCCTTGGAGAAGCATCGCTTGGAGCATCTTCGGCTGCGTTATAAACCACGTTTACGGGACGCTTAGTGAGTTTGTGCTTTTCAATCAGGTTCTTTGTGGTCTCTGAAACAGCCACAATTGCGTCTGACCTGTTTAGTAAAAATCTTTGCGGCCAAAAAGTCAGGTGGTACAGACGCCAAAGCGCGCGCACGAAAAAGCTAAAACTTGGTGGCGGTGTTGGGTGGCGATAGTAAATCAAATCGTGCACGGTAAGTATTAGTTTGAATTTTCTACCCAATGAGCCAATAGTTTGCATTGGAGAAAAGACAACCTTGGCTCCAAGTTTGTTTAGCTTGAATGCCACCAGTGGCTCGAGGGCTGAGGTTGGATCCGAAAGCAGAACAAACTGCACACCGGCAGGAAGCTTATCTAATTGCCTAAGGTCGCTGACAATTGCTGTGACGTCAGTCAACTCTGCTAACGCCTTGAATAGACCAGCAGAGAATCGGCTAATTCCATCGTGGTGATCTATGCGAATGTAGCGGCAGTCAAAGAAAAGACCTTCCACGACTATTCGCCTACTTCGTGCTGAGAAACAAACTTACGAATGGCTTCTGCAACTTCTTTGGGAATCTCGTAGTGAGTAAGGTGACCAACGCCCATGTGTTGACTAATTGAATGTGGAACGTTGAGCTTTAGCGCCATGGCGAACTGTTGCTTAGGTGAAGTGATGTCATCGCGATCACCGATGATCAACAGGGTTGGCACTTTGAATTCCGCAGCGTAATCAGACACATTATTTGAAATCGATGCGTTATAGCCTTCGATCGCAACACGGCGATTAGCAAAGTCGTTGAAGTTTGCGTCATGTTGAGCGTGCACCCATTTGCGAAGTTCGCGATTCCAAGACTTGGTCATGATGATGCTCATGCCACGAACCATTGGCCAAGACTTCAGTAGCCACTCCCCTTGCTTCAAAGGCAAGGCGCCTGCCAGGTTAAAGAATGACTGTGCAATCTTGGTGACCAACGCGTTTGGCCCCTTAAGGGCTGGAGCTGAAACCGGGTTTTCCAATATCAGCAATTCAATTTGATCGCTCTGGCTGGCAAATGCAGAGCAGACGATGCTTCCGAAGCTGTGACCAAGCAGAATTGGTTTTTGCTTTGGAGTAAGCTTTGCAATGAATGCCCCTAGCCATTTTGCGTAGGATTCAATGCTATGTTGACCAGCAAATGGAGTTGATTCACCAAAGCCAGGCAAATCTGGAATGATGACGTGAAAATCATCTAGTGCTCCGGCAATTGCCTCAAGACCGTGGTGATTACCACGGTAACCATGAATAAAAATAATTACTTTGGCTTTTGGATTACTGCTGGGGTAAGACCAGTATCGGGTTACCGTGTCCAACACTTCAATGCTGTGTGACTTTGAGCGCTCAAGTGCTTTTGCTGCCAACGATGCAGATTCAAGGTTCATGGCTATACCGAGAAATACTTTGCTTCAGGGTGGTGAAGAACCATGGCATCAGTTGACTGTTCTGGGTGAAGTTGAAGTTCTTCAGAAAGAGTTACGCCAATAAGTTCTGGTTTGAGAAGTTCAACTAGCTTTACGCGATCTTCAAGTTCCGGACATGCAGGGTAACCGAATGAGTAACGCGCGCCGCGGTAATCAAGTTTGAAAAGACCTTCAACTTCTTTAGGGTCTTCTGCTGAGAAACCAAGGTCTTCGCGAATTCTTGAGTGCCAGAATTCCGCCAACGCCTCGGTGAGTTGCACAGACAATCCGTGAAGTTCCAAATACTCGCGATATTCATTCGCCGCATAAAGCTCGTTCGCAGCTTCCGAGACTCGGTTACCCATGGTCACCAACTGAAAAGGAACAACGTCAACCTTGCCAGATTCCTTAGAGGCCACAAAGTCACTAAGGCAAAGATGACGGTCTCTTGCTTGGCGCGGGAATTTAAAGCGCATGCGTTCCGTGCCGGGTACTCCGCCGGAACCTCCATCGGTTGCGCCTTCAGGTCCGTGGTGAAGAATCACCAAATCGTCACCATCAGAAACAGCCGGGAAGTAGCCATAAACAACTGCCGCTTCAAGAAGCGCATCGGTTTGTACCTTGTCTAACCAAGCACGCAATCTTGGGCGGCCCTCGGTCTCAACCAATTCTTTGTAACTTGCACCGTCTTCAGCACGCGAAGGCTTAAGGCCCCACTGCCCCATAAATGTTGCGCGCTCATCTAGGAACGATGCATAGTCACGGAGTGGAATACCTTTGACAACACGCATTCCCCAGAATGGCGGGTTAGGAATTTCGTTGTCGCTGGCCACATCCGAGCGGTCAGGCATTAGGTCAGGCTCGGTACGCACCAAGAAGTTCTTTTGTGGAACTAAACGCTTCTTTAGCTCTGGCAACTTAACCGATGTATCGCCGCGCTTAATCTTTACCAGCGCATCCATGAGTTTGAGACCTTCAAAGGCGTCCTTGGCGTAGCGAACTTCACCGTCAAAAATTTCGGCCAGGTCCTGCTCTACAAAGCTGCGAGTTAGGGCCGCTCCACCAAGAATCACCGGCCACTTTTCTGCGACCCCTCGTTGATTCATTTCTTCGAGGTTCTCGCGCATGATCTGAGTGGACTTCACCAAGAGACCACTCATGCCAATTACATCAACCTGGTTTTCTTCGGCGGCCTTCAGGATTTCGTTGATTGGTTGCTTGATGCCAATGTTCACGGTCTCGAAACCGTTATTGCTCAGAATGATGTCTACAAGGTTCTTACCAATGTCGTGAACGTCACCACGAACGGTTGCAAGCAAAATCCTGCCCTTGCCGCTGTCATCGGTTTTCTCGATGAATGGTTCAAGATGAGCTACTGCGGTCTTCATTACCTCGGCAGATTGCAGAACGAATGGCAACTGCATTTCGCCCTTGCCAAAGAGCTCACCTACAACCTGCATGCCCTTGAGTAAAAAGTCATTAATGATGGCAAGCGCCTTGTAGCCGGCAGCCATGGCCTCGTCAAGATCTGGCTCAAGGCCCTTCTTCTCGCCGTCGATGATGCGGCGCTCAAGTCGTTGCTCAATCGGCATCAGTGCAAGCTCGTCGGCACGAGACTGTCGGCTTGCTGCAGAGTCAACACCACTAAACACGTCAAGGAACTTGGTTAGCGGATCAAAGGTGATGTTGCCATCGGTGTCGTAGGTGCGGCGGTCATAAACCAGATCCAGAGCGGCTTCTAACTGCTCAGCAGGAATTTGGTTTAGCGGCATTATTCGAGCAGCGTGAACGATTGCCGAAGTCAGACCCACCTGCACGCACTCGTGCAGGAACACAGAGTTCAGCACGTGGCGCGCTGCGGGGCTCAAACCAAATGAGATGTTAGAGATTCCCAAAGTAGTTTGTACGCCCGGGAACGATTCATTCAGTCGTCGAATGGCCTCGATGGTTTCAATTCCATCTCTACGAGTCTCATCTTGACCAGTTGCGATTGGGAATGTGAGTGTATCGACTGTGATGTCCACGAGCCGCATGCCCCAGTTTTGTGTTAGGTCATCAATTAGACGCTTAGCGATTGCAAACTTTGTATCGGCAGTTCTAGCCTGACCTTCTTCGTCGATGGTAAGTGCAACAACTGCGGCACCGTGCTCTTTGACTAGAGGCATGATCTTGGCAAAACGAGACTTAGGTCCGTCGCCATCTTCGTAGTTAACCGAGTTGATCATTGCTCGACCACCCATGCACTCAAGACCAGCTTCAAGTACAGCTGGCTCGGTTGAGTCCAAAACCAAAGGCAAAGTTGTTGAGGTTGCCAATCGGCTAACTAGCTCACGAGCGTCCTGTGCACCATCGCGCCCAACATAATCAACACAAACGTCAAGCAGGTGCGCGCCCTCACGTGTTTGGCTGCGCGCAATCTCAATGCACTCTTCCCAGTTCTCGGCAAGCATTGCATCGCGGAACGCTTTTGAGCCGTTTGCGTTGGTGCGCTCACCAATCGAAAGATAAGTCATGGTCTGATCGAACGGCTGGTGCTGATAAAGACTTGCAAGACCTGGTTCGTCAATAAGTGCCGGACGCTTAGGTTTTGCGTTTGCAACCGCCTTAGCAACTTCTGCGATGTGAGCAGGAGTTGTTCCACAGCAGCCACCAACTAGGCCGGCTCCGTATTCATTTACGAACTGCAGTTGAGCAGTTGCCAGCTCGCTTGCGGTCAGCGGATAGTGCGCGCCATGTGCACCAAGAATTGGAAGACCAGCATTAGGCATAACTACCAGCGGAAGTTCAGAGAACTTTGAAAGGTAGCGTAGGTGCTCGCTCATCTCGGTTGGGCCAGTTGCACAGTTCAAACCAATTGCATCAATGCCGAGTGCACTCAATGCTGTAAGCGCCGCGCCAATTTCAGAACCCAAAAGCATGGTTCCGGTTGTTTCGATGGTCACCGATACCAAAATCGGAATCTGAATGCCCAACTCGGTCATGGCTCGCTTTGAACCGATAACCGCACTCTTTGCCTGCAAGAGGTCTTGAGCGGTCTCGATCAAAATCGCGTCGGCACCGCCGCGAATTAATCCCTTGGCGCTAAGTTGATAGGCATCACGCAGCACTGAGAATTTCTCGTGCCCAAGGCTTGGGAGTTTTGTGCCTGGGCCCATTGAGCCAAGGACCCAGCGCGGCTTTTCATCGGTGTTGAAATCGTCGGCAACCTGGCGAGCAACTTTTGCGCCTGCGTAGGCAAGTTCCTCAATGCGGTCTTCAATTGCGTATTCGGCGAGGTTTGCAAAGTTTGCACCAAAGGTATTGGTTTCAATGGCCTCGGCACCGCTCTTTAGATACTGCGCGTGAATGCCCGCAATGATGTCTGGGCGGGTCACGTTCAGGATTTCGTTGCAACCCTCGTAGCCCTGAAACTCCTCGAGAGTTGGGTTGGCCTCTTGAATCATGGTTCCCATGGCGCCGTCGGCAACCACTACTCGTGAGCGGACTGCCTCAATTAGGGCCTGTGAACGGGGAGCAAACATAGACCTCAAGTCTAACCGAGGCGCTTTGGGCCCTGGCGGTCGAATATACTTAGCAAATGCCCGAAACAAGATTGCTGCGCAAGACTCAACTCAAAAGCCTTGAGTTCAGTAGCGTGACCGCGGTTTCTCAGGCCCGCAAGGCAGTAGACGAGCCCACTCTCTCTTTTGAGTTCTTTCCGCCAAAGGATGAAATCGCCGAGAGTAATCTTTGGAATTCTTTCGAAAAGTTACTTGAAGTCTTCCCCGATTACGTCTCGGTGACCTACGGCGCCGGCGGTTCAAATCGGGAGCGTTCGCTATCGGTCGTTGACCGCATGGCCAAACAGGTACTAACGGTAGGGCACCTAACCTGCGTTGGCGCCTCGCGAGCAAGCACCACAGAGATTATTCGCCGATTCGAGTCGGCAGGGGTTGGTGCAATTCTTGCCTTGCGCGGTGATTCGCCAAAAGACGACCCCGATGCCCTTGCCAAGGGCGAGCTAAAGACTGCGCTTGATTTGGTTCAGCTGGTTGGCGTTGAAACTTCTCTTGAAGTTGGAGTTGCCGCTTTCCCAGAGGTGCACCCTGAATCTCCAAACATGGAGCACGATTCAAAGGTTCTGAAATTAAAGGAATCAGCAGGTGCAACATTTGCAGTTACCCAACTCTTCTTTACCGTTGAGGCGTACACCAATCTTTTGGCTTCCGCACGCGCCGCAGGAGTCACCATGCCGATCGTGCCTGGTGTCATGCCAATCAGCAATGCAAAGCAAATTTTAAGAATGGCCGAACTGAGTGGTGCTGCAATACCTGATGAATTGATTGCCCAGTTTGAATCGGCTGAAAGTGAAGACGAAGCTCGCGAAATGGGTATGGCCTACGCAACTCAACTAACCATTGATCTTGTAGCTGCTGGCGCCCCTGGTATTCACATTTTCACCTTGAATTCGCACGTTGCCGCCCTTGAACTTGCGCGAGCCGCCGGCCTGTGTCGCTAGTTTGACCTAGCCTGAATTTATGACCGATCAACAAACTTTTGATTTCAGCTCACCTCTTCCAGAATGGGCAAAACAAATTGCCGTATTCGACCTGGAAACAACCGGTTTAGATCTAACCGATGCCCGAATTGTGACCGCGTGTGCAGTTGAGTTGGATGAGAACGGAAACATCGTTGGCAGCAACTCCGAATGGCTAGCAAACCCGGGCATTGAGATTCCAACTCAAGCAAGCAACGTTCACGGAGTCACTACCGAAATTGCGGTTCGTGATGGACGCCCAGCGGATGTCGTGGTTGCAGAAGTTCTTGATCGTTTGCGTGACTTCTTTGCGTGCGGACTTCCGGTAGTTGCCTACAACGCACCTTACGACTTCACCATTCTTCATTACGAAGCACTTCGTCACGGTTTAGAGCCTTTAAAGATTGGCTCAGTTATTGATCCACTGGTGATTGATAAGTTCAAAGATAAGTATCGCAAGGGTAAGCGTCGCCTTGAGAACGCAGCAGAGTTTTATAACGTTGCATTAGACGATGCGCACAATGCAACCGCTGATGCCGTTGCCGCCGGTCGTGTAGCTCAGGCAATTGCCAAGCGCTGGGCAAATGATCTACCGGCCACAGCGAGCGAACTGCACGACGCACAAGTTATTTGGAGCGAAGCCATTGATGCAGATTTTGAGACATATATGCGCCGCAGCGTGAATCCTGATTTCACAGCCACTCGCGGTTGGCCCCTAAAGCTTTCTAGCTAAAACAAAAAGCCAACTTAAAACAAAAAGCCCCGCCGAAGCGGAGCTCTTTGGTCTCAACCTACAAGCTGTGTGGACAACTTGCGGTTCTCGCGGAACTTACGCTCCGAAGCCTTTGTATCTTGCGTTGAAACGCTCAACACGACCAGCAGCATCCATGATGCGCTGCTTTCCTGTGTAGAAAGGGTGTGATTCTGAAGAGATTTCTACGTCGAACACTGGGTATGTGTTGCCGTCTTCCCACTCAATGGTCTTGCTGCTTGAAACAGTTGAGCGAGTAAGGAACGCTACACCCGATGCCAAGTCGCGGAATACGACTGCTTCGTATGTTGGGTGAATGTCTGCCTTCATGGGAAAACTCCGTAATAATCGAAAAACTTTGGGGTTTGTGCCTAATCGGCACCAGTGATCAAGCATACCAGAGGCGGATTGGCTTGAAAAGCACTTTTTGGAGCTTTTGAGCCTATTTACTGGGCTCTCACTCTGAAGCGGCCCTCTGTAAAGTCCACATTTAGCCCAAAACCAAAAGCCTCGGAGATTTTGGTTGAGGTAAGAGTCTGGTGAATCTCCCCGGCGGCATAAATCTGGCCTTCGCGCAGGATTAGTGCGTGAGTGAAACCTCCTGGGATTTCTTCTAGGTGATGCGTCACCATGACCATAGCCGGAGCTGCGGCTGCCGATGCATAAGCACCGATAATTTTGATGGTTTGCTCTCTGGCCGCAAGGTCAAGGCTTGCGACTGGTTCGTCGAGAAGCAAGAGCTCAGGGTCTGGCATTACAGCGCGAGCGATTTGGGTGCGTTTGCGCTCTCCGTCACTCAAGGTTCCGAATGCGCGATCTGCGTGCTGATCAAGATGCCATTCAGACAAGACTCTGCGCGCGCGACGTTCGTCGATGTCGTCATACTTTTCATTCCATCGTCCAGTTACCGCATAGCTCGCGGTCATCACCGCGTTCAATACAGTTTCTGAGTTAGGAATATGTGCTGCCAGAGCTGAGGAAGCGAAACCAATACGAGTTCGCAGTTCAAATACGTTAATTTGTCCTAAGCGCTCGCCAAGAATGGTTGCCTGACCGGCTGATGGGTGAATTTGAGCGGCTGCCACACGAAGCAAAGTCGTCTTGCCAGCACCGTTTGGACCAATTATTACCCAGCGCTGATCCGCCTCGACCTGCCAATCCACGTTATTGAGAATTGGGCGACCGTCACGAACAACCGTGACGTTATTTAGATCGATGACGCGAGACATACTTTTAGCCTAAGCGTTGGCGTTAATGGCAGCTTGATAGACGCGAATTGTTTCGGCAGCAATGCTTTCCCAGCTGAAGTGTTTTTCAACGCGTGCGCGCCCAGCTTTGCCGAATTCCTCAAGAAGTGGGTGCTCGAGCATTTGGTTTAGAGCTGCTGCAAAATCTGAGACAAACTTACTTTCATCAAGCGGTTTTCCGCTGCCGTCAAGAAGTTGCTCAATAGGTACCAGTAATCCGGTCTCGTTATTTGCCACAACTTCAGGAATTCCGCCGGTTGCGGTTGCAACTACCGGAGTGCCGCAAGCCATAGCCTCCAAGTTGACGATGCCGAGTGGCTCGTAAATTGACGGACAGGCAAAGACTGTTGCAGCGGAAAGCATTGCAATTAGTTCAACACGGCTCAGGTGTTTTTCCACCCAAATAACGTTGTCTCTTACTTTGCGAAGTTCAGCTACTAAATCTGTAACTTCCTGCAGAATCTGTGGGGTGTCTGGAGCTCCAGCGCAAAGCACTAGCTGCACGTCGCTAGGAAGTTCCCGTGCTGCCTTTAGCAGGTATGGAAGGCCTTTTTGCATTGTGATGCGGCCAACAAAAACAACATACCTTTTATCTGGGTCTACGCCGTTTGCTCTAACCAAATCTGGATTGTCTGCTGCCTGGAATGCATCTAGGTCAATGCCGTTGTGTACAACTGAAACTTTGTTTGCATCAAGTTGCGGGTATGCGCGCAAAATATCTTTTCGCATGCCGTCAGAAACAGCAATAATTCCAGTGGCATCTTCATATGCGCTGCGTTCAATCTGAGAAGACAATCGGTAGCCACCACCAAGCTGCTGCTCTTTCCACGGTCTTAATGGTTCAAGGCTGTGAGCGGTAATTAGGTGAGGTACTCCATGGAGCGCCGAGGCAACTTGGCCGGTGAAGTTTGCGTACCAAGTGTGAGTGTGAACTAGGTCTGCGCCCGCGATGTCTGAAACCATGCTGAGGTCGGTAGCCATAGTTTGCAAAGCGGCATTTGCCTCATTGAATTCGGCACCGTGATGGTATGCAAAAGTATCGGTTTCATTACGGTCTTCACCGAAGCAACGTACTTTTACGTCAATGCTTTTTCGGAGAACTCTCACTAATTCAGCGACATGCACGCCCGCTCCACCATATATAAATGGCGGGTATTCCTTGGTGACCAGATCGATTCTCATGACGCAATGTTATCTGTTCGGAACATTTGGGGAATAACATTCTCGATATGAGCACTCCAAGAGTTTTCGGTATGGTCCTAGCCGGCGGTGAAGGAAAGCGTTTGATGCCGCTGACGGCAGACAGAGCAAAACCCGCTGTGCCCTTTGGTGGGAGTTACCGCCTGATTGACTTTGCATTGTCCAACCTCATTAACTCAGGCTTGCGCCGAATTGTTGTTTTGACTCAATACAAGTCCCACAGCCTCGACCGTCACATCTCTCAGACCTGGCGCATGTCTCCCCTGTTGGGTTCGTACGTTGCCTCTGTTCCAGCACAGCAGCGATTGGGTAAGCGCTGGTTCTCGGGCAGCGCAGATGCGATTTTGCAGAGCATGAACTTGCTAAGTGACGAGCGCCCGGACATCGTGGTTGTAGTTGGCGCCGATCACGTGTACCGAATGGACTTTGATCAGATGATTCAGGCTCACATTGAATCCGGCCGCGGAGTTACGGTTGCAGCTATTCGTCAGCCGCTACATTTGGCAAATCAATTTGGTGTCATTGAGGTTGATGACGCAGACAAGACCAAAATTGCTGCATTCCGCGAAAAGCCAAGCGATCCAAAGCCGCTATCAGACAGCCCTGGCGAAGTTCTTGCCTCAATGGGCAACTACGTTTTCACCGCACAGGCGTTGATTGATGCAATTGAGCACGACGGAACATTGGAAGACTCATCCCACGACATGGGTGGTGACATCGTTCCATATTTCGTAAGCCGCGACGACGCTAGCGTTTACGACTTCACCTATAACCAGATTCCTGGTTCAACAGAGCGCGACCACTCTTACTGGCGCGACGTAGGCACCATGGAGTCCTACTATGACGCACACATGGACTTGATCTCTGTGATGCCAGTGTTCAATCTTTATAACCACGAATGGCCTGTGCACACCCAGCAAATAAATTTGCCACCGGCAAAGTTTGTGCACGATGGCGAAGGTAACCAGGGTCGAACCACAGACTCAATCGTTTCCCTTGGAACAGTTGTTTCAGGCGGAATCGTTGAGCGAAGCGTTCTCTCTCCAAACGTTCGTGTGCATTCCCGTGCCCTAATCACCGATTCGGTTTTGCTTGATGGTGTGCAAGTCGGCAGGGATTGCACGGTTAGACGAGCTATCCTCGACAAGAGCGTTGTCGTAGCAGACGGCGCATCGATTGGTGTCGACAAGCAGCGCGATCTCGATCGTGGCTTCTTTGTTAGCGAATCGGGAATCACAGTTGTTGGAAAGGGCGTTCTGGTTACTCCGTGACCGAATTTCTAGTGGTCTTTGATGTGGATTCAACTCTCATCGAGGACGAAGTTATTGAATTATTGGCCGAGGTTGCTGGCAAGCGTGAAGAAGTTGCTGCGGTAACCGAACGAGCTATGGCCGGTGAATTGGATTTTGCCCAGAGCCTTATTGAGCGAGTGGCTACCCTGAAGGGTTTACCCGAAACAGTTTTTGCTGAGGTTCAATCCCGAATCAAAATCACCAACGGCGCAATTGAAACCATTGATGCCGTTCAAAAAGCAGGCGGAAAAGTTGGTGCTGTATCGGGCGGGTTTAATCAACTGCTTACTCCCCTGGCCAAGATCTTGAATCTAGATTTTGCTAGAGCCAACCAACTGGAAGTTGTAGACGGTTTCTTGACCGGAAAAGTCTTGGGCCAAATAATTGATCGCACAGCCAAGGCAACAGCACTAAAGGAATGGGCCGCTGAGACTGGCCTTACCAAGACTGTTGCGGTTGGTGACGGCGCCAACGATCTAGAAATGATGGCAGTTGCCGGCCTTGGCGTAGCGTTCAACGCAAAGCCAATAGTGAAAGAAAAAGCAGACGTAGTGCTTGAAGGCAACGACCTTCGTGGCCTATTGCCGCTTCTGAATCTCTAGTTGAAATCGCAAATAAGTGCGCTCGCGCTCTTATTTAAAGTCTGTTGTATCGCCAACTAGTCGGGTGTTGTCCGCCGGTACTGGCTCAACTGCAGCAAGTGCCACTTCGGCAGCAAATTCCTGAACGTTGTAGAGCTTTCCTGCGCCTTCACGACGGGCCTCGATTGCTCCAGGGTTTGCACGCTCCAAAAGCGTTGCTGTAATTGTTCCCTCGATCATGTCTCCTGAGACAACAACGAACCCAATGCCGCGCTCGGCAAGGGTAGGAATCAAATCTCTAAGCGCGTCTTCGCCAGCACGCTTCGAGAGAGCAACTGGCAGGTACTCAGGCATGGTTGGGGTTGTGCGAATAAAGTGAGCCTGGTGGCTGGTTACAAACACAACACGAGCGCCATCTTTTAGGTAAGGCAAAGCGGTCTTTAGAAGGTTGACTTGAGAATCTCGGTTTAGGCGCATTGCGTAGTCTTCACCAAGTCCGGCTTCCATTCCGCCAGATGCATTCATGACCAAAATGTCTAGCTGACCAAAGGCTGCCTTTGCAGCCTCAAACATCTCTTTCACAGAGGCGGCATCGGTTAGGTCTGCTCCTACCGCAATTGCCTGACCGCCGTTTGCCTTGATGCCCTCAACAATTTTGAGCGCACGGGCTTCTTTATTTCTAAAGTTCACAACAACCGACGCGCCCGCTTCGGCAAAGTAGCCAAGAGTATCGGCGCCGATTCCTCGGGATGAACCAGTAACTAAAGCCGCTTTACCGGAAAGGCTTGCGGCTGCTAGTGGGTTAGACATTATTTCTCCGAACTTGTGGTTGTAGTAAGAAAATATATTCGTGAAACTAGTGGCCCATACCTAGGCCGCCATCAACAGGAATGACAGCGCCAGAAATGTAACCGGCGTCCTCTCCTGCTAGCCAAGCAACAACCTTGGCGACTTCTTCAGGTGATGCAAATCTGCCAGCGGGAATTCTCTTCTTGTAGTCGTCCTGCTGAGCCTCTGGAAGAGCAGCCGTCATATCGGTGTCGATGAATCCAGGTGCTACTACGTTTGCAGTGATGCCTCGTGCTCCAAGTTCGCGAGTTACCGACCGTGCCATGCCAACTAGTGCTGATTTGGTAGATGAGTAATTAACCTGTCCGGCTGAACCCAAAAGTCCAACTACTGAACCAATTAGAACTACTCGGCCGAATCTGGCCTTAATCATTCCCTTTGTTGCTCTGCGTAGCACGCGGAATACACCGTTGAGGTTTGTGTTTACAACCTCTTCGAACTCTTCGTCGGTCATGCGCATCAAAAGGGTGTCGCGTGTGATGCCCGCGTTGGCAACCAAAACCTCGACCGGGCCAAACTTTTCTTCAACCTCTGCAAACGCCGCGTCTAGCGAGGCTGGGTCGGTGACGTCAGCCTTTACGGTAAGTGAACCTGCAGGACCTTCACCACTGCGCACAGTTACCGCAACTCGATGCCCGAGTGAAATGAATTCTTCGGCAATAGATCTTCCAATGCCTCGGTTACCACCGGTAATCAATACTGTTCTAGGGGTACTCATTGGGCCCTCTTTCGAAAGTTGGGTTTCTTACCTCGAAATTCGCTAGGAATAACTGGGAAGGAATCAGGCTTGGAACAAATGAAGTCTAGTCTTTGAGTAAAGCAAATTGATGGGAAAACTCGCATGGCAAAGCCACAAAGCCTCACATCAATCGGGCAATCACCCGAGGATGAGCGCCGCACGAGGATGCTCAAGTACACCCTCGCGATGACCATCAGGGTGATTTGTATCGTTCTTGCCATGGTCGTTCAAGGCTGGCTAATGTGGGTATTTTTTGCTGGTGCAATCTTGCTGCCTTACTTTGCCGTGGTGATTGCAAACGCTGCCGGTACCCAGCACACCAAGGATTCACTTCCTAAGGCTGTTGCGCCAACCCTAGTAATCACTGCCGATTCCTTTAGATCCAGAAACTCCGATGACAGCTAGCTTGCCGGCAAAATGCTCTAGAGCAGGTTGCTCGGAACAGGCAACAATGAAACTTCTCTGGCGCAATCCTCGAATTCACACCCAGGATCGAACTAAAACTTGGCTTGCGTGTCCTTTACATCTTGAATTTCTGGTTGACTATCTAAAAACCCGAAGTTTCTATCTGGGCACTGAAAAGATTTCATGAATTTTGTACTTGCGATAAAGCGCTGGCTGGTGTGGCTTTTGGTGGCTGCCCTTTTTGCCGTTGCCTGCGTGCTTCTTTCGCAGTGGCAGTTCAGTCGTCGTGCCGAAGCTGTTGCCAAGATCAATCTGATTTCAGAAAACTTTGATCAGACCGCTGTTCCGCTTGATGAATTGGTCTTGGAAGGCAAATTTGATGCTGCTTTAGAGTGGCGACCAGTTCAGCTAGAAGGCCACTTCTTGCCTGAAGATGCTGTTTTAGTAAGAAACCGTCCGCTAAACGGTCAAGCTGGATTCCTGCAGGTGATTCCGTTTGAACTAGCCAGCGGAGACATCGTTGCCGTTGAGACCGGATGGCTTCCAACCGGCAATAAGCAAGACTCCCCGGACTTAGTTCCACTGCCAAGCGCCGAGAAAGTTTCAATCGTTGCAAGGTTGAGGCCCGCGGAGCCAACTCTTGGCCGTGACGCTCCAGCCGGTCAGATTGCAACTATCAATGTTGAATCGCTGATTGAAAAAGTGCAATTAAAGCAAAACACTTTCAAGGATTTTTACGTAAGAGCCGCGGAGTCTTACTCGGGTAATCCGCTGCCAAAGGTTCTTGCCAAGCCTGAATTGACCGAGGGTAACCACTTGAGTTACGCGCTCCAATGGATTCTTTTTGCAATCATGGCTTTTGTGGCGCTTTGGTGGGCCATACGCCAGGAACGCCTAGCCAAGAAAATCGCACAGGACCCAAACTTCGTTCCAAAGAAACGCAAAAAGGTTGGCGATGACGATAAAGCGGCCGAGGACGCAGCTAACTAAACAAAAAGCTATTTAGCTAAGTTCAATTAGCTCTGCGTAGCCTTCGTTCCAGTGGTCTTCATCGCCATCTGGCAAAATCAAAACTCGCTCTGGGTTTAGCGCCAGCACTGCACCAACGTCGTGTGAGACAAGAACAACCGCTCCCGTAAATGTGCTCAATGCTCGAAGAATCTCTTCACGACTTGCCGGGTCCAGGTTGTTTGTAGGCTCGTCGAGCAATAGCACGTTCGCAGAGGAAACCACCAGAGAGGCAAGCGCCAGACGGGTCTTCTCTCCTCCAGAAAGAACACCAGCCGGCTTGTTCACATCGTCACCGGTGAAAAGGAATGATCCAAGAACCTTGCGGGCATCGGTGTCGGCAAGTTGCGGCGCCGATTGCTGCATGTTCTGCAAGACGGATTTCTTTACATCAAGTGTTTCGTGCTCCTGAGCGAAGTAGCCAACCTTTAGTCCGTGACCCTCAATGATTTTTCCAGTGTCTGGTTTGTCAATGCCGGCAAGCATTCGAAGCAAGGTAGTTTTACCAGCACCGTTCAGTCCAATGATGACAACCTTGGAGCCCTTATCAATAGCCAGATCTACCGCTGTAAAAATTTCTAGCGATCCGTAGCTCTTGCTTAGGTTTTCTGCCATCAGGGGTGTGCGACCACAGGGTGCAGGGTCTGGGAACTTAATCTTTGCCACGCGCTCTACTTCGCGAACGTCATCAAGAGAGTTCAACAATGACTCGGCGCGACGAACCATCTGTTTAGCTGCAACTGCCTTTGAAGCTTTTGCACCAAACTTTGCAGCTTGCAGTTGAAGTGTGCTTGCCTTCTTTTCGGCAATTGCCCTGTCGCGCTTGCGACGTTCCTCGTCGGTCTCGCGCGCCTTCTTATAGGCGTTCCAACCCATGTTGTAGATGTCAATCACGGTGCGATTGGCATCAAGATAGAAAACTCGGTTTACTGTTTCCTCCACTAGGTCTACATCGTGACTGATCACGATTAGTCCACCCTGGTATGACTTTAGAAAATCCCTCAGCCACATAACTGAGTCGGCATCAAGGTGGTTCGTTGGCTCATCGAGAATCATCGTCTCGGCGGCGCTAAACAAAATTCTTGCGAGTTCAATTCTTCGACGTTGACCACCAGAAAGCGTTTTCAGCGGCTGATCAAGAATGTGATCTTTTAGTCCCAAGTTGCTTGCAATTGCTGCAGCCTCGGCCTCTGCTGCGTAGCCGCCGCCATTCTGGAAACGCTCTTCTAGTTTTGAGTAGCGAATCATGGCTGCATCAAAGATTTTCTCGTCGATGCTTCCCATGTCCTCGGTGGCTTTGGTCATTTGCGCCATCAAGTCGCCCAGGCCTCGGGCATTCAGAATTCTGGTGCGGGCTAGTTCCTCTGGATCACCGGTTCTTGGATCCTGCGGCAGGTAGCCAATCTCGCCACCGCGATCAACCGAGCCCTGATCTGGCTGCCCGTCGCCGGCCAAAATCTTGGTGAGGGTTGTCTTACCGGCTCCGTTTCGCCCAACCAGGCCAACCTTGTCACCCTTATCAACTCGGAAGTTAACTCCAGACATGAGAGTGCGCGCACCGATGCGGATCTCAAGGTCGCGCACGCTAATCATGGGAATCTCCAAATATCGGTGTTAAAAACTGTCGCAGATAGTTGGCGACCAACAAAAGGCCTAGTCTACAATCGACTAAAGCAACAAAGGCCTAGTCCCCTAAAGAAAGAACAAAATGTCTGTTCTAAGCATTTCTCACAACACCATCGTTGACCGCGTTGTTCCTCACAGCATTGCTGCCGACATCGCTCTCGTAGCCGCAGGTGCAGCCTTGACCGCGGTTGCCGCTCAGATATCTATTCCGGCATCTCCTGTGCCATTCACATTCCAGACACTTGTAGTGCTTCTAGTTGGCGCTTCACTTGGTTCAGTGCGTGGAGCCCTCTCAATGGCTCTGTACGCAGTACTAGGTGTTATTGGTTTGCCAGTATTTGCTCCACTTTCAGATGGTTCACACGCAACTGGTATTCAGGCCGTGTTGGGTGCCACATTCGGATTCGTGATTGGATTCATCGCAGCAGCATTCGTTGTAGGTCTTCTTGCCGAACGCAACTGGAGTTCACACGCTGTGAAGATGTTTGCAAGCTACGCAATCGGCTCACTAGTTATTTACGCATTTGGTATTCCAGTGCTTGCCGCAGTTGCTACCAAGGGTGACTTGGCTATCGCAGCCGGCATCATGGTTCCTTTCCTAATCTGGGATGCCGTTAAGGCTGTTGCAGCTGGCGCGCTTCTTCCGCTTGCTTGGAAAGCAGTAAAGACCCTAAAGGGTTAATTAAAGTTTCAATAAAAAATCCCCAACCAATTTGGTTGGGGATTTTTCATTATTCAAATCTTTAGATTGAGAATCCGATCGCTCGCATTTGTTCGCGACCGTCTTCTGTAATCTTTTCAGGACCCCAAGGCGGCATCCACACCCAATTGATGCGATATGCCTCAACAACGCCATCTAGCGCCTCGCCGGTTTGCTCTTCAAGAACATCGGTTAGTGGGCAGCCAGCTGAAGTCAAAGTCATGTTGATTAGCAGGTTGCCATCTTCTGACTTCTGCAAGCCATAGATAAGACCTAGGTCAACGATGTTGACGCCAATTTCTGGGTCAATGACATCCTTAAGTGCCTCTATGACTTGGTCATAGAGAACTGGATCTAGTTCGGTAGCAGTCACTTATTAAGCCAATACGTAGCGGTCGTAGCCTTCGGCTTCTAGACGGTCAGCAAGTTCCGGTCCGCCCTGTTCGGCAATCTTGCCAGCTACGAAAACGTGAACGAAGTCTGGCTTGATGTACTTCAAAATTCGGGTGTAGTGAGTAATCAATAGCAAACCAAATTCGTTTGATTCCTTAGCGCGGTTAACGCCTTCAGAAACAATCTTTAGAGCGTCAACGTCTAGACCTGAATCGGTCTCGTCAAGAACTGCAAACTTTGGCTTCAAAAGCTCCATCTGAAGAATCTCGTGACGCTTCTTTTCACCACCAGAGAAACCTTCGTTAACGTTTCGCTCGGTAAAGGTTGAATCCATTTTTAGGTTTTCCATCGCGCCCTTGACATCCTTGATCCAGGTGCGAAGCGCAGGTGCTTCACCATCAATTGCTGTCTTTGCAGTTCGCAAGAAGTTAGAAACTGAAACTCCAGGAATCTCAACTGGGTATTGCATAGCTAGGAACAAACCAGCGCGGGCACGCTCGTCAACGCTCATCTCAAGTACGTCTTCACCATCAAGCAGAATCTCGCCCTGAGTAACTGTGTACTTTGGGTGACCCGCGATTGTGTAGGCAAGTGTTGACTTGCCTGAACCATTTGGGCCCATGATGGCGTGGCTTTCACCGCTCTTAATAACTAGGTCTACTCCCTTAAGGATTTCTTTTGTGCCCTGTTCGGTGTCAACCGTTACATGCAGGTTTTTGATTTCTAGCTTTGACATTTTCTTTTCTCTTTCTAAAGTCTCTAAGTTTTACTCTGCGTCGATTTCCAAGAAGATGTCACCGTTGTCTAGCAGAACTTCATAGACAGCAACAGGTTCAAAAGCAGGAAGTGTAAGGGCGGCCCCTGTCTCAAGCGAGAACTTTGCTCCATGGGCCCAGCATTCAATTGTTTCTTCATCAACGAAACCCTCACTTAGCGAGATCTCGCCGTGAGAGCACTTGTCATCAATTGCACGAATCTCACCTTTTTTGGTGCGAACGATTGCAACTGCAAGATCGCCAACCTTTACGCGAATAGCCTTACCTGGCTTGATGTCATCAACAGCGCAAATACGAACTGCCATTTATGAACCGCTCCTTGCTAGCTCTGCCTCGATCGAGTCTGAAAGACGCTCTCGGATTTCTTCGTTGTCGATCTGCTGAATGATTTCGTTTAGGAATCCACGCACAACCAAACGTCGCGCTTCAATCTCTGTAATGCCACGAGCCTGTAAGTAGAAGAGTTGTTCGTCATCAAAACGTCCAGATGCCGATGCGTGACCCGCACCTTCGATCTTGCCGGTCTCGATCTCTAGGTTTGGAACCGAGTCCGCACGCGCGCCATCGGTTAGTAGCAAGTTGCGATTGAGTTCGTAGCTGTCAGTGCCTTCTGCGGCCATGCGAATCAACACGTCACCCACCCAAACGGTGTGTGCCTTCTCGCCCTGAAGCGCACCCTTATAGGTCACTCGAGACTTGCAATTTGGAACTGCGTGGTCAATGTAAAGACGGTTCTCTAGGTACTGACCTGCATCAGCAAAATACAGACCCAGCATCTCGGTGTCGCCACCAGGCTGAGTGAACTCGGTTGAGCTAGCCACGCGAACAACTTTTCCGCCCAAGCTAACAACCAGGTGCTTGAGTCGTGAGTTTCGACCAAGACGTGCCATCTGAGTTGATGCGTGAACGCTCTTGTCGTCCCAGTCTTGGATTGAGATCACAGTCAGTTGCGCTTCGTCACCAACGATGATTTCAACGTTTTCACCAAGAACCGCGTGACCCTTGTGGTCAAGAATCACGGTCGCCTCGGCAAAAGGTTTTGCTTCAATGATGATGTGGATTGCGCTTGGGTCGGCGCTCTCTGATGAAAGTGCAATCTGCGCTTCGGACTTTTGGTTGCCCGGCAGGGTAACTAGGTAAGCCTGCTTTGCTGAACCCCACGCTGCCGCACTCGGACGCTCCTCGGGAATTCCAGCGCCACCAAATGCGGCGTTGTCTTCGCCCACCCAAGCGGTAGTCACGCCATCTGTATGGGTAACTGCTAAATCACCGATGAACTCGGCAAGCTCGTCAGCGTCTAGACCGGCAAGGCGGTCTGCGCTTAGGTAGCGCCACTGTTCTTCACGTGGTGATACCGGTGGAAAATCGGCGACGTTAGTTGAACGAAGACGCTCGTAACGAGTTTGAATTGGAACGCCCGCGCCGTGGCTGTGCTCGGACAGTCCGTGCTGGGCTGTCTGTGTTGTTGCAGTCATTAACCGACAGCCCCTTCCATCTGCATCTCAATCAGCTTGTTTAGTTCGAGTGCATATTCCATCGGTAATTCTTTTGCAATTGGCTCAATGAAACCGCGAACGATCATTGCCATTGCTTCGTCTTCTGGCAAGCCACGTGACTGCAAGTAAAACAACTGCTCTTCACTTACCCGCGAAACAGTGGCCTCGTGACCCATTGATACATCGTCTTCACGAACATCAACCGCTGGGTAGGTGTCTGATCTAGAAATTGTGTCAACCAAAAGCGCGTCACAGCGAACGGTGTTAGCCGAGTGGTGTGCGCCAGGCATGACTTTAATTTCACCGCGGTATGAGGTGCGGCCGCCGCCACGGGCGATTGACTTAGAAATAATTGAAGAGCTTGTGTACGGTGCAAGGTGAATCATCTTTGCACCTGCATCTTGGTGCTGGCCCTCGCCTGCAAATGCAACCGAAAGTGTTTCACCACGAGCGTGCTCCCCTGCCAAAATCACTGCAGGGTATTTCATGGTTACCTTTGATCCAATGTTTCCATCGATCCATTCCATGGTGGCACCCTCGTGGGCAATTGCACGCTTGGTCACCAAGTTGTAAACATTGTTTGACCAGTTCTGAATGGTTGTGTAGCGAACACGAGCATTCTTTTTGATGATGATTTCAACCACGGCTGAGTGGAGTGAGTCAGAGTTGTAAATAGGTGCAGTACATCCCTCGATGTAGTGAACGTATGAGCCTTCGTCGGCAATGATGAGTGTTCGTTCAAACTGGCCCATGTTCTCTGTATTGATTCGGAAGTAAGCCTGAAGTGGAATCTCTACGTGTACGCCCTTTGGCACGTAAACGAAAGAACCGCCAGACCAAACTGCGGTGTTTAGCGCTGCAAATTTATTGTCACCGGCAGGAATCACGGTTCCGAAATATTCTTTGAAAATTTCAGGGTGCTCTTTTAGAGCGGTGTCTGTGTCTAGGAAGATAACGCCTTGACGTTCAAGTTCCTCGTTGATCTGGTGGTAAACCACTTCAGACTCGTACTGGGCCGCAACACCGGCGACCAAGCGGTTGCGCTCTGCCTCTGGGATACCAAGCTTTTCGTAGGTGTTCTTGATCTCGTCTGGAAGTTCTTCCCAAGAAGTTGCCTGGCGCTCAGTAGAGCGAACGAAATATTTAATGTTGTCGAAGTCAATACCCGATAGGTCAGATCCCCAGCTTGGCATTGGCTTCTTGCCGAAGTAATCGAACCCCTTCAAGCGGCGCTCGAGCATCCACTCTGGTTCGTCTTTTAGCGCTGAGATGTTTTTTACAACTGCCTCATTGATGCCTCTTTTGGCGCCCTCGCCGGCAGCATCTTTATCGTGCCAGCCAAATTCGTAGACTCCAAGGCTGTCTAGCTCCGGGCGTTCAATGATGATGTCGGACAATGCCGGCCTCCTGTTTTATGGGTCAGTTTCGAGTGGTTATCTCGACCTGGTTCAGTCTTTAAGTGCAACTGCACAAGCAAACACAACATTCCCAGCAGCCTAAAAGCGCAAGTGAATGCCTGTGTAAAGATTGTGGAGTTGAAATAACTCAGGACTCCAATGAGTTTACTTCTGCAGGGCTCAGTTTGTAAGCCCTCAAACCGAAAGGCTGCCCAGATTGCTGCGCAAAGTTCTAAATTGGTCAGTGTTTTCGAGTGCTCGAATCCCACTTTATGTCTGGGCTTCGCTGTTCAGCCAAATTCTTATTGTGGTGACCGGCGCTGTGGTTCGCCTTACCGGCTCTGGTCTTGGTTGCCCAACTTGGCCTAAATGCACCACGGAGTCCCTGGTCACCGTGCCAGAGATGGGCATTCACGGCGTTATTGAGTTTGCCAACAGACTTCTAACTTTTGTTTTGGCTCTAATTGCCGTTCTAACTTTTGTCTCGATCATGGCCCTGGCCAAAAATCTAAGAACCGGACTAGTGCTCCCAGCTTTTATTCTTGGCCTGGGTATCCCGGCACAAGCAGTGCTTGGCGGTTTCACCGTATTGACCAAGCTGAACCCTTGGTTCGTTGGAGCCCACTTTGTGCTGAGCGGAATCATGATTTCGGTTGCCTCGCTCCTAGTCTTTAGGGCACTACCCCCTAAGCACCAGCCAGTATCACAAGCAATTTGGCGCACGGCAAACCCAATTGCAATCATCGGGTCAATCACAGTGCTGATTGGTGTTTTGGTTACGGGCGCGGGACCGCACTCGGGCGATGCCTTTAGTGTTCGCAACGGCTTGGACCTAGATCTTTGGCAACACCTGCACAGCTACCCTGCCTACATTCTTTTGGCTCTGGCGCTGCTGCAACTTGGTCTGCTCTCACGCCGCGATCGCGAAGGCCTCGAGCGCAGTTTCCAGCTCAGAGTTAGCGCTTGGTTGCTTGTGGTCACTGTCGCGCAGGCAATTATCGGTGTGGTTCAAGCTCGTTTGGGTGTGCCAGCAGGCCTGGTAGCAATTCACATGCTTGGTGCCGCGGTGCTGTGCTCGCTAATCACCTTCCAATGGTTGGCAATTCGCGGAAAGACTCTGAAGGCGGCATAACGTGGCACGCATTTTTTGGTTTAGGCGCGATCTTCGCTTGCAAGACAACATTGCCCTGAACCAAGCAGTTGCTGGTGCAAACACCGATGGCGACAACCAGGTCTGTGGACTCTACGCGCTAGATACAAAAGCGTTCTTTGAACTCAGCGGAATACGTCAGCACTCCCTGATTGCCTCTCTTGAATCACTGGGTGCCAGCATGGGTAGAAAGTTAGTGATTAGGCATGGTTCCGTTGCCGAATCGGTAGTTGCCACCGCTCTTGCCGCCGGTGCAAAGACTGTTCATGCCACCAGGGCCTTTGACCCCGCTGGTGTGGCCGAGCAAAATTCAGTTGGCCTAGCGCTCAAGGCCGCGGGAGTACACCTGCAACTTGACGATTCCTATTACGCAGTTCCACCGGGTTCGGTAACCAAACCTGATGGCGGTCCGTACCGGGTTTACACCCCGTTTTTCAATAACTGGTTCAAATTAGGTTGGTCAAAGCCGGTTGCGCTCGCCAAAGGTTTTGAGTGGATTGAGCCAATTGACTGCCAGGGTCGCCCAGAACCAAGCCTCGCTGCCCCGTTTAAGGTGAAGGCCGGCGAGGATTTTGCACTTAGAACATTTGAGCGGTTCAAGAAACGTGCACTGTTTCAATACGATGAGCTGCGAAACCGAGCTGACCTAAGCGGCACCTCGCACTTGAGCCACGCACTTGCCTTTGGTGAGATTCACCCGCGCACGATCCTTGCCGACCTGGCCGACTCAGCCGGGCATAACGTATTTCGCAAGGAAATTGCTTGGCGCGAGTTCTACGCTGACGTGCTTTGGCACAATCCGCACACCATAACCCAGTATTACGAGCCTAGATTCGCAAATATGCGCTACGACTCGGGTAAAAGTGCCGAGCAGCGCTTGCTTGCCTGGCAACAGGGTAAGACCGGGTACCCAATGGTTGACGCTGGTATGCGCCAGCTGCTGGCCACCGGTTGGATGCACAATCGAGTGCGCATGATCGTGGCTTCGTTCTTGGTAAAGGATTTGCACCTTGAATGGCAGGCTGGAGCCGAATGGTTTGAACGCAATCTGAGCGATTTTGACCCGGCATCCAACGCCCACGGCTGGCAATGGACTGCAGGTTGTGGCACCGATGCCAGCCCTTATTACAGGGTGTTTAACCCAATTCTGCAAGGCTATAAATTTGACCCGGATGGCGAGTACGTGCGCAAATATGTGCCCGAATTGGCGCATATTGCCGGGAAAGACGTGCATGAGCCCTGGCTTTTGGTTGATGGCTTGGTTAATGGCTACCCAGCGCCAATCGTGGATCACGCCAAGGAGCGCGACGAATCTCTGGCTCGTTTAGCCGAAATTAAGGTGAATTAGCGGGTCTATGGCGATTGCCACAAAAAGAGCTGTCAAATACAGGTTCGACAGGTGGAAAAGGCTCATTGGCTTCTTTAGTTCGCCAACCAGTCCCTCTTTATAGAGTTTGTAGGCTGCCCAGATGAACCAAGCGCTGCCAATCAGGGCGGTAATGCTGTAAATCAGGCCCATTCCGGCAACAGGAATTAGCACTAGCGTGCTTGCCCCAACCGCCCAGGCGTAGATCAAAATCTGCTGAACCACGGTCTTGGTGCTTCTAACTACCGGAAGCATTGGTACTCCGGCAGCCTTGTAATCTTCAAGATATTTCACCGATAATGGCCAATAATGCGGCGGAGTCCAAAGGAAAATCACGACAAATAGAACCCAGGCTGCCGCTGAAACCTCACCGGAAACTGCTGCCCAGCCAATAAGCACTGGTGCTGCCCCGGCGGCACCGCCCCAAACGATGTTTTGTGGCGTGCGGCGCTTAAGTACAAGCGTGTAAATCAAAACGTAGAACAGCAAGGCGCCTAGCGAAATTAGCGAGGCAAGCCAGTTCACCAGCAGGCCCAGCCAGAAAACTGAGGCCACTGCCACTATCCAAGAAAAGACCAGAGCCTCACGGCCAGTAAGTTCACCGGTAACCAGCGGACGGCCCTTGGTACGGCCCATGATCTTGTCGATATCGGTGTCTATGTAGCAGTTGAAGGCATTTGCTGCCCCCGCACTGAGTGCCCCACCAATCAGAGTGGCAATCACTAGCCAAAAGTCTGGAAGCCCACCTTTTGCCAAAATCATGGTCGGCAAAGTTGTGATGAGCAGAAGCTCAATCACTCGAGGCTTGGTTAGGGCCAGGTAGGCCTTGAACTTATTTGGCATGTCACCTAAGTCTAAATGCTCGAGATAGTTCCTTATTCCTGCAGGCTAAAAATGCCTTGGCGTATAGACTTCTACCTAGACGGAATGTGGCATACAGGGATGATTAGCCTCACAATTCATCCGTTTATAGGCAATGACGCCAACGCAAAACCAATATTTTTTTAGTTGAGCCCCTATATAACTTGAGGAGATTCCCTTGTCAGCATTCCAGTGGACCGATTTGGATTCAAAAGCTGTAGATACAGCCCGAGTACTTGCAGCAGATGCGGTGGAAAAGGTTGGCAACGGTCACCCTGGTACCGCAATTAGTCTGGCACCGGTTGCCTACCTTCTTTTCAACAAGGTGATGCGCCACGATCCAAAAGACGACCGCTGGTTGGGACGCGACCGATTCATTCTTTCGGTTGGTCACAGCTCGCTGACTATTTACAACCAGTTGTACCTACACGGCTACGGTCTAGAGCTTGACGACCTAAAGGCATTGCGCACCTGGGGTTCTGCGACACCTGGTCACCCAGAGTACGCACACACCAAGGGTGTTGAAATCACCACCGGCCCACTTGGTCAAGGTTTGGCTTCGGCAACCGGTTTTGCTTATGCAGCCCGATACGAGCGCGGTCTTTTTGACCCGAACGCAGCTGAGGGTCAGTCACCTTTTGACCACTTCGTATATGTAATTGCAGGTGATGGTGACATGCAAGAAGGTGTAACCGCTGAGGCTGCTTCACTTGCTGGTCACCAAAAGCTTGGAAACCTAGTTGTGATCTACGACTCAAACCAGATCTCAATCGAAGACGACACCAACATTGCTTTCACCGAAGACCTTTCAAAGCGCTATGAATCATACGGTTGGCACACACAGACCGTTGACTGGAAGAAGACCGGTAACTACGTAGAAGACATTGCTGAACTTTATGCGGCAATAGAAAAAGCAAAGTCGGTAACCGATAAGCCTTCGCTGATTACATTGCGCACCATTATTGGTTGGCCATCACCTAAGAAGCAGAACAGCGGAAAAATTCACGGCTCAGCCCTTGGCGCCGAAGAGCTTGCAGGTTTGAAGAGTGTTCTTGGTTTTGATCCTGAAAAGACTTTTGATGTAGCTCCAGAAGTTATTGCTCACACACGCGGTTACCAGGCACACGCCGACAAGGCGCGTTCTGCATGGGAAGCCTCGTTCGATGCATGGGCTTCGGAAAATCCTGACAAGAAAGAACTTCTTGACCGAGTACTTTCAGGTGCTACCCCATCTGGTCTTGAAGCTGCCCTTCCAAAGTTTGAAAGCGGAAGTTCAGTTTCAACTCGTGTTGCTTCTGGAAAAGTTATCAACGCAATCGCCGAGGTAATGCCAGAGCTTTGGGGTGGTTCTGCCGACCTAGCTGACTCAAACATGACAACTATTTCTGGCGCAAAGTCATTTGTTCCGGCCGAGTGGACAACACACGAGTGGAATGCCGATAAGTACGGTCGCGTTCTACACTTTGGTATTCGCGAGCACGCGATGGGTTCAATCTTGAACGGTATCGTTCTGCACGGAAACACCCGCGCTTTTGGTGGAACATTCCTAATCTTCAGCGACTACATGCGACCAGCGGTTCGCTTGGCAGCCTTGATGGGTGTTCCTTCAATCTTTGTTTGGACTCACGACTCTGTTGCACTTGGTGAAGACGGTCCAACTCACCAGCCAATCGAACAGTTGGCAACACTTCGTGCAATTCCTAACCTAGACATCGTTCGCCCAGCTGATGGTAACGAAACTGCTTACGCTTGGAAGACCGTGCTTGAGCGACGCAAGGGCCCATCTGGTTTGGCACTGAGCCGCCAGAACCTTCCGGTTTACTCACGTGGTGAAGCTGACGAGACCGGCGCTGTTTACGCTGGTGCAGAAAACACCGCGAAGGGTGCTTACACACTTGTAGACGCTGCCAACGGCAAGCCAGAAGTTATTTTGATTGCCACCGGTTCAGAAGTTGAAATCGCAGTTGCAGCTCGTCTGCAACTTGAAGCTCAGGGCGTAGCAACGCGAGTTGTTTCAGCTCCTTGTCTTGAATGGTTCGACGAACAGCCTGCCGCGTACCGTGACCAGGTTCTCCCAGCATCGGTCAAGGCAAAGGTTTCAGTTGAAGCTGGTTTGTCACTTGGTTGGAACAAGTACGTTGGCCCATTCGGTCAGAGCGTTTCGATCGAACACTTCGGTGCTTCCGCCGATGCCAAGACTTTGTATCGCGAATTCGGAATGACTGCTGAAGCAGTTGTCTCCACTGCAAAATCTACAATCGCTGCACTTTAATTCAGATTTAGGAAAGAGAAAAAATGTCATCAAATCCCCTAGCTCAACTTGCAGCAAATGGCGTAAGCATCTGGCTTGACGACCTATCGCGTTCACGTATTGTTTCTGGGAGCCTGCGCGATCTAATTACCAACCGTTCGGTTTCTGGTGTGACAACAAACCCAACCATTTTTGCTGGAGCGCTTGCTAAGGGCGAGGGTTACCAGGCTCAGGTTGCTGAACTTGCGGCCTCGGGTGCAGATGCAACTTCTGCAATCTTCGCAATCACCACAAAAGACGTTGCCGACGCTTGTGACATCTTTGCTGGAGTTTATGCATCTTCAAATGGCTTCGATGGCCGAGTATCAATTGAAGTTGAGCCAGGTCTTGCAAATGACGCAGCTGGAACAATCAAGCAGGCTAAAGAATTGTTTGCTGCTGTAAATCGCGAAAACGTGATGATCAAGATTCCTGCAACTAAGCCAGGTCTTTCTGCAATCACCGCTGTTATCGCCGAAGGAATCAGCGTAAACGTAACTTTGATTTTCTCTCTTGAGCGCTACCAAGAAGTTATTTCGGCATACATCGAGGGTGTGAAGCTGGCCAAGCAAAACGGCCACGACATTTCAAAGATTCACTCGGTAGCTTCGTTCTTCGTGTCACGAGTTGACACCGAAATCGACAAGCGCCTTGAAGCTGCCGGTAAGCCTGAACTTAAGAGCAAGACTGCATTGGCAAACGCTCGCTTGGCCTACGAAGTGTTCGAGCAAGAGTTCTCAACAAGCGCTTGGAACGAACTGGCAGCAGCCGGTGCTAACGTTCAGCGCCCATTGATGGCATCAACTGGCGTTAAGGACCCTGCGCTTCCAGACACCCTTTATGTCACCGAGCTTGTTGCACCTCAGCTGGTGAACACAATGCCAGAAAAGACCATGGAGGCTGTTTACGATCACGGTGTAGTTCCTGCAGCATCAATCACAAACAACTACGAAAATGCACGTGAGGTACTTGCTGAGGTTGCTGCGGCTGGGGTCTCTCTTGCATCAGCAACTCAACTTCTTGAAGACGAGGGTGTTGAGAAGTTCATCATTTCTTGGAATGAACTTGTTGAAACTGTAGATAACGCACTGAAGGCTGCAAAATAATGTCGCTCAAGGTTGTAGTAGCCGGAACCGCTGCTGCGGCAGTCGCCAACAACATTGGTGACTTGGTTGCCGACAAGGTAGCTAGCAGAATCGCCGCAAAAGATTTCACGCTTTGGGGTAAAGAAGCCGAGGCTGAGTCATCGGTGCGTCTTGGTTGGGTTACCTCAGCGTTTGACTCTGCAGCATTGGTTGATTCAATTCTTGCCTTGAAAAAAGAATTCAACGACAAGGGTGTCAACCGCTTTGTGCTTTGTGGCATGGGTGGCTCTTCACTTGCTCCTGAGGTAATCACCAGAACCGCCGGCGTTGAGCTGGTCGTGCTTGACTCAACCGACGCCGATCAGGTTTGTGCAGCTCTTGCCGGAGACCTAGCTAAGACTGCAATCGTTGTGTCTTCAAAATCTGGTTCAACAGTAGAAACAGATTCCCAGAAGCGAATCTTCGAAAAGGCTTTCATCGATGCTGGAATCGATAAGACCGATCGCATCGTGGTTGTGACCGACCCGGGTTCACCAATGGAGGCTGCAGCAAAGGCTGACGGTTACCGAGTATTCAATGCGGACCCAACTGTTGGTGGCCGCTACTCGGCATTGACCGCATTCGGAATCGTACCTTCTGGTTTAGCTGGTGCAGATATTGCTGGACTACTTAAAGAGGCTCAGGACGTAGCTGAATTGCTAGCCAGCGATTCAGAAAGTAACCCTGGTCTTGTGCTTGGTGCCGCGCTTGCTCGCACACCAGGTGAGATGGGTAACCGCGACAAGATTGGTGTAGTTGCCGATGGCACTCACATCGTTGGTTTTGGCGACTGGGCTGAGCAGCTAATTGCTGAATCAACCGGTAAGCACTCAAAGGGAATCTTGCCTGTTGTGCTAGATCCAAAGAGCGCAGAATTGCACTCAGGTCTCGCAGACCTGCTTGCTGTGCACGTACAGGCGGATGCTAAGCCAGTTGCTGGCGATGCCGTTTCTGTATCGGGTTCGCTAGGCGCACAGTTCATGCTTTGGGAATTCGCCACGGTGGTTGCCAGCCGATTGATTGGCATCAACCCTTTTGATCAGCCAGACGTAGAGTCAGCAAAGATCGCCGCCCGTGGAATGTTGGAGCAGCGCGACGCAGTTATCGCTCCCCTGTTTACCTCGGAATCAATTGAAGTTCGCGCAACTGAATTGGCAATCAACGGACAGACCGTGGCCGATGCAATTAAGTCACTGCTTGCACAATTGGACGACGACGAGGGCTACGTTTCGATTCACGCCTACCTTGACCGCACCTCAGTGCCAGAGGCAGCCGAGCTTCGCGACCTAATTGCAAACAAGACTCGCCGCCCAGTCACATTTGGTTGGGCACCGCGTTTCTTGCACTCAACCGGTCAATATCACAAGGGTGGACCGCGCCAGGGTGTTTACTTGCAGATCGTTTCTAATGCCAAGCACGACATTGCTGTGCCGGGTCGCGATTTCACATTTGGTGAACTAATTGCTTCACAGGCTGCCGGTGATGCAAAGGTTCTAGGTGCACTTGGTCGTCCGGTTTTGACTCTTACTCTTGCCGAGGCAAAAGCTGGAATCGCCGCTATCAAGAAAGCGATCTAAGGAGAACAACTCTTAATGAGCAAAATATCTGCGGGAAATAATCCGCTTCGCGATCCTGACGATCGTCGTTTAAACCGAATTGCAGGACCAAGCAGCCTTGTGATTTTTGGTGTGACCGGCGACTTGTCTCGCAAGAAATTAATGCCAGCTGTTTATGACCTGGCAAACCGTGGCTTGCTGCCTGCAGGTTTTTCGCTGGTTGGGTTTGCTCGTCGCGAGTGGAAAAACCAAGACTTTGGCAAGGTAGTAAAAGAAGCGGTAAAGCAATACGCGAGAACCCCTTGGAATGAATCTGTCTGGAAACAACTCTCAGAAAACATTAGATTCGTTTCTGGTGAGTTCGACGATGATGCTTCGTTTGACCGTTTGAAGGCGACCATCGACGAACTCGATGCCAAGGTTGGCACCAACGGAAATCACGCTTTCTACCTTTCAATTCCCCCTAAGGCTTTTGCTCAGGTATGTCAGCAGCTAAAGCGTTCTGGTTTAGCAGATGCCGGACCTGACGAATTCCGTCGTGTGGTTATTGAGAAGCCTTTCGGTCGCGACCTAAAGACCTCACGAGAACTTAACGAGGTTGTTGAATCGGTGTTCCCTCCAGATGCAGTGTTCCGCATTGATCACTATCTAGGAAAAGAAACCGTTCAAAACATTTTGGCTCTGCGTTTTGCCAACATGTTGTTTGAGCCGCTTTGGAACTCCAACTACATTGACCACGTTCAGATCACAATGGCCGAGGACATTGGTGTTGGCGGTCGTGCCGGTTACTACGACGGCATCGGTGCTGCTCGTGACGTAATTCAAAATCACTTGCTTCAACTTCTAGCGCTGACTGCTATGGAGGAACCTGTTTCGTTTGATGCCGCGGACTTGCGTGCAGAAAAAGAAAAGGTGCTGTCAGCAGTGCGTGTTCCAAAAGACATTGCAAAGCACACCGCCCGTGGTCAATACGCTGGTGGTTGGCAGGGCGGCGAGAACGTCACCGGCTTCCTAGACGAAGATGGCATGAACCCTAACTCTGTGTCTGAAACCTACGCAGCGATGCGTTTGGACATCAACACTCGTCGTTGGGCCGGTGTGCCTTTTTACCTTCGTGCCGGTAAGAGACTTGGCCGCCGGGTGACCGAGATTGCCGTAGTTTTCAAGCGCGCACCTCAGCAGCTGTTTGCCGAAAGCCAAACCAGCGCCCTAGGTCAGAACGCATTGGTAATTCGAGTGCAGCCTGACGAAGGTGTGACTATTCGTTTTGGTTCAAAGGTTCCTGGTGTTGGTATGCAAGTTCGCGACGTGACCATGGACTTTGGTTACGGCCACGCGTTTACCGAGGCAAGCCCAGAAGCCTACGAGCGTTTGATTCTGGATGTTCTGCTTGGTGATCCGCCACTGTTCCCTCGTCACGAAGAAGTAGAGCTTTCTTGGAAAATCTTGGACCCGATTGTTAGCTTCTGGGAAAAGAAGGGTAAGCCTGAGCAATACCGACCTGGTACTTGGGGTCCTAGCTCAGCTGACGAAATGATGGCCCGCGATGGCCGCGAATGGAGAATTCCGTGATCATCGATCTTGAGAACACAACAATCAGCAAGGTTTCAAAGCGAATCGTGCAGATTCGTGAGCAGGGCGGCGTAGTTGCCCTTGGTCGCGTTTTGACTTTGGTTATCGAAACCGATTTCAAAGGTATTGAGCCTGCGATTAAAGCTGCGAACGACGCCTCACGCGAGCACCCGTGCCGCATCATCGTTCTTGCAGACGACAACACCAAGAGCAAGAAGAACGCAAAGCTTGATGCTCAGATTCGCGTTGGTGGCGACGCAGGAGCCTCAGAGGTAATCGTTCTTCGTGCCTATGGCGAAGCTGCTTCTGACCCAGAGAGTCTTGTCACCGGCTTGCTGTTGCCTGACGCCCCGGTTGTTGCTTGGTGGCCTGGTGAAGCGCCTAAGAACGCTGCTGACTCGGCTATCGGACGTATTGCAACTCGCCGCATTACCGACGCCGCTAGCCAAAAAGATGCTCGTGCGCACTTTAGAAACATTGCCAAGACCTACAGCCCCGGCGATAGCGATTTTGCTTGGACCAGGTTGACCATGTTGCGCACCCAATTAGCAACCATGCTTGATCAACCACCTTACGACAAGGTGCTTGGTGCAGAAATTGTTGGAGCGTCTGATTCGCCGAGCGTTGATCTTTTGGCGGCTTGGCTTGAGCTAAAGCTGGGCATCAAGGTAAAGATTGTGCGCACCACTCGTGCCAAGTCAATCAATGTGATTAAGAACATCAAGCTGATTCGTAAATCTGGTGATGTTGAGATTAGTCGCGACATTCTGGACAAGGCCGTGCTTAAGCAGCCATCCCAGCCAACTCGTGAAATTTCTTTGCCGCGCAGAAGCCTGCGCGACTGCCTAAGTGAAGACTTGCGCCGCCTTGACCCAGATGATCTTTTTGGTGAAGTGATCACAAAGAGTTTTGGAACCAAAGCCAAGCCTGCAGTAAAGAAGCGTTAATTGACAGTCGTTCACAGGTTTAGCGACGGTGCATCAGTTGCTAAAAACGCTGCCGAGAAACTAATCAAAGATTTGAAAGCACTTCTTGCTGCCAAGCCTGAAGTTCACCTAATGCTTACCGGCGGAACCGTTGGCATAGCAACTCTTGCCGAGTTAGGCGATCACCCAAGCAAAACCACTGTTGATTTTGAACGTGTGCACTTTTGGTGGGGCGACGAGCGATACGTTGCTAGCGATCACGCAGATCGCAATGCGCTTCAAGCACGAAACGCGCTGCTTCGAAAAATCAAACTTGATGAATCAAAAGTTCACGAGTTTCCGGCAGCCGATTCTGGTTTGTCCCTGAACGAAGCAGCAAAACAGTTTGCCGATCACGTAGCGCTTGTTCAGCCGCACTTTGACATCGTGTTACTGGGAATGGGTCCAGACGGTCACATCGGGAGTCTATTTCCGGGCAAGGCTGCCCCAGCTCCAGGCGTTCAAATTATTGCCGAGCACGATTCTCCAAAACCACCACCACAGCGATTGAGCTTCACCTACGAGGCGCTCAATGCGGCCGATGAGATTTGGTTTGTGGTTGCCGGTGCAGATAAACAAGATGCGGTATCTGTTGCCATGGGCGAAACACCTGAGGATTTACCGGTAGGAAGAGTTCACGGAACCGTGGAGACTCACTGGTTTATTGATTCAACTGCCGGCACAAAAGTGTTCGGCTGTTAGGCGCTACTTCTTTTTAGTAGTTTTTGCCGCTGGCTTCGCTGCTGCCTTAGTAGCAGGTTTTGCGGCTGATTTTGCTGGTGACTTTGCAACAGATTTTGGTTCAGCTTTTTTGGCTGCAGGTGCTTTTGCCGCAGGCTTAACTTCTTTAGCCACAGGTTTCTTAGCTTCCTTAGCGGCTGCGCTTGCCTTCTTAGTCGCGGCCTTCGCGGCATCTTTTGCTGCTTGCTTTGCTTCTTCAGCCAAACGTATGCGACGCTCACGAACCGCAGCAACAGCCTCTTCTAGAAGTTCCTTGGCCTCGGCCTCGGTTCTGCGCTCCTTAACGTAGGCAAGGTGAGTCTTGTATGGCTCGTGCTTGGCAATTACTGGTGGGTTTGCTTTATCTTGACCGGCTGGTAGACCACAATTTGGGCAGTCAATAAGTTCAGGAATTTCAGCTGGGTCTACGTTTGCCGCATACTGTGGGCTGTATTCGTGACCGGCTGAACAGTAGTAGCTGACGGTGATTCGCTCGGCTTTGAAACCGCGATCTTGCTCCCCCATAGGTCCTGCGCCAACGCGCGAACCTCGGATTGCAGCTCCCCCAGTACTCATGCTTTCCTTTTAGTGAACCTTGGTTTTAGGCCACTAGATCGAAACGGTTGAACAGTCCAAGAGTGATGATTACCACTACCCAAACGACTCCAAGAATGATTGTGATGCGGTTTAGGTTTCGTTCTGCAACACCCGATGAAGCCATAGTGCTGCTAACACCGCCACCAAACATGTCTGATAGACCGCCGCCGCGACCCTTGTGAAGCAAAATCATAAGAGTCAGCAAAAGGCTGGTGATTGCTAGTAGCACGTGAAGTGCGATCTGTAGCGCTGCCATGGTTTTAAGTCCTTTAAATTAGGGTTCTACGAAATTATAGAGCGATGTGCTTCTGGAAACGAGCAATACCGCTGAACTCCTCGGCATCCAGGCTGGCTCCACCAACCAAAACACCGTCTACTTCAGGGCTACGCAGGAATCCTGCTACGTTGTTGGCCTTGACCGAACCGCCGTAGAGAATGCGGGTGGCATCGGCAATTTCAGGGCCGTGCTCGGCTGCAATAGCCTCACGAATCTTGCCACAAACGGCAGCAGCCTCTTCTGGAGTGGCAACCTTGCCGGTGCCAATTGCCCAAACAGGCTCGTAGGCAATAACGAAGTCGCCAATCTTGTCGTGGCCAGCTAGGGCCGCGAGGGTCTGGCGAACCGGAACCGCACTCTGGCCCTCGGTCTCTAGTTCTTCAAGGGTTTCACCAACGCAAATAACCGGAACAATTCCGTGGCGGAATGCAGCGGCAGTCTTTGCCTGAACGGTCTCGTCGTCTTCGCTGTGGTAGGTGCGACGCTCGCTGTGACCGATCAACACGTACTTAACTTCAAGTTTCTTAAGAAAAGCACCCGATACTTCACCGGTGTAGGCACCTGAGTCAAACTTTGAAAGGTCTTGTGCGCCAAGGCCAAGCTCTAGCTTGTCGGCATCCATAAGTGTTTGCACGCTACGGATATCGGTGAATGGTGGAAACACAACTACTTCGCAGCCGTTGTAGTCGTGAGCAGCATCACGCAAAGTCCATGAAAGTTTCTGCACCAAGGCAATTGCCTGCTGGTGATCCAGGTTCATTTTCCAGTTACCAGCAATTAGCGGAATGCGTGCCATCAGAGAATCCTTTATTGGTGTGATTTAGGTGATTAGTTAAGAATGTCTAGACCTGGAAGAGTCTTGCCTTCAAGGAACTCAAGGCTTGCTCCACCACCGGTTGAGATGTGACCAAACTGGTTGTCTTCGAAGCCAAGAATTCTTACTGCGGCAGCTGAATCTCCGCCGCCAACAACGCTGAGGCCCTGAACTTCGGTAAGTGCCTTAGCAACAGCACGCGTGCCGTTTGCAAACTTATCGATCTCGAATACACCCATTGGGCCATTCCAGAAAACAGTCTTCGCTGATGCGATTTCGGTAGCGAATCGAGCAGCCGATTCCGGACCAATGTCCAAGCCAAGACCCTTGTCGCCGAATGGGCTTGATTCAATTGCGTCGGCTGCGGTGATTGCAACTTCTGCATCCGCACCAAACTTTGAAGCAACCACGATATCGGTTGGCAAAATAACCTCAACGCCAAGTTCTTCGGCGCGCTTTAGGTATTCCTTGCAGGTGTCAATCTGGTCAACCTCAAGAAGAGAAGAACCCACCTTGTGGCCCTGAGCCGCAAGAAAGGTGAACACCATTCCGCCACCAACCAGAAGTTTGTTCACAGTTGGAAGCAGGTGGTCAATCACGCCTAGCTTGTCGGAAACTTTTGAACCACCAAGTACTACCGCGTAAGGTCGCTGCGGAGTGCTGGTTAGTTGAGTAAGAACTTCAAGTTCTTTTTCGATTAGAAGGCCACAGGCAGATGGCAACGCCTTTGCAAGTTCGTAAACCGATGCCTGCTTGCGGTGAACAACACCAAAGCCGTCGCTCACGAAGAAATCGCCGAACTCTGCGAGCTTGGCTGCAAATGCTTCGCGCTCAGCTGCATCCTTGCTGGTTTCGCCAGCGTTGAAACGAAGGTTTTCTAGAACAACTACCCCGCCGCGTGCCAAGGCTTTAACAGCGCCCTGTGCTTCGCTGCCTACGGTGTCTGAAGCAAAGAAGACTGGCTGTCCAAGTAGCTCACCCAAACGCAGCGCTGCTGGTTCAAGTGAGTACTTGGCATCCGGCGCACCCTCTGGGCGGCCAAGGTGTGAAATAACTACTACCTTGGCGCCCTGGTCGACCAGGTACTTGATGGTTGGCACAGAAGCAACGATGCGACCGTCATCAGTGATGCGGGTTCCATCAAGTGGAACGTTCAAGTCGCAGCGGATTACTACCCGCTTTCCGTCAAGATTTGGCAGGTCGGAGAGTTTACGCATTTAGTTTTCTTTGGTTTGAATTACTTGAGCTTGCTAGCTACAAGTTCGGTTAGTTCAACAAGGCGGTTAGAGTAACCCCACTCGTTGTCGTACCAAGAGCTGATCTTTACTGTGCGACCAATTACCTTGATCAGACCAGCATCAACGATTGATGAGTGTGGGTCTGTCACGATGTCGCTAGAAACGATTTCGTCTTCGGTGTACTTCAAGATGCCAACCATTGGGCCAGACTCTGATGCAGCCTTGTATGCAGCCTTGATTTCCTCAACGGTTACATCGGTCTTAGAAACCAAAGTTAGGTCGGTGATTGATCCGGTTGGAACTGGAACGCGAAGTGCGTAACCGTCAAGCTTGCCCTTTAGTTCTGGAAGAACAAGACCAATTGCCTTTGCAGCACCGGTTGATGAAGGAACAATGTTGATTGCTGCTGCACGTGCGCGACGTAGGTCGCCGTGAGGACCGTCCTGCAAGTTCTGGTCGGCTGTGTAAGCGTGAACTGTGGTCATCAAACCGTTCTCGATACCAAACTTGTCGTTGAATACCTTTGCAAAAGGAGCCAAGCAGTTGGTGGTACATGAAGCGTTTGAGATGATGTGGTGCTTCTCGTTGTCGTATAGGTGCTCATTTACACCGATAACGAAAGTTTCTGCATCGCCAGTTGCTGGAGCAGAAATAAGAACCTTCTTTGCACCCGCCTTGATGTGAGCGCTTGCTGCTTCTGCATCGGTGAAACGACCGGTTGACTCGATAACGATGTCTACACCAAGGTCACCCCAACCTAGGTTTGCTGGGTCGCGCTCTGCAAGAACCTTAATTACCTGACCACCAACGATGATGTTCTGGCCGTCAACGGTTACTTCCTGAGGTAGACGACCGGTTACTGAGTCGTACTTCAAAAGGTGAGCAAGTGACTTTGGGTCACTTAGGTCGTTTACTGCAACGATTTCTAGATCGCTACCCTTTGCAAGCAATGCACGAAGGTAGTTACGACCAATACGGCCGAAGCCGTTAATTCCAACACGAGTAGCCACTTAGTTCTCCAAGAGGTTAGGGCGTCGCAAAACGACGCATTTTGGGGGTTATTTTTGTGCTATTTGCCACGCGTCGTTGGGTGGAAAAACCTTTATCAGACTAGCAGTAGACCACTTGTCTTGCTGCGAGCCGCCTCAAAACGAGCCTGAACGTCGGCCCAATTAATGATGTTCCAGAAGGCCTTGACGTAGTCACCCTTTACGTTCTGATAGTCCAGGTAGAAGGCGTGCTCCCACATGTCCAGCATTAGCAATGGAACGCTGGCCGGCACCACGTTTCCCTGCTGGTCATACAGCTGCTCAATGATTAGGCGCTGGCCAAGGGTGTCCCAGGCCAGGAATGCCCAGCCAGAGCCCTGAATACCCATTGCCGCGGCGTTGAAGTGGCCCTGAAAGGCCTCAAATGAGCCAAAGTACTCGTTGATAGCCGCAGCCAGCTCGCCCTGTGGGCGGTCGCTGTTGGCTGGAGCCAGGTTGTTCCAGAAAATCGAGTGATTTACGTGGCCGCCTAGGTGGAAAGCCAGGTCTTTTTGAAGCTTATTGACCCAGGTGAAGTCATTCTTGGCGCGAGCCTCTTCCAAAAGGTCCAAAGTTGCGTTTGCGCCGGCAACATAGGCTGCGTGGTGCTTTGAGTGATGCAATTCCATGATCCTGGCTGAAATGCTTGGCTCTAGGGCCGCGTAGTCGTATGAAAGCTCTGGAAGTACGTACTTGCTCATGATTTGCTCCTGTTTGGGTTGTAAAAAGACTAACTCTCAGCGGTCAATATTTATGCCGAAATTGACGGTTATTCGTCTAGATCTTCAGGCAAAAAGGCGTCTGTGGCCGGAATTCCCAGCTCCTCGGCCTTCTTATCTGCCATTGCCAGCAATCTGCGAATTCGGCCTGCGATGGCGTCCTTGGTCATGGCTGGCTCGGCTAGGTGGCCAAGTTCATCCAGGCTGGCCTGTTTGTGCTTTAGACGCAACTGACCTGCGTAGAGCAGGTGCTCCGGAATATCGGCGCCCAGAATTTCAAGAGCGCGCTCTACCCTGGCCCCAGCAGCAACGGCTGCCTGGGCCGAGCGGCGTAGGTTTGCGTCGTCAAAGTTAGCCAAACGGTTGGCGGTTGCTCGTACTTCGCGGCGAAGACGCATTTCTTCCCAGCGCAGCACCTGGGTGTGTGCGCCCATTTGAGTGAGCATTGTGGCAATGGCCTCGCCCTCGCGCACCACTACTCGGTAAACCCCGCGAACCTCGCGCGCCTTTGCCGTGACGCCAAGACGTCTTGCAACACCAACCAAGGCCATTGCTGCTTCGTTTCCAGGGGCGGTGATTTCCAGTGCTGCGCTTCGGCCTGGATCGGTTAGTGAACCGTGTGCCAGGAATGCACCGCGCCAAACAGCCTGCGCTTCAGGAATTGAGCCCGATACTAAGTTTGCCGGTAGGCCACGAACCGGTCTGCCGCGCTGGTCAAGCAATCCGGTCTGTCGAGCAAGAACATCGCCCTGCTTAATGACACGAACCTGGTAGCGGCTGCTCTTGCGAATACCGCTGGCAGAAATTACGGCAAGTTCGCTGTCGATTCCAAAGAGCTCTGCCAAGTCCTTGCGAACACGTCGTGCAAGCTGGGCTGTATCAAGTTCAACCTCAACGGCCACCTTGCCCGAGATTAGGTGCAGGCCACCAGAGAATCTAAGAATCGTTGAAAGCTCTGCAACTCGAACCGCATTCTTGTTGATGTCGATGCGGGCGAGCTCATCCTTGAGATCTGCCGTTAATGCCATTGTTTCCTCTATTCCTTGCCCAAGTCGCGATGCTTGATGCTTATTGCTACATCTTCAAGTTTTGCCAGTTCCGCTGCAATTGCCCTTGAAACCGCTACAGATCGGTGTTTGCCTCCGGTGCAGCCAATCGCAATGGTTGCGTAGCGCTTATTTTCTTGTACGTATCCGCGCAGCACCGGCGCCAGCGCTGCCAGGTAATTTTCAACAAACTCTTTTGCCCCCGGCTGAGCGAGTACGAAATCAGAAACCTGCTGGTCTTCGCCGGTGAATGGCCGTAGCGATTCCTGCCAGAAAGGATTCGGTAAAAAGCGCATGTCCGCGACCAAATCTGCGTCCGAAGGAAGTCCGTACTTGAAACCAAATGACATCACCGTGATTTGCAACTTTCGAGATTGCTCCAAAGAAAAGCCATCGGAAATCTTGTTTGAAAGCTGATGAACATTTAGATCTGAGGTGTCCAGAATTACGTCGGCAGACTCGCGCAGATTGAGCAGGCGCTGACGTTCCTCAGCTATGCCATCAAGAATTGTTCCGTTGCCCTGAAGTGGATGTGGTCTGCGAACAGATTCAAAACGCTTCACCAGGGTTGAATCGATTGCCTCCAAGAACAAAACTCTTAGGTTCACGTTTCGGGTGCGCAGTGAGTTGAGGTGTTCTGTCAGCTCGCTAAAGAAATCACCTCCGCGAACGTCAATGACCACTGCTAGCCGTGGAAGCGGGTTTTTGGTGAGGGTAAAAAGGTCTGCGATTGGACCAAGCATTTGAGGCGGCAGATTATCAACCACGTACCAGCCAAGGTCTTCTAGAGCATTGCCCACGGTTGAGCGCCCAGCGCCGGACATGCCGGTGACGATAAGAAGCTCATGCTTCCGATCTGCACTCATTTAGTCCCCCAACTGTTACGGCGTGTTGCCCGCTCTGACGCGGAATGCTAGAAGTCTAGCCCCTCGCGACACGCCGAAGAACACGTTTTAGGAAATCAAAGTCTTGAGGATTTCCTGGGCAAGAATTGGGCCAATTCCGGCCACTTCTGCTATCTCCTCGGCAGAGGCCAGTTTGAGACGTTTGGCAGAGCCAAAATGTTTCAGGAGGGCACTAACCCTCTTTTCGCCGAGTCCCTGAACTTCACTCAGTTGGCTGGCGATGCTACTAGAACGTTTTTGCCTTTGATAAGTAATGGCGAATCGGTGAGCCTCATCGCGAATTCGTTGCAATAGGAAAAGCTCGTCCGTTGCTCGAGGCAAGATAACCGGGAAATCAGAACCTGGACGCCAAACCTCCTCTAGGCGTTTTGCCAGACCGATAACAGTGAGGCCTTCAATGCCCGAATCGTTTATTGCTCGCTGCGCGGCATTTACCTGAGGCAGACCACCATCAACAATCAAAAGTGATGGGCGGTAGGCAAATTTGTTTGTGCCCTCAGCTTCCGGTGCATCGGTGCTTGGGTCTTTTAGATATTTCAACCTACGGGATAGAACCTGAAAGATAGATTCAGTGTCGTCAGTAGTGTCTTCAATCGAGAAACGGCGGTAGTGGTCTTTCTTTGGTAGACCATCTTCAAATACCACCATCGAGGCAACAACGTTCGTGCCGCTCAAATGTGAAACGTCAAAGCACTCAATTCGAAGCGGAGCAGATTCCAGCTGCAAAGCTTTTTGAATTCCGGTTAGGGCATCCGCTCTGGCTGTGAAGTCAGCACTTCGTCTTATCTTGTAAATCATGAGCGCGTGCTTTGCGTTGGTTAGAGCAGTTCCTGCCAGGGCAGCTTTGTCTCCCCTCTGAGCAATATGAAGATCAACCTTCTTGCCGCGAAGATCCTCAAGCCATTTAGACACCTCTGCTGAATCCTCTGGCATAACCGGAACAATTACTTCACGCGGTATCTCCTGTGGTTCTGCACCATCGGTTGGGGCGTAAACATTCTGCAGAACGTATTCAACGAGTTCGCTCAAGTCTCGTTCAAGTTCTTTATCGATCACCCAACCGCGAACACCCCTGATGCGACCACCGCGAACGATGAACATAGAAACCGCAGCCGCAAGTTCATCGTCTGCGATTCCAAATAGGTCGGCATCGGTTTGGTCACTGAACACCACGGTGCTTTTTTCAAGCACGGTCTCTAGCGCTTCAACATCGTCACGATACTGTGCGGCTAGTTCATATTGTTGAGTTTCCGATGCCGCTTGCATCTTCGTGCGCAGCAGTTCAACATGCTTGGTGTCCCCACCGGCCATGAAATCAATAAGTTGCTTCGCAATTGTTTTGTGGTCAGCATCTGTCACACGCCCAACGCAAGGAGCAGCACATTTACCTATGTCTCCAAGCAGACAAGCGCGGTTAGAAGACTTGGCCCTTTGGTAGACACCCTTGGTACATGAACGCACTGGGTAGACCTTGAGCAAGGTGTCCAAGGTCTCTCTAACGGCCCAAGCCTGAGTGTAGGGGCCAAAATATTTCACGCCCTTGAGTTCACGATTCCTAGTTATGAAGGCTCTTGGAACCTTCTCGCCGATTGAGACTGCTAGGTATGGGTATGACTTGTCATCTTTGAAGCGCACATTGAACGGTGGATCAAATTCTTTAATCCAAGTGAATTCAAGTTGCAGTGCCTCGTATTCGGTTTTGACGATTGTCCACTGCACATCTGCTGCCGAGGTGACCATGCGACGCGTGCGTTCGTGAAGTGAATCCAGCGGCCCAAAGTAATTGCTGAGCCTAGCTCTAAGGTTCTTTGCCTTGCCGACGTATAAAACACGTCCATTGGAATCAAGCCAGCGATAAACCCCTGGTTGAGTTGGTATCTCCCCCGTCTTTGGGCGGAAAGAGAGTTCATTGGCCATTACTTCAGCATTTCCTTAAGGAAGCCACCGGTGAAGCTCTTGGCGTTTTTGGCAACCTGCTCGGGTGTTCCAACTGCAATGACTTCACCACCGCGTGAACCGCCTTCGGGACCCATATCAACAATCCAGTCCGCACACTTGATCACATCAAGGTTGTGCTCGATCACCAAGACGGTATTGCCCTTTTCAACAAGACTGTTTAGAACAAGAAGCAATTTTCTAACGTCTTCAAAGTGCAAGCCGGTTGTTGGTTCATCAAGTACGTAGATTGTTCGGCCATTTGATCGGCGCTGAAGTTCGGTGGCGAGTTTTACTCGCTGTGCTTCTCCACCAGAAAGGGTGGTTGCGCTTTGCCCAAGGCGAACGTAACCAAGCCCAACTTCAACGAGCGTTTCCAAATATCTAGCGATAGAGGTGATGGCGGCAAAGAACTCGGCGGCTTCGGCAATAGGCATCTCAAGTACTTCGGCAATGTTTTTACCCTTGTATTTGACCTGCAAAGTTTCACGGTTGTAGCGCTCCCCATGGCAAACCTCACAGGCAACGTATACATCTGGCAGAAAGTTCATTTCAATTTTCAGGGTTCCATCGCCCGAGCAAGCTTCGCAGCGGCCACCCTTTACGTTGAAAGAGAAACGGCCCTGTTGGTAGCCACGCGCCTTTGATTCCTGTGTCTCAGCAAATAGCTTGCGTATGTGATCAAAGACACCTGTGTAGGTTGCAGGGTTTGATCTTGGTGTTCTACCAATTGGGTTTTGATCAACGTGCACAACTTTGTCTAGAAGGTCAAGGCCTTCGATGCGTGTGTGTTTACCAGCAACACCCTTTGCGCCGTTGAGTTTGTTTGCCAATACCTCGTAGAGCACATCGTTCACGAGAGAGGACTTGCCCGAACCACTTACACCGGTGACAGCTGTAAACGTACCAAGTGGGAATTCAACGTCTACGTTTTTTAGATTGTTTTCGCGAGCACCAATCACCTTCACGATTCGGCTCTTGTCAATTGCTCGACGGTTCTTTGGAGTAGCAATCTTCACTCGGCCAGAAATGAAATCGCCAGTGATTGATTTAGTGTTCTTCAACAGCTCTGCATATGTGCCACTGTGCACGACTTCTCCACCGTGAACGCCGGCCCCAGGGCCAATGTCAACTACCCAGTCCGAAGCCTTAATCGTGTCTTCATCATGCTCAACAACAATCAGGGTGTTACCCAGGTCTCGTAGCTTGATCAGAGTTTCAATAAGTTTGCGGTTGTCTCGCTGGTGCAGTCCAATGCTTGGTTCATCAAGAACGTAGAGAACTCCGGTCAGGCCGCTACCAATTTGAGTAGCCAAACGAATACGTTGTGCCTCACCACCAGACAGGCTGCCGGCAGACCTCTCGAGGCTTAGGTAGTCAAGACCAACTGCCATCAAGAAATCAAGGCGACCACGGATTTCACGAAGCACCTGAGAAGCAATCTTCACGTCGCGCTTATCTAGCGAAATATTCTTAAAGAATGAGACGGTTTCACCAAGGCTAAGTGCGGCTACTTCGGCAATTGATCGATCAGCAACCTTCACGGCTAGAACTTCTGGTTTAAGTCTTTGGCCGTTGCAACTTGGGCAAGGTACCTCACGAAGGAAGTCTGCCCACTTTGCGCGTGCGTAGTCATTCTCAGATTCAAGGTACTTGCGCTCAATGTAGTTGAGAACACCCTCAAAGCCTGTGGTGTACTTCATCTCTCGGCCGTAGCGGTTCTTCCACTTAACCTGCACATCAAAGTTATTTCCGTAAAGCACGGCCTCTCGCACCTCTTCAGAGAGCGACTTCCATGGCTTATCAAGCGAGAACTTTAGGTCGGTTGAAAGTCCTTCAAGCATTCTTGAGAAATAGTGGAAGAGGCCTTTACCCTGCGTTGACCAAGGAAGAATCACTCCACCATTGATTGATTCATCAGGGTCGCCGATAACGAGTTCAGCATCTACGGCTTGCTTTACGCCAAGGCCCGAGCAGGTTGGGCAAGCGCCAAAAGGAGCATTGAAAGAGAAAGTTCTTGGCTCAATTTCAGTAAGCGAAAGTGGATGCTCGTTTGGGCAAGACATTTTTTCACTGAAGACTCGTGTCTTGCCAGGTCCATCCTTGGCATCCACAAGTTCAATCAGGATACGTCCACCGGCGAGCTTCAATCCGGTCTCGACGGAATCGGTAAGTCGGCCGATGATGTCTGGTTTATTTACCAAACGATCCACAACAACAGAAATGTCGTGCTTAAAAGTTTTCTTGAGTGGCTTAGCTTCGGCCAGTTGAATCATCTCGCCATCAACAACTGCTCGTGCAAAACCCTGAGCATTCAGGTCCCTGAATAGTTCCTCGAAGGCGCCCTTCTTCTGGTCAACGACCTGTGCCAAAATTAGGAATTTTGTGCCCTCTGGTAATTCAAGAATTTGGTCAACAATCTGCTGAGGTGTTTGCTTTACGATTTTCTCGCCACACTCGGCACAATATGGGACGCCAATACGTGCCCAAAGCAATCTAAGGTAATCGTGAATTTCCGTAATAGTACCTACGGTAGATCTAGGGTTACGGTTGGTTGATTTTTGATCAATCGAAACCGCAGGGCTTAGGCCTTCAATGAAGTCAACGTCTGGTCTGTCTACCTGGCCAAGAAATTGGCGAGCGTAGGCTGAAAGTGATTCAACATATCGGCGCTGACCTTCGGCGAAGATTGTGTCAAACGCCAGAGAAGACTTACCTGAGCCACTTAGCCCGGTAAACACCACCATTGAATTCCTAGGAATCTCCAGATCAAGATTCTTTAGATTGTGGACGCGAGCACCTTTAATGACGAGGCTGTCTTGGTCTTTGCTGGCTATTTTTGGCACGCTAAAAGTCTATGCGTGGCCGGCCTTCTCCATTTGCCGTAATTCGTGCTTTAGTTCGCTGATTTCGTCTCTTAGGCGACCGGCCAACTCAAACTTCAGCTCCTCGGCTGCAGCTTTCATCTGTTGGTCCAAGTCCACGACGATTGCCAAAATCTCGTTATAGGCCATGCCAGCAATACCCTTGCGTGCGCGGATAGGAATAACTGACTTTCCGTCGCGAACTTTCTTATTCTTGGCAGCCTTCTCAAGCAGCTCGGCGGTGTCTTGCTCTTCGCGAAGAATCTGATCTGTGATGTCAGCAATTTTCTTACGAAGCGGTTGGGGGTCTACGCCGCGCTCTTTGTTGTAGGCAACTTGCTTTTCGCGTCTTCGGTTTGTCTCATCGATCGCTCGCTTCATTGAATCAGTGAGGTTGTCTGCGTACATGTGAACCTGGCCATTGATGTTTCGTGCGGCACGACCGATGGTTTGAATGAGCGAGGTTGTTGAACGCAGGAAGCCCTCTTTGTCGGCATCCAAGATTGCAACTAGTGAAACCTCTGGGAGGTCCAATCCCTCGCGGAGCAAATTAATACCAATCAAAACATCGAAGAGTCCACTTCTAAGTTCGCGAAGAAGTTCCACGCGTCTTAGCGTGTCTACATCGGAGTGAAGGTATCTGACCCTTACTCCTGCTTCGGTTAAGAACTCGGTTAGTTCCTCAGCCATCTTCTTGGTGAGCGTGGTGACTAAAACTCTTTCGTCTTTTGCCGCTCGAATGCGGATTTCTTCAAGCAGGTCATCAATTTGGCCTGAACTTGGTTTGATAATGATTTCAGGGTCAACCAATCCGGTTGGTCTGATGATTTGCTCCACAACACCAGCACCAAGGCCCATTTCGTATTTACCAGGAGTTGCCGAAAGGTAAACAGTTTGGCCAACTCTTTCTTTGAACTCGGCCCACTTCAATGGACGGTTATCAAGTGCTGAAGGAAGGCGGAATCCGTGCTCAACCAGGGTTCGCTTACGACTGGAGTCACCCTCGAACATTGCACCAATTTGAGGAACCGTTGCGTGAGACTCATCAATCACAGTGAGGAAATCTTCGGGAAAATAATCAAGCAAGCAACTCGGCGCAGACCCGGGGTCTCTGCCGTCAATATGTCTTGAATAATTTTCGATACCCGAGCAAAAACCAATTTCCTTAATCATTTCAAGATCAAATGTGGTGCGCATCTTTAGCCGCTGCGCTTCAAGCAACTTGCCCTGCTGTTCGAGTTCCTTAACTCGCCAAACCAGCTCTTCTTCAATCCCCTCGATTGCCTTGCCCATTCGCTCCGGGCCGGCCATGTAGAGGGAAGCTGGAAAAATTGAAACGGTACTAATCTTTTGGGCAATGTCACCGGTGAGCGGAAATAGGGTGTGCAGTGCCTCAATTTCATCGCCAAAAAACTCAATGCGAATTGCCATCTCTTCGTTAACCGGAATGATTTCAATGGTGTCGCCCTTCACCCTGAAGTTTCCGCGACTGAACTCATAATCATTTCGGTTGTATTGCATGCCAATCAGCTGGCGAATCAAGTCGTCTCGATCAATTTGTTGACCAACCTGAAGGGTGACTCGACTGTTTAGATACTCTTCCGGTGCCCCGAGGCCATAGATGCAACTGACGGTACTAACCACTACAACATCGCGGCGGCTGAGCAAGCTTGTGGTTGCGGAGTACCGGAGTCTCTCGACCTCTTCATTGATTGAGGAATCCTTTTCAATGAACGTATCGGTTTGGGCAACATACGCTTCTGGTTGATAGTAGTCGTAGTAACTCACGAAGTACTCAACTGCGTTGTTTGGAAGCAGTTCTCTAAATTCATTTACCAACTGGGCAGCCAGAGTCTTGTTGTGTGCAAGAACCAGAGTTGGTCGTTGTACCGCTTCAATCAGCCAAGCTGTGGTTGCTGATTTACCAGTACCCGTAGCTCCCAAAAGCACAACATCGGTTTCACCAGCATTGATTCGTTGCGCTAAATCGGCAATTGCTGCTGGTTGGTCACCCGATGGTTGAAATTCGGAAACAACCTTGAACGGAGCAAAAGATCTAGTGGCTTCCATTTTTGCCTGACGGATTATTAGCTTCGTGTTCAATTTGCTGCCACAGGCGCCGAGCATCTTTGAGCAAAAGGTGCAGGTCTTGATTTGAATTCAAAATAACATCTGCCGAATTTGCCCGCTGCACAGGTGAAGCCTGAGATGCCACGCGCTTTGCGGCGTCATCGGGATGCATCTTACGAAGCGACACCAATCTTTCAATTTGCTTTTCTGCCGGAGCTTCCACGGTGACTACTTTGTCGAAAGGTAAGTCCACTTCGGCTTCAACCAGCAACGGCACGTTGTAGACAACGATGCTGTCTTCGGGCAGCTCAGCGATTTTCGTCTTGGCTAGTTCTTTGACTAAAGGGTGAATTATTGATTCAAGGGTTTTGCGTTTCTGCGGGTCGTTGAACACAATCCTGCCAAGAGCGGCTCTATCTAGTTGCCCGTCATTTGCGAGATCTTGGCCAAATACATCTAGGACTGATTTCAGGCCTGGTGTCCCAGGGGCCACAACTTCACGAGCTAGTTGGTCGGCATCAATTTCAATGCCCCCGAGTTCAGCCCAGGCCGCGGCAACGGTTGATTTGCCAGACGCAATGCCACCGGTGAGCCCAACTAGATACATAGTCATAGCCTAAACAAAAAGAGAGGCCAACCTTTCGGTTGACCTCTCTTTAGAGAGTGTTTATTACTCAGCGCTCTTTAGCTTGTCGCGTAGAGCAGCAAGTGACTCGTCGGCAGCAAGTGTGCCTGCCTCTGCTGACTCGCTTGAGTAGCTTGAGCTTGACGCAGCTGGAGTTTCTGCTGGAGCAGCTGGTGCATCAGGAAGCTTTGCAGCTGCCTCGTTGGCAACCTTAACCTGCTTCTTGTGCTCTTCCCAACGAGCGTGAGCCTCGGCGTATTCCTTTTCCCACTTGGCGCGAGCTTCTTCGAAGCCAGCCTTCCATTCGTTGGTCTTAGGGTCGAAGCCTTCTGGGTACTTGTATGTACCGTTCTCGTCGTAGTCTGCAGCCATACCGTAAAGCGCTGGGTTGAATTCTGTACCCTCTGGGTCTACCTCTTCGTTAGCCTGCTTTAGCGATAGTGAAATACGACGACGATCTAGATCGATGTCGATAACCTTCACGAATACGTCCTGGTTTACAGATACAACCTGCTCAGCAAGCTCGATGTGCTTTGAAGAAAGTTCAGAGATGTGAACTAGACCCTCAATGCCATCAGCAACGCGAACGAACGCACCGAAAGGAACCAACTTGGTGACCTTACCTGGAGCGTACTGTCCGATTGCGTGAGTACGAGCGAATACCTGCCATGGGTCTTCCTGAGTAGCCTTCAGAGACAGTGAAACGCGCTCACGCTCTTGGTCAACTTCTAGAACCTCAACGGTAACTTCCTGACCGATTTCAACAACTTCAGATGCGTGCTCAATGTGCTTCCATGAAAGCTCTGAAACGTGAACTAGACCATCAACGCCACCTAGGTCAATGAAAGCACCAAAGTTTACGATCGATGAAACAACACCGGTACGGATCTGACCCTTTGCAAGGTCAGCAAGGAATGTGCTGCGTGAGGCAGACTGTGACTCTTCTAGTAGAGCACGACGAGAAAGCACAACGTTGTTGCGGTTCTTGTCTAGTTCAAGAATCTTTGCTTCCACCTTCTGGCCTAGGTAAGGACCTAGGTCGCGAACGCGACGCAATTCAATAAGTGATGCTGGAAGGAATCCACGAAGACCGATGTCTACGATCAGACCACCCTTAACAACTTCAATAACAACACCGGTAACGGTGCCGTCGGCTTCCTTGATCTTCTCAACGTCGCCCCATGCGCGCTCGTACTGTGCACGCTTCTTTGAAAGAATTAGTCGGCCTTCTTTGTCTTCCTTCTGAAGAACCAGTGCCTCGACTGTGTCGCCAACTGAAACGATCTCTGATGGATCTGCATCGTGGCGAATTGAAAGTTCACGTGAAGGGATTACACCTTCGGTCTTGTAACCAACGTCTAGTAGAACTTCGTCGCGGTCAATTTTTACAACGGTTCCAGCAATTAGGTCGCCGTCGTTGAAGAACTTCAGGGTTGCTTCTACTGCTGCAAGGAAGTCTTCTGCAGAGCCAATGTCGTTTACGGCGATCTGCTTAGTTGTCTTGGTGGTCATATAGGTTTTTACTCTTAACGGGCATTACTCGGGTCGCGACAAAACACCACAGATTTTCCATGATTTCCATCGCAACAATGGATAGGGATTGCGCTTAAAAAGACGCTCCTCTAGCCTACCCGAGCCAAGGCGCTAAAAATAGCCCTAGTGGCCTGCTTGGTCCCAGCTTTTTCCAATGCCAATTTGCACTTCGAGAGGCACAGACAGCTCGACTACAGTGCCCATTTGCTGGGTGACCAGGGTCTTTAGCTGCTCCAATTCACCCTTTGCTACCTCAAAAACCAGCTCATCGTGTACCTGTAGCAACATTCGGCTCTCAAGCCCCAGTTCCTGCATCTTTTCATCGATCTTGGTCATGGCCAGCTTCATGATGTCGGCCGCGGTCCCCTGTATCGGTGCATTCAGAGCGGCGCGACGAGCATTTTCCCTAACCTGGAACAGCTTGCTGTTGAGGTCTTCAAAAGGCCTACGTCTGCCGAAAGTCGTTGCGGTATAGCCCAAGGACTTTGCCTCTTCCACTACCGAGGCTAGATACTTCTTAACGCCACCGAATCTGGCGAAGTAATCAGACATTAATTGCTTGGCCTCTGCGTTGGTAATTCGCAGCTGCTTTGCCAAACCGTATTCGCTCAAGCCATAAACCAGGCCATAGCTCATGGCCTTAACGGTGGATCGCATTGAGGCGGTCACATCCTCGGGCTTTACTCCGAATAGGCGCGATCCGACGAACCGGTGCAGGTCTTCCCCGGTGTTGAAAGCTTCAATAATTCCGGCGTCCTCTGATAGGTGGGCCATGATGCGCATTTCAATTTGAGAGTAGTCGGCGCTTAGTAAGGTGTCGAAACCGGAACCGGCGATGAAAGCATCTCTAATTTCGCGCCCTCGTTGACTACGAATTGGAATGTTCTGCAAATTTGGGTTCTCAGAAGAGAGGCGTCCGGTAGAAGTGCCGGTCTGAACATAGTTTGTGTGAATGCGACCATCAGCCTCAACGGCTTTAAGAGTCGTCTCAACAATTTGACGAATCTTGGTTACTTCGCGGTGCTCTAGTAGACGAGCCAAGAACGGGTGCTCGGTTTGTTCAAAAAGTTCGGTTAAGGCAGCAGCGTTTGTAGAGAAGCCCGTCTTCAGTTGCTTGGTGCCGGTCATGCCAAGCTCATCAAACAGCACAGTCTGCAACTGCTTTGGCGATGCAAGATTTATTTCGTGACCGATAATTTCATACGCCTGCTTGGCTATTTCAACAACCTCGGTTGATAGCCGCTCAAAAAGCTTTTCAAGTTTCTTTACGTCAATTGCAATGCCATAGTGTTCCATGCGCGCGAGAGCATTATTTGTCGGAAGTTCAACCTCACCGTAGACCCTAAGTTGTCCCTGGTCTTCGACTAATTTATACAGCTTCGGAGCAAGAGAAATTGTGAGCCATGCGTCTAGTGATGCATCAGTGGTTTCCTCTGCTACTAGCTGATTTGGGACACCACGCTTAACTGCTAGCCCAAGGTATTCCATGGCTAGTTCGTCTAGCTCAAAGTTCTTACCAACCGGGTTCAATAGATAACTGAGCAAAAGAGTGTCGTAGTTGATGCCAGCGAATTTGAGGTTTAGGTCAAAAAGCTTTTTTGAGTAATCCTTTGCGCCGTGCAGAGCCTTGACGCTAGCCTCATCGCTTAGCCAGGGTTCAAGTTCAGCTGAGATTTCTTCATGTGACTTAGGCGCCCAAAACTTTCGAACCGTTTCGGATGCAAAACCAATTCCAGTAATGGCATCGCCCGAAAACTCAAATGAGACACCAATCGTTTGAGTTTGACGCTTTAGCCAGGTGAGCAGTTGCTTTGTAGTAACCACTTCAGCTTCGGGAATCTCAAGCTCGTCAAAGACAGCGGCTGCTTTTTTATCGGCAACTTCAAAAGCTTCATTGAACGCATTTACTGCGGCTACGGTATCGGTGCCCGGCTTTGAACCACGCAGTCTCAGTACTCGTTCGGTAAGAGTCTTAAACTGCAGCCTTGCGAAGACCGCCTTGACTTCAGCTTCGTTTACTCCGCCAAGTTCAAGATCGTCCTGAGTGAAATCAAAATCCAAGTCGCGGACGAGGTGATTCAACCTGCGGTTACGAATGGCAAGTTCCTTGTGCTCACGCAGACTCTCGCCGACTTTTCCGGTAATGGAATCGGCGGCGTCTAGAACACCATTCAGGTCGCCATGAATTTGCAGCCATTTTGCTGCAGTCTTTGGACCAACGCCAGGAATGCCCGGTAGGTTATCTGAGGTCTCGCCAACCAAGGCTGCTAGGTCTGGGTACTGACGAGCGTGAATGCCGTACTTCTCAAGCACGGCAGCATCATCCATGCGAGCAAGGTTCATCACACCTTTTACCGGATAAAGAATGGTTGTGCTGTCGCCAATTAACTGGAATGTGTCGCGGTCTCCAGAAACTACAAAGACGTCGTATCCCTTTGCGGCGCTCTGATCTGCAAGGCTGGCCAGCACGTCGTCGGCTTCATAGTTGACGCGAGTGATGGTTTTGATGTTCATCGCTGCAAGCGCCTCTTGCAGGAGCTCCGTTTGTCCGATGAACTCAGGTGGTGTTTCACCACGAGTCCCCTTGTACTCTGGGTACTCTTCAGTTCTGAATGAACTTCGTGAAAGATCAAATGCCACTGCTAGATGGGTTGGTTTTTCGGCCTGCAAGATGTTTAGCAACATCGAAATAAAGCCATGAACAGCGTTCGTGTGCTGACCATCCGAGGTCTTGAAGTTATCGGGGCTCAACGCATAAAAAGCTCTAAAAGCCAACGAATGCCCATCAATTAGCAGAAGGGTAGGCTTTTGTTTAGCGGTCATGGTGCAAGCCTAATCGGAATGATTGGTCAGGTTAGTACGTGGCTAACCTGGTTTTCTATAACGGAGTAAATATGTCTGAACCAAAACTCAGCCCAGCTGCAGAAGAGCTTCTGAAGTTGCGTGGCCTTGGTCCACTTGCCGACAAAATGGGCATTGAACTCTTGGAACTAAGTGCAGAACGCGCGGTAGCCACAATGCCCGTGCTCGGAAACACTCAGCCACTTGGAGTGCTGCACGGCGGCGCTCACGTTGTGCTTGGTGAGAGCCTTGGAAGTTTTGCGGCAAATGTTTGGGCTCACCCAAACAAGGTGGCAGTGGGAATTGAAGTAAATGCCTCGCACAGTCGCCCGGTAACTGAGGGCGTCGTTACCGCTGTTTGCACAGCCGTCAATTTGGGTAAAACATTAGCTACCCACGAGATTGTTGTCTCAGATGATCAAGGGCGCAGATTGTCCACAGTCCGAATCACGAATTTCCTAAAGGAAAAAGCGGACTAATTCCGCTTAGTTTTCTGTAGCTGGCTTAGGCTCAGTTTTTGTGGCACCCAATTGCTCGATAACTGTCACAGCTACTTCTTGCATTGTGAGTCTTCTATCCATCGAAGCTTTTTGAATCCAACGGAATGCCTCGGGCTCGGTTAGGTTCATCTTTTCGTTCAAGAGACCCTTTGCGCGGTCAACAAGTTTTCTAGTTTCAAAACGTTCGTTTAGGTCAGCTACTTCTGCTTCTAACGCGGTTAGCTGTGCATGGCGGCTGAGTGCAATTTCTACGGCAGGCAACAGATCGTTTGGCGTGAATGGTTTTACAACATAAGCCATTGCACCGGCCTCGCTTGCGCGGTCAACAAGTTCCTTTTGGCTGAATGCAGTCAGCAACACAATTGGAGTCTTTGTACCCGATAGCTTTTCGGCGGCGGTAATACCGTCCATCTTTGGCATCTTGATGTCCATCACAAGAAGGTCCGGCTTGTGCTCGGTTACCAGCGCAACGGCCTGTTCCCCATCGCCGGCTTCAGCGATTACGTCGAACCCGTGTTCGCGAAGGGTCTCCACGATATCCATGCGGATAAGTGATTCATCTTCAGCCACAATCACTGTGCGCTTCTTTGCTGCATCTGCCATAGCCATAACTTTATTGGAAAACTTGAAGCCCAAATCAACATTTCGGCAAGCTAAGGGTTTCGGCTAAGATAAAACGGTTGGCCGAAGTGGCGAAATGGCAGACGCGGAGCACTCAAAATGCTTTTCCTCACGGAGTGCGGGTTCAAGTCCCGCCTTCGGCACCAATACAAAAACGGACCCTTTGGGGTCCGTTTTCGTTTAAGTCTGATTCTTTAGTTAGGAACTGAAGATCCAACCTGGTGCACACGAAGCGTGTTGGTTGAACCTGGAACGCCTGGTGGGGTTCCAGCTACTACAACTACTTCTTCGCCAACTTTTGCCTTACCGGTTGCAATCACGATCTCGTCAACCTGGTTCATCATCTGATCGGTGTGCTTCACCGGCGCCACTAGATAAGTCTGGGCTCCCCAAACTAGAGACAAGCGGTTGCGCACAGTCTCACTAGGCGTGAAAGCCAAAGTAGGCACGGCAGAACGCAAGCGAGCTACGCGGCGAAGTGAGTCGCCAGACTCGGTAAATACGCAGACGAACTTAGAACCAAGAAGTTCAGCGATTTCAACTGCTGCAAGAGATACCGCACCAGAGTGAGTGTGTGGGCGGGTACCCAAATCAGGAATGCGGTCTAGACCGTTTTCCTCAGTTGATTCAATGATTCGTGCCATTGCCTGAACGGTCTCGACCGGCCACTTACCTACTGATGTTTCACCAGAAAGCATTACGGCATCTGCACCGTCAAGGATTGCGTTAGCAACGTCTGATGCTTCTGCGCGGGTTGGTCTTGAGTTCTCGATCATGGTCTCAAGCATTTGAGTTGCCACAATTACCGGCTTGGCCCAACGACGGGCAAGTTCAACCGCACGCTTCTGAACCAGAGGAACGTCTTCAAAAGGAAGCTCAACACCAAGGTCACCACGAGCAACCATGATTCCGTCGAATGCATCAATGATTTCTTCAAGCGCGTCAACAGCCTGAGGCTTCTCAATCTTTGCGATCACAGGAAGGAACTTGCCCTCCTCGGTCATGATTTCGTGAACGCGAACGATGTCGCTTGCGTTGCGCACAAATGAAAGCGCAATCATGTCCACTCCAAGGCGAATTCCCCAACGAAGGTCGTCTTCATCCTTCTCTGAAAGTGCAGGTACATTCACGGCCACACCAGGAAGGTTGATTCCCTTGTTGTTTGAAACAAAGCCTGGAACGTCTACAACGGTGGTCACGGTGTCAGCTGAAACGTCAGTTGCACGCAGGGTAACTTTTCCATCGTCAATTAGAAGAAGGTCGCCAACTTTTACGTCACCGCAAAGACCCTTGAATGTGGTGCCACAGATTTCCTTTGTGCCCTCAACTTCGTTGATGGTGATCTTGAAGGTGTCACCCTTCTCAAGCATGTGTGGGCCGTGAACAAAGCGAGCCAAACGAATTTTTGGACCCTGAAGGTCAACAAAGATACCGACTGGCTTGTCTAGATCGGCAGCAGCTTTACGCACTGTGCGATAAATTTCTTCGTGCACGTCGTAGCTGCCGTGGCTCAGATTCATGCGGGCAACGTCAACACCGGCCTCGATGATGGCACGAATGTTTTCGTAGCTTGATGTTGCCGGTCCTAGTGTGGCAACAATCTTTGCGCGTCTCATTTGATCCCTTTGTTTGTTTGGTGAAGGTTGGTATTGCTTTATACAGAAATAGGTCGGTCGGAGGTTTTTACCGGACGTGGTAGTTCAGAAGATCCCTCGAGGTATTCGTCAATGCTCGCTGCAGCTGATCGGCCTTCGGCAATTGCCCAAACGATAAGGCTCTGACCGCGACCCGCGTCACCGGCAACAAAAACTCCATCAGCGTTTGTTGACCAGTCGTCGCCACGCGCAACATTGCCGCGATCATCCAGAGCAATCTGTGATTGATCCGATAGTTCCTCGCCCTCTACCCCGGTAAAACCAAGAGCAAGTAGAACCAAATCCGCAGGAAGAATAGTCTCGGTTCCGGCCTTTGGTAGACGCTTGCCGTTTACGAACTCTGTTTCGGCAACCTTAACGCCAGTGACCTTGCCGTTTTCACCAATGAACTCAACGGTAGAGGCAAGGTAGGTACGTTCACCAAATTCCTCATGCGCCGATGCAACTTCAAAAAGAGTTGGCATAGTTGGCCAAGGCTGACCAGCAGTGCGCTCTGTTGGTGGCTGCTTACCAATGGCAAGAGTTGTTACCGAGATTGCTCCCTGACGTGTAGCTGTTCCAAGGCAGTCGGCGCCTGTATCGCCACCACCAAGAATGATCACGTTCTTACCGTCGGCAACAATCTGGTCCTGAACTTCAACACCCGATACAACACGGTTTGCAGGAACTAGGTAGTCCATAGCAAAGTGCACGCCATCAAGTTCCCTACCCGGAATGTTTAGGTCACGAGGTTTGGTAGCGCCGGTAGCTATCAAAACTGCGTCGTAGCGCGAACGAAGATCTTCCCAAGTGATGTCGACACCAATGTTCACACCGGCTCGGAATCGGGTTCCTTCTGCTTCCATCTGTTCGATGCGAAGATCAATGTGGTGCTTTTCCATTTTGAAATCTGGAATACCGTAGCGAAGTAGACCACCAATTTTGTCATCGCGTTCGTAGACCGCGACTGTGTGCCCTGCACGAGTAAGTTGTTGAGCAGCAGCAAGACCTGCAGGGCCAGAGCCAACAACGGCAACCGTCTTACCGGTTAGACGCTCAGGTGCGTGAGGTTTTACCCAGCCCTTATCGAATGCCTCATCAATAATTGAAACTTCGATTTCCTTGATTGTGACCGCTGGTTGATTGATGCCAAGCACACAAGAGCTCTCGCAAGGAGCCGGGCAAAGACGACCAGTGAATTCCGGGAAGTTATTAGTGGCGTGAAGTCGCTCAATTGCATTCTTGCCCTCGCCACGCCAAGTAAGGTCGTTCCACTCAGGAATTAGGTTGCCAAGTGGGCAACCGTGATGGCAAAAAGGAACACCACAATCCATGCAACGGCTTGCCTGGTTTTTGACCACGGCACCGTCGCGCTTTTCATAAACCTCTTTCCAGTCCATAATGCGCACTGCAACGGGACGGCGAACTGCGGTCTGACGCTCTGTGGTTTTTAGAAATCCGCGTGGATCAGCCATTTGTGACCTCCAAAATTTCTTGCCAGACCAAGTCGCTGTCTGGGTCAACTCCGTTTTTGCTTGCCTTGTCTCTAATAGCCAAAACGCTCGCGTAGTCACGAGGCAAAATGCATGTGAAGTTCTTCACTTCAGCCTGGAAGTTTTCTAGAAGCGACTTAGCCAAAGCAGAATCGGTCTCAGAAACGTGACGCTGAAGCAATTGCTTCAAGTGCTCAGTCTGTGTCTCACTCAGTTCGTTGATATGCAATTCACGGGCACTTAGCGCTTCGTGGTTCACGTGGTCCGCGCGAAGTTTGTAAATATACGCAACACCACCAGACATACCAGCGCCTAGGTTTCTGCCAGTAGGTCCAAGAATTACCGCGGTTCCACCGGTCATGTACTCAAGGGCGTGATCGCCACAGCCTTCGGCAACAGCAGTAACACCTGAGTTTCTAACCAAGAAACGCTCACCAACGATGCCTCGCAAGAACATGGCACCACTTGTTGCTCCGTATCCAATTACGTTTCCGGCGATGATGTTCTTCTCGGCGGCAAACACACTTGCGCGGTCTGGGTGAATGACGATAGTTCCGCCTGACAAGCCCTTGCCCACGTAGTCGTTTGAGTCACCTTCAAGGGTTAACTTAATTCCCTTAGGAACGAATGCGCCAAACGATTGACCCGCTGAACCCTTTAGTTTTATGTCGATGGTTCCATCAGGAAGCCCCTCGGCACCGAACTTTTTAGTGAGCTCATTACCAAGCATGGTTGCTACCGCCTGGTCAACGTTGGTAATCGGAAGTTCAATCTGAACTGGCTTTGAGTTATTCAAAGCCTCGCCGGCCAATTCGATCAACTTGTGATCAAAGTGCTTTTCAAGTTCGTGATCTTGCACGGTGACGCGTCGTCTTGATGCACCAGCAGGAATCGCAGGAGTCGCAAGAATAGGTGAAAGATCAAGCCCATCAGCCTTCCAGTGTTGGATGGCGCGGTTCACATCAATTAGCTCGCTGTGGCCGATTGCCTCGTCGAGAGTCTTGAAGCCCAGAGCAGCTAGGTATTCCCTAACTTCTTGAGCTAAGAATTCAAAGAAGTTAACTACGTGATCGGCTTGACCTGTGAATCGTGATCTCAAAGTTGGGTTCTGAGTAGCAACACCAACTGGGCAAGTGTCTAGGTGGCACACGCGCATCAAAATGCAACCCTCAACAACCAAAGGTGCTGTTGCGAAGCCAAATTCCTCAGCACCAAGTAACGCGGCAATGATTACGTCACGACCGGTCTTCATTTGGCCATCAACCTGAACCGATACGCGATCGCGCAATCCGTTTAGAAGAAGAGTTTGCTGAGCCTCAGCTAGTCCAAGCTCCCAAGGAGTACCAGCGTGCTTCAAAGAGTTCAGCGGGCTGGCTCCGGTACCACCATCGTGACCAGATACAAGAATTACGTCTGCCTTGGCCTTAGCAACACCGGCTGCAACTGTTCCAATACCAACCTGAGAAACCAACTTAACGTGAACTCTGGCGGCACGGTTTGCACGCTTCACGTCAAAAATCAATTGCTTTAGGTCTTCGATTGAGTAAATGTCGTGGTGTGGTGGAGGAGAAATCAGACCAACGCCTGGAGTCGAGTGACGAGTCTTAGCAATCCATGGATAGACCTTGTTCGGCGGAAGTTGACCACCTTCACCAGGCTTTGCACCTTGAGCCATCTTGATCTGAATGTCGTCGGCGTGAGTCAGGTACATGCTGGTCACACCAAAACGGCCAGAAGCAACCTGTTTGATTGCAGAACGTCGTGTTGGGTCTAGCAGACGTTCAACGTCCTCGCCGCCTTCGCCAGTGTTTGACTTTGCGCCAAGACGGTTCATTGCAATCGCAAGTGTTTCGTGAGCTTCAGGTGAAATGGAACCGTAAGACATGGCCCCAGTAGAGAAACGCTTAACGATGTCGGCAACAGATTCCACTTCGTCAAGAAAAACAGAAGGACGAACTCCCTCGCGCAAGGTGAACAATCCACGAAGAGTCATCAAGTTTTCGGCTTGGTCATCCACAGACTTTGTGTACTCGCGGAAAATTTCGTAGTTCTTGCTCTTGGTTGAGTGCTGAAGTTTAAAAATAGTTTCAGGGTTGAACAAGTGCGGTGGGCCCTGACGGCGCCACTGGTACTCACCACCGGTATCAAGTGAAACGTGTGGGTTTAACGCCTCGTCTACCGGGTAAGCACTAGCGTGACGGTGAGTGATTTCTTCGGCGATAACTTCTATGCCAATACCGCCGAGCTGGCTCGTGGTACCAGTGAAGTAAGTGTCAATGAATTCCTGGCTCAAACCAATCGCCTCAAAGCACTGAGCGCCAGAGTATGAGGAAACGGTTGAGATACCCATCTTTGACATGATCTTCAAAACACCTTTACCAAGTGCCTTGATCAAGTTCTTTTGTGCGTCATAAACGCTAAGGCCGGCGATCTGACCAGACTTAACCATTTGCTCTACGGATTCAAGAGCAAGGTAAGGGTTAATTGCTGCGGCACCGTAACCGATAAGTGCAGCAACATGGTGAACCTCACGAACGTCGCCGGCTTCAACAACTAAACCAACCTTTGTTCTAAGTCCTGCGCGAATTAGCGCGTGGTGAACAGCTGAAGTTAGTAGCAGCGAAGGAATTGGTGCCATCTCACGGTTGCTGTCTCTGTCAGACAGCACTAGGTAAGTTGCTCCGTCGGCGATGGCAGCTTCTACCTCTTCAAAAATTTCGCGAATGCGAGCTGATAGAGCGTCTGCGCCGCCATCCACTCGATAGGTGCCGCGAACGGTGAAAGCTTGCCCAACACCAGGGCGCTCATCGATGTGCTGAATCTTTGCTAGCTCATCGTTGCTAATCACTGGGAAGTTCAAAATAACCTGCTGGGCGTGCTCAGGCGTTGCTGTCAGCAGGTTGCGCTCTGGACCAATACCGGTGCTTAAAGATGTCACAACCTCTTCGCGAATTGAATCAAGTGGCGGGTTGGTAACTTGTGCGAATTGCTGAACGAAGTAGTCAAAAACTAAACGAGGACGATCCGAGATGGCAGCGATCGGAGTGTCTGAACCCATTGCACCAAGGGGCTCAATTCCATTGCGGGCCATCGGTGCAAGCAAGATACGAAGTTCTTCATCGGTGTAGCCAAATGTGCGCTGACGACGGTTCACAGATGACGCGGTGTGGGCAATGTGCTCACGCTCTGGAAGGTCCTTCAGGTTAATTCTGTTTTCTTCTAGCCACTGACCCCAAGGTTCAATTGCGGAAATTTCCGCTTTGATTTCGTCGTCGTCAATTAGGCGACCGTTTACGGTGTCAGCAAGGAACATGCGACCAGGCTGCAGACGACCCTTGCGAACAATCTTGCTTGGATCAATTTGTGCAACACCGATTTCAGAAGCAAGCACTACAAGGCCGTCTTCTGTGACTACGTACCTACCCGGGCGCAAACCATTGCGGTCAAGAGTTGCTCCAACTAGCGAGCCATCGGTAAAGATAACTGCAGCCGGACCATCCCATGGTTCCATGAGCATTGAGTGGTACTCGTAGAAGTTCTTACGGTTTTCATCGATGTCGCTTTGCTTTTCCCATGCTTCAGGAATCATCATCATCATGGCGTGAGGCAAGCTTCGGCCAGACATGTAAAGCAGTTCAACTACTTCGTCGAAGGAAGCTGAGTCAGATCCGTCTGGAGTGATGATTGGCGTCAGTTGCTTGATGTCACCAAGCACATCAGCTGAAAGTTGAGACTCGCGTGAGCGCATCCAGTTGCGGTTTCCCTTGACGGTATTGATTTCACCGTTGTGCGCGATCATTCGGAATGGGTGCGCGAGTGGCCAAGATGGGAAGGTGTTAGTCGAGAAGCGTGAGTGAACCAAAGCCAAAGTTGATTCAAAACGTTCGTCGCTAAGGTCTGGGTAGAACGGCTCAAGCTGCAGGGTGGTGACCATGCCCTTGTAAACGATTGTGCGTGACGATAGAGATGGGTGGTACGCGCCAAGTGTGCGCTCTGATCGTTTACGAAGGCGGAATGCACGACGTTCCAAATCCATGCCAGTGGCTCCGTCTGGAGCAGAAACGAATACCTGTCGAATCGTAGGCATTGCGTTTCTTGCAAGGTCACCCAGCACCTCTGGGTTTGTAGGCACTTCGCGCCAGCCCAGAACCTTTAGGTTTTCTTGCTTTGCAATGTCTTCAAAGCCAGCTTCAATGCGCTGCTCTTCGCCCACCTCAATAAAAACGAGACCGGCGGCGTATTCGCCCTTTGCCGGAAGTTCAAAACCAGCAACGGCACGAAGGAATGAATCTGGCATCTGAGAAAGAATGCCGGCGCCGTCTCCAGTGCCTGCGTCTGAGCCAACGGCTCCACGGTGTTCAAGATTTGTAAGGGCGGTGAGTGCGGTCTTAACGATGTCATGTCCAGGAGTTCCGCGAAGGGTCGCAACCATGGCCAAACCACAGGCATCCTTTTCAAAAGATGGGTCGTATAGACCCTGGGCTACCGGTGCGGTGCCAAATCTTTTGAACGGCGACATTTCGGACATGCCACACTCCAATCATGAATTAGGAGGGACAACATTGGCCCAAAATAGCTAGCCCGGATGGGCTGGAAATAATGATTAATTAGACCTTGATTCTAATGCATCATCTCGGTAAACACTGGCCTCTTGGCCTTGCTGCTGGCGGCTTTGCCAGTAGAAAATCGCGGCACCGATACCAATTCCAAGCAGCGCAGACCAAACGTTGGTTCTAAGCCCAAAGATCACATCGCTTGGGTCGATTCGGAGGTTTTCGGTCCAAATACGGCCAATTGAATAGAAAATCAGGTAGCTGGCGTACATTTTGCCGTTTCTAAGCTCAAATTTGCGGTCTACCAAGAGCAATAGACCTACGCCCAGCAGGCTCCAGACGGATTCATAAAGGAAAGTTGGGTGGAACAGTGTCTCTGGCGGCAAGCCCGATGGAAATGCCGGGTTCCAAGAATCAATTTCAAGGCCCCAAGGCAAAGTGGTAGGCAGCCCAAATAGTTCTTGGTTGAAGTAGTTTCCCCAGCGACCAATGGCCTGAGCGAGCAGGATTCCCGGGGCAACGGCATCGGCAAAAGCCCAAAACTTGAGACCAGCTTGTTTTGTGCCAATCCAGGCACCTACTGCCCCACCAATGAGCCCGCCGTAAATGGCAATTCCGCCCTCCCACACTCTGAAAACTGCTGTCAGGTCAGCTCCTGGGTAGAAATAGTCACCACTGTGGGTCAGAACGTGAAAAATTCTTGCACCGATAATTGCCACCGGAACGGTCCAAAGGGCAACATCAAGAGCAAGACCACCCTTGGCTCCCCTTGCCTTAAGACGATAATCGGCAAGAAATATGGCCAACACAATGCCGGTCAAGATAAACAGTGCGTAGAAGTGAACTCTGATTGGCCCTAGCTGAATGAAACTTACTTCTGGGCTAGGGATGCTGCTCAAGAAAGCCGTAATCATTTGCGCAAACCAGCTGAGACTTCTTGAACCTTTTTGGTTAGCGCGTCCAGGCCGCCAGCTTGGTAGGCCTTCACAAATGCAGACCCAACGATTGCACCATCGGCATAGGTGTTAACTTCTACAACCTGATCTGCAGTTGAGATTCCAATACCTACTGCTGTGTTTTGGGTTGGTGACGCAGTGCGGATTGCAGAAACCACCTGCTTGGCAAGATTATCTACCGTGTCTCTGGCACCGGTGATGCCCATTGTTGAAACTGCATAAACAAAACCGCGACTCAAATCGCAGGCATTCTTTACGCGTTCAGGTGATGAAGTTGGCGCCGCTAGAAAAACTCGATCTAGATCAAGTTCGTCGGAAACTTTAAGCCAGTCCGAGGCTTCGTCGGGAATTAGATCAGGAGTAATAAGACCCGCTCCGCCAGCGGCTTTTAGGTCTTTGGCAAATTTCTCTACACCGTAACTCAATACCGGATTCCAATAGGTCATAACAAGCACTGGCGTATCAACAGCTGCGGTTATCTTTGCAACGGCTTCAAATGTTTGACTCAATCTGAAACCAGATGTAAGTGCTTGGTTTGTTGCCTCTTGAATTACCAATCCGTCCATTACTGGATCTGAATATGGAACACCCAGCTCCAAAACATCAACGCCGTTTTGGCACATTGCAATTGCAGCTTCAACCGATTCATCCAAAGATGGGTAACCAGCAGGGAAATACCCAATCAAAGAACCTTTACCGGATTCTTTGTTCTGCTTGAGACGTAGCGAAGTTTTACTTGGCATTGTTACTTCCCTTTTGGCCATCGCTGTCAAGCAGTCCAAAATACTTAGCTGCTGTTTCCATGTCTTTATCGCCGCGTCCAGACAAATTAACCAAAATGCTAGAGCCGGCTGAAAGGATCTTTCCTAGCTTGAGTGCGCCTGCAAGTGCGTGCGCTGTTTCGATTGCAGGAATAATGCCTTCGGTTCTACTTAGTAGTCGAAGAGCGCTCATTGCTTCGGCATCTGAGATACCCATGTATTGCGCACGGCCAAGGTCTTTTAGCCAGGCGTGCTCTGGACCAACACCCGGGTAGTCAAGGCCAGCAGAAATGGAGTGGCTCTCCGAAGTTTGGCCATCTGCATCCTGCAACATGTAGCTCTTTGCTCCATGTAGAACTCCGGGTCTTCCGTAATTCAAAGTGGCCGCATGCTTATCGGTGTCCATACCCTCACCGGCAGCTTCAAAGCCAAAAATTCGCACTTCTTCATCGTCCAGAAAAGCGTGGAAGAGTCCGATTGCATTTGAGCCACCGCCTACGCAAGCGGCCAAAGCGGTTGGCAAGAATCCAAACTCATTCAGCATCTGCTGACGGGCTTCAATACCAATAACGCTGTGGAAATCGCGAACCATTGTCGGGAACGGGTGTGGGCCGGCAACGGTTCCCAATAAGTAGTGTGTGCTGTCTACGTTCGCTACCCAGTCGCGCAGCGCCTCGTTGATTGCGTCTTTGAGGGTTCGGCTGCCTGTGGTCACGGGTACTACACGTGCACCAAGCAGTTCCATTCGCGCAACATTGAGAGCTTGTCTCTGTGTGTCAACCTCACCCATGTACACAACACACTCAAGACCAAATAATGCGGCGGCAGTTGCACTGGCCACTCCATGCTGGCCTGCTCCGGTTTCGGCAATAATTCTGGTCTTGCCCATGCGCTTGGCAAGTAGTGCCTGGCCAAGAACATTGTTGATTTTGTGGCTACCGGTGTGATTCAAGTCTTCACGCTTCAGGAAGATGCGCACATCTCCGGCGTGCTCGGCAAAACGCTTTGCCTCAGTAACTATGGATGGGCGGCCGGTGTATGTTCGGTGCAGCTCGCTAAGTTCGTGAGCGAAGGTTGGGTCAGCCTTGGCAGCGTTGTATGTTGCCTCGAGTTCATCAAGCGCAGCAATGAGGGATTCCGGAACGAATCGGCCACCAAACTCACCAAAGTAAGGGCCTTCTTGACTACGCAGATTTGACATGCGACTAATTCTAAGACTTGCCCGCAGACAAAAAAGACTTGAGCATGGCGGCTGGATCATTTGTTACCAAGGCTTCGCCCACCAAGACGACATCGGCACCGTTTATTCGGTAGTGCGCGACATCGTCTGCGTTTCTAACCGCCGACTCAGCAACCTTGATTACGTCTGCCGGTATCTCGCTAACCAACCTGCTGAAAAGATCGCGATCGGTCTCGAAGGTTGACAAATCACGTGCGTTAACTCCAACAAGTTTTGCTCCTAAGCCCAGAGCAATTTTGAGTTCCTCGCCGCTGTGCGTTTCAACAAACGGAGTCATTCCAAGTTGAATTGTGAACTCCATGAGTCTTGCAATGTTGGATTCAGGAAGCCCGGCAACAATAAGCAAAATAATGTCAGCCCCAGCTGCCCTAGCTTCCAAGATCTGGTGCTCCGTAGAGATGAAATCTTTACGGAGTAAAGGAACATTTACCCGGGCTCTAACTGCTTCAAGGTCAGAAAGTGAACCTTTGAACTTTCGTTCTTCGGTCAAAACACTGATAGCACTAGCGCCGTAGTTGGCGTAAATCTCAGCAAGGGCTGCTGGATCAGGAATTTCAGCCATTTGGCCGCGGCTCGGAGAGGCACGTTTAACCTCGGCAAGGATTTTGATGGTCTCGGCTGGAGCTAAGAACTCCATTGCATTAAGAGCTGGAGAGTTTGAAAGAGCCTGCTTCTCAACTTCAGCAAGCGGCTTGCTTTCTAATCTTCGAGCCGCGTCTGCAAGTGACCCAGCAAAAAGATCAGTTAGCACTAGTGGTTGTTCTTAGACTTCTTGCCACCAACACCGTAACCTGCGCGCTTCAAAAGAATTCCTGCAGGAACTCCAAGCACAGTGAAAACCGCTGAGGCCCAAACAAGTGGAGCAAGGTCGAACCAGAAAGCAAAGGTTCCAACGGCAACACCCACCATGATGATGGTTACTGCGGTCCAAGAAGCTACTGAATCGCCGTGACCTGGATCGTTTAGGTTTTCTGACATTGCTTACCTTCCTTTGTTCTTTCTAAATACTACCAAGCACTAGCGCTGTTGATCCCAGAGTGAAATCGCGTCGGTAGGAGCTTTCGCACGGATTTTCTGGCCGCTTTTTTGGCTCTTTTCGGCCCAGAAGCGGCTTGCCCACGCTGCCCAAGCGAATCCAAGTGCAAGTGCCGTGTAACTTGCAACGCCAAAGAGTGCCAGTGGTAAGACCGTTTTCACAACGTCGGCGAGGCCGTGTGTTGCTGCAATACCGGTTGCTGTCTCTAATTGCTTTGATACCGATGAAAGGTTCTTTTCAGCTATGTTCAATAGGGCCAGCGCGGAGAGGCCAACACTAAGCACAGCACCAACTAACAACACTATGAGTCTTGACGTACCTCTGGTGAGAAACGTTGCAGCCGTAGCAGCAATGAGCGCAAGCAGGATTGGGCTGGTAAAAGTGTTAACGCTAAAGGCATCGAAACTCAGTAGCACTACTGATTCGTCGTTGGGCGACATTGATACTTCGTACCAATTTTGACCCGATACGACCCAAGCCGCAATTTGTAGCAGCGCAATGCTGGCCAATACTCGACCGCGTGAAATGAACAATTAATTTCCTCGACGAACCATGGAATTAGCCACGGCAATGGCGCGAAGTGGGGCACTCGCTTTCGTCAAAGTCTCTTGGTACTCAGATTCTGGGATTGAATCAAGTACGATTCCAGCACCTGCTTGTACGTGAGCCAAGCCATCACGAATGTAAGCGGTTCGAATTGCGATTGCCAAGTTGGCGTTACCCGCGAAATCAAAGTAACCAACTACCCCACCAAAAATTCCGCGGTTAGAAGTTTCGAGTTCATCGATAATTTGCAGTGCCCTTGGCTTTGGGGCTCCAGACAAGGTTCCGGCAGGAAAAGTTGCCTTGAACACATCAACCGGGGTGGCGTTTGGCGAAACTTGACCTTCAACGGTTGATACCAGATGCATGATGTGGCTAAAGCGGTGTACCTGCATAAACTCCGTGACAGTCACCGATTCTGGAACGCAAACTTTTAGTAGATCATTTCTTGCCAAGTCAACGAGCATCAAGTGCTCTGATTTTTCCTTGTTATCGGCAAGAAGAGAAACTTCGTGTGCAGCATCTGAATCAGCATCTTTACCGCGAGGTCTAGATCCTGCAATAGGGTGAGTTACTGCCTTGCCGTTCACCACTGAAACCAAAGACTCCGGTGATGATCCCACGACGGAATAGTCACCTGCCGCGTCAGCGAAATTCAGTAAATACATGTATGGGCTTGGATTCAAGGCTCTTAGAACTCGGTAGATGTCCAGCGCACTTGCAGTTGCTTCTATGTCGAATCGTTGCGAGATTACAACTTGAAAAACATCACCAATACGTACGTAGTGTTTGGCTTTTTCAATGGAATCCAAAAAGTTTGATTTAGCGGTTCTGTGAGAAGCCTTTGGCTCGGTTGAGAAATCAACGTCGGCAATAACTGCCTCGCTAGGTTTCAAAAGTTCGTTGCGCATGGAATCAATGTGTTTGAGCGCATTTTCATAGGCAGCAGAAATGTCTACGCCCTCTTCAACAAACAGGTTTGATACAAGAAGCAAGCTGCTTGTTTCGTGATCCACCACAACTAGATCCCGGAACATTGCCAGAGCCAAAACTGGTGAGTCAAAGTCTTTTGAAGGTGCCTGAGGCAGGTTCTCGATCTCGCGAATCAAATCCCAGCCCATTACGCCTACTAAACCGCTAGTCAGCGGTGGCAAATCTCCTATGGCCGGAGTAGTCCAAGAACTCTGAATTGCAGCCACCGCGTCGAGCGTTGAATTGGGTAATTCAAAACTGCCGTTCGCAAATGGGGCTGCCCCGCTTTCACTTAACCATTCGACTTTGTTGCCGCTGCTTTGAACCAAAGTTCCACGGTTATTAACGCCAATGAAGCTGTATCTGTCCCATACGCCATGCTGAGCGGACTCAAGCAGAAAACTACCTCGCTTGGTTGCAGCGAGCTTTTCAAAGATAGATAGCGGAGTCTCCGTGCCAGAAAAAAGGGTTTCAATCACAGGAACTACCTTGTGGCTGGAAGATAGAGCCACCACTTCATCCAGAGTGAGTTGCGGCTTAGCCATTGCTTATTCCAAAGTCGGCAATTTCGTGCACGTCAAAACATGATTCGGCATTTGTGTGGCAAGCCGGACCAGCTTCATATACAAGAATCAACAATGAATCAGAATCACAATCGGCCTCAACGCGAACGATGCGCTGCGTATTTCCTGAGGTTGCGCCCTTGTGCCAAAATTCGTTTCGAGACCTCGAAAAGAAAACAGTTTCACCAATTTCAAGAGATTTTGCGATTGATTCGCGGCTCATCCAGGCCAACATAAGAACGCGCTTTGAAGTGACGCTTTGCACGATTGCAGGAATTAGACCGGCATCATTGTAAGCAAGCGTTTCTAGGGAATCTTTGTTTAGCAGCATGGCTATCTCGTTTCGTATCCTGCTAATTTTAGAGCTCCCTTAGCCTCAGCAATGGTAACCGAGCCCTCGTGGAAGATGGAGGCAGCAAGAATTGCATCAGCACCTGCTGCTGCAGCCACCGGGAAATCAGAGGCACTACCTGCTCCGCCGGATGCAATAAGTGGAATCGAGGCTATGTCTCTAATGGCCCCGAGCATTTCAGAATCAAAGCCCTGTCTGGTTCCGTCTGCGTCGATGCTGTTTACGAGCAGCTCCCCGGCACCCAGCTCAATGACCTGTTTGACCCAAGCAAGTGCATCTAAATCAGTTTCCTGGCGCCCGCCATGGGTGGTCACAATGAAGCCTGACTCAGTCTTTGGTGATCGTTTGAGATCTAGTGAAATCACGAGGACCTGATTGCCAAACCTGTTAGAGATATCTCTGAGTAGCTTTGGCGAACTGATGCCCGCTGAGCCAACGCTTACTTTGTCGGCCCCAGCTCCAAGAAGCTTGGCTACGTCCTCAACTTCTCTGATTCCGCCACCCACAGTGAGCGGAATAAAAACTTTTTCGGCACAAGCCGTGACCAAGTCATACATTGTGGATCGATTGTCAACGGTGGCCTTTACATCGAGAAAAGTTAGCTCGTCAGCGCCATCCTCGTAGTATTTTGCAGCGAGCTCAATTGGGTCACCAGCGTCGCGAAGATTCAAGAAATTGACGCCTTTTACAACGCGCCCCTCTGCAACGTCGAGGCAAGGAATGACTCGAACAGATAAAGACATTAGATTCTCGCGGCGTGGATTGCGCTAACTAGGATTGCGCGTGCGCCCAATGCGTAGAGCTCATCCATCTTTGAATTAATGTCGGAAGCTTTTACAAGGGCTCTGACCGCAACCCAGTCTGCTTCGCGCAGAGGTGAGATCGTTGGAGACTCGATGCCAGGGGTAATTGCAGAAGCCTTATCTACAAGAGATGTCGGGCAGTCGTAATCAAAAATTACGTACTCCCTTGCCACGAGCACTCCCTGCATTCTTCTCAGAAGCTGCTCGTGTGCGTTGTCGGCTGTTGGAGAAACAATCAGTTGAGCTGAACTTTCTAAAATGACTGGCCCAAAGATCTCCAAACCAGCCTGGCGAAGAGTGTTTCCAGTAGAAACGACATCGGCAACGGCGTCGGCCACACCCAATTGCACTGCTACCTCAACTGCACCATCAAGTTGAACGAGTTCAACCGATACGCCCTCTTGCTTTAGGAAGTCCTCTACTAGGTGCGGGTAGGCAGTGGCCACTCTCTTGCCAGCCAGGTCAGCTAGGGACTTGAACATGCCTACCGGACCGGCAAATCGAAAAGTAGATGCGCCGAAACCTAAATCGGCAACAGACTTAGCCTTTGAACGGCTGTCCAAAAGTAGGTCAAGTCCGGTAAAGCCCACGTCAAGCGAGCCTGAACCTACATAGGTAGCGATGTCTCTTGGTCGTAGATAGAAGAATTCAATTCCGTGAGCAGAGTCAACTACGTGTAAGTCTTTCTGATCACGACGAACTGTATAGCCCGCTTCTTTAAGCATGAGAATTGCGGAATCCGAGAGGATCCCCTTATTTGGTACGGCTACTCTAAGCAATTTATTACTCTCTTATTTATTGCAAAACTGAAATGTTAGAAATTCTTCTCGAGGTCTTCGATAGTGAGCCCGAGGTTGGCCATAAGTACCTGAAGATGGTAGATCAATTGCGAGATCTCTTCTGCGGTACGTTCATTGCCCTCATACTCGGCAGCCATCCAAACTTCGGCAGCCTCTTCAACAATCTTCTTTCCGATTGTGTGGGTTCCTGCTTCGAGCCATTTCACAGTCTCTGATCCGGAGGGACGGTTAGCAGCCTTCTCGCTGATTTCAGCGAATAGCTCTTCGAAGGTCTTCATAGAACAAGGTTACAGCCTCGCCCCTGCAATGAACCAGACCTAAGTGCTAGCTAATGGCGATGCTTGATACCAGATTCGGCAAGATTTCTAAGGTTCTCTATTTGCTTGGCTCGGTCTTGAGCCTTGAATACTGCACTGCCAGCAACAAAAGTGTCAGCACCTGCAATGGCCACTCGTTCGATGTTTGATTCATCAATACCGCCATCGACTTGCAACCAAACATCCAATTTCTCTGTATTTATGCGCCTGCGGGCAGCCGAAACTTTGTTCAGAGTCTCCTCGATCAGTGACTGACCACCAAAACCGGGTTCTACTGTCATGACTAGAAGCTGATCAAATTCCGCTAGATCATCTAAAAAGCCCTCGACGGCCGTTCCAGGCTTGATTGCGACTCCAGCTCGGGCTCCTATGGCCCTTAGCTTGCGGGCCAATGCAACGGGGTTATCCGAAGCCTCGGCGTGAAAGGTTACGGAATATGCTCCGGTTTCGGCGTATCCCGCCGCCCATCTATCAACGTCATCGATCATAAGGTGCACATCAAGTGGCTTAGGTGTGATCTGTTGCATTCGGGTAACCATGGGTAACCCAAAAGTTAGGTTCGGAACGAAATGGTTATCCATCACGTCAACGTGGATTAGATCGGCATTGGAAATGCTGTTGAAGTCACGTTCAAAATTGGCGAAATCCGCAGACAGGATGCTGGGATTAATACGTGCAGACATGTCTTTAGCCTACCGATTTAGTCATTAGAGCAATGAACATCGCATCGGTTTGATGCAGGTGGGGCCAGAGCTGGGCGGTCTTGCGGTGGGCGTTCAAAGCTAGGTTTTCATTTATGCCGCTAAGCACCTCATTGGCATTGACTAGTTTCATGCCCTCGAGTTTTTTATTGGCCCAATCAACGATTGCATTTGTCTCAGCTAGATGAGGCGAACACGTCACATACGCCAAAACTCCTCCTGGGCTTAGGCACTCCCAAGCACTTTTAAGCAATTGCTCTTGCAGGCTACTTAGTTCGGCAACATCGGATTGCTGTTTGCGCCAGCGCGCCTCTGGGCGCCTACGTAATGCACCTAAGCCAGTGCAGGGAGCGTCAAGCAAAATGCGATCGAACTGGCCTGAATGGGTATCTCCAAATTCACGACCATCCTGAACCGTTACTTTAACTCCGGTATCAACAACTGAAAGAGCCTGCCTAACGAGTTTTGCTCGGTGTTCAGATACCTCATTGCAAACAAGTTTGGCACCGTGAATTTTTGCCTCGGCCGCAAGCAATGCAGCCTTTCCCCCAGGACCCGCGCAAAGGTCAAGCCACTTTTCATCAGACTTGATTGGAGAAGCCTCAACCAGGGCAAGAGCAGCAAGCTGAGACCCCTGATCTTGAACTCTCACCCTGCCTTCACGGAAGGCTTTCAGATTATTCGGATCTCCACTGTCTAGCTGAGCACCAATCGGACTTGCAGGTCCAATTGGAAGATCTTCAAAATCTGACTTCCTTGCCAAACCCGGTAGGGCAACCAGGCTGACAAGCGGCGCTATGTTGTCGGCTAGAAGCAAATCTTTGAGTTCACTTTCGCGACCATCTAACTTGAGTGCTTGTTCTAATGCACGCACCACCCAAATCGGATGAGAAAACTCAACCGCTAGCCGCTCGTGGTTGCTTTCCAGTCCATCAAGAACTGTTTCTAACCATTGATCACGTGATTTTTCGCTTACTCGGCGAAGAACGCCATTTACAAAACCAGCGGCTCCGCGGCTTACAAATTGTTTTGCCAATTCAACTGTTTCATCAAGAGCAGCGTGTGCAGGAATGCGCATTCCTAAAATTTGATGGGTACCGAGGCGCAACACGATTAGCGCCTTCAGATCAATTTCGTCTGCATACCTCTTAGCGCACTCTTCAATCACGCGGTCATAGAAAAGCTGCCATCTGAGAGTGCCAAATGAAAGCTCCTGGGCTAAACCGGTATCCCTGTCATCCAGCTTCGAAGCAGTGAGCAGTTTTGGAAGCAATAGATTCGCGTACGCATCATCAAACTCAACTGAGAACAATAGGTTTAGAGCAATTGTTCTGGCTGACTCTCGCATGGGCCTTTGTGCTCTTGTGCTATTCAAAGACAACTGGCCCCTTACTCGCCTGCCCGCGATACCAATCCACGGCAGGCATTGGGGTTTTCCCCGCTGGTTGAACTTGCTGAAGTTCAAAGCTCGAACCTTCTCCGCAGGTCACAAAAACTCTTCCCGAATTCTCGGTCACGAGTCCTGGCTTATTTGACACAAAATTGGTATCAGCCAATTGGGTAGACCGGCCGGCAAGAATCCTGAAACTTTCCGAAAGGTAATTCGTCCAAGCAACTGGTTCAGGGTTCATAGCATTTACTAAGTGCTCAACTTTGGAGCTTGCACAGCTCCAGTCAATCAATGCGTCCGACCTAGAAATCTTTGGCGCGTACGAAGCCTGAGCATCGTCCTGCTTTATCGGTAGTAGAAAACCTGACGCAATCTTAGGAATCACCTCGAGAAGTGCTGTTACTCCTAAATCCGTCAATCGCGATAAGAGACGTTGAGCGTTCTCGCCGGGTTCAATAACGGTCGGCACCTGAATGAGAACATCACCAGTATCCATGCCTTCATCAAGTTGAAAAACAGTGACGCCCGTTTCTCGTTCGCCATTAAGTATTGACGCTTGAACGGGTGCAGCTCCTCGATAACTTGGCAAGAGGCTGTAATGAAGATTTACCCAACCAAGAGGAAGGGACTCAAGAGCTGAACTATCAAGCAGACTTCCATAGGCAACCACCACGCCAAGGTCTGCTGAGCATTCTTTAATTTTCGCAATAGTCGCTGCATCAACTTTGTTGCTCTTGACTACAGGAATTGAGTGCCTATCGGCAACCAACGCAACCGGAGAGGCAGTAATGATTCTCTTTCGCCCGACAGGAGCATCTGGTCTGGTTAGAACGCCAACAACTTCAATTCCCAAGCGAATGAGCGCTTCTAAAGACTGTGCCGCATTTTCAGGCGTGCCAGCAAATAGAATCTTCAAAAAACAACCGATCGAAAGTATGGAGTTTACCCAACTAGATTACTTCTACGTCGTCCATCTTTACTCGAATTGGACGCATAGCGCGGCCGGATTTGGCACTGAATCGTTGTTGACCAGCAGAAGCCTTGAGCATCTGAGCCTTTAACAGTGCAGCCAATTCCGCACCTTGGGAGTATTCATACTTAAGCAGTATTCGAACCTCGGTCTCTTGACCTTTTTCAACAATTGAGACCGGACCCAGAATCTCAACTCCATTCAAAGCACTTAGTGCAGGTGAAATCTCTTCGATTAGTTTTCTTTCAGCCCCAACGGAAGCCATTCGCACTGCTGGCGGGTATCTCAATTCAACTCTTGAGGCCAGTTCATGATCTGCAATTTCACCCATGGCCCAAAGAGAGAATTTATTGGCTAGCGTTCCAGAAACTCCAACCAACACGGCCTGACCGTCAATTGACAGTTTGGCAACTGCATTGGCCCAGCTTCTAATTGCATCCTCAGTTGATCGCAGGGTGTCTTTACCTAGAGCGCGCTGAGCATCGAGAATGATAACGGCGGAGTAGCCCCGCGCAGCATTTGGTTCAGCACCGGGAGTAGAAATCACGAGACCCTTTGATGAGCCAACTTCAAGCAAAGGTTCATCGCCGGTAGATTCAATGACTCTTACCCCTGGAAAAGCCTTGCCAAAATCGGCAACAGTTCGTGAACTTCCAGGCCTACCTTGTTTCGCCTTGGATGATCCACATGTTCCACACGTGAAATCAAGGTTGCTTGCATTGCACCACCTGCACTTTGTGATGTTGCGGTTATCAATCCAAAGAGGCCCATGGCAGGTTTTGCATGTTGCTCGCTCATCGCAGTCTGCGCAAAACACAGTTGAAGAATGCCCTCTACCGGCTACTTGAATAAGAACCGGGCCAGTCTCTAGGCCTGCTCGAATTGCGCGCCAGGCCATAGAGTCGACTCGAATGTCAGAATCCGAGTTTGCAATCTTGGGCATCGGGAAAGCATCGGTGGCATCTTTAAGAAAACCGATCGAAAGTAAGCGCGCCACCTCTGTGGAACGACTATGACCAAAAAGAAAAACATCGTTTCCCTGAATCTGCTGTCTTAGAAAGGCAATCTCTCTAGTGTGGCTGTACGGCGAACTAGGTTCATAGTGACTTGAGTCCGAGTCGTCCCAAATAATTATTTGTTTGAGATTTCTCACTGGAGCATAAATTGCAGCTCTGCTGCCGATTACGATGCTTGGCTCTCCTGTCAAACAAGCAAGAAACTCGGCGTAGCGTTTTGACTTGGTTTGATTTGTTGAATAGTCAATGATGTTGATTGCACCGGAAACTTCTTGGTGTGCCTTTAGATATTTCAGAAGCGCAGCCTGGTCCCTGTAATCGGGAACAATGATAAGCGTAGACTCCCCTGCCGCTAGAGCATCTTGCGCCTGAGTCGCAATCTTGCGAACCCACTGCGAAGCTCCGTCAACTACAGCAGGTCTAATTAGTGCGGTGACTCGTTTACTCTCTCCAGCATTCACAGATGCAGACACGACATTGCCCGCCTCAATCCACTTCTTTTCTATCGCAACACTACGATCGGGAACCGCAAGCCTAAGGATGTCGGAAATAGATGACGCCTGCCGGTCGGCAACTACACGAGCCAATTGATAAATTTCGTTAGACAGCGCGGAAACTGTGGAAACTACCTCAGAAATTTCGCTGAGTTTTCCCGCGAATTCCGATTCCTCCGAAATCGAGATTACAAAGCCATCCATGAGAGCTGCACTGCGACCAAACTTGATTCTCACCCTGACACCAGGTTGAATCACCGACTCAAGGTTCTCAGGTATTGAGTAGTCAAAGAGCCTGTCCAGTTGCGGCAGCGGAGACTGGATCGCCACCTGGGCAACCTTTGACGTCGCCTTCATACGCTCTCGTACCTCTTGAACCTAGACGGTTTTACTTGATAGCCGAAAGTAGATCTGAGGCTCGATTAGTTGCTTCCCAAGTGAAATCTGGAAGTTCACGACCGAAGTGCCCGTAGGTTGCAGTCTTTGAGTAAATTGGGCGCAGCAAATCTAGCGCCTCAATAATTGCCTTAGGTCTTAGGTCGAAAACATCAGTGATGGCGTTAGCAATTGCTTCATCTGAATACTTACCAGTTCCGAATGTCTCAACATACAACCCAACTGGACGTGCAACACCGATCGCATAGGCAACTTGAACTTCGGCACGGTCAGCCAAGCCGGCCGCTACAACATTCTTAGCAACCCAACGAAGCGCATACGCAGCTGAACGATCAACCTTCGAAGGGTCTTTTCCAGAGAATGCACCTCCGCCGTGACGAGAGGCACCGCCATAGGTGTCGACGATAATTTTCCGACCAGTCAGACCGGCATCACCCATAGGTCCACCAACTTCAAATTTGCCGGTTGGGTTAATGAAGTATTGAGTTGAAGAAAAATCTAGACCAGATTGCTCGAGAATGGGTTGAATAACCTCGGAGCGCATTGCCTCCACGATCTGAGAGTGAGTTACTCCTGGGTTGTGCTGTGTTGAAAGAACCACCGCTTGAATGGTTTTAGGCACTGAGCCTTCAAATCCAATAGTCACTTGAGTCTTGCCATCAGGGCGAAGAAAATCAACAACCTTTGACTTTCGAACCGCAGCCAGCTTTTCGCTTAAACGATGGGCCAAGTGAATTGCTGTGGGAATAAGTGTTGGAGTCTCATTCGTTGCATAACCAAACATGATGCCCTGGTCACCGGCGCCCTGTGAATCAAATTTATCTTGAGACGTGCCTTCACGCTTTTCTAGGCCTGAATCAACACCCTGTGCGATATCTGGTGACTGTTGACCGATTGAAATTGAAACACCGCAGCTGTCGCCGTCGAAACCAATTTCAGAACTCGTGTAGCCAATCTCGCGAATCTTCTCGCGCACCAACTTAGGAATTTCAACGTAGCCAGAAGTCGTGACTTCACCAGCAACGTGCACAAGTCCGGTGGTGACCATGGTCTCAACCGCAACTCTTGAGTTAGGGTCCTGTTCGAGCATCGCGTCCAAAATAGTGTCGCTGATTTGGTCACAGATCTTGTCTGGATGACCCTCGGTCACTGATTCTGAAGTAAAAAGACGTAGTTTGCTCATGATTAGGCAAGCATATCGGAGATAACGTCTAGAAGCTGCCCAGCCACAGACAACTTTGTTCCGCTCGCAGAGAAAGCCCCTCCAGTGCGAGTCAGAATTAGCACCTCATTGGAATCTGAACTGAAAACGGCACCGTTGGACACATCGTTTGCCACGATTACGTCGCAACCCTTTGAAGCTAATTTGGCGCGGGCAACATCTTCTAAGTTCTGAATAGAACCTGCAGTCTCTGCTGCAAAACCAACGGTAAGAGTACCCAAGCCCTCTTTTGAAATCGCTTTGACCGCATCGGCCAGGGTGTCCGAGTTTAGAACCAGCTGCAAATTGAAGCTTTCACCCAAATCAGATTTCTTTAGTTTCCCCTCGGAAATATCCTGAACTCGATAGTCAGAGACAGCAGCAGCCATCACCAGGCAATCGGAATCGCGCACTGCGGTAAGGACTGCATCGTTTAGTTGGCGTGCAGATTCAACCCGAACGACTTTGACTCCGTTAGGTAGTGGCAGATTTACATTTGCTGCAATCAGGGTCACATCTGCTCCGCGAAGTGAAGCCGCATGTGCAATGGCTAAACCTTGTTTTCCAGAGGATTTATTACCGATAAAGCGAACGGCGTCGATGTTCTCGTGAGTACCACCTGCGGTAACCAGAATTGACTTACCCTCTAGGTCTCTCCTACCAACTACTTGCAAAGCTTGATTAATGATTTCTTCAGGCTCAGGCATTCGCCCTGCGCCTGAATCGTTTCCGGTAAGCCGACCGGTGGCGGGCTCAAGAACGTGAACGCCACGAAGCTTAAGGGTTTCAACATTTTGTGCGGTTGAAGCATGGTTCCACATTTCGGTGTGCATAGCCGGTGCAACAACCACAGGCGCATTTGAAGCAAGCAAAACGTTGCTCAATAAGTCATCTGAGATTCCATTGGCGTACCTGCCAAGGAACGCGGCCGTTGCTGGAGCAACAATTATTAGATCTGCCTCTTGGGCTAAATTGATGTGCTTGACATCGGCAACATCGGTGTAAATGTCAGAATCAACTGTGTTGTGAGAAAGCGCCTCAAGCGTGGTTTGTCCAATAAAGCGAAGTGCGTTTTGAGTGGGTAAAACTTTTACCGAGTGGCCGGCCTCGGTAAGTAAGCGCAATAAAGAAGCAGACTTATAAGCTGCGATACCGCCTGTAATACCAAGGATTACGTGCATCAGATTTGGCTTTCAATTACTTCGAAGTCACAATGACCCCGAAGTGGCTACTCAGAAGCGTGCTTTTGAAGTTTGTTTTGATCGATTTCGTGCATCGCGATGGTCAAAGGCTTCTCATCAACGGTTGCATCAACCAGAGGACCAACGTTGTTGAACAAGCTTCCCTCGTGAAGAGCTGAATAGTAATCATTGATCTGACGAGCACGCTTTGAAGCGAAAATAACCAACTCGTACTTTGAGTCAACCTTGTTTAGTAGGTTGTCGATCGCTGGGGAAACGATTCCTTCTAGCTTTTCAGACATGGTTCAACCTTCTTTAGTGAATAAGTGATTTGGCGGGCCTTAGCCGCTAAGCCTTTACCAATTCTACGACTTCGGCGGCACATCTGGCTACCTCATCGTTGATAACCACGTAATCGAATTCGCCCTGTGCGGCAAGTTCCTCACGAGCTGTTTCAAGCCTGATTGCTTGTTCCTCAGCGGTTTCGGTGCCCCTGGATGTCAATCTTCTAACCAATTCATCCCAACTCGGCGGGGCAATGAAAATGGTTCTTGCAGAAGGCATAGCGGCTTTTACCTGCCTTGCACCCTGGATGTCTATCTCGAGAATCACTAATTTGCCGGCCGCAAGAGCCTGCTCAACCGGCTGGCGAGGCGTACCGTATTTATTTGTACCGTGGACCGTGGCGTGCTCAAGCATCTGGCCAGAATCAATCAGTTCGTCGAATTGCTCGGTGGTCATGAAGAAGTAATTCACGCCCTCTACTTCGCCAGGTCTTGGTTTGCGAGTTGTCGCAGACACCGATAGGTGAACATCAGGGAAATGCTCCTTGATGTATGCGACCACGGAGCCCTTGCCAACAGCGGTTGGACCGACAATGACCGTGAGCGGAAAATTCATATGTAAAGCCTATGCCTAGGTAAGACCGTGAGTAAGTTCAAGTTTTGCCGAATCGATTGCAGCTGCAACGCCTCCGGGACCTGCCTGCAGAACGCTCCGTGAAACGGAGTGAATCACCTGAGACGCACTTGCCCCAAACAGCTGCTTTGCAGCAGATAGCTCTGCACCCTGTGCCCCAAAACCGGGCGCCAAAATTGGTGTAGCAACGGACTGCGATTCAGATAGAACTGAATGCAATCCAAAACTTCCTAGATTAAGAGTTGCGCCAAGCACTGCTCCGAAAGAGCCAAATTTAACTGCGTGATCTCCCGTTACCGAATTTATCTCCGTTAGAGAATCCCAGATTTGAGCAGCAACGGTTTTATCGGCAATTATTGCTCGCTGAAGTTTGGCGCCTTCTGGGTTTGAGGTGGCAGCAAGAATAAATAGGCCTTTCCCGCGCTCAAGACATGAACTCATAGTTGGCTTTAGAGAATCAAAACCAAGATATGGAGACACTGTAAGTGCATCTGAAATAAATGGAGCATTCGCGCCTAGCCAGGCATCGTAGTAAGCCTCCATGGTGGTACCAATGTCGCCACGTTTCGCATCCATGATTACCAGTAAGTCAGTCTGTGCAGCTTTTTCGGAGAGCTTTTCAAGAACTTCAAAACCCTTAGAGCCATGACGCTCAAAGAATGAAACCTGAGGCTTAATGATTCCAACTCTGCCAACAGCTGCATCGAGCGTGAGGTTGGCGAACTTCTCAAGTCCCAGAATGTTATCTTCTAGACCCCATGCTTCTAGGAGCGATGCATGTGGGTCAATCCCCACGCACAACTGCCCGTACTTTTTAAAAGACTGACCAAGCAAAACACCAAAATTAGTTGGCAAGTGCAACCGCCCTGTCTTTTGCGTGGTCCTGAAGTGACTTCACTGCAAATGGACCAGCAATAACTTCCTCGAAAGAACCGATAGCCGCAGATAGCTGAGCAATGGTAGTAAAGATTGCTTTATCTGCAGCGGTGGTTGCGGCGCGAATTTCGTAGCCATCCTTTCGGGCGCTTGAACCTGAAGGAGTGTTAACCACCACATCAACTTTTCCAGCGGTAATTAGCTCCACGATTGATGGACCTTCAGCTACCGAGGCGTCATCGGTGTGCTTACGAACAACTTGTACCTCAATGCCATGCCTTGCAAGGATTGCTGCGGTTCCGCTAGTTGCCAGAACCTTGTAGCCAAGCTGCTGAAGTCTTCGCACCGGAAGAATCACCTGAGGCTTATCGCGATCTGCAACCGAGATAAAAATGCTGCCTAAAGTTGGCAAAGCGCTTCCCGCCGCAGCCTGACTCTTTGCGAACGCTTTAGGGAAGTCAATATCAATACCCATAACTTCACCGGTTGAGCGCATCTCTGGGCCTAGAAGTGAATCAACGAAGCGACCATCTTTTGTTGCGAAACGCTTGAAAGGAAGAACTGCCTCTTTAACCGCGATAGGTGCCCCGGCAGGAATGTAGGTTCCGTCCTTCTCTGGTAGATGACCATCAGCGATCAGGCTCTTGATAGTCTTGCCAACCATTACCAACGAAGCTGCTTTAGCAAGAGTGATTCCGAGCGCCTTTGAAACAAACGGAACGGTTCTTGAAGCGCGAGGGTTAGCCTCTAGTACGTAAAGCACATCGGCTGCGAGAGCAAATTGAACATTTAGAAGTCCACGAACACCAATCCCCTGGGCAATTTTGAGTGTTGCCTCACGTACGCGTGCAATTTGCGCGTCACTCATGGTGATTGGTGGAAGGGTACAGCTGGAGTCGCCAGAGTGAATTCCGGCCTCTTCTATGTGTTCCATTACTCCACCAACGTAGAGCGTTTCGCCATCAAAGAGAGCGTCAATGTCGATTTCGATGGCATCGTCTAGGAATCGGTCAACAAGCAATGGGTGATTTGGGCCAACTATGCCCTGGTCAGCAATTCTGTGGAAATAATCTTTGATTCCATTTTGATCGTAAACAATTTCCATGCCTCGACCGCCAAGCACAAAGGATGGGCGCACAAGCACCGGATACCCAATGCGTGCTGCAATAATCTCAGCTTCCTGAAGGTTCAAAGCAGTACCGTTTGCTGGTGCAAGCAAGCCACCACCATCAAGAATCTTTGAAAACAATCCACGTTCCTCTGCGAGGTCGATTGCTTCAGGTGAAGTTCCAAGAATTGGAATGCCGGCATCCTGCAATCCCTTGGCAAGACCAAGTGCGGTTTGGCCACCAAGCTGCACAACAACTCCAACCAGCTCGCCGCTCTGTTGCTCTGCGTGAATAACCTCAAGAACATCTTCAAGAGTTAGGGGTTCAAAATACAGGCGATCTGAAGTGTCATAGTCAGTTGAAACTGTCTCCGGGTTGCAGTTGATCATGATGGTTTCGAATCCAGCATCAGAAAGCGCAAACGATGCGTGCACACAGCTGTAGTCGAATTCAACGCCCTGACCAATGCGGTTAGGCCCTGAACCAAGGATTACTACCTTCTTTCGATTAGAAGGAGCTACCTCTGTCTCTTGTTCATAGGTGCTGTAGTGGTAAGGGGTTTCGGCTGGGAACTCACCTGCACAAGTGTCAACAGTTTTGAATACCGGACGAAGGTTCATGGAGTGTCGCATTGCACGAACTTCTGCTTCGCTAAGACCGCGAAGCTCAGCAATTTGTGCGTCGCTGAAGCCGTGCTCTTTACCGTGTTTGATTACCACTGCATCCAAGGTTGGAGCCTTGGCGATGTCTTCGGCAACCTCGTTGATCAAAACGATTTGATCAACAAACCAAGGGTCAATTTTGGTTGAGTCAAATACCTGTTCGGCAGTAGCTCCAGCACGAAGTGCCTGCTGAACCTGCACGATGCGACCATCGGTTGGTGTCTTGATTGCTTCGAGCAATTCCGAAACGTTTCCAAGTGGCCCATCCCAGTGGAATGAAGAACCACGCTTTTCGAGGCTTCGAAGTGCCTTCTGTAAGGCCTGAGAGTAGTTTCTTCCAATTGCCATGGCTTCACCAACAGACTTCATGGTTGTAGTCAGGGTGTTGTTCGCCGCTGGGAATTTCTCAAATGCGAATCTTGGAACCTTAACCACGACGTAGTCCAAGGTTGGCTCAAAGCTTGCAGGTGTCACGCGTGTGATGTCGTTAGGAATCTCATCAAGGGTGTAACCAATCGCCAACTTGGCAGCGATTTTGGCAATCGGGAACCCTGTGGCCTTTGATGCAAGCGCAGATGAACGACTTACTCGAGGATTCATTTCAATTACGACTACACGACCGTTAGTTGGGTCAACTGCAAACTGAATGTTGCAACCACCGGTGTCAACACCAACTGCCCTAATGATGTCAATACTGATGTCGCGAAGATTCTGGTATTCGCGGTCAGTAAGAGTAAGTGCAGGTGCAACAGTAATTGAGTCGCCGGTGTGAACTCCTACCGGGTCTACATTCTCAATCGAACAAACAACAACGCAGTTGTCATTGGTATCGCGCATCAGCTCAAGTTCGTACTCTTTCCAGCCAAGGATTGACTCCGAAAGAAGAACCTGGGTAACTGGTGATGCCTGAAGGCCAGATTCACAGATTCGGCGAAGTTCCTCTTCATCATGGGCGAAACCCGAACCCAGGCCACCCATTGTGAAAGATGGTTGAACCATAAGTGGATAACCAAGTTCGCCAACCGCGTCTAGACATTCATCAAGGGTTCCGCAGATTACAGACTTAGCAACGTCGGCACCAGCATCAAGCACAAGCTGCTTAAAGATCTGACGATCTTCACCCTTCTTGATTGCATCAACCTTTGCTCCAATTAGCTCAACGTTGTATTTGTCGAGAATTCCCATTTCGTGAAGAGCCATTGCTGCGTTAAGTGCGGTTTGCCCACCAAGCGTAGGCAAAATAGCGTCAGGCTTTTCCTTGATGATGATTGATTCGATGACCTCTGGGGTAATTGGTTCAATGTAGGTTGCGTCGGCAAAATCTGGATCGGTCATGATTGTTGCAGGGTTTGAATTCACCAAAATCACACGAATACCTTCGGCGCGTAAAACTCGGCAAGCCTGGGTACCGGAGTAGTCAAACTCACATGCTTGACCAATAACAATTGGTCCCGAACCAATTACTAGAACGCTGTTAATGTCTGAACGTTTTGGCATTACTTGGCCGCCTTGTTTGTTGTGATCATGTCAACCAAACGGTCGAAGAGATAATTTGAATCGTGAGGACCTGCTGCCGCCTCTGGGTGATACTGAACCGAGAATGCAGGAATGTCCAAACATTCAAGACCTTCAACGCAGTCGTCATTGAGCGATACGTGACTAACAGTTACTCGACCGTAGCCAGCAGGACTTGCCACCTCCGGTCCGCCGTCAACCTTCACCGCAAAGCCGTGGTTATGCGCAGTTACTTCAACTTTTCCCGTTTTTCGATCGAGTACCGGCTGATTAATTCCTCGGTGACCGAAAGGCAATTTATAGGTTTCAAAGCCCAGGGCCCTACCCAGTAGCTGGTTACCGAAGCAAATTCCGAAAAACGGAATCTTTGCATCTAGCACCTTGCGCAAAACTTCTACCTGAGCACCAGCAGCCTCAGGGTCACCCGGGCCGTTCGAGTAGAAAACAGCATCGGCACCCGCCGACAGCAAAGTTTCTGCTGCGACTTTTGCAGGGAAGATCTCTACTTCAAGACCACGTGCGGCCATGTGCTCAATCGTTGATTTCTTGATTCCTAAGTCAACGATTGCAACTTTGCCTATTTTTGCTCCCTCCGCAGGAACTGTGAAAGCTTCGGACGTGGTTACCGCATCGCTGAGTGAAAGGCCCTTCATTCTTTGTGCCGAAGTAACCTCAGCAACCAATTCAGCAACTGGCTTTTGCGAGGCAGAGCCAGAGAAGATCCCCCCACGCATTGAGCCTGCAGTTCGCAAGTGGCGAGTGAGAGCTCGGGTATCGATACCCGAGATACCTACGACGCCATACTTTGAAAGTTCGTCTGGAAGCGATTTCTCAGATCTAAAGTTGGAAACGATTCTTGATGGGTCACGAACCACGTAGCCTTCAACCCAGACACGAGACGATTCTTCATCACGACTATTTACACCGGTGTTGCCAATGTGTGGAGCAGTTTGCACCACGATTTGGCCAGCGTAAGAAGGATCAGTAAGGGTCTCTTGGTATCCGGTCATTCCGGTTGCAAAAACAACTTCACCAAGTGTCTTACCTTCTGCCCCATATGCATTGCCATGGAACACACGACCATCTTCTAGAACAAGCAGGGCTTGACTCACTTGGAACCTTCTTTCATAGTGATGTTGCTAATTGCTTCAATGAGGCTGCTACGAACCGCTAAATCTGTGATGCGCAAGTGCGTAGTTAAATCTGTGGAACCCTGCGACCAATTCACCTGCAGTAAACCACCAGGTTCAACCGCCTTATCAATGGCTGTTTGTCCAAGAGTGACGGAAGAAATTTGACTGCGATCAATTGCCAATGGACTCTCACCGGTGCGAACGATCAAGAGACCTTCAGTAAAGACCATTACCTGGGCGACTCCCCTTGGCCCAAGGCCATAGGCAGCAATTCGATCCAAATGGTTGTTTGCAAACGTGGTAGCCACATAAAAACCCTTGGCAGCTGTCAGCAATTCACCAAAGTACTCAAGAGCCTCATTTGGTTGGCTCATTTCTGAAGCTTGTGCCTGAGCTTTGCTTCGCCAGGCACGCACGACGAATGCCAGTATTGCCACAAACAGGACAGCGCTAATTACTGCCATGAGGTTTTTAGTCATTAGTGCTTGCCAACCTTTGCAAGGTTTCCATCGCGAACGGTGAAGTAACCGCGATACACAGTGTGCTTAACTCGCCCTGGCAGTGTCATACCTACGTATGGTGAATTGTTAGATTTGGACGCCGACTCTGACGAAACCACAACAACGGCCTTCGGGTCAATCAGCGCAATGTTGGCGTAAGCACCAACCGCAATCGGCTGACCAGAATCCTGGTCGCCTGCGATTGCGGCAGGGTTGTATGAAAGCACCTGAGCTAAGCGTTCCCAACTTGAAGCACCGCTTTCAATCAGAACCTGCTGAGCAATTGCAGCAGCGGTTTCAAGGCCAAGCATTCCAAACGCCGCAGCGGGCCATTCACAGTCCTTAGCCTCGATTGGGTGCGGGGCATGGTCTGTAGCAATGATGTCGATGGTTCCATCAATAAGGGCTTCACGAAGCGCAAGCACATCGGCTTGAGTTCTAAGCGGTGGATTCACTTTATACACCGCATCGTAGGAGCGCACCAATTCATCAGTTAGTAGCAAGTGATGTGGCGTTACTTCGGCAGTCACCTTGATACCACGGGCTTTCGCCCAGCGAACAATTTCAACCGAACCCGCAGTTGAAAGGTGGCAAACGTGAATTCTTGAATCCACGTGCTCCGCTAGCAGAACGTCCCTAGCAATAATTGATTCTTCTGCAACAGCTGGCCAGCCAGTCAGACCAAGTTCAGCCGAGACAGCGCCCTCGTTCATTTGGGCGCCCTCAGTCAACCGTGGCTCTTGTGCATGCTGAGCAATCACGCCGTCGAAAGCTTTGACATACTCAAGAGCACGTCGCATTATCAATGGGTCGTGAACGCACTTGCCGTCATCAGAGAAAACCCTGACCTTGGCTTTTGAGTTAGCCATAGCACCAAGCTCGGCCATCTGCTTTCCTTCAAGGCCAACCGTTACCGCACCAATCGGATAAACATCTGCGTAACCGGCTTCGCGTCCGAGTGACGAAACCTGTTCTACCACTCCAGCAGTGTCAGCAACCGGCGATGTGTTAGCCATCGCGTGTACTGCGGTGAAGCCACCAAGAGCGGCTGCCTGGGTACCAGTCAGTACGGTCTCGCTTTGTTCGAAACCAGGTTCCCTTAGGTGAGTGTGCAGATCCACAAAACCTGGCAGTGCAATCAAGCCGCTGCAATCAATGACCTCAGAGCCCTCCAGTGATTTTCCAATGGCAGTAATTTTTTCACCGGTGATTGCAATGTCCGCAATCGAGCCATCTGCCAGAGTCGCATTCTTCAAAACATAATTTGCTGACACTTCAAGCCCTTTCGCCAGAGAGTAAGGTAAACAAAACTGCCATACGCACGGAAACACCATTGGCTACTTGTTCCAAAACCGTTGATCTTGGTGAATCGGCAGATACCGCGTCAATTTCTAGGCCCCGGTTCATAGGTCCAGGGTGCATAACTAATGCCGTGTCCTTTAGGCGCACTAGGCGGTCGGAATTCAAACCCCAGATGCGCGCGTATTCTCGCTCGCTTGGAAAATATGAAGCGGTCATTCGCTCGGTTTGAACTCTCAGCATCATCACCACGTCAGGTTTCTCAATGTCAATAACCTGATCAAGGCTGTAGTGAAGAGTTGCATTGAAGTTGGCTGGGTTTGCCGGCAAGAGAGTTGGCGGAGCAACAAAATGCACTTCAGCACCTAGCGTGTTGAGCAGAAGCAAGTTTGATCTTGCTACTCGTGAGTGAAGTACGTCGCCGGTTATGGCTACTTTTACTCCGTCAAGCCCCTTACCCGATGATGCATTTCCGTGAATACGTTTGCGCATTGTGAATGCATCTAGCAGAGCCTGTGTTGGGTGCTCGTGAGTCCCGTCACCAGCGTTAACAATTGCACCTTGAATCCAACCGCTGTGAGCTAGAACATTTGCGGCCCCCGAAGCATGGTGACGAATTACTACCGCGTCTGCACCCATTGCTTCCAAGGTTTGAGCGGTGTCCTTTAAGCTCTCGCCTTTAGAAACGCTTGAACCTTTTGCCGAGAAATTGATGACATCTGCAGAAAGGCGCTTTGCTGCAAGCTCAAACGAAATTCTAGTTCTGGTTGAGTCCTCAAAGAAAAGGTTTACTACCGTCTTTCCGCGTAAGGTCGGCAGCTTCTTGATTTCACGATCATTCACATCGGACATGCCCTCAGCGACATCCAAAAGATGGATGGCAAAGTCACGATCTACATCGCCAGCTGATAAGAGATTCTTTATATGTGTCATGACTCAATAACCACACTGTTCTGGCCATCCGCCTCTGCAAGTTGTACGCGAATGCGCTCTTCGCGAGCGGTCGGCAAATTTTTACCTACAAAATCAGCGCGAATAGGCAACTCACGATGTCCACGATCAACCAAAACCGCCAAGCGCACGGCGCGAGGTCTTCCGTAATCATTCAGCGCATCAAGTGCGGCTCTAATGGTGCGGCCACTAAAAAGAACGTCGTCAACCAAAACAACTACCTTGTCTTCTATGCCCTGAGCAGGAATTGAAGTCTCTGTGACGTTACGGGTTGGGTTAGAAGCAAGATCGTCGCGATACATGGTGATATCTAGGCGTCCAAGAATGTTTGAAATGTCGGCGTCGGGCTCAGTTCTTGCGATCACCGCTGCGATTCGTTCTGCTAAAAGAACACCGCGCGTTGGAATGCCAAGGATTACTAAATTTTTAGTGCCACTCTTCTGCAGTGCAGTGTTGGCTTCAAGAATTTCATGAGCGATTCGCGTGACTGCGCGATCGATGTCATCGCTGCTCAAGACGGTGCGTGCTGACACGCCCACCTCCTTCTCCGCCTCTCTGGACGGTCTTTAAAGGATGTTTGTTGTCTAAATACTAACAGTCAGGCTGGCTAATTGGCGGTCTTAGTCGATGAAATTCTAGACAACAGGCCGTTTATAAACGATCCAGAGTCATCGGTGGAAAGCTCCTTGGCCATCTCAACGGCCTCATTTACGGCAACCGCGTCGGGCACATCGTTGTTGAAGAGAATCTCCCAGACAGCAACTCGCAGAATTGCCCGATCAAGATTGGGCATACGGTCCAGCGCCCACCCTTGAGAATACGTTTCAAGAAGGTCGTCGATCTCTTCGTGGTGGTCCACCACTCCCTGAACGATTTCGCGAGCGTAGCCAAAAATGGCCTCTTGATTTTGACGATCAGCCGCAAGCTCAGCAACATCCTGAAGCAGGCTAAGTGGTGAAATCTTTCGCAAATCGGCGGCAAAAACCGCATCAACTGCGCGTTTACGTGCTTTAGTCCTGGCGCTCAACTTTATTAGTCGGTAACGCGGCCAAGGTAGTCACCAGTTCTGGTGTCTACGCGAACCTTGGTGTTGTTCTCGAGGAACAGTGGCACCTGAATCTGAAGACCCGTTTCAACTGTAGCTGGCTTGGTTCCTCCGCTTGAGCGGTCTCCCTGAAGGCCAGGCTCGGTATAAGTAACTTCAAGAACTACCGATGCAGGTAGTTCAACGTAGATTGGGTTGCCCTCGTGAAGCGCAACAGTGGCTTCCTGGTTTTCAAGTAGGTAGTTCACTGCATCACCAACAATGGCCTCAGACAAAACAACCTGGTCATAGGTGTCCTTGTCCATAAAAACGAAGCCCTCGCCATCGTTGTAAAGGTAGGTCATGTCGCGCTTGTCAACGTTTGCGGTCTCGACCTTTACACCAGCGTTAAAAGTCTTGTCTACAACCTTGCCGGTAAGCACATTCTTCAACTTCGAGCGAACGAAAGCCGCGCCCTTTCCTGGCTTTACGTGCTGAAACTCGGTGACAGCCCAAAGCTGACCTTCGATGTTTAGAACCATGCCGTTTTTTAGGTCATTTGAAGTTGCCATGACGAAATTCCATTCAATAAGGTTGGCGCACGAAATACGTGCCAGATAACGTCTTACAGTCTAGCGGTTGGCCAACTGAGATAAGGCGAGCAGGTATGAATCAACACCAAAGCCCGCGATAACACCGGTTGCCACTCCCGAAATCACGCTGGTGTGACGGAATTCCTCACGAGCGTGCGGGTTACTTAGGTGGACCTCAATAAGAGACAAGCCAGCCTTGGTAATTTGTACCGCGGCATCTCTTAGGGCGTATGAATAGTGCGTGAATGATGCGGGGTTCAAAATAACGTGGCACTTGTTGTCAACGGCTTCATGGATCCAGCCGATTAATTCGCTTTCGCTGTCGGTTTGACGAACCGATACCTCGAGTTTTAGATCCTTTGCGAGTTCCTCAACCTTTGCAGTAACTTGCCCAAAATCAAGTGCGCCGTAGATTTCGGGCTCTCTTGAACCAAGGCGCCCTAGATTTGGACCGTTAAGAACTAATACCTTCTGCATAGGTCTAGGTTACCGTCAATGGCATAAAAGGCTACTATTCAGCTATTTCTTGGAAGGCTGCGTGCAGCATTTCCGGAGTTGGTGCAGCCATGATTGTTGGCTTCGCTAGATCATCTAGAACAACGAAACGAAGCATCCCAGCACGAGACTTCTTGTCGCGCTGCATGGTTTCTACTAGCTGATTCCATTTGCCGGCAGGATACGACACCGGCAGACCAAGCAACTTGAGGATTGAAATGTGGCGGTCAACGACCTGGTCGCTGAGTCTTCCAGCCAATCTGGCCAATTCCGCAACGAAAACCATGCCAATTGAAATCGCAGCCCCGTGGCGCCACTTATAACGTTCGGCATGCTCGATTGCGTGACCAAGGGTGTGACCGTAATTCAAAATCTCGCGAAGGCCTGACTCCTTGAAGTCTTCACCAACTACGCGTGCTTTGATAGCGATTGAGCGCTCAATGATTTCTTGGAAAACTTCGGATGCAGGATCGGTAGCTTTAACCACGTCTTCTTCAATCAAATCAAGGATTCTTGGGTCAGCAATGAAGCCGTACTTCACGACCTCACCAAAGCCTGCAAGAATTTCGTTCTTAGCAAGAGTCAAGAGAGTATCTAAATCAACCACAACTTTTGCGGGGGCATGAAATGCACCAACAAGATTTTTACCTTCAGCAGTATTGATTCCAGTCTTACCGCCGATAGCTGCGTCGACCATGCCCAACAAAGTGGTTGGCACTTGAATTAGCTTTACTCCCCTGAGCCAGGTAGCAGCAACAAACCCGGCAAGGTCTGTTGTTGAACCGCCACCAAATCCAATAACAGCATCAGATCTTGTGAAGTCGGCTTGCCCCATTATGCCCCAGCAAAAAGCTGCAACTTCAACACGCTTGGCATCTTCACTATCTGGAACACCAGCCAAAATAGTTTCATAACCCGCTCCAAGCAATGATTCCCTCAGTGCCTCGGCAGACGTGGTCAACGCAACGGGATGTACAACCAAAACTTTTCGAACATCAGCACCCAGGCCTGTAGCAACCTCGCCCAGAAGTCCACGACCGATTACTACGTCGTATGGGTCTTGGCCTTTTACCGTGATGATTTTTGACGAACTCATTAGATTGCTAACCTTTCACGGATTTCGGCAATGGTTTGTGAAAGCGGATGCCCTGAAGTGTTTATTTCGACATCAGCAACCTTTTCGTAAACTGCTTTGCGCGAATCATAAATTTTGCGCCAATCGTCAATGCCGTTCTTGATTAGCGGCCTTGAGCTTTTACGTAACCTTGAGGCGATGTGCTTGCCATCGGTTGAAAGGTAAACAACTGTGGCATCCTTTAGCAGTTTCTGAGATTCCTCAAGCAAAACAGCGCCTCCACCCGTTGCAACTATGCCAGGGCTTCGTAAAGATCTAGCCAGAGCCTCGTGTTCTATTTTTCTGAACTCTTCTTCACCAGAAGTTTCGAAAATTTTGTCGATTGGTCCGTGCTCCGCCACGATAAGAGAATCGGTGTCGCAAAACGGAAGCTTCAAAGCCTTTGCTAGTTTTTTACCAACCGTGCTCTTGCCAACCCCCATTGGACCAACGAGCACTATGACGTCGGATTTACTAGGCATTCCAGTTGCTTGAATCCGCTGAAGACAACACCGATGGAATATTCGCGAGGTAGCTTTTTAGATTTCGCTTAGTTTCGGCCACTGAATCGCCACCAAATTTTTCTAGAACTGAATTAGCAAGTACAAGAGCAACCATTGCCTCAGCTACAACGCCGGCCGCCGGCACCGCACAAACATCTGAACGCTGGTGGTGAGCTTTAGCCGCTTCGCCCGTTGCAACGTCAATAGTTGCAAGAGCCTTTGGAATAGTCGAAATAGGTTTCATTGCAGCTCGAACGCGAAGTATCTCGCCGTTACTCATGCCGCCTTCGATACCGCCTGCACGATCAGTAAGGCGGTGAACAACTCCACTTGCATCACGTTCAATTTCATCGTGAGCGACTGAGCCTCTGCGCTTGGCGGTTTCAAAACCATCGCCAATTTCAACACCCTTAATGGCCTGTATACCCATGAGAGCTGCTGCAAGTTGCGCATCCAAACGACGATCCCAGTGAACGAAACTTCCAAGACCTGGAGGAAGGCCGTAAACCAAAGTTTCGACAACCCCTCCAAGAGTGTCTCCATCTTTGTGGCACTCATCAACTTCCTGAACCATGGCCGCAGAAAGTTCTGCGTTGAAACAACGCATTGGGTCTTCGTCGATTGCGGCAACATCCGAGGGTAAAGGCAAAGCCAAATCTGCAGAGGCAAGCACCGGTCCAATACCAACGGTGTGGGTGACCAGGTGGATGCCGAGTGCATTTAGGAAGCTCGATGCAACCGCACCAAGCGCTACTCTGGCAGCAGTTTCTCTGGCGCTTGCGCGCTCTAAGACTGGCCGACTGTCAAGGAATCCATACTTTTGCATTCCGGTGAAATCTGCGTGACCGGGTCTTGGCCTGGTTAGAGCTTCAGCGCGAGCACCAGTAAGTTTTTCGGGGTCAACCGGGTCGGCCGACATTACCTCTTGCCACTTTGGCCATTCAGTATTGGCAACCGTGATTGCAACTGGGCCTCCCATGGTTAGTCCGTGGCGAACACCGCCAGATAGCGAAACTTCGTCTTGTTCAAACTTCATGCGTGCACCGCGGCCGTAACCTAGGCGACGTCGGGCAAGGGCATTCTGAACTTCGGCAGTCGTTATTTCGACTCCGGCAGGCAGGCCTTCAAGAACAGCAACAAGCTCTGGGCCGTGCGATTCCCCTGCGGTGATCCAACGTAACATAAGCCCATTTTGCCACACCCAAGCGTTTGAGGCGGTTGATTACCTATTATTCATCGGCCGCGATGCGCATTGCTTCTAGCACGGCAACCTCATTAAGGAGGGGTTCGCTTGGATTTCCGTTCTTGAAAATACGAATTTGAGCTAGCGCCTGCCAAATTAACATGTCTTTGCCACTCGCAACTGGGCACCCTCTGCCCGACCAAACAGTTGCCAGTGCACTTGGCCACGGACTGTAGGCCACATCTAGCAGAAGCCCCTTGGGTTTAAAACTTGTTCGAGTAGTAAGTTTCTTAGCAACATCATCAAGTGCGCCACCCGGAAGGGTTGAAATCACTAGGTCCGCTTTTGCCAGGGCGCTAATCAGGAATCGTGTGCGACCAACTTCAAGATTCAATGACTTTCCAAACGCCACCATATCCTTGGCTGCCTGCTTGTTGCGAGCAAAGATTTTAACGGTTGCAGTTGGTGAAAGCTGTGCAATCGCAACCAATGATGAGGTTGCAGTTGCCCCGGAGCCGATAATTAGTGCCGACTTCATTGGGCTGCTGAGCTTAGAACCCACCGATTGAGTAATGCCGAAAATATCGGTATTGAAGCCAAGCCACTTTCCATTCGAAATCACCAAAGTATTCGTTGCCTTGGTGAGCTTACTTAGATCATCGGTCTCATCGGCGAAAGAAAATGCATTCCCTTTGAGCGGCATTGTGACGCTGAATCCCGAGTACGTCGAACCCTCATTTTCAATAAAGCGTTTAAGGCCGCCACGAACTACTTCAAATCTTCCGTAGCTCCATTCCTCATTCAAAACGCGATAAGCGGCACCATGAATAGCCGGCGACTTTGAATGACTGATTGGCGAGCCAAGAACGGCAAATAGCTTACTCATACTCAGGGTGATCCTTCATCCACGCTAGCCATTTGGCAACTGCCTTTTCGTGCTGTGAAAAAGTGCTACTGAAAACAGTCTCACCAGTTTCAAGATTGATGGTGCAGAAGTACAACCACTTACCCTCAGCTGGATGCAGAGCGGCATCAATTGCAACTGCACCAGGTGCCGATATTGGCCCAACCGGAAGACCAGGGTTCAGGTAGGTGTTGTACCCATTCTTATTTGCGCGATCGGCGGCAGAAGTACTAACAGTGTTTCCGCCAACCCCGTATGAGACAGTTGCATCAGATTGCAGGTGCATGCCATCTTCTAAACGATTCAAGAACGTTCTGGATACCTTGTAGAAGTCGTCTTTTAGACGAGCTTCTTTTTGGATTACCGAAGCCAAGGTGAGCACCTCATGAACCTTGCCCTCAGGAATACCAAAGGTGTCTATCTCCTGCTGCATTCTGTCAACCATCTCCTGAAGGATTGACTTTGCAGATGAGCCCGGTGCAAAAGTATAGGTTGCAGGAAACAGATAGCCTTCGAGGTTTGGCAACTTGGAGTTCAAACCAAAATCACTTGGCTTTGTAAATAGAGACTCGAAATCTGACTTCGGTAAACCAGTTGATTCTGAAAGCACCTTGAAAATGACGCTGGCTCGCAAACCCTCTTTGATTGTGGTGCGCTGCAAGGAAGCCGAATCTTGATCGGTAAGTGCCTTAATGGCGTCTATAGATTTCATCTCTAACTTGAGCGTGAAAATGCCTGGATAAAAAGTTGGATTTAAATCGACGATCAATTTGTAGGTCGTGCGAAAGTTTTTGACTACGCCTCCATCAACTAGCTGCTGGGCTATGACGTCTCCGTTGTCTCCGGCGTTCACGGTAATTTTAACTTCTCCGTGACCAGGACCAGGAAAATCATTACCCTGAAGTTGCTCGACAGCAGCGCGAATGATTCCCCTGTTTGCATAGAGCAATCCACCCGCGCCAAACACCACCGAAAGAACAACAAGTACGGCAATCAATCTGCGGCGTGCAAACTTACCCATCAATCTCCTCGATCGATTTTCCGGGTTGGTTACCGGAGTTTTTTTCAATCTCTAATGCCTGCTCCAAGATTATCGTCGCTGCGATTTGATCGATGATTGACCTGCCGGATTTGGAGTCACGACCGGATTGGCGCAAAGCATTGGCCGCAGTTACCGTGGTCAGACGCTCATCAATAAACCTGATTGGAGCAACTTCAAGATTTTCAAGTGAGCGAGCAAATGCAATTGCATCTTTAGTGGAAGCACTGTGATCGCCAGACATGCTTACTGGTAGTCCAACATAAATCTCTATTGGTTCAACCTCTTGAATCAGTTTGCTGATTTCGGTGATGGAATCTTCAAGAGATTCATGACGTTTAACAGTGGCTAATCCGGAAGCCAAAATGCCATGAAAGTCACTTGCAGCAACACCTATGCGAACCTTGCCAACGTCTATTGCCAGGCGACGACCAGAACGCACTAGGAACTAATTGCTTCCTTGACAGCGGAAATAGCCTGCGAAATCTTGTTTACGTCAGAACCACCACCCTGTGCGATATCGTCTTTACCGCCACCGCCACCGCCAAGAACGGCGCTTGCTGCGCGAACGAGTGCGCCAGCCTTCAATCCCGAGTTTCTGGCTGATTCAGTGGTTGCAATCACCAGCATTGGCTTGCCGTCAAGCACACCAATTGCCAGCGCAACGAAGTTTTCACCGGCAACTTTTTCGCGAATACCGGTTACCACCGAACGAAGATCATCAACAGAAGAAACTTCACTCAACTCGGCTACAGCAAGCTTTGCTGAGCCAATAGATTCGGCACCAGCAACGAATTCTGGGATGCGAACCGCAAGCGCGCCAGCCTGAAGGCTGGCAAGTTTTCTTTGCGCACTCTTTAGATCCTCGATGGTTGCCGCGAGGCGCTCTTCGAGAAGTTCCTTAGGTGCCTTCAGGGTTTCGGTTAACCTAGAAACTAAAGCGCGCTCGGTAGCGAACGCTCTGAAAGCTTCAATACCAACCAGAGCCTCAACACGTCGAGAACCAGAACCTACCGATGCTTCACCGATTAGGGAAATCATTCCGATTTGTGAGCTGTGATCAACGTGGGTTCCACCACAAAGTTCGCGAGACCAAGGGCCACCGATCTCTACGACACGAACTGACTCGTCATAGGTCTCACCAAACAACGCAACCGCTCCCCAGGTCTTTGCTTCTGGCAGAGACATGTATTGAGCTGAAACCCTTAGGTCCTTGCGAATCGCCAAGTTGCTGACTTCTTCAATCTCTGTTTTAGTTTCAGCCGAAAGCGCTTGCGCCCACGCGAAGTCCAAACGAAGATAACCAGGCTTGTTATATGAACCACTCTGCAAAGCGGTTGGGCCAAGCACCTCGCGCAATGCAGCGTGAACGATGTGCGTTCCCGAGTGCGCCTGACGTGCGCCAATACGCCATTCCGGGTCAACGCGAGTAAATACTTTTTGATCTACAGAGATTGCTCCCTTGCGAACCAAAACCTTGTGACTGATCAAACCCTTAACAGGCTTTTGAACATCAAGCACTTCAAGCTCAACACCGTCACCGATGATCAATCCGGCATCAGAATCTTGACCACCTGATTCTGCATAAAACGAAGTCTCATCAAGAATCACTTCGGCAATTGCCCCCTGTGAAGCGGACTTTGCATCTGCGCCGTCAACAATCAATCCCAATACTCTGGCATCGGTGTCTAACGACTCATAACCAGTGAACTTGGTGACACCCTTAGCTCTGAATTCCGAGTAGACAGAAAGATCTGTGCCGCCTAGTTTCTTTTCGCGAGCGTCAGCCTTTGCGCGATCGCGCTGTTCTGCCATAAGTGCTTTGAAACCGTCGCGGTCAACAGTCAGGCCAGCCTCATCGGCAATTTCAAGGGTGAGGTCAATTGGAAAACCGTAGGTATCGTGCAACAAGAATGCTGCATCACCCTTTAGTTGTTTTGAACCTGAGGTCTTTACCTCGGCTAATGCTTCGTCTAGAAATACGGTGCCGGCAGTTAGCGTACGAAGGAAGGTTTCTTCCTCGCCTGTTGCAGCGCGCAAAATGCGATCGAACTCTTCTTCAAGTTCCGGATACGCCGCCTTCATTGCTTCTTTGGAAGCTGTAAAAAGCTCTGTGAAAGTTGATTGCTCAACACCAAGAAGGCGCATTGAACGAACGGTTCTTCTTAACAAACGTCTTAGAACATATCCGCGACCATCGTTGGCAGGAGTCACACCATCGCAGATAAGCATCAAAGCTGAACGCACGTGATCTGCAACTACGCGCAGGCGCACGTCGTCTTCAACGTTTGCACCATAGGTCTTTGCCGCTAGCTTTGCTGCTAGGTCAAGAACTGGGCGAACCTGATCAATCTCATATAGGTTTTCAACGCCCTGCATCAAGAATGCAACGCGCTCCAGACCCATACCGGTGTCGATATTCTTCTTTGGAAGTTCACGAAGAATTTCGAAGCTGTCTTTGCCGGTTCCTTCGCCACGCTCGAACTGCATGAAGACAAGGTTCCAAATTTCGATGTAGCGATCTTCGTCGGCCTCTGGTCCACCTTCGCGACCGTAAGCAGGGCCACGGTCGTAATAGATTTCAGAGCACGGGCCAGCAGGACCTGGTTGACCAGTTGACCAGTAGTTGTCTTTCATGCCACGGCGCTGAATACGCTCCATGGGAATGTCGGCTACATCACGCCAAATGTCAATTGATTCATCGTCATCTTTGAAGACGGTCACCCAAAGAAGTTGTGGGTCTAGGCCCAAGCAACCAGACTCTTTGCTTCCGGTTAGGAATTCCCAGGCATAGGCAATTGCTTCTTTCTTGAAGTAATCACCAAATGAGAAATTTCCATTCATCTGGAAGAAAGTGCCGTGGCGGGTTGTCTTTCCGACTTCCTCGATGTCGAGGGTACGCACACACTTTTGAACGCTAGTTGCGCGACTAAATGGCGCAGGCACTAGACCGCTCATGTACGGGATGAATGGAACCATACCCGCAACGGTGAAGAGAAGTGAAGGGTCTTCGCTAATTAGCGAAGCGGAAGGTACAACTGTGTGGCCTTTGCTCTCGAAAAAATCGAGCCAGCGCCGGCGAATCTCGGCGGTTTGCACGACTACTTAGTTGAAGGCTTTGTTGCCGGAGACTTTTTAGCGGCTGGCTTCTTGGTTGAAGCTGGCTTCTTGGTTGAAGCTGGCTTCTTTGCCGCAGGCTTGGCTGCAGACTTCTTAGCAGGTGACTTCTTGGCAGTTCGAGGAGTGCCGGTAAGTTCTGCTGTGCGATCTAGAAAAGCCTCGGTTGCGGTCTCGCCAAGTTCCTTGGCACGAGCGGTTGCATCTGCAAGAAGCGCCTGAGCGTTTGGGTTCTTATCAAGCTGCTTCTTGATTTCAATGCCGGCAAAAATACCAACGGTTAACCAAAAGATCTTCTTCATAATGTCCTACTTCTTCTTACCGATAAATGCAGAGCGAAGACTCTGTGTGAGTCCTGCGATTTTTACAAGTGGCGAACCAACTGCCGACGAAAATACAGCAACGAGTGAGCTGATGTTTGAACTCACTTCAGCTACGTTCTCGGTGATGATGTCAACGCGAGCCAACTGCTTATTTGTGGCTGCCACGGTATCGGTTAGTTCAGTGAGCAGTGGAGCAACACTCTCGTTTAGATCACGAATTGAATTACGTGTCTCATCAAGAACGCGCCCAAGCTTAAGCAATGGCACGGCAGTGAATAGCACCAAGAGAACGAATCCTCCGGCTGCTACTAGTGCTGCAATGTCTCCACCGCTCATCTGAACTCCCTTTTTGATTCTTAGGTTTATCGAGCCGCGTAGTACTCAACCACAAGCTGAACTTCACAGGTAACTGGAACTTCAGCGCGCTTTGGGCGACGAGTCAAGGTTGCGTGCAGCTTGTCTAGTGAAACGTCAAGGTAGCCAGGCAATGGAGGAAGAACATCAACGTGTCCACCCGCAGCGGCAACCTGGAACGGCTCGGTAACTTCACTCTTAGCGTGAACGTGTACCAACTGACCTGGCTTTACGCGGAATGATGGGCGGTCAACGCGCTCACCATTTACAAGAATGTGACGGTGCACAACCATCTGACGTGCCTGTGCAATTGTGCGAGCAAAACCTGCACGCAAAACGATTGCGTCCAGACGCATTTCTAGAAGCTCAACTAGGTTCTCACCGGTTAGACCCTCGGCACGCTTTGCTTCAGCAAAGGTCTTGCGAAGCTGAGCTTCACGAATTCCGTACTGAGCACGAAGGCGCTGCTTTTCACGCAGACGAACGGCGAAGTCGCTGTCAGCCTTCTTCTTGGTGCGACCGTGCTCACCTGGAGCATATGGGCGCTTCTCTAGATACTTTGCAGCCTTTGGAGTTAGAGCCAACCCCAACGCACGAGACAAACGAGTCTTGCTGCGGGTACGTGTTGTTTTTGACACGTGTTCCTTTCATTGAATCCGTAGATTCCTATAGCGGTAAATGTTCACAAGTCGGATCTGGTGATCCTCTGCCACGGACCCTCCGGCTATAAGAGGGTCGCACCGTGAATTGAGCAAATGTTCAGCCGCGATCAAATGCTCCAGTCGGCAACCTGTCCATCCTAACAGCGATTCCGGCTTGAATAAAGGGCAGTTGACTATTTTTTGAACGAGCGCACGATGGCTCGAAGCCTGGACCAACGTTCAACCAGTTCTTTTTCAGCACCGATATCCTTTGGCGCAAAATACGAGCGGTTGAGTGATTTATCGGCCAAATACCTCTGTGGAACCACCGATTTTGGATCATCATGCGGATATAGGTAGCCAACTCCGGCCCCGGCTCCCTTGGCTCCAGCGTGATTTGAGCTTCTTAAGGGCTTTGGCACCTCACCAAAGATTCCGTTGCGAATGTCATCGAGAGCTGAATTGATGGCGTTATAAGCAGAATTGGACTTGGGCGCCATAGCCAAGTAAATGGTCACCTCGGCAAGAGGAATTCTGCCCTCCGGCATACCAATCATGGCAACGGCTTCAGCCCCAGCAACGGCCAGGGGCAAGGCCTGAGGGTCAGCCAAGCCAATGTCTTCGGCCGCCAAAATTATGAGCCTTCGGGCAATAAACCTAGGGTCTTCACCTGCCTCAATCATTCGAGCCAGGTAGTGGATTGCCGCATCGGCGTCGGAACCCCTGACCGACTTGATGAATGCGCTGATTACGTCGTAATGCTGGTCGCCGTCTTTGTCGTATCTGACCAGAGCTCGGTCCATAGCCGCTGAAATGTGCTGCTCTTCAAGGGCAACCGGCAGTTTTTCACCCGAGCCAACGGCCACAGTTGAGGCGGCTTCAAGAATGGTTAGCGCCCTACGGGCATCTCCCCCAGAAACCAGCGCTATTTGGGCAAGAATATCGGGGTTTGCCGTGATTGCCTGGTTTAGTCCCTGCGGAGCGGAAATTGCCCTTGCCAGCAGAGTGACGACATCGGTGTCATCTAGGGCAGTGAGAGTCAGCACCAAAGAGCGTGAAAGCAGCGGAGAAATCACTGAAAAACTGGGGTTTTCGGTGGTCGCGGCAATCAAAACGATCCAGCCGTTTTCTACCCCTGGCAGCAGGGCGTCCTGTTGGGCCTTGGAAAAACGGTGAATTTCATCAAGGAAAAGCACCGTATTTACGCCGTAGGCATCCCGATCTGCTCTGGCGCGCTCCATTACCTCGCGTACATCTTTGACTCCGGCAGTGATTGCGCTGAGTTCCACGAATCGGCGGCCACTTAGCCTGGCCACCAACTGAGCGAGCGTGGTCTTTCCAGTTCCCGGCGGCCCCCAAAGAACAACCGATACCGTTGAGGATTTTTCACCCGGCACTGCCTTTGTTGCCAGTGCTTGCAAAGGTGAGCCTGGCTTAAGTAAGTGTGCTTGGCCAACCAGATCTTCGAGGTTCGATGGGCGCATTCGAGCGGCCAGAGGCATGGCGCCAGAGAAAAGGCCTGATTGGTCGGACATAGCCTTCAGGCTAGCCGATGCCACTTACAAGATGGCCAAACAACACCGTAATTGCCCCGTAAAATCAAGGGAGCTAATCGAAACTAAGGAATTATCAAGTGGCGTCAAAAAAGAAGACTCAGAACATTTACGCATCTGCAGCTGCAAGCGCGCAGAAGTTTGAACAGCACAAGCAGCTTGCTGAGGCAAAAGCTTCGCAGCGAAAGTCGGACAACCGATTCGCATTGCTTGTATCGGGTGGTGCTGTGGTTCTAGCTCTATTGCTTCAACTTGCCTACTTTGGTTTTGGTCCTGGCAAAGTTACTGCTGCACCAGAGGCTTCAGCGAACTCGGCCCTTGTTCCAGCAGCAAGCTTGGCTGAAGGTCGCGAATGGACCGGTTCTATTACCGTTGGCGGTAAAAAGCTTGAAGTAACTCTTGACGGCGCTAAAGCACCTCAGGCAGTTGCAAACTTTCTATCACTTGCGAATAAGAACTTTTACAACGATGTGAGCTGTCACCGAATCACTACAGCGGGCATCTTTGTGCTTCAGTGTGGTGACCCAAATGGTGACGGCACAGGTGGCCCGGGTTATAACTGGGGTCCCGTTGAAAACGCTCCGGCGGACGACAACTACCTAGAGGGCTACCTAGCCATGGCCCGTCGCGGTGGCGATGGCTCAAGCATGGGAAGCCAGTTCTTCATCGTCTACAAAGACAGCATGATTCCTTCTGACGCAGCCGGCGGCTACAGCGTGTTCGGCAAGATCACCAAGGGCCTAAGCGGCCTGAACAAAGTCATCAAAGCAGGTACCCAAGACGGTTCAAGCGACGGCAAGCCAGCCATCGAAACCAAAATTGGTGCCATCACTCTAAAATAAAAAGCCACACCAAAAATAGTCAATCGGTCTAGGCAACTAGACGCCTACAAATAGGAGCCACCAATGTCAGCCAATAAATTCGGTCGCGTAGACGCAGAGAACAACGTATTCGTAATTGACGGATCCGAAAGAAAAGTTGGCCAGTACCCTGGTGTGACCCAAGATGAGGCACTCGCCTACTTCGTTCGCAAGTTTGAAGACATTGCCGCTCAGGTAAGAATTCTGGAACAGCGCGTTGCCAACAAAGTTGACTCACAGGGCATGAAGAAGATGGCAACCAAGCTTGCCGAAGATCTGAAGGAACCGGCGGCTGTTGGTGACCTAGCCGATTTGCGTCGTCGTGTAACTAATTTGGATGGCAAGATTGCCGCTCTAGTTTCTGAAAAGTCAGAAGCATCAAAGGAAGCCACCGCCGAGGCTTTGGCCAAGCGCATTGCTATTGCCGATCGTGCCGAAGCAATCGCAAATCAAGATGCGGCAAAGACCCAGTGGAAAACATCTGGCGCCGAGATGACCAAACTTTTCGAAAACTGGCAAGCACTGCAGAAGTCTGCTCCAAAGGTTTCAAAGGGTGAAGCCGATTCAATCTGGAAGCGCTTCTCAAGCGCACGCACCCGTTTTGAAACCGCTAAGCGCTCTTACTTTGCCGGGCTTGATGCAGCGAACAAGCAGGTAAAGGCTAAGAAGAACTCAATAGTCGAGCAGGCAGAGGCTCTTGCATCAAAAGGCTCAGACGACATCACTTCGTATCGCAAACTTATAGACGAGTGGAAGAACAGCGGTCGCACCCCTGGCAAGTCAGACGACGCGCTTTGGGCCCGATTCAAAGCAGCCGGTGATGCAATTTACGCAAAGAAGTCTGAAACTGCGGTAGTTGAAAATGCCGAGCACGAAAAGAACCTAGCCGCCAAGCTAGAAATTTTGAAGGACGCCGCTTCAATTGACCCAACCAAAGACCTGGCAGCAGCGAAGAAGGCCTTGCTTGTTATCCAGCAGCGCTGGGAGAAAGCCGGCCGCGTACCTAAGGACAAGCTACGCGAGACCGAAGACAAACTAAAGGCTATTGAAGCCAAGGTTCGCAAGGTTGAAGAAGACGAGTGGCGCAAGACTGATCCTGCGGCTATCGAGCGCTCAAACAGCGTGACTTCTCAACTTGAAGATTCAATCAAGAAGTTGGAAGCCGATCTTGCAAAAGCAACTTCAAGCAAGGACGACAAGAAGATTAAGGCTGCAACCGAGGCACTCAGCGCTCGCAAGGCTTGGCTAGAGGTTGTAAAAGCTTCTATGGCCTAAGCGTTGCTTACGCGATAAACGTCATACACAGCTTCAATTCTGCGCACCGCGTTCAAAAGGTGCTCAAGCATTTGTGCGTCACCCATCTCGAATACAAACCTGCTTAGCGCTACTCTGTCGTCTCGCGTAGACACCGATGCGCTCAGAATGTTTACGTGATGCTCAGAAAGCACTCGCGTAACATCTGAAAGCAAACCTCCTCTATCTAGCGCCTCAATCTGAATCTGCACTAGGAACAAACTCTTTGAGGTTGGTGCCCAGGTAACTTCCATTAGACGTTCTGGCTCAAGCATTAGCTGCTCTACGTTCTTACAGTCCTCGCGGTGAACCGATACGCCGCTCCCACGTGTAACGAAACCAATAATCTTGTCGCCAGGCACCGGTGTGCAACAACGAGCTAGCTTAACTAGAACATCGGCGTCACCCTTTACCAAGATTCCCGCATCGTTCGAACGATTGCGATTGGCGCTGCGCGGTGTGGGAGGGAGTTGGAATTCTTGCTCGTCGTGATCAACGTGCGAGATAGCCGCAACAAGTTTTTCTACAACAGATTGCGCCGAAATGTGATTATCACCAACAGCGGCGTACAAGCCTTCAACGTCGGGGAATCTAAGCTCGCCGGCTAATTTCACCAACTCGTCGGCGGCCATAAGTCTTTGCAGCGGCAAGTTTTGCTTGCGCATTGCCTTGGCTAGCGCTTCTTTACCCTGTTCAATCGCGTCATCGCGACGCTCAATCGCAAAGTGCTGCTTAATCTTTGCGCGAGCCCTAGGTGACTTAACGAAGTTCAACCAGTCTTTACTTGGCCCGGCATCTGGAGACTTTGATGTGAAGATTTCAACTACGTCGCCCGATTGCAATGCTGTTTCAAGCGGAACAAGTCTCCCGTTAACCTTTGCACCCATTGTCCTGTGGCCAACATCGGTGTGAATCGTGTAAGCGAAATCAACCGGCGTAGCTCCACCAGGCAAGCCAACGACTTTACCCTTTGGAGTGAATACGTAAACTTCCTTCGCGCCAATTTCAAAACGAAGCGAATCAAGGAACTCGGACGGGTCTTGAGTCTCAGCTTGCCAATCGGTTAGGTGCTTTAGCCAAACCAAGTCTTCATCACCTGATTGCTCAGACTTGCCAACTTGCTCTTTGTACTTCCAGTGAGCGGCAACACCGTATTCGGCACGATTATGCATCTCGTGGGTACGAATTTGGATTTCTACTGGACGACCCTGCGGACCAATTACTGTGGTGTGCAGTGACTGATAAAGGTTGAACTTTGGCATTGCAATGTAATCTTTGAAGCGCCCAGGAACCGGATTCCAACGAGCGTGAATTGCACCAAGCACCGCATAGCAATCGCGAACTTCGTCAACCAATACTCGAATGCCTACTAGATCGTAAATGTCATCAAATTCGCGACCGCGCACAACCATCTTTTGATAAATGGAGTAATACTGCTTTGGCCTGCCGGCAACGTTTCCGCGAATCTTGGCTTCTCGCAAGTCTTCGTTTATTGAATCAATGACTGAGTCAATGAACTCTGCCCGCTTAGGAGTTCGTTGCGTGACTAAGTTAACGATCTCTTCGTAAACCTTTGGGTACAGCACAGAAAACGAAATGTCCTCGAGCTCCCATTTAATGGTGCTAATACCAAGTCGGTGCGCCAACGGAGCATAAATCTCTAGAGTCTCTTGAGCCTTACGCTTTGCTGATTCCTCCGATACGAAGCCCCAGGTACGCGCATTGTGCAAGCGGTCTGCCAGTTTGATTACCAAGACTCGAATGTCTTTGGACATTGCAACAACCATTTTGCGAACGGTCTCGGCTTGTGCGTGATCGCCGAACTTAACCTTGTCGAGTTTGGTGACACCGTCAACTAACATGGCAACTTCTGACCCAAAATCCTTGGTCAGCATTTCAAGTGTGTAAGCGGTGTCTTCTACCGTGTCATGCAGAAGCGCCGCGGCCAGTGTGACTGGTCCAATTCCTAGCTCGGCAAGAATTTGAGTTACTGCAAGCGGATGGGTGATGTAGGGCTCACCTGAGCGACGCTTTTGCTCGCGATGCGCATCTTCGGCAACAGTGAATGCACGCTCAATTATTGAGAGGTCGGCCTTGGGATGGTTTAGTTTAGCTACCCTAAGGATTTCACCTAGCTCTGCGGCGTACGGTCCAGCCTTGGCGAAAAGGCGCGGCAAACGATTGCGAAGTATCGAAATACTGCCCGTTGGGGTTGGATCGCTCACGAATGGCCCTTCTCTCTGAGAACAGCCTACAAGGCAAGTGCACCTGCGCTAAGGATTACTTAGCAGCTACAACCTTTGCAGCAGCCTTCTTGTACTTGGCTTCACCTTCACGAAGGTGGCTGTAAAGCGGAGCTGCGATGAAGATTGTTGAGTAGGTGCCCACGATGATACCGATGAACAATGCAAGTGCGATGTCGCGAAGAGTTCCCGCACCAAGCAAAGTTGCACCGATGAAAAGAATCGAGGCAACCGGAAGTACGGCAACCACAGAGGTGTTAATTGAACGAACCAAGGTCTGGTTGATCGCGTAGTTAACCTGCTCAGCAAAGGTTGAAGTCTCGCTGAACTCAACCTCGAAGGTGTTTTCGCGAATCTTGTCGAAGACAACCACTGTGTCGTAAAGCGAGTAACCCAAGATTGTTAGGAAACCAATTACCGCAGCTGGAGTCACTTCAAAGCCCAGCGCTCCGTAAAGACCTGCGGTGATCACCAAGTCGTGAAGCAAAGCAATGATTGCTGCAAGAGACATCTTGAGTGTACGGAAGTAAAGGGCCATTAGAACTGCTGCCAAGGCAATGAAAACTAGCAAACCGTTCAAGGCCTTGCCGGTTACATCCGCACCCCAGTTTGCACCAATGAATGAGCTCGCAACTGCACCGCTCTCTACTCCGTAAGCCTTAGCCAGAGATACGCGCACCTCTTCAGACTTAACGTCTGTTAGTTGCTCGGTCTGAATGCGAATTCCATCGGTACCAACATTGGTCACCAATGGGTTGGCTTCAGGCTCAACCGCGTGAACTGCGTCCACTGCGATTTGCTGAGAGCTATCTGCAACGCCAGTTACACGGAACTCTGAACCACCGCGGAATTCAATACCAAAGTTAAAACCGCCACGGGCGATCGGCAGAATTACCGCCAGTGCAACCATTGCAACAGCAATGATGTAGAAAACCTTGCGACGACCAACAAAGTTGATAGAACGCTTACCGGTGTAAAGATCGTTTCCGAAATCGCTGAATTTAGACATTAGTTGCTCTCCCCAGCTGTTGCTGAACCTTCGGCCGCTTTTCTTTCGGCAATTGTCTGACGCTTAGCGGCCTCCTTAGAAGCCTGCGCTGCCTTAGTTGCTGGCACATTCTTGGCGGTGCGGAACTGGCCGCGACCGATGTAGTTAGTGACTCCCAGGTTCTTTGCATCAAAGCCTGACCAAGGGTGACCTGAACTGAAGAAATTAACCTTGGCAAGCAACTGCAAGATTGGGTGGGTAAAGATCATTGCTACTCCAAGGTCTACCAAAGTAGTTAGGCCAAGAGTGAACGCGAAACCACGAACGTTTCCAACGGTTAGTAGGTATAGAACTACCGCAGCCAAGAGGCTTACTGAGCCTGAAACGATAATGGTACGAATCGCGCGATTCCAACCCTGTTCAACAGCAGCACCAAGGCTTCTGCCATCACGCAACTCGTCACGCACGCGCTCAAAGTAAACGATGAAAGAGTCGGCGGTAATACCAATTGCCACAATCAATCCGGCCACACCTGCAAGTGACAAGCGGTAACCCTGACGCCAAGACAACAAAGTGATTACTAGATAAACCAAGATTGCGGCAACTGCAAGCGAACCAATGGTAACAACTGCAAGACCGCGGTACTGGAACACTGAATAGATGATTACGAGCAACAGACCGATTGCTCCGGCAAGAAGTCCGCTTGAAAGCTGTTCTGAACCCAAAGTTGCAGAAATGTTTTCTTGGCTCTGAACTTCAAAACCAATTGGCAAAGATCCATACTTCAAAGAGTCAGCCAGCGCCTTTGAAGAAACGCGGTCAAAACTACCAGTGATCTGGGCTGAACCGTTTGAGATAACCGCGTTGGTAGTTGGAGCTGTGATCACGTACCCATCAAGAGTCACCGCAAAGCGGTTCTTTGGCTCGGTTAGAGGGAACAAGCGGCCGGTCACAGATGCAAATTGCTCGGTTCCCTTTGAATCAAATTCAAGGTTAACTGCCCAGGTGTTGGTTGATGCACCGGTTGAAGTTGTGATGGTTCCGGCGTTTGCATCAGAGATGTTGGCGCCTTCAATTTCAACTGGGCCAAGCACGTACTTTTCGTAACCGTTTGTGTCACAAGTAACCAATGGCAATGTTGGGTCATCAACCTGACCAGGCTGACGGAATGCTGTTGTGCAGTCAAGCGCATCGTATGCTGCCTGAATATCCTTTGATACCCAGTTGACGTCACTCGCATCGGTTGGTTCTGCACTTGGCGCAGCAGGAGCAGGAGTTGCCGCCGAGTTATCGGTTGCAGCAGTGGCTCCCTGCGAAGCCAGAATCACCGGACGGAACTCAAGCTTTGCGCTTGAACGAATAAGCTTCAGTGTGCTCTCATCAGGAGTACCAGGGATTTCAACGATGATGTTGCTGTTTCCCTGAGTCTTGATTGAGGCCTCGCTAACACCGGTTGCGTCAACACGTTGGCGAATAATTTCTACAGCCTGAGCAAGTTGCTCTTCCGAAACGGTTGCACCGTCTTCAAGAAGTGGAGCAAGGATGATCTGTGTTCCACCCTGCAAATCAAGAGCAAGCTTTGGAGCAAGTGTTGCACCAGCACCGGTAAAGGTGCCAAGCCCAATGATTCCTGCAAGCAATACAACCAAGGCACCTAGCCAGGTAAGACGCTTGCGGGCGCTTTTAGTTACAGATGATTCAGACACAGAAGATCCTTAGAGGTTAAATTATTTGGCAGCTGGCTTTTTAGCAGCGGGCTTCTTAGCCGCTGGCTTTTTTGCAGCTGGTTTTGCCGCTGACTTCTCGGCAACAGGCTTTACTGCTGCTTCAACGGTGCGGATTGCACCCTTTAGGAACGCAATCTTGGTTCCTGGTGTGGTCTCAATTACAGCGCGGTCGCCATCGATTGAAACGATGGTTCCAGTGATTCCGCTGTGCAGCACAACGCTTGAACCAACCTTGACGCTTGAAAGAAGGGTTTCAGCCTGCTTCTTACGCTTGCGCGAACTCATGAACATCATGGCAATAAGAACTGCAAGAGCAATAACGAGGAATACGTCCTGAGACATTTTGGCCTAACGATTAAGGGGTAAACACAATAAAAGACGCCTTTAGGCGTCTAGACGATTATAGGTCAACAAGCCCATCTAACTGGGTAGCCAAAGGGGTTTGACCAAGGTGCTTAAACCCTGCTGCCGTAGCCTGGCGACCTCTGGCCGTGCGAGCGATTAGCCCCATGCGAACCAGGAACGGCTCTACAACAGCCTCAATGGTGTCCTGCTCCTCCCCTACGGCAACCGCAAGGGTAGAAAGACCCACCGGTTTGCCGGCGAATCGGTGTACCAAAACCTTCATAATTTCGCGGTCTAGACGGTCTAGCCCAAGCTCATCGACCTCGTAAAGTTCAAGCGCCTGGTTAGTTTCATTTAGCCCGATATCTTGCTTGCCAGCTACCAAAGCAAAGTCGCGAACTCTTCTAAGTAGGCGGTTAGCAATTCTTGGCGTGCCGCGGCTGCGCATAGCCACCTCGGTCAGGGCCTTGGGGTCAATTTCCACCTGCAGCTTTTGAGCTGCACGCTGAACCACCTGCTCGAGTTCACTGTTCTCGTAAAACTCAAGGTGGGCTATAAACCCAAAGCGGTCACGTAAAGGACTCGGCAACATTCCAGATCTAGTAGTGGCGCCAACCAGCGTGAAAGGTGCGATTTCTAGTGGAATTGAGGTTGCCCCGGGGCCTTTACCGACCATTACGTCAACCCGAAAGTCTTCCATTGCCAGGTAGAGCATCTCTTCGGCCGAGCGGGCCATTCTGTGAATCTCATCTATAAATAGGACTTCACCTGGGGCTAGAGAGCTCAAAATCGCGGCCAGGTCGCCAGCGTGCTGAATGGTAGGGCCACTGGTAAGTCTCAGTGGACGTCCGCTTTCGTGCGCAACAATCATGGCAAGCGTTGTCTTGCCCAGACCCGGAGGCCCGGCAAGCAGAATGTGGTCTGGTGTTCGGTTTTGAATGGCTGCTGCCTCAAGGATCAACTTGAGTTGATTGCGAACCTTTGACTGACCAATGAATTCAGTAAGTGACTTTGGTCGCAATGCGGACTCAAACGCCAATTCACCATCGGTGTTGATTGGATCAGTTAGCTCACTCATCGGAGGCTCCTACCGACTTTGAGGCACCCAATCTAGAAAGGGAATTCTTCAAAAGATCGTTTACCGAGGCAGCCGCGCCAAGCTGCTTGCTTGCAAGGCCTGCAGCCTCGCTGGCACTTCGTTCGTTCCAGCCAAGACCGGTGAGGGCGTTAATAACAACGGAAAGATCAGATCCAACGCTCTTGCCTGCGGTTCCAGAAGTGGCGCCAAGCTTGCCAGCCAGAGTCACACTTATGAGTTTGGCTGTCTTAGGGCCAATTCCCGTCACTGCCTTAAATGCAGCGTCGTTTTCAGCGGCAACGGCATCAACAATTTGATCAACGGAGAGTTCACCCAAGATTGCCAATGCCGATTTTGGACCCACGCCGGATACCGAACGCAATAGGTCAAATACCTTTTGCTCTGCAACAGTTGCGAATCCAAAGAGCGTGAACCCGTCTTCACGTACGACAAAGGAAGTGAAGAGGAAAGCCGGTGAATTGATACGAAGTTGGGACGCGGTGGCTGAAGTTAGTTGAACGAGATACCCAACACCGGAAACGTCAATGACGGCGTTACCGCTTTCTAGCGATACGACGGTTCCGTTAAGCGATGCAATCACATCACAAGACTAACTAAGGGTCGGTCGCTATCGGCGCTTTGAAGCGGTGGCAGATTGTTCCGCTGCCTGCCAAGCTTTTTGCGCTGGAGTCATTTCGGCTGAAGCTGAAACGGTGCCCCCTACGCTCTTCCATGCGTGACAGATTGCAATCGCCAGACTGTCTGAGGCGTCTGCGGGTTTAGGAATATCGGTTAGGCCAAGAATTCGAGCGACCATGATGCCTACCTGTTGCTTATTTGCACGACCAGAGCCGGTGACAGCAGCCTTTACTTCACTTGGAGTGTGAAGGTAAACAGGAATTTGGTACTTGTGCGCCAACATCATGACGACACCGCTAATCTGGGCCACGCCCATAACGCTTCTAAGGTTCTGCTGGGAAAAAATTCGCTCGATTGCAATTGCTTCCGGCTTGGTCTTTTGAATCAAAAGTTCAATTTGATTTCCAATTTCACCGATGCGTTGCGCAAGTTCCATTGAGGCGTCGGTTTTGTAAGTATCAACATGAACCAAGCTGACCTTGCGTGATTGACCTACTTCAATTACCCCAACTCCGCATCTTGTAAGACCTGGGTCTACTCCAAGAACGCGCGTGGACATAAATTAGTCGTTCTCTAGTTCAGCCATTACTTCGGCTGTGATGTCCAAGTTTGAATAAACATTCTGCACATCGTCCGAATCTTCAAGAGCGTCAATCAGTGCGATCGATTTGCGAGCAGTGTCGGCATCAACCTGCAAAGGCATAGAAGAAACAAATTCAACGTCAGCACTTTCATAGTCAATACCGGCTGCCTGCAGAGCGGTACGAACAGCAACCATATCGCTTGGATCGGTGGTGATTACAAACTGTTCTTCGCGATTTTCTACATCTTCAACGCCTACTTCAAGAACCGCTTCCAAAATTGCATCTTCAGTAGTTCCCGCTGCCTTCGCAACAACAATTACACCCTTGCGAGCAAATTGGTATGAAACGCTGCCTGGATCAGCCATAGTTCCACCGTTACGAGAAACCGCAAGGCGAACTTCTGCAGCTGCACGATTCTTGTTGTCGGTTAGACACTCAATCAGAATGGCAACGCCGTTTGGGCCGTAGCCCTCATACATGATGCTTTGGTATTCAACAGCATCAGCTCCAACACCAGAACCGCGCTTAACTGCACGCTCGATGTTGTCGTTTGGAAGTGAACTCTTGCGACCCTTTTGAATTGCATCGTAAAGAGTTGGGTTACCGTCAATGTCAGGTCCGCCAATGCGTGCTGCAACTTCAATGTTCTTGATCAGCTTCGCGAATAGCTTTGCGCGACGACCGTCAATAACAGCTTTTTTGTGCTTGGTCGTTGCCCATTTGGAGTGGCCAGACATAGTGCTCCTGTGAATGTATCGGGTTGGTATTGAATCTAGATTACCTAGAATCAACCATCTTCAAGAACAACTGATGCACCCTCAGCTCGCCGGTTACCTCAGGGTGGAATGCGATGCCCATAACGTTTTGGGCCCTTACCGCTACTACCCTGCCGTCATCAAGACTCGAAAGCACCTCAACACCGGGACCAACTTCTTCGACTATAGGTGCGCGAATAAATGCCGCGTGCACGGGTTCACCCGTGATGCCTTTAAACGAAAGATCGGTCTCGAAGGAATCTAGCTGGTTGCCAAAGGCATTGCGGCGCACCGATACATCTAGCCCACCGAAACCAATTTGACCCTCGATTCCGTCAACGATTTTTTCGGCGAGCATGATCAAACCGGCGCAAGTTCCAAATGTAGGAAGACCAGATTTGATTTTGTTTTTAATCGGCTCGAACAAGTCATAGTTAGTGGCTAGCTTTTGAATCACGGTTGATTCGCCACCAGGAATGATCAGGCCATGGCATCGATTCAGTTCGGCAAGAGTTTTAACTTCAATTGCATCAGCGCCGCAACTTTCTAGCGCAATGATGTGCTCGCGAAAATCCCCCTGAAGGGCTAACACGCCTACCGGCATGCTGTTACCAGCCGCGTTCAGCCAAACGGTGCGGAGCAGGAATATCTGTGACGTTGATACCCACCATTGCTTCGCCAAGTCCACGACTTACCTGAGCCAAAACGTCAGGGTCGTTGTAGAAAGTAGTTGCCTTCACAATTGCCTTGGCACGCTCAGCCGGGTTGCCCGACTTGAAAATTCCTGAGCCAACGAAAACTCCGTCAGCCCCCATTTGCATCATTAGTGCCGCGTCAGCTGGAGTTGCAACTCCACCTGCCACAAACATTACGACTGGAAGCTTTCCGGTTGAAGCAACTTCTCTTACTAGCTCGTATGGTGCCTGCAGTTCTTTCGCGGCTACGTATAGCTCGTCTTCTGACTTTGCAGCAAGAGCGCGAATTTCACCTGAAATGGTGCGAATGTGCTTCATTGCTTCAGAAACGTCACCGGTACCGGCTTCTCCCTTAGAGCGAATCATGGCCGCTCCTTCAGTAATTCGACGAAGCGCTTCGCCAAGGTTTGTTGCACCACAAACAAACGGAACGTCAAACTTCCACTTATCGATGTGGTTTACGTAATCAGCTGGGCTCAAAACCTCTGACTCATCGATGTAGTCAACTTTGAGTGCTTGCAAAATTTGAGCCTCAACAAAGTGACCAATGCGAGCCTTAGCCATTACTGGAATTGAAACGGCCTTGATAATGCCATCGATCATGTCTGGGTCAGACATGCGTGATACCCCACCCTGTGCGCGAATGTCAGCAGGTACTCGCTCAAGCGCCATTACTGCAACGGCTCCGGCGTCTTCAGCGATCTTTGCCTGTTCAGGGGTTACGACGTCCATAATGACGCCGCCCTTCATCATCTCGGCAAGGCCGCGCTTTACTAGGGGTGTTGATTTAGATGTCTGAGAATTGCTCATGGCATAAGTCTAAGCCAAGCCACTACTGGCTACTTAACCTTGTGAAACAGAAGCCCAGGCGGAAGCAATGTCTTTACGAACCTCACCCAGGAGCTTTGGCAGAGCCTTTGTCTCAGCAATGATTGGGAAGAAGTTTGCGTCATTCCTCCATCGCGGCACGATGTGCTGATGCAGATGACCGGCAATACCTGCGCCAGCGACTTCCCCTTGATTCATACCAATGTTGAAACCGTGAGCGCCCGAAACCTTTTGCAGAACAGTCATAGCCTGCTGGGTAAGGGCACCAATCTCGGCGACTTCTTCTGGAGTAGCCAAGTCGTAAGTAGAGATATGGCGATAAGGGCAAACTAAGAGGTGACCTGAGTTGTATGGGAAAAGGTTAAGCAGCGCATAGGCGTGCTTTCCCCTAAATACGATTAGAGACTCTTCATCTGGTTTATCAACCGCCAAGCAAAAAGGACAGTCTTGCTCAGCTGGTTGTTGACCGTGCTGAATGTAAACCAAGCGGTGCGGAGTCCAGAGGTGTTGGAAGGCATTCGGAACACCAGGCATGTCTGCCGATGACTGAATTGATTCCGGGCTCACTTCTAGACCTGCACCTTGGTTTCGATTGCCTCAAGAATGCGACGGACTGCATCGGCTACCGGGATGCCGTTCTCTTGTGAACCATCGCGGAAGCGGAAAGAAACAGCACCTGCGGCCTGATCGTTTTCGCCAGCGATAAGCATGAACGGAACCTTGGCCATGGTGTGGTTTCTAATCTTCTTCTGCATGCGGTCATCGGAATCATCAACCTGGGCTCGCACACCATGAGTGCGCAGTTCAGCAACAACGCCGTGTAGATATTCTGAGAATGCATCGGCAATAGGAACCGCGACAACCTGTACCGGGGCTAGCCAAGGTGGGAAGTGGCCCGCGTAGTGCTCAGTAAGTACACCAAAGAATCTCTCAACGGATCCGAATAGCGCACGGTGAATCATCACTGGACGCTGTTTAGTACCGTCTTGAGTTGTGTAGTCAAGGTCAAAACGCTCAGGAAGATTGAAATCAAGTTGAATCGTTGACATCTGCCAGGTTCTTCCGATTGCATCGCGCGCCTGCACCGAAATCTTTGGGCCGTAGAAAGCTGCCCCGCCCGGATCGGGAACAAGCTCAAGACCAGAGTCCGCTGCAACTTGCTCCAAAGTTTCTGTAGCGGTCTTCCAAATTTCGTCACTGCCAACGAATTTTGGATTGCCATCTTCTTTGGTTGAAAGTTCAAGGTAGAAATCGTTTAAGCCGTAATCCTTCAAGAGATTCAAAACGAATTGAAGAACATCGGTGAGTTCTTGCTTCATATTTTCTTGCGTCACAAACAAGTGCGCGTCATCTTGAGTTAGCCCACGGACGCGAGTAAGGCCATGCAACACGCCACTCTTTTCATTGCGGTAAACGGTTCCGAACTCAAACATGCGTTGTGGCAGGTCGCGGTATGAACGCGGCTGGCTACGGTAAATCAAAATGTGGAACGGGCAGTTCATTGGCTTCAGGTAGTAATCCTGGCCAACCTTCTTTACGTTGCCCTCTTCGTCGAGTTCCTCATCCATGCGGATTGGTGGAAACATGCCGTCGGCGTAAGTCTGCAAGTGGCCCGAGATTTCAAAAAGGTTGCTCTTTGAAATATGCGGTGAATAAACGAAGTCATAGCCAGATTCTTCGTGGCGTTTGCGCGAGTAGTCCTCCATGACCTTGCGCATAATTCCACCCTTTGGATGGAACACCGCGAGACCGGAACCAATCTCCTCTGGAAATGAGAAAAGATCCAAATCAACGCCCAAGCGTCGGTGATCTCGTTTGGCAGCTTCCTCTAGGCGTTCTTGATGTGCTCGAAGTTCATCTTTGGTTGGCCAAGCGGTTCCATAAACGCGCTGAAGTTGCTTATTGTTTTCATTTCCTCGCCAGTATGCAGATGCAACGCGAGTCAAGGCAAAACCATTGCCAATCATTCGAGTATTTGGCAGGTGTGGACCGCGGCAAAGATCGCGCCAGAGTGTTTGACCCGATTGCGGATCTACATTGTCGTAAATAGTAAGTTCACCGGCACCAACCTCGGCTTCACCCTCGCCTAGGTCTGACCCTTTTAGTCCAATTAGCTCCAACTTGTATGGCTCACCTGAGAGCTCCACCTTGGCATCGTCATCGTTTGTCACCCTGCGCACAAATCGTTGCCCAGATTGAACGATCTTCTGCATAGCCTTTTCGAGACTCTTCAGATCCTCAGGAGTAAAGGCATCGAGTACATCGAAGTCGTAGTAAAAACCATCTTTGATTGGGGGGCCAATTCCAAGCTTGGCTTCTGGATTTATGTTTTGAACTGCCTGAGCTAGTACGTGTGCGGTTGAGTGTCTAAGAATGTTCAGGCCGTCTTCGCTTGAGATTGCAACGCCCTCGACGGTATCGCCGTTTGCCAACTTGTGGGCCAGGTCCTTTAATTCGCCGTTGACTCTCATGGCGACGATGGTTTTTTCTGTAAACAACTTGAAACCATCAGCGCCTGCTTCGGCCACAACCGATGATCCATCGACGATTACGTTGAGAGTTGACACAAAAACCTCATTTAGCTTGAAATATTGCTCTAATCCTAACCTCGTGCGGCCTGCGAGCCTGCCTGCCAAATCGGGTGATTGTGCTATTTTTCTGAATTATGACCAAACCCAAAATTGTGAAGCTTGATGAAGCCGTTATGGCCAATCAAGAGTTCCAACGTTCGGTGATGGCCGCCAAGCTAAATTGGCTTCGCGCGGGAGTCCTAGGCGCCAACGATGGAATTGTCTCCACAGCGGGTTTAGTTATGGGTGTTGCCGGTGCGACCACCGATTCTTCTGCGATTCTGATTGCCGGTGTTGCCGGTCTGGTTGCCGGTTCGATTTCAATGGCTGGTGGAGAGTACACCTCGGTAAGCGCCCAAAAAGACAGTGAAAAGGCCGCTCTTGAAAAGGAGCGCCGCGAACTTGCCGAAGATCCAGAGGGTGAGCTGCGCGAGCTGGCATGGTTCTATGAACAAAAAGGCATGTCACTGGAACTTGCAACCAAGGTGGCTAAAGAGCTAACTGCTAAAGATGCACTCAAGGCTCACGCTGAGGCTGAGTTGGGCATTGACTCTGAACAGCACGCTAGCCCGGGTCAAGCCGCATTGGCCTCATTTATTGCTTTCGCCGGAGGTTCCCTTCTGCCGCTACTTGCGGTTACCGGACCTTGGATTTCCGCGCGTATCCCGGTAACAGTTTTTGCGGTTGTGGCTTCACTTGCGATCACTGGCTATGTGGGAGCAAAAATTGGCGGCGCCAAATCAGCGGCGGCAATTATTCGAAACGTTGTGGTGAGCTTGCTTACCATGGGTATCACTTATGGCATTGGTCAATTGGTAGGTACAGCTATCTAGCGATTCCCCCAGTTATGCTGGTTGTGTGAATTCAAAGAAGAAAATTGACGTAGCCCTGGTTGGTGGGGGCATCATGAGTGCCACTCTCGGCACCTTTCTAAAGCTTCTAAAGCCAGAATTGACAATCGAAGTCTTTGAGCGACTCGAAGGTACCGCTCTTGAGAGCAGCAACCCTTGGAATAACGCGGGAACCGGTCACGCGGCACTCTGCGAACTTAACTACATGCCTGACTCTAAGGATGGCAGCCTACCAAACCCTGCCAAGGCAGTAGCAATTAATGAGCAGTTTCAACTTTCTAGGCAGTTCTGGTCTTATCTAGTTGAAAACCAGATTCTGAAATCACCAAGCACCTTCATCAACGCCACACCTCACATGACTTTTGTTCGAGGCGCGAAAGATGTTGACTACCTACGCCGCAGATTTGAAGCACTAAAAACACAGCCGCTTTTTGCCGGCATTGAATACTCAGAAGACCCAAAGCAAATCGCCGAGTGGGCACCCCTTTTAATCAAAGGCCGCACCGCGGATGAGCCGATTGCTGCAACCAGAATTAACAGCGGAACAGACGTTGACTTTGGTGCAATCACAAATCAACTTTTTGAATACCTTGCAAAAAACGGTGTTGCTGTTCACACTGCATCCGAGGTAACTGATTTGGTGCGCGACCGAGACAACTCTTGGAACATCAAAGTAAAGAACACAGCTACTTCTTCAACCGAATACTTGAACTCGAAGTTTGTTTTCGTGGGTGCCGGTGGTTGGGCGCTAAAGCTTCTTCAGAAGTCTGGCATCGCCGAGGCCAAGGGATACGGCACATTCCCGGTCGGTGGGCAGTGGCTACGAACCGATAATCCAAAGATTGTTGCACAACACAAAGCTAAGGTTTACAGCCAAGCCTCTGTTGGCGCCCCGCCGATGTCTGTCCCTCACCTAGACACACGAGTCGTCAACGGAAAGCCTTCGTTGCTGTTTGGCCCTTACGCAACCGCAAACCCAAAGTTCCTTAAGAATGGCAGCATCTTTGACCTGCCTGCCTCTCTTCGCCCGGCAAACCTAATTCCATACCTTGCCGTAGGCCTCACCAACTTCTCACTGGTGCAGTACCTCGTTGGCGAATTACTTAAGACAAAGTCACGTAAATTCCAATCTCTGCAGGAATTCATGCCGAGCGCAAAAGCCGAAGACTGGCAGCTTCTGAATGCCGGTCAACGCGCGCAGGTAATCAAGAAAGATTCGGTAAAGGGCGGCGTGCTTCAATTTGGTACCGAGGTTATTACTGCTCGCGACGGAAGCATTTCTGGTCTACTTGGTGCATCACCGGGTGCGTCTACTGCTGTGCACGTGATGCTTCAGGTTTTGGAAAGAAGTTTTGCTTCGGAATTTTCATCATGGAAGAAGCAGATTTCTAAGATGATTCCAAGCTTCGGAACAAAGCTCTCCGATGACCCAAAGAAGGCTGCGGCCTCACTGGCATCAACTGCCAAAACTTTGAATCTGAATTAGTTTTTTGGTGGTCGATACTGGGATCGAACCAGTGACCCCTTCCATGTCAAGGAAGTGCGCTACCGCTGCGCCAATCGACCGAAGTAAGAACCAGATTTGTAAACCCAGAACTTTTCGAGGTGGAGACGGGATTTGAACCCGTGGGTTTACAGCTTTGCAGGCTGTTGCTTTGGGCCGCTCAGCCACTCCACCATGCTTTTGCGAGGCTTACGCCCTACTGCGAGCGGATGACGAGATTCGAACTCGCGACCCCAACCTTGGCAAGGTTGTGCTCTACCAACTGAGCCACATCCGCGTGCCTTGTTTCCAAGACTTGGCTACTCTAACCGAAATTTCCGGCCATCGCAAACTTCTTTAGAGGGTGTCTAGCCCTTCCAGGACCATCTTGGGTCAGCCTCTGAGTAGGCATTCTCGCCGTGAAGCACGTTATCGACGCCAGCAATTTCATCGGTGCTGGTCACTCTAAATCCAATGGTCTTTTGAATCAGAATTCCGATCAAGTACGAAATCACAAACGCATATACCAAAACTACGAGTGCGCCTATTGCTTGCTTACCAAGTTGAGCTGGCCCGGATCCCAGGAATAACCCAACACCGGTTCCAAACAAACCGATAAATAGTGTGCCCACAAGACCACCTACAAGGTGAATTCCCACTACATCCAATGAATCGTCGAAACCCAAGATGTACTTCAATTCAATTGCGAGGGCACAGACAACACCAACTATGACGCCAAGCAACAATGCGAAAACAGGCTGAAGGTATGCGCAGCTTGGAGTGATTGCCACCAAACCTGCAACTGCCCCCGATGCCGCGCCAATTGAGGTTGGCTTTTTGTGCGCGATTTGTTCGTAGGCAATCCAACTCAACATTGCACCAACCGGAGCGGCCAAAGTATTAATGAACGATAAGGACGCTATGCCATCTGCTGCCAATTCCGACCCGGCATTGAACCCAAACCATCCAAACCAAAGTATCGCCGCACCAATTAGAGTCAGTGGCACGTTGTGCGGTGCATGCATTCCTTTAGTAAATCCAAAACGCTTGCCAACCACTAGAGCTAGAGCCAGTGCCGAAGCTCCGGATGCCACCTCAACCACGGTGCCGCCGGCAAAGTCCAATACGCCAACGTTATAGACCAACCAACCGCCGTCGACAACCTTGCCGTCCTGTGCAGTGAAGTTGAAGATCCAACTTGCAACCGGAAAATAAACGAGAACGGCCCAGATTCCTCCAAAGAGCATCCAAGACCCAAATTTTGCGCGGTCAGCAATTGCACCCGAAATTAGTGCAACGGTAATGATGGCAAAGGTTCCCTGAAAACCAGCAAATGCAAGCCCAAAACCATCTCCGGCTTTTGCCTGAGAGAGCACATCGTTCAAGAACAACTTTTCTACATCTATTCCGAAGACGCCATCCACACCAATGAAGGCTCCCGTGCCGGCCGAGCCAAAGGTCATCGCATAGCCAAAGACAACCCACATCACCCCGATCATCGCGAGCGAACCAAAACTCATCATCATCATGCTGACGACGCTTGATGCACGCACTAGACCGCCGTAGAAGAATGCCAGGCCTGGTGTCATAAACAGCACCAACGCCGAGCAAATAATTAGGAACATTGTGGTGTTCTGATGAATCATTCTTCTACCTTTCAAACGCGCCAAAAGGAGGAGCCCTTGTGAGCTCCTCCCCTTGGCTAAATACTTTGTTTAGCCGCGGTCTGCACCAAACGCATAAGCCTCTTCACCGTGTACGACAGTGTCGATTCCAGCAATTTCATCTTGTGCCTTCACGCGGAAACCGATTGTTTTCTCAATCGCGAATCCGATGATCAAAGCCATGACGAAGCTGTAAACCAAGACGGCCGCCGCACCAAGTGCTTGTGCACCAAACTGGTGCCAGCCAAATCCAAATGCTGCGCCAACTCCGTTACCGAAGATACCAATCCAAAGAGTTCCCACGATTCCACCAACTAGGTGAATACCAACCACATCAAGCGAGTCGTCGAAACCAAATGAGAACTTTAGATCTACAGCAAGAGCACACAGGGCTCCAGCAACAAGACCTAGAAGAATCGCATAAACCGGATCAAGAGATGCACAAGCCGGAGTAATTGCAACTAGACCCGCAATAGCGCCAGAACCTGCACCAATAGAGGTTGCTTTGCCGTGCTTGATCTTCTCAACGAAAATCCAGCCAAGCATTGCCGCTGCAGGAGCAGCCAGAGTATTGATGAATGCAATAGAAGCGATTCCGTCTGCCGCAAGCTCTGAACCTGCGTTGAAACCAAACCAACCGAACCAAAGCAGTGCAACACCCAAAAGGGTTAGCGGCACATTGTGAGGCTGCGTGATGCCCTTGCTAAATCCAAAACGCTTTCCAAGCACAATTGCAAGAGCTAGACCAGCTGCACCCGCATTGATGTGAACTGCGGTGCCTCCAGCAAAGTCAATTACGCCAAGTCCGTAAACGATCCAGCCGCCATCAACGACTTTTCCATCCACAAGCGTGAAGTTGAAAACCCAGTTGGCGACTGGGAAATAAACCAAAGTTGCCCACACGCCGGCAAAAATCATCCAGGCACCAAATTTTGCACGGTCTGCGATGGCACCCGAAATAAGCGCAACGGTAATGATTGCAAAGGTCGCCTGGAAAGCAACGAAGGCCATTGACGGGAATGCACCCGCTGGAGCTGCTGCATCTGCAACTTGAGCCTCAAGACCCAAGAATGAAGTGTCAATTCCAAACCATCCATCGATTCCAAAGAATGACTCAGTGCCACCATTTGAAAATGCGATTGCGTATCCGTAAAGAACCCATAGAACTGCAATCAGCCCTAGCGATCCGAAACTCAGCATCATCATGCTGACCACGCTCTTGGCCTTAACCATTCCTCCATAGAAGAATGCCAAGCCTGGCGTCATAAGTAGAACTAGTGCTGCTGAAACGAGCACAAAAGCGGTGTTACCTTGATCCACTTGTTTACCTCTCTCTAAGAAAACAAATAGAAGCCAGAAAAGCCTGGCGACTAATAGAGAGTTTGGCGGCTCAAGGTTTCGGTTCTAAACCTGAAATGTTTCGTGTTTGTAAAAGGTCCAACTACTCGGACATGGCCCCAAGCCTCGAAACGGCACGGAGATACTTCTTTCTGTAGCCACCCGAAAGGTATTCAGGCGAAAAGAGCTCGGTCAATGCTGCACCGGTGCCGCGCATTTGAATCTGGGATTCATAGGCTCGATCAACAAATGCAACGAATCTAAGAGCATCAACTTGGTTGTGCAGTACGTGGCAATTCAAGATTACCAAACCACTCAGATCCTGAAGTAGTCGCCCGTATCTAGAAGGGTGGATTGTCGAAAGATGCTGAAGAAGAGAGTCGAACTCGTCTACCGCCGTGGCCGCCGGCTCACGAGTGCTTAGCCACTGCTCCACTTCCGCTTCGGTGTGAACTCGCGCTTCCAACTCAAGCGGTCTATGGCGATGATCTTCTCCATCAATTCGCATCATCTTGAACTGGTCGGCGATTCCATGGATTTCTCTAGTGAAGTCAGCGGCGGCAAAGCGCCCCTCGCCTAAAGCGTTCGGCGGAGTGTTGCTTGTTGCTGCAAATCGAATGCCCTTGGGAGCAAGTTCATTTAGCAACCTGGACATCATCATTGTGTCGCCCGGGTCGTCGAGTTCAAACTCATCGATGCAAATTAGCTGGAACTTGGAGAGCGCTTGTACAGCTTCAGCAAAACCAAGTGCGCCAATCAGGCTTGTGTAGGCGATGAAACTGCCGAATGCCTTTTTGCCTTTGAACTCGTGCCACACTGCAGCAAGAAGGTGGGTTTTACCAACACCAAATCCACCATCCAAATAGATTCCAGTTGGAATAGGCTCAGCCTTGCTAAAAAGCTTCTTGGCCACTTTGCCACTGGCAAATGCCCTAGCAGCAGACTGTACCAGGGCCTGACTTGGATATTCTGAGTGAGGCACATAGGTGTCAAAGGTCGCGCTTTCAAATTCACGAGGCGGCACCAGCTCGGCTAGCAATTGTGTGACCGAAACCTGCGGGTGCAGGGCCACGAGAGTAGCGAATTTATCGCGTTGGATTGCCAATTATTACCTAGCCGTTGGTTGTAAAGGGTTCTTGAGTTAACCTAGTTCATGAACGCTCCAACTAAAGAAGGAATCGCTGAAACATGCCAATTGCGCTTGACACTAACGACAAGTTCCAGGAATACGCCAATCCTGCCGTGCTGGTATCAACAGATTGGCTCGAGAACAACCTAGAGACTCCGGGCCTCGTTGTAGTTGAATCAGACGAAGACGTACTTCTTTATCAGACCGGTCACATTCCAGGTGCGGTGAAAATTGACTGGCACACCGATCTAAACGATCCAGTAACCCGCGATTACGTATCTGATGAGGCGTTTGCCCACCTTTTGGGCTCAAAGGGCATCAGCAGAGATACGACCGTTGTGATTTATGGCGACAAGTCAAACTGGTGGGCATCATATGCTCTTTGGGTGTTCAAGCTTTTTGGTCACGAAGATGTTCGCCTTCTAGACGGTGGGCGTGACAAGTGGATTGTTGAGGGTCGCACACTTACCAAAGACGAGCCAGCCATCACACCTGCAGAATATCCAGTTGTTGAACGTGACGACAAGACACTGCGAGCATTCCGTGACGATGTCTTAGCTCACTTTGGAAACCCTTTAATTGACGTTCGCTCCCCAGAGGAGTACTCGGGTGAACGTACTCACATGCCGGCATACCCGGACGAAGGTGCGCTACGCGGCGGCCACATCCCTAGTGCAGCATCGGTGCCGTGGGCAAAAGCGGCTGGTGAAAATGGAGTTTTTAAATCTCGCGCTGAACTAGAGGAAATTTACCTTAACGGTGCCGGCCTCAAAAAGGGTGATGATGTTATTGCCTATTGCCGAATTGGTGAACGCTCAAGCCACACCTGGTTTGTATTGAACTACCTTCTTGGGTTCGAAAACGTTCGCAATTATGACGGCTCGTGGACCGAGTGGGGCAGCCTAGTTGGTGTGCCAATCGTTAAGGGAACCGAGCCCGGAGTTGCGCCGGCTCCAAAGCGCTAATGCCAAAAGAGACAGCCAAATCGCTAGCCGAGGATTTTCAATCTCTTGGAATTAACGATCGACTCAATCTACTACTTGAGTTCAGCGAAAACTTGCCTGCGCTTCCTGAGCGCTACGCGGATCACCCAGATCTGTTGGAGCGCGTTGAAGAGTGCCAATCCCCCATTTTTCTTTTCGTTGAAGTCATCGACGGCATCGTGCACCTATTTTTCACTGCTCCTGCAGAAGCCCCAACCACCCGAGGATTCGCAAGCATTCTTCATTCGGTAATCGATGGACTGACCGTGGCAGAAGCATTGGCCGTTGACGATGACTTTCCATCAAAGATAGGCCTCGCCGAGGCGGTGTCACCGCTTCGTATGCGCGGGATGCGCGGGATGCTTGCAAGAATTAAGCGTCAGGTAAACGAGAAGCAGTAATTGGATAACCTTCAAATTGAATCAGGGCAAGAGCTCAACGCAATACTTGCTAGAGTTCAAGACTGGACTGGCTGGCTTGCAACCTTCGTAATAAACGAAGAAGGCCAATCAGTAGGCACCGATGGAACTTCCGCATCTCTAAGTAACCCAACAGATCTTGCCTTGCTAATTTCACTTCGAACCAAGGCCGACGTGATTGTGACAACCGGCGCCACTGCGCGCGCTGAAAAGTACAAGGCCTCGAGGTTGGCACCAATTGCGTTTCTAACCAGAAACCCCGATTCTCTTTTGGCCCTGCCGGCTTTCACCCAACCTGGCCCAAATAAGAACATTCTTCTCACCCCTAAATCAGAAACATTGGCCTTTTTAGATTCCCAATCTCAGCTTCGCGATCTCGGCTTCAAATCGTTCCTTTTTGAAGGTGGTCGCAACTCACTCAACGATCTTCTTGAACAGACCGGTGAAATTGAACTCGTACTGAACATCGCTAACACTCAAAATCCAATGGAAGTGGATTCACGAATTGGACTAAAAAAACTCTTCGCCAAAGACCACAAAGCCCAGTTATTAGATGACTTCGTTGCTGGCGATAACCGCGTGACTCACTGGCGGATTACCCGCTAGGGGCGGCGTGGCTACATAACGCTAAGCAAGGCAGCCTTTAGCCTTATCCAGATGATTGATTTCGAAGTTCCTGAAGGCGCTCCAGCCGAGTTTCTATTGGCCATGGAGTCACTGCGCACCGCCGCGGTGAGAGAAGAACTCGTAATTGAACAAATTGCCGCGCCAGGCAAGCTAGCCAAATTTGAAGTGGCCTTCTCTGCAAACGTAGATGCCACAGCCACCGACGTGGCCTCAGATCTAGGAACCGGCAGATTTGTACTGCTCTGGGACCAAGATGAACCTGAGCCATGGCACTCACGATTCAGAGTCATCACCTTTGCCAAGTCTCCCCTCGAGACAAATATCGGTGCTGATGAATTGATTTCAGATGTTGCCTGGGCATGGCTTACCGAGGCCTTGCAAAACCGCCACGCCGACTACATTGCCGAGGCTGGCACAGCAACGCGCATCATTTCGTCTGGCTATGGGGCGCTTAGCAACCAGAGCGACCACGCTGAATTAGAGATTCGAGCGTCTTGGTCACCAATTAATACAAATGCCGCTGCTCACCTTGAAGCATGGCAAGACCTAGTTTGCATTATGTCTGGATTCCCAAACCTGCCAACTGGTGTAACCAGCCTTGGCATCGCTCGATGACCACCGATGATCAAGTAGAGCTTCCACTTCTTGCGAAGCCGCGAGTGTCTCAAGTTGTACTTGTAGAAACCTACGATCAACTGACTTCAGCCGTTAGAACGCTTGCCGCCTGCCATGGCCCCTTTGCCTTAGATGCCGAACGAGCTTCAGGTTTTAAATACAGTCAGCGCGCATATCTCATTCAGGTTCACAGGTTAGGCTCACCTATTTATCTGATTGATCCGATTTCGGTGCAGGAACCTCAAGGACCTGAAGCGTTCAAAGAACTTGCGGAACTACTATCCAGCGATGAATGGATTTTGCATGCAGCCAGCCAAGATATTCCTTGCCTAAGGGAACTCGGCATAAGGCCAAAAAAACTTTTTGACACCGAACTTGGCTCAAGGATTGCCGGTCTACCTCGAGTTGGCTTGGGCGCGGTTACAGAGCACTTTCTGAAAATCAAACTTGCCAAGGAACATTCAGCAGTTGATTGGAGCATCAGGCCTCTGCACGCCGATTGGCTCAACTATGCAGCTCTTGATGTTGACGTTTTGCATGATCTTCGTGCCGGCGTCTCTGAACTGCTTGAGCAACAAGGAAAATCCGAATGGGCAGCGCAAGAATTTGCAAATGTTGCAGCGATGCAGCCTAAAGAACCAAAGACTGACCGCTGGCGCGGGATGACCGGCATGCATGAGATCAAAGACGCACGATCGCTGGCTATTGCTAGAGAAGTGTGGGGCGCTCGAGAAGCCCTTGCCGAGAAGTTAGATGTTTCACCGGGCAGATTAATTCCAGACAGCTCCATAGTCACTCTTGCAGCAAACCCGGTGAAGTCCAGGCCAGAGCTTGCTTCTTCAAAATCATTCAGTGGCCGAGCATCTAGATCTTATTTAGACACTTGGTGGGCAGCCTTGAGCGAGGGTCTGAATACCAGAAACCTGCCTCCAACAAGACTTCCGCAAACTGGAATCCCTAACCACAGAACCTGGTCAAATAGATTCCCTGAAGCCGACTTGCGCCTTAAAGCCACTAAGCCAGTGATGGCAAAAATTTCTGAACAACTTCAAATTCCTTTGGAAAATATTGTGACTCCGGACTTCTTGAGGCAGCTTTGTTTTGAGCCACCGGTTGAAATTTCTAAGGAATCGGTTTCAGAATTCCTAAAGAGCCTTGGTGCCCGTGATTGGCAGTTGGAGATAGTTAGCGAACCACTTGCAGTAGCAATTGCAAACCCAGCTGAAACAATTGCCGCGAATGAGCCTAAAGAGGTTTCTTAACCTCGTCCATTTCAGCCAGTGGTTTGGCGTGTGGAATTCTGGAGCCAACAACCTGAGCCACAATGTCCCTGGAAATTGATTGAGCGGTTAGACCCACTCGTTCCATAATTTGGTTGCGGGTAGCGTGCTCAAGAAATTCATCTGGAAGCCCAACTTCGGTAAGCGCTGTATCAACCTGAGCTGCACGCATGTCTTGACGAACGCGGGTACCAATGCCACCAACCTTGATGCCGTCTTCGATTGTGACCACAAGTCTGTGCTGAGCAGCCATTTCAATTACCGACTTTGCAACCGGAACCACCCAGCGAGGATCAATCACAGTGGCGCCTATGCCCTGTGCTGCAAGAAGTTCTGCAACGTTCAAGCCTACGGTTGCCATTGAACCAACGCACAGAATCAAAACGTCTTTACTCGGCGCCTCACTAAGTACGTCCACTCCATCGGCAGTGCGCTTGATGGCCTTGATAGCAGTCCCAACACTCCCCTTAGAGAAACGCAAAACCGTAGGAGCATCGTGAACTGCAACGGCCTCGTTTAGCTCTTCACGCAAGGTGTCTGCATCTCGAGGCGCAGCGATTTGAATTCCTGGCACAACCTGCAACACCGATAGGTCCCACATGCCGTGGTGGCTCGCTCCATCGGGACCGGTGACGCCTGCGCGATCAAGTACAAAAGTCACCCCAGCCTTGTGCAGAGCTACATCCATTAGCACTTGGTCAAAAGCACGGTTCATAAAGGTTGCATAGACGGCGACAACCGGGTGCAAACCACCAAATGCCATTCCGGCAGCCGATGTCACCGCGTGCTGCTCGGCGATACCCACGTCAAAAACTCGGTCAGGAAATTCCTTGGCAAATTTATCTAGCCCCACCGGAATCAACATGGCACCGGTAATACCAACCACGTCATTTCTGGTCTTTGCAATCTTGAGAATCTCATCTCCGAAAGCGGCGGTCCAAGTCTGAGCGGTTGACTCGTCTAGTGACTCGCCAGTCTTTGGATCTATTTGACCTACCGCGTGGAATTGATCGTCTTCATTTAGCATTGCTGGGTCAAAACCATGGCCCTTTTGAGTAATAGCGTGAACGATAACGGGACTGCCGTATTTCTTTGCTTGACGAAGCGCCTGTTCCATTGCCGCCAAGTCGTGACCGTCGACTGGACCAATGTATTTGATGTCTAGGTTCGGAAACATTCCCTGAGGTGCAAATGTTGAGAGCAAACCCTTCCCCGCACCACGAGCAGCGGAGTAAAACAAACGACCTAACAAGCCCATCTTGTAAAAGACTTTTTTGCTCAACTTATAAAGACGGCGATAATTCTTTGCGGTGCGAACATCGTTTAGGTAGCGCGCGAGACCACCGATAGTTGGTGCGTAGCTGCGGCCATTGTCGTTGACCACAATCACTAATTTGCGATCGTTGTCGTCAGAGATATTGTTTAGTGCCTCCCAGGCCATGCCGCCAGTAAGTGCACCATCACCAATAACCGCAACTACGTAGCGGTCTTTCTGGCCGGTTAACTTAAACGCTTTTGCAATGCCGTCGGCCCAAGAAAGTGAAGAAGAAGCGTGCGAACTCTCGACAATGTCGTGAACAGATTCCGAACGTTGCGGGTAACCAGCTAGACCGTCTTTTTGCCTAAGGGAACTTAGGTCAGACCTACCGGTGAGCATTTTGTGAACGTAGGACTGGTGTCCGGTATCAAAAATTACAGCGTCTGTGGGTGAATCAAAAACGCGGTGAATTGCAACTGTGGTTTCGACAACTCCAAGGTTTGGACCAAGGTGCCCGCCAGTTTTAGCTACCGACGTAACCAACGATGCACGAATCTCATCGCATAGTTGCTTTAACTGAAGAGGGCTCAGCGAATCTAGGTCTCTAGGACCTTTGATATCGCCGAGCACACTCATTACAGTTTCAACTCTCAGCCCTATTGGGCTATTCCCTTTAGGCTACGAGGCTACGCAGCACGTACTGAAGAATGCCGCCGTTGCGGTAGTAATCGGCTTCTCCAGGAGTGTCAATTCTGACAACCGCGTCAAACTCAACTGTCGCTTTGCCGGCGGCTGAGTGAGCCGATGGCTTGGCAACCACACGAACAGTCTTTGGAGTGTTGCCAGAGTTCAGTTCTTCGATTCCGGTGATCTCAAATTCTTCGGTGCCGTCTAGGCCCAATGAATCCGCGTTCTTTCCAGCCGGGAACTGTAGCGGCAAAACACCCATACCAATTAGGTTGCTGCGGTGAATGCGCTCGAAGCTCTCGGTGATTACAGCGCGAACACCTAGCAAGCTGGTGCCTTTTGCTGCCCAGTCACGTGATGAACCAGAACCGTATTCTTTACCACCAAGAATTACCAGCGGAGTGCCCTCTGCCTGGTAGTTGCTAGAAGCGTCATAGATGAAAGCCTGTGGACCATCAACCTTTGTGAAGTCGCGAGTGTAGCCACCCTCAACATCGTTCAATAGCTGGTTGCGCAAACGGATATTCGCGAAGGTTCCACGAATCATTACTTCGTGGTTTCCGCGACGGGAACCGTAGCTGTTGAAGTCAACACGTGAGATACCGTGCTCGGTTAGGTACTGACCGGCAGGTGAATCAACCTTGATTGAACCAGCTGGGCTGATGTGGTCGGTAGTTACCGAGTCACCAAGCTTGGCTAGAACACGAGCCGACTTAATGTCCTTCACAGCATCAGGCTGCTTCTTCATGCCATCGAAGTAAGGCGGTTTGCGAACGTAGGTTGACTTTGGATCCCACTCAAACACTGCACCCTTAGGAGTTGGAAGTGACTTCCATCGGTCGTCACCTTCAAACACGCCAGCGTACTGAGTCTTGAACATGTCTGAATTGATTGACTCGTCGATAGTCTTCTGAACCTCTTCAGCTGTAGGCCAGATGTCCTTTAGGAATACTGGCTGACCGTCTGAACCTTCACCAAGAGAATCGCTCTCGAAGTCAAAGTCCATGGTTCCAGCAAGTGCGTAAGCAATAACTAGCGGTGGTGAAGCGAGGTAATTCATCTTCACGTCTGGGCTAATACGACCTTCGAAGTTACGGTTTCCAGAAAGAACCGCGGTAACTGCAAGGTCGTTGTCGTTGATTGCCTGTGAGATTTCATCTGACAGTGGACCCGAGTTTCCGATACAGGTTGCACAACCATAACCAACCAAGTTAAAGCCAAGTGCGTCAAGATCCTTGGTTAGACCGGCCTTGTTGTAATACTCGGTTACAACCTTTGAACCAGGAGCCAGTGAAGTCTTTACCCAAGGCTTGGCCTTCAAACCCTTGGCAACAGCTTTGCGAGCCACCAATCCGGCAGCAAGCATCACAGATGGGTTTGAAGTGTTGGTGCAAGAAGTGATTGAAGCAATTGCAACGTGACCGTTGTCTAGTGCAAATTCCTGTCCCTTAACTGCAGTTGGCTTTGATGCCTGTGCTGAGTAAGTAGGAAGCACCGCTTCAAAAGATTCTTTAGCCTTGCTCAACACAATGCGGTCCTGCGGACGCTTTGGACCTGCAATAGAAGGAACAACAGTCGAAAGATCAAGTTCAAGATATTCGCTGAAACGTGGCTCAATGCTTGGGTCGTGCCAAAGCCCCTGTGCCTTTGCATAGGCCTCAACTAGATCAATCTGCTCTTGCGAGCGACCGGTCACGCGCAAGTAATCAAGAGTCACGTCATCGATTGGGAACATTGCCGCAGTTGAACCAAATTCAGGGCTCATGTTTCCGATGGTTGCACGGTTTGCAAGTGGAACAGAAGTCACACCAGCCCCATAGAACTCAACGAACTTTCCAACAACACCGTGCTTGCGTAGCATCTCGGTGATTGTAAGTACTACGTCTGTAGCGGTAACACCGGTTGAAATCTGACCGGTCAGTTTGAAACCAACAACCTTTGGAATCAGCATTGAAACCGGCTGGCCTAGCATCGCTGCCTCGGCCTCGATTCCTCCAACACCCCAACCAAGTACACCCAAACCATTAACCATGGTGGTGTGTGAATCGGTACCTACACAGCTATCTGGGTAAGCCTGCAGTTCACCATTTACTTCACGCGCCATTACCGTGCGTGCAAGATATTCGATGTTTACCTGGTGCACGATACCGGTGCCTGGTGGAACCACCTTGAAGTCGTCGAATGCTGTCTGGCCCCAACGAAGGAACTGGTAGCGCTCACCGTTGCGGTTGTACTCAAACTCAACGTTGCGTTCGAACGCATCTGCAGAACCTGCAACGTCAATCTGAACAGAGTGGTCAATTACCAATTCAGCAGGTGCAAGCGGGTTGATGCGCTTTGGGTCGCCGCCTAGTTCGGCAACAGCCTCGCGCATTGTTGCAAGGTCTACTACACAAGGAACACCGGTGAAGTCCTGCATGATTACTCGAGCTGGAGTGAACTGGATTTCTACATCAGGCTCGGCGGCTGGATCCCAGTTAACCAAAGCATTGATGTGCTCTGAAGTGATGTTGGCACCGTCTTCGGTGCGAAGAAGATTTTCAAGAAGAACCTTGAGGCTGTAAGGAAGAGTTTTGGACTCCACCGCGGTCAATTTGAAGATTCGATATTCCTTCGAACCAACTCTGAGTAGATCGGCAGAACCGAAGCTGTTCACTTTAGACATCTATGTCTTTCCTTACTTTGAGGTTTCATTACCAAAATACCACTAACGACGGGCCGCGATGACTCCCCGCACCAGCAACCAGGTGAACCAAATGCAGATTGCATAAAGAGGCACTCCCATCGTGATTCTGAAAATTCCAAGCAGCTCGGTGGCTCCGGCAAAATACAGCGGAACCTGCACCAAAAGACGCCCGGCAAATAGCAGCACCCAAACCAAGGTTGCCGCCTGAAAACGGCGCATTTGGGCCTTGTTTTTGCGCCAGGCAGTGGCTTCTCCAATTAGTGCGCCTACCAAAACACCGATAATCGGCCATCTCAAGGCGATAGAAAGCAGCAACACAGCCAAATAGACAGAGTTGGTTATGAAGCCCTGGATGAAGTAGTCGGCCGCCTGGCCTCCGTCACGCAACGGCAGAAATGCCGAAATAGCAATACCTACAGCGCCGGCGATTGCTTGAGTCAATGGTTTTTTGCGGGCAATCTGAATGCCAAGGAAAACCGCGCTAACACTCACCGCACAGACCACAGCCAAAACCGTCTGCTTGAAGATGGATAGCAAGAGTACGAAGACCAGCGAAGGCAAAATGGCTTCAACGACTCCAAGCCAACCGCCCACAGCCCCAAGCACGGACTGCCGAGAAATATTTAGCTGCCCATCGGAATCGTGCAAACCCAATCGGCGAGCTGCAGAGTCTTTTTTATTTGCGTCCATTAATTAGATGTTTCGAGGCGGGGCAACGGTTCCACCAGGGATAGTCAAGGTCAGCAAATCTTTTGGCGGCAATGGGTCATCGCCACGCACAACGACCACAGATCTAAATAGGTCGTCGATGTCTGCAGCTGCGCGAGGGTCATTTAGTGCTGCCCCGCCAATCACTCCACGCAAAAACCACTTAGGTCCGTCCACACCGATGAATCTTGCCAGGCGGTGACCAGTGCGATTACCGGCCTCGTCATTCAAAGGCATCTTGGCGATTAGTTCAGGGCCAAGCGAACCAACGCGCTCCTCGGTCTCGCCACCCTGGGCCGCGATGCTCTCGCGCATTTGACCGCGAATTTCGTGCCAAATGCCCTCGTTCTTTGGTGCGGCAAAGGCCTGAAGCTGCAGCGAAGACCCATTGAGATCCATGCTCACTGCAACGATTCGCTGTGTGGCTTCCTCAACCTCGAGGCGCATTTGCAGGTTCTCTCGAGTACCAACGCGTAGAGCACCAAAGTCAACGTAAGGCTTCACATCTTGAACCTCGGAGAGGTCAAATGGGCCACCGGTTCTGCGGTCAGCCGGAGCAGACTTGTCTGATGCGTAGGCGTTCTGATTCATTACTTCTTACCTGTCGAGCCGTGGCCACTTTCGCCGCGGTCGCTATCGGGTAATTTCTCAACTTCAATGAAGTGAGCACGTTCTACTTGTTGAATTACTATTTGAGCAATGCGGTCACCGGGTTCAACAGCAAAATCTTCATCGGAACTGTTGTATAGGTTCACCGCAATCTCGCCGCGATACCCAGCATCAACTGTTCCAGGAGTGTTCAAAACGGTAATGCCATGCTTGTGAGCCAAACCTGAGCGTGGGTGCACTAGGCCAACGTAGCCATCTGGCAGAGCGATTGAAACGCCAGTCGGCACAAGCACGCGGCCCCTTGCCGGCACCACAGCGGCAACTCTGGAACGCAAGTCAGCTCCGGCATCGCCAGGCTGGGCATACGAAGGCATGAATCCTTCTTGGGCAACAATCAAAACAGGCAAATTCTTATTCACGGTAAGAGCGTAATCTAAGAGCATGAGTAATCAGGCAGAAACCCAGGTGCAGTACCGCGAAAGGGTCGCCCCAAAATGGACCAGCTTTTTGCCTCTGCTTCTGATTATGCCGACCTTTTGGCTGACTTTTGCACCCATAAACGCCCTTATTGGAGCCGTTATCGGATTGCTGGTCACTGCCACCGTAGCCACCCTGATGCTGGTCAATTCGCCGGTTATTGAGGTTTCCGACGGCTACCTGCAGGTTGGGCGTGCCAGGATGCCAATCAAATTGATTTCCGGGGTAATTGAAGTGCCAAAGGGCGAGGTTTTTGCAGAAAGAGGTCCAAAATTGGATGCCCGCGCCTATGTTCGCCTGCAGCCATCCGTATCGGGGTTGTTAAGGGTGCAAATCAAGGACAAGAACGATCCAACGCCGTACTGGCTGTTTTCTTCTAGAAACCCGAAATTACTGACCCTAAAGCTGAAAGAGGCTGGAAACTAGCCTTCACACTCAATACAAACTTTGCCGTACTTGCCCTTTTTGGCCGACAGAAGTGAGTGGTGTTTTACGATGAAGCACTCTGAACAGGTGAATTCGTCATCCTGAGGAGGCAAGACCATAACGTCTAGGTCCTCAGAGATCACATCAGGAATCGCAAAGCCCTCGCCGTGCTCTTCATCTACGTCAACGACACCAGACAGTTTGTCTGGAATTCGCTCCTTGATAGCCTCGATCGACTCGGTATCGTCGTCGTTCTTTCTCGGTGCGTCGTAGTCGGTTGCCATGTGGCTTCCTCTCGTTATAGACCCTGAACGTGCATAGTGTGCAACAGATATGCATCAATAGCAAACCAGCAACGCCGAGTATACGCAGAAATCTTTTCTAATGTGTCACGGCACACCTATTTACCTAAGCGGGTTTTGGATATTCCGATGGCAAACTTTGATGCAGAAGGAGGCGCGAAACATGGACGATATTCGACTGTTCGAAACTGACGGCGATTACTTAGTGCTGGAAGCACAAGATGGCCAAAAATACCGCCTCTTGGTAGATGACACCGTGCGCTCCTCTGTAAAGAAGGAGCAAATTGCCCAGCTGGACTCGATCAACATCACTCCGCGAGAAATCCAAGAAGAGATTCGCAATGGAGCAACGATTGATGAGCTAATCCAAAGATCTGGTGCAACCTTCGAATTCATCGAGAAGTTTGCGGCTCCGGTCATTGCCGAACTCGAACATATTGTTTCTTCAGCGCTGAGCGTGCGACTAACAATTGCTGGCGACCGATACAGCGATTCAACACAAATTGAGTTCGGCGAAATCATTGCCGGTCGTCTTGTCACTAGCGGTGCCACTGGAATTTCTTGGGTTGCCAAAAAAATTGAACCTAACAACTGGCAAGTAATTTCCAACTACACGCTGAACTCGATACCGGGATCTGCAACTTGGAGCTTTGACCCAAGAAGACTCACGCTCTCCCCTGAAAGCGAAACAGCGGTAACTCTTTCAAGCCAAGAGACTCTGAATAGCGGGCCACTGCCAAGACTTCGCCCGGTTGACCTTGCTCCAGCAGCACCGGTTGCCGAAACCGTAGTTATGGAAGACGTGATTCCTTTTGTACGAACTTCGCAAGAAGAAACCCCAATAGCCGTAGCTCCTAATTTTGAACCAGTTCAGGAATCCCCTGCAGAGAATTTCGTGAGCTCTACCCCGGCCGCATTCAAGAGACCAGAGAATCGCGTTGAAGAACCACTTAGCGCAACCGCTGATCTTCTAGAGGCACTGCGCCGCAAGCGCACCGAGCGCGAAGAGACAAGTCTTGAGCCGCACCCGGAAACTTCAAATATTCGGGTGATTGATTTTGAACCAGCGATTGTCGAAGTGACCACTGTTGAAGAAGTATCGGTTGCAGAAGTAGCAGTTGAAGAACCACAGGCGCCGTCTTTTAACGAAACCTCAGTAATCGAACCAGTATTAATCGACGAACCTGCGGCGGAACCAAAACCCGCTCCTAAAAAAGGTCGCGCCGCGATGCCGAGCTGGGACGAAATTGTCTTTGGCACCAAAGCAGACGATTAATTTTTAGCGAAGCCGCCGAACTTCAATAGCGGAATGGTTAACTCCTCCGCCGAGACTGAACCGTGCTGCCCAATCATTTGTAGGCTCTTTGGTTTTGCGAATTCGCGATGATAGAGCGCGGTTGAACCAAGTGCAATCAAGAAGAGATCCGGCAATCGCTTAAGTGCCGGAGCCAAGACTTCCCCAAACCATCCCGCAGCAACTAGCTCATCCTTGGTTGCCACGTAGGCTCTCTTGCCCAAGTAATCCTGCAACGCAGCTCTTGTCTTTGCCGATTCAGAATCCTTTAGGTACAGGAACAAGACCCTAGGGTCCCCGCCAACCCATTCAATTCCTTGAAGGCCAAGCTCATCGATGTGAATTTGATTCTCTACTGGAACATCTACGATTCCGTGATCTGCGGTCAGCAATGCTCCTGCGTTGGCGGGCAGTTGCTTTAGGAATTTTTTAAGCTCGGCGTCGAGGTCCTCGAGTTTTTCTACCCATTGAGCAGATTTGAAACCGTGTGCGTGTGCCTTTTGATCTAGTTCAGGAACATAGAGGTAAACGAGATTATTTGGGCCTGCGGCCATAATCTTGTGAGCTGCTTTGAACCGGTCTTCTATGGTCTTGGCTGCAACGTACTTGGCACCACGCATTGTTGCCATGGTAAAACCAGAGCCGTCATACTCGGACGGGCCAACGAAATGGCAAGTCACATCTTGTGCCTTGGCGATCTCGGCCACGGTCTTGTGCCCCTGCCAAAACTGTGCTTGCTCAGCACTTGAAATACCGGTCAGTAAATTAATTTGCTCACCGGAGCCAGAGTCGCGAACCTGATAGCCCACCATTCCGTGGATGCCTGGGCGCACACCAGTTGAAAAACTTGCCAGGCTAGAAACTGTGGTGCTTGGAAACCCGCATGTGATGGAGCCGTCTACCGTCAGCTGCGAAGCAATAGTTGGTGCGTGCCCTGCGCGGAATTGAATGTTGGCCGAACCTAATCCGTCTACCAAAATTACGCAGGCGTTTTTTACGCGAGGTAAACCAAGGCGGTTTTCTTTACCGGTGATGGCACCCAGGGCTGAGATGAACACATCCGATAGCCTCCCGAGGGATTTTGGAACCGAAGGTAGCATCATAGGGATAGTCTGCCACAGGACGAAGTTAGACACCGAGAAGGCAAATGAGCAAGGAACAACCAAGCGAAGAACGCATTGTTGACATTGATCTGTCAAAGGAAATGCAGGACTCATTTTTGGAGTACTCCTACTCGGTAATTTACGCTCGAGCACTTCCAGATGCACGCGATGGCATGAAGCCGGTTCATAGACGCATCGTTTACCAAATGGGCGACATGGGCCTTCGCCCGGATCGTGGACACGTAAAATCTGCTCGCGTGGTTGGTGAAGTAATGGGTAAATTGCACCCCCACGGAGACTCAGCGATTTACGATGCCCTGGTTCGCATGGCACAACCTTTCTCTCTTCGCGTTCCACTTATTGATGGTCACGGAAACTTCGGAAGTCTAGACGACGGACCTGCGGCAGCGCGATACACAGAGGCAAAACTCTCGCAAGCATCAATGTTGATGAACGAGGGCTTGGACGAAGACGTAGTTGACTTCAAGCCAAACTACGATGCTCAACTCACCGAGCCAGAGGTTCTCCCGGCAGCCTTCCCGAACCTTCTTGTGAATGGTGCATCTGGTATTGCGGTGGGTATGGCTACCAACATGCCGCCACACAACCTACGAGAAGTAATTAATGGGGCGATTTTTCTTCTGCATAATCCAGAAGCAACCACCAAGCAACTGATGAAGTACGTGCCTGGCCCTGATCTACCAAACGGTGGAATCATCATGGGTCTAGATGGCGTTGTTGAGGCCTACGACACCGGTAGAGGCACATTCAAAACTCGTGCACGCGTTTCAGTTGAAAGCGTTTCTCCACGCAAGCTCGGCATCGTAGTGACAGAGCTTCCTTACCTAGTAGGGCCTGAAAAGGTAATTGAGAAGATAAAAGACGGAGTCAACTCTAAGAAGCTGCAAGGTATTGCAGATGTCACCGACCTCACCGACCGCACCAATGGTTTGCGCTTGGTAATTGAACTTAAGACTGGCTTTGACCCTCAGACGGTGCTTGATTTGCTCTACCGATTCACACCAATGGAAGACAGTTTTGGTATCAACAACGTGGCCCTAGTTGATGGCAGACCACAGACCCTTGGACTTCGCGAAATGTTGGGCGTGTACCTTGCCCACCGCATTGTTGTGACCCGTCGCCGTAGCGAAAACCGCCTTGGCAAAAAGCAGGCACGACTGCACTTGGTCGAGGGCCTTCTGATTGCCATCTTGTCTATTGACGAGGTGATTCAGGTGATTCGCGCCAGCGACGAGGTTGATCAGGCACGTCAGAAGCTTATGAAGGTATTTGACCTAAGCGAGATTCAAGCCGAGTACATCTTGGAACTTAGACTTCGCCGACTAACCAAGTTTTCAAAGATTGAACTTGAGACCGAGAAGGCTAACCTTCTAGAGGAAATCAAAGCCCTCAAAAAGATCCTTGGCTCAGATTCTGCTTTGCGTGACCTAGTTTCTGCAGAACTAAAAGAAGTTGCCGACAAGTATGGGGATGACCGCCGTACAACTTTGGTGAGTAACTACGAAGAAGTCAAGCCAATCACCACTGCCAAGGCAGCATCAATTAACGCCGAGCTTGCCGACACACCTTGTGTAATCGTCTTCACCGCATCGGGCATGGTTGGCAAGACCAACGTTTGGGACACCACTGCTGCCCCACCAAGCAAGCGTAAGAAACACGACGCAATCAAGACTGTGATTGCAGCTACTACCCGATCAGATCTTGGCTTCATTACCTCAACCGGTGTGATGCACAGAATTCACGTTGGCGATGTACCTGGGCTAAACGACGTCTTTGACCTAAGTTCAATGGTTTCGGCCAGCTCATTCTTAGGTCTGCCAAAGTCAGAGAAGGTCCTAAACGTATTCGAACTTAATGACGATGCGTCAATCGCGATTGGTACCGCTCAAGGTGTGGTTAAGCGTGTCTCGGCTGACTTTGCACCGAAGGCCGAGTTCGAAATGATTGCCCTAAAGTCTGGAGACAAAGTTATTGGTGCCGATTTGGCCACCGATGACGATGAATTCGTTTTCATCACCAATGATGCCCAGCTTTTGAGATTTGCAGCTAAAACAGTCCGCGCCCAAGGTCGTGGAGCATCCGGTGTGGCTGGAATTAATCTTGCTGACGGTGCAGATGCAATTGCCTTCTGTGTTGCAAAGGCAGGTCAAGAAAACATTGCAGTGACCGCAGCGAACAGCTCAGGTGCAATTGCAGGCACCGATGCAGGAAGCGTTAAGTGGACTCCGCTTGGCGACTTCCCTGCCAAGGGCCGCGCTACCGGCGGTGTTCGAGCACACAAATTTATTCGTACTGAAGACCAGCTCTACTTTGGCTGGGCCGGCCCTAGCGAGGCTATTGCGCTATCTGCAGACGGTAAACCAGCGGAGCTTCCTGCCGAACCTGGCAAGCGCGATTCATCGGGATCAAAATCAACCGGTGCAATTGGCTCTATCGGGCACAAATTAAGTTAGCCCAAAAAACAATTAGTTATTAAGCGTCAATTCGTTCGCGCTCGAAGCCATCGGCTGAATCAATAATGAAGTCACGTCTTGGTGCTACTTCATTACCCATCAAAAGTTCAAAGACCGTTTCGGCAGCGGCTGCATCTTCTACGCGCACTCTACGAAGGCTTCTTGCACCCTTATCCATTGTGGTTTCCGCAAGCTGATCTGCGTCCATCTCACCAAGACCCTTGTAGCGCTGAATTGGTTCTTTGTAGCGCTTGCCAGCCTTCTCAAGTTTCTTCAGCAATTCTTGGAGCTCTGCTTGTGAATAGGTGTAGATAACCTCGTTAGCCTTTGAACCTGCGTTCACGACCTCTACGCGGTGAAGTGGTGGAACAGCTGCGTAAACTCTTCCAGCCTCCACCAGAGGACGCATGTAGCGGAAGAACAACGTGAGCAAAAGAGTACGAATGTGAGCACCGTCAACGTCGGCATCTGACATCAAAATCACTTTGCCGTATCTGGCCGAGTCAAGATCAAAACTTCTTCCAGAACCAGCACCAATAACCTGAATAATTGATGCGCATTCGGCATTAGAAAGCATGTCTGAGATTGACGCCTTCTGAACATTTAGAATTTTTCCGCGAATTGGAAGAAGTGCCTGGAACTCACTATCGCGAGCTAGCTTTGCGGTACCCAAAGCAGAGTCACCCTCAACGATGAACAACTCGGAACCGGATGTTTCTTGAGTGCGGCAATCAACAAGCTTGGTAGGAAGGGAACTACTTTCAAGCGCGTTCTTGCGGCGCTGAGTTTCTTTGTGGCTGCGGGCCGAAATACGAGACTTCATCTCGGCAACGACCTTCTCCAAAAGCAGCGCAGATTGAGCTTTGTCGTCGCGCTTAGAGCTCGAGAATCTTGCGTTCAAACTCTTGGCAACAACATTGGCCACGATGTTCTTTACCGCTGGGGTACCAAGAATCTCTTTGGTCTGACCCTCAAACTGCGGCTCGGCAAGGCGAACGGTTACAACCGCTGTAAGGCCGGCAAGAATGTCTTCTTTCTCGACCTTGTCATTGCCAACCTTAAGTTTTCGCGCGATTGCGTCGATCTGGCTGCGCAGAGTCTTAAGAAGTGACTGCTCGAAGCCTTGAATGTGAGTTCCACCCTTTGGCGTAGCGATGATGTTCACATAAGACTTGACCTCGGTGTCGTAGCCAGTTCCCCAGCGAACGGCAATGTCAACCTCACAATTGCGCTCAACCTCTTTAGAAACCATGTTGCCCGAGGCATCCAATACTGGAATGGTCTCGGTGAATGAACCGGAACCTGAAAGTCGCCACGTTGAGGTGAGAGCTGGGTCCTTGGCTAAGTATTCGGCGTATTCAATGATTCCGCCGTCAAATTTGAACTCCTGCTTATTGGACTTGCCATCGCGAAGATCATTAATGCCTAGTGAAAGCCCTGGCACCAAGAAGGCAGTCTGCCTTGCTCTTGCAGAGAGCTCCTCTAGTGCAAATACGGCGTCTTTGATGAAAATCTGTGGGTCAACCCAGTAGCGCACTCTGGTACCGGTGACATTTTTGCCAACCTTGCCAACTTCACGAAGGACTGAGCCGTCTTCAAATGGCTTGAATGGGTTGTCAGGCTTGATGCCTTTTTTGTCGTCAAAAATTCCAGGCTCGCCACGTCTAAACGACATTGCGTAGGTTTTTCCGCCGCGATCAACTTCAACGTCCAGTCTTTGCGAGAGAGCATTAACCACCGATGCACCAACACCGTGCAAACCACCTGAGGCAGCATAGGAACCGGAACCAAATTTTCCACCAGCATGCAGCTTGGTGAATACAACCTCAACACCGCTCAAACCGGTTTTTGGTTCAATATCAACCGGGATACCACGGGCTTTATCGGTGACCTCTACGCTGCCGTCTTTGTGCAACACAACTTCAATTCGACTACCGTGGCCAGCCAGAGCCTCATCAACAGAGTTATCGATAATCTCCCAGAGACAGTGCATAAGGCCTCGACTATCAGTCGAGCCAATGTACATACCCGGGCGTTTTCTAACGGCCTCGAGACCCTCTAGAACAGAGAGATGGCGAGCTGAATAGTCATTGTTTGGCACTTGAAAATGCTAACCGCACCTGCCCTAAAGGCTTGATCTGACACGATTTCAATCCTTACCGGTCAACTTCGCAGTTAGCGAAATCAAGGCTAGGTTGGGACTTTTTGTCGCAATCCTGTGTTGAGATTGAGTGAAAGAAAGGCAACTCATGCAGTCAGTAAACGAAGCAGTAGAACCAGGCGCAGAAATCAGCGAACCTACCCAGCTAAACGCTGCTGATCGTTGTGACGTATGTGGCGCACAGGCCTACATTCGCGTTGAGCTTGCTACAGGAGAACTTATGTTCTGCTCACACCACGGAAACGAAAAGAAGGCTCAGCTTGAGCCGATTGCCGTGAACTGGCACGACGAGTCTCAAAAGCTACTCGCTCGCTAATTCTCTTTCGAGCTTCCAGACCGAGCCAACGATCTCGGAAATCACCTGAATATTTTTTGAACCTGAGCTTGGTGCGATCGGCACCTGCTCGCCCTTGGCCGCCAAAATCTCGGCAAAGTACTCATCTACTAATGCCGGGTTCTTGCTAAATACTGGACCGTGAAGCTGAGTGCCCAGGCTTAAACCTTGACGCTGAATGACTGGCGCTTTTGAAGAAGCGTTCACATAGCCAAGAACTTCTCTCCCCTGCAAATCAGCAACCTCAAACTTGGACACTCTTTCGGTTGGCTCAAGACTTCCGCCAAAAAGACCAAGCTCGATAGCTCTCTCGTATCCACTTGCCACGGCCATGAATGCCGTACCTCTAGCAATAAATGACTCAAGTTGCGGGGCAATTATTTGAATCTCGTTTTCAAGATCTGCCCAAGCTGCCATGGAGCCGTGGCCAAGAAAAATGAAATCTGCGTCCGATGGAATCAATTGGCCTTTGTCGATGGCCGTGATTTTTACCTCGTAGCCAAACCATTCAAGACGCTTTTTTGCAACCTTGAGGTTGGCCTGATCTCCATTTAGATCTAAGTGCTTTGGGAACAGTGCAACTAGATTGATCAACGTTCCACCGCCTCAGGGTCAACAAAGCCCAGTGCTCTGCGGGTACGGCGCATTGCGTCGGCTGAGAAGATGACAGTTCTGCGCCCACTCTTAGGAGCCGGCAAGCTAAAGAATTTCTCCAATGCAACATCTAAGTCTGGAATGATTTCGCCAATAGCAATCTCGTCATAAGCCAAGCGCAGAGCGATTTCTGCGTAATTGAAGCCAGTGACAATATCCACGGCTGGCATGTGTTTCATGTCTACTGTCCAAAGCCAAGATGGGTCATGCACGTCGCGACCAATTGCAACCATTACCTGTTCTTGGTCCTTAGGTAGATTGTCCAAGTTGAGCTGGAAGCTCATTGGGTTCTGAACCAGAATGAATTCAACATCCACCCCATTTACCTGAGTTACTTCACCGCGGGCAAATACCGGCGGCAACTCGGCAAGGGTGACCGCCGCCAATTTTGCATCGAATGAACTACCCAGGTACCTGCGCGCGCTCTCCAGGGCCGCTGCTGCATCTAGAGCAAAATGAATGCCTCGGTTTGGCAGGTCGAACGAGACTTCTACAGCACCAACACGAGCCTTTGTGGCCGCACTACCGTGCTCCTGAATTTCTGTATCAACCTGTGGTCTTGGCAATTCACTCAGGTAGGTTGGTGCATTTCCAAGTCCGTGCTCGGTGGCAGCAATAATCTGATTTTCAATTCCAAACCAAGATGTCTTTGGGTTATGAACCTTCTTATTGATCAGCAGCACATTCTGATCATCTGCATTTAAAACCAGTGCCTCGGTTGCTCGTTCCGAAACGGCAGCCAGCTTGTCTCGCACCAATGCAGGGTCAATGAAGCGGTCCAGTTGATCATCTAAAACATTGAGCACGGTCACTTGTCTTGGTTTGATGCGCTTGGTTATCTCGGCGGCGTGGCCTTCGTCCATTTCAAGAATTGCAACGTCGCCAGAAATCTTTGCGCCAAGAGTTGAACGCTCAATGATTGACGAGAAAAAGCCCTGCGCAATGTTTGCCGTGGAAGGATTAGTGAAAACGACTTTGCCGTGCGCTCTTGCAATTGCAACCAACATTTTTGTAGTGGTTGATTTGCCAGCCGAACCGGTTACAACAAGCAACCCCTCGGGAAATTTGGAAAGTGTCTTTGCCAACAATCCGGGAGCGATTTTGCTGAGCACCAACCCCGGCAACGCTGATCCGCCACCAGGCCGTACTAGGCGAACCGCCGTGCGCACTAAACGCCCAATCAGAATCGCTGGTACGTAGAACACGTTGAAATTAGTTCTCTAGGTAATCGCGTAGCATCTGTGAGCGAGATGGGTGACGAAGCTTAGACATGGTCTTTGATTCAATCTGGCGAATGCGTTCGCGGGTTACGCCAAACTCTTCACCAATCTGATCAAGTGTCTTCTGCACGCCATCACCAAGGCCGAATCTGCTGCGAATAACTCCAGCTTCGCGTGGGTGAAGTGAATCCAAGATTCGCTCCAGTTCACGCTGCAACATGGTGAAGCCAACTGCGTCAGCAGGCACCACTGCCTCTGTGTCTTCAATCAGGTCACCGAATTCACTGTCGCCATCTTCACCAAGTGGAGTTGAAAGCGAGATAGGTTCGCGACCGTATTTCTGAACCTCAACAACCTTTTCAGGTGTCATGTCTAGTTCGCGAGCAAGTTCCTCTGGGGTTGGTTCGCGACCAAGGTCTTGAAGCAACTGACGCTGTACTCGTGCAAGCTTGTTAATGACTTCAACCATGTGCACCGGAATACGAATGGTTCGTGCCTGGTCAGCCATGGCGCGAGTAATAGCCTGACGAATCCACCAGGTTGCATAAGTAGAGAACTTATAACCCTTGGTGTAGTCAAACTTTTCAACCGCACGAATGAGGCCCAGGTTTCCTTCTTGAATCAAGTCAAGGAACTGCATTCCGCGGCCGGTGTAGCGCTTAGCCAAGCTAACAACCAAACGTAGGTTGGCCTCAAGCAAGTGGCTCTTTGCACGCTGACCATCTTTCACAACCCACTTCAGGTCGCGCTCAACGTCGCGTGAAATCTTTTTATCGGTGGCAAGTTTTTCTTCGGCGAACAAACCGGCTTCAATGCGCTTTGCCAACTCAACCTCAAGCTCGGCATTTAGCAGCGCAACTTTACCGATTTGCTTCAGGTAGTCCTTAACCGGGTCTGCAGTTGCACCGGTGATGGTTGTGGTCTGCGCAGGAATGTCATCTTCTTCGCGGTGCGAAAGAACCATACCGCCAAGGTTTTCGATTTCCTTGCTCTTTACATCTTCAGGTTCTTCTTCTGGAAGTTCCTCTTCAACCGCAGCAATGTCTACAACTGCTGCAGCTTCGGCAACGATCTCATCGACTGATTCCAAATCAGCATCGTCATCAAGCTCTTCTTCGTCATCTGCCATTCCCTTTGGCAATTTGCTTGCCTTAGCTGGCTTAGCTTTGTTTGCCGGAACCGCTGCGGCCTTGCCCTTAGCGGCAGGCTTCGCTGCAACTTTGGCAGCAGGCTTGGTTGTCTTTGCCGCTGGCTTTGCAGAAACTTTTGCTGCAGCTTTAGCCGCAGGCTTTGCAACCTTCGCTGCAGGCTTCGCAGCCGGCTTAGTTGCCTTAGCCGCAGGCTTTACTGCCGGCTTTGCCGCAACTTTGACAGCAGGCTTTGCGGTTTTAGCCGCTGGCTTGGCAGAAACTTTTGCTGCAGCTTTAGCCGCAGGCTTTGCAACCTTCGCTGCAGGCTTCGCAGCCGGCTTAGTTGCCTTAGCCGCAGGCTTTGCTGCTGGCTTTGAAGCTGCCTTGACAGCTGGCTTTACTGCAGCAGTCTTTGCTGCAGCTTTGGCCGCAGGCTTTGTGGTTTTGGCTACTGGCTTGGCAGTTTTTGCTGCCGCCTTTGCAGGGGTCGAAGAAATTGCTCTGGTTTCCTTAGCTTTAGTGGTCTTTACTGCCTCTGATTTATCGCTTGACCCACGCAAAAGACCCGCAAACAAGCCACGCTTGCTGCTCTTGGTCTCTACATCTTTCTTAGCCAATTGATACCTCTCGACGCCCCCACCGATCCGATTTATACCGTTCCGGGCATTACTAAGACCCATGTCAAGTCCTTTTCAAGAAAGGACGACTGGGTCTTGTTTGAAATTATAGCCCCGAAACTAGGCTTTATCGGCCTATTTTGCGTGTTTTCCGGCTAATTCGTTCGCTAAGTACAACTCGCAAAGGGCGCAAAACTATTCCCTCATCAAGGAACAGTTTGGCTCGAGCCTTAGACCTCTCAAGCATGAACATTGAGGTACCAAGCAACAGGATCAAGAACTGCACACTCATTGCCCACTTGAAACCATCAAGACTGTACAGCCCAACGCTAAAGCCTCGACTTGCCGAGTAAGCCTTGTAAAGGTCCAGAATCACTCCGGCCAAAAACATCATGCTGAACGTAGCTGTGAACCCGCCGATGTTCACGAACCCGCTAGCCGATCCGAGGCGATTCTTAGGAGCAAAGCCGCGGGTGTAATCGAAGGCAATCATGGACATTGGTCCAGCTGTGGCCAGTACGATACAGAGAATTGCAATCAACCAAAGTGGAGCCTTGCCCGGCATTCCAATTACTAACGACCAGGTTGCCGCCAACGCAAACACGGTTACCAAAACAAGAAATGAACGACGCTTTGGGTACTTGGCACAGAACCAACTAATGATTGGCCCAACAAAGAAACCAACAATCACAAATGAACTTAGCAACCAAGAGGCAACCGGTTTTGTGAACCCCTGCCCCTCAACCAAGAATGGGTAACCCCACAGCAATAGAAACACCGATGGCGCCGACTGCAATGTGAAGTGAGTCCAAAAAGCCATTCGCACTCCGGGGTGCTTTACGTTTTGCACCAAGAGTTTTAGAACTGTTTTGAAATCTTGCGAACTCTGCTTAACGTGATGCCCTGGACGATCATTCACGATGAAGGCTAGCGCTAGAAAAACAACGGCCAGGGTTACTGCCGACAAAAGCATGAATGAACTAGTCCAACCTGAAACGCCAAGCATTGCCGCAAATGGAATTGCCGAAATCGCCTGACCAAGCTGACCAACATTCGTGGTGAGCTGTTGAATGCGAGTGGCCTTGGCGCCCTCGTACCAACCGTTTACCAATCTGATTACCGAAATAAAAACAAACGCATCGCCCAGGCCCACGAACATTCGGCCAACCACAGCCAGCGCAAGATGCTCAGAAATAGAAACTAAGAACTGGCCCACGCTCATTGAAAGCGCACCAAAGATTAGAAGCGCACGCGCACCAAAGCGATCCAACAGAATCCCAACTGGCACCTGCATAGCTGCGTAAACAACCAGCTGAGCAACTGCAAGAGTGGAAAGCGCAGCCGCCGCTACTTCAAATCTTTCACCGGCTTGAAGCGACGCAACGCCCATACTGCTTCTATTTGTTACCGCCATCAAATACGAGGCCGCTCCGGCGCTAAGCACCCAAAACGCATTAATCCTCTTCAAGACAGACTCGATTTCTTTGCGATGAGCCGATTTATTCGGCAGAGTTCCTGCGGCGAATCGCAAGGAAGTCTTCGAGCTCCGCTGCAATCTCCTCGGCAGTTGGCATCTTGGAACTTGGCTTGGCAATTGGTGCTCGGCTTGGGCCACCTGCATTGGTTGCGTAGCCCTGCTCTAAGTTGGCTACCAACTTTTGCAGGTCATCATTCTTGGCCAGTTGCCCTTCAAGCTTGGTTGCGAATTCGGCGCTGTCTTCTCGAATTGAATCGGTAGGAAAAACCAAACCGGTTGCACTTGAAATATGTTCTAGCGCCTTTAGCGCAGCCTGCGGATACTCGCTCTCGCTTAGGTAGTGCGGCACCAACATCACATAACCGATAGTTGGCAGGCCAATCTCGCTAAGGCGATACTCCAATAGGTGCAAGACATTTCCTGGAACCTGAGTCTGAGGCTTCCATTCCGACACTGCATCAATGATGTCCAACCGATTTCCTGAAACAGTTACACCAACATCTCGAGTGTGAGGAATTGGGAAAGGAATAGAGTGCACCCAGGTGAAGTCTTCAACTTCTAGCTGCTGAATGAGAGCAGTTACTGCATCAGCGAATGCTTCCCATTTGAAATCAGGTTCGTAGCCGTGTAGGTAAAGGAACGGCTGATTGACTTCATCGAACACCAAATAGATTCCAAGCACGGCCGGTTCGTAGTGTTCAATGTGGTCGCGCTCGAAAAACATCACAGGTCTGCGTGAGCGGTAATCCAAAAGCTCATCGTTCTTGAACTGAGCAATCAGTTTGCTCTCAAAATTGGCAAAAATGTGGTCGGCCACTTGGTTCAAAGTTGATCCGGCATCGGTGAATCCGGTTAGACCTGCGATTAGGTGAAGACCCGTTGGTACGTCCTCGAACCCGTCTAGGTATTCGAAAAGATTCTTTGAGTGGGTCATTGAAACATCCTAACTTGGCACGCTTAGCATAGAAACATGACCACTTTAAAGATCACAGTTGCCGCAAAGGCACCCGCTTTCAAAAAAGACACCGCATTCTTGCTTGGAGTTAAAGAGCAATCTAAAAACCTTCAACTGACAAAGTCGTCAGTAGATTCCACAGCTCTTGCCAAACACGATCTAGAGCAACTTGGCGCCTCTGCAAACTTCGAGTCCATCACTAAGGTGGCAGCACCAAACGGTGCGGTTTTTGCACTTATCGGTGTTGGTGCAGAAAAACTTGACGAAGACAAGGCCCGCAATCTTGGCGGTGCAGCTGCTCGCAGCCTTAGAGGTTTCGCGGAGGCAGTTCTTGATCTTGGAGCACTCTCAAAAACTTCTGCATTGGCTCTGATTGAGGGTTTTCAGCTTGGCTTCTACGAGTACAACGGCAAGAAGAGCAAAGCGAGCATCAAACCGGCCAAACTAAGCAAGATCACCTTGGTGACCGATGCAAAGATCACCGCAAAAGAGTTGTCGGAGATTGCTGTGCTGGCAACCGCCGTGCACACCACTCGCGATCTTGTAAACACTCCTCCTAACGACATGTATCCGGCCAGCATGGTTAAGGCCGTGCAGTCAGGAGTTAAAGGACTGGGCCTGAAGGTTCAGGTTTGGGACGAAAAGGCCCTTGCCAAAGAAGGCTTTGGTGGCATTTTGGCCGTAGGCATGGGTTCAAGTCGCCCGCCTCGCCTAGTAAAGATTGAATACAAGCCAAAGGGTGCCACCAAGCACCTGGCTCTGGTGGGTAAGGGCATCACCTTTGACACCGGAGGGCTGAGCCTAAAGCCGGCCGAATCAATGGTTGGTATGAAATACGACATGACCGGAGCCGCAACCGCGTTCCAGTCAGTGGTGGCAATTTCTAAGCTGGGCCTTCCGATTCACGTGACCGCTTGGCTGTGCCTTGCAGAAAACATGCCTTCTAGCACCGCTCAACGACCAGACGACGTGATTCGCATCAGAAATGGTAAGACCGTAGAGGTTTTGAACACCGATGCAGAAGGCCGATTGGTGCTTGCCGATGGGCTTTCGGCCGCTGTAGAGACCAAGCCTGACCTAATCATTGACATCGCTACCCTCACTGGAGCCGCAACTATTGCACTTGGTAATAGGTATGCGGGTTTGATGGGTGCAGCCAAGGCTGTGCGAGTGGTCGAAGCTGCCGCCGAGAAAGCCGGCGAGCTGGTTTGGCACATGCCATTACCTGCCGAGCTTCGCGCGCTTCTGAACTCGGAAGTTGCAGACATTGCCAACGTCAAGATCGGCAATCGTGCCGGTGGAATGCTGGTTGGTGGTCACTTCCTACGCGAATTCGTACCTGTCGAGATTGACTGGGCCCACCTAGACATTGCCGGACCAGCCGATAACAGCGCCGCAGCCTATGGCTACACACCTAAAGGTGGCACAGGCGTGATTTTGAGAACTCTGGTATCGGTCGCCCAGCACCTATCGGGCAATAAATAGGCCGAATTCAGTAGTAAAGTTTGAACGTATTGACGAACCTCTTTTTAGGAGAAATTAATTGGCTGACCACAACTTTGACGTTGTAATTCTTGGTGGCGGAAGTGGTGGCTATGCAGCTGCTCTCCGTTCGGCGCAACTTGGCAAGTCCGTTGCGTTGATTGAGAAGGATAAGTTGGGTGGCACATGCTTGCACCGCGGCTGTATTCCTACCAAGGCGCTTTTGCACTCTGCAGAAATCGCAGACAACGTTAGAGAAGCAGGCCACTTTGGTGTGCAGGCAACTTTTGGCGCTATCGATATGCCAGCCGTCAATAACTACCGCGACACAATCGTGGACAGACTTTTCAAAGGCCTAACCGGACTAGTTGGTTCAAAGAACATCACCGTTGTTGCAGGCGAAGGTCGCATGGCTGGACCACGAACCATTCAGGTTGGCGCCGACTACTACACCGGTGAAAACGTTGTTCTTGCTTCTGGTTCATACAGCCGCACGCTTCCTGGTCTTGAGATCGGTGGTCGCGTAATCACTTCTGAGCACGCTCTTCAGTTGAACTTTGTACCTAAGAAGGCAATCGTTCTTGGTGGCGGAGTTATTGGTGTTGAGTTTGCATCAATCTGGAAGTCATTCGGCACCGATGTGACCATCGTCGAGGGTCTTCCACACCTAGTACCTAACGAAGACGAGGCAGTGAGCAAGGGTCTTGAGCGCGCATTCCGCAAGCGTGGAATTGACTTCAAGCTTGGCGTGCGTTTCTCAGGCGTTACTCAAAGCGAGACCGGTGTTGTTGTGAGCCTTGAAAGCGGCGAGCAGCTTGAAGCAGATCTACTTCTAGTAGCTGTTGGTCGTGGTCCGAACACTGCTGGCCTTGGTTACGAAGAGCAGGGCGTTGCAATGGATCGCGGATTCGTTTTGACCAACGACAGACTTCAGACAAACCTTCCAAACGTTTACGCAGCCGGTGACATCGTTCCTGGATTGCAGCTGGCTCACCGCGGTTTCCAGCAGGGTATCTTCATCGCTGAAGAAATCGCTGGCTTGAAGCCAACCGTGATCGACGAAACCGGAATTCCAAAGGTTACCTACTGTGAGCCTGAAGTTGCATCGGTTGGTCTAACCGAGGCGAAGGCTGCAGAAACTTACGGCGCAGGAAACATTTCAACCTACGAGTACAACCTTGGCGGAAACGGCAAGAGCCAAATTCTTGGAACCGCTGGATTCATTAAGTTGATTCGCAAGAACGACGGCCCAGTAATTGGTGTCCACATGATTGGTTCTCGCGTAGGTGAGCAGATTGGTGAAGCACAGTTGATCGTGAACTGGGAAGCTTACCCAGAAGACGTTGCAACTTTGGTTCACGCACACCCAACCATGAACGAAGCTATCGGCGAAGCACACCTAGCTCTAGCCGGCAAGCCACTTCACGCACACGCATAAATTTTTCAAATCCAAACAGGAGCAAAGTAAATGAGCGAACAAGTAGTACTTCCAGCGCTTGGTGAGAGCGTTACCGAAGGCACCGTAACCCGCTGGCTAAAAAAAGTTGGCGACACCGTTGCGGTTGATGAGCCTCTGGTAGAAGTTTCTACCGACAAGGTTGACACCGAGATTCCGTCTCCTGTTGCCGGAGTGATTGAGCAGATTTTGGTTCAAGAAGACGAGACCGTGCAGGTTGGCGCAGTCCTAGTAGTGATTGGCAGTGGTTCAGGTTCAGCAGCTCCTGCTGCGGCACCAGTAGTTGAGGCTCCTGCGGCACAAGTTGCAGCTCCAGTAGTTGAAGCACCTGCCCCAGTTGCGGCTCCGGTTGCGCCACCAGTAGCGGCTCCGGTTGCGCCACCAGTAGCGGCTCCGGTTGCGCCAGCACCTGTTGCCGCCCCAGTTGCAGCACCTGCTGCACCAGCGGCTACCTCGGTAGATGCAGGCTATGTCACTCCACTTGTTCGCAAGCTTGCTTCTGAAATTGGCATTGACCTTTCAAAGATCGCTGGCACCGGAGTTGGCGGACGCATTCGCAAGGAAGACGTTCTAGCTTCAAACAGCACACCTGCATCTGCTCCAGCAGCTGCTTATGTTGCACCGGTTGCTTCAACTCCTGCAGCACCATTCGTACCGGGTGCTGCTTCTCCACTTCGTGGAACTACTGAGCCAATGTCGCGTCTTCGCAAGGTACTTGCAGAGCGTGCAGTTGCTTCTATGGTTTCAACCGCACAGCTAACAACAGTTGTAGAAGTTGATGTGACCAAGATTGCACACCTACGTGCCCGCGTTCAGCCACAGTTCGTTGCTGCAACCGGCGGCAAGCTTAACTTCATGCCATTCTTTGCATTGGCCGCAGCAGAAGCACTGCGCGTTCACCCTAAGTTGAACGCAACCATCGATGGCGAAAACATCGTGTACCACGGCACAGAGAACATCTCTTTTGCTGTAGACACCGAAAAGGGTTTGCTGACTCCAGTTATTCGTGACGCATCAACTCTTAACATTGCTCAGATTGCGCAGCAGATTGCAGACCTTGCAGCTCGCACTCGCAATAACCAGTTGAAGCCAGACGAACTGGGCGGTGGAACTTTCACACTAACCAACACTGGCTCACGTGGTGCATTGTTCGATACCCCGGTTGTGTTCCTTCCTCAGGTTGCAATTCTTGGTACCGGAGTAGTTAGCAAGCGCCCAGTGGTAGTAACCGATGCAAATGGTTTGGATTCAATTTCTATTCGCAGCATGGTTTACCTTGCGCTTTCATACGACCACCGTTTGGTGGATGGTGCAGACGCAAGCCGCTTCTTGGTAGACGTAAAGTCTCGTCTAGAAGAAGCAAACTTTGATTCTGTACTAGGAATTTAATTTCTAAACGAAATGGGTCTGGTTAGTTTTCTAACCGGGCCCATTTCTTTATATTCCAAATATCTTTTTGCTTTATGTATGTGACTCTGTATTCACTGGTTTGTGCGCCGCAACTCACGGACACAACTTTTGATTAACTCCCCCAAGCTGTTGCTCCCTGATGACCTTGAGTTGAAGTTGATCTTGACTTGACGAGTTTTCTTTGGCGAGGAATTTGTCTGGGTTAAGCATCAGCTGATCGCAGTTTGTAACGGCCACAGGTGAGCCGGCTAATTCAACCGGCGCGATGGACTTTGTTTCGGCAATTGAACTTGTTGCCAACATAAGAGCGCCCAACGCGGTTACTCCTGCCATAACTGCATAAAAGAATTTGCCACGAGGCTTTTTATTTCCATCGCCATCGACATCAACCAAAATGTGAACTTTGCCGGATCTTGATAAAACGACATCTAGTTTGGGGTTTCGATGAATTTGATGAACCCAATTTGTGCGCCAAGGCCAGGAGTATGGAATGACCTTTTGTGGCTGACCCTTTACGTGCCAACCATTTAAACCGGGTCGCAAGTCTTGCCGAGGAATCCCACGAATATTCGGCCTAAACATTGCTTAATCATGGTGGGGCCAATGCAGGGAAATACTTGAACTAATAACACTGTTGATAAATCAGGTATCCAAACTCTGCCTAGAATTGACCAATGCCCGACTTTCTAATTGCTGGCTTAGCCCCGAATTTCATCGGGTATGAGCAAGGTTGGGCTATGCAGCGCGAAGTCCACGCCCAAGTGGCATCGGGTTCCCGACCTGACACCGTGATTCTGCTTGAACACGAGGGCGTATTTACCGCCGGCAAGCGCACCGAAGACTCCGAACGACCAACCGATGGCACACCCGTAATAGATGTAGACCGCGGCGGCAAAATAACCTGGCATGGCCCAGGTCAGCTGGTTGGTTACCCAATAATGCAGCTACCCCAGCCGATTGACGTGGTTGGCTACGTGCGCTGGCTTGAACAGGTGCTTATTGATTCAATTGCCGAGTTTGGCCTCAAGACCGAGCGAGTTGAAGGCAGAAGCGGAGTTTGGGCTCCGGTTGGCGATTCACACGTGAAGGTTGCCGCAATTGGAATTCGAGTTGCCGAGCACACCACAATGCATGGCTTTGCGCTGAACTGCAATAATTCTTTGGCACCCTACGAGACCATAATTGCCTGTGGAATCAGAGATGCGAAAACCAGCACCCTCTCAGAACTTCTTGGCAAGGAAATTACTCCAGCGATGGCCGCTGAGGTTGTGCAGAAACATCTAACTCAGATCGGCAAGGTTGCGTTATGACAATTGAAACAAACGAGACCGCGCCAAAGCCGGAACGTAAGCTCCTGCGCATCGAGGCAAGAAACAGCTCCGTTCCAATCGAGAAAAAGCCTGAGTGGATTAAGACAACCGCCAAGATGGGTCCTGAGTATCAGGCCCTGCAGGCTTTGGTTAAAGGTGAAAACCTGCACACCGTTTGCCAAGAAGCCGGCTGCCCAAACATTTTTGAATGCTGGGAAGACCGTGAGGCAACATTCCTGATTGGTGGTTCACAGTGCACCCGCCGTTGCGACTTTTGCCAAATTGACACCGGTAAGCCAGATGCCTTCGATGCCGACGAACCAAGACGAGTAGGTGACTCGGTAAAGCGCATGGAACTTCGCTACGCAACCGTTACGGGTGTTGCCCGCGACGACCTCGAAGACGAGGGTGCCTGGCTATACGCCGAGACCATACGCCAGATTCACCAGCAATCCCCTGGCACAGGTGTTGAGATTCTGGTTCCAGACTTCTCTGGCGAGCCAGAACTTTTGCAAAAAGTATTTGACGCTAAGCCTGAAGTATTCGCGCACAATGTTGAAACAGTGCCGCGCATCTTCAAAGAAATTCGTCCAGCGTTCCGATACGACCGCTCACTAAACGTACTGACTCAGGCCAGGGATGCCGGCTTGGTCACCAAGTCAAACCTCATTCTGGGTATGGGCGAAACCCGCGAGGAAATCTCGCAGGCCATGCAAGATCTTTACGATGCAGGCACAGACATTCTCACCATCACCCAGTACCTTCGCCCTACCCCAAAGCACCACCCGGTAACCCGATGGGTAAAGCCAACCGAGTTTGCCGAGATGGCTGAGGAAGCACAGGAAATTGGTTTCCTTGGAGTTTTGAGCGGACCGCTAGTTAGAAGCTCTTACCGAGCCGGCAGACTTTGGGCCACATCAATGATTAAAAAGGGTCTTGAAATTCCGGCACACCTGCAACACCTAGCCGATGCCGCGGCACGCGATGGCTTTGGCCAAGCGGTTCACTAGTTTCAACAAGATAGGCTTTAGAAATGGCTAAAGACACCAAGAACTCAAAGACTAAAAAGACCGCAAAGGCTCCAGGCCAGATCTCTCAGATGTGGACCGTCTACAAAATGACGGCACAGCAAGACAAGACCTCGGTGCTATGGGCTGCCCTAGCTTTCATCATCATTCTTGGTGGCTTCATTGCATTTGACGCAGTCACTTTCCCAGGCAACGTCGTAAACCTAGTTATTTTCAGCATCATGGGTGCCATGTTTGGAATCATCGGTGCCATGGTTGTAATGGGCCGCAAGGCAGAGCGTGCCGCATACTCACGCATCGCAGGTCAAATGGGTGCCGTTGGCGCTGTGCTTGCAAACATTCGTAAGGGCTGGCGTGCAGCCGAGATGCCGGTGGCAGTAAACCCGCGCTCTCAGGATGCCGTCTACCGTGCCATTGGCCCAGCCGGTGTGGTTCTGGTCGGCGAAGGTACTCGCTCTCGTGTGAAGGTTTTGCTTGAAGACGAGCGCCGTAAGGTAAGCCGCGTTGCGCCTGGTGCGCCGGTTGAGTTCGTTTACGTCACTAACGATGCAGAAGCTACTGCCCTGCCAGATCTTTCTAAGACTCTTTACAAGATGAAGAAAACTTTGAACCGCGCAGAGATCTCTGTGGTGGCAAAGCGCCTTGAGTCACTTGGTATGAACATTCCTATTCCAAAGGGAATTGACCCAACCAAGCTTGGCAAAATGCGCCGTGGCTAATTAGCGCCTTACCAAAACTGTTGCCGCTGACTTGTCATGCAGTCCGCGATTATCAGCGTCCCAAATTACCGCCGGAATAACCAGCAAAATTAACCCGATACGCACAAGCGAGGCAACCAAGCCCACGTGAGTGCCGTCTAGTTTGCGAACCTTTATGGCGGTAATTAGATGACCAAAGCTGTTTCCTAGGGTTGCCACCAGCAGCCACTGCTCAAGCATGAAGAAGCTGAGCGTTGCGGTGTTGTCGCCGCCGAAAAACGCTCCTGAGACCATCAGAGCCAGCGCCCAATCAATTATCAGAGCAAGGCTGCGACGCCCCATTTTGGCCAGTGAACCAGGCCCTACCTCCGGTAAGCCCAGTCTTTTGCCTGCCCAATTAGTCGTTTCAATCATAAATTGAGCCTAAATCAAACTTTTTACATTGCCGAAACATTAACTGCACAATCCTGACCCCGTTGGCTCGGTAAACTTCAGTAGATGGCTTAAAGACGCGCCAGGCTCCCCAATTCACCTTCGAAGGGAAATCTCTCTATGTTCAAGACCGCCTCAGAGGTTGTCAAGTACATCAAGGACAACGACGTAAAGTTCCTTGACGTTCGATTCACAGACCTACCTGGTGTGCAGCAGCACTTCAACCTTCCAGCACAACAAATTGACGAGCAGTTCTTCGTTGATGGTCAGCTGTTTGATGGTTCATCAATCCGTGGTTTCGCATCAATCAACGAATCAGACATGCAGTTGATTCCAGATGTGACCACCGCATACGTTGACGCGTTCCGCGTACAGAAGACCCTTTGCATGGTGTTCGACGTTTACAACCCTCGCAATGGTGAGATCTATGGTCGCGACCCACGCCAGACTGCAAAGAAGGCTCAGGCTTACCTTGCAACAACAGGCATCGCCGACACCGCATTCTTTGCTCCAGAAGCAGAATTCTTTATCTTCGACGACGTTCGCTACGAATACAAGCAGAACGGCTCAATGCACTTCATTGATTCAGACGAAGCTGCATGGAACTCAGGTCGCGAAGAAATGGGCGGAAACCTAGCCAACAAGACACCTTACAAGGGTGGCTACTTCCCAGTAACTCCAACCGACAAGCACGCTGACATGCGTGACGACATCGTTTCAGAGCTTCTAGCTGTGGGCCTTGAAGTTGAGCGCAGCCACCACGAAGTTGGTACTGCTGGTCAGGGTGAGATCAACTACAAGTTCGACACCTTACTTTCATCTGCAGATGACATCCTGAAGTTCAAGTACATCGTGAAGAACGTGGCTGAGCGTTGGGGCAAGACTGCAACCTTCATGCCAAAGCCACTTTTCGGTGACAACGGTTCAGGTATGCACGTTCACATGTCATTGTGGAAAGAAGGCAAGCCTTTGTTCTACGACGAATCAGGCTACGGCGGTCTTTCAGACATCGCTCGTTGGTACATCGGTGGAATTTTGAAGCACGCTCCATCGCTTCTTGCATTTACCAACCCAACCGTTAACAGCTACCACCGTTTGGTGCCTGGTTTCGAAGCCCCAGTAAACCTTGTTTACTCAGCTGGTAACCGTTCGGCTGCAATCCGCATCCCGATGACCGGAACAAACCCTAAGGCAAAGCGCATTGAGTTCCGTGCTCCAGATGCTTCTTCAAACCCGTACCTAGCTTTCGCAGCGATGCTTATGGCTGGTCTAGATGGAATCAAGAACCGCATCGAGCCTCACGCGCCAGTTGACAAGGACCTTTATGAGTTGCCACCAGAGGAAGCAAAGCTTATTCCTCAGGTACCTGGCAACCTAGAGGATGTATTGAAGGCTCTAGAGGCAGACCACGACTACCTACTTCAGGGCGACGTGTTCACCAAGGACCTAATCGAAACTTGGATTGACTACAAGCGCGAGAAGGAAATCAAGCCTCTTGCACTTCGTCCTCACCCATACGAGTTCGAGCTTTACTACGGAGTATAAATCTTTGATTTATACGAAGTAGTTGAAAATGGGCCTCACCGAAAGGTGGGGTCCTTTTTCTTACTCGTATCGGTTGTCTTCTGAGGTGCCGTAGAAGAGGCGCTCGTAGACGCTTCGTGCGCGACGAGTGAAGGCAAGGTAATCGTCTTCAAGTTGAGTTGCGCTACCGCGTGGGTATTCCAGAATTCTGGCCATGCCCTCGAGCGCCTTGCGATCGGTTGGCAAAACGTCAATTCGCTTATTCGCCCAAAGCACGCTTGCCGAACGAAGCCTTGAAGCCAGCAACCACGCCTCGCTCAGCACTCGGGCATCGTGTTCGGCAATCAAACCCTCAGCCACCATCGCGTCAAGCGCCTCGAGAGTCTTAGGCGTTCTGATGGCAGGGTGCTCGTTTCCAAATTGCATTTGGAACAGCTGCACCAGCCATTCAACGTCACTAAGTGAGCCACGCCCAAGCTTAAGGTGACGCTTTGGGTCTGCACCAAGAGGCAATCGCTCAGTCTCAACACGTGCCTTGATGCGTCGAATCTCCATTGCCGCGCTCTCCGACATTTCACTTGGATAGCGGTACTTATTAATCAACTCAAGGAATTCGTTTCGCAGCTCTGCGCTGCCTGCAATCGGACGGGCACGGGTTAGCGCCTGAGCCTCCCAGGTGTTTGACCAGCGCTCGTAGTAGGCAGCGTAAGACTCAATTGATCTTGCCACAGGGCCGTTCTTACCTTCAGGTCGCAGGTCCAGGTCTAGTTCAAACTCAAGAACCTGATCTGTGGTTAAGCGCTTGAGCTCGGAAATAATTCTTTCGGCAACTTTTTGCGCAACCTCGCCGGCAACACCAGGCTTAGTTTTATATACACACATGATGTCGGCGTCGGAACCAAAACCAAGTTCCTCACCGCCAAAACGACCCATGGCAATAATGCCAAAATCAAGAATTTCGGAAACCTGAGTGCTCGCGATATCGGCACCGTTCAAATCTGTAGCCACTTCCAACATGGCTCGCAAGTATTCCGCAGAAAGATCGCTCAGACCTTGAGAAACCTGACCAATGGTCAAGTCACCAAGCACTGCACCCATGGCAATACGAAGAGTTTCACGCCTGCGGATATTCCTAATTGAGTTAGCAGCCGACTCAACGTTTTCGTGTCTTGAAATAATTGCATCAAATTCTGCGGCCAATTCATCTTCGGTCATTGGAATCAGGTCTTCTGACTTTTCAAACCATGCTGCAGCTTCTGGAATTCGCTCAAACAGATTTGTGGCTAGGCGGCTATTTGAAAGCACCTGCGTCATGCGCTCTGCGGCGCCACTGGAATCGCGAAGCATTCTCAGATACCAGTGCGACTCACCTAAGTCTTCACTCAACCTTCTAAACGCAAGCAACGCGGCATCAGGGTCAGTGCCCTCCGAGAACCATTGCAACAGGACCGGCAACAATTGTTTCTGAATTACTGCTCGTCTGGAAAGACCCGAGGTAAGTGCGGCAATGTGATCAAGTGCGCCCTTTGGATCGCCAAAACCAATTGCGTGAAGTCTGTCTCTAACCTGATCTGAACTCAGTGAAAGACTGTCGTCGCCAAGCTTAGAAACTGCCGAAAGAAGCGGGCGGTAAAAAATTCTTTGGTGCAGTGCGCGCACTTCAACCTTTGCGCTCTCCCACTTTTCAATCAATCCCTCGGCAGAGAGTTTTACATTCACAGCCCTGGCCAGCGCTCTGCGCTTTGATTCCGAACTTGGCATCAAATGAGTGCGGCGCATCTCAGAAAGTTGAATGCGGTGTTCTAGCAATCTTAGGAATCGGTAGTGCGAAGCAAACTCGTTTGCATCACTGCGGCCAATGTAACCGCCCTGCGCCAATGTATGAATGGCTGAGATTGTGTCGCGTTGTCTCACAGTTGAATCGGTTCGACCGTGCACCAGTTGAAGCAACTGCACGGTGAATTCAATATCTCTAAGCCCACCCGGGCCGAGTTTGATCTGTGAATCAATCTCATTGGCCGGAATGAAATCAGTAACTCGCTCGCGCATGCGCTGAACTGATTCAACAAAGTTGTCTCTGGTTGCCGAGGTCCAAACCTTCGGAGCCAAGGCCGCAACGTAGCGTTCACCAAGCTCATGGCTACCGGCTAGTGGTCTTGCCTTCAGCAGAGCCTGGAACTCCCAGCTCTGAGCCCAGCGGTCGTAGTAGGCAACATGTGACTCCAGTGTGCGAACTAGCGCGCCTGACTTACCTTCCGGTCTAAGGTTTGGGTCTACCTGCCAGAGCATTGGCTCACCTGCGGTGCCATCCATCGCGCGCATCATGCGAGTTGCTAAGCGGGTTGCAATTTCAACCGCTCTTTGAGAATCCAACTCCTCAGTGGCCGACTCCGCAACGTAAATTACGTCAACGTCAGAAATATAGTTGAGTTCTCTGGCACCACACTTACCCATTGCAATTACCGCAAGCTCAGTTGCATCAACTTCGGCCTCGGTAAATACACCGTGATCCTTGGTTAGCTTCAACTCCGCTCTGGCAACCTCAAGCCCGGCCTCAATCGCAGCAGCCGCAATGTCAGCCAAAGCCGCGGCCACCTGTGGCTGACCGGCTTGAACATCGGGTTGATTCAAATCAAAGACGGCAATTTTCAGCAGCTCGCGGCGGTAGGCAACTCGAAGCGCAGACCAAACAACTACAGAATCAAACCCCGATACCAGCAAAGGCCTAACGCTGCCAACCAGTGATGCCACGTATTCTTCTGGCGTAGAAAGCACTGCTGGCTTTTCAAAAATCGAAAGAGCTGATGGCTGACGCATCAGAAAGTCGGTTAGCGTGGTAGATGCACCAAGCAAACTGCAAAGTCGTTTTGCCGAATCATCTTTTTTTAGAAGTTGTTTTATCGGTGCCGGATTTGCGCTTGCTAAATTCAAGAGCGCGACCAGTGCTTGATCTGGGTCTGCCGCTGTGCCCAACGCAGCCAACGCAGAACGGCCGGAATCCCCTACAAGTTTTACTAGCTCGTCCAATTTGGCAATGGTTCCGCTCAGATCAACGAAGCCAAAACGAGCAAGCTCGGAAAGGCCAGTAGATCTTTCGTTAGCCATTTACGGGCGCTATTTCTAAAAGCCCTAACCTAAAGTGTCTCTAGGTTTTGCTTCAACTCAAACGGAGTAACCTGCGAACGGTATTCACTCCACTCGCGACGCTTGTTTGCGAGTACATAAGAGAACACCTCTTCGCCAAGAGTTTCGGCAACGAGCTCAGATTCCTCTAACTTGCGAATCGCGTGGTCAAGGCTCTGCGGAAGTGGCTGAATGCCCATTGCGCGGCGCTCGGCGTCGTTCAGTGCCCAAACATTGTCTTCGGTCTCTGCAGGGAGCGGGTATTCCTCTTCAATGCCCTTGAGTCCGGCGTTCAACAGCAGCGCGTATGCCAAGTAAGGGTTTGCGGCTGAATCAATTGCACGGTACTCAATACGAGACGAGTTTCCTTTGTCTGGTTTGTATAGAGGCACGCGAATCAATGCTGAACGGTTGTTGTGACCCCAGCAAACAAAGCTTGGAGCCTCGCCACCACCCCAGAGGCGCTTGTATGAGTTCACGTACTGGTTAGTAACTGCGGTGATTTCTGGAGCGTGCTTTAGCAAACCGGCAATGAAGTGCTTTGCGGTCTTAGACAGGTGGTACTGAGAACTTGGATCAAAGAACGCATTTGTGTCACCCTCAAAGAGTGACATGTGAGTGTGCATTCCAGAACCTGGGTGCTGAGTAAATGGCTTTGGCATGAAAGTTGCGTAAACACCCTGCTCGATCGCAACTTCCTTAATCACGGTGCGGAAAGTCATGATGTTGTCTGCCATGGTCAGTGCATCGGCATAGCGAAGGTCAATTTCATTCTGCCCCGGCCCACCCTCGTGGTGGCTGAACTCAACCGAGATACCAAGCTGCTCAAGCATCGAAACTGCGCGACGACGGAAATCGTGTGCGGTTCCACCCGGAACGTTATCGAAGTAACCAGCGTTGTCTACCGGAACTGGTTCACCCTTGGCATCAAGCTGAGTTGACTTCAAAAGGTAGAACTCAATCTCTGGGTGAATGTAGAACGAGAATCCACGATCCGAGGCCTTGGCAAGAGCACGTCGCAGTACATTGCGAGGATCCGCAGCGGCAGGCTGACCATCTGGCGTCTGAATGTCGCAGAACATGCGCGCGGTAGGGTCAATCTCTCCGCGCCAAGGCAAAATTTGGAATGTGCTTGGGTCTGGCTGGGCCAGCATATCGGCCTCATATGTGCGGGCAAGACCCTCAATCGCTGAGCCGTCAAAGCCCAAACCTTCAGCAAAAGCGCCCTCAACCTCGGCCGGGGCGATGGCCACAGACTTCAAAGTACCCGCTACGTCAGTGAACCAAAGGCGCACAAACTTTACGCCTCGCTCCTCAATTGTGCGAAGTACGAAATCGCGCTGTCTTTCCATCGGGAAATCCTCTCTCTTGCTCCTACTAGGCTAATGGTTATGCCGAAAGTTCGCCTAGCTCTGGCTCAGACCAACCCCGTAGTTGGCGATATTGACGCAAACTCAAACCTAGCTTTCGAAGCCGTTGTGGCCGCAGCTAAAGCAGGCGCCGATTTGGTGCTTTTTGGCGAGATGGCAATCACCGGCTACCCAATTGAAGACCTAGCCGCGCGCGAATCCTTTGTGCGCCAGGCCGAGACCGCAGTTCAAGACCTTGCCCTAAAGCTTCAGGCCGCTGGCCACGGTGAAATTGCAGTGGTTATTGGCCACCCGGCGCTTGCCACACAAAGAGAAACGCACAATTGGGCAATTGCTCAGAACTGCGCGAGTGTGCTGCTTGCTGGCAAGACCGTTGGCAAATACGCCAAGCACCACCTACCTAACTATTCAGTTTTTGACGAATACCGAATTTTCGTTCCTGGCAATGACCTGCTGACTTTTGAATTCAAGGAGCTGAAGTTTGCAACCCTGATCTGCGAAGACATTTGGCAAAAGGGTGGGCCGGTTGCTCAGTTGCAGAATTCAAACACCGACGTTGTGCTGGTACTAAACGGATCACCATTTGAGATCGATAAAGACGACAAGCGCTTTGAACTGGTGCGTGATTTGGCCAATTCAAGTTCAGCAGCGGTCGCCTACGTGAACTTGGTGGGCGGTCAGGATGACCTGGTCCTTGACGGTGACTCACTTTTGGTTGATAGCTCGGGCAAGCTAATTGGTCGTGCCGCGCAATTCGAGTCAGACCTGGTGCTATTTGATGTTGAGTCAAAAAGCCAAATTGATGCGGTAACCACCGCGCGAGTTAAGAAAACCGATGACCTTGCCCAGATTTGGAACGCACTAGTCCTAGGTCTTCGCGACTACGTTGAAAAGAATAATTTCAAGTCGGTAATTTTGGGACTCAGCGGTGGAATTGATTCAGCCGTATGTGCCGCTATAGCTGCAGATGCAATCGGAGCCGACCGCGTATTTGGTGTTTCAATGCCAAGCAAATATTCTTCTGATCATTCAAGAAGCGATGCCGATGATTCAGCCGAGCGTATCGGATTGAATTTCAGAACCGAGCCAATTGCCGACTTCGTATCGGTATTTGAAAATCAACTTGGCCTAGATGGCATTGCCGCCGAAAACCTTCAAGCACGCATGCGCGGAGTTATTTTGATGGGCCTGAGCAATGCCGAGGGTCACCTGACTTTGACTACCGGTAACAAGACTGAGCTTGCCGTTGGTTACAGCACGATCTACGGAGATTCAGTTGGTGGCTTTGCACCAATCAAGGACGTTGAAAAGACTTTGGTTTGGAAATTGGCAAAGTGGCGCAACGAACTTGCCGAGGCATCGGGCCAGACTTCCCCGATTCCTGAGAACTCAATTTCAAAACCGCCTTCCGCAGAGCTTCGCCCAGATCAAACAGATCAAGATAGCCTGCCTGAGTACGAGCTTTTGGACGAACTGCTTGACGCATATGTTGAACGCCGCCTAGGCCGAGACGAGATCTTGAAACTTGGTTTCGAAGCAGCTGTTGTTGACCGAATCATTTCACTTGTTGACCGAGCCGAATGGAAACGTCGACAGGGCGCAATTGGGCCAAAGATCACTGGCATGGCTTTTGGTCGCGACCGCAGGCTTCCGATCACAAATCATTCACACTCAAAGTAATCAACTAATAAACAGGAGTAATCATGGCAGCAGACAAACTAATCTCTAGCGGAGGTCCTTGGGAATCCGTAATTGGTTACTCTCGTGCAACTGTGGCCGGTGAGTACGTTCACATATCTGGTTCTACTGCAACCGTTGACGGCGAGCTGCAGCACAAGGGTGATGCCTACGGTCAAACACTGGTCACTCTTAATGAGGTCATTGCCAAGGCCCTGGCTCAGGTTGGCTACACGCTTGCCGACGTAGTGCGCTCACGTGTGTATCTGGCAAATGCCGAGGACATGGATGCGGTTGGCAAGGCTCACGGAGAAGTATTCGGAGAGATTCGCCCTGCAGCAACCATGCTCGCGGGAATCCAGTTCATCAATAAAGACATGCTCGTTGAAATTGAAGTAGATGCCTGGAAGCGCGCTTAATAAATGACCGCAAACTCTGCACCAAACCCAAAGCTAGTACGCACAGCACACCTAAGAGAATTTAAGGATGCTGGACACAAGTTCAGCTGTCTAACTAGCTACGATCATCTAACCGCTGGAATCTTTGACGAGGCTGGCATTGAAGTTATTTTGGTTGGCGACTCGGCAGCGAATAATTCTTTGGGCTACACCAGCACTCTGCCAATCACCGTTGAAGAGTTGGTTATTTTTGGTCGCGCGGTAGCAAGCGCTGCAAAGCGTGCACTAGTTGTCGTTGACATGCCTTTTGGTTCCTACGAGACCGGGCCTGCAGATGCGCTAATGAATGCAATTCACATTATGAAAGCAACCGGTGCAGCTGCGGTAAAGCTTGAGGGCGGGCTGCGAAGCGCGGCACAAATCAAAGCAATCGTTGAAGCTGGAATTCCAGTGATGGCGCACATTGGGTTTACTCCGCAAAGCGTAAATGGCCTGGGCGGATTTAAGGTTCAGGGCCGCGGCGATAGCGCCGATGAGCTCCTTGCCGATGCGCTAGCCGTGCAAGAAGCCGGTGCCTTTGCCGTGGTGATTGAAATGGCTCCAACTGCAATCTCCAAAAAGATTTCCAAGGAGTTAGCAATTCCAACCATTGGTATTGGTGCCGGGGCAAACACCGATGGACAAATTTTGGTGTGGACCGACTTTGCTGGGCTAAATGGCAGTGCAGTTCCAAAATTCGTAAAGTTGTACGCAAACTTCAAAGACGAACTTCTTGCTGCTGCTAAGGAATTTAGAAGTGAAGTTGCATCTGGCGCCTTCCCTTCAAAAGATCACTCTTTCGAAAACTAGTCGCGCTCTTTTTCTTCTTCTTCGCGCCAAGCTGCAGCGCGCTTGGCAATCACATCAGGTGCACGTTCCGCCTCTTCGCGAGTGGCAAACGGCCCAAGCCTATGCAGCGCGATTGACTGCTTACCAACCTCAACCTGACCGGTGTGGGTGTTAAACCAGTATTCAACCTCTTGTTCTTGCATAGACTGAACTCTATGCCACGCGATTCACAAACCGGGTACCTGACCCAAGGTAAATTAAGCCCAACCCGATTTGTTCCTTCGGACATTGCACGCCCCGAATACGTGGGCAAACCAGCACCTGCTAAAAACACCAAGGGCGACGTTCGCACCCCTGAAGAAGTTGAACAGATTAGAGCGGCAGGAAAAATTGCAGCTCAGGCAATTGAACTGGTTGGCCAAAATGCAAAGCCGGGAATCACAACCGACGAACTAGACCGAATTGGTCACGAATTTTTAGTTGCCAATGGCGCCTACCCTTCTACCCTGGGTTACCGCGGTTACCCAAAGTCGCTCTGCTCATCGGTGAACGAAGTAATTTGCCACGGTATCCCCGACGACACTGTGCTTCAAGAAGGTGACATCGTCAACATTGACATCACCGCGTTCAAAAATGGCTTCCACGGGGACAGCAATCAAACCTTCATGGTGGGAGAAGTTAGACCTGAAATTAAAGATTTGGTTGAACGCACTCACGAAGCAATGATGCGTGGAATCAACGCGGCTCTCCCAGGGCGCCAACTCAATATCATTGGTCGAGCAATTGAGGCTTACGCAAAACGCTTCAACTATGGAGTGGTGCGAGACTTCACCGGTCACGGAATTGGTGAATCATTTCACTCAGGATTGATCATTCCGCATTACGACTCTGCACCCGCCTACGGCGATGAAATTAAAGCTGGCATGGTTTTCACGATTGAACCAATGCTTACTCTTGGCACTCACGAATGGGACATGTGGCCAGACAACTGGACCGTTGTCACAAAAGATAAGAGCATAACAGCGCAGTTCGAACACACCATTGTCATCACCGAGAATGGTCCTGAAATCTTGACCCTTCCATAGCAAGATAGGTAGTTATGAGCAAGAAGGCAATCGGCATCGACATTGGTGGCACCGGTATCAAGGGTGCAGTGGTGAATCTAAAATCGGGTTCACTCATCGGTGAGCGCGTGCGCTACGAGACCCCTGCCGGAGGCAAGCCTCAGGACATCGCAGCCGTTGTTGCTCAACTAGTTCAAGAACTTCCAGATGCTAGGCCAGACATGTTGGTTGGCATCTGCTTCCCCGCAATCACCAGAAACGGCATCACCATGTCTGCGGCGAACGTTTCAAAAGACTGGATTGGCCTAGACGCCGACGAACTTTTTACCAAGACCCTAGGCCGCCCGGTGCACGTGATTAACGATGCCGATGCTGCCGGTGTAGCAGAAATTAAATTTGGTGCGGCAAAAGATGTTGATGGTCTGGTGATCATGACCACATTGGGAACCGGAATTGGTTCTGCTTTGTTTATGAACGGCAAGCTCGTACCAAATGCCGAGCTGGGTCACCTTGAGATTGAGGGCGTTGACTACGAATCAAAGGCTTCTTTCGCTGCCAAGGAGCGTGAAAACCTAAGTTGGGAACAATGGGCGCAGCGCTTGCAGAAGTACTACTCAACTCTCGAGCGACTATTCACACCAGACCTAATCATCGTTGGTGGCGGAGTATCAAAGCAGCATGAGGAATTCTTGCCACTATTGAAACTAAACGCTCCAATCGTGCCAGCTGGAAAACGAAACAACGCAGGAATTCTTGGGGCTGCGGCCCTGGCCAAAAAAGCCTCTAAATAAGAAGTGGATGGGCCGGCTATTACGCCGGGTTCTGTACCTGTTGCCAAGTGACGATCATCTATCTAGAGATGCTGTTACCAGCATCCTCAAGCGGCCTACCCAAGACCAAGAGCGAGCAGCTCTATGCGATCTCTGTCTGACCTTGCTCCGAGCGAGGTTTACCTAGCTGAGGCGCTCACACGCCCCACTGGTGGTCTCTTACACCACCGTTTCACCCTTACCGATTACTCGGCGGTTTACTTTCTGTTGCACTTTCTCGCGGGTTACCCCGGGTGGTTATTAACCACCGCTGTGCTCTTTGGAGCCCGGACGTTCCTCGATGTTGCCATCGCGACCGTCTTGCCGACCCATCCGCCTCTAAGACTACTTGACCGCTTAACAACGGGCAATGGTGCGAGGGAAGTCGCTGCCTATAGGTGCGAGGTGGAGTTCATGGTCAGCACCTCGGCTGCCTGCTCACCCCAGAATCTCAAAATTGTGATGGAACACGGTGAAATTTGCGGTGCCCAATAAGCCGATATCCCGGCATCTAAAGCTCTGCGAGTGATTCCCCTGATTGGCATCACGTGACTAACCACGGCAACGGTCTTGCCTTGATTGGTTCGTACGATGTCAAAAAGGCCCTTCATGACTCGCCGATCAAACTCGGCCAACGATTCGCCATTTGGTGGGGCTACTTCCCACGAACCTTGCCAAGCCGCAAATTCGCTTGGCCACTGTTGTTTGACTTCGTCGTTTGTGTGGCCATCCCAATCGCCAAATGCAATCTCGGCGATGTCTTCGTTAGTTGCAACCGATAATCCAAGTTCGTTGGCAATTATGTTGGCGGTATCAACTGTTCGTTGAATTGGCGAAGCAACGATTGCCGAAACCGGTGCCAAGAATGACCATGGCCCCGAATTACCTATTTGCTTTACCGCCTGTGCAGCTAACCGAGCATCTAACCTGCCAAGATCCGAAAGCTTAGGGTCTTCTCCGCCGCGACCAGAGATTCGCTTTGACTCTGTTAGGTGGGTACGTCCGTGACGAATTAAAACAATCGTGGTTAGCGGTTCGGTCACCCCGCCCGGAGCGCGGACCGAGCTTGGCGAGGTTTGATTGAACTCTGCAACCGGAGATCTAAGAATTTCACCTTCAAAAGAAACGGTTGAATCACTTGCTTCGTCCATGGCCTTATTTGCCAGAGCATCAGCACGGGAATTTTCCTCACGTGGAATCCACATCCACTTGATCTCATGACCCCTGGCAATCTGTTGCACTTCACCAGCAAGCTGGATCATGTCTGGATGCTTAATCTTCCAGGTTCCCATCATCTGCTCGATGACGAGTTTGGAATCCATGCGCACGAGAATTCTTGCTGCTTCATTAATCGAGATTGCGCCTTCAAGCCCGGCCTTTAGGGCTAGATACTCAGCCACGTTGTTGGTGGCAACACCAATGAACTTTGCGATCTCTAGAAGCACTTCACCGGTGTCGGCATTGATGACCACTGCACCGCTGCCGGCAGGGCCAGGGTTTCCCCTCGAACCACCGTCTGCCTCAATGATTAGGTTTACTGGTTTACTCATCGAACTAAAATCGCCTGACAGTCAGGGCAAGTTGCAATCTCGTCTCGTGGCAACGAGTTAATCTCAGCAAGTGCCGTGGCGCCGATAGTCATTCTGCAGGCACCGCACTCTGTTCCAAGCAATCTGCCAACGGCAACTCCACGAGTAGCTTTCTTTTCATAGAGCTCAACAAGTTCTTGATCAATGCGAGCCGCCTGCTGTAAACGCTGGGCTGTGCTCAAGTCAAGACCCGAGCGAATTTTCATGATCTCTGCCTCGTTTGCTGCTTCTTTAGTGGCAAGTTCGTCGTCGATGCTCTGTTTATCGCTAAGCACAGCCTTATAAGCGGCTTCGGAGTTATCCTTACGCTCCAAAACCTCAAGTTCTAGATCTTCGAGTTCGGATTTTCTTTTGGCAAGTGTGTCCAACTCGGACTGGATACCTTGAGCATCTTTTGACGATGAAGTCTGGTTTAAACGCAGGTTGTCTTTTTGAATTCTCTGCTCAACCAATTGCAAATCTGCCTCGGCTCGAGTTAGCTCAAGCTCAACTCCATCAAGTGCGTTTCTAGCTTCAATCAATGCCGCAGCAGCATCGCGCTGAGCTTGACGCAATTGACTGAACGCCTCACCGCTGGTCAGATTGTTTAGAGAAACCTTGGCGCGAGTGATTTCCAAATCCAAATTCGCCAACGCAAGCAATTCCGCTTGTTGATTATCAGAAGCCTTCATTTGATGCTCTCTTTTTAGTTTGTAAGGTCAAAACTACACGCGCTACTGAGTAACTACGAATTCCCAAGGGTCGGTACGAATGTGGCTAACCACAAACTGCACGTTCGAGAATCTTTTGCTCAATTGTTCAGCAGCGACTTCAAGCCAAAGCCATTCACTTGCCCAGTGAGAAACATCTACCAAAGAGAAGGGCTTGTTTGAGATGCCCGATAGTTCTCTGGCGTCTTGTGTCGGGTGGTGGCGCAAATCAGAAGTGACGTAAACATCGGCACCAGCTTCATAGGCAGCCGTGATGAATGAATCCCCTGCACCTCCGCAAAGCGCAACTGTTTGAACAAGCTGATCGTAATCGCCCGCAACCCTGATACCGGTTGCAGTTGCCGGAAGAATTTTTGCCAATGCTCTTGCAAAGTCACCTAACTTCACAGCCGAGGCAAGATTTCCAACGCGGCCGTGACCTTCTAATTTATTTGCGCCTGCTACTAGCGGGCGAACACCTTGAAGGCCGAATGATTTTGCAATCACATCGGAGACGCCTGCCTCAACGATGTCTGCATTGGTGTGAGCGGCATAGATGGCAACGTTTGACCTAATTGCATTTGTCAGAAGCGCGCCTTTTGAATTTGTTTCAGCAACCGACTGCACCCCCTTTAGCAAGAATGGGTGGTGAGCAAAAACCAAATCAAATGCGCCATCTTGGGCCTCAGCTAGAACTTCCGCAGTTACATCAACAGAGAGCAACACTCTAGAAACCCGCTGGCTTAGTGAACCCGATACCAATCCAGGTGCATCCCAGTCATCTGAACCTTCAAGCGGCCAAAACTCTTCGAAGGCTGCGGTGAGTTGGGAAAGTTCAACTGACATTAGTCGGCCAGGCCAAAAATATCTTTGAGGTCATCGCGTCTAGCTTCAATGGCCAGGACCTCTGCCTCTTGCTTCTTGATTCGTGGAATACCTGTCAATACAGGAACCAATGAAGCAAATGCAAAAGCAATAATGATGCCCAAAGATGTTGCCGACCAGAATTCCTGGTTAACCATTAAGTCGGCCAGGTAACCGGTCCAGCCAAAACCTGGCACCTGACTGTAGGTCAAACCAAAACCGAGTGCGGTAGCAACTAGCCATCCGCTTAGGTTTACCCAGTTCACCGCCTTATAGAATCCGTATCCGCGACTCAGTGAAATTTCGTGGTACGCGATTCTACGAATCAAAATATCCGAAACAAAAATTCCAGACCAAGCAGCTACAGGGACCGCAACCACGAGTGCATAGCCAGCCAGAAGTTCCCAAAGGTTAGTCAAGAAGTAAACGCCAACGGCTGCAACCGCAAGTGCCTTTAGACCAAGCAATGGTTGCGCAAGTGCCGGCTTCATCTTTACGCCGATTGAATGCAGGCTCAGGTTTGATGAATAAAATGACATCGCCAACACAACGATGATTGTTAGAGCTGCCGAACCAGCAAGCACGTAACCCAACCATGGTGTTAGTAGTTCAGAGAATTGCTGAAGCATTGAAACCGAGTGGAAGCCTGGTGAACTCAATCCGCTTTGCTCAGGCTTAGGAATTGATCCAAGCAACGCAATTCCGTAGCCTGCAACGAGGGTTGGAATCACCGCAAGGGCTAACGCTCCCCAACCAACAACCGCTGCGCCTCTTGCGCTGATTGATAGCTTGCGAGCAAAGTCCGCGCCAGATGAAGTCCAAGCCAAACCAAAGATTGAGAAGGTTAGAACGGCAACACCAAATACTGGTGGCCAAGCTGAAGTTGATTGCGCAAGAAGCAAATCGATATCAATCTCACTGGCCGAAAGCGCAACCAAAGTAATTACCGCAGCTACACCCACGAGCCCAACTACCCGCTGTGCACGGAACAAAACTCTTCCGCCAAAGATTGCAAGAGTTACAGCAGCTGAAACAACTGCAACCGCAACACCAATCAGAGTCAAAGTGCTGCTTGAACTAAAGCTGGTTAGCGATTCAACCGCAAAGTACTCGGTACCAAAATTAATTAACACGGCAACAATTGCAGCCGACCAAAGCACACGAACAATAGTTAGGAATGCTGCAGGAGCAGCGTTTGCATAAACACCAAATGCAGCTCGCGAAAGCATAAGTGTTGCAAGACCACTTCGCTTACCTGCTAGCGCACCAACTGCAATCACGATTGCTGAAGCAAGTGCGCCCAAGAAGATTGCAAGCACCGCCTGCGAGAACGCGATGCCTTTGCTGTGAACGTACCAAGCCAAACCAAGTGGCAACACAGAACCGCTAAGTCCTAGCCATGCCCAAAATTGCGAGAAAGCATTGCTGCCGCGGTTTACCTTTGGTGCTGAATCTAGCGAGACCTGCTCGACTGCAGACACCGATGGAAACTCCACGCCAGGATCGGCTTCGATGATGGTAAGTGGAACCGAAGCCGGAAGTTCTTCGAGTTCTTGCTCTAGAGCGGTTAGTTCATCTTCTGCACCAACAACGGTGTCGGCGGCAAGTAGACGTTCAAATTCATTAAGGTCAGAATCGCTCTGCTCTGCCGCAACCTCTGATACCGGCTCAAAGATTGGCTCAGCCACCTCTTCGATTACCTCGATAACCTCGAACACTGGCTCTGAGCTAACGGCTACCTCTTCGTAGGCTGGCTCATCTTGGAAGAACGGTGCAATCGCAGGTTCCTGAATAGACGTCTCTTCAACCACTGGCTCCGCTAGCGCTGGTTCCGCATCTACGCCTTGATTTGCATAAAGTTCGTTCAGACGAGAAACCACATCTTCGATTGGCTCAACAACTGGTGCCGCCATGGTTGGTTGGCTCAGCGGTGGCAAGCCTTGTGCGGCACGATTTGCGTTTTCCACTGCCAAAAGCGACTCAGGGCTGCCGATTCGCTCCATTTCCAGCACCCAGCTGGAAAACTCCATCTTTTCGATGTCACGAAGCTGGGCCTGGGTCTCCAAGAGCTCCATGGCGGCTGTAATGCCGGCCTCATCGGCCTGAGCGTTGCCCAATGCCTCCTGAATCTCGGCATCGCTCATTGAGCGTCTGGCTGGAGGGGTGAAATTAGTGGAATCCATACCCAAATACTAATGCCGAGGCCCTATTGGGCTGGGCTGAAGGTTCCGTGAGCGCCCTGTTTAAAGCAAAATCCCCAGCCATAAGACTGGGGATTGCTTGTGGGCCCTACCGGGATCGAACCGATGACATCCACGGTGTAAGCGTGGCGCTCTACCAGCTGAGCTAAAGGCCCCTCTTTCGAGGTTTGCAGCGAACTGCAACTCGAAGAGCCTACCCCATTTTTAGGGAATTTTGCCAATCGAGGCGATAAATCGGCCTATAAAGAAGCCAATGCGCGATCGTATTCGCCCAAGCTACGAGCCTGGCCAGGGGCGGTGATGAACTTGGCTACCAAAACGCCATCGGTGTTGATTACAAAGGTCGCACGGTTTGCGATTCCGGCCTCTTCAATGAACACGCCATAGTCCTTGGCTACCGCTCCGTGTGGCCAGAAGTCGGCCAAAACAGAGAACTTGTAGCCCTCGTGCTCGGCAAATTGCTTCTGAACAAACTTAGAATCCACCGAAATAGCCAGCAATTCAACGTTTTCGCTTTCGAATTTTGCAAAGTTATCGCGAATCTCGCAAAGTTCACCGGTGCAGATGCCCGAGAAAGAAAGTGGGTAGAAGACCAAAACAACAGGCTTCTCGCCCTTGAAATCGGCCAAGCTAACGGTTTCGCCGAACTGGTTCACCAATTCAAAATTTGGGGCCTGGTCACCGATGATTAGGGTCAATTGTTTCTCCTTTGTAAAAAGTATTGGCTCTGGCTATACCAACCAGCAAACCACACTTTCTCATCCCAGGGTCAGCGTAAACTTTTAGAGGCTTTACCAAAGCTTTTGAGTTTCCTTTGTCCATCCCCCACGAAAAGGATGTCAGTTGTCTATTAACAACAACGATGCATACGCGGTCAACACCCCAGACCTAGACCCACAAGAAACTAGCGAATGGCTTGAATCGCTAGATGCTGTGGCTCGTGTTCACGGTCGTGGTCGCGCACGCGAAATCATGTTGAACCTGTTGCGTCGTTCACACGAACTTCAGCTGAACGTTCCTATCGTTCCGACAACCGATTACCTAAACACCATCGCACCAGAGAACGAAGCTGAGTTTCCTGGTGATGAAAAAATCGAACGCACCTACCGTGCGTGGATGCGCTGGAACGCAGCGATGTTGGTGCACCGTGCACAGCGCCCTGGGGTTGGCGTTGGTGGTCACATCTCAACTTTTGCTTCATCGGCTTCACTTTATGAAGTTGGCTTCAACCACTTCTTCAAGGGTCAAGATCACCCATCGGGCGGCGACCAGATTTTCATTCAGGGGCACGCTTCACCTGGTCCATACGCACGTGCGTTTCTAGAGGGTCGCCTAAGCGCAGACCAGCTTGATGGATTCCGTCAAGAGAAGTCACACCAGGCCGGTTCGCTTTCTTCATACCCACACCCGCGTTTGATGCCAGACTTCTGGCAGTTCCCAACCGTATCTATGGGTATTGGGCCAATCAACGCAATTTACCAAGCGCAGTTCAACCGCTACCTAGCTGGCCGTGGAGTTAAAGACACCTCAGAGCAGCACGTGTGGGCATTCCTTGGTGACGGTGAGATGGATGAAGTTGAGTCACGTGGTGCGCTTCAGCTAGCCGCCAACGACAACTTGGACAATCTAACTTTCGTTGTGAACTGTAACCTTCAGCGCCTTGACGGTCCGGTACGCGGTAACGGAAAAATTATTCAGGAGCTTGAGTCTTTCTTCCGCGGTGCCGGTTGGAATGTAATCAAGGTTGTCTGGGGTCGCGAGTGGGATTCACTTCTAGCCAACGACACCGATGGCGCTCTGGTTGACCTTATGAACAAGACACCAGATGGCGACTACCAAACTTACAAAACCGAAGACGGCGCGTTCGTTCGCGAAAATTTCTTTGGTCGCGATCCACGCACAGCAAAACTTGTTGAGCACATGAGCGACGAAGAAATTTGGGGCCTAAAGCGTGGTGGCCACGACTACCGCAAGGTTTACGCCGCGTACAAGGCAGCAATCGAGCACAAGGGTCAGCCAACCGTAATTTTGGCGAAGACCATCAAGGGCTTCACTCTTGGAAAATCTTTTGAGGGACGTAACGCTACTCACCAAATGAAGAAGTTGACACTGGACAACCTAAAGGGTTTCCGTGACGAACTTCGTATTCCAATCAGCGACGCGCAGCTTGAAGAAAACCCTTACCAGCCGCCTTACTTCCACCCAGGTCAAGACGCTCCTGAGATTCAGTACATGCACGAGCGTCGTCGCGAACTAGGCGGATACCTACCTGAACGTCGCAGCAAGTATGTTGACTTCAAACTTCCAACCGATGACGTTTATAAGTCAGCAAAGGGTGGTTCTGGAACTCAAGAAGTTGCAACCACAATGGCTTTCGTTCGTCTATTCAAGGACCTTCTACGTTCTCCAGAATTTGGCGAACGAGTTGTGCCAATCATTCCGGACGAGGCTCGCACATTTGGTATGGATGCCTTCTTCCCTTCTGCCAAGATTTACAACCCGAACGGTCAGCACTACATCTCTGTAGACCGCGAACTTTTGTTGGCATACAAAGAGAGCACCTCAGGTCAGATTCTGCACACTGGTATCAACGAAGCCGGTTCAATTGCAGGTTTTACCGCGGCAGCTACCAGCTATGCAACCCAGGGTCAGCCAATGATCCCGTTCTACGTGTTCTACTCAATGTTCGGATTCCAGCGAACCGCTGACTCAATCTGGGCAGCAGCAGATCAGCTTTCAAGAGGCTTCTTGATTGGTGCAACCGCAGGACGCACCACACTTACCGGTGAAGGCTTGCAGCACGCAGATGGCCACTCGCCTCTGATCGCTTCAACCAACAACGCAGTGATCAGCTACGACCCTGCATACGGTTATGAAATCGCTCACATCATTAAGAGTGGTATCGATCGCATGTACGGTGGTCAGCACCAGGATCCAAACTGCATCTACTACCTAACCGTTTACAACGAACCATACGTACAGCCGGCAGAGCCAGAGGGCGTTGACGTTGAAGGTATCGTTCGAGGCATCCACCAGATTTCACGCAACGAATTCCAGGGTCGCAAGGCTCAGATTCTTGCATCGGGTGTTGCTGTTCCATGGGCTCACGAAGCACAGCAATTGCTGCAGAACGACTGGGGCGTATCAGCCGACATTTGGTCGGTAACTTCTTGGAGCGAATTGCGTCGCGACGGTCTCCTTCGCGATGAAGCTAAGTTCCTAAACCCTAACCACGAAATTCCAGACGCATACCTAACTGCAAAGTTGAAATCTGCGCAGGGTCCTTTCTTGGGCGTTAGCGACTTCATGCACGCTGTGCAGGATCAGATTCGCGCTTGGGTTCCAGGTGACTACGCAACTTTGGGCGCCGACGGCTTTGGATTCTCAGACACCCGTGCCGCTGCACGACGCTTCTTTAAGATCGACGGTCCTTCAATTGTTGTTCGTGTTCTCGAGCAACTTGTTGAACGCGGCGAGATGGACCCTAGCGTTCCACAGCAGGCAATCGACAAGTACCGTCTTCACGATGTGAACGCTGGAACTTCTGGATCAGCCGGTGGCGAGAACTAAACAAGCCACGCTCGACTGGCTTAAGTCGATCTCTGGTGAATTAGCGACTACAACGCTAAAGCGCCTGGATGATTTATTGCCGTGGTACCGAGACATGCCTGCATCACGCAGGTCATCGGTTGGTTTGGTTGCGCAAGCGGGTATCACCTCTTTTGTTTCTTGGTATAAAGATCCAAAGTCGCAACCCTGGGTTGCCGCCGACGTTTTTGGAGTTGCACCTCGTGAACTCTTGCGCTCAATCTCACTTCAAGAAACACTGCAACTAATTCGAGTAGTGGTTCAGGTTGTTGAAGATCGTGTTGTGCAAGAAGACGACTCTCTTCGCGAAGCGGTGCTTCTTTACTCGCGCGAGATAGCTTTTTCGGCAGCAGATGTTTACGCAAGAGCTGCTGAGGCTCGTGGCCTTTGGGATGCACGACTTGAAGCACTGGTTGTTGATTCCATTCTTAGCGGCGAGCACGAAGAAGAACTTGCCTCAAGAATTGCTGCGCTTGGTTGGCGTGCCGGCGGCTCGGTTGCTGCGCTGATTGGCGTTGCCTCGGAACCTGTTGACCAAGATTCACTGCGTCGTATTGCTCGCAAAAATAATGCAGACGTTTTGATTGGTATTCACGGAAACCGATTGATCGTGGTTATCGGCCGAATCGAAGACCCAAAGGCTAAAGAAGTTGAATCGGCTAGCTTGGAGAAAATCGCCGAGGCGCTTGATGGTTACTTTGGTGCAGGCCCAATGGTGCTTGGCCCGGAGGTGCAGACCGTTGCAGAGGCAAACCGTTCAGCAAAAGCTGCACTTGCCGGCTTTGCGGTTGTAAAGGCGTGGCAAAAAGCACCGCGCCCAATCTTTGCCGAGGACCTACTTGCCGAGCGTTCACTTGCCGGCGACATGCTAGCCAAACAAACGCTGATTGATCAGATCTATAGACCTCTGTCTTCTAACTCCCCTGAACTTCTAGAAACCTTGTCTACCTATTTGGAATCTGGTCGTTCACTTGAATCAACCGCACGCGAATTATTCGTGCACCCAAACACGGTGCGTTACCGCCTAAAGAGAATTTCCGAAATTATTGGTTGGGACGCCACCGGTTCACGTGAAGCATTCGTGCTTCAGGTTGCCATGGTTCTTGGTTCTATGAGCGAAATTGAAATAAGAAAGCGAAAGTAAAAATGATTGTTGTCGTCTGCCCTGGTCAGGGTTCACAAACTCCTGGCTTTCTTGCGCCTTGGCTTGAACTTCCGGAATTCAAATCTTCGATTCAGCTCATGCAGGATGCATCTGGAATTGATTTGATTGCCCACGGAACCGTTAGCGATGCAGACACCATCAGAGACACCGCGGTTGCTCAACCACTTATCGTTGCCGCCGGTGTAGCCACAATGCAAACACTGTTGCAAGGTAAGTCGGCGCACGATGCTGGAATTTCAGGAGTATCGGGTCACTCGGTTGGAGAAATCACCGCGGCAGTTGTTGCCGGAGTGTTCGATGCAGAAACCGGAATCAAATTTGTAAACGAACGCGGACAGGCAATGGCTAAGGCAGCGGCTTTGCAACCAACCTCAATGGCAGCAATTCTTGGTGGCGACCAAGCAGAAGTTGAAGCAAAGCTTGCCGAACTTGATTTAGAGCCGGCCAACTACAACGGCTCAGGTCAAATTGTTGCTGCGGGTTCGGTTGAAGCAATCGCCGAACTACAAGCAAACCCACTTGCCGGAACCAGAGTTATTCCACTGCAGGTAGCCGGTGCATTTCACACCCGATACATGAAGCCAGCCGTGGAGACTCTGCGCGAATATTCAAACCAGGTGCAGATCAACGACCCATCGGTAAACCTTTGGAGCAACAACGGTGGTCGCTTAATTTCATCGGGTTCAGAATTCGTGGACCTGTTGGTAAACCAGGTTTCGTCACCGGTTCGTTGGGACCTGTGCATGGCTGCCATGGCCGAGGCCGGGGTGACCGCAATGATTGAGCTATCTCCTGCCGGAACCTTGGTGGGACTTGCCAAGCGCGCTATGCCTGGAGTTGAAACTCTTGCTGTTAAGACTCCAGAAAATCTGGAGGCAGCTTTGTCACTAATCAACAACCACCGATAGATTTTCGACGGTAAATTTAGACGTATCCGCAGGAAGGCAAGATGTCGCAACCAACGTTAAACCAGTACGAAACTGTTAAGTACTCGCGCATCTATGCACTGGGCGCTGCACGCGGTGACCTAACAGTCACCAACGACGACATTGCCGGTCCAATTGATTCAAGTGACGAATGGATTCGCCAGCGCACCGGAATCATCACTCGCAAACGTGCGAGCAAAGATGTGAGCTTGATGGACATGGCCGTGGCTGCTTCCAACGAGGCAATCAAAAAGGCCGGAATTGAGCCAAGCCAAATTGGTGCGGTAATTTTCTCAACCATCACTCACCCATTTCAAACTCCTTCGGCAGCAACTCTGCTAGCCGACAAGATTGGAGCAAACCCTGCCCCGGCTTACGACATTTCTGCAGCATGTGCCGGCTATTGCTACGGAATCGCGCAGGCCGACGCCTTGGTTCGCTCGGGTGTTGCCAAGTACGTTTTGGTAGTCGGTGGCGAAAAGCTTTCTGACTTTATTGACCCAACCGATCGCACCATTTCGTTCCTGCTTGGTGACGGCGCGGGTGCAGCAATCGTTGGCCCATCAGACACCCCTGGCATCAGCCCATCGGTGTGGGGTTCAGATGGTTCTCACTGGGACGCCGTTGGCATGAATGCCTCATTGCTTGAATTCCGCGATGGAGAACACGGCTGGCCAACACTGCGCCAAGAAGGTCTAACCGTATTCAAGTGGGCCGTTTGGGAAATGGTTAAGGTTGCTCGTCAGGCTCTTGAGGTTGCCGGCGTAAAAGCCGAGGATCTAGCCGCAATCGTGACCCACCAGGCCAACATCCGTATCATCGATGAATTGGCCAAGCAGCTTGAGGTTCCAGAGAACGTGGTTGTCGCCAGAGACATCATTTACACCGGAAACACTTCAGCGGCATCTATTCCTCTAGCCATGCACGCCCTGCTTGAGTCTGGAGAGGTCAAATCGGGCGGTTTGGCACTAGAAATAGGCTTTGGCGCAGGCCTAGCCTTCGGCGCCCAAGTAGTAGTCCTACCGTAAACTTAACCTCGGTCAAATAACCCTAAGGAGAAACCCAATGGCACTTTCACAGAGCGAAGTTCTTGCAGGTCTTGCAGAAATCGTAAACGACGAGACTGGTATTGCTGCTGATGCAGTACAGCTAGACAAGTCATTCACCGACGACCTAGACATCGATTCAATCTCAATGATGACCATCGTTGTAAACGCAGAAGACAAGTTCGGCGTAAAGATTCCAGATGAAGAAGTAAAGAACCTAGTAACCGTAGGTGACGCTGTTAACTTCATCACCAACGCTCAGTAATTTCACCTAAAAATTAGAGGCTTCTAAATTGACTCAGAAAATCGTTGTTACCGGTGTGGGCGCTACTACCCCACTCGGTGGTGACGCACGCTCTACTTGGAAGGCCCTGCTAGCTGGAGAGTCGGGTATCTCGACTATTGATGCTGAATGGGTAACCAAGTACGAGCTGCCAGTTACCTTCGCCGGCCAGGCAAAGGTTAACGCGGCCGAGGTGCTGACCCCTCAGGAGATCAAGCGCCTTGACCCTTCTAGTCAATTTGCCCTAATTGCAGCACGTGAGGCTTGGGCAGACGCAGGTTCCCCTGACGTTGTGCCTGAGCGCCTCGCGGTTGAATACGCAACCGGTATCGGTGGCGTGTGGACCCTTCTAGATGCATACGATGCTCTAAAAGAAAAAGGTCCGCGTCGAGTATTGCCAATGACCATTCCAATGCTGATGCCAAACGGTCCAGCAGCCGCTATCGGTATGGATATTGCTGCTCGCGGCGGTGTTCGCACCGCGGTTTCAGCCTGTGCTTCATCTACCGAGGCGGTTGCTAACGCTATTGCTCGCTTGCGTTCAGGTGAGATTGACGTTGTGGTTGCCGGTGGCTGTGAAGCTGGAATTCACCCGCTTCCACTAGCGGCCTTTGCTGCAATGCACGCACTATCAAAGCGCAACGACGACCCAGCCGGAGCATCACGACCTTACGACGTAAACCGCGATGGTTTCGTTATGGGTGAAGGCGCAGGAGCCTTGGTTCTTGAGACTGAGGAACACGCTAAGAAGCGTGGCGCAAAGATTTACGCTGAACTTGTAGGTGGTTCGGTAACCTCTGACGCTCACCACATCACCGCACCAGACCCTGAGGGCACCGGTGCCGCACGCGCGGTTACCGCAGCCCTTAAGCAGGCAAATGCCAAGCCTGAAGATGTTGTGCACATCAATGCGCACGCAACTTCAACTCCGGTTGGTGACATTGCCGAGTACACCGCTTTGCTTCGTGTCTTTGGTGATCACCTAAGCAACATTGCTGTTTCAGCAACTAAATCTTCAACGGGTCACTTGCTTGGTGGAGCCGGCGCGATCGAGGCAATCTTTACAGTGCTTGCACTGCACGAGCGCACCGCACCGCCAACCATCAACCTTGAAAACCAAGACCCAGCAATTCCTCTGGATGTAGTTACATCACCTCGTGCTCTACCAGACGGTCCAATCTTGGCAATCAGTACTTCTTTTGGCTTCGGTGGCCACAACGCCGTAATCGCTTTCCGCAGCTACCAGGGTTAAGTGAGCAAGCTTTACTTCCGCCACGGAGCAATGAACAGTGGCAAAAGCACTGCGCTACTTCAAGCGGCCCACAACTACGAAGAACGCGATCAGCACGTTCTTTTGGCAAAGCCGGCAATAGATATAAAGGGTGAAAAAGCAATAACCAGCCGCCTGGGAGTTGACCGTGAAGTAGATTTTCTGATCACCCCAGATCTAAACCTGCGCAAGGAATTTGCCGAGCGAGTTGCGGAATTCAAAAAGACCACTGGCAACGATATTGCTTGCCTGCTGATTGATGAAGCCCAGTTCCTAAGCCGCGATCAGGTAGATCAGGCTCTAGAGATTGCGGTGCTGGATGGCACTCCAGTCTTGGCATATGGAATTCGCACAGACTTTCTAACCAATGGCTTCCCCGGCTCACTAAGACTGCTTGAGATTGCTCACTCCCTAGAAGAACTCAAAACCATTTGCCGCTGTGGTCGCAAGGCTATGTTCAACGGCCGCAAGGTTGATGGCAAGTTTGTTTTTGATGGCGAACAGGTTGCCATTGACGGGGTTCACGTAACTTACGAATCACTTTGCCCTAACTGCTACTTTGCAGAAAAAAATAAATGATTAAAACCCTTAGGGATTTAAAGCAAGTTCCGCATTTTTATCAACTCTTTTTTGCGCGCACGGTCTCCAACTTTGGCAATGGTATTTCGCCTGTTGCGCTGGCCTTTGGTGTGCTTGGTATCGAGAACGCGGATGCAACAGACCTGAGCTTTGTGATGGCTTCTAGGGCGCTTCCGGTGCTTTTCCTGCTGGTAGTGGGCGGAACCTTTGCCGATAAATATGGTCGCGCTAGAACCATGGGTTACTCCGACATCCTGCTTGGCATTTTGATCTTCATTGCAGCCGGCTCCTTTATCTTCAACTCACCTAGCGTGCTGCTATTGGTAATCGTTGGAATCCTCTCGGGAATTCTGAATGGCCTTTGGTATCCGGCATTTACTGGAATGATGCCAATAGTTGTGCCCAATAAAAAGATTCAAAGCGCGAACGCGGCAACCGGTTTTGGTTCAAACTTGGCATTTATGCTTGGTACCGTTTCTGGCGGCGTTGTCGTGGCATCTTTTGGGGTTGGTTGGGCGCTTGCGATTGATGCTCTGACCTTCATGATTGCTGGTGCCATGATTTTGCCATTGGCAAAACTTAAACAGGTTGGACAGCTTGAGGCTGGCGAAAAATCTAACTTCTTCCATGACATTAAAGTTGGCTGGCGTGAATTCACTAGCCGCAGTTGGTTAGTTGCAGTCGTGGTTGCTTTTGCGTTTATAAACATGGCATTTGAAGCTACCTGGGCTGTTTTAGGCGCTGTGCAGACCCAAAAGAATTTTGATGGCGCATCAACCTGGGGTTTGATTCTTGGCTTTATGAGCGTTGGGTTCCTGCTAGGCACAGTTATTTCGAATAAGGCTAGACCAAAGCACCCAATTGTGATGATCATGAACATGATGTTCTTCGTTCCGGTATTTCTTTTCACCTTTGGTTTGCCGCTTCCGCTTCCGCTGGTGCTGATTGCCGCTGTGGGTGCAGGAATCGCGATTGACACCTTTTATGTGCTGTGGATGACCACGGTTCAGACTCACGTTCCAGAAGAATCACTCTCAAGAGTAAATTCTTACGACGCATTTGGTTCTTTCGTACTTGGACCAATAGCCATTGCGGTAGCCGGGCCAATTGCTCTTGGTGTTGGTATTGAAACCGCTTTGATTGCCTGCGCTGCGATTGCAGCCGTTGCGGTTATTGCGGTTCTCTTGGTGCCGAGCGTAAGAAAGCTCGAAGCAAAAAACCAACGGCCTTCGAATTAACCTCTGGTGGGGAGTACGGGACTTGAACCCGTGACCGACGGATTATGAGTCCGCTGCTCTAACCGGCTGAGCTAACTCCCCCAGCTGCATACTGCTTAATCTTCGTCGTTTTTGAGTCGCTCGGTAGCGCTCTTCACAACTTTCTTGGCAGTGTTTGCAGTCTTCTTTGCAGTCTTCTTCACCTTGGTGTTTACCGCCTTGGTGCGTTCAACTACTTCGTCACGAATGTCCTCGAGTTTCTCACGAACTTCGTCACGAACTTCTTCTCTCAAATCCGATGCGGCATCACGAAGGGCACGTGCTCGCTCACGAAGCTCTACCACTCGGTTGTGAAGCGGCTCCGGCAAAATACCAATCGCCTGAGTGTAGGTCTCGCTGTTGTCGTCTGAGGTGCGGTCTGAATCCTGATCGCCACGGTAGAGACCTTCAAAAATAGTCAGAGTGCGCTCAATATCGTGAGACTGAATCAGGTGCAATGAGTTTTCTGAAAGACGGTCAAGCTCTGCCTGATCCGCAGTCAAAACCTTCTTTAGCTTGTCGGCAAATTCCTGAACGTTATCTGGCTGGAAGAGGTAGCCGTTATCACCATCGTGCACAAGGTGAGGTAGCGCCATTGCATCAGCAGCCACTACCGGTCGACCAGAGGCCATGGCCTCCATGGTGGCAATACTCTGCAGCTCGGCAATAGAAGGCATGGCAAACAAGGTTGCACGTTCGTAAGCCTTAGGAAGCTCTTCCTCGGTGATGTGCCCCAGGAACTTAACCTGCTTGGCAATGCCCAACTCAAGAGCTAGGTCCTCTAGGTGCTTGCGCTCTGCACCGTCACCAACAATTTCAACCTGGGTATTAAGTTTCTTTGGCAACATGGCAACCGCTTTTAACAGATTATGAATGTGCTTTTCGTAATCCAAGCGACCAAGGAACAAGATGCGCGGAGTTTCGTTGGTGGTTGGTGTGGCATTGGCAAATTTCGATGCATCAATACCGCAGCTGATTGCTAGAACATCTTTTACGCCGGCCGCCGCTTCAAGTAGGTTTGCAGCGCGACGGGTTGGAGTGGTGATGAAGTCAACTTGCTTCAAGACTCGACCGGCATCGGCCCAAGCCATTTTCATTGCGGTTTTTTCAAAGAACTTTGGAATGATCACCGAGTAACGAATTAGGTTCTCAGGCATGATGTGGTTGGTAGCCAACAGGCGAATCCCCTGCTGCTTTGCACTCTTAACCAAATAACGGCCCATGATTAGGTGCGATTGAATGTGAACCGCATCTGGCTGAACCTTGCGCAGAATTTCATCGGTCTTGCGCTTTAGGGTAAATGGCCACACATAACGAAGCGTCTTGTGCTGAGGAATGCGGAAACTCTTAATGCGATGAACGGTCATTGTCTGACCATCGTGAATTTCGGTGAAGGCGCCGTGAGTGTTGTCGTAGGCCGCAGCCACGATGTGAACGTCATGGCCATGTCTGGCCAAACCAGAGGCTAGGCGCTCAGCAAATCTTGCCGCGCCATTGATATCGGGTGGAAATGTGTCACAACCAATAACAATGGTCAGTGGCTTAGTGGCCACGGAGCTTGAAGCAGGGGTCAAGGTGATGCCTTCATTTGGGGAAATGGCTGGAATACTCCAACTCGTAAATTTTACCCCTAGTCGGCCCCTACTGGGGTTTGTGCATCAGCTCGGGATGTACCTTCGAGAGAAGATATACCCCGATAACGGCCAGCACGGCGCTTAGGCCAAAGCCAATGGCCACCGGCCAGCTAGCGGCCGTAGCCTCGCCCAGAATGACGATACCGATGCTCACGGCAACAAGTGGGTCAATTACGGTTAGGCCCGCGATAACCAGGTCTGGCGGCCCTGAGGCGTAGGCGTTCTGCACGAACCAGCTACCAAGCGCCACGGCGCCGATAAGGGCAATTAGGCAAAAAACGGTGAGCCACTCAAATTGGCTCTGGTAGATGCGCTGAATGACCACCTTGGCCAAGGTAGCCACAAAACCGTAGAGGACTCCCGCGCCAATCACGTAGGTAAGAGCCTTGGCGTGCTTGCCCACTGTGAAGAACAAAACGGTAAAAGCCATCAAAATAACGCCCAAAACGCTGAGCACCTCACGAAGGCGATCGTCGTTTAGAACAGTTTCGTTAGCCACGCCAGATGCCATGGCCACGAAGGCGGCGATGCCCAGAGTGCAAAGTGAAATGGCAATGATTGTGCCGCGATTTAGCCTGGTCTTGGTGACTCTTGCATTTAGCAATGAGGTGATTACCAAGGCGATTGCGCCAACCGGCTGAACCACGATGAGCGGTGCAAGCGAAAGGGCCGCCAGCTGAAGACCAATGCCAACCACCATAAACGCGGTACCCGATAACCACTGAGGCTTGATCAAAAGTGAAGCAAGTTGCTTAATAGAAAGCGAGCCCCTGCCCTTTTCGGCACCATTGGTCTTTTTCTTGTTTGGGCCTGAAGATACAGCGTTGTTTTGAAATTGTGCGCCAAACGCTAGTGCGACAGCTGCTAGAACAGCCAAGACGATGGCAATTACGCGTAGGTCAACGCCTGGGCCATAAGCCACTAGTTCAACGCCGCTGCCAATTAACATGTCAATTCGACTATATCGCCGAGGTTGCTCGATTCGAGTGAGGCTAGCGGGTAAATTTGCCTAATGACCATCAGACCCATCTGCATCACCGGCGAACTAGTACTTCACGCTCGAGCCAAAGAGGTTGAAACATTTGATCAGGAGCTTCGCGACCTGGTTGAAGACATGTTCGAAACCATGGACAAGGCACCCGGCGTAGGGCTTGCCGCTCCTCAGATTGGTGTTGGCCTCAGGATTTTTACCTACGACTACGCAGACGATGAAGGCAACGAGCGTCGTGGCGTCATCATCAATCCGGTTTTGGAAATTGGTCCGATCGTTGACGAACCAGCTGATGAAGATACCGAGATAGAAGGCTGCCTATCTGTTCCTGGCGAAAGATTCCCGCTGAAGCGAGCCGAGAAGGCAATCATCACCGGGCTTGATTTAGATCAGAAGCCAGTTCACATCGAGGCCGAAGGCTGGTTTGCTCGAATCTTCCAACATGAATTTGATCACCTGAACGGCACTCTCTATGTGGACCGTTTGGCAGAACCATGGAAAGAAATTTCTAGCGACATTATTGCCGATAACGGCTGGGGTAAGCCTGGGCTTTCCTGGTTACCAGGCAAAGATAATTTGGAAGCCTAAAGCCCAAACCACAATCTAAGCAGTGCAGCAACCAGCGCAGCCGCAGCAACCATAACCACAAACGGCACTCGGAAATAAAGCAAAATCGCAGCAACACCGATGGCCGGAATTCGTGCGTCGAGTTCAATTTGACCGCCAGCTGTTAAACCCTGCACACCCAATAGCGCTGCAAGCAGGGCTACGGTCAGCAAACTTGCGATTCTAGAAACGGTTGGATGATTTAAGACCGAGCTTGGCACCAAGAAACCTAAAATCTTCCACGAGTAAACCGCAGCACTAGCAATCAAAATTCCTAGCCAAATATCCATTAGTTCTTCACCGCCTTTGGTGCCAACCAATTGAAGGCACCAACCACTACTGCTGCTACGCCGGCAAGAAGCACCGGAACACCCGCAGGCAAAACCGGAGTGGTGATTGTGGCAATCAACAATGCAGCGGCGCCAACCGCAAGCGCCTGACGTTCAACAAGGCGCGGCCAAAGCAAACCAAGAAATGCCGCAGCAGCTGCTGCATCAAGACCCCAGGCACGTGGATCACCCAGCGCATCACCAAGCACCGCGCCAAACAGTGTCATGAGATTCCAAAAAACAAAAACGGCGGTTCCGGTAAGCCAGAATCCCTTGACCTGATCTTTTGAATCAGACTGCGAGGTTGCCACCGCTGTAGATTCGTCAATGGTGAGCAGCGCCGGAATCAATTTGCCTAGCCCCACCCGGTTCAAAATTGGCGCCATGCGCACGGCGTAAAAACCATTGCGAATTCCTAGTAGCCACGCAGAGACTACGGCCGCGCCAACACCAACGCCACCAACCGCTCCGGCTGCAAGTACTCCAACGAATGCAAATTGTGAACCACCGCTAAACATCAAAAGACTAAGCACCTGGGTTTGCCAGATGTCTAGACCGGCTGCAACAGATAGTGCACCAAAAGAGATTCCGTAAACGCCGGTGGCAAGACCCACACCAATTGAAATTGAAGTAACCGAAGACTGCTTAGCCATTTTTACCATCCGCCGCATTAATCGCTAAAAAGAGTTGAGCTCTGGTTGCCAGGCTACATTTGGCCAAGATAGCCTTCATAGCTTGTCTAACTCGGTACTTGGGAATGTCTACACTGGCCGCTATTCGATCATCATCAAGGCCCTGCTTGAAGGCTGCAAGCACATCTGGCTCGCGCTCTTCCAGGGTTCCCAACTTCACCAAAATATCAGGCACGTCAAAAACCACATCTTTGGCGCGTGACATCAGCGCCTTTAGCGAATCAAAATCAAGGCTGTCTTCTTTTGATGCTGAAGTGCGAATGGCCTTTAGTAACTCCCCCGAATCGGAATCAAGAGTCACGAGATCGGTTGCACCAGCAGCAATGCTTGAAAGTAGCAGTTCATAACTGAAGTATGGCCCAGTCAAAATAATCGCCGGCACATCGGAGTCATTGGCCTGGTATAGCGGAATCAATTTTGAAACTAGTTGAATGCCGTCCATGCCGCGCACTCGGTGATCAATCACCAAAACATCTAGCAGCGCCTCTGGTGCCCTCTCCAAGGAACCACTTGCGGTCTCTTCTTCAAACACAACCTTGCAATCTGATTGCGAATCAATCAGCATGCGGCGGCCAAATCTAATGTCGCTGTCGGCATCAATCAGCCCGATGCGCAAAACCTCGGTCATTGCTATTTGATTCCAGCTAGTGCGCGCAAGTGCGGGAAGATTGCCGATACGGTAAAGCCAACGCCAGGAACCCTGGTTGCTTCAATACTTCCGCCATAAAGGGCTGCACGTTCGCGCATTGCTGTAAGCCCTGCACCCTGAATGGTTTCCACCAGCGCGCGTACATCATCCTCGGCGGTGTAACCGGACTGCAAATCATCAATCGAAACTTCGGTTCGGCGCTTTGCCTCAACGCCATTGTCTTTGATTAGCACCTGCATGCCATCGCTCACCCATGAGAAATCGATAGAAACACTTGCGCCAACTACGCAGTGCTTCTTTACATTCTCAAGTGCATCAAAAACAATTCGGTAAATAGCCAGAGCAGCACCCTCTGAAATATCAAATCTTGCACCTTCGTGCGAAAGTGAAACGCTGTAGCCAAATTCACGATAGGTAATCACCAAGTCCTGTAGCTCGTCAATCCCCGGTGGAGCAGCAGAAACACTGTGGGTCTTGTTCAGCATGTCAAAGAGTCGGCGCAACTCGGCATGTGCCGCCCTTGCACTTAGACCAACACGCTCTAGTGACCTTAGGGCCGAATTCACGTCTGCCTTGGCGGCATAGGCGCCACCCTCGGCCTGTGAAATCACCGCAGTTACTTTTTGAATGATGAGCTCATTGATATCACGAGCAATTTCAAATCTTTCATTCTGCTCGGCAACCTCTAGCGACAACTTGGCCTGAGTCTCCGCAGAGAGCGCACGGTCAAACTCAGTACCAACAAAAACTTCATAGGTGATGGCCAAGCGCCCAAGCAACCAGAACAAGATGTTTCCTGCCACAACAACGCTTGCAAGCAGCACAAAAGCAGATGTCCTAGCTAGTTCATTATTGAGAGCAATGCCGTAGAGAGTTTTGCCAAACGGCAAAGCAAATGAATTTACCCAGGCAATTGCAACACCAACAGCAATGGTCACGGCCAAGGAAATTGAATACCAAACTCTAGAAACGAATGCCGCCGAGAGGAACACGGCAATCGCGGCGCTAAGCCCGCCTGAAACCGGTGAGAGCCCAAGCAAGAGCTCGGTAATAGTGCCAGCAACGGTAAACAAAATGCTCAGTGCCGGAATAGTTGGTGCAAACAGCACGGCCGCAGCCAAAATAGCTGTGACGATTAAGCCGTTGTAGCCCTGGACCAGAAGGTCAATGCCGCCAAGGAAAAGTGCAGCAAAAGCAGCAAGAAGGGATGAGGAGAGCCATTTGTGATCTTGGATCCAACGTATCAACGTGGCCTCCTGATCTTAGAAAAAGAGTGGCTCCCCGGCTTGGACTCGAACCAAGAACCTATCGGTTAACAGCCGATTGCTCTGCCAATTGAGCTACCGAGGAATGTTGATTTAGCAACTGGACTACATTACCAAACATTTTGCCCCGAGGATGGTCGTGGAGCAGATTCTGGCGCCTATTTGGCTCTTTAGTAGCCGAATTCTGGGTCTACAACACCCACCCAGCCGGTTCCGTGCTGGAATGCCGCAACGTTTTCGCGAATTCGCTCTGAGAACAGCCGCACCACCTGCTTGCGAGTATCGGCTGAATGTGGGGTGATGATGATGTTTTTTGCGTTCCAGAGCGGGTGCCCGTCGGGCAGTGGCTCAGGGTCAGTCACGTCAACTGCTGCTCCGGCAATTACCTCGGCATTCAGCGCGTCTATTAAGTCATCAGTTTTGACCATTGGTCCGCGAGCAATATTTACCAAATAGGCGCTTGGTTTCATCAGCGCAAACTTTGTTGAGTCAAACAGGTACCTTGTTTCATCGGTCAAGGCGGCTGCCAGGATCACAAGATCGGCCAAAGGAAGCATGGCATCAAGCTGGTCAAAACCCACAGTCTGTGTAGCACCTTCAAGCGAACCTTCGCGTTTGCGGATCACTGTAATTTTTGCTCGGAATGGCAGAAGAATCTTGATAAGTTCCTCGGTGATTCCGCCGCCACCAAAAATCAGAACTTGGCTATCGTAAAGCGATTCGGCAAATTGCCTGCCCCATGTTTTCGTCTTCACACGCTCTGGAATGATTCGCATAAGAGAAAGCGAAAGCGCCAGTGCGTGCTCGGCAACCGGCTCACGATACGAACCCTTAGCCGATGTGAATCTGATAGGACGTTTGATGATTTCTGAGAATGCGTCTACCCCGGCGAATGGCAACTGCACCCATTCAATCTGAGGATTTTTGTCTAAAAGTTCTTCAAGAGCCTGCGGTTGCGAATAGTCCAACCAGATCAAACCCTTTACCGAAGAATCCAAAGGTACAACTTTGCCACCAACATCTTCTACCGCCTGAACGTATTCAGGGAATGTCTTTGGTTCCATTGCAACGGTAATCAATTAAATTCCCTGCAGCTTTCTGCGCTCGGTTTCCAGGTCAACAAGTTCACGTTGGATTTTTGCGCTTGCCTCGGCATCGTCGGCGATATCGGTGCGCCTTAGTGCGGCCATTAGGTTTGCCTTCTCGTGAGCCAGAGCATTGATCAGCGCTCTAGAAACTACACCCTGGCCGTACTTCACAAGATCGGCCTCGGATTTTGCTGGCAGCGCCTGTGCGGCTATCGAACGCAAAAGAGAATGAAGTTCCGCCGGGGTTGCTCCGCCAATCACGTTTAGCCAATCCGATGAACCGTGCGAAACCAAGCTACTTCCGATTGCTTCGAGGATTGCGTTGTGCGCTGGTGCGCTAAAGCCATCTCGCACAATCCGAATAACTTGTTCGTTGGAATACGCGTTTGGCACCTGAACCAACACCTCAAGCACTTGGCGCTCGAACCGTGTGATTGGGTCATTAAGGTTTGGTGCCGAAAACTCTGATTCAGATTCCTGCGGTACTGGTTCGGCTGCAGCTGCAGAATCCTTTCGCAAGTCCTTAACGGCTTCTGATCTAGATTCCTTGCCGGCAACATCTACCAGCGCTGCTACTTCGTTTCCATCTAGGCTTACCCAACCCGCCAACTCACGAATATATGCCGGGCGCATTGCTGAGTCCCTAATTGCAGCAACCACAGGTGCGGCTGCACGGGCTGCGCCCACTCGCCCTTCAATTGTTGATAGGTCAAACTTTGAAATCTTCTGCTTGATAGCAAATTCAAAAAGCGGCTTCTTATTTGTAAGCATCGCTCGAACTGCTTCGTCACCCTTTTCGCTTCGCAAATCACAAGGATCAAGGCCGTCAGGACCAACCGCTACAAAAGTCTGTGCCGAGAACTTGTGTGAGTCGGTAAAGGCGCGCATCGCGGCCTTTTGCCCCGCGGCATCTGGATCGAAGGTAAAGATCACTTCGGCCGGGGTGTCTTTCTCAGCAGAGAGCATTCGGTTAATGATGCGAATGTGATCGTCGCCAAAGGCAGTTCCACAGGTGGCCACTGCAGTGGTGATACCTGCAAGGTGGCACGCCATGACATCTGTGTAGCCCTCCACCACAACAACTTGCTGCTGCTTAGAAATATCTTTCTTGGCCAAATCAATTCCGTAGAGCACCGATGACTTGTGGTAAACCAAGGTGTCACTGGTGTTTAAATACTTAGGCCCCTGGTCATCGTCGAATAACTTGCGAGCTCCGAAACCAATTACCTGGCCGGTGGTATCGCGAATCGGCCAGATTAGGCGGCCGCGGAATTTATCGTAAGCGCCGCGATCGCTTTTGGTAGCAAGCCCAGCAGTAACAAGTTCGTCAACGGTAAAGCCAAGTGACTTCAAATGATCGGTGAGGTTATTCCAACCCTTCGGAGCAAAACCAACGCCAAAATGCTCGGCTGCGGCTTTATCGAAACCTCTGCCTTTAAGAAAATCTCTGCCCGGAATTGCATCATCGGTCATTAATTGAGACTGATAAAAACTGGCCGCCGCATTATTAGCTTCAAGAATTCTTGAACGTTGCCCCTGATCAACGCTGGCGCCACCTTCGTCATAGGTGAGCTCGAACCCGATTCGTGCGGCAAGCTTCTCCACGGCTTCGGTAAAGCTGAGGTGATCCATCTGTTGCACAAATTTGTAGACATCGCCGCCCTCGCCACAACCAAAGCAGTGATAAAAACCCTGCATTGGGCGAACGTTAAAGGACGGCGATTTTTCATCGTGAAATGGGCACAGGCCCTTAAGTGAACCAACGCTGGCGTTTTTAAGTGAGACGTACTCGCCTACTACATCGGCGATATTGACCCGAGACTTAACCTCTTCAATGTCTCTCGCCCTGATTTTCCCCGCCATGACTCTTATCCTAGGCTTTCGCTACTGCGCACTAGAAACTAGGCCCTTTTACAACCAGGCGGTTATGTAGAGTAATGGCGCTCTGGTCGGTCAGGGAGGCCACCTGATCTACAACCACACGACGCTTTTCAACATCTGACTTGGCTTGCGACCAAGCAGCTGTGCAGTAGACATCCAGGTTGGCACCATTAGAGGCAAGAATTGCATCGGCTAGCTCGCTCAGCAACCCGCGCTGCCATTCGTAAATTGGCCTTCTAGATTCGTGCGACATCAGGAACGCAGACACGATGCCCTTAAGCACGGCTATCTCTGCTTTGACATTTGCTGGAATCTGCAATCTTGAACCAAATCTAACTAGCGATGCTGCCGGAGAGGTATCCACAACAGCCTCGATGGTTTCCGAGACGAATCGACCGATCAGATCACTGGCTAGGTTCTTCAGGCGGCCCAACATTGCCGGAGTTCGTTCAAATTCTGTTGGCCAGTTTGGAAGGGCTCGAAGATCGGCAAGGGCCTTGGCTAACTCTTGCTTTGAGTAAACCCCAACATTCCATTCGCTGATTTTTTCTAGCAGATCAGACTCTGCGGCTGAATCGGCAAGTTCGTCGAGCTTGATGTAACCAGAAACAATTGCATCTTCAAAGTCGTGCACCGAGTAAGCAACGTCATCTGAGAAATCCATCACCTGAGCTTCTACGCTCTTGATTCTGTCTGGCGCACCTTGGCGCATCCAGTTGTAGATTTCTAAGTCGTCTTCGTAAACACCAAACTTGATTGAGTGTTCCTTCATCTCACCTGCATCGGCAAGCGACCATGGGTACTTACAGGTGGCATCCAAACTTGCACGAGTAAGGTTTAAGCCAATGCTCGTGCCGCTTTCAAGAAAAACCTTTGGTTCAATACGGGTTAGCAACCTTAGGGTTTGAGCATTTCCTTCGAAACCGCCAATCTCAGCTGCCCAGTCGTTCAGACCTTTTTCACCGTTGTGCCCGAATGGTGGGTGCCCTAGGTCATGAGCCAAGCAGGCCATGTCTACGATGTCTGCATTAAGACCAAGGTCAATGGCCATTTCTCGGCCAATTTGAGCAACCTCTAGCGAGTGAGTTAAACGTGTACGTGCAAAATCTCCACCACTCGGCGAAAGCACCTGAGTCTTGGCGCCAAGACGACGAAGTGCAGAGGAGTGCAAAACCCTTGCGCGGTCTCTTGCGAATTCGCCGCGGTGGCCATTACCGCTGCGGCTTTCTTCTAAGAATCTTTCGCGATCAAAATCTGTGTAACCAAGTTCCGATGAATTTCTGTCCATTAGCCGCCAGACACTCCTAGCTCAGCATCTTGCAGAACTCGGCGCTGATCGCCAACAAGCTCACGCGATTGCAGCCAGTTTTCTGGCAGTGCACAAATCTTGGCGCCACCTAGTCGGCCTCTTGGGCCTTCCGCTTCTTCACCAGGGTAAGGCTCGCTTCGATCAAGAGTGGAAAGAATCTCATCCATGTGCGCCAATGATTCCACTTGAGAAAGTGCCGCACGGAATTCTCCACCAACCGGGTACCCCTTAAAGTACCAAGCAACGTGCTTTCGAATATCGCGACAGGCGTGCGCTTCGCTTTCAAAAAATTCAACCAGCAACTCAGCGTGACGCTTGAAGGCGTCGGCTACTTCGCCAAGGTTTGGCTGAATTGGATTAATTGCGGCGTCTGAATTTGGATTCACTAGGTATTCATCGAAGGCAGCTTGCAAATCGCCAAACAACCAAGGTCTACCTAGGCAACCACGGCCCACCACAACACCATCAACACCGGTCTCGCGCATCATGCGAATGGCATCGCCGGCAGACCAAATGTCACCGTTACCAAGCACCTGCACATCTGGCAGTGCCTCGCGAAGGCTTGCAATTGCACGCCAGTCCGCTTTGCCCGAGTAGTACTCGGCAGCAGTTCTGCCGTGCAGGGCTACAGCGGTAACACCCGCATCACGCGCGGCTTTACCGGCATCAATGTAGGTCAGGTGGTCTGAGTCAATTCCTTTGCGCATCTTGATGGTCAAGGGAATTTCGCCCGCAGCTTTAACCGCCGCATTAACAATTGATGAGAAAAGATCTTGCTTCCAAGGAAGAGCGGCGCCGCCACCTTTTCTGGTTACCTTTGGTACTGGGCAGCCAAAGTTCAAGTCAATGTGATCGGCACGATTTTCTGCAACCAACATGGTTACTGCCTCGGCAATGGTCTTTGGATCCACGCCATAAAGCTGAACAGATCTGACTTCTTCTGAAGGGTGATGCCCAACTAAACGAAGTGATTCCTCGGTGCGTTCAACTAGAGCCCTTGAGGTGACCATCTCAGAAACATAGAGGCCACCGCCAAACTCGCGACACAACCTACGGAACGCAGTGTTGGTAATGCCAGCCATAGGTGCAAGCACAACCGGCGTTGCGATGGCGATTTTGCCATACTGCAACGCTGGTTTAGTGCCTGCCGTAGTCATTGTGTGATACGGGTTCTAAGAAACCAGTTTTGCGCCAAGGTACTCGCGCAACTTGCTTAATGAAACACGCTCTTGCTGCATGGTGTCGCGCTCGCGCACAGTTACCGCTTGATCTTCAAGGGTGTCAAAGTCAACGGTCACACAGAAAGGTGTGCCAATCTCATCCTGACGACGGTAACGACGACCAATTGCACCGGAGTCATCGAAATCAATGTTCCAGTAGCCACGAAGTTCCTGCGCAAGGTTTCTTGCAACCGGTGAAAGGTCTTCGTTTCTTGAAAGTGGAAGTACGGCAGCCTTGATTGGTGCAAGACGGTAGTCCAAACGCAAAACGGTGCGAACGTCAACGCCACCCTTTGTGTTTGGCGCCTCGTCCTCGGCGTACGCGTCAACCAGGAATGCCATTAGCGATCGGGTCAAACCAGCGGCAGGCTCAATAACGTAAGGAGTCCAACGCTCATTCTTGTTTTGATCAAAGTAACTTAGGTCGGCGCCTGATTCGCGTGAATGAGTGCTCAAGTCAAAGTCGGTACGGTTGGCAATACCCTCAAGCTCACCAAACTCGCTACCCGGGAAACCAAACTTGTACTCAATGTCAACGGTGCGCTTTGAGTAGTGCGAAAGTTTTTCCTTTGGGTGCTCAAAGATGCGCAGGTTATCTGGGTTGATTCCCAAATCTGTGTACCAGTTCATTCTTTGTTCAATCCAGTAGTCGTGCCACTCTTCGTCGGTGCCAGGCTCTACAAAGAATTCCATTTCCATCTGTTCAAACTCGCGAGTACGGAAGATGAAGTTTCCTGGAGTGATCTCGTTGCGGAATGACTTACCAATCTGGCCAATACCAAACGGAGGCTTCATACGTGAAGCGCCAAGCACGTTGGCAAAGTTCACAAAGATGCCCTGCGCAGTTTCTGGACGTAGGTAGTGCAAACCCTCTTCGGCTGCTACTGGACCAAGGAACGTCTGAAGCAACCCGTTGAAAGCCTTTGGCTCGGTCCAGGTGCTCTTGCTGCCACAGTTTGGGCAGGCAATGTCGTTCATAGATTCCGGAGCGCGGCCCTTCTTCTCTTCGAAGGCCTCTTCGAGGTGGTCCTGACGGAAGCGCTTGTGACAAGCGGTGCATTCAATCAGTGGGTCAGAAAATTCACGAACGTGTCCTGATGCTTCCCAAACCTTACGAGGAAGAATTACCGACGAGTCAAGGCCCACGATGTCTTCGCGACTCTGCACCATTGTGCGCCACCACTGGCGCTTGATGTTTTCTTTAAGTTCAACTCCAAGGGGTCCGTAGTCCCATGCTGAACGGCTTCCACCGTAGATTTCGCCGGCCTGGAAAACGAATCCACGGCGCTTAGCTAGAGAAATTACTGAATCTAGACGATTTGGGGTAGCCACTTAAACTCCTTGCCCAAGCTGGATGCCTGGTACTTGTTCGAAGTTCCCAGTCTACTTTGAAGAGGTGCGTTTTGGCTTGTCTACTGCCCCACCAAAGCGCCTGGATCTGCCTTGAAAGTGCGAAATGGCCTGCCAAAGCGAGGTTCTGTCAAAATCTGGCCACAGGGTGTCCATAAATACGAACTCGGCATAGGCGGATTGCCACAGCAAGAAGTTTGAGGTGCGCTGCTCGCCGGAGCTGCGCAGGAACAAATCCACATCTGGCAGGTAGTGGGTGTTCAAATATTTCTGCATGGTTTTTTCGGTGATTGAACCCGGCTTCAACTTGCCAAGTTTCACATCAGCGGCCATGGCATTCACCGCATCAACGATCTCAATTCGCGAACCGTAATTCACGCACATGGTCAGAGTGAGCGTCTTATTCTTTGCGGTTGCCTTCTCGGCTGCCTTCAATTCATCAATCACCGATAACCAAAGCTTTGGTCTGCGGCCAGCCCAGCGAATTTTTACACCCCAGGCGTTTAGCTGGTCGCGACGATTGCGAAGTACCTCCCGATTGAAGCCCATCAAGAATTTAACTTCCTCGGGTGAACGCTTCCAGTTCTCGGTAGAGAAGGCATAGACAGTCAGGTACTTAACTCCCGCCTCAATTGCACCGGCAACAACATCTAGCAGTGCAGCTTCGCCGGCCTTGTGGCCTTCAATGCGAGTTAGTCCGCGAGAGTTGGCCCACCTACCATTGCCGTCCATCACGATTGCAATGTGCTCAGGCACAGAACCAGCAGCGAACCTTGGCATCTTTACGCCAGGCTTCTTTACTGCCTGAAACCCACCGGCTTGCAACTTGCTCATTCGCGCTCCACGTGTTGAAGAGATTTCAGTCCGCGTTCAATATGCCACTGACTGTACGCTGCAACGATACCCGATGCCGAAGCGCGAATGTTTTCTGGAGCAACATCGGCAATGCTCCACTCGCCTGCAAGCAAGGCGCCTAACAATTCGCCGGTGAGTGGATCAATCACGGCAGCACCGGCAGGCCGGCAATCGCGACAAACCACGCCACCAAGTTGCATCACAAAGGCCTGATGTGGCCCAACTGCTCCGCAGCGACTGCAGTCACCAAGGTTTGGGGCCCAACCGGCAATTGCCAACGCCCTTAGTAAATACGAATCAAGCACCAGCGATGCATCGTGCTCCTGGTTTGCCAACGAACGCAGCGCGCCAACCAAAAGCAAATACTGCTGCGGTGATGAATCCTCGCCGGTTAATTTCTCGGCGGTTTCAACCATTGCAGTGGCGGTTGTGTAGGTTCGATAATCTTCAATGATCTCGCGACCGTAGCTACTGATGGTTTCAACCTGATTAACCACATCTAAGTTTCGTCCCTCATAAAACTGAATTTCCGCAACCATGAAAGGTTCAAGGCGAGCACCAAATTTGGATGCAGTGCGCCTAACGCCCTTAGCAACTGCGCGCACCTGCCCGTTGTATCGCGTTAGCAAAGTCACAATACGATCTGCCTCACCCAATTTATGGGTGCGCAGAACTACTGCTTCATCTTTGTAAAGGGGCACTAAATAAGTATCGGTCGCCCGATGCCATTTATTAGTTAGGCACGGATAGCGCGGTTTACCGCAGAAATAACAGCCTTGAGCGAAGCGGTAGAGATATCGCCGTCAATTCCCACGCCCCAGAGCGTCTGGCCATTTACCTCAAGCTCAACGTAAGCCGCAGCCTGTGCGTCTCCGCCTGCACTGAGAGTGTGCTCCACGTAGTCCAGTAGGCGAACTGCTACGCCCTGCTGCTCCAAAACGCTTAGGAACGCAGAGATTGGACCGTTTCCGGTTCCGTGCGCTTCAAGTTCGCCGCTTCCATCGCGAAGCACGATATCCAAATCAACGGTGCCATCCATCTCGCTTGCGGTGCGCATCTTCTTAAGTTCGAAGCGGCCCCACTTTAGCTCTGCCTTGTCTGATGGAGCTGGCAAGTACTCGTCAATGAAGATGTCCCAAAGTTTCGCTGAAGAAACTTCGCCACCTTCTTGATCAGTCTTGTTTTGCACAACTCGCGAGAACTCAATTTGAAGCTTGCGAGGAAGATCAAGTGAGTGGTCTGTCTTTAGAAGGTAAGCAACGCCACCCTTACCCGACTGCGAGTTCACTCGAATCACTGCTTCGTATGAACGACCAACATCTTTTGGATCGATAGGAAGATAAGGAACCGCCCAAACAAGGTCGTCAATAGTGACGCCCTTTGCGGTGGCTTCCTTCTCCATTAGTTCAAAGCCTTTTTTAATTGCATCTTGGTGTGAACCAGAGAAGGCTGTGTAGACCAAGTCGCCACCGTAAGGGCTGCGCTCTGGCACAGGCAATTGGTTGCAGTATTCAACCGTGCGCTTGATCTCATCAAGATCGCTGAAGTCAATGTGCGGGTCAATTCCCTGGCTGAACAAATTCATGCCCAAGGTAATTAGGTCAACGTTTCCGGTGCGCTCACCGTTTCCGAATAGACAACCCTCAATGCGGTCGGCTCCGGCCATGTAGCCAAGCTCCGCTGCAGCAACCGCAGTACCACGGTCGTTGTGTGGGTGCAATGAAATGAGAATGCTGTCGCGGCGCGCAATGTTGCGGTGCATCCACTCGATTGAATCGGCGTAGACGTTTGGGGTTGCCATTTCAACGGTTGCAGGAAGATTAATAACCATTTGGTGATCAGGCTTTGGATCAAGCAACTCAATCACTGCATTACAAACTTCAACCGCATATTCAAGCTCGGTGCCCGTGTAGGACTCTGGTGAGTACTCGTAGTAGATATCGGTGTCAGGAATTGTCTTTTCCAATTCGCGACACTTGCGTGCTCCGGAAAGGGCAATGTCCATGATGCCCTGCTTGTCCTGGTTGAACACCACGCGACGCTGCAAAACGGAAGTTGAGTTGTAGAAGTGAACGATCGCCTGCTTGGCACCCTTTAGCGATTCGTAGGTGCGCTCGATAAGCGCGTCACGTGCCTGAGTCAAGACCTGAATTGTTACATCGGCAGGAATATGGCCGTCTTCAATAAGTAGGCGCACAAAATCAAAATCTGTTTGGCTAGCCGAAGGAAAACCAACTTCAATTTCCTTGTAGCCCATCTTCACTAGAAGCTTGAACATCTTTAGCTTGCGCTCAGGGCTCATTGGGTCAATCAGCGCCTGATTGCCGTCGCGAAGGTCAACCGCACACCAGCGAGGTGCCTGGGTAATTACCTTGCTTGGCCAGGTGCGGTCTTCAAGAGAAACTTTGATTTGCTCGTGAAACGGAACATATTTATGTACCGGCATGCCCGATGAAGTTTGGGTGTTTTTCATTTAAGTGTCTTTCGTGTGGTGGGTGGTCAGCCAGCAGAAGGCTCCGCGACGAGGAGGGCCTAATTAGGCCTCGCCGCGGCCACTAAGTAGTAGACCGAAGAACACGTTTTTAGACTAAGCCCTAAAGCGCCCAAAAGCCAAGTCCCCAGACAATGTATTGGACTAGAAGCCCAGCTTGCCCAGTTGCTTTGGGTCTCTTTGCCACTCCGAGGCAACCTTTACCCTGAGCCCCAAGAAGACCTTGTGGCCAATTAATTTCTCGATTTCAAGTCGGGCACGCTTACCAACATCAATCAAGCGCGCTCCCCTGTGGCCAATGATGATTCCCTTTTGGCTGTCACGTTCCACAAAAATATTTGCGTGGATATCGGTCAAGTCACGACCCTTGCGCTTTGTTATCTCGTCGATAGTTACGGCAATTGAGTGCGGCAGTTCGTCTCGCACTCCCTCGAGGGTGGCCTCGCGAATCAATTCGCAAATACGAGCCTCTAGCGATTCATCGGTTACTGCATCAGCCGGGTAAAGAGCCGGAGAAAGTGGCATTAGGTCAATTAGAACCTTGGTCAGAACTTCAAGTTGATCCTCGGTCACAGCCGATACCGGCACGATGGCTTTCCAATCGCGCAATTCAGAAACGGCAATCAGTTGTTCGGCAAGAGACTCTGGCGAAACTAGCTCACACTTAGTAACAACGGCCACCAGCTTTGCGCGGCGAAATTCATTTAGCTGCTCATTAATGAATTGATCGCCGGGACCAATCTTTTCATTTGCCGGAATACAAAAGCCAATTACGTCAACATCACCAAGGGTCTGCTCAACCAAGTCATTTAGGCGTTGACCCAATAGGGTGCGCGGACGGTGCAGGCCCGGGGTGTCAACCAAAATTAGTTGCCCGTAGTCCCTGTGAACGATTCCCCTAATAGCCCTGCGGGTGGTCTGGGGTTTTGCACTGGTGATGGCAATCTTCTCGCCAACCAGCGCATTTGTCAGAGTGGACTTTCCCACATTTGGCCTGCCAACAAACGAAGCAAAACCAGAACGGTGATCCGATTCAATTGGTTTTGATGAATATGGTTCTGACATTATTTCTCCGGCTCCAGTTGCTCAAAGGCAGACTGGGCGTCAGCCAAACTTTCGTCTTTCTTAACGATTACGGTGATCAGGCGTTTTCTGCGACCTTCAATGCGATCGGCTGAAATTAGTAGCCCCGAAACCACAACTTCATCGCCCTTACTAGGTAGTCTGCCCAGCTGCTTAGTGAAGAGGCCGCCAACACTATCTACGTCTTCGTCTTCAAGTTCAAGTTCAAGTTGTTCGCCCAATTCGGCAAGCGAGAATCTGGCATTCACTCGGAATCTGCCATCGCCCAAGTCATCTACATCAGGAACTTCGCGATCATATTCATCGTTGATCTCACCAACGATCTCTTCAATCACGTCTTCCATGGTGGCCAACCCTGCAACGCCACCATATTCATCAACGATTACCGCAATGTGGGTTGAGCTTAGTTGCATGTCTCTTAGAAGATCATCAACCGGTTTTGATTCAGGAACGTAAATAACCGGTCTGGCAATTTCGCTGGCTAAAGTGGCATCCATCTTGGCCGGTGATTCGTGCAAAACACGGGCAACATCTTTTAGATACAAGATTCCGTTGATGTCATCAATGTTCTTACCTACCACCGGAAGTCGCGAGTAACCACGACTTAGAAAGACACTCATTGACTTTGTTAGTGAGGCATCTGAGCTAACGGTAGCCATGTCAATTCTTGGCACCATGATTTCGCGAACAATAGTTTCGCCAAACTCTTCTACCGAGTCCAGCAACTCCTGTTCGAACTCTTCAGGCTCGTCAAGCTTTGGCAGTGAGATTGGAGTAAAAAGCAAGTGAATGGAATCAACCGGGCCTTTGCTCAGCTTTAGAAGCTTCTGACCAAAGGAATGGTGGCCCAGTTTTTTAGCGGCAAACTGACTTCCAAAAAGTAGAGCCACCATCATTGCCGAAGAGATAAGTGCCGAAAAGTACCAAGGGATCTCTACCGGTGAGAGCGCCTGGCCGGCAACCACTCCAAAAACACCGGTTAGGGCCAAGCGAACAAAGGAAAGTGATTCTGCCTTAGCCGATTCGTCTACCTCTAGGGCCGCCTTCACAACTGCGGTAAGGGTAGTCAAGAGTGCCAACACGGCAGCAATCCAGAGGGCTAGACCTATCAACTAGTTGCCTGCTTCATGTTTATAGAAGTTATCCAGGATTGCCTTTTGCAGACCAAACATTTCTTTTTCATCATCGGGTTCAGCATGATCGAAACCAAGTAGGTGCAAAATTCCATGAGTGGTGAGCAGAAGAATCTCATTGATTGCTTCGTGACCGGCAACCTCAGCCTGCTTTGCAGCAACCTGCGGACAGATGACGATGTCACCTAGTAGTCCGGCTGGAGTAATTTCCGATTCACTACCCGGACGCAATTCATCCATTGGAAAACTCAGTACATCGGTTGGGCCAGGCTCATCCATCCACTGAATGTGCAGCACTTCCATTGCTGGCTCATCAACAAACTGAATTGCGAGTTCGGTCTTTGAGTGCAGATGCATCTCCTGAAAAGCAAACTGAGCCAAACGCAAAACGCGAGCTTCGTCTACCGAAAGTTCAGACTCGTTATTAATTTCAATAGTCACTAGCGAGCCTTCTTTGCCGCAGGCTTGGCTGCAGTCTTTTTGTCTTCGTACTTGCTATAAGCATCAACAATCTTTGCTACCAGCGAGTGACGAACAACGTCTTCTGAGGTGAGCGTGGCAAAGTGCATGCCTTCAACCTTGCTAAGCACCTCTACCGCAGTGCGCAAACCCGATGAACCGGTTGGCAAGTCAATCTGAGTGATGTCACCGGTGACCACCATTTTTGAATTGAAGCCCAAGCGGGTCAAAAACATCTTCATCTGTTCTGGGGTGGTGTTTTGAGCCTCATCAAGAATGATGAATGAATCGTTCAAGGTGCGGCCTCGCATGTAGGCAAGTGGTGCAACTTCAATGGTTCCTGCCGCCATCAACTTTGGAATTGATTCCGGTTCGAGCATTTCGTGCAATGCATCAAATAGCGGACGCAGATATGGGTCAATCTTGTCGTTGAGTGTGCCAGGTAGAAAACCTAAACGCTCTCCTGCCTCTACCGCTGGGCGAGTCAGAATAATGCGACTAATTTCTTTGCGCTGCAATGCCTGCACGGCCTTGGCCATTGCCAAGTAGGTCTTACCTGTTCCGGCCGGGCCGATACCAAACACAATCGTTGCTTCGTCAATTGCGTCAACGTACTTCTTTTGACCAAGTGTCTTTGGGCGAATGCTCTTGCCACGGGAACTCAAAATGCTTTGGCTAAGCACATCTGCCGGACGCAATTCAGACTCAAGCATTTTTGCAGAGCGCGTGAAATCTTGTGGTGCAAGGTCTTGACCATTTGCAATAAGGGCAACCATTTGCTCAATTAGCTTCTTAGCTTCAACAACCTGCTGATCTGGGCCTTTTAAAACGACTTCGTTTCCGCGAGCATGTACTTCAACATCCGGGTATGTCTGTTCCAGAGTTTTTAAAAGCCTGTCCTCGGTACCAAATAGCGAAACCATAGGAACTCCTACAATCTGCATCTTTTGAGTCACAGATTTGGCGCGTGAACCTTTTACTGAATTAGGCAATCTGGTCCTTAGGTGTGCGGCTGGTTATATGGCCGTGCGCGTGAAAAACGGTCTGGCCGGCTTCTTCGCCGGTGTTGAAACTTAATCTGAACGAACCGGTTGATTTATCTAAAGCAATCTGAGTGCCCAGCTGCATGAGGTCAACCAATTGTTCCGGTGAGTTCTGGGTTAATTCGGCGATGTTCGCATGATGGTTCTTAGGTATAACCAAAATGTGAATTGGCTGGCGAGGTGAAATGTCCCAAAAGGCTAGCGACAAGTCAGTCTCGGCAACCAGGTTTGCCTGGATGTCCTTGCTAGCGATTCTGCAAAATATGCAGTCAGGGTTGTTCAATGTTTCCTCCAAAAAGCAGTCTACTTCTTGCCCCACTGCCCAGACAGGGCAAGGATTGCGGAAATGGCGGCCACTCCGGCTGTTGAAGTTCTAAGTATTGAAGCGCCAAGGTGAACCCGATGCGCGCCAGCGCTCTCAAGAGCCTCTAATTCGGCATCGCTGATGCCGCCTTCTGGCCCAACTACAAGAGCTACTGTTCCAAATTCCGGCAATTTACTTTCGCCAAGGCCGAGTTTTGCGGTGGGATCTAGAACCAACACCAAATTAAAGTCGGTAACCAACTGAGCTACTTGCACTCCCTTTATTGGAGAGGTAACTACTGGGTGCCAGACTCGAAGCGATTGCTTTGCCGCTTCGGTAACGATGCTCTGCCAGCGCTCAACACCCTTAGCCTCCTTGAGGCCAATCCATCTACTTACCGAACGGTCAGATTCCCAAGGAATAACTCCCGATACGCCAAGCTCGGTTGATGCCTGAACTGCCAATTCATCGCGATCGCCCTTGGCCAAAGCCTGCACCAGAGTGATTTGCAAACTTGGCGCAGCATCATGCGCTACCGATTTGGTCAATACCTTTAGCGCGTTGCCGTTTATTGATTCAACCTGCCCCTTCAGGCGCAAACCAACCGCGTTAGTTAATTGGATATCTTCGCCAACCCGCATTCTGCGAACCGATACCGCGTGCTTTGCCTCCGGGCCAGTCAATTCAATAATCGAACCCTCAGAAACCGAGGAGTCGAACTCTCTAACGAACATTGGCTCAACCATGTTTAGCCTTTTCGCTTGCCGGTGAATCGACCGTGGCTTTGCTTCACCAATTTAATGCTCTCGTCCTTGCGCATACCTGCAAGGGACCGGAAGAGTTCTTTTTGCTTGGAGTCAAGCTTGGTAGGAGTGAGCACCTGAAGTTTAATTTTCAAGTCTCCGCGACCGCTCGTGCGCAAATGTTGCACACCCTTGCCCTTTACGTTTATAACTTCTCCGGTTTGAGAACCTGGTTCAATTTCAATTTCAATTTCACCGTCAAAGGTTTCAATTTTGGTTAGCGCACCAAGCACTGCTTCGTGAAGTGGAACCTCAAGCACGCAGGTGAGATCATCACCTTGTCTACCAAACACGTCGTGCTCGCGCACTGCCATGTCAACGTATAGGTCACCGCTTTGACCGCCAGCAAAACCAACTTCACCTTGACCCGACAACTGCAAACGCAATCCGTCTTCAACACCCGCAGGAATGTTCAGATCAATCGTGCGGCGTGCGCGAACGCGACCCTGACCACGGCAATCAATGCAAGGCTCAGGAATAACCTGACCAAAACCTCTACAGGTGCCACACGGCTGTGAAGTGACTACGTTCCCAAGTAGAGAGCGAACCTGTCGCTGAATCTGGCCCGCACCGCCACAAATATCACACGTGGCCATGCCCGTGCCCGGGCGGCAGCAAGAACCCTGACAGGTTTCACACAGCACGGCAGTGTCTACCTCAACGCTCTTGGCAGTTCCAAAAATTACTTCATCCAAAGTTAGGTCAATTCGAATAAGTGCGTCTTGCCCGCGTTCGGCTCTGGATCTAGGCCCGCGACTGGCACCGCCACCAAAGAATGTGTCAAAGATGTCGCCAAAGCCTCCAAAGCCGGCGCCACCGAATGGATCGTTGCCGCCCATGTCGTATTGACGGCGAGAATTCGCATCGCTTAGGACCTCGTATGCGTGGGTTACAGCTTTAAATCGCTCCTGTGCCTCCGGCGCAGGGTTCACATCAGGGTGTAGCTCACGAGCAAGTTTGCGATACGCCTTCTTGATCTGATCTTCACTCGCGTCGCGCGCAACGCCTAAAGCTTCATAGTGATCGCTCAAAAGTTCCTCTTGCTCACTTACCTAGTTGCCCAGGGTCTTAGTTAGGTAACGTGCCACAGCGCGCACCGCCGAAATGTTTGATGAATAATCCATTCGAGTTGGGCCAATAACTCCAAGCTTGGCGATTTCGCTTCCTTGGTTTTCGTAACCGCTCACCACAACCGATGCATTGGTTAGACCCTCGAGGGTATTCTCGCGACCAATTCTTAGACTCACACCGTGTTGTTCTGCTTGCATCTCGCTGATTAGCTTCAGTAAGACAACCTGTTCCTCGATTGCTTCAAGAACGGGTGAAATGCTTCCCGGAAAATCTTCTTTGCGTTTAGCCAAATTTGAAGTACCGGCCAAAATAATTTTCTCTTGTCGATTAGCGTCAACCTGATCAAGCAGATTTTGAATGATTAGGTTTGCCAATTTGGCTAGGTCTGGCTTCATCGCTGCAGCAATGCCCTTTACCTTGCCTGCAACATCGGTAAGCGCCGCACCAATTAGCGCTGCATTCAACTTTGCACGAAGCTCAGAAATGAAAGCTTCATCTACAGCGGTACCAAGTTCTATAACGTGCTGCTGAATTCTGCCGTTATCGGTAATCAGAACCATCAGGACTCTCGTGTCGGCAGCAGGAATCAATTCAATGTGGCGAACCGAGGCCTTGCCCAGAGTTGGATACTGGACCATTGCAACCTGATTAGTTAGTTGGGAAAGCAGTCTTACAGTTCTGCCCAAAGTTTCATCTAGGTCGGCGCTGCCAACCATAAAGTTCTCGATCGCTAAACGCTCCGAAGCATTTAGCGGCTTTACCTCGCTTAGGCGATCAACGAAAAGTCGATACCCCTTATCGGTTGGTACTCGGCCCGCAGAAGTGTGCGGCGCGTGAATTAAGTCTTCTTCTTCAAGCAGGGCCATATCGTTGCGAATAGTGGCAGCCGATACCCCAAACGAGTGACGCTCAACCAGTGACTTTGAGCCAACCGGTTCTTTGCTGGCGATGTAGTCCTGCACGATGGCGCGCAAAACTTCAAGGCTTCTGTCTGGAATCATGCAACACCCCCTCGTGACTTATCGGTTTAGCACTCCAACACTCTGAGTGCCAATATTACCCGTACTTAGTGGCAATAGGTAGGCTGAACAGGCTAGATAGGAGCACCGATGACCGATTCAAACCCATACGCAACACCTCAAGAGCCGCTTTCGCCGGAGCTTGAAAGACTGTGGGCAATTGTAGTTCACGCATTTGGAATCGTGTTTGAGTTCTTTGCTCCCCTGCTGGGTTATCTACTACTCAAAGATCGTGGACCGTTCATCCGTCACCACGTAACCGAATCTCTAAACTTTGGCATCACGATGGTTCTGTTTTACGTGGTCCTTGCAATCACAATTATTGGCTGGGCGTTCTTTTGGCTGCCACCAATTGTTTGGGTGGTTTTCCGAATCATTGCCGCCTACAAGGCAAGCATCGGCGAGTTTTACCGCTACCCGGTTTCAATTAGGTTCATCAAGAACTAATTAATCTGCCAGCAGCTTTCGCACGATTGAATCTGCAAGCAATCTACCTTGCAGCGTAAGTTTCAAAACTCCACCAATAGCCTCGCGCGCCTCGACTAGGCCGCCGGCGATGAATCCGGCAATTAGCTCTGCTGCGTTTGGATTTACTTCTTTGGCTAAGGAAATACTCAACCCGGAGTTGATTCGAATCTCCAGGAGCACACGCTCTGCAAGACGAGTGCGATTTCCTAAGGTTTCTTTTCCGGCAGCCGGTGAATGACCTTGAGTGATTTTGCCCGAGTAGGCACTTGGATGCTTAACGTTCCACCAACGCACTCCACCCACATGACTGTGCGCTCCTGGACCATAGCCCCACCAGTCTTGAGAAGCCCAATAAGAAATATTGTGAGCCGACGCATTCGCACTGGTTGAGCCGTCAATAATTTTTGCCCAGTTACTAACCTCGTACCAACCGTAGCCAGCCGCTGTAAGCAAAGCATCGGCAAGTTCATATTTATCGGCTTGCAAATCTTCGTCTGGCTCGGTAAGTTCCCCAGATTTAATTTGCCTTGCCAGCTTCGTGCCATCTTCAACAATTAGCGCGTAGGCGGAGATATGATCTGGCTGCATGGCAATTGCCGATTCCACGCTTTCACGCCACTGATCCAGAGTCTCGCCCGGTGCGCCGTAAATTAAATCAACCGAGGTGGCCATGCCCGCATTTTTTGCCTGCACCACGACCTTGGCAACATTTGCTGGGTTATGGGTTCGCTCTAGAGTTTTTAGCACCTGCGGCACAGCAGATTGCATACCGAATGAAATTCTTGTGAAGCCTCCGGCCCGAAGTTCTTGAAGGTATGCATCGTCAACCGTGTCTGGGTTTGCCTCGGTGGTAATTTCAGCACCCGGGACAAACCCAAAGTCACTGCCAAGCTTTGCCAACATAAAATTCAAATCCGCCGCCGGCAATTGAGTTGGAGTTCCGCCGCCAAAGAACACTGTGCTTAATTTGCGCGCCGGCAAATTTGATTTTTCCAACACGGTCTTACTAAACGCAATTTCCGAAGTTACGAGCTTTGCGTAATCGCTTTGCTTAGCGCCATCCAACTCGCTTGCCGTATAGGTGTTGAAGTCACAGTAGCCACAGCGAACCTTGCAAAAAGGAACGTGAACATAAGCGTGGAAGGTTCTAGCTTGTGCGCCTTCGTGAGCTTGAAACGGGAGCAGCCCATCTAAAGGGGCAGGTTCGCCAATTGGCAATGGGCCAGCCATTACTTGCCCTTCTTTTCGCCCTTTTTCTCGCTGTCAGAAGACAGTGCGGCAATAAAGGCTTCCTGTGGAACCTCAACGCGGCCCACCATCTTCATGCGCTTCTTACCTTCTTTTTGCTTCTCCAGAAGTTTGCGCTTACGCGAAATGTCTCCACCGTAACACTTGGCCAAAACATCCTTACGAATTGCTCGAATGGATTCACGAGCAATGATGCGTGCACCGATAGCCGCCTGAATAGGGACCTCAAATTGCTGGCGCGGAATTAGTTCGCGAAGCTTTCCGGTGATCATGACTCCGTAGGCGTAGGCCTTGTCCTTGTGAACGATGGCACTAAAAGCGTCTACCTGCTCACCCTGCAACAATAGGTCAACCTTTACTAAGTCACCCTTTTCAAGGCCGGTCTCTTCGTAATCCAAAGATGCGTAGCCAGCCGTCTTACTCTTTAGCTGATCAAAGAAGTCAAAAACAATTTCCGCAAGCGGAAGTGAGTATCGCAACTGCACTCGATCTTCACCCAGGTACTGCATGTCAATCATTGTGCCGCGACGCTGCTGGCAAAGTTCCATCACAGTTCCGGTGTAGTCCTTAGGCAGCAAAATGGTTGCCTTAACCATTGGCTCAAGAACTTGCTTAATTTTTCCACCCGGGAACTCGCTTGGGTTAGTGACAGTAATTTCTTTGCCGTCGTCCATGGTTACTTCGTAAACCACAGACGGAGCAGTAGCAATCAAGTCAAGATTAAATTCACGTTCAAGGCGCTCGGTAATGATTTCAAGGTGAAGCAAACCAAGGAACCCGCATCGGAAACCAAAACCAAGTGCTACAGAAGTTTCTGGTTCATAAACCAACGCGGCATCTGAGAGCTTTAACTTATCTAGCGCTTCGCGAAGCACTGGGTAGTCGCTGCCGTCAATCGGATAAATACCCGAGTACACCATTGGTAGCGGTTCTTTATATCCCTTGAGTGCATCGGTTGCCGGTTTTGCTTGGTTGGTAATGGTGTCACCAACTTTTGACTGGCGAACATCTTTTACACCGGTGATCAAATATCCAACTTCACCAACACCAAGACCCTTGGTTGGTTCTGGCTCTGGAGAAGAAACTCCAATTTCAAGTAGTTCGTGCACTGCACGGGTAGACATCATTTGAATCTTCTCGCGTGGATTCAAACTTCCGTCGATCATTCGTACGTAGGTGATCACACCTCGGTAGCTGTCGTAAACAGAGTCAAAGATCATCGCGCGTGCCGGCGCGTTTGGGTCACCAACCGGGTGAGGAATCGTCTTTACGATTTTGTCTAGCAACTGGTCAACACCAACGCCGGTCTTGCCCGAAACTCTTAGGCAGTCCTCCGGGTTGCCACCAATTAGGTTGGCAAGTTCCTCTGCATACTTTTCTGGCTGTGCGGCTGGAAGGTCAATCTTGTTTAGCACCGGAATGATCTGCAGATCGTTTTCCATGGCGAGGTAGAGGTTGGCCAGAGTCTGGGCCTCAATGCCCTGAGCCGCGTCAACCAAAAGTACGGCACCCTCACACGCGGCCAAAGAACGAGATACCTCATATGTGAAGTCCACGTGGCCCGGGGTGTCAATCATGTTCAAGGCGTAGGTCTGACCATCGGTTTCCCAAGGCATGCGAACTGCCTGAGACTTAATAGTGATGCCTCGCTCGCGCTCGATATCCATGCGGTCAAGGTACTGAGCACGCATTGATCGGTCGTCAACCACTCCGGTGAGCTGCAGCATGCGGTCGGCCAAGGTAGATTTTCCGTGGTCAATGTGGGCAATGATGCAGAAATTGCGGATTAGCGCCGGGTCGGTCTTCGCCGGTTCAAGTCGGCGGGTGGCGCGTGGAGACAAGGTATACCTCTTGGTAGTTATGAAAAGCCCGATATGCGGACCCCTAATTGTCGCACAGACGCCGCTTATCTAGGGCGTAGTAGGCCCGATTGGTTGCCTTATGGGCTTTGGGGCTGGTAGCATTAGTACTCGATACGGATGAGTGTCTCCATCCAAATCCCAACAAAAACTCTTTTAGTTGCCCCGCGCGGGGTAGCAAATCAAGAAAGTGAAACATGGCAAACATCAAGTCACAGATCAAGCGCATTGGCACCAACCTAAAGGCTGCTGAGCGCAACAAGGCTGTAAAGAGCGAGCTAAAGACCGCGATTCGCGCAGCTCGTGAAGCAGCAGCTGCCGGAGACAAGGCTGCAGCATCAAACGCACTAGCACTAGCTTCTAAGAAGCTAGACAAGGCTGTTTCAAAGGGAGTAATCCACAAGAACCAGGCCGCTAACCGCAAGTCAGCTTTGGCTAAGAAGGTTTCAGCACTGTAAAAATCAGAGCTTTAGAAAATCCCCAACCATTAGGTTGGGGATTTTTTATTTGGCTGGAATTACTCCGGGCCTGCCGGCATAAACGCCAACCGCAGTTTGAACTAGCGTCAAGAAACAAATGATTGCAAAACTAAGAGCCCAGCTGCCAGAAAGGTTGGCTACGAAACCAACCATGAAAGTGCCCGCTGCTGCCAGCAGGTACCCCCAACCCTGCGACATGGCAGACAGCTGAGTGGTTTGTGCCTGAGTCGAAGCCCTGGTGCTAATTAGTGAAAGTGAAATCGGGAAGGTTGCCGACATTCCTAAACCAATCAGGATGCAGGCCGGAATCAAATAGGCGGTGTTTTGAGTCTGCAGAACGAAAGTGAAAAGCAGGTTGCCCAGCAAGGTTGAAAAACTCGTGCCGGCTGCCCACCAAGCCAAAGATTTGAAACGACCCAGCAGTGAAGAAATGATCAATCCGCTTGGAATACCAATTGCACTGGCAAAACCCAAAAAGTTTCCGGCAGCTTCAGGAGTTTCGCCAATTGAAACCAGCGCCGATGGCATCCAACCAAGCAGAGCGTAAAAACCCAAAGATTGAATTCCAAAAAACCCAACGATTGCCCAAGAAATTGGTGAGCGAAGCACGGCAGCTTTTTCTTCGGCCGCAGCGTGTGCGGCTTGAGGAACGTGAGCATCTTGTTGACTCACCTGAGGCAACCAAAGCAAAATTGCCAGCACGGTAGGAATAATCCAAATGGCAAGTGCCGGGCTCCAGCCACCTAGGAACGAACTCGATGGAACCGCCACCGACGCCGCGAGACTCGCCGAAATAGAAAGCAGAGTTGTGTAGGCACCGGTAACCAGTGCAACTTTGCCCGGAAATTGAATGCGCACCACGGTTGGCAACAGCACGTTAGCGATTGCAATTGAAAGCCCCGCGCCAATGGTTCCAAGCAAAAGGCCGGGGTAACCAAAGAACATTCGAAGCACCGATGCCGCAGCCAAGAAACTCAAGACATAGAACATGGCGTGATTTACGCCAACCTTGCTAACCAACCAAGGACTAGCAAAAGCACCGAGCCCAAAACAAAGCACCGGTGCTGCAGCCAATAGGCCAATCAACTCGGCCGATACCGACAATCCGGCTTGGATCTCTTGAAGTAGCGGACCCATTGACGCCACTGGCGGGCGAAGCACTATTGCAATAAAAACGATTGCAAGAAAGCCAGTGATACCCAGTTTGTTTTTCACTTGATTCATTTAGATTGCACTATTCCCTTATGTGCAATTAGGTTCACCAGTTTCTCTAAAGAATAAATTGGATCGCGTTCGGCACCCTTTGCCGCCGCATCTGCGGTGGCCATTGCTTGAATTGCTGCCGCCAGACCGTCATCGGTCCAGCCGGTTAAATCTTTTCTGGCCCTGTCTAATTGCCAAGGTGCCATTCCCAAACTTGCCGGCGATGCAGACCTGTTTCCAAAGATCGTTGCCATCTGCCTGATCTTCATTGAGATTGCGGCTACTAGCGGAACTGGGTCGGCGCCCGTTGCCAAGGCATGACGAAGCAAGGCCATTGCCTCACCTGCCCTGCCGGCTAGTGCTGCATCGGCGACTTTGAAGGCGTTGGTCTCAACACGGCCGCCGTAATAACGATCAACGATTTCCTCGGTGATTGATTCGGCGCTGTCCAACAGGAGCTGGTTGCAGGCTGCCGCCAACTCTGCGGTGTCGTCGGCAAATGCATCTAGAAGCGCGCGCACTGCACCCGGAGTGACTTTTCGTTCTGCATGGGCGAATTCCCCCTGCACAAACGCTTGCCTATCGGAGTCTTTCTTAATATCGGCGCAAGCGACCTCGGCCGCATTTTCCGATTCACGAATTGCATCAACAAGTTTTTTTCCACGAACGCTTGAACCGTTGTGCCTAAGAATTACCGTGGTGTCGTCTGTTGGGTTGGCAATGTACTCAAGGCCATCGGTGATTAAATCGTCACTGCATTTTTCTATGCCACGAATAATCACAAGTCGTGGTTCGGCAAAAAGAGAAGGGCTGGTGATGTTTAGCAACGTTCCGGCTGTGTAATCGGCTGCCTCAAGCTCGTGCACCTCTAGTGATGTATCTTGAGCCCTTAGCTTTTCGCGAACACTTCTAATTGCGCGACCGGCAAAATACTCTTCAGGCCCTGAAACAAACAGTACGGGTGCGGGTAGCGCCTTTCTCCAGTCCATTTGCTTAGCCTTGCTCACCATGCAAGCCTAACCGTGCGGAGAGTTGGTAATGGCTAGGCCAGATCCGCTGGATGCAACGGCGATCGTCCCCTGCAGGTCAGTTCTGGCAATCTCGGCACCCAAACCTTTCAATAGCCCCATGGTTCGCTGAGTTGGGTGCCCGTAACTGTTGCCCACCCCCACGGAAATAAGGGCCAAGTCTGGTTCAAGCGCCTCAATAAGTTCCGGGTACTGATCTGCGGACCCGTGGTGGGAAACCTTCAACACCAAGGGCAATGATTTCAAAATTGGATCTTGCCACCACGCCTCACCCGATGACATTCGCATTTGACCCCGCTCTCCAAGATCCGCCATGGTAAGTAGATTGCAATCCCCCAAATTCCAGAGCATCACAACACTGGCGTCATTTGAATCTTCGGCCCCTTGAGCATTGCGATTCGGTGAGAGCACCTTCCAGCTATGGTTGCCCAGACTCCCCTGCATGTCTTTTTCTGCGGGAATGATTTTGGCTCCGATTGCTTGAAGGTAAAGATTTGTACCGGTGGCTCCCCATCGTTCATCTTTAAATGGACTAATCAAAACGTTTCCAACCTTGCGACCCTCAACAGCACCTTTGAGCCCACCAACGTGATCCATGTCAAAGTGAGTGAGCACCAACAAGTCAATTTGTTTAACGCCGAGCTTGCTAAGGCACTGATCTATTGGCCTTACATCGCGACCAACATCAACCAGGACAATTAGGTTTTCCGAACTGATCACAAGCGCGTCACCCTGGCCAACATAACAGGCTACGACTTGCCAGTCTTTCATGGGCCAAGTTGCTTGTTTAATTAGCACCCAAGTAAACGAACCGGCACTGGCGGCAAATATAACAACCAATAGTCCAATGCCAAGGTTTCTTAAATTTGTTGGCTCGGCTCTTAACCAAAGTAACGCCGCCAGAAGCAAAGCCACTGCGCTCAAGAAACCAAATATTCCGGGTGGCCAACTCAGGTTGGAATTATCAAGATTGGCAAAGTAGTGTGCCAAATTTTCTATTTCAGCTGTGCCAAACGATGCCGTGTAGGTAAGCAAGCCTGCCAACCAAGGCAAAGACACAGCAACCGCGACCGCAATGATTGCTAGAACGGTCACTGGGGCAACCAAGGGTTCGGCAAGAATATTTGCCGGTAGCGCATAGGTTGCTAGACCTCCTTGAAGTTGCAACAAAATAGGTAAGCAAAAAACCTGAGCCGATATCGCAACTGCGATTGAAAGAGCCAACCATCTAGGCATGTGCCTGGATAACTTGCTGGCAATTGGCTCGGTGATAATAAGTAGCCCAGCAGTGGCTGCTACCGATAGCGCAAAGCCAAAATCAGTTGCTAACCAAGGGTCTGCAACCAAAAGAATGATTACCGAAAGCGCCAGTGCATTCATGGGTGCGGTTTTTCTACCAAGTGAGATGGCCACCAGCACAGCACCGGCCATAACCGCCGCTCTCAAAACACTTGGCTGAGCGCCAACCAGCGCAACATAGGCAAACAAAGTGAAAAGCCCAATCCACATTCGCAGCCATCTGCCACCACCTAGCCGCTTGATCAGGAAATAGACCAAAGCCAAAACGATTGCGCAATTTGCACCAGAGACTGCAGTCAGATGGGTTAGCGAAACGACTTTCATATCTTGCTTTAGACCATCACTAAGCGAACCGGTTTCGCCGATTGCCAAACCAGCCACCAACGCCCCGGCATCTTTGGTTACTGCTTTGATGTTTGCTAAAAAAGCTGAGCGCACCTGTTGCACAAGTGCCTTACCGTTATTGGCTTCTTTTAAAGTCACGAGTTCGTCTTTACACCTGGCGGCAAAACCAGCGCGCTGATTGGATTTGGTGGGCCTAAACTCCAAACGACAACTCGCAATTTGATTTGCTTTGAGTTTGGAAAGAGCATGACCACCGCGCAACTCGCCACGGGCCGCGAGCCCAAGGATTTGCCCCTGAAGTTCGGCCGAATCTAACCGGACACTTACCCGATAACTGTTTAAACTTCCGAACCTTCTTGGTTCATCTAAAACGGTGAACTCTGAATTGGCGGAAGCAAATTCAGATACAGCATTATCAAGTGCAAGTGGCCTAGATGCCGCGTATTGAATTCCAAACGAACTCCAGCCGGCAATTAATGCAGCCGCTATCAGCAGCCAATACCTTTTCAATTGAAGCCCAGCAACCAAAACGTGGTGAGCAAACTTAACCAGAGACAAATTGCAGCCAACCAGGTACTCAAAGTACTACCTGATCTTTCAGGCCGGCAAATAGCTTGTCACCGATGCCGCTGATGCTCAGCAAGTCTTCTTTCTTTTTGAAGCCACCGTTTGCTGTTCGCCAGTCGATTATTCTTGCGGCCAATGCTGGCCCCACACCTGGTAGATCTTCCAACTCGGCAGCACTTGCCCGGTTCAAACTTATTTGAGCCGCACCGCCGGCAGCCGACCCCACCACCATTGGCGCCGCACCAAATTTATAGACCACAACTTGTTCGCCATCGGTTAGCTCTCTGGCCAAATTCACGCTGGCTTGATCGGCGGTTTTAGTTAGTCCACCGGCCGCAAATATGGCGTCCATTAACCTTGCGCCGGATTCCAATTGGTAAATGCCTGGCGCGGTTACCTCGCCAACAATGTGAACGTAGATGGTTGCCGCACTCACCACGACTTGGTCTGGAGCAATACTCGGTTGGTTAGCAACCGGCACTTCCCTGGCGCTGGTCATTCCGTTGACAAGAAAAACGACAGTGGCAACCACTGCCCCAATGACCAGCAAAAGCTTTTTATTGATTGGTTGTTTGCCGCCTATCGCTTCGGCGAGTTTTAGTCTTAGCCAATCCATGAGGCAAAACTAAAACGCCCTCTCAATTGAGAAGGCGCCTTAGGTAAATCTGTGGAAAACCGCGACTTACTTAGTGGCCCAATTATTTAGTGGCGATGTTTACAAGCTTCGGAGCACGCACAATCACATTTGCAACGGTCTTGTCGCCAATAGCTCGCTTCACGGCATCAGAGCCAAGTGCTTGCTCGCGCAGTGCATCTTCGGTAATGTCTACCGAAACCTCAAACTTGTCGCGAAGCTTGCCATCAACCTGAACCACGGCAATTACCGAGCTCTCAACTAACAGAGATTCATCTGCATCAGGCAACTGCGCCAAGGCAACGCCTGGCTCAAAACCCAACTTCTGCCACATGTCTTCTGCGGTGTACGGCGCAAACAACGAAAGCGCCTTGGCAACTGTCTCGGCAGCTTCGCGAACGGCAGGGTCACTCGCACCAGCATCGCCGTCGATGGCCTTACGCAGCGCATTTACCAATTCCATGATCTTTGCCACACCAACGTTGAATTTGAAACCTTCAATTAGCGGACCAAAGTCACGAAGGAACGTGTGGGTTGCCTTGCGCAGTTCTTTATTGCCAGCTGCAAAATCAACACCGATATCACTTGCGACATCGTTTGCTGTTCTCCAGGCACGAGCCAAGAATTTTGCTGAACCCGCTGGTGACACATCGGCCCAGTCGATGTCTTCTTCTGGCGGACCAGCAAATGACATGGTTAGACGAACGGCGTCGACACCGTGAGTATCAAGCTGCTCACTCAAAGCCACAATGTTTCCGCGTGACTTTGACATTGCGCTGCCATTCATCAAAACCATTCCCTGGTTAAGCAAGCGAGTGAATGGCTCTTCGAAATCTATGTAATCCAAGTCATGTAGCACCTTGGTTACAAATCGTGCATAAAGAAGGTGCAAGATCGCGTGAGTAACGCCGCCTACATACTGGTCAACCGGTGCCCAGTCTTTTGCCGCCTGCTTCGGGAATGCCTCGGTGGTTGACTCCGGTGACAAGAATCGCAAGAAGTACCAAGAGGAGTCCACAAAGGTATCCATGGTGTCGGTGTCGCGCTTGGCCGGCATGCTGCACTTAGGGCAGGCAACGTTGACCCATTCCTCGGCGCCACCAAGCGGTGAAGTCCCCTTTGGCTTAAGGTCAAGACCCGCAGCCGATGGCAATTCAACCGGAAGCTGATCTTGCGGAACCGGAACCTCGCCACACATTTCACAGTGCACGATTGGAATTGGAGTTCCCCAGTAGCGCTGACGCGAAATCAACCAGTCGCGCAAGCGGAAGTTTTTGGTCTTCTTACCCTTTGAATCTTTTTCAAGAAGAGCAATTACTTTTTCAATTGCCTCTTTCTTATTCAAACCATCCAGCGGCCCGGAGTTAACCATTGTGCCTTCGCCCACGGTTGCAGAACCCGATACGTTTGGATCTTCTTCTCCGGTTTCAACCACTACGCGAATTGGAAGACCAAGAGCCTTAGCAAAATCAAAGTCGCGCTGGTCGTGTGCCGGAACGGCCATGATTGCACCGTGACCGTAATCAGCAAGCACGTAGTCAGAAACCAAAATTGGAATTCGCTCGCCATTTACCGGGTTGATCGCAAAGCGACCAAGGTTTACTCCGGTCTTAGGGCGGTCGGTTGCCAAACGCTCAATGTCATTTGACTGCTTAACCATTTCTAGGTATTCGGCAAACTTCTGCTGTGTTGCGGTATCGGTGTTTGCAGCAAGCTCGGCAGCAAGTGCGCTGTCGGCAGCAACCACCATAAATGTTGCACCAAACAAAGTGTCAGGTCGAGTTGTGAAAACTGTCACCGGCTCATCGCGGCCTTCAATTTCAAATTCAACATCGGCGCCGTATGAACGACCAATCCAGTTGCGCTGCATTGAAAGCACCTTGGCCGGCCAATTACCTTCAAGAGTGTCTAAGTCATCAAGTAGGCGGTCGGCGTAATCGGTGACCTTGAAGTACCACTGAGTAAGTGCCTTCTTGGTAACTACGCTGTCGCAACGCTCACAAAGACCCTGAACAACCTGCTCGTTAGCTAGAACGGTCTGACAGCTTGGGCACCAGTTCACGTTTGAGTTTTTGCGGTAGGCCAAACCTTTGTTGTAGAACTCCAAGAACAACCACTGGTTCCAGCGGTAGTAAATAGAGTCCGAGGTAATTAGTACGCGGTCCCAGTCAAAAGAACATGCGTAGCGGCGCATCGAAGCGCGTTGCTGAGCAATGTTGTCGTAGGTCCAACCCTTTGGATCAAGGCCACGCTTAATCGCAGCATTCTCGGCTGGCAAACCAAAAGAGTCCCAACCAATTGGGTGCATTACGTTGAAACCTTTTTGAACCCAGTAGCGAGAGATAACATCGCCAAGCGCGTAAGCCTCGGCGTGACCCATGTGCAAGTCACCCGATGGGTAAGGGAACATGTCTAGAACATACTTTTTAGGTCTTGCATCGCCCGGCTTACCTGACGCAAAAGGGCGCAGCTCATCCCAGATTGGGAGCCATTTGTCCTGAATAGCGAGTACGTCGTACTCGTTTTCGTTTGTTGCGTCAGTCATTCTTATAAGGTTACCAACTAGGCCCAAGGGTCAGGTGCGTTTAGCGCTCTAAGCAGGGCCTGGGCCTTGAGTTTGGTCTCTTCGAGTTCGGCTAATGGGTCTGAATCGCTGGTAATTCCGCCACCAACACCGATGCTGGCCTGGTTGCCTTCGAAAACCACGGTGCGAATTGTCATGCCGAATTCGGCGGCACCATTGAATCCAAAATATCCAAGCACGCCCGAGTAGACGCCGCGCTCCCCCGCTTCGAGGTCCTTAATGATTTGCATGGCTTTAATTTTTGGAGCGCCGGTCATTGAGCCACCAGGGAACGCTGCCTCAAGCGCAGTGAAAGCGTCTTGGTCATCTGCAAGCTCGGCTTGGATTGTGCTGACCAGTTGATGCACGGTTGCGTAGGTTTCAACCTCAAAAAGTTTTGGAACCTGAACCGAATTTGCCTTGGCAACTTTGCCCAGGTCGTTTCGCATTAGGTCAACGATCATTAAGTTTTCGGCGCGCTCTTTTTCATTCTCACGAAGCTCTTGCGCATTTGCTAAATCACTCACTTCATCTGCTCCGCGTGGACGCGTGCCCTTGATTGGTTTGGTTCTAATTGTGCCGCTCGCGCTCACCTGCAGGAACTGCTCGGGTGAACTACAAACCACAGTTACCCCGTTGATCTTCATGAACGCGGTATAAGGTGCAGGGTTTGACTCACGCAGGTTCAAGAAAACCGAAAGCGGATCAAGGTTGTGTTGCAGCTTGATCTGGTTGGTTAAACAAATTTGGTAAACATCGCCCGCGGCAATGTGCTGTTGAGCCTTGGTAATCATCTCTAGATAAGCATCTGCATCGTGACGCAGGCTAACCTTTGTGATTTCCTCAGGTTTTGAACTTTGCAATCGGTATGAGGCAAGCTCCCCGCCAATCAAGCCAAGTCTCAAAAAAGCTGCATTGCACCATTGTTCAAAATCGTTGGAATCTTCAAATAATCCAACGAAGTGGACTTTTCGAGCCTGGTGATCGAACACCATGGCGCGGTCTACCTGAAGGAATCTTGGCGTGCCTTCATACTCAAAAAACCCAACCAACCCTGGGCGCCAATCAAAAGGTAATTCTTTATCTTCGTGCTCACCAAGAGTTAGATCCTGCGTGGGTATGCCAGCGCCAACCACACTGAAGGCGGCAGTTGGGTGATGCTCACGATCTAGCCAAAATGCGTTGGCTTCATTCGAAAAAAATTGCAGATAGGCGTCAGCCGGCTTTACCCAACCCCGCAGTTGCAAACTGAACAGGCGCATGAAGAAACCTTCCAGTTTGATGTAGAGGTTTTGCCAACCTAAGAAATTACCGATTTCCTTGGCCAGTGATTCTTAATCTAGATTAGAGGAAAGATAGGGGGTGACGATGTCCGACCAGGAACAGCTTTATACGCTGCAAGGCAACGTAATCGTCGGAATCACCCCCGATGAAGTGCTTAATGGTCAACTTATGGTTGCCGATAGCTGGCTAGTTTCAGATGGCCGCGCAAGAAACTTGCAAGAGCACTATTCGAGATTCCAAAACTGGGTGCACCAGATTGAACCCGGTTTAAAACTCACAGCACTATTTGACGCCGCCACAAAACTTACCCCGGCCGAGGGTTCATGGTTTCCGCGAATTGAGTTTCTAGTGAATCCAGAAACTGCTCAGACCCAGCTGATTCTTAGAATGCGTGAAGCGCCAGAACTTGAAACCAGAATATCGCTTTGGAGCTACAGCGAACCGGATCCGCGAATTTCACCAACCATTAAGGGCCCGGATTTAAGCCTTGGCATGCAAATGCGCCGAGCTGCCCAGATGCACGGTGCTGACGAGGCCGTATTACTCTCACCTGATGGTTACATTATTGAGGGTGCACTTAGCGCCTTGGTTTGGTTTAGAGATGATGTGCTTTGTGCACCAGGTTCGGATTTGGATTGGATTCCAAGCATCACCCGCCAAGAGGTTTTTGCTATCGCCGAGTCAATGGGTTTGCAAACCCGCACCGAGAAAGTAAAGCCGGCCGACCTGGTAGACCTTGAAATCTGGGCGCTAAGTTCACTTCACGGAATTCGTGCCGTTGATGAATGGGTTGACCTTGGCGGCCCAGTTGGTGCGCCTAGGCACTTAGACGCTTTCAATAAGCGTCTGAGAATGCAGTCAACCAGCATTAGCCCCTAAAATCTGCGCTTAAATCTATAAAGAAATTTGCTGATTGGCCAGGGAAGACAAATTGGAATCATGAGTGATCAACACGATTGCTCGGTTGGACTCCTCTTTTGCCGCTGTGAGTAATTCACTTACCAATTGAAATCCATAGATTTGGTCAACATTCGCAGTTGGTTCATCCAGAATGATTACTGAAAAATCGGCCAGCAGTGCTCGCGCGAGGGCCAAGCGCTGAGCCTCACCACCAGAAATTAAAACTCCTCGATCCCCCAATTCAGTAGTCAACCCCTGGCGTAGTGAAAAGATTTCGTGCAAACCAACTTTTTGCAATACTTTCCAAATTTCTGCATCTGTAGCATCTTGTTTTGCAAGCAAAAGGTTGTCTCTTACATTGCCCAAGAACACATTTGGATTTTGTTCGACAAGCCCTATGGTTCTATGTATTGAATCTTCCGAATATTCGTCAACGAGTTTTCCGTTAATCAAATAACTACCTGATTGCAAACTTAAAAACCTAACCAGGGCAAGTGCAAGTGTGCTTTTACCCGAACCGCTTGGTCCGGTAATCGCGAGGGTCTCCCCAGCGCTGAGTTTGAAAGAAACCCTATCTAGGACCGCTCCCCCCGTAGGGTATGCGATAGAAATATCGTTCAACTCAAGACTTGTAAAACCGCTCAACGTTTTAGTCCCAAACCCTGGTTTGAGAACATCAGGAATGTTTCGGGTTTCTATTTCCGATATACGCATGGCACTTGCCTTATATATTCGCCAAGAATTCATTACAGGCTGCAGGGTCAGGAAGACGTCAAACAGCGCAAGAGGAACCAAAACGAAAACGGCCAGCATTACACCTGGTTGCGAACCTTGAGACACGGACTGCGCACCAAAATACGAGGTTCCAATGGTAGCCAGTGTGGCCGTGATTGAGAACAGGGCCTGCCCCACGCCGGCTGAAAGCGCCTTTTGCTTGGCATGTACCAGAGAAACTTCATCGATCTTTTTTAATTCCCGAAGCGCGGAATCTATCCATCCATAGGCAACCAAAATGTCTAAATGTTCCATGTAATCAAGTGACTTACTGGCATGTTTTGCCAATGTGTCTGCTTGTTTGCGTTCTGCTTGTTTGGAAACTGCACTGGAAATTGGTAAGGCAATAAACGCAGCGGTAAGCACTGTGAGCAGAAATATTATTGCTGCACTGGGAAGCAAGACAGCCACTCCCAGGACAGTCAGCAATGCCACCACACCAGCTTGAACAAGCGGTGCAATAACTCTCAAAGGTAGGTTCTGCAGAGAATCGGTGTCAGCACCAATTTTTGTCAGAATATCGCCTCTAGATTCAAAACCTAGGCCTGCCGGCGCGAATGGAATTAGTTTCCGAAAAATTCGCGGTCTCGTGGTCGAAAGCATTCGAAATGCTGCATCGTGGAGAAAAATGCGTTCGGCATACCTGAAAGCTGACCGTCCTAAGGCAAAACCTCTAACGCCCACAACCGCGATCATGAGGTACATGACTGGTGGATGCTCTGCGGCTCTAGAAATCAACCAAGCAGAAGTCGCCAACAACGCAACCGCCGATAATCCTTGGAGCACGCTCACGAGTAGCCCTACCCCAAATGTCTTGGATTTAGGTAAACCTAGTTTTATCAAATTAAACATCTGCAACCTCGATTACCCGTTCCGCTGCCCGGATAAGTTGCTCTTGATGCGAAATTACCGCAACTGCGGTTCCGTTTGCAGCAAAAGATTTAAGTGATGTAACTACGACAGAAGCTCGCACAGAATCTATAGCTGAGATTGGCTCATCAAGCAAAAGATAAGGTGTTCCCAAAGTAAGTGCTCTGTAGAAGGCACGTGCCAAGCTAATTCTTTGTGCCTGCCCGCCTGAAACTTGAGAAGCATCCACACCTACTTGATCTTGCAGTTGCAGGTCATCTAGCGCCGCCATCTGCATTGCCAGTACCAGCGCTTTGTTTTCAACAGCAGGCTCATTAAAACTTGAATCGAATCCAAGAATATTTTGAAGAACAGTTCCCGATAATAAGGATGCCTGTTGAGGCATCCAACTGACAAGATGAAGCTTCTGACTTTGAACTGGTGAGTCAAGCCCCAGAAGGTTTCGAAAAATGGTGGATTTACCTATGCCAGAAGGTCCAGTAATTACAGTTAATTTCCCGGCCTCGAAATCACAATCCAGGCCTTCATAATCTGGATTATTGGATGCTCCTGCACGTGAAACCTCAGAGGCGAGATCAAGTATGTCTAGTACTTTTTTAGAAGCAGTTACCCCTTCTGCTGCCGCATGAAACTGGGCGCCAACTTGTCTAACGGGCAGGTAAACCTCTGGCGCCAAAATCAAAACAAAAAGGCCTACCAGTAATGAGATTTCATCATTCACAAGGCGTAGCCCAATCGAAACGGCAATCAAAGCAACTGAGAGACTGCTCAAGAGTTCCAAGGCAAATCCAGATAGGAAAGTAATTCTCAATACCTTCATAGTGCGAACCCGGTATTGCTCGCTCGCTGACGTTATCGTCTTTACTTGCACCTCTGCCCTGCCGAATATTCTCAGAGTTGTCAAGCCGCGCAATACCTCAAGGAAATGCTGTGTGAGTCGAGTCAGTGAATCCAATTGTTTTTCTTGAGCATTATTGGTTGCCCAACCAATCAAAATCATAAATACCGGAATCAGAGGCAAAGTGGCAACCAATGCCACACCACTTGCGGCATCCTGTAGCCAAATCAGAATCACTAGTAGTGGCGTAACCAATACTGCGTACACAAGTTGTGGTAAAAATTTCGCAAAATACGAATCTAGAGAGTCGAGTCCAGTGGTTGCCAACAGATTTAGTTCGGCAGCGCTTTGATTGTTTAACCAACCTGAACGTAAGGTCTTTATTGCCAGATAAAACTTGCTTCGTAATTCAATTTTTACTGAAGTTGCCGCTCTTGAACTTAACAACTCTTGAGCCCAAATAACCGCAGCCTTAACCAACCCTGCGATTGATATCGTCATCAGTTGGAAATATACATCTCCAATTGAGTTTCCAAGAATGAAAATTTTTGTGACTAAAGCAGAAAGCTGCCACGCAAATACAACCGTTGCCGACGTTCCAAGAGTCGCAAGAGCGACCACACCGGCGATGAACCAGCGGGCCGCTCTTGCTTCTCGAAGTAACCGAGTGTCTAACGGTTTGATAATTCCCCTATGGCCTAGTGCGCGCCAGCAGGAATTGATTTACGGCTGATGCGCTTGCGGAATACCCAGTAAGTCCAACCTTGGTATAGCAACACCAATGGAATCATAAATACAGCTACCCAGGTCATAACAGTAAGCGTGTATTCACTTGACGAGGCATTTTCAATGGTTAGGCTGTACGCCGCTTCTGTAGTAGATGGGAACACATTAGGGAACAATGCAGCAAACAAACTACCTACCGAAGTAATAATGGTGACAACTATTAGTGAGAAAGCAATACCTTCACGCTTGAAGTGGTTTGCAAACAATCCTGCGATAAGTGTTACTGCAGCGATTGCAGACAATATGAACCCCAGAACACTGAAGTGTGCAATTAAAGTCCAAATCAAGAAAGTTGCAGCAAGCAATGTGGTAACCATGCCCACCTTGGTGCCTAGCTTGGTCGCGCGTTCCTTGATGTCGCCGTCAGTCTTCAAGGCTATAAACATCAAGCCGTGAGTCCAGAACAGCGTCAGAGTAACTAAACCACCCAGCAAACCGTATGGGTTTAGCAGAGTAAATAACGTCCCAGTGTAAATGTGAGCTGCATTTAGCGGAACACCTTGAACGATATTGGCAAAAGCTACACCCCAAAGTAAAGCCGGTAGAGCAGAACCAATCACAATCATCCAGTCAAAAGTTGCTTTCCAGCGATCTTCATTTGCACCAATAGTGTGACCCTTGCCCCGATATTCAAAAGCAACGCCCCTCACGATTAGAGCTGCCAAAATCAGCAAAAGCGGTAGATAGAAGCCGCTAAAAAGTGACGCATACCACTCTGGGAAAGCTGCGAAAAGGCTCGCACCGGCCACCAACACCCAGGTTTCGTTTAAGTCCCACACTGGGCCGATTGTATTGATCAACACTCGTCGGTCTGTGTCATCTTTACCCAAGAAAGGCAGAGACATTCCGACACCAAAATCGAATCCGTCCAGAACGAAGTATCCGATAAATAGGAATCCAACAATTAGGAACCAAATTTCATTGAGTTGCATGAGTTTTCTCCTTTCCTTTCTTAGTAAGCAACAGCTAGTTTGTCTGAGTCTTCAGACTTGGACTTTTCAGATACTGATTCGTCGATTCCTTGTTGCGCCGCAGCTAACAACAGTTTCATTTCAACAACCGCGAGAATTCCATAAATCGCCGTGAACACGATCAATGAGATCAAAACGTCAACGCCGTTAATTCCCGGAGAAATTCCGTCAGCTGTTTTCATCAACTTGAATACCAACCAAGGTTGGCGGCCCATTTCTGTAAACATCCAACCAAGGGAAATTCCTAAGACTGGAATTGGGGCAGACCAAATTGCCACATTCCATGCCCACTTAGGCAGGGTTAGGTTGCCTTTTCGAGTCATCCATAAACCAACTGCGGCAATCAACATTGACAACATTCCAAGTCCGATCATCCAACGGAACGCCCAGTAGGTAATCCAAATAGTTGGCATGTAGTCACCAGGCCCGTAGGCGGCAAGATACTGCGACTGCAAATCATTTAGACCTTCGACCTGGCCATCCAAGGTGTGAGTTGAAAGAAACGAAAGTAAGTTAGGGATTCGGACGGAAAATAATTCGCTCTTACCGTCTGGGGTTCCCCAGGTGAAAATTGAAAATGATGCTGGAGCTGATGTGTTGTAAAGAGCTTCAGCGGCGGCCATCTTCATCGGTTGAGTCTGAACCATTGCAAGACCAAGGCCATCACCTGACAGCACAGTGCCAATTCCGCCTACTATTACCGTCCACAACCCAAAACGAAGCGAAGTCTTCATTGCTGCTGAAGCCTGCGCGCGCTTTAGGTGGTAGGCAGAGATTGAAACCATTACGGCACCGGCAAACATAAATGATGCGGTGACTGTGTGTGGAAACTGGTTCAATGCAACGATGTTTGTCAATACAGCACCAATGTCTACAAGTTCTGCACGGTTCTTAGCTTCATTGATTTCAAAACCAACCGGGTTTTGCATGAATGAATTTGCAGCCAAAATGAAGTAGGCAGATAGAACAACACCTAAAGCAGTCATCCAAATTGTGGCCAGATGCAGCTTCTTTGAGAGTCGATCCCAACCGAAAATCCAGAGGCCAATAAATGTAGCTTCGAAGAAGAAAGCGAGCAAGCCTTCCATAGCTAGCGGCGCGCCAAATATGTCACCTACGAATCGCGAGTAGTCCGACCAGTTCATACCGAACTGGAATTCCTGGACGATACCGGTTACGACACCCATGGCGAAATTAATCAGGAAAATTTTTCCGAATAACTTTGTTAATTTAAGAAATTTCTCGTCGTTTGTGCGCACCCATGCCGTCTGGAGAATGGCAACCAAGAACACCATTCCAATGGTCAGCGGAACAAATAAGAAGTGATAGACGGTGGTGAGGCCAAACTGCCAACGAGATAAATCAAGTGGGCTAAGTTCGGCGAGCACTGCAGGAATTGCCGAGTGCATTTGGTACTCGCTTTCTGGAATATTTTTTTATTTTCCACTTCCGTTCTACTCTCTTTATAACGATTGCGCAACGGCGCCTCGCCGTGTCTTGGTTGATAAATGGATGCGAAGATTGAACCGTGAATGAAATTCTCGACTGGCTTCTCAACACCGTTCAAAGCGTTGACCCGGCGCTGCGCAATCTTCTTGCCGGATTGGCCATCATGCTCGAGACGTCACTATTTATTGGCTTGGTAATTCCCGGCGATACCGTTGTGCTGGTTGCATCAACCGGAGTTCAAGACCTTGGCGACTTCTTCTGGTTGCTTGGCTGTGTGCTTTTGGGCTCGCTGATGGGCGAATCATTTGGGTTTTGGATTGGCCGCCTCTTTGGCGAGCGCATCAGAGCTAGCAAACTTGGTCAAAGAATTGGTGAAAAGAATTGGCGCATGGCCGATGCCTTCATTGAGTCCCGTGGCGGTCTTGCCGTAGCCATCTCCAGGTTTCTACCAGTTTTGCACTCTCTGGTGCCGGTAGTATCGGGTGCCACAAAGATGCGCTACCGGGTTTTCATTCGTTGGACACTAGCCGCTTGTGCGATTTGGGCTTCTGCTTATGTTGGCGTTGGTTACCTGGCCCATACCAGCTACGACCAGATTGGCTCTAGCCTCAAGTACGGTGGCTTTGCTTTTGTTGCCATAATTTTGATTTTCATGTTTGTGGTGCACTTTGCCAAGCAGCGTCTTGAGAAGACAGCTGTGAAGATGGTTGAAGAAGACCAGGCTCAAAAGTTCAAAGACTTAGAGGGCTAAAGATGTGCGGTCGTTTTGTAGTGGCTCGCGCCATAGGTGAGATTCAGACAATCTTTGAGGCCGATGACATCATCGGTGACCTACCCGGCATTAGTTATAACGTTGCCCCTACCCAGCAAATAGCAATCTTGGTGGATCGTGCCTTTGAGAAGGCACCCGATGGCTCACCGCTTGGCGAGCTAAGCCGCGAGATTCACTCGGCGCGTTGGGGTTTGGTGCCTAGGTGGGCAAAGAGCCCTACCGAGCACGCTCCCCTAATCAACGGGCGCATCGAGAGCATTCTGGAAAAGCCTTCGTTCAAAGATTCCGTGGTTAGACGCCGTTGCGTGATTCCGGCTTCTGGCTATTACGAATGGCACGTTGCCGCAGATGGCTCAAAGCAGCCGTTCTACATTTCGGCGGGCACTGATGGCATGTTTGCGCTTGCTGGCCTTTACGAATGGTGGGCAGACCCGGCCAAGGATGCCAAGGACCCTTCTCGCTGGCTTCTGTCGGCAACCACACTAACCAAGCACACCGCTCCGGAATTGGCACACATTCACGATCGCAACCCCGTGCTGCTATCTCCTGACACCTTTGAAGCCTGGCTAGACCCGCACATCGAGGGTGATGAGGAGCTCTTGGCGGCGGTTGGCAACGATTCAGACTTGGTTGCCGGCGAGGCAGAGTTCCACAAGGTTGGCGCCGAGGTTGGCAAGGTTAGCAATAACTCCGCGAGCCTGATTCTGCCGCTCTAATAGCTTTTTTACCCCGATATCCCACTCAAATTTGCTTTGTTGGCATTACCCCATACACTCTTAACATTCGAACAAGTGTTCGAATTTGTGTATTACTGGCTTTAGGGCGTTTTAGTGCGCGTTATGGCAAGTTCTGGCAAGAGGGGGTCGCAATGGGCGGCAATATTCAGGTTTCGCTGAGTCAAAACGGCGAGCCGGTGGAATTCAAGTGGCAGGGCGCCAGCTATCGGGTGGTTGAAAAACCGGTCCGCTGGTTTAGTCGCAGGCAATGGTGGGTTGAGGCCTCCAGAGTTCAGCGCGGCATCGGCAAAGAGGTGCTCGAGGTTGAAATGTGGCGCCTGCACACCAACGCGGGTTTTGTTGAGTTGATGCACCCCACCCCTAACGAGTGGCGCCTAGTGCGCACCTACCACTAACGAAGTCTCGGCCGCTAAAAATGTCTAACTTCACTCACTTGCACGTTGCCTCTGCCTTCTCTGGTCACTACGGGGTGACCCGTCCGGAACAGATGGCCGAAGCAGCGGTCGCCTCCGGCTTTAGCGCCTTGGCCATCACCGATCGCGATGGTCTTTACGGAGCGGTAAAACATATCGGTGCCTGCCTGCAGTTGGGTTTGGCACCAATTATTGGAGTTGATTTAAATATCTTCGACGACAACGGCTCTAGCTTGGGTCGCTGCGTTATTTTGGCACACGGAAATAATGAGGGTGCCGGTTGGGCAACACTGTGCAAAATAGTTTCCGTTGCTCACGAAAGACGTGCCTCTGCTAGAAACGCAAAACAGGGTCAGCGCGATAAAGGCATTGGCATTGGGCGTCGCACACTTGCCGAATTGCTGGCCAACGGAAATTGCACACTGCTGCTTGGACCAGACAGTGATGTTGGCCGAGAGGTGGTTGCCGGAAATCGCGTAAAGGCAGACGAACTAATTGAAAACTGGCACGGGTTATTTAAATATCCGGGCAGTTTTGGCATTGAGATTGTTAGTCACCTAACTCAACCCGGCACCGCTTTTTCTAGTCTGCAAGCAAGACGCATGGTTGAACTTGCCGATGCCCACAAGATTCCCGCGGTGCTCACCAATGCGGTGCGTTACCTGGAACCCGATGACGCCCTCACCGCAGATGTCTTAGACGCCGCACGTCACCTTGAAGCACTTGGTTTATTCGAAGAACAACCCAACGCACAAGCCTGGATGAAACCGGCGCAGAAAATGTTGGCGTTGGCAATTGAAATAACCGAGGACCGCGCTCGAGCACTAGAACTTTTTGATGTCACCGCAAAACTTGCCGAACATTGCCGACTTGATCCACCCAAGGACTGCGGCTGGGGTAAGCCAAAGACTCCAGAGCAGTCGGCGCTTGGAATTACCGGCAACCCGTTTGAGGTGCTTTGGCGAAAGGCACACTCGGCAATTGAGCACTACTACCCCAACGCAAACGATAAGTTGCTGCAGCAGGTTCAGCACCGGCTTGGCCAAGAACTAATCACCATTAACAAGCTTGGCTTCGCAACATATTTTTTAACCGTTGCCGATGTTGCTCAAATGATTCGCGATATGAAAATTCGCAGTCAGGCTCGTGGCTCCGGTGCGGGGTCTCTGGTTAATTATTTGCTGGGCATCAGCGGAGTAGACCCAATCGAGCACGACCTTTTGTTTGAACGCTTTCTAAGCACCGAGCGCTCGAGCCTGCCCGATATAGACATAGATGTTGAATCGGCCAGGCGCCACGATATCTATCACGCAATTTTCAAACGCTACGGCAGCCAACGAGTGACTCTGTTGTCCATGCAAAGCAAGTACCAGGGCCGTGGCGCAATGCGAGACTCCGGGTTGGCACTTGGCCTAGCCGATGACGAAATAGATGAGATTGCCAAAAACATGTGGCGCTTTAGTGCACGAAATTTTCGCGGTGCACTGGCAACCAAACCGGAACTAGCCAATTTTGCCAGCGTGGTTGAAGAAGACCGGCGCATGAACCTGCTGGTAGATATCACCGAGCGTCTAGACCGCTTACCCAGGCACATATCAATGCATCCATGCGGTGTGATTCTTGGCGATGCCAGCTTGCTAAACCTAACTCCGGTAGAACCATCGGGGGCCGGCCTGCCAATGAGCCAATTCGATAAAGACGACATGGACCCAATGGGCATGCTCAAGCTTGATGTGCTTGGAGTGCGCATGCAGAGCGCAATGGCCTATGCGGTGCGCGAGATTGAGAGGGTATCGGGCAAGGTACTTGACCTGGATGCCGTTCCGCGAGACGACGCCGCTACCTTCAAAGCAATTCGCACCACCAACACCCTGGGCATTTTTCAGATCGAAAGCCCCGGTCAACGCGAGCTAACCGGAAAACACCAGCCAACTAAATTCAATGACCTAACGATTCAGATTTCTCTGTTTAGGCCAGGGCCAATGAAGGGCAACATGATTGCCCCCTACCTTGACGGCCGTCACGGCTTTGCTAAACCAGATTTCATTCACAAAGACCTAGAGCCAATTCTTCGCGAAACCTGGGGCGTGGTTATTTTTCACGAACACGTGATTCGAATCCTGAGCGTAATGACCGGCTGCGGCTTGGCAAAGGCCGATGAAATGCGCAGATCACTCGAGAACCCACGCGCCAATCATCTGGTGCAACAATTTTTTAGAAAAGAAGCTTCCGCCAGAAACTACTCCCCGGCAGTAATCGAACGAGTCTGGCAAATTCTCGAGGGCTTCAGCAGCTTTGGTTTTTGCAAGGCACACGGTGCGGCATTTGCGTTGCCTACGTATCAGAGCGCTTGGCTCAAGACACACTACCCCGTTGAATTCATGGCCGGGCTATTCACTCACGACCCGGGCATGTACCCGCGACGTTTGCTACTTAGCGAGGCCAGAAGACTTGGCGTAAACCTGTTGCCGATTGATGTGAATTGCTCAACCGACGAATACATTGTGGAAAAAAGCAGTGTGGAAAAAAGAAGTGTTGAAAAAAGCAGTGTTGAAAAAAGCAGTGCGGAAAAAATCGGTGTCCGAATGGCCCTTACCGAGGTTCAAGGAATCAGCGAGGCCGAGGTTGCCAGAATAATTGCCGAGCAACCTTTTGTAGACATTGCCGATTTCTACCTAAGAGCAAAACCAGCCAGAAGAACCATGGAGCGTTTGGCTTTGATTGGTGCCCTTGATGCGCTTGCCGGAATCAAACCCTCTCACGACGACGCAGACGTGGCACTAACCAGAGGTGATGTGCTGGCTAGGGTTCGGCAGCTGAATGCAATTAAGAAACGGCCCGCGCAAATTACCGACCAGCCAACCCTTGATTTCAGCGGCTTGGGTTATAGCCAAACCGAGCAACTGCCTACCGGCAACCCAGAGATGAGCATGGCCGAACGCGTGCAACACGAGTTAGACATCATGCATCTTGACGTTAGTCAGCACGTGCTTGAACAGTATCGGCCAATGCTAGATGAGATGGGCGTGATCAACAGCAACGAGCTGGTTGGACTGCGTAATAAATCGGAGGTTTTGGTTGCCGGGGTTCGCGTAGCAACTCAGACCCCACCAATGCGCTCCGGTAAACGCGTGGTCTTTATTACGTTAGACGACGGCACTGGTTGCAGCGATGCCACCTTTTTTGACGAGGCGCAAAGCAGATGCAGTCACATTCTGTTTAACACCAAGCTGGTGATCATCTCTGGCAAAACCCGGCGTACCGGCGTTAGAGGCGTCTCGATAATGGCAGAGAACGCCTGGGACCTAAAAGAACTTTGGAATCAGTGGTTAGTCGCGGTTGAAGATCGCAAGCAAACGCAAAATCTCTACGTATAGCCAGATCAGCGAAGAAACCAAACCAAAAGCTGCACGCCATTCGTTTTCTGCTGGAAGACCCTCGCGTGAACCAACCACGATTGCTTCAAAGTCCAGGTTCAAGGTGAAGGCAGCTAGACCAACACCAACCAGCGCAATTAGCCAACCAAAGCTAGAGCCGTAGGCACCTGCCGAGTTGGTAAATACGCCAACCAAAAGATTGATTAGCCCAAAAGCCATGTAACCAATCAGAGCAAAAGTCAATACGCGAGTGAAGCGTGCATTTACCTTGATCCAACCAAAACGATAGGCAGCAAACATTGCGCCTGCGGTGCAAAGAGTTGCCAGCACGGCCTGCTGAGCAATGCCTGGATACATGGTTTCAAAAAGCAGGGTGATGCCACCCAAGAAGACACCCTCGGCTGCGGCATAAGCAATAACTACTCCAGGTCTAACCTTCTTACCGAAAGCTGCCCAGAGACCAAGACCAAGACCAACCAACATGGCCGGGAACATCAAAGCGGTCAGACCAAAGAACCAGGTGACTCCGGCGGTAGCCAAAAGCACCAAGAACATGCCAAAGACCTTGCCCGCGGTTCCCTCAACGGTCATCTTTGGAGTGGAGGTAATTTTTGCAAACTCTGCGTCAACCGCTGCTTGATCGATGCGAGCAACAGTTGCACCGGTAGACATTGCCTGATTGAAGATTGGGTTGTGCGAAATAGCCACTTTTAACCTTTCGATTGGGGGTACTGCTAGAGAAATGTTATGCGAGTTCGCTGCGAATTTGCTGAACGTGATCCTTGGAAATTGTGTGACCACCTGGGTGAAGCAGGAACTCAACTTCGGCGCCTAGGTCGGTAAATTCTGCAATCAACTTATCTACCCGATACTGCGGCGAGTAGGCATCGGCAGCGCCGTTTGCTATCCACACTCGCTTACCGGCCAGATTTGGCTTGCCCTTTTTAAAGGGGGTGTCCTCAAATACCTTGTTGTTACCAAAGGCCACTACCCCGGCCACTGAATGGGGTTGCAGTAAAAGCAAAGAGGTTGCTGCGTTTGCCCCGTTAGAGAAGCCAACCGCGTAAACGTTATCTGGATTAAAACCGTATTCGCCCGAAGCTACCCAAAGAAAATCGGCAAGCTCGGCAGAGTTATCAATCACTTCTTTTTCGTCATAGGTGTCTTGCTCAACCAACTTAAAAAAGCGGTTAGCTCCGTCACTCTTGCGCAAGCCGCGCGGCGAGAGCAGATTTGCATTTGGGTCAAGCGCCCTGCCCAGACCAAGCAAATCAAACTCATCGGCGCCAGAACCGTGTAGCAACAAGAAGGTCTTATTAGAAGCAACATCTGCGCTTGGCTCCCAAACGTGGGGCCTAGATAGATCTCTTGGGTTCAACGGTTTTACTGGGCCTTGCTAATGAATTCTTCAAACACCTGCTGGGTTGCCGAACAACCCGAGCGAGTTACACCAAGATCCATGTAGTCAATAAGTTGATCAAGGGTGCGCACACCACCAGAAGACTTAACCTTCAAGCGGTCACCAACGGTCTTCTTCATTAGGGCCACGTTGTGCGTGGTTGCACCTTCACTGGCAAAACCGGTAGAAGTCTTAACGTAGTCGGCCCCAGCCTTCTCGGTTAGTTCACAGGCCTTAATAATCAACTCATCGTTCAGATAAGCGGTTTCAAAAATTACCTTCACTGAGGCGCCCTTGGCATGAGCGGCCTCAACCACTCCACGAATGTCCTGCTCGACAAAGTCGTAATCGCCAGAAAGCAATGCAGACACATTGATAACCATGTCAATCTCAGTGGCACCGTTTGAAATGGCGTCCTGAGTTTCAAAGACCTTGGTGGCAGAGGTTGTTGAACCGTGTGGGAAACCAATCACGGTGCACACGTTTACTGTGCTTCCAGCCAAAACCTTTGCTGCTACGGCAACGTCCATGGGCCTGATGCAATATGAGGCAGTGTTGTACTTTAGTGCCAACTCGGCACCAGCTAGCACATCGGCATAGGTGAAGTCTGGCTTCAAAATTGAATGGTCAATGGTCTTGGCAACTTGTTCAATGGTGTAGCCACGGTATCTATTACTCATGCATTCAGTCTAAGTTTGTTTTGTGCGCATTACAGTTACCGTCAAGCCGGGTTCCAAGAAGGGACCTCTGGTTGAAGCAGCCGACGATGGCTCGCTTACTGTTTACTTGCTTCAACGTGCAGTTGACGGTGCTGCCAACGATGGTTTAGTTGCGCTTTTGGCCAAACATTTTTCGGTGTCTAAATCAAAAGTCACTATTGAATCTGGCTTCACTTCCAGAATCAAACGAGTTTCAATCAACAAATAAGGAAAAAATGCACATTGCAATGGCAAGCGATCACGCCGGTAGATCACTGAAAGAGGAAATCAAGGCCCTCCTAGTTTCCTTGGGGCACACCGTTGAAGATTTTGGAACCAACACCGATGACCCAGCCGACCTGCCAGACCATGTTTTGCCGGCCTCTTTAGCCGTTGCCTCAGGTGAGGCCGAGCGCGGAATTTTTGTAGACGGTGTGGGTTATGGCAGCGCAATGATCGCCAACAAAATCAACGGAATCTATGCTGCTGTCTGTCAGGACTCCTTTTGCGCCGAACTTGCAAGAACCCACTCAGACAGCAACGTGCTTTGCCTGGGTGGAAAGATTATTGGCTCTGCCATTGCTCTTGAGATCGTGAAGGTCTGGATGCAAGCCGAGTGGCTTGGTGAAACCGAGCCTAAGTACGCCAGAAGAGTGCAAAAAGTCAAAGAGATTGACCGCAATTACACAAAGGCCATCTAGAACAATGGCCATCTAGATCAAATCCAGTCGCAAACTTAAAAAGATTAAAAAGCCCCACCAAATTGGTGAGGCTTTTTCTTTGTGGACCTAAGGGGATTTGAACCCCTGACCCCCTGCATGCCATGCAGGTGCGCTACCAGCTGCGCCATAGGCCCGTGTTTACCGCCGAAGCGATAAGCCAAGTTTACATCAAACTAGGCTGCGGTTACTGCATCCAGTTTTACCACCGGGCAGTCCTTCCAAAGACGCTCTAGTGAGTAGTACATGCGGTCTTCCTCGTGCATTACGTGGCAAACCAAATCACCAAAATCAAGCAAGATCCAGCGTCCGGTCTCTTTACCTTCGCGACGAAGGTACTTTACGCCTGCCTCCAACAGCTTGTGCTCAATCTCATCAGCGATTGAAGCCACCTGACGTTCGTTTCTGCCCGAAGCCAGCAAAAAGATATCGGTAAGTGGCATTGGCTCGGTTACATCAATTGCCACTAGGTTTTCAGCTAGTTTGTCTGCTGCAGCTGCGGCTGCGATGTTGGCAATTTGAATTGCTTTGGCGGTTGCGGTCAAGGTGTCCTTTGGTTTACTTCAAGATTCCAAGCATAAACGCTGCAAGGACTAGGCCACCGATTGTGACCATCAAGATTGAAAGAGTAAGTGCTACAAAACCGCCGCCCTGGCCACGCGCCTTCTTGCTTGGCATGATTCCGATTTTGCCCGCGGTGTTAACCACACCACTTGCACGAAGTGGAGCGATTGTTGAAACGTAGCCAGCGATGCTGTCTTGCGCAATGGCTTCGTCAACCTGCGCGGCATCCATAATTGTTGCAATTTCACCGGTATTGGTTGAAAGGTTCGGCAATTCAATTGAGCCGGTCTTTAGCATTTCTCCGGTTTCGGAAATTGCAATTGAAATATTGTCAAGTGGCTCAAAGTTATCGATGATGATTGAAGCTGTTTGCGGTTCAATGTTCAAGTTTGGTGAAACTGCAAAGAGAGGTACCTGGGACGTGATTGGTTCTTCGGCTTCTGCCAACACTGGTTCATAAGGTCGCTCTACAGGCTTAGCCGAATCAAGCTGAACTTTTGGAGCGTACGGATTAACCACACCGGTGGTTGCAATTTGACGAACAGAAGATTCTGCCACCTGGACACTGGAAACTTCGGTAGAAACGTCGGACTCATCCTGAGCATCTTCGAGTCTTCCCATCTGCACCAACTGGTTCTTGGTTAGCGGTGGGAAGTTGAATCCACCCGATGCAGGCGAAGCAGCCTCAACCTGGATTGATTCGGAATTGGCAATAACTTCGGCAGCGGGAACCGATGCCGGAGCACGACCGGTGCGTTCAGCTTCGCGCAAGTCACGGCGCGACAAGAACTGATCCTCGGTCATTGATTCCCCTGGTAAAGATTATTTTCGTGAATGTAATCAAGGACTTTTGCAGGAACCAAGCCCTCGAGAGATTCTCCAGAGATAACTTTGGCACGAATTTCACTGGAAGAGACAGCCAAAGCTGGAATTTCCAGCAAAGTTACCGCTCCATGTGGTGAATTCGGTACCTCTAAGCGGTGCCCAGGTCTGGATACGCCCACAAAATGGGCCAAGTCCCAAAGCTTGTCAGAGTCTTTCCAAGTGTTGATACCGGCCAAAGAATCAGCTCCGGTAATAAAGAAGAATTGAGCGCCAGGGTATTCCTGATGCAAATCCCTGAGGGTATCGACCGTAAAGGTATCCCCTGCTCGAACAATGTCAATCGAACTGACTCTGAAGTCCGGGAAGTATGAGATTGCCAACTTGGTCATTGCCAAGCGATGCTTTGCAGAAGTATCGGTTTGTTTTTGCCAAGGCTTACCAGTAGGAACAAAGATTACTGAATCTAGTTCGTAGGCTTTGGCTACAGCTTCGGCGGCAACTAGGTGACCAAAATGGATTGGGTCAAATGTGCCACCCATCACGCCGAGACGAAGATTGCTCATGCGAGAAAGACTAGAGAGGTTCCTAGTGGTGAGCCTGTGAGTTGTTTACCTTGTGCTCGTGACGGTTTGCAACGTCACGGTATGACCAAGTCACAACACCCAAAAGAATGAAAGTTCCAATGGCAATTACGCCGAACCAGAAAGATGGGAAAGGCAAGGTCACGAATGCTTCGTGCTCACCCTCAGCTGCTGCTGTAAGAATTGCGTTCATTATTTCTCCTCAGAACTACTTCCAGAATAACCTAACGGCTACCCATAATCTGGCTAATTAGGCCCTGATCTGGCCCGAACCGCGAACCAGCCACTTGGTTGTGGTCAGCTCTGGCAAGCCCATTGGCCCTCTGGCGTGTAGCTTTTGGGTTGAAATGCCAACCTCTGCCCCAAAACCAAACTCCCCGCCATCGGTAAATCGGGTTGATGCATTCACCATTACCGTTGAGGCGTCAACCTCGGCAAGGAATCGCTCGGCGTTCTCCACATTCTCGGTGATGATTGACTCGGTGTGCTTGGTTGAGTACTTAGCAATATGGGCCAGCGCCTCATCTAGGTTCTTTACAACCTTCACCGATAAATCAAGATCGTGGTATTCGGTTGCCCAATCTTCTTCGGTGGCTGGCACCGCGGCAAAGAAATTGGCCTGGGTGGTCTCGTCACCGTGAATCGTCACGCCGGATGCAGAAAGTTTGTCTAGTACTGCAGGCAGAATCTTTTCTACCGCAGCCTCGTGCACCAATAAAGTTTCGGCAGCGTTGCACACGCTTGGGCGTTGAACCTTGGCGTTGTGCACGATGTCAACCGACCAATCCAGACGTGCAGTTTCGTCAATGTAAATGTGAACCACTCCGTCGCCGGTTTGAATTACCGGCACCTTGGCTTCTTGAACAACTTGCTGAATCAAGCCTGCCCCGCCACGTGGAATCAATACGTCAATCAGGCCAACCGCCTGCATCATTACTGTGCCGCCGTCACGACCAAATTCATCAACGGTTTGTACCGCGTCGGAATCTACCCCCGCAATAGCAAGGGCATCCTGAAGCAATTTCACCAAAACACGGTTTGTGTTTTCGGCTGCGCGTCCGCCTCTAAGCACTGTGGCGTTTCCGCTCTTGATTGCCAAAACCGCAATGTCAATTGTCACGTTTGGGCGAGCTTCGTAGATAACACCAATAAGCCCAAGCGGAACGCGGATCTGAGTTAGCTTCAAAGCGTTTGGCAAAGACATTCCACGAATCACATCACCAATTGGATCTGGCAGGCTGATGATTTTTGATACGGCTTCTGAGATTGCCGCAATGCGGTCGTGATTAAGTCGTAGACGATCTTGCAGGCTTTCCGACATGTTGTCGGCCTGGCCATTTTCAATGTCTACGTTATTGGCAGCAATAATTTCATCGGCACGGGCAATCAGCAAAAGAGAGATCTGTCGCAAAGCTTCGTTCTTAACTGCAGTTGGAGCCTGGGCTAGCGAACCTGCGGCATTCTTTGCCAAACGAATCTTGTCAATTGCAGTAGTCACTTGCGCTGCCTTCCTATTTTGAAACGCTTGCTTCAAACCAGGTTCCAACTTCAGCACCATCAAGTGCAAGGGAAACCTGATCGGTGTTGGTAAGTAGCACTGCAATTCCTTGCTCGGTAGCAACACGCGCAGCCGAAACCTTTGTCACTGCACCACCGGTACCAACCTGGGTGCTACTTCCGCCAATTTCTACATCGGCAAGGTCCTGACCAAATTCAACTGTTTCAATTCTCTTCGCGCCAGGCTTTTCTGGTGGCATGTTGTAAAGAGCATCAACATCACTTAGCAATACAAGGGCATCAGCATCCACCAGGACTGCAACCAGCGCGGCTAGACGGTCGTTGTCGCCAAACTTAATTTCGTGAGTAGCCACTGTGTCGTTTTCATTCACGATTGGAAGGGCACGCAACTTAACCAGTCGATCCAAAGTTGCCTTGGCGTTCTTTCGGGTCTCTTCGACTTCAAAGTCACCAGCAGTCAATAGAACCTGACCAACGATGATGCTGTATTTATCAAGGGCGTCCTGGTAGCGAGCAATCAACTTGCTTTGACCAACTGAGGCAAGCGCCTGAACCATGGCCAAGTCGTCTGGTCTTGCATCTAGGTCAAAAAGTGGAAGTGCGGTTGCAATGGCGCCTGAGGTAACCAGAATCACTTCTGTGCCACGCGCATGTGCCTTAGCAAGAGCGTCAACTAGAAACTCAATCTTGTTTGCGTTTTGGCCACTGATAGACGACGAGCCAACCTTAACGACGACTCGCTTGGCCTTTGCCAATTCGCTTCTGTCTCTAAGAGTCACTTACTGTTCCTTTTCGAAATCCTCTGGTGTAGACCAGATTCCAGCCTTACCTTCTTTTGCCATTTCTTCACGAAGTGCAGCCTTGGCATCCATGCGCTCTTTATAACTTGCGCGACGTTCTTTTGTGGTGCGGCGTTCACGCTGATCCATACGAGCATCGGTACCGCGAGGCCCGGCAATCAACTCACCAGCCGAGGTAATGGTTGGCTCCCAGTCAAAGACGATTCCCTGACCCGGACCAATCACAACGGTTGAACCAGCTTGTGCGCCAGCCTTGAACAGCTGATCTTCAAGTCCAATCTTGGCCAGACGATCAGCAAGGTAACCTACTGCTTCTTCGTTAGCAAAGTTGGTCTGCTGCACCCAGCGCTCGGGCTTCACGCCCAGTACGCGGAAGATGTCTTCGTCGCCAACGTGCTCTTTGAAAATCTCAAACTTATTCTCGTCGCGTTTTTGCTGCATAAGTTGAATGCGAGGCTTGATTGGCTCTGATTCCTTAGCCTTACGAGCCTCTTCAACCAACTGAGCAAGTGCAAAATTCAATTCGCGAAGACCGGAGTGACTGATTGCCGAGATGATGAATACCCTGTAACCGCGAGCCTCAAGATCTGGTTTTACAAATTCAGCAAGCTCAAGCGCATCAGGCACATCGGCTTTGTTCAAAGCAATCAACTGTGGACGCTGCGTCAGTGGAACCTGACCCTCAGGAACCTCATAAGCATCTAGCTCTTTAAGGATCTTGTCTAGGTCTGTAAGAGGGTCACGGTTTGGTTCAAGAGTTGCACAGTCAATTACATGCAGCAGTGCGGCACAGCGCTCAACGTGACGCAAGAATTCAAGACCAAGGCCCTTACCCTCGCTGGCACCTTCAATTAGTCCAGGTACATCGGCAATTGTGAATCGGGTATCGCCGGCCTGAACCACACCAAGGTTTGGGTGCAAGGTTGTGAACGGGTAATCGGCAATCTTTGGTCTTGCTGCACTTAGGGCTGCAATCAAAGAAGACTTACCCGCACTTGGGTAACCAACCAATGCAACATCGGCAACGGTCTTAAGTTCAAGAATGATGTCGCCGCGCCACCCTGGTACACCAAACAGTGCAAACCCAGGTGCCTTGCGCTTAGTGCTTGATAGCGCTGCGTTACCAAGACCACCCATACCGCCTTCGGCGATAACAAGTTCCATGCCTGGTTCGTCTAGGTCGGCAATTAGCTTGCCGCGAGAATCTTTTACAACTGTGCCCACTGGAACAGGCAGCTGAACGCTCTCGCCGTGAAAACCATTTCTGTAGTCACCGGCGCCGTCGCCACCATCGCCACCTTGACGGTGTGGGTGAAAGTGAAAATCAAGCAGCGTAGTTACGTTTGGGTCAGAAATCAGCGAAACGCTGCCACCCTTACCGCCGTCGGCACCATCTGGTCCGCCAAGTGGCTTGAACTTTTCACGGTGCACAGAAACACAACCATCGCCACCATCACCAGCGCGCACGTGAAGGGTTACTTGATCAACGAATTGAATCATCTTGCCCTCCTCTAATTACTTGCTTGATGCGGTTTAAATGGTTTTTGTTTCAGAAACAGGAAAGGCGAGCCAAAGGCTCGCCTCCCTAGAAAATTGTGTTGACCCTTAAGCGGCCTCAACGATGTTTACAACGCGACGGCCACCCTTGGTGCCGAACTCAACCTTGCCGGCCGCAAGCGCGAACAAGGTGTCGTCCTTGCCCTTGCCAATGTTTGCACCGGGGTGGAAGTGAGTGCCGCGCTGACGAACGATGATCTCGCCTGCGTTAACTTCTTGGCCAGCGTAACGCTTAACGCCTAGGCGCTGTGCGTTTGAGTCGCGGCCGTTACGGGTGGAACTAACACCTTTTTTGGAAGCCATTTTGAGTCAGTCCTTTACTTAATCTCTTTGACCTGAACGCGAGTTAGTTCCGCACGGAAACCCTGGCGCTTCTTGTAACCGGTCTTGTTCTTGTACTTCTGGATGATGATCTTTGGACCACGTAGGTCGTTTAGAACTTCAGCGGTGACCTTTACCTTTGCAAGCGCTGCTGCATCGGTTGTGACCTTGTCGCCGTCAACTAGAAGAAGAGCTGGAAGCTCAATCTTTCCGTTAGCGTCAGCCTTAATACGGTCGAGAGTCACGATGGTGCCTACTGACACCTTCTCTTGACGGCCGCCTGCGCGGACTACTGCGTAAACCACAGATCTACCCTTTGTTCGAAAGTCTTATTTTTGTTGCTCTTGCGAAAACCCAGCAGGCAACAAGGATTTAGTCTACATTGCGATTTTGCTGGGGTCAAACCGTTTTTGCCAGTTATTTGCTAGCTGGCAGAGACATTTCCTCCACTGGTGGCTCGGCGCGGCTTGCGACGCCCCTGGCCGGGTGCTTTTGGCTCTGGCAGCGCGTCAAGAACGGCCTCCAGCATCTTTTCAGCACCCTCGGTTGGTTCTGAATCCCCCGCTGCCTTGGCTACGGGAAGGCTAATTGGCGAACTTTCGCCGGCCGCCTCGTGGGCTGCCACGGTCGAAGCCGCAATCTGGGTCATCACATTATTGATTTCCACGGCACGCTCGGCAGTAACCACCTTGACGGTTTCCTGCTTTTGGTTGCGATCGCGGTTCTTCTTCTTGCCCTGACCCTGCTGTTGCTGAGGCTTTTCATCGGTGCTGTGGTGCTTTGAACGCATGATTGGCTCGTGGTGAACCACAACTCCGCGACTGGCACAGGCTTCACAAGGCTCGCTGAATGCTTCAAGCAGGCCAATTCCAAGCTTTTTACGGGTCATCTGAACCAAACCAAGCGAGGTAACCTCGGCCACCTGGTGCTTGGTACGGTCACGGCTTAGGCACTCCATTAGGCGGCGCTGAACCAAATCACGGTTTGACTCAAGCACCATGTCAATGAAGTCCACAACGATAATTCCACCGATATCGCGAAGACGTAGCTGACGCACGATCTCTTCGGCGGCTTCGAGGTTGTTCTTGGTCACAGTTTCCTCGAGGTTTCCACCCGAGCCAACGAACTTACCAGTGTTCACGTCAACCACAGTCATGGCCTCGGTGCGGTCAATCACCAATGAACCACCCGATGGCAGGTAAACCTTGCGCTCAAGTGCCTTAGCAATTTGCTCGCCAACGCGATATTCGTCGAATACGTCTTTGTGGCCTTCGTGCCTAACCACGCGCTCTAGAAGATCCGGTGCCACCGAGGCCAAGTACTCCTCGATAACTTCGCGGGCATCTTCACCTGCAATAACCATCTTCTGGAAATCTTCGTTGAATACATCTCGAACGATCTTCACCAAAAGGTCTGGTTCGCTGTGCAGCAAAGCTGGGGCCTGACCCTTTTCAACCTTCTTGCTGATTTCTTCCCACTGTTGCTGCAGACGCTGCACATCAAGAGTCAACTGCTCTTCTGTGGCACCTTCAGCGGCGGTGCGAACAATCACGCCAGCATCTTCCGGCAAGATCTCTTTCAAAATTTTCTTCAGACGTGCGCGCTCTGAATCTGGAAGCTTGCGTGAGATTCCATTCATCGAGCCATTTGGCACGTAAACCAAGTAGCGACCAGGCAAAGAAACCTGGCTGGTTAGGCGGGCACCCTTTTGACCTACTGGGTCTTTGGTTACCTGAACCAAAACGGTGTCGCCAGACTTAAGCGCAAGTTCAATTCGGCGAGGCTGGTTACCGGTTTCGGCAAGCTCCCAGTCAACTTCACCCGAGTAAAGAACAGCATTTCTGCCGCGACCAATGTCAACGAAAGCTGCTTCCATTGAAGGAAGCACGTTTTGAATTTTTCCTAGGTAAACGTTGCCAATTAGTGAAGCCTCTGATGCCTTAGCAACGTAGTGCTCAACCAAAATTCCATCTTCGAGCACACCAATTTGAATCTTGCCGTCTTTTGAACGAACAACCATGGTGCGGTCAACTGCCTCGCGACGAGCAAGGAATTCTGACTCAGTAATTGTTGTGCGACGACGACCCGCATCGCGACCATCGCGACGACGCTGCTTCTTAGCCTCAAGACGAGTTGATCCCTTTACTCGGGTTGGCTCATTACTTGGCGCCTTAGGTTCGCGCGGAGTGCGTACCTTTACAACAACGTTTGGGGCTGCGTTTGGATCAACATCTACCGCTTCACCGGCACGGCGACGTGAGCGTCTGCGCAGGTGAGACTCGTCAGAGCTTTTATCGTTTGCAATTCCCTTGGCGGTGACCTTTGGTGTTGGCAGGTCTGGAGCCATAAACATTAGTGAGGTTGCAGATACCGGAGCAGCAACTGGTGCAGCGGCGGTTTCGTCCTTTGACTTGGCAGCAGCTTTTGTGCCGCGCTTTGCCGGGGCTTTCTTCTCGGCCTTTTCAACAACCTCATCAACCGAAGCCGGAGCCTTGGTGGTTTTCTTAGCAGTTGCCTTTTTAACCAGAGACTTCTTCTGTGCTACAGGCTTTTCTGCTTTTTCGGCTGCAACCTTTTTGGTTGCGCGAGCCCGTGCAGGTTTCTTTTCTGCAGGTACGTTTGTATCTTCGTTTTTCACCATTTCTGGTGTACTCCAAGCTGCCTAACCTAGGCCACACTCACTAGGCCCTAAGGCGTAAATCGTTGCTGCCCACGTTTGTGAACAACCAAAACTATCTGCGAGCAACATCTGTGCGGCTATCGCTGCCTGGAGATCAAAGAAGATCTGGTCTTATGCGTTCTAAGCGCTTGGTTCTCGCTAAATCTTTAGTCGAATCCGGTGTGGCGGGCTCAACTGCTATAAGTATGACACCCAGCCCCTCAAAAGTCACCAATCTCGCGTGTCATACTGGGTTTATGAGTGCAATTAAGCAGCCGGCGGGCATAACTTTAGAGCCAACTCGCGGTTTTGCCATTAATTTGATCTGGACCGGAATCCTTGGCTGGTTCGCTGCTTTTTCACTGGTTTTGGAACGAATTCACGTTGCCACCAACCCCGATGCCACTCTCAGCTGCGACTTGAATCCCTTTATCTCTTGTAAATCGGTTATGCTCACACCACAGGCTTCACTATTTGGATTCCCTAATCCACTGATTGGCGTTGCCGCCTTCATTGCTCCAATTGCGGTTGGTGTAGCAATTCTAGCCGGCGCAAAATTTGCCGCCTGGTTCTGGAGACTCTTTGCGGTTGGAATTACCGGAGGCTTCTTATTTGTTTTGTGGCTCTGGACTCAAAGCACTTTCGTAATTGGTGTGCTTTGCCCTTACTGCATGGTTGCTTGGGCAGCCATGGTGCCTTTGTTTTGGAAAGTCATTCTGTTCGGAGCAAAGGATGGCTTCATTGATACGCCATTACGGTTCGTTGGATTCTTTGACAGCGCCTATGAAAAAGCTTGGATCTTCACACTCGTTACCGAAGCAATCATCATTGCCGTAATTATTGTGCGCTTCTGGTCAATGTGGCCAGCTCTCTGGAACTAGTTATTTAAAAACCTAAAACCAGAGCAGTTGATTTATCAACTGCGTTTAGAACCAGAGCGCTAATTCGCGCGCAGCAGATACTTCTGAATCAGAACCGTGCACAAGATTCTGCTGAACCTGTAGCCCCCAGTCGCGACCTAGGTCACCACGAATGGTTCCAGGTGCTGCAACGGTTGGATCGGTTGCGCCGGCTAGCGATCGAAAACCTTCGATTACTCGGTTGCCCTCAAGCTTGATTGCTACAACGTCTCCGCTAGACATGAACTCAACAAGCGGTTCAAAAAACGGCTTACCCTCGTGCTCTGCGTAGTGAGCGTGTAGCAGTTCCTTTGACGGAGTGAACTTCTTCAGATCGGCAACCACATATCCCTTGGCCTCAAGGCGGCGAATGATTTCACCAATCAGGTTGCGCTTCACGCCGTCTGGTTTTACCAGAACCAAAGTCTGCTGAATTGAGTTAGATGTCATTAGTTTTCCTCCATGCTGGCCTGGCGTTCCAGAACCTCGCGTGCTTTATCAATTGTGCCACCTGCAATCATTGCCCAGGCCCATAGGCAAACAAAGATTGCACCCAGTACGTACATAAGCGGAACCCAGATTCCGAGCGAGACCACTACCAACTGCAAAAACCAACCCCAGATGTAAGAAAACTTCTTACCAAGAATGGCTGGTGTGACCATAAGAAGGAATGTGAGGCTTAGCCCGATTGCCCAAACTGTTGGCCCGTCAGCAACCTTTAATCCAAAAGCAACCAGCATGGCAAAAAACACTACGCCTGCTTCAAAAACCATCAGCATTGAGCTGAGTGCTCTTTTAGTTGAACGATTACGCATCTTGTTCTGCCTCTATCTGCTTCAATTTCAAAACCTGACCCACCAGCGTGACCGAACCGGTAACGATAATTGCCGAGGCCTGAGCCGGTGGCAAAAGGTTTACGGCCTCAGCCAATGCCCACTGCGGGTTAGCCTGAACGCGAACTCGGTCTGCTCCAAAAATCTCCGAAGCGAGTTGCGCCAGTTTTTCGGCAGGAATTGCTCGCGCCGAATCGGACTGGGTGATGATGAATTCAACAAAAGAATCATCCAGGATCTCCAGAATCGCACGAGCATCTTTCTCGGCCAAAATCGAGATAACTCCAACTGCATAAGGCGAACCAAAGGATTCCTTGAGCGCCTTAACAAGTGACATTGCACCATCTGGGTTGTGAGCGGCATCAAGAATCGTGAGCGGATCACGCGAGACAACCTGCAAACGACCCGGAGAAGAAAAATCTGCAAAGGCTGCGCGCACTACATCGTCCATGATTCGCTGTGATGCACCTCCAATAAATGCCTCAACCGCTGCAACCGCGAGTGCTGCGTTCTCTGCCTGATAGTGGCCGTGCACTGGAAGATTCAGGTCTGCGTACTCGCCCACTGCACTTCGCACAGTTACCTTCTGACCCAAAACATTTGGTTCCGAGGCAAGTACTTCAAAATCTTTTCCGTAGTTCAAAAACTTTTCAGCAATGGCGGTGGATTTTTCTTTCAGAATTTGCAACACAGATTCACTCTGGTTTGCAGAAAGAACGATTGCCCCTGGCTTTATGATTCCGGCTTTGGTTTTAGCAATTTCCTCGATGGTGTTACCGAGTCTGTCCATGTGATCGAGGGTGATTGGAGTGAAAACGGCAACATCGCCGTCGGCAACGTTTGTGGAATCCCATTCCCCGCCCATGCCAACTTCAAGAACTAAAACATCTACCGGGGCATCGGCAAAAATTGCAAAACCCAGAACGGCTAGCACTTCAAAAAATGTCAGCGCGTCTTCGCCCGCTGCACTTAGCTCGGCATCTACTAAACCAACGATTGGTTCAATCTCTGACCAAACCGTGTAAAGACGTTCGTCTGAAACTGGCTCACCATCAAGAGACATGCGCTCATTTAATTTGACCAAGTGCGGACTAGTGAAACGACCGGTGCGCAGTCCGTGCTCTCTTAACAGCCTCTCGATGAATCGGCTTGTGCTGGTCTTACCGTTGGTGCCGGTTACATGAATTACGCGATACGCCTTTTGAGGATCACCAAGCAGTGTTGCTAGACGTGCGGTTGGCTCCAAGCGTGGACGAATTTTGTTTTCCGGAACACGTGCAAGCAACGCATCTTCAACCTCTTTAGCTTTCAGAGCCCAGTAGTGCTCTTCGCTTAGGTTTTCGATCACTTGGCCGCCAAAACTTCAACCAAAACTTCAACCTGCTGACCTTCACCCACAGCAACTGGATTGCTAAGCACCCCAGAGCTAATGGTCTCAAGTTCCAAAGTTAGAGTTTCACTCTTAACAAGTTCCGAGTGTTCGGCTACCGCTGCAAGAACGTCATCGGTTGCTTTAAGGGTTAGCTTGATGCGGTCGCTCACATCAAAGTCGGCATCCTTACGAGCTGACTGAACGGCGCGAATAACATCTCGAGCCAAACCTTCTGCAGCTAGCTCGGCCGAAACTTTTCCGTCAAGAATCAGGAATCCACCAGATGGAAGAATTCCAATGTGGTCGGTTACTTCACCATCGGTGCCGGTTGAAGTGTCTGCAACCAAATCAACTTCGTATTCGCCGGCCACCAAAGCTATGCCGCCAACAACCACTGAGCCATCTACTTCAGACCAGTCGCCTAACTTTGCTGCCTGGATAACTGCCTGCACGTTCTTACCAATGCGTGGGCCTGCGGCGCGAGAATTCACGGTCAAGCGCTTAATGACTCCAAACTCGGTTGTTGAATCAAGTGAAAGCTCCACAAGTTCAACTGACTTTACGTTTAGTTCTTCGGCGATGATCTCGGCAAATTGCTGCAGGCCGTAAACATTCTTGGTAACCACTGTCAACTTGGCCAATGGCAAGCGGACGCGCAGGCTGGCCGCCTTGCGCAAACTTGAAGCAACCGACGAGACGGTACGCACCTGATCCATTGCTTCAACCAAAGCTGCATCGTGTGGCAACTTGCTGGCATCTGGCCAGGAGTCAAGGTGCACGCTTCGCCCACCGGTTAGACCGCGCCAAATTTCTTCGGTAACCATAGGAAGCAGTGGGGCAGCTACTCGAGAAACAATTTCAAGCACTGTGTAGAGAGTGTTGAACGCGTCTGCGTTGCCCTCCCAGAAGCGATCACGTGAACGACGCACGTACCAGTTGGTTAGCACGTCGGCGAAGTCGCGCAGGCTTGCGGCAGCGGAGTACGAATCAAACTTGTTTAGGTGCGCTTCAACTTCGTTTACCAAGTCGTGAGTCTTTGACAGCAGGTAGCGGTCTAGCAGATCTTCACTTGCGGTTGACCACTTGGCCTCGTAGTTTGATGCGTTCGCATATAGGGAAAAGAAGTACCAGGTGTTCCAAAGTGGTAGCAGAACCTGACGCACTCCCTCGCGAATTCCCTGCTCGGTAACAATCAGATTGCCACCACGAAGAATTGGGCTCGATAGCAAGAACCAACGCATTGCATCGGCACCATCGCGGTCAAAGACTTCATTTACGTCTGGGTAGTTGCGCAGCGACTTAGACATCTTTTGCCCGTCGTTACCCAAAATGATTCCGTGCGAGATCGCCGACTTAAAAGCCGGGCGGTCAAACAGCGCGGTAGACAAAACGTGAAGTGTGTAGAACCAACCACGAGTCTGACCAACATACTCAACGATGTAGTCACCTGGGTTATGGGTGTCAAACCATTCGCGATTTTCAAATGGGTAGTGTGCCTGTGCAAATGGCATTGAGCCAGATTCAAACCAGCAGTCAAGAACTTCTGGCACACGACGCATTGTTGATTTGCCGGTTGGGTCGTCAGGGTTTGGTCGAGTTAGCTCGTCGATTACCGGACGGTGGAAGTCGCTAGGGCGCACTCTAAAGTCACGCTCGAGTTCTTCCATTGAGCCGTAAACGTCAATGCGTGGGTAGTTAGGGTCGTCCGATTTCCAAACCGGAATTGGTGCACCCCAGAAACGGTTGCGGCTGATTGCCCAATCACGAACGTTTTCTAGCCACTTGCCAAAAGAACCATCTTTGGTGTGGTCCGGAGTCCAGTCGATTTCTTGGTTCAACTCCAACATGCGGTCGCGAAGCTTTGTGGTCTCTACGAACCAAGATGAAACCGCCTTGTAGATAAGTGGGTTCTTGCAGCGGTAGCAGTGTGGGTATGAGTGCTCGTAAGAGGCCTGGCGCAAAACGCGACCAGCAGCCTTCAGGTGCTGAGAGATTGGCTTGTTGGCATCAAATACGTGCTGACCAACAAAATCAGTCACGATTGAGTTGAATTCACCGCGCTCGTTGATTGAAACATAGGTTGGAATTCCAGCCTCGTTACAAACTCTTTGGTCATCTTCACCATATGCAGGTGCCTGGTGAACAATTCCGGTGCCGTCGCCATCGCCAACATAATCGTCGACCAAAATCTGCCAGGCGTTATCGGTGTTGAATTTTTCTGCATCAACGTAGTAATCAAAAAGTCGCTCGTACTTAATTCCGGCGAGCGCAGAACCCTTAACAGTTTCTGAAATCGCGGCAACGACTTCTTCGGCACTTTCATAACCAAGGTCCTTGGCGTAGCCACCTACCAGAGTCTTGGCCAAAAGGTATTTGGTTCCAGCAGCTCCTCCGTCGCCAGCGCCAGCCTCACCAGCAGGAACAACTGCGTATTCAATTTCTGGTCCAACTGCCAGAGCAAAGTTAGTTGGCAGTGTCCAAGGAGTGGTGGTCCAGGCCAATAGACGAACGCCTTCAAGCTTTTGCCCCGCCGACACCGGGAAGGTAACGGTAAGCGTTTGGTCCTGACGATTCTTATAAACCTCGTCGTCCATACGGAGCTCGTGGTTTGAAAGCGGAGTCTCACAGCGCCAGCAGTACGCCAGCACCTTGAAGCCCTCGTAAATCAGACCCTTCTTATAAAGCTCACTAAATGCCCACAACACACTCTCGGTGTAATCGGTGTCCAAGGTCTTGTAGTCATTATCAAAATCAACCCAGCGAGCCTGGCGGGTAATGTACGAACGCCATTCTTCGGTGTACTTCAACACAGATGTGCGGCAGTAATCGTTGAACTTGTCGATGCCGTACTTCTCGATCTCCGGGCGACCAGAGATGCCAAGCTGACGCTCTGCCTCTACCTCGGCTGGCAGACCGTGAGTGTCCCAACCAAAACGACGCTCAACGCGGTAGCCCTGCATGGTCTTGAAGCGAGGCACCATGTCTTTGGCGTAACCGGTAAGTAGGTGGCCGTAGTGCGGAAGGCCATTGGCGAACGGCGGGCCGTCGTAAAAGACGAATTCCTCGGCATTTGCGTCTTTGCGCTGGTCAATTGAGGCCTGAAAAGTGTCGTCTTTGGCCCAAAAGTCCAGAATCTGCTGTTCAACCGCCGGAAAGCTAGGGCTAGGGTTTACGCCCTCGCCGGCAGGCTTGTTAGCGGCTTGATTCTTTGGGTACATGCACGGCTTTCTAGGCAGTCAGGCAAAAGGGTTTCCGTATCTAATGTTAACCTGTTACAAACCCCTTTCTTGGAGACTTTCAGCGTGAATACTGCCCAAACCAGCTTCTCAAGCCACATCCTGGCCCCTGCCGACGCACCCGAGAAGGTTTCGGTCGAGGGCCTTGAAGAAAAGTGGGGCTTGGTCTGGGAGAACGACGGTGTTTACCGCTTCCGTCGCGAGGCAAACCGCGAAAACATCTACTCAATTGACACTCCGCCGCCAACCGCATCGGGTTCACTTCACGTAGGTCACGTTTTTAGCTACACCCACACCGATGTGGTTGCTCGTTTTAAGCGCATGAGCGGCTTTGAGGTTTACTACCCAATGGGCTGGGACGACAACGGCCTACCTACCGAGCGTCGCGTGCAGAACTACTACGGCGTTCGTTGCGACCCAACCCTGCCATACGTTGAGGGTTTCAAGCCTCCGTTTGAGGGTGGCGACAACAAGTCTTCTAAGGCTGCCGACCAGGTGCCAATTTCACGACGCAACTTCATCGAACTTTGCGACAAGCTAACCGTCGAAGACGAAAAGCAGTTTGAAAATCTTTGGCGCAAACTTGGCCTATCGGTGGACTGGACTCAGACCTACCAAACCATTTCACCTGCCGCGATTGCTGTTTCACAAAAGGCATTCCTTAACAACCTTTCTCGCGGTGAGGCTTACCAGTCAATGGCGCCAACTCTGTGGGACGTTACTTTCCGCACTGCGGTTGCTCAGGCCGAGCTTGAAGATCGCGAACAGCCAGGCGCGTATCACAAGGTTGGTTTTGATGGCCCAGAAGGCAAGGTGTTCATCGAGACCACACGCCCAGAACTTTTACCTGCCTGCGTTGCTCTGGTGGCTAACCCCGATGACGATCGCTACAAGCACCTGTTTGGCAAGACCGTAAAGACTCCGTTGTTTGAGGTTGAGGTTCCGGTTGTTGCTCACCGCCTTGCGCAAATTGACAAGGGTTCTGGCATTGCCATGATCTGTACTTTCGGTGACGTGACAGACATCATTTGGTGGCGCGAACTTGATCTTCCTAACCGCGCAATCATCGGCTGGGACGGTCGCATCGTTGATGAAATACCTGATGCAATCACTTCAGCACGAGGCAAAGAAATTTATGCCGAGCTTGTAGGCAAGACCATCTTCTCGGCAAAGCAGCGCATCGTTGAACTGCTTCAAGAATCTGGCGACATGATTGGCGAGCCAAAGCCAATCAACCACGATGTGAAGTTCTTTGAAAAGGGTGACAAGCCGCTGGAGATTGTTTCAACCCGTCAGTGGTACATCCGCAACGGTGGCCGCGATGCAGACCTGCGCGAGCGCCTGATTGCAATGGGCAAGGACCTCAACTTCGTTCCTGACTTCATGCGCGTGCGCTTTGAAAACTGGGTGAACGGCCTAACCGGCGACTGGCTAATTTCTCGCCAACGATTCTTTGGTGTGCCAATTCCGGTTTGGTATGCACTTGATGCAAACGGTGACGCAAACTACGAGACTCCCCTTGTTCCGGCAATCGAGTCTCTTCCAGTTGACCCTTCATCTGATGTTCCTGCTGGCTACACGGAGTCTCAGCGCGGTGTTGCTGGTGGCTTCATCGGCGAGATGGACATCATGGACACCTGGGCAACATCTTCACTGACTCCGCAGCTTGCCGGTGGTTGGATCGAAGACCCAGAGAAATTTGCCAAGGTATTCCCTTACGACCTTCGCCCACAGGGCCAAGACATTATTCGTACCTGGTTGTTCTCTTCGCTGCTTCGTGGCGAGCAAGAGCACGGTCAGCTTCCTTGGAAGAACGCTGCCATCTCTGGTTGGATTCTTGACCCAGACCGCAAGAAGATGTCTAAGTCAAAGGGCAACGTAGTTGTTCCTGCCGAGCCAATTGACAACCACGGCGCAGATGCGGTTCGCTACTGGGCTGCCTCGGCACGCTTGGGCACCGATGCCGCATTCGACGAAGGCCAGATGAAAGTTGGGCGCCGTCTTGCAATCAAGCTTTTGAACGCAGCAAAGTTTGCTTTGTCTTTTGAAGTGCCTGCTGGCGCAACTGAAGTTACTGAGCCGCTAGATCAGGCAATGCTGTTGGCTCTTGCCGACGTGGTTCGCGAAGCAACTTCAGCTTTTGATGCCTACGACCACACCAAGGCGCTTGAGCTTAGTGAGAAGTTCTTCTGGACCTTCACAGACGACTTCCTTGAGTTGGTTAAGGAGCGCGCCTACAACGCCGAAGGCACTGTGACTGCCGCGCAACAGGCATCTGCTGCAATCGCACTTCGCAAGGCACTGCATGTATTGCTTCGTTTGTTTGCGCCGTTCCTACCTTTTGCAACCGAGGAAGTTTGGGGCTGGTGGCAAAAGAGCGCGGGCTCAATTCACCGCGCATCTTGGCCGGTTGCTGAAGAACTAACATCTGGAATTGATGCCGGAAACGTTGGGCTTCTTGAGCTTGCTTCAATTGCTGTTGGTGGAGTTCGTAAGGCTAAGTCAGATGCAAAGGCATCAATGAAAGCTGCCGTAGATTCAGCAACCATCGAGGCGCCGGCTGCGGTGTTGACCAGCCTTAGATTGCTTGAAGCTGACTTGAAGTCAGTTGGCAAGATTCAGAGCCTGGCTTATGCCGAGGGTGAAGAAGTTGCCATGACGCAGATTATTTTGGCCGAGGTTATCGAAGGTTAATTCTTTTTAAGACTTAACCAACCCCAGACCAAAAGGCCGGCAATCAAGGCCCAGAAGGCTGAGCCAATTGAGAACGCCGATAAACCAGAAGCGGTAACCAAGAAGGTCACCATTGCTGGCAGGCGTAATTCAACAACCTCTACTGCCGAACTAATAGCCGAAATAATTGTGCCCAACAGTGCAATACCAGCGGCAGCCAAAACTAATTCACGCGGGGCTTGAAGCACAAACGCAACTGTGATTCCAGCAAGCAACGCAATCAAAATGTAAACGTAGCCACCGTAAACCGATGACAACCAACGACGCTTTGGATCTTTATGTGCGTGATCGTTTGCATTCAACGCTGCGGTGATTGCAGCAAGGTTCATTGAGAAACCGCCAAAGAATCCGGCAAAAATTGCAGCTAGGCCGGTGCTAGCCATAACCGGCTTGAACGGAACTTCATAACCAAAGCTCTTCATGATGGCAATGCCAGGGATGTTTTGACTTGCCATGGTCACAAGGTAAAGCGGAATGGCAATTCCAAAGATTGAGGCCACGTCAAATGTTGGCGCCACAAACTCTACGGTTGGCAGAATCTCTGCCGGGTTCACGGTGATGCCGAGTGCAATAGCGGTTGAGGTAAAGATGATCACCATGGCCGCAGGCGTTGCCCAAATGGTTGCGTATTTATAAAGCACCAACCAAACCACTAGGCCAGGAATTACCAGCCAAGGAAAATCTGTAGCCGATTTAAAAGGCGCAATACAAAAATTAAAAATTACACCGGCCAACATGGCTGATGCAATTGGTCTTGGAATGGAAGATACCAACCTGCCCAGCGCTGGCCAAAGTCCGGTGAGTAGCAAAAGCGCACCGGTCACGATGAATGCACCAACTGCACTGGAAAAAGGCAGCCCCATGCTTCCGGATGAAATCAAAAGCGCCGCACCCGGCGTGCTCCAAACAATGCTGATTGGCATCTTGTATTTGGTGCTTAGAAGAATTGAAAGCAAACCGTAAAGGCTAAGCAAGACAACGATTGCCGATGTGGTTTGAGATTTGGTGGCGCCCAATGAAGTTAGCGCTGCCAAGACCAAACCGGCGCTAGCGGCGGTACCTGTAATAGATGCAACGGTGCCCGCAAGCAGAGGTGCCTTGTGGTCAGCAAAGCTCCTAGGCGTTGCCGTCATTTATTAGGCTGACTTTTCTTGGCGTGAATTCTTGAATGGAAGAGTTTCAGGCTGTGCGCCATCAACTACTACAGCCTCGGTGATCTTGATGATGCCCTGCTCTTCGCTACCAGGAATGTCAAACATAACTGGACCAAGAATTTCTTCCATGATTGCGCGAAGCCCTCGAGCACCGGTTTCACGTTCAATTGCTTTATCGGCAATTGCTTCAAGTGCAGGCTTGTCGAATTCAAGCTCAAAGCCATCAAGTTCAAACATTCTCTGGTACTGCTTGATCAGCGCGTTCTTTGGTTCGGTCAGAATTTGCATCAAAGCAGCACGGTCCAGTGGAGTAACTGTTGCGATTACCGGCAAACGACCAATGAACTCTGGAATCAAACCAAACTTGCGAAGGTCTTCTGGCTGAACCTCGGTGAAGATTTCAATGTCATCGTTCTTGCCAGAAATTGGAGCGCCAAAACCAATGCCTTTCTTACCGGCACGCTGAGAAATGATTTCTTCAAGACCCGCAAATGCTCCGGCCACGATGAACAGAACATTTGTGGTGTCAAGCTGAATGAATTCCTGCTGTGGGTGCTTACGGCCACCCTGCGGCGGAACAGATGCAACGGTTCCCTCAAGAATCTTGAGCAATGCCTGCTGCACACCCTCACCCGACACATCACGAGTGATTGAAGGGTTCTCAGCCTTACGAGAGATCTTGTCAATCTCATCGATGTAGATGATGCCTGTTTCGGCGCGCTTCACATCAAAGTCAGCAGCCTGCAAAAGCTTAAGCAAAATGTTTTCAACGTCTTCACCTACGTAGCCGGCCTCGGTGAGGGCTGTGGCATCGGCTACAGCGAATGGAACGTTAAGGCGCTTGGCCAAAGTCTGTGCAAGGTAAGTCTTGCCACAACCGGTTGGGCCCATCATCAAGATGTTTGACTTCGCGATCTCGATTGAATCGTGGTCTTTACCGGCGGCGGTAAGTGTGCCGCGAGAACGAAGGCGCTTGTAGTGGTTGTAAACAGCAACGGCCAAAGCCTTCTTTGCCTGATCCTGACCAATCACGTATTCGTCTAGGAAACCCTTGATTTCGCGAGGCTTTGGAAGATCAATGTCTTCAACGGTCTTGGCTACTTCGCCAAGTTCCTCTTCGATGATCTCATTGCATAGCTCAATGCACTCGTCACAGATGTAGACGCCCGGACCGGCAATTAGCTTGCGAACCTGCTTCTGGCTCTTTCCGCAGAAAGAACACTTAAGTAGGTCACCTGATTCACCGAGCTTAGTCATGTAAAAACCCTATGCGTATAAGGCAAAAAAGCGGATGAGCCTCGCCCATCCGCCTTTTTATAGTTTTTGCTTACGCGTTTTTGCGTGAGGTCAAAACCTGATCAATCAGACCGTATTCCAGTGCCTCAGGGGCGGTCAGAATCTTGTCGCGATCAATGTCCTTGTTGACCTCGGCCACAGAACGCTTGCTGTGCTTTGACAGTGTTGCCTCTAGCCATTCGCGCAAGCGCATGATTTCTTTAGCCTGAATTTCAATGTCAGAAGCCTGGCCACGGCCTGAATCACCCGATGAAGGCTGGTGAATCAAGACTCGAGCATTTGGCAGAGCCAAGCGCTTGCCCGGTGTGCCGGCTGCTAGAAGCACTGCGGCAGCTGATGCGGCCTGACCCAAGCAAACGGTCTGAATCTGTGGGCGAATGTACTGCATGGTGTCGTAAATTGCGGTCATCGCGGTGAATGAACCACCCGGTGAGTTGATGTACATGGTGATGTCGCGGTCTGGATCCTGAGATTCAAGCACCAGCAACTGGGCCATGATGTCGTCGGCAGATGCGTCATCAACCTGAACACCTAGAAAAACAATGCGGTCTTCGAACAGCTTGTTATAAGGGTCTTGACGCTTGAAACCATAAGAGGTGCGCTCTTCAAAGGTAGGAAGAATGTATCGAGCGTCTGGACTCTGGAAAACGTTTGAGTTAGTCATGGGTGTATTCCTTAGTTGTTTCCAACGCCAGTAGCGCTTGCTGCGTACTTCTGAATGTGATCGATGAAACCGTACTCAAGAGCCTCTTCGGCGCTAAACCAACGGTCGCGGTCTCCGTCTTGCATGATCTGCTCAAGTGACTTTCCAGTCTGCTCGGCGGTGATCGAAGCCAACTGACGCTTCATGGACATAATCAACTCGGCCTGAGTTTGAATGTCTGAAGCCGTTCCACCAAAACCACCGTGTGGCTGGTGCAACAAGACGCGTGTGTTTGGGGTTGCATAACGCTTGCCTTTGGTGCCAGATGAAAGCAAGAACTGCCCCATTGATGCACACATTCCAATACCAACTGTCACGATGTCATTCGGCACGTACTGCATGGTGTCGTAAATGGCCATACCAGCAGTGATTGAACCACCCGGTGAGTTGATGTAAAGGTAAATGTCCTTTTGTGAGTCCTCAGCGGCAAGAAGCAAAATCTTTGCGCAGATCTCGTTTGCCATGTCGTCTCGAACTTCAGTGCCTAGCCAAATGATTCGGTCCTTAAGTAGACGATCAAATGTGCTGCTTGGGCCCTTTGGTGAGTCAGCCATTGAAGTACTCCTATTTCTTGAGGTTGCCTGTCAAAGATAACCGCAAGAACACAGAAAACACCGATGTGTTCGCCCGTGGCTAAAGCCGCGCCCCGAGGCTATTTAGCCAACCTGTTGCACCGTGACGATCAGGCCAGGAATGGAAGGAATGCCATTGGTGGCGTCAACCGATTCAATGGTCATTGTGGCATCGGTGGATGCCCAGAAAAGCTGCACCGATTGGCCAGCAGCCACGTTAATCATGAAATTCCAAGCAGCAACAAAGGCGCCTGATTTTGAATTTCTGTTTGCCACGATATCGATGGCGGTATCACTCCAAGGAACGTTTACCCCACCAACTTTGAGCCAAATGTCTGCAGTCTGGTTGCCGGTTGCAGTCTTGAACATTTGAGCAGAAAACTGAATATTGTAAACACCGGCGGTTGTGAAGATCATCTTGGTTGAATCGGTTGGGTCAATGGAAACACCGTTTGAGGCAATCGTTTGATTCAGTGTCATGCCTTTGCCAGCACTCGCCGAAGTTTGGTCGGTGGTGTCGTAGAAAGAGCCATATTTAGGAATGAAGCCGGCAGCTCCTGCTGGTCCGGTTGCGCCGGTAGGTCCGGCTGGGCCTGCAGGTCCGGTTGCACCAGTGGAACCGCTGCCAGATGAACCAGCCGGGCCAACCAAAGTCTTAAGCCAATCGGCAACCGTGCCGGTGTAGCCGTTCTGCTGCGCCAATTCAAAGTTTGAATAACCGCGCGATCCCTGAAGCCCGGCGCCATTGATTAGGACTCGTTTTTCTCCAGTCTTGCAAGCAGTGCGCAAGTAAACCTGGCCAGATGAATTCTTAAAACATGCGTAGGTTCCCGCAGATGCCGCATTCGAGGATGCAAAACCTGGAATAACCACGAACCAGGCGGTCAAAGAAACTATGGCGGCAATAAGTGCCGCAACTGAACCGTTTATTACGTGGTGTTTTTTCATCGCATCCCCCGAGCGCTTTACCTATGTTTTGAATCTACCTGCAAAATAAGAAACCCGCCTCTAGGGGCGGGTTTCTTAAAAACGAAAATTAGTCGTGGTCGTGACCTGCATGGTCATCAACAACACTTCCAGCATCTAGCTTTGTGAACTCAGATAGGTCAACCTTCTTACCCTTTGAGTCGGTCACTTCTGCAGACTCAACCACAAGAGCAAGAGCCTTGCGACGAGAAACTTCGGCAACGAACATTGGCACTTGGCCCTGCTCGCTGATCAACTTGATGAAGTCATTAGGTGCCATACCGTACTGCTGTGAGCTCTGAACCAAGTACTGAATAAGCTCCTGCTCATCAACCTTGATTTCTTCCTTCTCGGCAATTGCGTCAAGCAACATCTGAACCTTGAATGAACGTGTGCTCTGCTCAAGAACCTCAGCGCGGTGCTTTGTGTCTTCTAGACGGCCTTCGCCTTCTAGGTGACGGTGCACATCTGCTTCAACAAGCTCGTCTGAAACTGGAACATCAATTAGCTCAAGTAGCAAATCGGTTGCCTTGTCGCGTGCCTGAATTCCTTGACCGTAGCTCTTTGAGCGTTCGATCTGCTTCTCTAGGTCTTCCTTTAGCTCCTTCAGAGTGTCAAACTCCGATGCCAGCTGTGCGAACTTGTCGTCTGCAGCTGGAAGCTCACGCTCTTTCACTGCAGTTAGCTTCACTGAGATTTCAGCTTCCTGGCCGGCCTTGTCGCCGCCAACCAACTTTGACTTGAAAGTAGTTGCTTCGCCAGCGGTAAGAGTGTCTAGGGCCTCATCGATGCCATCAAGAAGGTTGCCAGAACCAATTTCATAAGAAATGTTTTCAGCTGAGTCAATGGTCTTGCCGTCAACAACTGCAGTCAGGTCAATAGTTGTGAAGTCACCCTTTTTAGCTGGGCGGTCAACTGACTTTAGGCTTCCGAAACGAGCACGAAGTGCATCAAGCTCTGCCTCTAGCTCCTTTGCCTCAACCTTTACGTCGTCAACCTTAACCTTTAGACCCTTGTATTCCTTAAGGTTTAGTTCTGGACGAACCTCAACTTCAATTTCAACAATTAGGTTGCCTTCAAAAGTCTTCTCGTCTGGGCTCTGCTTAATATCTGCAGCTGGCTGACCAAGTGGACGAAGCTTTGACTCTTCAAGAGCCTGGCGGTACACAGTGTCTAGTCCATCGTTAATTGCGTGAGCAAGAATTGCCGGACGACCAACGCGCTGATCAAGAATTGCAGCAGGAATTTTACCCTTGCGGAAACCAGGAATGTTTACGGTCTCTGCGATGTGCTCGTAAGCGTGATCGATGCTTGGACGGAACTCTTCAGGAGTAACTTCAATAGTTAGCTTCGCGCGAGTTGGCTTAATGCGATCAACAGCAGTTTTCAAGGGCTCTTCCTCTGAAAAGGGCCCGCCTCCACAAGGAAGACGAGCCAGTTTTATTTCATAAATTTGGTCGGGGTGACAGGACTCGAACCTGCGATATCCTGCTCCCAAAGCAGGCGCGCTAGCCACTACGCTACACCCCGGTTGTTTGAACAACCTTAGTGAGTCTATCCCATAGAATGGAGTGGTTGCGTCGGTTTTTGCGAAAAAACCACTCAATACCCGCGGGCGTAGCTCAATGGTAGAGCCTCAGTCTTCCAAACTGATGGTGCGGGTTCGATTCCCGTCGCCCGCTCCAAAACAAAAGACCCCTCGTTTTCGAAGGGTCTTTTTTAGTTCTGGCAACCAACGCACCAATACAACTTGCGAGCGCCCATAATTTCGATCGAGACGTTTGTGCCACATTGGCGACAAGGCAGCCCCTCTCGTTTATAAACGAAATTTCGCTCGGATTTATCGGGGTTTTTATTTCTAAGTTCATCGCGGGTGATCATGTAGCCCGTCTTTACTCCAACCATTAGAAGCTCCACCGAATCGGCCCAAATTGCTTTGAGCTCCTCAACGGTCAGACTTGATCCCGGGCGATGCGGGCTGATTCCGGCGCGAAACAAAATTTCCGCACGATAAACATTGCCAATTCCAGCAATTACGTCTTGGTTCATAAGCAATAGCCCGATAGGCGTTTTTGCCCGTTGGGCTCTCTCAATGAATCTTCGTTCTTCAACTCCCCTTGGGTTTGCATTTAGTGGGTCAGGGCCAAGCCTCTGTTCAACCACACGAACTTCTGCCCTCGAAATCACCTCGCACACGGATGGGCCTCGAAGATCGGCAAGATATTTTTCGTTTCTAAATCTGGCACGAACTTCGCCTACTGGCTCAGGAAGTTCATTGGCATGTTCAGTAAACGCCCACTTGCCGTAGATACCTAAGTGGATACGAATCGTTAGTTCATTTTCGAACTCTAGAAACAGTTGCTTACCAATGGCCTTGGCCTTAACTAGCACCTGACCAGAAATTAACTTTGCGTCTGATGCAAATCGCCCCTGAGGCGAAGTGATTATTAGCGGGAGGCCTGCAAAAAATTTATTGAAATCGTTTGAAGTCCTATGAACGGTGTGACCCTCAGGCATTACTAACTTTCTTGGAAGTTTTAGCTAATCTCGCCGGTCTGCTCGTAGGTTCCGATTTTGCCAATTCTTCTTACGTGGCGCTCATCGTTGCTAAATGGCTCCCCTACAAAAAGTTCAATTAGGTGCAGTACCTCATCTTGGCTGTGCTGGCGAGCACCCACCGCAATTACGTTTGCGTCATTATGTTCACGTGCAAGCTTGGCAGTGGATTCATTCCAGGCAAGTGCCGCGCGAATTCCCTTGACCTTATTGGCTGCAATTTGCTCGCCGTTTCCAGAACCGCCAAGAACAATTCCAAGAGCCTGGACTCCAGCGGTCTGATCTGCAACAACTGCCAATGCAGCATTGATGCAAAAACTTGGATAGTCATCCAGTGGGTCGTATGAACTCGGACCGTGATCAAATACCTCGTGACCCTGCTTTGTTAACTCACGAATTAAAAAGTGACTTAGTTCCAAGCCTGCATGGTCGGTTGCAATGTGAATGCGCATAATAAAAGTTTAGGCCTTCTTCTTTGCGCGAGCTTTCTCAAAGCTGCTTCGGAAAGTTCTAAGAGCAATAGATGCAGCCAGTGAAGTCAAAAGCACATAGGTGATGGTGAGAGCCTGAAGTTGCCCACCAAAAGCCGTGCTGGCGGCAAGCCCGGCAATAACAATCGAGAATTCGCCTCGCGGAATCAAAAACGCTCCGGCTCTCTTCCAAGCCGAACCATCTGACATGTCTCTTGCGATGTTCCAACCCACATACATCTTGCCGGCCACACCAAGTGCGGTAAGCATCAACGCAAGTGGCAGAACCGAAAGCATTTCGGCTGGGGAAACACTCAAACCAAAGAACAAGAAAAACAACGCGGCAAATAGATCTCTAAGCGGTGACAACCTAAGGCGCACTGCAAGGGCAACTTCACCGGTGAGCGCAAGGCCCACTAAAAAGGCAGCCACGGCCGATGAAAAGCCAATCAGTTCAGCCGAACCCGCGGCAAACAGTGCAGCGCCAAATACAGTGAGCAGCAGTCCACCCTGAGCCTGCACATTCAAAATACGACCAAGTGCGTTTTCACCTCGGAAAGAAAACAGCAAGGCAAGTGCAGTGACCAAAATTGCCACGGTGACGGAAAGGAATCCGGCTATGGCTCCTGTACCGGCTACCAAAGTGGTTAGCAGAGGAAGGTAGGGCGCAAGGGTTAAATCTTCAACGACTAAAACGGTTGTGACTCGGCGCGAAACTTCAGAACGCTGCCAACCAGTTTCCTTCATCATTTGCGAAGCAATTCCCGAGGAACTCACATAAGTTATTCCACCAAGCACCACGGCACCCAAAATTCCCCAGCCAAGAAAGAAGCCGATGATTGCGCCCGGTATTGCATTCAAGGCAAAGTCGATTGCCCCAATTGATTTACGTTCCAAAAATGCTGCTGCCAGATTCGGGCCAGAGTGCTCGAGCCCAAGCATTAGAAGCAACAGAATTGCGCCTAACTGTGCTCCGGTGTTTAAGAAAGATTCGCTTAGGTCCAGCGGAACCAGGCCACCCTTACCAAGGGCAAGTCCTATTGCCAGATAAAAAGGCACCACCGAGAGCTTTATCTTTACTGCAATAAATGCTGCGATGCCAAGCACTAGAAGTATGAGTCCAATTTCGGCCAGCGCAAGACTCTGACCAACCGTGGTATTTACCGCTGTTATCAAAGTCCCCATAGGACGATTATCCCCTAGAAATCCAGCGGTTAGGCTAGCCATATCAACTACACCGATGTATGGAGACGCAATGCCTGGAGAAAACCTAACTCGTAAAGAAGCGCAGGATCGCGCAGCGCTAATTAAAGTTGCGAGTTACGAGGTGCACCTTGACCTCACCTCTGATGAGAAGACTTTTGGATCAACAACCAAGGTCAAATTTTCAAGCAACCAGGTGGGAGCGTCCACCTTCATCGACGCCATTACTCACTCGGTGCAGAGCGTGACATTGAATGGTGTTCAACTTGACCCAAGCAAAGTCTCTGATGGCGTGCGAATTCAGCTAGACAACCTAGCTGCCGAAAACGAACTGGTTGTAGAGGCTACCGCCAACTTCATGAACACCGGAGAAGGCTTGCACCGATTCGTAGACCCTGTAGACAACGAGGTTTATCTTTACTCACAGTTTGAGGTTCCAGACTCTCGCAGAATGTACTCCGTCTTCGAGCAACCTGACCTAAAGGCAACTTTCCAGTTCAACGTCACTGCACCTTCCTACTGGAAGGTGGTTTCAAACCAAACCACACCAAACCCGGTAAAAGTTGACGACAAGCGTTCTGTTTGGAACTTTGCCCCCACCCCGGTGATCTCTAGCTACATCACCGCGCTCATCGCAGGTCCATATGTAGAAACCCGCAGTCAACTAACGAGCTCAAACGGAAAAGTTGTGCCACTTGGAGTCTTTAGCCGTGCATCGCTAGCCGAGTACATGGATGCCGATTACGTGTTAGAAAAGACTCGTCAGGGCTTTGAGTTTTTCGAGAAGCAATTTGAACAGCCATACCCATTTGAAAAGTACGACCAACTCTTTGTTCCAGAATTTAACGCTGGAGCCATGGAGAATGCCGGAGCAGTAACTTTCACCGAAAGCTACGTGTTCCGCGGTCAGGTGACCGATGCAATTCGTGAGCGTCGAGTGGTGACCATTCTTCACGAGCTAGCCCACATGTGGTTTGGTGACCTAGTCACAATGAAGTGGTGGAACGATCTTTGGCTCAATGAGTCATTTGCCGAATACGCCTCTACCCTGGCCACCGCAGAAGCAACCGAATGGCACGGTGCCTGGACAACATTTACCGCCCTCGAAAAATCATGGGCTTATCGTCAAGATCAGCTGCCATCTACTCACCCAATCGTTGCCGAGATAAACGACCTTGAAGATGTTCAGGTTAACTTTGACGGCATCACCTATGCAAAGGGTGCGTCGGTTCTGAAGCAGCTCGTTGCTTGGGTAGGTCAAGAGAAATTCATGGCAGGTGTTGCCAGCTACTTCAAGAAGCACAAGTTCTCAAACACCGAGCTAGTTGACTTGCTAGTTGAACTAGAGGAACAATCAGGCCGAGAACTGCGCAGCTGGTCAAACCTTTGGTTAGAGACCGCTGGCGTGAATACTCTTCGTCCCGATATCGAAACAAACTCCGATGGAATCATCACAAGCTTTGCCGTGAATCAAACCGCCATCGCCGAACACCCAACCCTTCGCCCGCACAGAATGGCAATTGGTTTCTACAACCTCACCCAGGGGCAACTAAAGCGAGTTCACAGAATTGAGTTAGACGTTGATGGCCCGCGCACGAATATTGCTGAGCTTGTTGGCTTAGCTCGCCCAGATTTGGTGCTGCTAAATGACGATGACTTGGCTTATGCAAAGATCCGACTTGATGAAAAGTCTTGGACAACTGCACTCGAGCACCTGGCAACTTTTGAAGACTCTTTGGCAAGAACTTTGATTTGGGGTGCGGCCTGGGATTCCACTCGCGATGCCGAGGCAAGCCCGCGAGACTTCATCAAGTTAGTGCTAAACAACATTGCCACCGAAACAGAGTCAACCACCATGCTCACTCTGCTTAGACAACTAGTTACCACCGCGAATTACTATGTTGCCGCCCAGCACCGAACAGCAGCAATTACCCAAATTGGTAGCGGGTTGCTGAAGCTTGCTCGCGAGGCTAAGCCCAGTTCAGATGCGCAATTGCAATTCACCAAGTTCTTTGCGCTATTTGCAAACACACCGGAACTTTTGGATTCGCTTGAGGCAATTCGCACCGGAAGCGAAAAGCTTGAAGGCTTGGCGATTGATGCAGATTTGAACTGGGAACTTCTTGCCGGACTGGTAGTTGGTGGTCGCGCCGATGAAGCGGCAATTGACTCGGCCTTGGCTGCAGACAACACTTCAAACGGTCAAAAGGCAGCAGCTGGTGCTCGTGCCGCATTACCAACCGCGGCTGCCAAGCAAGCAGCGTGGCACACGCTTACCAAGACTCACGATCTTTCAAACATATTGGTTGACGCAGCAAGCCTTGGTTTCGTTCGCGTTCCAGATGCCAAACTGCTTGAACCATTCGTTGATGAGTACTTCCAAAATGCAGTTCGCATCTGGAATGAAAATACTTTCAAGATTGCCGAATACCTTATGGAAAACCTCTATCCGCTACCGCTGGTTAGCAACGAACTTGTTGCCAAGACCGAGTCTTGGATCAACAAGCCAGAAATTAAGGCAATTCCGGCGCTGCGCCGTATCTTGGTGGAAGCAAAGGCAAATGCCGATCGCGCCCTTGCAGTGCAGAAATTTGATTCGGAGAACTAATTATGGATTTCTACTCAACAGCAGCTCAGTGGATCACCACAGTTTGGCATGACTGGTCAACCCTGATTCGCATCGTGCTGATCTTGATTGGTGCAGTTATTTTGCGCTCGCTACTTCTAGTCTCGGTGCGCAAGGTTGTTAAGGGAATCGTCTCGGGTGTAAACAACAAGTCTGGGACCACCGGTGCACTGGCTCAAGCTCGCTTAGTTCAGCGCGCAAAAACAATGGGTTCAGTACTAGGAAATCTAATCACCTGGACTGTTTACACAATTGCCGTCACGATGTTGCTAAGTGAACTAGGTGTTGCAGTTGGTGCTCTCATTGCTGGTGCCGGAATCATTGGTGCCGCACTTGGTTTTGGTGCTCAGAATCTGGTTCGTGACTTACTCTCCGGACTATTCATCGTGCTTGAAGATCAGTACGGAGTTGGCGACAAGGTAGATCTTGGTGAGGCAAGTGGCACCGTTGAGAACGTTGGACTTAGAGTCACGCAGCTTCGTGATTCAAAAGGAACTCTTTGGTACGTGCGTAATGGCGAGATTCTCAGAGTAGGAAACTCCTCTCACAAAAACGCGGCCCCTAAAGGAAAATAATGTCTAACGGCTTTGAAGATGCGGCTCGTGTTGAAACGGTTCGCATTCGCGGCTTAAGCGGAGAGACGACCGGCGGAAACTTCTTCGAAAAAGTTGGTGGAAGCGCCACATTCAAAAAAATTACCGACAAGTTTTACGAAGGCGTGGCTCAAGATGAAGTTTTGCGCCCAATGTACCCAGAAGAAGACCTAGGGCCTGCTGGCGAAAGATTGCAACTTTTCCTTGAGCAGTACTGGGGCGGGTCAACTGCCTACCAGGAACTTCGCGGTCACCCTAGGCTGCGCATGAGGCACAACCCATTCAAAATTAATCCCGATGCCCGTGAACGATGGCTGAAGCACATGCGTGCCGCAGTTGACTCGGTTAACTTGCCGCCGCTTCTTGACGCCGAATTGTGGGCTTACTTGGATCGCGCTGCAACGGCCATGCTAAACACGTTTGAAGATTAGAACTTAGTCGCAGCCTTAGCTAGCACGTGGCCATGCTCACTGCTTAATCTGATCCAACCCTCTGCGTGGTAAAGACCTACTTCTTCGTTCTCGGTAAGAAACCCAAGACCTGCAGCAACAAAAGCCGCCCCGGTTGGCACGCGCGATTCAAGATCAATTCCCCTGCCCCAGATTTCGCCGCGAATTCTTGCAGCGATTGGCCCACCAACCGATTCCGGTAGTGACGAAGCAACCTCGGCAATGCCGTCTCGCGCAATTTGGGTGAGACGAGTTTCGTTGATAGTTCCAAAAGATTCCCAGCCCTGCCTTGGCGGTGAGATGCCAGCCCACGGTGCACGCTGAGATTCAAGCAACTGAATTTTGAATTCTTTGGTATCGGGTTCACTCAAAAGTTTTGCCAGGCGTTCTTGAACGGCTGCAATTGGAACGAGAGCGTCAACTTCTGCGGTCTCTGCAAGCTCACAGGTGCGCAAGCCCAAGACCGTTGGACCAGAGTCCATTAAATTACCCGAATAAATAGGCGCAACGTATGCGGCCATCACATTGCCAAAGGCGCGAAGTCTGACCAGGCCATCTGGGTCGAGCCTTTTAGCCCTCAACAGGTATGCCTGTAAATCGGAGGCAGTTTGTGAGTCGGCAAGTACAAATGGGTTAATCATGACTTGTCTAAACTAGCCTGAGAATGGCAATGTTGCCCTAAAGAATTGAGCAAAATCGTGAATCCCCAGATTCCTGCAGACCCACTTGCAGAGATGATCAGCACTCTTGACCTTCAAAAGGTCGAAGATTCCTCAACCACAGAAGACAGATTTCAAGGCCCAAGTCAGTGGATGCCGCACGGCAGAGTATTTGGCGGTCAAGTTCTAGCCCAAAGTCTGGTAGCGGCCTCAAGAACTATCGAACACCGGTCTGTTCACTCGATGCACGGATATTTTTTGAGACCTGGCGACATCAACTTACCCATCACCTTTTCTGTTGATCGACTTAGAGACGGAAGATCTTTCAGCACTCGCAGAGTTCAGGCATTTCAAAAAGGCGAGCCGATTTTCTCGATGATTGCCTCGTTTCAAGAGCATGACCCGGGTCTGGAACACCAAGAAGATTTTCCTACCGATATTCCCGACCCTGAAACTCTGCCGAGCGCAGCGGACCTCATGGGCGATAACCAACACCCAGTGGCACAGTATTGGTCAAAGGCAAGACCGTTCGATATGCGACATGTGCCGTCTCCTATCTATTTCAAAGTTGAAGGCGAACCCGTTGCACACCAGGCGGTTTGGCTGCGATCACTAGGTGATCTGCCAGATGACCACGAACTTCACACCGCTGCTCTGGCTTATGCAAGCGACTACTCAATTCTCGAGAGCATTTATCGCCGTCACGGAATTGCTTGGTCCCACCCAGGATTGAAATCTGCGAGCCTTGACCACGCGATGTGGTTCCACAGACCTGCGCGTGTAGATCAATGGATGCTTTATGTGCAGGAATCACCAAGCGCCCAAGGCGGACGCGGTTTGGCATTGGGAAGAATTTTTAGCAGCCGAGGTGAACTGCTGGCTACCGTGGCACAAGAAGGAATGGTTCGCATTCCAGAACTAGGAAAATAGAAACATGATCAACCGCGAAAAACTTGCAACTCTAAACGCCCGCGAGCAACAGACCTTCCTGGCTCGAAACCCAAAATCTAAAGCCGCATTTGAGAATTCAGATCACCTATTTGGCAAAGTTCCAATGACATGGATGAATAAAAAAGCTGGTGGCTTTCCGATTTACCTAGACAAAGCCGTAGGAAATCGCATTTGGGACATCGACGGCAATGAGTACATTGACTTTGCTCTTGGCGATACCGGAGCAATGGCCGGCCACTCGGCACCCGCGGTTGTTGATGCAATCACTCATCGGGTTAAGGATCTTGGTGGCCTAACCACAATGCTTCCAACCGAAGATGCCGAATGGGTTGCAAAAAATCTGACCGAGCGTTTTGGCATGGCTAAGTGGAGCTTCTCACTTACTGCAACCGATGCAAATCGCTGGGCCATCCGATTGGTACGAGCAATCACCGGAAAGCCAAAGATTCTGTTCAACGCCTATTGCTACCACGGTTCAGTGGATGAGGCGCTAATTGTGGTTGGTCCAGATGGTGAGGGCATGAGTCGCCCAGGGAACGTAGGTTCGCCGGTAGATGTAACCATGACCTCGCGCGTTGCGGAATTCAATGACCTAGAGGGCCTCGAACGTCAGCTTAAAAATGGCGACGTAGCGGCAGTGCTGATGGAACCTGCACTTACCAACATCGGCATCGTTTTGCCTGAACCGGGTTACCTAAAGGGCGTTCGCGAACTCACCCGCAAATACGATGCCCTGTTGATCATCGACGAGACCCACACTTTTTCTGCGGGCTACGGCGGCATGACTAAGCGTGATGCACTTGAACCTGATCTTTTCGTAATTGGTAAAGCTATTGCCGGTGGAATTCCAACCGGCACCTACGGACTAAGCGCCCACCTTGCCGAGAAAATTCTTAGCCGCACAGATCTTGACCTTGTTGACATGGGTGGCGTTGGTGGAACACTTGCCGGCAACCCGCTTCAGGTTGCCGCGATGCGAGCCACTCTAGAGAAGGTGCTCACCGAAGATAACTTCAAGCTAATGATTGATTTGGCAACGGTCTTCACTGATGGCGTCAACGCGCTATTTGAAAAATACGATCTGCCTTGGTCAATAAACCAGCTGGGCGCCAGGGCCGAATATCGTTTTGCTAAGCCGTACCCAAAAACCGGAACCGATGCGTATCACGCAGCCGATGCCGAACTAGAAGATTACTTGCACGTGCATTTGGCGAACCGCGGAATCATGTTGACACCATTCCACAACATGGCGCTGATGTGCCCAACCACTACCCTCGCCGATGTTGAAAAACACAACGAGGTATTCGAAGAAGCGATTAAGGAATTAGTCGCGAGTTAGTCGACGATAGGTTGAACGGTGAGGCTTTGCCGCATCCGGACCTAGACGAGCAATCTTGTTCTCTTCATAAGCTTCGAAATTTCCTTCAAACCAGTACCAGTTGTCTGGGTTGTCGTCGCTACCCTCGTAAGCCAAGATGTGTGAAGCAACTCGGTCTAGGAACCAACGGTCGTGCGTGATCACAACTGCACAGCCAGGGAATTCCAACAGAGCATTCTCAAGCGAACCAAGAGTTTCAACGTCCAAGTCGTTTGTTGGCTCATCAAGCAGCAACAGGTTTCCACCCTCTTTAAGAGTGAGTGCCAAGTTCAGACGGTTTCTTTCACCACCCGATAGCACGCCAGCTGGCTTCTGCTGATCTGGGCCCTTGAAACCAAATGCCGCAACGTATGCACGCGAAGGCATTTCTTGGTTTCCAACCTGAATGAAATCCAAGCCTCCAGAAACAACTTCCCAAAGCGACTTGTCTGGGTCAATTCCGCCACGTGACTGGTCAACGTAAGAAATCTTTACGGTCTCGCCAACTTTCAAGTCGCCGCCATCAAGTTTTTCTAGTCCAACAATTGTCTTGAATAAGGTTGACTTACCAACACCGTTTGGACCAATCACACCCACGATGCCATTTCTTGGCAGGCTGAATGAGAGATCTTTAATTAGCGAGCGACCGTCGAAACCCTTTTGAATGTTTTTGGCTTCAATAACGATGTCACCCAAACGTGGACCCATTGGAATCTGAATTTCTTCAAAGTCCAATTTTCTGGTGCGGTCTGCCTCTGCTGCCATTTCTTCGTACCTTGCCAAACGAGCCTTTGACTTGGTTTGACGAGCCTTTGAAGATGAGCGAACCCAATCAAGTTCTTCGCTCAAGCGCTTTGCAAGCTTGGCATCTTTCTTACCGGCAACCTCAAGACGCTCACGCTTCTTTTCTAGGTAGGTTGAGTAGTTTCCTTCGTACGGATACGCACGACCACGGTCTAGCTCAAGAATCCACTCGGCAACATTGTCTAGGAAGTATCGGTCGTGAGTCACGGCAAGAACCGCACCCGGGTACTTTGCAAGGTGCTGCTCAAGCCACAAAACTGATTCGGCGTCAAGGTGGTTTGTAGGCTCATCAAGCAAAAGTAGGTCTGGCTTTTCAAGCAACAACTTACATAGTGCAACGCGGCGACGTTCACCACCAGAAAGCGCGGTAACCGGTGAATCACTAGGCGGGCAACGCAGTGCGTCCATCGCCTGCTCGAGCTGAGAATCTAGATCCCAGGCGTCAAGGTGATCAATCTGCTCCTGAAGTGTTCCCATTTCGGCAAGCAGGGTGTCAAAGTCTGCATCGGGCTCAGACATCAGCGCCGAAATTTCGTTGAATCGGTCAAGCTTTGCCTTGGTTTCTTTCACCGCAAGCTCTACGTTTCCCAAAACGGTCAGTGACTCGTCAAGTGGTGGCTCCTGCATCAAGATGCCAACGGTGAAATCAGGGCTCAGGCGAGCCTCACCATTAGACGGAGTGTCAAGTCCTGCCATAATCTTCAACACGGTTGACTTACCAGCACCGTTTGGACCAACCACACCGATTTTTGCACCGGGAATAAAGGCAAGAGTTACGTCATCAAGGATTACCTTGTCACCGTGCGCTTTGCGCGCCTTGATCATCTGGTAGATGAATTCAGCCATGAGTAGCAAACCACTTTCGAGAATCAACAGCATCAGCCTCGAAAACGTGAGAATGGCACCCTCTAACGTCTGGCTTGCTATAGGTAGAAGTTTACCCGAGAGCCGCGCTGTTGAACGAATGTACGCGAATGCAAGCAGATGTTAGAGGGTGCCTAACCTCCGTGAAGAGGTCTAAACCGAAATTCGATTTGGTTTTTGAACCAGAGGGGCGGTTCAAAGGTTAAAACGAACCCCGGCAGCTTTGAAAACTATTTCTTTTTAGCTCCTACCAGTTCAAGTTCCGGCTCCAGAGAATCATCTTCTGGTTCTGGTTCGCGAACCAGAACTGTTCGGGTGAACACAGAACTACCCCAGGTCAGATCGTGACCAAGCGAATCCGCTTCAACCTCAACCGAGGTACCTGCGCGCTCACCATTGTCCCAATCGCGGACACGTAGTTTGCCAGCGACCAACAGGCGGTCACCTTTGTTGATAGAGCCTGCGGAATTTATTGCCAACTGGCGAAATGCAGTGACTGTAAACCAGTTGGTTTCGCCGTCAATCCATTTGTTCTGGTTGCGGTCGAATCTGCGCTGAGAAGAGGCCAAACGAAAAGATGTAATCGGTAGGCCGTCTTGAGTGACCAGGTGACGCGGCGTGGTTGCTACCAGACCGGTGACCGAAAGTGTTTCTGACATGGAGCGCCTTTCTCAAAACTTGAGCCACGGTTTGTGGCGTGTTTTGATTCTGACGAATTGTCAATACTTGCGGTTAAGTTTTTTTAAATCTGTGGATAACTTTTTTGACCTGCTATTTACAAACGTACCCGGCAAATGCCTTACGAGTTTTAGCCATCTTTGGTGCAACCACCGCGTTGCAATATCCCTGGTTCGGATTCTTGGCAAAAAAGTCTTGATGATATTCTTCACCAATCCAGAACTGTGTCGCCTGAGTTACCTCGGTAACAATCTCGCCGTCCCAAACTTGTTTTGCTCTTTCGATTGCCGCTTCAAAAAGCTGCTTCTCTTCATCGGTTCTATAGAACATAGAAGTGCGGTACTGAGTACCAATGTCGTTGCCCTGACGATTCACCTGAGTTGGGTCGTGCAGAGTAAAGAAAATATCCAAAATCACATCGGCTGGAATTATTGATTCATCAAAAATCACTTCGGCAACTTCTGCGTGGCCAGTGGCTCCCCCGCAGACCTCTTCATAGGTTGGTGAATCTTTGGCACCACCCATGTAGCCCACTACAACATCGCTCACGCCCTTGAACTGCATAAACGAACTGTCAAGACACCAGAAGCATCCACCACCAAGAACAAAACTCATCATATGACTAGCCTAGGCTGGACTCATGGGTTATCAAGCCGCGGAAAACCGCTACGAAAATATGAAGTACCGCCGCTCAGGAAAGAGCGGGTTGCTGCTGCCGGAAATCTCTTTGGGCCTTTGGCACAACTTCGGCGACAAAGACTCTATGGCCACTCAAAAGGCAATCCTGCGCCGAGCTTTTGATTTGGGTGTCACACATTTTGACCTTGCCAACAACTACGGCCCACCATATGGTTCAGCTGAGAAAAATTTCGGCATTCACTTTGCACGAGACTTTGCAAAGTATCGCGACGAATTAATCATTTCCACAAAGGTCGGCTACGACATGTGGCCTGGCCCATATGGCGAATGGGGTTCACGCAAGTACCTTTTGGCATCGCTTGATCAAAGCCTCTCGCGCATGGGTCTTGATTACGTTGACATTTTCTATTCACACCGATACGACCCAAACACTCCACTTGAAGAAACTATGGGCGCATTGGCAACCGCTGTGCACTCGGGTAAAGCGCTCTATGCGGGTGTATCAAATTACGATGCGCAACAAACTCGTGCAGCCAAAGAAATTCTTGCTTCAAAGGGCGTGACACTTCTTATCAACCAACCAAGATATTCAATGTTTGATCGCACCGCAGAATCGAGCCTCTTTGACACTCTTGGCATTGAAGGTGTTGGTTCAATTGTTTTCTCTCCCCTAGCTCAAGGTCTACTCACCGATCGCTACCTAAGCGGTTCAATTCCAAAGAACTCTCGCGCATCAAGAAATCACTTCTTGAAGGCTCAAGAGATCTCTGAGGAATATCGGGTTCATGCAAATGCGCTAAACCAGATCGCCGCCAACCGTGGTCAAACCCTAAGTCAACTTGCCCTCAGCTGGGTTCTTCGCCAGCCAACTGTCACCTCGGCACTTATTGGCGCAAGTAGCGTAAAACAGTTGGAACAAAACCTGGCAACTTTGAGTTCACCTAAATTGAGCCTTGAAGAGTTGAAGCTAATCGAGCCTCACGCAATTCACGGACTAGTACTGAGGAGGTAAGCAATGGCAACCATGGAACTAAACGCTTCAAACTTTGGCGACACAGTTGTTGCCGATGGCGTCACAATCGTTGACTTTTGGGCCGGATGGTGCGGCCCGTGCATGCAGTTTGCGCCGGTTTTTGAGGCAGCTTCAGAGAAGCACACAAATATCCGTTTTGCCAAGGTAGACACCGAGGCCGAACAGCAGCTAGCGGGCGAAGCCGGCATCACCTCTATTCCTACCCTGATGGTTTTCAGAGATGGAATTTTGCTTTTCAACCAGGCTGGCGCTCTGCCTGCCCCAGCTCTTGAAGAACTTATTCAGGCGGTAAGCGACCTAGACATGGAAGCTATTCGCAAAGAGGTTGAGGCTCAGGGCGGCGAACTGGGCGATGTTTCAGAGCCGCAGGCCTAAATGCTGAACATCAAGAACAACTCAATGGCAATGGTTGCAACCATTGCGCTAGTTGGGGTCATCGCCTCGGTAATTGGTCTATTTGACCCAAGCACTTGCGTTCAAACCCAAACCGATGATTGGACCTCGTGTGCCAACATTGCACGCGATCGCCAAATTGGTTTCTGGGTTTTGCTAGCAGTATCTGTTTTGGGCTTTGTGGTTTCTTTTACTCGCAAAAAAACAAAGCAGACTAAGCAATAACTTCTGCTAGCTCCTGGAACGGTAATTCCGGGAACGCGTGCATCACACCGGCGTAGGTAACTTTTCCATCGTGAGTGTTCAAACCCTTAGCCAAAGCTTCGTCTGCATTCAAAGCAACCTTCCAACCCTTATCAGCCAACGCAATTACGTAAGGCAATGTTGCGTTGGTAAGCGCACGGGTTGAAGTTGCAGGAACCGCACCTGGCATGTTTGCCACACAGTAGTAAATACTGTTGTGAACTTTATAAGTTGGGTCATCGTGAGTTGTTGGCTTTGAGTTTTCAAAACAGCCACCCTGATCAATTGCAATATCCACCAACACAGATCCAGGCTTCATACCCTTAACCATTTCATCGGTCACCAGCTTCGGCGCCTTCTCACCTGGAATAAGAACTGAACCAATTACCAAGTCAGCCTCTTTAAGTTGCTCCGCAATTTCGTAAGCGGTAGAAACTCGAGTTTTAATTTCACCCTTGAATCTGGCATCTAGTTCGCGAAGCTTTGGAAGTGAAATATCAATCACGGTCACATCGGCTTGCATGCCGTGTGCAATTGTTGCAGCGTGCTCACCGGCTACACCGCCACCAATTACAACAACTTTTGCCTTTGGTGTGCCCGGCACGCCACCCATAAGCACTCCGGTTCCGCCTTCATTCTTCATAAGTTGGTACGCACCGATTTGCGCAGAGAGTCTTCCGGCAACCTCGCTCATTGGCTGCAACAGCGGCAACGCACGGTTTGAAAGTTGAACGGTCTCGTATGCAATTGCAGTTGTTCCAGCGGCAAGAAGTGCATCGGTGCACTCGCGAGAGGCGGCAAGGTGAAGGTAGGTAAATAGAACCTGATCGCGTCGCATCAATGAGTACTCGGCCTTGATTGGTTCCTTAACCTTCAGTAGCAAATCGCCGTTCGCCCAAACTTCTTCGGCGGTAGCCAACATGGTTGCGCCCTGGGCAATGAAATCTGCGTCGGTGAAGCCAGAACCAATACCGGCTCCAACCTGAATGAACACCTCGTGACCACGACGCTTTAGCTCGTGTACGCCAGCCGGGGTGATTGCCACTCGGTTTTCGTTGTTCTTGATTTCGGTTGGAATACCTACGCGCATGATTTCTCCTTAGATTCAGGTAAATACTGCAAGATTTTCATTACAACTGTGTAAACACCGCAGAATCTACCGATATTGGGCTAAATTTGTAGATAACTACGGAAAAGAAGGCAAAATCCACAATGACCGCGAAGAATATTCAGGCTGATTTAGACGAGGTTGACCACGAGCTTCTGAAACTGCTGAGTGAAAACGCTCGCATGACAAATGCCGATCTAGCCGCTGCCGCAGGCATAGCCCAATCAACCTGCATCACCAGAGTTCGCTCACTTATAAGTCGCGGAGTGATTTCAAGTTTTAGCGCAAACATAAATCCAGCAGCTATCGGGCTATCCAGCCAAGTATTAATCTCGGTGACCCTTCGTGCCGGTGCACGCTCCCACCTTGCTGACTTCATGAAAGAGATGCGTTCCCTGCCCGAGGTGATTCAAGTCTTCTTCTTGGGTGGCTCAGAAGATTTCATTGTTCACCTTGCGGTGCGCGACAACGATCACGTTCGCGAATTTGTTCTGGAGAATTTGTCTAGCAATGCTACGGTGGCATCCACAAGAACAAACATGGTTTTTGAACACTTTCACAAAGGTCCGGTTGCATAAATGAATGAGCCACTGCAGAGCGATATCCAAAAGGTAATCCGCCAAGAAGAACTCTTGGTCTTCAAAACCTTTACCGAAGAAGATGCTTGGGCGCTGGGCACGGCCATGCGAACCGAAGCCGCAAAATACGGCCAAGGCGTTGTGATTGACATTCGCCGCGGTGATGAAATTCTGTTTTTTACGGCAATGCCTGGAACAACTGATCTGAACGCAGATTGGGCTCGTCGTAAACGCAATCTGGTTAACCTAACGCACAACAGCTCTTACCTAACCGGCTTAGAAATTAAATTCCAGCAACCGGCAGAATTGGTAAAAGATTTAAACGAATTTGATTACGCGTGGCATGGTGGTTGTTTTCCAATTCGCGTTGAAGGCCAGGGCGTTATTGCAACGGCCACCGTATCGGGTTTGCCTCAGCGAGACGATCACAAATTGGTGGTAGATGTTATCGCCGACTACCTTGGCGTTGATCTAGGCGAAAACGTTCTCTAGTTTTTAGCTAGTGCTTGCTCAATTGCCTCAATTACTTCTGGGGCGTCCGGCTTTACAGGTGGGCGGAAACGTCTAATTTCACCCGATGGCAAAACCAGGAATTTCTCAAAGTTCCAAAGCACCGGGCCAGCAAGACCTGCTGAATCTTTAGCCTTAACCAAGTCCTTATAAAGCTCGTGCCTACCGCGACCATTTACCTTGATCTTCTCGGTCATCGGAAAAGTCACTCCCCAGGTGGTCGAGCAGTAATCACCGATTGCCTCGCTCGAGCCAAGCTCCTGCATGAACTGATTCGAAGGCATCCCTAAGACCGTGAAGCCCTTGCTTGCATATTTCTTCTGCAGCTCTTCGAGCGCCTCATATTGCGGGGTCAAGCCGCATCTTGAAGCAACGTTGACTACTAGTACGGTCTTGCCAGCAAATTCTTCAAAGGTAGTCTGGCGTCCGTCAAGCATGGTTATCGGTGCATCTTTTAGGCTCATGCCCTTATCAAACACTATTTCGGGTGCTTTATTCCGAGTAACCTTATTCCTATGTCTAAGGTTCTTGAATCCCTCCCAATCGGTGAAAAAGTCGGTATCGCGTTTTCTGGCGGTCTCGATACATCTGTGGCAGTTGCCTGGATGCGCGAAAAGGGCGCCATTCCTTATACCTACACCGCCGACCTAGGCCAATACGACGAGGATGACATTGAGTCCATCCCGGATCGCGCCAAGGAATACGGTGCTGAGCAGGGCCGTCTAATTGATTGCCGTGCCGCATTGGTGCGTGAAGGCTTTGCCGCAATCGCCTGTGGCGCTTTCCACATTCGCACCGGTGGCAAGACTTACTTCAACACCACCCCTCTGGGTCGTGCGGTTACCGGAACAATGCTGGTCCGTGCCATGCACGAAGACGGCGTTGACATCTGGGGCGACGGATCTACCTATAAAGGTAACGACATCGAGCGCTTCTATCGCTACGGACTTTTGGCAAACCCAAACCTAAGAATTTACAAGCCTTGGCTAGACAGCAGCTTCGTTTCTGAACTTGGTGGCCGTCACGAGATGTCTGAGTGGCTTTTGGCTCGCAAGCTGCCTTACCGCGCATCGGTGGAAAAGGCTTACTCAACCGATGCCAACATGCTTGGCGCTACTCACGAGGCCAAGGATCTTGAACTTCTAAGTTCATCCATGGAAATCGTTAACCCAATCATGGGCGTAAAGTTCTGGGACCCTTCAGTGAAGATCGACAGCGAAGATGTGACCATCACCTTCAAGCAGGGTGAACCAGTTGCAATCAATGGCAAAGACTTTAAGAATCAGGTTGAACTTTTCCACGAGGCAAACGTTATTGGTGGTCGTCACGGTCTTGGAATGTCAGACCAAATCGAAAACCGCATCATCGAGGCAAAGAGCCGCGGAATTTATGAAGCACCGGGTATGGCTCTTATCTACATCGCATACGAGCGTTTAATTTCTGCGATCCACAATGAAGACACCGTTGCGAATTACCACAACGAAGGCCGCAAGATGGGCCGCCTACTATACGAAGGTCGTTGGTTAGACCCACAGACACTAATGTTCCGTGAGTCACTAACCCGATGGGTTGCCTCTGCAGTGACCGGTTCGGTTACGTTGCGCCTTCGCCGTGGCGACGACTACTCAATTGTTGATACTCGTGGCGATAACTTCAGTTACCACCCAGAAAAACTTTCCATGGAGCGAAACGAAGATTCTGCGTTTGGTCCTGGCGACCGCATTGGTCAGTTGACTATGCGAAACCTAGACATCGCAGACACGCGTCAGAAACTCGATCTGTACCGCAAGCAGGGTCAGATCGAAGGCGGACAGTTCGAGCTAGCCTAATTTCTGAAATAACTTTCTAGATTCAGGAGTAGTCTGAAATTAGGTGGAGGTTTACTCCCCTAGTCGAAGGAGACCTGATGAAAGTAAACGGAAAAGTACTTGTAGTTACCGGAGCCGGAAACGGAATGGGTCGCGAGGTTGTCTTAGAACTTCTACGCCGCGGTGCAAAAGTTGCCGGTCTTGACTTGAAACCAGATTGGCTTGCCGAGACCAAGACTCTGGCCGGTGACCTAGGAAAAAACTTCTTCGCTTTTGAAGCCAACATTGCCGATCGCGATCGCATCCTGGCACTACCTGCTGAAATTGAAGCTCAGGTAGGCAAGATTGATGCGGTGGTAAATGTTGCCGGCATCATTCAGCCATTCGTGAAGATCAACGAGTTAGATTTCAGTGCGATTGATCGAGTCATGAGTGTGAACTTCTTTGGTCCGCTCAACTTAATCAAGGCATTCTTGCCTGGGCTCCTAACTCGCCCCGAAGCACACATCTTGAATGTCTCATCCATGGGTTCGTACGCACCAGTTCCTGGGCAAACTCTTTACGGAGCATCAAAAGCGGCACTGAACATGCTCACCGAGGGCCTGCGCTCTGAACTTAAGGAAACAAACGTGAACTTGACCCTGGTCTGGCCAGGCGCAATCGGCACACACATTAGCGAAAACTCAGGCGTAAAATTTGGCTCGGGCGAACTCACCGAGGCGCAAAAGAAAGCGGCAGCCAGAGTGACGGCACCAGCGCTGGCGGGCAAGCTGATGGTGGATGCAATCGAATCCAAGGCAAACCGAATCTACATAGGCAGCGATGCCAAGACCATGGGCAATTTGAGCCGGTTAGCGCCAGATTTCGCGGCTAACTTGATTTATAAAAACATGAAGTCACTGCTTGGCTAGTGCCTTAAGCTTGGCGCCCTCGGTAGGAATCGAACCTACGACCAAAGGATTAGAAGGCCTTTGCTCTATCCACTGAGCTACGAGGGCATGATGCCATAGGCATCGCCTACCAGTCTAAACGCCTGCATCGTTAATTTTGCCCGAGGCCTTTAGACTAAAAGGCATTATGAGCGAAAATGCATACTTCTGGTTCGAAGTCATTTCAATGGTTGTCATCACCGGCATTCTGCTGGCCGACATCCTCATCATCTTTAAGCGCCCTCACATTCCAAGTGCCAAGGAATCAGCTATCTGGGTTGGTGTCTACGCAACTCTCGCTCTAATTTTTGGTGCAATTCTCTGGTGGCTATTTGGTGCCACAAAGGCCAGTGAATTCGTAGCTGGCTGGCTCACTGAATATAGCCTTTCAATTGACAACCTTTTCGTGTTCGTAATCATCATGAGCCGCTTTGCTGTTCCAAAAAAGTACCAACAAGAAGTACTAATGGTCGGTGTAATCATGGCCTTGGTTCTTCGTGGCATTTTTATCGTGGTTGGTGCGGCACTAATCGAGCAGTTCAGTGCCATCTTCTACTTGTTTGGCGCGTTCCTGCTTTACACCGCCTATCACCAGGCCTTCCGTAGTCACGACGACGAAGAAGAGACTGAAAGCAAGCTCATTAAGTGGCTGCGCAAGCGCATTCACGTTTCCGATGACTTTGATGGCGCCAAGGTTCGCACAGTTGTAAACGGCAAAAAAGTTTTCACCCCAATGATTGTGGTCTTTGTGGCTATTGCTTTGACAGACGTAATGTTTGCGTTTGATTCAATCCCGGCAATCTTTGGAATCACCACCGACCCATTCATTGTGTTTACCGCAAACGTATTTGCCCTAATGGGTCTTCGACAGCTTTACTTCTTGCTTGGCGGATTGCTCGACAAACTCGAGTACCTCAAGTACGGAATTGCGTTTATCTTGGGCTTCATTGGTTTCAAGCTGGTAGCTCACGCCATGCACGTCAACGAACTTCCATTTATCAATGGCGGTAATCACATTGACTGGGCGCCTGAGATTTCAAGCAATACCTCACTGGTTGTGATTATTCTTTCAATCGCAGTTTCAGCGGGCCTAAGCGTTATCTCAGCTAACCGCAAAAAGAAAAACGCAGCCTAAAGAACTTTCTTTACGATGCTCGACTTCAAGTACATGGAGCCGAAGCCGTCAACCTTGGCATCGATATCGTGACCGTCCACGGGGCTAATCAATCGAATGTTCTTGACTTTGGTGCCCACCTTTACCGAGGTTGAACTGCCTTTAACCTTGAGGTCCTTGATGATCGTGACCGAATCACCGTCTTTCAAGATGTTGCCTGATGCATCCTTAACCACTCGTTCGAGTTCGGCAGGCTCATCTGATTCCGCACTCCATTCATGGGCGCATTCGGGGCAAACCAAAAGCAAACCCATCTCATAGGTATATTCGCAGTTGCAAAGAGGGCAGTTTGGCAAGGTTTCAGTCATTGAACAAGCCTAACCCTGCCAGTTTCCTGAGGATTTAGGGCCTTGGAATAACGCCCAAAATTGTGCGGTTAGCCTATAGGTATCCCCTGAAAGAGGTATCTGTGTTCCGTTTGGCCAAGCTAAGTGTTGCAAACCGTTCTGTTGTAGCACTAATCACCGTAATCATCGCTGCTTTTGGATTCATTTCTTTGGGCTCGCTAAAGCAGGAACTGATTCCTTCTTTTGAAGTTCCGCAGGCAGCAATCGTGACCGCTTACCCCGGAGCCTCTCCAGAAGTGGTTGACCAGCAGGTCAGCAAGGTTATTGAAGACGCAGTGCGCCAAATTGATGGCCTAGTCAACTCAACCTCTACCTCACAAAGCAACATTTCTATTGTGCGCGTGGAATTTGAATACGGGACAGCAACTGCAAAAGTAACCGAGGACCTTGCGGCTGCAATCGCAAAGATCAAGTCAACTTTGCCAGCCGATGTTGAACCTAACGTTTTGTCTGGAAGCTTTGACTCCGTTCCAATCATCGCTTTGGGTGTATCGGCTAACGATGGAAATAACGAGGCAATCGCCCAAACTCTAGAAGATGTGGCCGGGCCGCTTTTTGCACAGGTGCCTGGTGTTAGAGACGTAACCGTTGCCGGAACCGTTGAGAAACGCATCAACCTTAAGTTGAAGCAGTCAGTGCTTACAGCAAATGGTCTTAGCCAACAGTCAATTACCTCGGCTCTTCAAGCAAATGGTTTTGTTGTGCCAGCAGGAACTATCGACGACTCTAAGGGTTCCATTTCAGTTGAGGTCGGCACCCCAGTAAATTCTTTGGCAGCATTCAAGAAACTTCCCCTTATTGGCACCAAGACCTCGGTTACTACTCCAAGCGCAACCGGCTTCCCTGGCTTTGGCAGTAGCACGCAGATTCCTGCCGGAATCACAATCCCAAGCACGCCAACTGTAACCACTAGAACCGTTGCGCTCACCATCGATCAGGTGGCAACAGTTTCATATGAAAATGCACCTACCACAAGCATTGCTCGCACCAACGGTAAGGCAGCGCTATCGGTTTCAATCGTTAAGACTCAAGACGGAAACACAGTTGCTGTTTCACACGGAGTCCGTGAAAAAATTGCCGAGCTAAAAGACAAACTTGGTGACGTTACTATCGTGACCGTTTTTGACCAGGCTCCTTTTGTTGAGAAGTCACTTGAAAACCTAAGCACCGAGGGCCTGCTTGGGCTTGGCTTTGCAATTCTGGTTATCTTGCTGTTCTTGATGTCAGTCCGGTCGACTCTGGTAACTGCAATCTCCATTCCGACTTCAGTTCTGATCACCTTTATTGGCCTTGGTCAATTCGGATACTCGCTAAACATCTTGACCCTAAGCGCGCTCACGATTGCCATTGGTCGCGTAGTTGACGACTCAATCGTGGTAATCGAAAACATCAATCGCCACCTTTCTTATGGTGAACCTAAGCAACATGCAATCTTAAATGCGGTTAAGGAGGTTGCCGGAGCCATTACCGCCGCAACCATCACAACCGTTGCCGTCTTCTTGCCAATCGCCCTGGTTAGCGGACTCATCGGCGAGATCTTCCGCCCATTTGCATTTACTTTTGCAATTGCCCTAGTTGCCTCGCTATTTGTTTCACTAACCATCGTTCCGGTTTTGGCCTACTGGTTCCTAAAGAACCCAGCTATTGCGGCAGCCAAGGCTAAAGACCTTGAGAAAGTTGCCGCTGCTGCGCGTGAAGCAGAGGAAGAACGCGAACGTAAGAGTTGGTTACAGCGAGGCTACCTACCAATCCTTTCTTGGACTCAGCGCCGCCCGGTAATCACTTTGATTGCATCATTCATCGTTTTGATTTTCACCTTTGGCCTGGTTCCATTCCTCAAGACAGATTTCATCGGAAGCTCTGGCTCTAGCGGTTTCGTAGTTAATCAAACCCTTCCTGCAGGTGCAACTTTTGATCAAAAAGACGAAGCCGCCGCAAAGCTAGAAGCGTTGCTACTAGACAACAAGAGCGTAGACGTCGTTCAGACATCTATTGGTTCTTCGGGTGATGGACGCGTTGCCTTTGGAGCCGCAGCCGGCGGAACCTCTTTGCAGGTGTCGCTGAAGGATGGCTCAGATGCAGTTGCAATTCAGAGTGACTTTGAAACTAAATTCGCAGCCGATGCCAGCCTTGGTGAAGTTAAGTTCAGCTCGGGTGGCGGCCCAGGGTTTGGCTCTTCGAGCACCATTGACATCAAGGTGCTTGCCCCTACCGATGAAAAACTTCTCGCAGCAATCAATGCTGTTGAGAAGTCCATGCAAGGAACCTCAAACGTTTCGGAGATCACAAACTCGCTAGCCGAGACCCAGCGAACCCTGCGAGTAACCGTTGACCGAAAGGCAGCTGCACAACGTGGGCTTACCGAAATTGCGGTTAGTGGAATCGTTGCCTCAAAGCTTCGCCCAACCAGCATTGGCAATGTCAACCTGAATAATGTTGAGACTCCTATCTACATAGTTCAGACCAACATTCCTAAAACAGTTGCTCAGATCAAAGCAATTCAAATTCCAACCATGACTGGAACTGTTTCGCTTTCAAGCCTTGCCAAGATTGAACAGGTAGATGTTCCCGTATCAATTACGAGCGAAAAGGGTGAGCGAACCGCAAAGGTTTCGCTAACTCCAGATGGCGACAACCTGGGAGCAATCTCTGCCGAAGTTACCAAGCGCCTAAACAAGGTGGAGCTGCCGCTTGGCGCCACAGCAACACTAGGCGGTATCAGTGCAGATCAAGCAGACTCATTTAGTCAGTTGGGCTTGGCGCTTCTTGCCGCCGTTGCGATCGTGTTCATCGTTATGGTTGCCACATTCTCAAGCCTCATCCAACCGCTGATCTTGCTAATTTCAATTCCGTTTGCAGCAACCGGCGCACTTGGTCTCTTGCTTGCAACCGATACTCCGCTTGGAGTTCCGTCACTGATTGGAATGTTGCTACTGGTTGGAATCGTGGTTACCAACGCGATCGTGCTTATTGACCTGATCAACCAGTACCGCAAACAAGGCAAGCCAATTCGTGAGTCAATCATGGATGGTGCTCGTCAGCGACTTCGTCCAATTCTGATGACGGCACTGGCCACCATCTTTGCTTTGACTCCAATGGCGCTGGGAATTACTGGCGGTGGCGGCTTTATTTCTCAGCCACTTGCCGTTGTGGTTATTGGTGGCCTGTTCTCTTCAACAGTATTGACTTTGGTCATCGTGCCGGTTCTGTACTGGCTAGTTGAGGGCCGCAAAGAACGCAAACTTACAAAAGTTAAAAAGGCTAAGTCTGCATAAAGCAGAGGTTTAGAATAAGGAGGTCCGCGACAGGTGTCGTGGGCCTCCCCTATTTTTGGATTGTGATTGAAATTTCAGAAAATTTAGTCTGGATTGACTGCGAGATGACTGGGCTCAACCCAGAGGCCGACTGCCTGGTTGAAGTTGCCGTAGTAATCACCAACTCCGAATTAGAAATTTTAGATAAAGGCTTTGAAGTAGTTATCAAGCCAAGACCTGAGTCCTGGGCCAACATGAACGACTTCGTTCGCGATATGCACACCCAATCCGGTCTGATTAACGATGTCGAAAATGGTGTTGAGCTTGCCCAAGCCGAACAGCAAATTCTTGAATACATCAAGAAGTTTGTGCCAAATGCCAAAGAGGCACCGCTTGCCGGAAACACCATTGGCACTGACCGCATGTTCCTCAACAAATACATGCCTGAGCTCGACCAGCACCTTCACTACCGAAACATAGACGTCTCCTCAATTAAGGAACTTACTCGTCGCTGGTATCCAAGGGTTTACTTCCAGCTGCCTAAAAAAGAAGGTGGCCACCGCGCCCTAGCCGACATCCTTGAATCAATCCAAGAACTGCGCTACTACCGCCAAACAGTGATGGTTCCGGCCCCAGGCCCAAGCACCGACGAAGCCAAATTGGCCTCAGAAAACATCAAGGGCAGCAACTAAATTCAACTGATAGACTTATTCGGTTGTTGTGCCTAGGCACAGCACATGGTGGGTATAGCTCAGCTGGTAGAGCACCTGGTTGTGGTCCAGGGGGTCGCGGGTTCAAGCCCCGTTACTCACCCCAAAAAATAGCAAAACAACCCCGGGAATAAATCCCGGGGTTGTTATTTTTTTGGGGTCTACTTATTTGCCATCTCGATTAGCAGTTCGCGCACACGACCAGCATCTGCCGATCCCTTCATTGCCTGCATCACGGCACCAATTACTGCACCGGCTGCCTGCATGCGACCTTCACGAATTGCGTCAAGCACATCGGGTTGCTTTGCAAGAGCTGCTTCAATGGCAGCGATTAGCGCGCCATCATCGGAAACAACTTCAAGGCCACGCTTGGCCACAACCTCAGCAGGGCTACCTTCGCCATCAAGCACGTAGGTCAAAACTTCGCGAGCCAAGCGGTCGTTGATCTTTCCGGCTTCAACCAGGTTTGCTAGTTCCGCTACGTAAGCACCAGAAATTTCTAGATCAATTACATCTTTGTCTTGGCTGTTGGCGATACGTGCAAGTTCACCGGTCCACCACTTACGAGCAGCCTGTGGCTTTGCACCGGCAGAAACGGATTCTTCAATTTGATCCATAAGTCCGGCGTTAACAACATCGCGGAACTCAAGGTCTGCAAAACCCCACTCGGCTTGAACGCGCTTGCGGCGATCGGCAGGCTTCTCAGGTAACCCCGCACGTAGCTCTTCGATCCACTCTTTTGATGGCTGAACCGGAACTAGATCTGGCTCTGGGAAGTAACGGTAGTCATCTGCGTCAGACTTTGGACGACCCGATGATGTTGCGCCCTTGTCTTCATGCCAGTGACGTGTTTCCTGAATGATTGCGGTTCCCTTGGCAAGCAAAGCAGCCTGGCGCTGAATCTCGTAGCGAACTGCACGTTCAATTGAGCGCAATGAGTTCACGTTCTTGGTCTCGGTACGAGTACCAAGTTTTTCCTGACCGTGTGGTCGAAGCGATACGTTGGCGTCACAGCGAACGTTTCCGCGTTCCATCTTGGCGTCCGAAACTCCAAGACCTTTTACGATTTCGCGAATCGAACGCACGTAAGCAGCTGCCAATTCTGGCGCCTCGGCACCTGCGCCATAGACCGGCTTGGTAACAATTTCAACCAATGGAACACCCGCGCGGTTGTAGTCAACCAAAGAGTACTCAGCGCCCTGAATGCGGCCGGTTGAGCCACCAACGTGAGTCAACTTACCCGCGTCTTCCTCCATGTGTGCACGCTCAATCTGAACGGTGAATGTGTTTCCCGATGGAACTTCTACCTCAAGTGAGCCCTCGAACGCGATTGGCTCGTCGTACTGTGAGGTCTGGAAATTCTTTGCAAGGTCTGGGTAGAAATAGTTCTTTCTAGCAAAACGACCATTAGGTGCAATGTCGCAACCAAGGGCAAGACCAATCTTGATGCTTGATTCCACTGCACGCTTATTTACAGCAGGCAGCGAGCCAGGCAAGCCAATACAGATTGGGCAAACGTTGGTGTTTGGCTCGTCACCAAACTCGTTTCGGCAACCACAGAACATCTTGGTGTTGGTGTTTAGCTCAACGTGTACCTCAAGACCAATCACAACCTCAAATTGCTCAAGTGCCTTTTCGTAGTTCATCAATTCGTCTTTAGCCATTAGTTCTTCACCTCCAGCGCTGGTGCAAAATCAATCATTCGCTTGCCCCAAACATCTTCGTGCATCTTTTCGAGGGCCGCGCCAACTTGATATAGGCGAGCATCTTCACGAGCAGGTGCCAAAAGCTGAATTCCCGATGGCATCTTGTTCTCTGCCATTCCATTTGGAATTGCCATTCCCGGAATACCAGCGAGGTTTGCAGGAATGGTAGCGATGTCGTTTAGGTACATGGCTAGGGGGTCTTCCAACTTTTCGCCGAACTTAAACGCCGTTGCCGGTGCAGTTGGTGATACCAAAACATCTGCCTTGGCAAAGGCTGCATCAAAGTCACGCTGGATTAGAGTGCGAACCTTTTGAGCCGCACCGTAGTAGGCGTCGTAGTAACCGCTTGAAAGCGCATAGGTTCCAAGAATGATTCGGCGCTTTACCTCTGGGCCAAAACCGGCTTCACGAGTAGCAGCCATTACGCGCTCGATAGTTGGCGCCCCATCTGGTGTAACACGAAGGCCAAAGCGAACCGAGTCAAACTTTGCCAAGTTTGAAGATGCCTCAGCCGGCAAGATGAGGTAGTAAGCCGCAATAGCGTACTCAAAACTAGGGCAAGACACTTCAACAATCTCTGCTCCGGCATTTTTCAAGAGTTCGAGGCTCTCGTTGAAACGTGCAGAAACCTCTGGTTGAAAACCATCGCCGCTTAGTTGCTTGATTACACCAATGCGCATGCCCTTAACATCAAGCTTCTTGGCAGCCTCGGTCATTGAACCAAGTGACTCAGGCAACGAGGTGCTGTCGTGTGGGTCATGACCAGCAATCACATCTTGCAAAAGCGCAGCATCTAGAACATTGCGAGAAACCGGACCAACCTGGTCAAGCGAGCTTGCCAACGCAATCAACCCGTAGCGTGAAACTGCTCCGTAGGTTGGCTTGGTGCCAACGGTTCCGGTTACGAAAGCCGGGTAGCGAATTGAACCACCGGTGTCGCTACCAATTGCCAATGGCGCCTGGAACGACGCAACCACTGAGCTTGATCCACCACCGGAACCGCCAGGAATTCGCTCAAGGTCCCAAGGGTTTTTGCTTGGACCATAGGCAGAAAATTCGGTTGATGAACCCATCGCGAATTCATCGAGGTTGGTCTTACCAAGAATCGGCATTCCAGCTGCGCGCAACTTCTTTACAACTGTTGAGTCGTACTGCGGAATCCAGCCTTCAAGAATCTTTGAACCCGATGTAGTCGGGGCATCGGTTGTAGTTAGGTTGTCTTTCACGGCAATTGGTAGACCGGCAAGTTCGTGTAATTTTTCACCCGATGCTCGACGACGATCAACATCTGCTGCAGCAGCTAGCGCTGCCTCTGGACCAACGTGCAAATAACTGTGCACAGCGCCATCGACCTGAGCGGTTCTATCTAGGTGAGCCTGAGTCAGCTCCACCGATGAAATTTCGCCTTTGCTAAGCAGTTGGGCAAGTTCGGATGCGTTTTTGTAAATAAGTTCTGACACGGGCTTACTCCTCGTCCAAAATTGCGTGAACGCGGAATCTGCCATCGGCGCTGTCTGGAGCTGCCGAAAGCGCTTCGGCCTGGCTTAGTGAAGGCTCAACAACATCTTCGCGGTATACGTTTGCCATTGGAATTGGGTGGCTTGTGGCTGGCACATCGCCGGCTACAGCTTCCTTGATGGCGGCCATCGAATCCACGATCAAGCCAAGCTGACCGGTGAAAAGGTCCACTTCTTGGTCTGTGACATCGATACGGGCCAGGTTGGCAAGGTGCCTAACCAGGTCGGGGGTAATTTCAGACATAAATCCACTCGCTAGGCAAAAGATGATTGGCTTCTAGCCTACCAAACGGGCAAATGTGGAGTTCCCCGAACAAACGGGCTATGCGGCCGGAATTTGCTCTGAAAACCCCTAAAAATCCCTGTAAACTCAGACCTGCACGCGTATGTGGCTACCCCTATGACACATTGCGTTCCCCCGATTCAGTTAAGGCACATTATTTTGGAAAACGAACAGTTCACGATTGCTTTCCGTGGCTACGAAAAAGACGAAGTTGATCGCGTCTTAACCGAGCTACGTGCCGAGCTTGAGCACGTTCGCGAATACAACTTCAGCGCATCAAGCGAAGTAGAGACTCTTAAAGCCGAACTTGAATCACTAAAGGCAAAAGTTAAAAAGGGTGGCGCCCCAGGTTACGCCGAATTGGGTGCTCAGTTTGAGCAGACCCTACGCCTAGCCGAAGAGCAGGCCAAGAAACTTGTTTCAGATGCAGGCCAGGATGCAATTCGTATTCGTGAAACAGCAAAGGCCGAAAGCGAGCAACTAACTCGCAAGGCTCAGGCAAAGGCAGATCGTGTAATTGCAGACGCCGAAGCAAAACTTAATGAAGCACGCATCGATGCTGAGCGCCTAGCCGCAGAAATTCTAAGCAGCGCAAAGACTCGTGAGTCTGAGGCAGCTGAGAAGATTGGTACCGCACAGCGCGAAGCAGCGGCAATCAAGTCTGAGGGTGAGCGTTACGCTGCAGAGCTTCGCGCGCAGGTACACCGCGAAACTGAAGAAGCCCGTGCACTTGCCACCGAACTTTCACAGAAGACCGCACAGGCTCGTGTAGAGCTTGAAGCTGAAATCAAGGCTAAGCGTGATGAGACAGAGCAGGAAGCGCTTCGTCTTTACCAGAACGCAGTTTCACAGGCTCAGCAGGTTACCGACGAAGCCAATGCAACTCTTGCAGAGGCTTCAGCTCGCGCAGCTCAGTTAATTTCAGAAGCCGACATCGTCTCTCGCGATGCACAGGAAAACTCTTCTCAGCTGCTTGAGGATGCTAACCGCACTGCAACTAACTTGATTAACCAATCACGCCGCCGTGCAGACATGCTTACTCGCAAGGCTGAGGGTTATGCTGCCAACGCAATCAAGGACAGCGAAGAGCGTCTTGCTCGTATGAAGTCAGAGCGCACAGACATCGAGGAATTCCTGGGCACACTTCGCAACTTAATGACCACAGAGTCTATGGTTGCTGCTGATGAGAACTCTGCAGTAGAGCAGTTAGACGAACAGTAAACAAACTTAAAAGAAATTTCCTCGGGCTAAAGTTCGAGGGAATTTTTATTTAACTTTCAAGTCTTCGGCGGAACTCGTCTTCGTCAATTACCTCAATACCAAACTCTTCAGCCTTAGCCAGTTTTGATCCGGCATTCTCACCGGCAACTACAAATGACGTCTTCTTTGAAACTGAAGAAGCCGCCTTGCCGCCGTTTGAAATAATTGCCTCTTCGATCTCTTCACGAGTGAAACTCTTAAGCGAACCGGTAGCAACGATGCTCATGCCGTTGAATACTCCCCCGGCAGACACTTGGGCACCTGGGCCTGCGTGACCAGCAATTTCTAATTGCACTCCCGACTTGCGCCAGCGCTCAACAATCTCTTTATGCCAGTCAACCAAGATCCAATCCTTGATTGATTCCGCCAAAGTTTGACCAACGCCATCCACCTGGGAAAGTTCCTCAACCGATGCGCTGAAGATACGGTCCAAAGATCCAAAATAAGTTGTCAGCGATCTGGCAGCTACCGGGCCTACGTGACGAATTGAAAGTGAAACCAAGATACGCCAGAGCGGCTTGGTCTTTGCCTCTTCCAAGTTTTTCAAAAGCTTGAGTGCAACCTCGGCCGGTGTGCCGTCTTTCTTTCTGAAGAAATCAACTACCTTTGGCTTACCGTTTTCATCAAGCTTTGGCAGTCCGGTATCGGCATCAAGCACCATTGCCTTAATAGGAAGTAGATCTTCGAGCTTCAGATCAAAAAGGTCTGCCTCTGATTGCAGCGGAGCCTCTTTTGGTTCAATCGGCTGTGTAAGTGCACAGGCAGCCACATAGCCAAGTGCCTCAATATCCAGAACACCGCGCGAACCCAAATATGCAACGCGCTCACGAAGTTGAGCGGGGCAACCCTTTGAGTTTTGACATCTAAGGTCAACGTCGCCCTCACTCGATGGCGCAAGTGGCGAACCACAGTCAGGGCATTTCTTTGGCATAACGAATGCTCGTTCGGTGCCATCACGCAGCTCAACGACCGGACCTAGAATCTCAGGAATCACGTCGCCCGCCTTGCGCAGCACGATCGTGTCACCAATCAATACGCCCTTTGCCTTAACCACGTCTTGGTTGTGAAGCGTGGCAAATTCCACAACAGAGCCGGCAACTTTTACCGGCTCGACTACCGCATAAGGAGTTGCTCGACCGGTTCGCCCAACCGAGACCCTGATGTCTAGAAGCTTTGTGTTGACTTGCTCTGGTGCGTATTTATAGGCAATCGCCCAGCGCGGTGCGCGGCTGGTGAATCCCATTTCACGCTGCTTAGCCAGTTCGTCAATCTTGACAACTACGCCGTCAATTTCGTGCTCTAGCTTGTGACGCTTCTTTTCAAACTCATCAATGTACTTCAGCACGTCGTCAACACTTGAAACCACGCGGAATTTATCGGTAGTTGGCAAACCCCAACCCGCAAGCAATTTATATAAATCGGACTGGTTCTTTACCGGTGCGTCAGGCCAAGCGCCAATGCCGTGAACCAACATCTGCAGCGGCCTACTTGCGGTAACTTTGGAATCTTTTTGTCTAAGCGAACCTGATGCCGAGTTTCGTGGATTCGCAAACGGCGCTTTACCCTCGGCAACCAGACCTTCATTTAATTTGGCGAAGTCCTCGACTCCAAAAAATATTTCCCCGCGAACTTCAACCTGCGCTGGGTGACCGGTTCCTATGAGTTTCTTTGGAATTGATTTGATGGTTAGAACGTTTGCGGTTACGTCCTCGCCCACCACGCCATCACCGCGGGTTGCCGCCGAGACAAGCTCACCGTTCAGGTACCTAAGATTTACCGCAAGGCCGTCGATCTTTAACTCACAGAGGTACGGCCCGTTGCCACCGCGCTCTGCCCAGGTTCTAAATTCATCAGACGAAAATACGTTATCGAGGCTCATCATTCGCTCGAGGTGTTCTACAGGAGCAAATGCTTGATTTGCCGAACCGCCAACAGTTTGTGTTGGGCTATCTCCGGTTGCTAACTCCGGGTACTGCGCCTCGAGCTTTTCAAGTTCATGCAGCTTGGAATCGTATTCGGCATCACTGATTAGAACGGTGTTGCCTTCGTAATAGGCCCGGCGGTGACGATTTAATTCATCAACGAGTTCCGTCACTCGTTTTGAAGCAGCATCGTGTAGCAAATCACTCATGACTAGGCACTTATCCCAGACTCGGCCTCAGCAAAAACCGGTACCGCACTTATTGTGCGGTCAATCGTGGTTTGACCCAGCACACGTGTTCCCAAGTACAAGACCGCAGTTTGCCCCGGTGCAACACCAAGCAAAGGCTCGTTTACTCGAATTTCCATTTGTCCATCTGAAATTCTAAATTCCGCTTCAATTGCGTCGCCGTGTGCGCGCACCTGAACGTGCACGTTGGTCCAGTCGTTTGTGTTTTCCGGAGCAACTCCACACCAGGTGTACTTGACGCCAATCATTTCTGAAATTGCCAATGCCGCCTGAGGGCCAACCACAACCGTGTTTGTCTTTGGGCGAATTTCCAAAACGTATCGTGGCTTACCATCTGCTGCCGGTCTGCCAATCGAAAGGCCCTTACGCTGGCCAACGGTGAATTCGTGCGTACCTTCGTGATCGCCCAAAACATTTCCAGAACGATCAACTATTTGACCCGGAGCCTTGCCCACCTTTTCAGAAAGCCAATCCTGGGTATCGCCTTCTGGAATAAAGCAGATGTCGTAACTATCTGGTTTATTAGCTACCGATAGCCCGCGCTCATTGGCTTCGCGGCGAATGTCATCCTTGGATGCCGCAGCACCCAGCGGGAACATTGAGTGCTTTAGCTGGTCTGCGGTAAGTACGCCCAATACATATGACTGATCTTTGGCCATCTCGTTGCTGCGATGCAGCTCAAGGTTGCCGCTTTCATCGGTAAGTAGAGATGCATAGTGTCCGGTGCAAACAGCATCAAACCCAAGCGCAAGTGCCTTCTCAAGTAGAGCCGCAAATTTGATTCGCTCGTTGCATCGCATACACGGGTTTGGAGTTCGCCCTGCCTGGTATTCGGCAATGAAGTCGTCTACTACATCGGTCTTAAATTTCTCGGAGAAATCCCAAACGTAGTAAGGAATGCCTAAAACATTTGCAGCTCTCTGTGCATCCATTGAATCTTCGATGGTGCAGCAGCCTCTGGAGCCGGTTCTAAGAGTGCCCGAATTTCTAGAAAGAGCCAAATGTACGCCAACGACTTCGTGTCCGGCTTCAACTGCGCGGGCGGCGGCAACGGCAGAGTCAACGCCACCAGACATTGCTGCTAAAACTTTCATGCCGCACGCACCTTCATAACCTAAGTCTACTTTTCTAGTTTCCAGGCAGCCCGGCCCTGTGGGCACCGGCATAAGCCATAGGGAAAGCGGCAAGCAACGCATCTACATCAGCCCGGGTGGTTGATTGACCAAGTGAAATTCTCAAACTCCCCCTGGCCTGGTCTTCTGTTCTACCCATTGCCATCAGCACGTGCGAAGGCTGTGCCACTCCAGCACGACAGGCAGAACCGGTTGAGACACAAACTCCGGCAGCATCCAAAAGGTACAACAAGGAATCTCCGCTGCAACCCGGGAACGTAAAGTGAATGATGCCCTCGTAGCCAGGCTCTTCGCCTCGGGTAAATATTGCATCTGGAGCTATCTCCAAAATTCCGCGAGAAATATCTTGAGCAAATTCCGAAACCCTATTGCGAATCTCAGGAAGTTCTTCTGCGGCGAGCGCGGCTGCCTTACCAAGTGCGTAAGCCAAAGGTGAACTAAGTGTTCCAGATCGTATTCCGCGCTCTTGGCCGCCACCGTGACTGGTTACGGCAACTTTGGCATCGCGGGCAACTATCACCGCGCCAACCCCAACCGGTGCACCAAACTTGTGCCCAGAGATTGCCATTGTCTTGAGTCCGCTATCTTTGAAGCTAATTGGAATGTGACCAAAAGCTGCCACCGCATCGGAGTGAACGGGTATCTCATAGCGGTTTGCTATTTCGGTGACCTTCGATACCGGTGTAATCAAGCCAGTCTCGTTGTTTACCCACATCAATGAAATAAGTGCCACTCGCTGGGCATTTTTGGATAAGTAGGTATCCAGCCAGGCAAGGTCAATCACTCCGGTTGGGCTCACCGGAAGCCATACCGCCTCGGCTCCCTCGCTGGTCTCCAACCATTCCACGGGATCAATGCCGGCGTGATGCTCGGTGCCGGCGGTAATCACAACATTGCGCTCAGAATCTTGGGCCTTGGCAGCCAGGTACAGGCCCTTGATGGCCAAATTATTAGATTCTGTGCCTCCTGAGGTGAACAGCACCTCGGAACGGTGGCAATCCACGGCCTTGGCCACCTGGTCTCTGGCATCTTCAACCGCCATGCGGGCTCGCTGGCCGGCGCCATGCACCGATGAAGGGTTACCCAAGACCTGAAGCTGAGCCAAATAGCCTTCAATCAGCTCCGGTCTAAGCGGCGTGGTAGCCGCGTGATCCAGGTAAATTGCCATACCTCTAGCCTACTTTGGCCTCCTGCGGCCGAAATCTAAATGAAATCCAGGCTGGCTAGGATGGGTGAATGCCTAACGCACAGTTGCCAACCCCGGGCCAGATGGGTGTCACCTTTGCCGATGGCATTGGCACCATCCGGGTCTACTCGGAAACTGCTACCTCTATTCAGCTCTGCATTCTCGATCAAGACGATCCGCGCACGGTAACCCACACCGTGGCCCTTAACAAGGGCGATAACGGCATTTGGCAGGGAACCCACTCGGCACTAATTCCAGGAGCCAAGTATGCCCTTCGAGCAGATGGCCCAGACGGCCCAAAAGATTCCTTTAACAACACCCTGTTTTTGATTGACCCATACGCAAGAGGTGTGGTTCGCGAAAGCGCCCGTGAATATCACTGTGTGGTTCTAGATGGCGAATTTGATTGGCAAGGTGTTTCTAAGCCAAACATTCCTCTGGATGAATTGGTTATCTACGAGGTACACGCTCGTGGCCTTACCAGAGGTAACAAAGATTTACCCGATGACCTTCGCGGGACCTACGCCGCACTTGGTCACGAGAGCACAATCGCGCACCTAAAGAAAATTGGTGTCAATGCGGTTGAGCTACTACCGATTCAAATCTTGATTTCGGAGCCGCACCTAGTTAAGAACGGTCTTATTAACTACTGGGGCTACAACACAATCAACTTCTTTATGCCACACCACCGTTATGCAACCGCGGCGGCAATTCAAACTGGGCCTGAGGCAATCGTTGCGGAACTAAAGACTGCGATTCGTGAACTGCACCGAAACGGCATTGAAGTGATTATGGATGTGGTTTATAACCACACCGCCGAGGGTGGCAGTGGCGGCCTCACCTACTCTTACCGCGGTCTTGATAACGCCAATTACTATCGCCAAGACGAAAACGGCCACTATCAAGACACCACCGGTTGCGGTAACTCGCTCAACTTTGGCAACCCTCACGTTATTCATCTTGTTCTGGAGTCTCTTCGCTACTGGACCAACGAGATGCAGATTGACGGCTACCGCTTTGATCTTGCTACCACACTGGCCCGCAATGAGATCAATCACTTTGACCCAAACCACGAGTTACTTCGTGCAATTAACGATGACTCAACTTTTGCCGAGACAAAGATGATTGTGGAACCTTGGGATGTTGGCCTGGGCGGCTGGCAGACCGGTAACTTCCCCGACCGCTTCAGCGAATGGAACGATCGATATCGCGACAGCGTTCGCAGATTCTGGCTTAGCGACATAGCTTCGGCGCGCACTAGCGGTAACCACTGGAATGGAGTGGCCGAGCTTGCCACCAGACTTGCGGGTTCTAGAGACATCGTTGATGGCCCGTCTGGCCCTATCGGTGGCGTTAATTTCATCACCGCTCACGATGGCTTCTGCTTGAAGGACTTGGTGAGTTATAACGTCAAGCACAACAACGCCAATGGTGAGAGCAACCGCGACGGCGCAAACAACAACTCATCTTTTAACCACGGCCACGAGGGCGATGGCGCCACCGAAGAGATTCGAATCGTTAGGCGCAAGGCTGCCAGAAATCTACTTGGCACCCTGATGTTTTCAACCGGCATTCCAATGCTTACCGCCGGCGATGAACGCGGCAAGACCCAAAACGGAAACAACAACGCCTACTGCCAAGATAACGTGATGACCTGGCTCAATTGGGATCTAACCAGACAGCAGCAAGACCTGGAAGACACATTTGCTTACCTAGCAAGGTTGCGTCGAGAAAATCCGGTGCTTCGAGCAAAGACCTTTGGCGACTTTAATTCGGCGACAGAAGATCACGACCTACTCAAGTGGTACAACTCAGCCGGCCAAATCATGAGCGAAGACGACTGGCATAACCAGGAGTGCAGAACCATCGCCAGGTACAACCAACGTGATTATGCCGATGGCTCAAAAAATGCCTTGCTACTCGTAATTCATGGCGCCGAGACCAGCGCACAGGTGACATTGCCCGAACCAGATGGAATCAGTTCATTTGAACTGCTTTGGAATAGCGCCCATGAATCACCAGATCAATCATCGGCAACCTTCACTCCAGGGTCAGCCATTGAACTCTCTGGCACCTCAATGCTGCTCTTACGAGCAAACTAAAGCTCGAGCCTTTCTAACAACTAGGTAAAGCATTCGCAATCCGGTGCAACCGGGCTTGAAACTTCACTAAGTTATGGAGTGTGAGCAAATTGAATGGCATCAGCTACCAGAACCCAAGCCCTTTCGGTCGCCTGCCGATTCTGCAGGTAAGCCCTACAGTTGAAGCCGGCCGCTGGCCCGCAAAAGCCTACGTTGGCGAAGTCGTGCCCTTTGGTGCCTCAGTATTTCGCGAGGGACATGACGCCCTAGGCGCAGAATTGCTACTCACCGCTCCATCAGGTTCCGAATCTATTCACCGCCTCTCCCCTGGCGCACCAGGTACCGACCGCTGGGAAACCAAGGTACTTATTCGCGAAGAAGGAAAATACAAATTCCAGATTCGCGCGTTCGGCGACGACTACGAAACCTGGCACCACAATGCAACTGTCAAGATTGCTGTTGGCGTAGACGAAGAGCTAATGATGCTCGAGGGAATTGCGCTCTTCAAGAAGGCCGCTGCTGAAAAAACCCGCTCAAAGGCAAACGCTAAATTACTGACCGATATTGCCAAGGTGCTTGGTGACTCAAAACTAACCGCCAAGGCTCGACTAATTCAGGCCGAATCTGCTGAAGTGCAAGCAGCAATCGCTGCCGAGCCAATTAGAAGCCTCGTCACCTTGAGTGAAACCTTTGAACTCCATTCAGAGCGCGAGCGTGCCGGCGTTGGAGCCTGGTACGAATTCTTCCCACGCAGCGAAGGCGCCGTATTCAATGCAGCAACCAAGACTTGGAGTTCTGGAAACTTCGTAACAGCGGCAAAGAGACTGCCAGCAGTTGCTGAAATGGGTTTCAACATTCTTTACATGCCGCCAATCCACCCAATTGGTGTGGCTTTCCGCAAGGGGCCAAACAACACTCTCACCGCAGGGCCGCAGGACCCAGGATCACCTTGGGCAATTGGTTCCGAAGCTGGCGGCCATGACAAGATTCACCCTGACCTCGGAACAGAAGCCGATTTCAAACTTTTCGTTCGAACCGCTAACGACCTTGGCATTGAAATTGCACTCGATCTTGCTCTGCAAGCTTCGCCAGACCACCCATGGGTAAAGACCAATCCGGAATGGTTCACCACTCGTGCCGATGGCACAATCGCTTACGCCGAAAACCCGCCAAAGAAATATCAGGACATCTATCCGGTTAATTTCGACAACGACCCTGAGGGCATTTACCACGAGGTGCTTCGAGTTGTTAATCACTGGATTTCTTTTGGCGTAAAAATATTCCGCGTAGATAACCCGCACACCAAGCCGGTTGCATTCTGGGAATGGTTGATTGCCGAAGTAAACCGCAAGAACCCAGAAGTCGTGTTCCTTGCCGAGGCCTTCACCCGTCCGGCAATGATGCACGCATTGGGCAAGGCCGGCTTCCAGCAGTCTTATACCTACTACACCTGGCGAAACACCAAGTGGGAGCTTGAAGAGTATCTAAAGGAGCTTGCTTATGACAGCGCAGCATTCTTTAGGCCAAACCTTTGGGTTAGCACACCCGACATCCTTACCGAGTACCTTCAGTTCGGTGGTCCGGCAGCGCACAAGATTCGCGCCGCTATTGCTGCGCTGGCCTCGCCTAGTTGGGGCATGTATGCCGGTTACGAACTTTGTGAATCTGTAGCTAGACCAGGCGCCGAAGAGCACATTGACAGCGAAAAGTACGAGTACCGTCCGCGCGATTGGCAAGCTGCAGAAAAATCTGGCAAGAGCATCGCCAAGTACATCACCAAGCTAAATCAAATCAGGGCGGCTCACCCATCGGTTCGCCAACTTCGCAACATTGAATTCCACCACACCGACGACTCTTCGATTTTGGCGTTCTCTAAGTACTTGGCCGCCGAAAATAGCCCAACCGGAAAATCTGACGCGATCTTGGTGGTTGCAAACGTGGACCCGCACGCAGCGCGTGAAACTACCGTGCACCTAGACCTTGCAAAGCTTGGCTTGCCTTACGGTGTTTCATTTGAAGTTACCGACTTAATCACCGGCCAAACCTTTACTTGGAGCGCAGACAACTTCGTAAGACTTGATGCATTCCTTGAGCCAGTTCACGTGCTCAAAATCGGCAAGGTCATTTAAGAAGGAAACTTCATGGGCATCATTAGAAAGAAGACTGAAATTACACTTCCTGAACTAGACGGCAACTACGTTGCGACGGTTGCCAACGGTGCCCACCATGACCCGCACTCGCTTTTGGGTATTCACCAAGCTGCCAAAGGCTGGGTAATTAGATCTTTGAAGCCGCTTGCCAAGACCGTCACCGCGGTCATTAATGGCGATACCAAAGTTGCCTTGACTCACCTTGAGCATGGCATTTGGCAGGGCTTTGTAGAGGCCAAGAAAGTTCCTACCTATAAAATTCTTGCCACCTACGAGGGTCAAGCAAACGACGCCGAGTGGCTAGTAGACGACCCATACCGCCACCTGCCGACTATTGGCGAACTCGATTTGCATCTGATCAGTGAGGGCCGCCATGAAGAGCTCTGGCTGGCACTCGGCTCACACATTGTGACCATTGAAACCGCTGGCTCTTCTGTAACCGGAACCAGATTTGCTGTCTGGGCGCCAAATGCTCAAGCAGTGCGAGTGGTCGGAGATTTCAACCACTGGAACGGCATCGGCCACGCAATGCGTGTGATGGGCGGTTCAGGAGTTTGGGAACTATTCATTCCCGAAATTGGCAAGGGCACAAAGTACAAGTACGAGATTCTTACAAAGTCTGGTGCCTGGATTACCAAGATTGATCCGCTCGCTCGGGCCACAGAAGTTCCACCGGCAACCGCATCAGTAGTTACCGAATCTAACTACACCTGGAACGACAACGCTTGGCTTGAGGCACGTAGCAAGCGTGATGCACTCAAATCTCCAATGTCAATTTACGAATTGCACGCCGGATCGTGGCGCCTAGGTCTTGATTACCGCTCGCTAGCCGACGAGTTAATTCCTTACGTAAAGGAATTGGGTTTTACTCACGTTGAATTCATGCCGCTTGCTGAGCACCCTTACGCGCCATCCTGGGGTTACCAAGTAACCGGATACTACGCACCTACATCTAGATTCGGTTCGGCCGATGACCTCAAGTACCTCATCGATCGCCTGCACGCAGAAAATATCGGTGTGATCATTGACTGGGTGCCGGCTCACTTCCCTAAAGACGAATGGGCACTTGGCAAGTTTGATGGCCAGTCGCTTTACGAGCACGAAGATGCTCGTCGCGGCGAGCACCCTGACTGGGGAACTTACATCTTTGACTTTGGCCGCAATGAAGTAAAGAACTTCCTGGTTGCCAACGCGTTGTACTGGTTAGAAGAGTTTCACGTTGATGCCCTGCGAGTAGATGCCGTTGCCTCAATGCTCTACCTGGACTATTCACGCGAGGGCGACAATTGGCTTCCAAACCAATTTGGTGGGCGCGAAAACCTAGACGCCATCAAGTTCATGCAGGAAACTAACGCAACTGCCTATCGTCGCAATCCAGGCATCATGATGATTGCAGAGGAATCAACAAGTTGGGGTGGCGTAAGTGCACCAACCGATGGCGGCGGCCTTGGCTACGGATTCAAGTGGAACATGGGTTGGATGAATGACACCCTGCAGTACATTCAAAAAGATCCGGCCTACCGCAAGTATCACCACGGCGAGCTGACCTTCTCGATGCTTTATGCCTACGATGAAAAATTCATTCTGCCAATTAGCCATGATGAAGTAGTTCACGGCAAAGGTTCACTGCTTAACAAAATGCCTGGTGACCGCTGGCAACAGTTGGCCAACGTTCGCGCCTATCTTGCATTCATGTGGTCACACCCGGGTAAGCAGCTGTTGTTCATGGGCTCGGAATTTGGTCAGCAATCGGAGTGGTCTCAGGAACGGGGACTGGAATGGTGGATTCTTGATCAGCCAAGCCACCGCGGCTTGCAGTCGCTAGTGACAGTGCTCAACAAGTTGTACGTTGAGAATCCGTCCATGTGGCAACTTGATCACGATCACCGCGGTTTCGTTTGGATTGACGGTGGCAACGCCGATGGCAATCTACTTAGCTTCCTTCGATACGACGAAGCAGGTTCGCCAATTGCGGTTGTCATTAATTTCGCCGGTCACCCTCACCACGAATTTAAACTTGGCTTGCCGCTACCTGGAAAATGGAATGAAATCCTAAACACCGATGCCGCAGAATTTGGTGGCTCTGGAGTCGGAAACTTTGGTTCGATTACCGCAAGCGGAGATGGCAGTCACGGGCAACCGCATTCAGCTTCTATTTCTGTTCCGCCTCTGGGCGCTGTTTGGTTCAAGCCTGCAAAATAACTGCAGCCAGCAACTAATAAAGCAAAGCGGCTAGCGCTCGCCTTGCCTGAGCCAGCTCTGGTGCATCCGGTGGTGAAACCTCAAACAGCTCCAACAGGTGCTTACGCAATTTTTCGCGCTCGTCTTTATCGGCTATCGCGAATCGGGTAAGGATAGTTTGGTAGCCCTGCTCGGCATGGCCAACTGCAACGCATGCATCTGCTTTTAGAACTGTTGCATCAAAGTCAACTGGGCTGCTTGCCAGTACTTTTTCAAAATCAATTTCTTGAGTTCTAACTAGCAGCTTTGCCTGGGCCAAACCTGCCTTGGCAATTGCATCCGCAGGGTTTTCCTTAAGAGCCATCTCATACGCATTCACCGCAGCTAGGTAATCCCCCGCATTAATGGCTTCATAAGCCTGCTTGTGCATTGGTGGCAGCTCAGGCTCAACCGGTTCGGAATACTCGTCAGAAGTCTCTAACAAACCTGAAACGCCATTTTCAGCCGCAACCTGCAACAGTCTTTCAAGCACGGTGTTAATGGTTTCTTGAGTCTGGTCGCCCTCGAATAACGGAATTGGCTGGCCCTTGATCATGGCCACCACCGATGGAACTTCTTTAACCCCAAAGGCCTGAGCAACGGTTGGCTCTGTCTGAGAATTCACCCGAAGCAAAAATATTTTGCCGGCCAGTGCCCTAATCCCCGATTCCAACTTTGAACTCAGGGTGACGCTTTGCTCTAAATCATCGGCAAAGAAATCAATCAACACGGGCACGGCCTGGCTAATGGTCACAAAATTCTTGATGTTGGCTTCATTTCCAAGAGCCACAAGATCAGGAACTTTAATTGCGGGCGCAGATTGTGCCGACTGAGCATTCGCCGCCGCAGCTACCGGATCAGGTTTGCGCAGGCTCGAGAGGTCTACTGCCCCTGCCAGGCTTGCCCTAGACATGAAGTCATTCACGCCTAAAGGCTCCTGACGCTAATCAGCCCTTGAGAAACTCCCAGCAATCTAATTCGGTCTGGGTCGCTAAGCGCAGGAACATAGAACAGCATCATGTCGCCGTAAACACTTCGCACTCCACGAGTAGAGCCGTCCGCGCCAAGCATGATTTTTTCCTGACCTGAAACCGCAACTGCAGAACCGCGCTTCTTTGGCTTGATCTTGTAGGTATCGGTCATGTAAACAGCAACTAAGGCGCCAGCGGTACTGGTTGCCAAAGAAACTACATTCTTGTTTCCAAGCGCGTGACTAAAGGTGATCTTTCCGGTGGTCAGGTTTGCCACCTGAGACTTTTGACTTTGCGATACCTGCTTGTAGAACTCGTCTTCTTCGGTAGCAAACAAACCGTAGCTAAGACTTGCGGCGCCCTTATTAATGACATCACCATAACCCGATGCGATATCGGTTGGTGCAAGCTTCAAAAATAGTGAATCAATCTCCACCGGAATGGCACCAATTTCCGCGGCAGGTACTTCAGGAATCTTTGCACCCGGCATCAAACGAATGTTGTACCAAAGCATGTATTTGCTTCTTGGGGTCTCCTGCTGCAGGACCAACATCTGTGGAAGTGCTTCATCGCCAGGCTCGTCAGTTACCACCATGAGGGTGCGCGGCCAAGCATCGGTTGCCGCCGGAAGACTGAATGAAATTGGCTTGCCAACAATTTTTGGAAGCGCTGCAACCTTGGTTGACCTGGTGCGAAGCACATAATGTGCCACGCGCTGCTCAAGAGCCGGTCCGGTGAATCTAGGTGCCAAAACTTTTTTATCCGAGGTCAAGTCGGCATCTGCCGTAATTTTCTCTAGGTCGGCAAGTATGCGATTGATCTGCTGGTCAACCAGTGCTACCGGCGGAACCTCAATTGCGCTTGCCGATGGCGATGGACTTTCGGCAGGCACACCGGTGGTTGAACAAGCAGTTGAAGTTGCCAGAATCGAGATTGCAATTGGAACGGCAATAAATGCGCGTCTTGCCGAACGCCTTCCTCGAACCGGAGCATTGGCCTTATTGCGTTTCACTTTGTAGCGCGGCGGCTTCGGCGGTGTTGGGGTGCGGCGGCGTGGCCCACGTGATTTGCGCAAATGCTGGTAGGCCAAGAAGTTCATTATGAAGGCCGCAACCAAAAGCACTCCACCGGCAATCAGAGCCACGTTTGACCATGTGAGGTCATGCGCAATCGGCCAGATAATTTCCAAGCTGGTTGGTGCAGGCCTAATGCCATCGCTGGCAACCAAAACGGCACCTTCTTCGGCGAGCGCTACCTGTAGCTGGCTCTTGGTATCGGCAGTCACCTCTGTGCGCCACAGATCTGAACCGGCTGGGCTTTCTAGGTTTTCTGTGCCGTCGGTTAGTTGTTGCTGAAGTTCCTTACCTTTTTCGTCAAAGGCCACAGTTGAATGCTTGGCGGTTCCAATCCAGGCTGTGATGTCTGCCTCACGGCCTGAGGCCACAAATGTAGTCTTTGCACCTTCTACGTGGATTATCGGGGTGCCCGGGTGCATTTGGAGCACTTCATTAGGCACCAAAGTTAGTGGGGCGCCCGATTCAATCTTCAAGGACTCGCTGTAATTGGCCGGTGGCGCCCAAACGGTGCGCTCTGCAACACCCAAAAGCAGGGCCAGCAGCGACACTACGAATAGCGCGGCGGCAATCAGAAAGCGCATGCGATATCCAATCAGGGTAAACTTGGCACGGGCAGGATTGCCCTCACTATTCTAACCAAGTGCCTAGGAGCCCATTTTTGTCAGGCGAAGAGACCCAATTCCCCGTAGTCATGCGTGGCTACGAGCGTGGCTCGGTCGATGACGCCATTTTGGACCTCCGCAAGGAACTTATGCACCTTTCGGCCCAAAACAGCCAATTGGCACAGGAGCTCAAGGCCGCTCTAGATGAGCTAAATCAAGCCAAATTAACCTTGGCCGAGACCGCAGACCCAACCTACGCAGGAGTTGGCGCCCGTGCGGCCCTGATTCTGAGCACAGCCGAGGATCAGGCAATAAACCTGACCCAAGATGCACAGCGCGAAATTGAGCGCCAGCGAAAGGCCCTTACCGAGGAGATCGAGAATCTTCGAGGCGAGGCCAAGGGCTATTACGACTCCCTGGTTGCCGAGGCTCAGCGCCGCGCCGACCGCATCATGGTTGCCGCCCGCAGCGACTACGACGACATGCTTTCTCAGGCTCGCTCTGAGGCCACCCGCATTAGCGAAGAGTCAATTCGAGAGGCAGGCTCAATTAGAGGTGCAATTTCAACCGAGGTTGCCCGCATGAAGGCAACCGCAAAACGTGAAATTGAGGCTCAAAAGGCGGCGGTTGAACGTGATCTTGCCGAGCGCAAATTGCTTGCCTTCCGTGAAACCTCGCGCGGTCTAGATTTTGATGCCGCAAACGCATTGCTGACTGAACAAGCCCGAATTGACCTTGAACTTGAACTGACCGCACGTCGTCAAGAAGCAGAAGCCGAGTACCTGCGCAAGCACCAAGAAGCCGTAGCAGCAACTCAGCGCTACCTCGATGACGCCAACGCACAGCTTTCTTCGGCGCTTACACGAGCAAACGCCGCTCGTCTAGAAGCAGAGACGCTAGAAGCTGCGGCTATTTCGATTAATCAACAAAGCACCGAAGAAACCCGCAAGAAGGCCGATGCCATCATTGCCTCTGCTGAGGCTGAGGCTAGAACTATCAATACCAAGGCTCAAGAAGAAGTTGAGCAGCGCTACGCCAAGGCCAAAGTCGAACTCGAAAAAATCCAGGCCGAGCGCGAATCAGTTGAGGTTTACCTACGTAATCTTCGAAACGTTCTTCAGGGCCAGACAAATTCAGCCCAAAACTCCTAAAGGCTTCACTAAAGCGATAGGTTTGCTCTTATGCAGGGGAATTTCAGAATCAGCAACGCTTTTCAGGTTGGCCTACTGGGCGGTCTTGGTGTACTAACCGCACTTCTGATTGGCGGTGCAATCACAACCCTGGCAAACGTAATCACTTACGTTGCTGCAGCAATTTTCATCGCCCTGGGCCTTGAGCCAATCGTGACAAAAATCACCAGCCTTGGTTTGCGCCGCCGCTATGCCATCCTTATCGTGATGGCAAGCCTGGTTGCGATTATTGCCTTCTTGATTGCAGCGGTATTTCCGACTCTTGCTTCTCAGGCCGCAAACTTCGTAAAGAACGCGCCGGCATTTCTATCGGGCGTTCGTGAAATTCCTTTGGTAATTCAAATCGACAACCAATTCCGAGGCACCGTTTCTTCTGCGCTGATGAATGCAGGTCAGTACCTAGCCGACTCAAGCAACTGGCCAAAAATGCTTGGTGGTGTTGTGCAGGTTGGTCTCTCAATCTTCAACGGTTTCTTTGGTGCACTAATTGTTCTCGTGTTGAGCCTGTACTTCATGGCCTCTATGTCTAGCTTTAAGCGTTGGATCTACGGTTTGGTTGCAGCGTCAAAGCGCGAGAAATTTGCCGACATCGCAGAGCAGATTGCCGACTCTGTAGGTCGCTACGTAATGAGTCAGGTGACCATCGGAATCATTCAATCCGTGCTGGTCTTTATTTTGCTCACCGTGACCCAGGTTCCATTTGCGCTTGTTATTTCAGCCATTGCGTTCCTGCTTGGCTTGATTCCACTGGTGGGCACAATTACTGCCGCTACCATCGCATCCCTTGTGGCGCTAAGCGTCTCCCCAACCACTGCAATCATCGTTGCCGTGACATATGTGGTTTACATGCAGGTAGAGGCATATGTAATCTCGCCTCGCATTATGAGCCGCGCGGTTGAAGTTCCTGGTGCAGTTGTTGTGGTTGCCGCCCTTGCCGGTGGTGCGCTGCTTGGTGTTCTTGGTGCTTTGGTTGCTATCCCCATTGCGGCATCAATCATCTTGATTGTTCGCCAAGTGCTGGTGCCATACCAGCAGCACCGTTAATTAAGTTTGGCCTTTGGCTGCCAGGTTTCCGGCAGCGGGTACGCACTCGGGTTTACTCTTCGAACAATTTCATTTAGCACTCTAGTGGTTGAACTTTCGCCAACCCAAAGATGCTTGGCGCCTTCAACACCAATGACCTCCAGGTGTGGAATTCTCGCGAATCTAAGTGTTGCTTCAGCGGGCTTTAGGTAATCATCGTGTTCTGGCACAAGCGCCATAAGTTCTCGAGAGTTTCCGGTCCATCTGTCCAGATCTTCGTCGGTTGCACGATGTAGCGGCGGAGAAAGCAAAATAGCACCCACGATATTTTTGTCGTAACCGTACTTCAGAGCCAGCTCGGTACCAAAAGACCAACCCACCAACCAAATATTTGGCAGGTTTCTTGAAATAGCAAAGTTCAAGGCAGCCTCAAGATCGTGTTGCTCAGTAATTCCTTCGCCAAAAAAACCCTGACTAGTTCCATGCGGTGACGTAGTGCCACGGGTGTTGAATCTCAGCACTGCAATGTCGGCCAGCTCCGGAAGTCGGTTTGAAGCCTTGCGGTAAATATGTGAATCCATGAATCCACCGTGGGTCGGCAAAGGATGCAGAGTCACCAGAGTTGCAACCGGCTGCTTGCCCACCGGCATGGCAAGTTCGCCAATCAGCTCCAAGCCATCGGAAGTGGTTAGCGTTATTGCTTCACGATCAGCCGGAAGCTCTACGCCAGATCTAATTTCTATCGGAGTGCTCATAGCAACGGCCCCTGAAAAGCTTTCCAGCAAGCATTATGAAAATGCCTTCTGGTTTCTACACCGCGAACGGAATCCCAAGCAACGGTGTGATTGATGCCTTTGGTGATTTGCAAGTGGCAATGTGGGCAAACCCAAGCCTTGTTATCCTCGGCGTTTGCACCAATGCTGGTTTGAGTTTTGTAGGCAACGCCCCGTTTAATTTCTTCCCTGCGAATTCCCAGTCGCACCGCTGAGAGATCCAGCTCTTGGGGTTCCGCCATGCGCTTACCGCGCTTTGGCCGATTATTGCGAGGCATTAATACCAGCCGAGTTTGTCCGAGTGAGCAAGGGCACCACAAGGTGAGCCATAGCGACCCTTAATGTATTTCACGCCCCATCGAATTTGAGTTTCTGGGTTAGTCAAATAGTCAGGCCCTTCGGTTGCCATCTTGGTAGCCGGCAGTGACTGCGGAATTCCGTAGGCACCCGAAGATTTGTTTCTGGCAGTGTGTCGCCAGTTTGACTCGCGGTTCCAAAGCTTAACCAAGCAAGAATATTGGTCTTCGCCAAAGCCCATTGAATCCAAAAGTTCATAGGCGTAAGCTTTGGCAGTTCCAGGGTCTGGAACCCCCGCTTCCTCCACGAACATTGCCGCCGCGTCATCGCCAGTGACGATGTTGAAACCTCCACGGGAGTAAGAAATTGTCTGGGTACTCGAGTAGCCGTAGGTCTGCTCCGGAGTTGCGGCGTCAAGGTCGTAAACCTGAATTGTGCTGGCACTTGCCATGGTTCCCGAATACGGATCCACCACGGTCACCAGCACAAAACCTACAGAGAACAAAAATCCCCAGAGTGGTCTGAACGCGTGCTTCTTTAACTTTGGGAATCTAGGTCTAGTAAACCTGGTATCTGCCAGTGCACCATCAATAGCGCCAACGAGGCGGTACGACAGAGTCGGCTTTTCAGCCTCGTATCTGCCCATTTAGCGCCTCCCAGTGTGGGCTAAACCTCAGCCCGCAAAACTCCAGTTTACCTTGGGCCAGTTTTAACCGCCATAGCTAGCTGGTTGGCAGTTTTTGCTTGGGACATGAAGCTAAAACGCGCTGCATTGCCTCTTTTTCAGCCAAAGTCACCCAAAGTTTGTATCTGACCTTAACCGCTATCTGCCGGGCCACATAGGCGCACCGATACCCTTTATTGGGAGGCAACCACGAGGCAGCATCACTGTCTCCCTTACTAGAATTTGTTGGCCCGTCCACCGCCATCAAATTCAAAGGATCGTTATACAACTTATAACGAGCACTGGAGTCAAGTTTCTGTGCACCCTTCTGCCAGGCATCGCTCAGGGCAACCACGTGATCAATCTGCACGGCCAAAGACGTACCAACACCATATTTGAAGTTGATGGTTTTTCCGCTGTATGGGTCTACCAACACTCCGGTATCTACAACGCAGTTTCCTCTATAAGTAATTAATTTCAAGTCGCGCTTGAGAATGTAATTTCTAACCGTGCAAGAGCCAATGTCACCCCAGCCATCGCTAAATGCGCTTCTCTCGTAACCTGTTTTTGCAGCTCTGCCCTTGACCGCAATCTTTTCTAAAGCGGACGCCGCTGATGTGGTTGGAGCGGATTGAGCTGGAATATTCGTGATGGGCACCGCCAATAACGCCACCAATAAGGCGGCAACCAAACTGGGTTTAGCGGTTTTTCTCAATTTGTAATATTTCAACTACGCGATCAATGAAGGCGTCAACCTGGCTTTCAACATAACCGCCACGCTTGGCCTTAAAAATCGCTCGGCGCACCGAGTTGATTGGCACCGGAGAATTATTATTCAAATGGTTTTCAACCAGCAGCAATAGTTTGTCTACTTGCTTGCGGTCGTAGCCTCTAAGCAACCAACCAACACTAGAAAATTTCTTTCGCTTTGGTCTTGAGATTCGGTTTCTTACAATCTCGGTAACTCGCTCTAAACGATCCTGCACGGCAAATTCGCCGCGGAATAACTTTTGGCGTTGTATTTCTCGAGCCGAAAATGCATCTTCAAGCCTGTCCATAGCGGTGTCCACTGCCGAAATTAAATAACCGCCGGCTACCAAATCAAATTCGGTATTTCTTATCAGGTTGGCGGTAACAAGTTCAAGACTTACGTCGGCATACTGAACGCGGGCATGTTCAATGAACTCATCTACTTGGCCCTTGTCGTAGCCATGCTTCTTGCCCTCGGCGGACGGAAATGTATAAGTCACGGGTTAAGTCTAAAGCGGTAAGAAGATCTGAGTGAAAATGTAGGTAATCAAAGCAGAAGGCAGAATTGAATCCATTCGGTCCATGATTCCGCCGTGACCAGGAAGCAAACTGCTCATATCCTTCACGCCAAGGTCACGCTTAATCAGCGATTCGGCTAGATCGCCAAAGACCGCAGCCAACAACAGCACCGCGGCAAGCAGCAGGCCAATCCACCAATCAAAACCCCAAAAAATTCGTGTGAAGATAACCGCAGAGATGGTTCCAGCAGTAATCGATGCAACCAGACCCTCCCAGGTCTTTTTAGGGCTTACCCCAGGGGCTAGCTTGTGCTTGCCAAGTTTGCGACCAACAAGATATCCCGCAGTATCAATCATGGCCACGGTCACCACAAACGTAATTACCCACTCGGCACCATCAGGTCTGCGCAAAAGCAAAATGGTAAAGCTGGTCATCAACGGCAAATAAATAACAAGGAACGCAGAGGCAGCAAAATCTCTAACGGTGTGAGCAAATGCCTGAGCCGCAGCTTCCCTGCGCTCCCATAGAAGATGCACGGTTCGCCACACAATAAGCGCCGCAACAATGCCAAGGGCAACCAACCACTGCAACTCAGCTCCACCGTAGAAGGCCGCCGGCATAATCAAAATTGAACCAACGACCGCCGGAACTCTAGGTACGTACCAACCTTTCAGTCTTAGCGCCGAAGAAAGTTCCCAAGCTCCGGCCCCTGCTGCCGCTGCGGCCAAAACCATGAACAGTTCTTTATAAATCAGCACCGATAACAAAAATGCTGCGCCAAGCAAAAGACCAACGGCCACAGACTTAGAAAGACTGCGGCCACCGGTTGTTGGAGTTGACAAAACTTATACCTCTAGAAGTTCGGCTTCTTTGCGCTTCAGCGCTTCGTCGATTGCATCAACGTGAGTCTTGGTTAGTGCATCAAGTTCTTTTTCTGCGCGAGCAATGTCATCATCGCCAGCCTCGCCGTCTTTCTTAAGAGCAGCAAGATCATCGTTACCCTTACGGCGAAGGTTTCGCACAACAACGCGGTGGTCTTCGGCTTTTGCCTTAACCAACTTCACATACTCTTTGCGGCGCTCTTCGGTTAGATCTGGCAGAGTTACGCGAATCAGGTTTCCATCGTTCTGTGGGTTTGCATCAAGGTTAGGCATCTCGCGTAGAGCAGCCTCAATAGCCTTCAGCGCTCCCTTGTCGTAAGGCGTAATCACAATTGTGCGCGCCTCTGGGTTTGCCAACTGGCCCAACTGGCCCAACGGGGTTGGTGTGCCGTAGTAGTCAACCATTACCTTCTGAAACAACTGAGGGTTTGCGCGACCGGTGCGGACTCCAGAAAAATCTTCTTTCGCGCTTTCAACGGCCTTCGCCATCTTTTCACCAGCGGTAGACATAATTTCCGAAATCATTTTTTCTCCTGTTGTTTCTAAACGTTTGTGATTACTTCTCGCGGGCCGCAATTATGCGGTTACGAAAGTACCAATCTTTTTGCCCTTGATTGCGTCGGTGATGTTTCCCTTGCCCTGCATGCCAAAGACGCGCATTGGCATCTTGTTGTCCATGCACAAGCTAAATGCAGTTGAGTCAACCACTTTGAGACCTTGAACCAACGCATCCTGGTAGGTAATTGAATCAAGCTTGGTGGCCTTAGGGTCCTTCTTCGGGTCAGCGGTGTAAACGCCATCCACGCCGTTCTTAGCTACCAGAACCTCGTCGGCTTTAATCTCAAGAGCGCGCTGAGCCGATACGGTATCGGTTGAGAAATAAGGCAAGCCTGCACCCGCACCAAAGATAACTACGCGACTTTTTTCAAGGTGACGAATTGCACGAAGTGGAATATAAGTTTCGGTGACCTGAGACATTGTGATTGCAGATTGAACTCGTACATCCACTCCAGCTTGCTCCAAGAAGTCCTGCAGAGCCAGCGCGTTCATTACGGTGCCCAACATACCCATGTAGTCCGCGCGCGAGCGCTCCATGCCACGCTGGGAAAGTTCTGCACCGCGGAAGAAGTTTCCGCCACCAACCACGATTGCTACCTCGGCGTGCTTTGCACCTTCGGCAATCTCTTTTGCCATGTCGGCAACAATGTCAGGGTTGACACCAAGGGTGCCACCACCGAATGCTTCACCCGAAAGCTTTAGCAATACGCGGCGTTTCTTTTGTGGCACTTGAATCCTCCTAAATTGTCCCTGGATGCTGCTTCTATCCTAGGCGTGGCAGCAAAAAAGGCCCGGCCGAAAACAGCCGAGCCTTTCTAAATTTGGCTTAGGCTCCTACGCGGAAGCGCAAGAAACCTGAAACGGTAACTCCTGCGTTTTCCAGCACCTTTGAAACGGTCTGCTTGGTGTCTTTCGCGAAGTCCTGCTCAAGAAGCACGTTCTCCTTGAAGAAGCCAGTTACGCGGCCTTCAACGATCTTTGAAAGTGCAGCCTCTGGCTTGCCTTCGTTGCGTGCAGTCTCTTCAGCAATGCGACGCTCGGTAGCAACTACATCAGCATCTACATCTTCGCGCTTTAGAACGCTTGGAGAGAACGCTGCAATGTGAACTGCAACATCGTGAGCGGTGTCTGCGTCTGAACCTGAGTAAGCAACTAGAACGCCAACCTGTGGTGGAAGGTCCTTGCTGGTGCGGTGCATGTATGCATCCACAGCAGCATCCTTTAGTGAACCAACCTTGCGCAGTTCAACCTTCTCGCCCATGATTGCGGCTTCGTCGTTGATTGCATCCTGAACGCTCTTGCCACCAAGATCAGCTGCAAGTGCAGCTTCAAGAGTGGTAGCTCCAGCAGCAGCGATTGCATCTGCAACCTTGTCAGCAAGTTCAATGAACTTTGCAGCCTTAGCTACGAAGTCAGTCTCGCAGGCTAGCTCAATTAGGTAACCGGTTCCACCAGATACACGAGCAACGATCAAACCATTGCTGGTTGTGCGTCCTTCGCGCTTGGTAACACCCTTCAAACCCTTAAGGCGAAGAACTTCCATCGCCTTGTCTAGGTTGCCATCGGCTTCGTCAAGAGCTGCCTTGCAGTCCATCATTCCGGCGCCGCTGCGCTCGCGCAGGGCCTTTACATCTTGTGCGGTGTAGTTCGCCATGTTTACTTTGCTTCCTCTACTGCAACTGGGGTTGCTTCTTCAGTCTTGCCCTGCTCTAGAAGCTCGCGCTCCCATTCAGCTAGTGGCTCGGCTGCTGCTTCTGGCTTTGAGTGACGGGCAATTAGACCCTCAGCAACTGCATCCGCAATAACGCGAGTTAGCAACTGAACTGAACGAATTGCATCGTCGTTTCCAGGAATACCGATAGTTACTTCATCAGGGTCACAGTTGGTGTCCAAGATACCGATAACTGGAATACCAAGCTTCTTAGCTTCGGTAATCGCTAGGTGCTCCTTGTTTGTGTCAACAACCCAGATTGCTGATGGAGTCTTGGTGATGCTGCGGATACCGCCTAGAGCCTTCTCAAGCTTGTCCTTCTCGCGACGAAGAATAAGAAGTTCCTTCTTGGTCAGACCAGTCTTGGTCTTTCCGGTGAAGTCCATTACTTCTAGTTCCTTCAAGCGTGATAGACGCTTCTGAATTGTCTGGAAGTTGGTCAAAAGACCACCCAACCAACGCTGGTTGATGTAAGGCTGGCCAACACGAAGAGCCTCAGAAGCGATTGACTCCTGTGCCTGCTTCTTGGTACCAACAAAAAGAATGCTGCCACCGTGTGCAACGGTTTCCTTTACGAAGTCATACGCTTTGTCAATCAAAGCAAGTGACTGCTGAAGGTCAATGATGTAGATGCCTGAACGGTCGGTCAGAATGAAACGACGCATCTTTGGGTTCCAACGACGGGTCTGGTGCCCGAAGTGCACGCCGCTGTCTAGCAGCTGGCGGATTGTTACTACTGCCATGAGCAGTGTCTCCTTTTTTGGCGCGCAAAGGCGCCACTCAGTTAACTGTTTCAATCGGTTGATTGACACACCTGGTGCCGGATCCCTTTCGCCAAATTTCTCTGGACTGAGTGAAAGGTAAATCTGATTCGACACGCGAAGTCGGCATGCTTTTGAAAGCCTCTAAATGGGGATTTCGCGAGCTTGCCGCTAAACCCAAGTCTAGCAGCGTGAAACCTGGGTTATCCACCGTTTTCCCAATGTTTATCTGGGCTGGCGGGCCAAAAGGCACCCTTGGAACATGATAAATTCCCTGCTAAAAATCACTGCCGGAGCCTTAATTTCCATGGTTTGCCTAACCTGGGTGCAGTCTTCGGCTGCCAATGAACCCGTCCTGCCAGTTCAGGTTTGGAATCCCCCGCTGCAAACCCCCGTTCACCTGGTCAATCAATACCGGCAGCCAAACAGCGACTACTCCGCCGGTCACCGAGGGGTGGACTATCTGGCCAGCCTCGGACAGGCCGTTTTAGCCCCCGCCGATGGGCAGGTTTGGTTTGTTCGCAAGGTTTTTCAGCGAAATCTGATCACGCTCATCCACGAGGGTGGCTACCTTTCGGAATACGAACCAGTTTGCTCGACCTTAGAAAAAGGCCAATCGGTTAGCTCCGGTCAAGAAATTGGTTCACTCTGCCAAGGAGACCAAAGCTACCTGCAACACTGTGCTTCGGCTACTTGCCTTCATTTTTCGCTACGAAAAGATGGCGCTTATTTGTCACCAATGGCTTTGCTTGGCGGCTTGAATCCAAGCCGGTTATTTCCTACGCCCTAGGGTGGGCATTTTTATATCCGTCACGCAGTCGTTCAATAGAGACGTGAGTGTAGATCTGAGTAGTGCCCAAACTCGCGTGGCCCAGCAGCTCTTGCACTGCCCTCAGGTCGGCCCCGCCATCCAGCAAGTGAGTGGCCGCGCTGTGCCTTAACGAGTGCGGTCCGGCCGCTCCGGTTGGTGTGGCTTCAAGTAATTTCGCTACCAGGCCATAGACCTGTCGAACTCCAATACGTTGACCTCGCGAATTCAGCAACAGCGCTCTGCCGCTTTTTTCGCTTTCTAGCATGGGTCTTGAAATTCGAATCCACTTATCGAGAGCGTCTCTGGCTGGCTGGCCAAAAGGAACCATTCGCTCTTTTGAGCCTTTACCCATGACGCGCATAATGTTGCGACTGTAATCTATGCTCTCAAGGTCTAAGCCAACCAATTCACTTACACGAGCGCCACTGGCATAAAGCAATTCAACCGCCACAAGGTCACGTACCCCTTGAGGATTGTCATCGGTAGCTTTGGCTTCGAGCATTTTGAACACCATCGCCAAACTATCTCTTGAGACTACTTTTGGAAGCGACCGTCCTGCCTTTGGAGATCTCAATCGCAATCCAGGATCAGTTTCTAGAAGATCGTTTTTTAAGCACCATGCCGTGAAAGCTCTGACAGCTGCGCTTTTGCGTGCGATTGTGGTTTTGGTTAAACCATTCTGCGTTCCCTGCCAAAGCCAATCGCGCAAGTGCTCTAGGTTCAAATCTTCAATGTTTTCAACCGATTGCTTCTTTAAGAATTCGGCTAAGTCGAGAACATCGGTTAGGTATGCCTTTACAGTGTTGGGTGAGAATCCGCGGCCGGCATCAAGGTAATCCCCGAATCCCGAAATGGCGCGCTCAACACTTGTACTCACACATCAAACTGTAGTTTGGCTTTTGGTCCACGCGTTGCCACGCCTCACGACTAATCCATCAAGTTCTAGATTGCCCAGACCAAATCTGGCTTCATCGCGCGTAAGTCCGGCTTCCGCGCAAATTTCCGAAATCTCCACCGAGTTATACCCAAGAGCATCCAGCACCCTTTTCTCGATGGCACCAAGTCCGGCAAGCTCCACGGCGGTAATTAATCTTGCTTGAACGCCAAGCCGCTCTAAGAAATCTGCACCGTCTACTACTAGTTCGGCCCTGTGGTCTGCGATTAACTTATTTGTACCCGCTGATTTGGGTGATGTAATTGGCCCTGGAATAGCAAAGATATCGCGCTCAAGCCTTTCGGCGTGGTTCACCGTATTCAGTGAACCTGACCTCCAGTTTGCTTCAACGACCAAAGTGGCTTTCGAGAGTGCAGCTATTAATCGGTTTCGTTGCAGAAAGCGCCACTTGGTTGGAATTGATCCTGGAGGGAGTTCACTGATCACTGCGCCGGTTTGAATGATGCGCTTTAGTAAATCTGCATGACCCGCTGGGTATAGGTGATCTACACCACCCGCCATAACGGCAACCGTGGTGCCCCTGAGTGCCAGAGTTGCCCTGTGAGCCACTCCATCAATTCCGTAGGCACCTCCAGAAACAACGGCTATGCCCTTACCGACCAAAGCGCCAACTATTTCTTGGGTTGCAAATTCTCCGTACGCACTTGAACCGCGACAACCAACTACGGCTACTGCTGATTCAAATTGCGCAAGCGCACTCAAGTTTCCGCGAACCCACAGCGCCATCGGTGAATGAAAACCCAAATCTTGCAATTGCAAAGGCCAGGCGTGGTGACTTGGTGTAATTACAAAACCATTCACTTTTCTAATGCCATACAAGGCTTCGCGCACCAGAGTAAGTTGCATTCTTGAGCGCCAGCGCTCCCGCCCAACCAACAAGGCTTTTTCGAATTGACCATGCTTATCTAGATCTTCGGAACTCAGGCCACCATCAATCAGCAAGGCCCTAACCTTTTGTGCCGCAACACCCTCAAGTTCAAGCGCAAGCGCTTTTGCCGCACCAAGTGTTTGCACAATCATTCCGGCTTGCCCGTCACCAGGTTCACAGATCACACTCCAGGCAATGTAGCCAAAGGTTTCTCTTCTATCTTCAGCTGCAACATCAGGCAAAAGCCGTGCAAGTTCATCGTCCGAAATCTTTAGGTCATTCATTTGACTCCCCTGCTTTTGAGATTTGTTTAGCAAGAAGATCTTCAGGACCTCGCAAGTAAATTGCCTTTGCTACATCAAAATGATTTGGAGTTTCTCTTCCAGCAAGATCCGCATTGGACCATGCGAGCCTCAAGCACCGGTCAAATCCGCGCATGCTGATGAGGCCTCTGGATAGAGCGGTCTCAAGCTTCACCAGGCTCTCGGCAGTAAGTGGCAATTTCTTGCGCAGGTAAGCGCCGGGTACCTGCGCGTTCACAGACCATGGAGTGCCCTGCAAACGTTTTGCCGCTAACTTTCTGGCCGCCACCACGCGCTCGCGCAACTCAATCGAACTAAATTGAGTTCCACCATTTTCTCTGGCTAATGCCATCTGCGCTGGGCTAGCCGCATTGATGCTCAAGCGAATATCCACTCGGTCAAGCAACGGACCCGAAAGCTTGTTGAGATATTTAGTGCGCTGCTGATCGCTGCAACGGCATTGGCGGCCGGTGCCATATGCGTTTCCGCAAGGGCAAGGATTTGCTGCCAAAACCAATTGAAACTTTGCCGGAAACTTTGCGGTTCCACCGGAACGGTTAATCACCACCTCTCCGGACTCAAGAGGTTGCCGAAGTGCTTCAAGCACCGGCTTCTGAAACTCCGGCGCCTCATCAAGAAACAGCACACCATTGTTGGCCAAAGAAATAACTCCGGGCCTTGGCATTCCCAGGCCACCGCCAACCAAAGAAGAAACCGATGCACTGTGGTGCGGCGCTTCAAAGGGTGGTCGCATCACAAGAGAATCTCCCGCGATGTTTCTGTTGCCCGAAACGGAAAGCACCGCTGTGGTTTCTAAGGCGTCCTGAATATTCATGTCTGGCAATATGCTGGTCAATCGCTCGGCCATCATGGTCTTCCCTGCCCCGGGTGGCCCAACCATCAAAAGGTGATGCCCGCCGGCTGCAGCCACGGTCATGGCATCTACAGCTTCGGCCTGCCCGTGAACATCAGACATATCCAGCTGCAAAAAAGATTTGGCATCGGTCACCAACTCACGAACTTTGCCATTTTTCAATTCCAAAGTTGGTTCGGGGTCGTCACCAGCAAGGTCCACTCCGTGCAATCTCGCAACCTCTCGAAAGTGGTGCACGCCAATCACCTGCATTCCATCTACTAATGCAGCCTCAGCAAGATTAGCGGCGGGCACAATTGCGCTGGTTAGCCCCGCGCTTTTGGCAACTAAAAGCGATGGCAGAATTCCATTGATTCTTCTAACTGAACCGTCAAGACCTAGTTCACCCAGGTGCACCCAGCCAGAAATGGATTTGGCGCTCATAACTTTTGCCGCCGCCATAACGCTCACGGCAATCGCCAAATCAAAACTGGAGCCCTGTTTGCGAACCGACGCCGGGGAAAGATTTACAGTGACTCTGCGATCCGGCATTTTCATGCCGCTATTATGAATTGCTGCTCGCACCCGGTCTTTGGCTTCGGAAAGTGATGCATCTGGTAGCCCCACCAACACAAACCCCGGAAGAGTGCTGGAGATTTCCGATTCAACTTCTACCACCGTGCCAGCTAAACCCAAGAGACTAACTCCATAGGATTTTGCCAATAGAGGTTTTGCGGCCATCAGAACACCTGCTTCAAATACTCAACCGCAACTTTCCCGTTGCGCACCAAAACCGCAATGGCGTCAAGACGCACTCTTGCACCAGAGGAATTATTAGCGGCACACCACTGAGCTACTAGGCGCCGCATCCTTGAAACCTTAAGCGGGGTTATTGCCTCAAATGGGTGGCCAAAGCCTTCACCGTTTCGGGTCTTAACCTCAACGAAAACTATTTTGGATTTATCTAAAGCAATGAGATCAATTTCGCCCAGCGAACAACGCCAGTTTCTTGCCAATATTTCGTAGCCACGATCTCGCAGATATTGCGCCGCAAGATCCTCGCCGTATTTACCAAGAATTTGTTTTTGACTCATGCTCCTAGCATGAAGTGCAGCAATTCCTCAAATTTAGACTTTGAAGAATCTGTGGAGAAGTGGCTATTCGCCTACTGCAAATTCCTTTGGCAGGTTGAATGATGCGCCGGTTAGCTCTTCAACATTCACGTCTTTAAAGGTGAGTACGCGCACTGACTGCACAAATCTGTCGGTGCGGTAGATGTCCCAAACCCAAACGTCTTTCATGTTGAGTTCAAAATAGAAATCGGTGGCGGTATCCACGCGGTTTAGGTCAACCTCATTAGCCAAATAAAAACGGCGCTCGGTTTCAATTACGTATTTGAATGTGCCAACGACATCGCGGTACTCGCGATAAAGAGCCAGCTCGGCTTCTCTGTCGTAGTCTTCGAATTCGTTCTCATCCATTGGTGAAAGTCTATTCCCCCGCCAAAATCTTGGTTAACCAGGTGCCCCTATGTTCAGAACTCGGCCCCAATGCCCTGACCGCCGCTATGTGAGTTGCCGAGGCGTATCCCTTGTGTCCTTCAAGTCCATAACCCGATACCTGCTCTGCAAGTTCGATCATGAGGTTATCTCTGGCCACCTTGGCAATCACCGATGCCGCCGCGACCGATACACAATCACGGTCCGCCTTGGTGCGAACCATCACATCTATACCGCTGGCTTTAGCCCCCAGCCAGTTGTGCGAACCATCAAGAATGATTACTGCTCCGTCCTGAATGATTTCGCTTCTGAGCGTGGCATCCTCGAGCAGTTGCGCCAAAGCAATAGAGCCAGCCGTAGCCAGGGCATCAACAATGCCATTCGCATCAATCTGCGAAGCAGAAACCATTCCCACCGCAGAGCCGCTCACCCATTCAGAAACCGGCACCACAATTTCGTTTCGAACTTTTTCGCTAATTAGTTTTGAATCACAAAGCTTTGTAGGCCAGGGAGTCTGAGACCTTGAATCTTTGCGATCAATAATCGCAACACCCACGGCAACCGGGCCGGCGATGGCACCACGGCCAACTTCGTCCATGCCAATCACAAACCTTGCGCCTTTGGCCCAAAGTTCATTTTCTAAGTTAAGGCTTGGGTACGTTTTTGAAGACATCTGAATAATTGTCAAGCCAGGTGAAGTTTGAGAATGGCCAGGTCACCACAAAGGCACGGCCAACCACGAATTCCTTAGCAACAAAACCCTTGCTCGGTAGATCAGAGTGGAATCGCGAGTCGGCTGAGTTGTCGCGGTTATCGCCCATTACCCAGTAAGAACCTTCTGGAACCACAACATCAAAGTTCATATCCGAAGGGTGCTTGCCGGCTTCCAAATAGTTTTCTGTGATCGCGGTGCCGTTAATGGTCAGCTTGCCATCGGCATCGCAGCAAATAACGTGATCGCCACCAACACCGATAACGCGCTTAACCAAGTGCTGGCTGCTGTCTGGAGCGGTAACTCCAAATGCAGAAAGCACCCAATCGGTCACTGCGGTTACTGGGTCAAGCTCAGGCGTCTGAACCTCGCCAAGCCAACCACCTGGATCCTTAAAAACAACAACGTCTCCGCGCTCCAGCGGAATCACATCTGGAACAAGTTCGTTCACAATGATTCGGTCGTCAATCTGCAGAGTCTCAAGCATTGAGCCCGATGGAATGAAGAATGAGCGAATCAAAAAGGTCTTGATTAAAAGAGAAAGCACCAACGCAGTACCGGCAATCACCAGTAGGTCAATAAAGAATGAAACAAAAATGTTTTTTCTAAATCGACGCCACTTGGTGTTGCGGCTCCGTGGTGCTTTTCTTGTTGGGCTTTGGAACTGCCCTAGGTCTGTCATGTTTTAAGGCTAGATGCTTTGAGTAAGTTAAGCCAGAATTACGCGTTGTCGCGCTTTTCCTGAATCTTTGCCTTCTTACCGCGTAGATCGCGAAGGAAGTAAAGCTTCGCACGGCGAACTGAACCGCGGCTTACAACTTCAATTTTCTCGATTACTGGTGAGTGGATTGGGAAGGTACGCTCAACGCCTACCTGGAATGAAATCTTACGTACGGTAAAGGTTTCACGAACTGATTCGCCAGAACGACGAATAACGATTCCCTTGAAAACCTGAACACGGCTGCGGTTACCTTCGATGATGTTTACGTGAACGTTCACGGTGTCACCAACGCGGAAGTCTGGAATGTCTGAACGAAGAGACGCTGCGTCTACTGAGTCAAGAATGTGCATTTTTGTATCGCCTTCTGTTACTGCGCGCAGGTCAACAACGGGTAAGTAATTGATGTTTTGTTGCCCTTGATGGCTTTGCTCCCCTGCGGCAGAGCGTCTGAGCCAGACAACCTCATAAGTTTACCTGCCAAACACCATTGTCGGCAACCGAACGTCGGCTAGAACCCAGATAAATAGGGCTATTCGGGCAATAAATCGGGTCTAACCCGCTTGGTGCGCTCAACCTGTTGTTCGTGACGCCAGGTAGCAATTGCTGCATGGTGACCACTGGTGAGTACCTCTGGAACATCAAAACCGCGCCAGGATGCAGGCTTGGTGTAGCTCGGATATTCCAAAAGGCCATCCGAATGTGATTCTTCAACCAAACTTTCGGCATTGCCAATCACGCCCGGAATCAATCTGGCTACGGCCTCGATCATTGCCAGAGCGGCAACTTCTCCGCCGTTCAAAACATAATCGCCAAGGCTTATCAAACGCACGTTGGCTTTGGTTTCGGCGTAATCAACCACGCGCTGATCTATGCCTTCGTATCTGCCACAGGCAAAAACAATGTGATCCAATTCGGCAAGCTCGTGAGCAGTTGCCTGCTTGAACTGCTCCCCAGCGGGCGAAGTAAAAATTACGGTGCAATTTCCATCGGCAGGAAGAATGTCATCGAATGCCTCACCCCAAGGCTCTGGCTTCATGAGCATTCCGGCGCCGCCGCCGTAAGGGCTGTCGTCTACGGTCTTGTGTTTGTCGTGCGTGTAGTCACGAAGGTCGTGAACTCGCAGATCAATCAGATTCTTTTCGCGGGCTTTGCCCAAAAGCGATAAATCGAGCGCGTTAAAGTAATCCGGAAAAATCGTGATTGCGTCAATACGCATTAATTTGCCTGGCTTGAGTTTTCGTCTGAGTTAAGAGTCTTCTCAAGTAGGTCACGGATAGCTGCAAATGCAGCCGGCTGCTCTTCAAGTGGCAAAGCCGATACGCGCACTACTTCTTCTTGTACTTGCTGGGTTAGATCTTCAGACATACCTTAAGCCTATTCGTAAAGTGCTGGTTCTACATCCAGCCCGTAAATTGGGGTCTCTGACCCATAGATCACTGCACAGGCAGCCCTTAGCGCACCCATAGATTTAGGGTCACCGTGAGTTACAACTACCTTGTTTCCAAGCAGCTCCACCTCTGCGTCTTTGCAGGCATAACCGCGTTTGGTCTTCTTAGGCAAGTCGTATTCGGTCAGTAGCTCAGCCATTGTGGCCACTATGTAGGTTGGGCGGTCTTCCTTCTTCACGCCCAAAACTTCTTTGCGAGTACTTATTCCGGTCATCACCAAAACGGAATCTATGCCCGCTCTGTTCGCACCGCGAATATCGGTGTCAATTCTGTCGCCAACAAATAAAGCCTGCTTCGCGCCAAAGTGGTCAACTGCAGTCTTGTAAATTGCCGGTTCAGGCTTACCTGCCACAATCGGCAATTGACCAACCGCGGTGTGCACGGCCGAAACCAGTGTGCCGTTCCCTGGCGCAATTCCCTTTTCACGAGGAATCGTCCAGTCCTGATTGGTGGCAACCCATTTGGCACCATTGGCAATCGAGTAAGAAGCCTCGGCCAAATCCGTCCAAGCAACGCTTGGGTCAAACCCTTGAATTACCCCGGCTGGCTTGTCATCCGAAGACTTCACCAATTCAAATCCGGCTTCAATCACTCGTGAACGTAGGCCCTCGCCGCCAAGCACCAAAACTTTTGAACCCGATGGAATCAAGGTCGCAAGAATATCAACACCGGTTTTTGCCGAGCCAATTACATTTTCAGGGGCGGTGACGATTCCAAAACCCAATAGCTGCTCTGCGATTGTTTCTGGCTTACGTGAAGAATTATTGGTCACATAACCAACTGGGATTTCCTGCGAAATGAAGTTGTTGATGGTCTCTACGGAATTAACGATTGCGTCGGTTCCCTCATAGATCACGCCATCCAGGTCGCAAAGCACGGTGTCGTACTTGCCCCAAACTGTTGCGCTCTTTTTACCAAACATATTTCGAAGATTCAGATCATTAAAGATTAATTGAGGTGGACTCTAGTCTCGCAAGAGCAAGAAATACGTTCGCCTTAGCGACCGCGTGCGCTTCCGCCCGGACGACTCAAACCGCCACCCTTGCCACGGCTGTTGCCGCCGCCAATCTTTCCGCCACCAAAGGTGCCATTGCCGCCAAAAGTGTTCTTAGACTTGCGAATTTCATCAAGCGATGGGCGCTTCTTCTCTTCACCAGAAGTTTCGGCAGCCGGCTTCTTGTCTTCGTTTGCTTTATCGGTCATTTCGTGGTTCTCGCTTCCATGGCTCACGTTCGCGACTTGCGGCATCGCGATCTCTTGGACCTCTGTCGCGACTAAATTCGTCGCGCTCTTTAGGCTTTTCTACAAATTCCGGAATCTCAATTTCCTCTAGAACAGAAAATACTTCATCTTCAGGTTCGGTGTATCCCGAATATGCTTGTTCGGCGCGAGCGGCCAGGTTTCGCCAGCGCTTTGATTCCTCATCGCGACCCAACACCGATAGCGTTTCGGCATAGGCGTGGAATAGCGGTGCGGAGTAGTCAAAAACTTTCTCTGGGTTAAGTTCAGGAATCTGCAATTCGGCAAGTGCCAGTTCGTTTTGACCTAGGTCAAGACGAGCCCCAGACATCACAATCGCCAAATTCACTCGAACCTCTGGTGCCAGTTTGGCCCTATCAACCTCGCGACCCAATTCAAGTCCGCGTTCTGGGCGGCCAAGGCCACGTTCGCAATCAACCATGAGTGGAACCTGGTCGTTGGAGCCTGAAATTCTGCGGTAAGTAAGAAGCTCACGAAGAGCTAGGGCATAGTCGCCTACTCCATAAGCAGTTACGCCAACGGTTTCGCGAACCATTCCAATTCGGCCGGCACGTTCGGCAGCAGCCAAGGCATGCTGGTGAGCCAATTCCGGGTCCTGATCATGCAGGATGCTCACCATTGCTAGGTGGCGGGCAACCTTCTCGGCATTTTCAGGTGTCAAAGTCTTCAGTTGAACACGAATACCAAGCTCAAGATCCTTCTCGGTAATCTCATCTGGTATTACCGGGCTCTTTGGCTTGTCGTAGTCAATCGGTCTGGCAACTCGTTCCTGCCAAGCCGGGCGTGAACCACCAGTATTTGATCGAGTACCTCGACCACTTGGTGCGTCTTGACGACGATCGCGGCCGCCTCGGCCGGAACCCTGTCCTGAATCACGTTCACGCATATTTATCTCCTGTAAGCATTCTACAAATGCCATGAAACCAACACTTCTTGGTTAGAAATGAAAGTTAAACCAAAATGGCCACCTCGAAAGGTGGCCATTTTGTTAAATTAAGTCCGGCGGTGTCCTACTCTCCCACAAGGTCACCCTTGCAGTACCATCGGCGCAGGAGGTCTTAGCTTCTGGGTTCGGAATGTAACCAGGCGTTTCCCCTCCGCTATGGCCGCCGAAACACTATTGAGTTATGTTTCGAAAGCACACATTGAAGTGTGATTTTTTGGTTCCCATACCTCGGGAACCACATAGTGGACGCAAGCAAAAAGTTATCAAGTAATCGACTTATTAGTACTGGTCAGCTCCATGGGTCTTTAGTCCCCACTTCCACATCCAGCCTATCAACGCAGTAATCTAGCTGCGAGTCTCTCGGCCGAAGCCATGGAATTCTCATCTTGAAGCAAGCTTCCCGCTTAGATGCTTTCAGCGGTTATCTTTCCCGAACGTAGCTAATCAGCGGTGCTCCTGGCGGAACAACTGACACACCAGAGGTTCGTCCA
>JAHEDR010000007.1 GCA_024641095.1 Rhodoluna sp.
TGCGTATTTCACGGAACGTGACCGGTCATTTCACGCGAACGTGACCAAATGAGAATGACTGCACGGTCTGTTGGATATTACCTGAGGCGTTCACGCTTTGGTGAAACGCCGGTCACGCTTTGGTGAAACGGATTTGATCTCATTGTGTTTCCCGTGGTTTTTCAGGGATGGTTTTTCGCAAAGATTCTCCTGATAGCGTTATCTTGTGCGAAGCGTGCATTATCCGATCCAGAATGGCATCAGCCAGTGTCGGATCGTTCAGATACGCATGCCAATGTTCGGCAGGCAACTGACTGGTAATCAACGTTGATCGGGTGCCCACTCGGTCATCCAGCACTTCCAATAGATCGTTACGGTCTGACTGGCTCAGCGGCGCCAACCCCCAATCGTCCAGAATCAATAGGTCCGTTTTAGCCAAAGCTGCTAAACGTTTGCCAAAGCTCCCGTCCCCATGAGCGATGCGTAGCTCTTCAAACAACCGCGGGGTGCGCACATAAAGTACCGACAGCCCCTGACGACAGGCGGCATTGCCTAATGCACAAGCAAGCCAGGTCTTGCCACAGCCTGTCGCTCCCGTCAGTATCAGATTCTGATGGTGATGAACCCATTGGCAGCTGCCAAGCTGCGCCATTAAGGACTTATCGAGATTGCGGCCTTGCCCGTAACGGATATCTTCAAGGCAAGCCTGTGAGGATTTTAATCGGGCCATCTGCAGCAGTCGACTCATACGGCGGTTCTCTCGCCAGATATGTTCCCGATCGACCATCATGGCCAGTCGTTCATCAAAGCCAAGGTCAGACAGTGCCGGATTGCCATATTGCTCCTCCAGCGCCTGCGCCATGCCCGGCAGACGTAAGGCCTTCATGTTATCGAGGGTTTGTTCCATCAACATGTTATTGCTCCTTTCAGTGGTAATAAGCCGGACCACGTACATTGCCGTGGTCCGGTAAATTCAGATCAACCTGCCGTGTTACTGGCTGGCTATCAAGTCCAGAATCTAGAATCGATGCAACGGATCGATAGCTGTACGCGCCAATCTGAACGGCTCGGAAACAAGCCGCTTCTAATCGGCTCTTACCGACGCGTCGGGCTAACCGCATGAGACCCAAACAGGATCGGTAGCTTTGCTCCGGGTGCTTCTTGGTTTGCAGCAAGCCTGTCACTAGGAGCCCCGTGTGCTGACCCACTGACTCGCCCCAGTGAACAAACCGACCCGGCGTCCATTCAGCATGACGCCGATGCGCAGCTGGCATATGTTCTGGCCGTGTTGTGTAATGGCCTCGTCGGTGGCTACGCACATGACTCGTCACGCGTTTGCCCTTGGCGATGACCTCGAGTGTTCCCCGCGTTGCCCGAATCTCGACTTTCTGACCCACTAGGGCATGCGGGACGCTGTAGTAGCTGCCCTCAAATTCAATGTGATAGTCAATGTTGACTGTCGCTTTGTACCAATCGGCGATCACATAGGGCGTAGGGTTCAACGCACTTAAATACGGGGCATCAAGTGTTTCAAAGGCCTCCCGGCGATTACCAGCAAGTTTCTTAAAGGGCCGCTGGTTTAAGTCAGGGAGCAGCTCGGCAATCGCTGTGTTGATTTCTGCCAGAGAGAAGAACTGACGATGCCTGAGTTTGGCCAGTATCCAGCGCTCGACGACCTGGACGCCTACTTCCACTTTGGCCTTATCCTGTGGCTTTCTGGGCCTGGCGGGCAGTATGACCGTTGCAAAGTGCGCTGCAAACTCTTCAACGGCTCTGGGGAGATCCGGTTCATATCGGTCAGCTTTGACGACCAGTGCTTTCGGATTATCTGGCACGACAAGGGCTGGCACGCCGCCCATAAAACGTAGACAGCGTTCCATGGCATACAGCCAATCAACTTGCGTCTGTCCGGCCGTTGCATAAGCGAAGGTATAACTCGAAGCCCCAAGAACACCGACAAAGATACTGGCTGGCGCGACTTCCCCTGTTAACACATCAATGATGGGGATAGACGGCCCTGCATAATCCACAAAGAGTTTCTCGCCCACTTTGTGCACTTGCCGCATAGAGCGTTTTAGATCACGGGCAAAGGCACGGTAGTGATTGCAGAAGGCGGTGTATTGGTAAGCCCGGTCACCAGCGCTTTGCCGATATTCTTCCCAGAGCAATTGCAGGGTGACCCCTTTGCGCTTGAGTTCCTGGTGAACTTGGGCATGATCCGGTTCGATATAGGTTGGTCCAGCCTTTATCCTACGAGGGAATAGCAACCGTTCCAGATCAGCATCATCAAGATCCGCTCGAATCGGCCAACCGATATCGGCGGCTTTGGCCAAAGTAAGGTACTTGGCCACAACGCCCTTGGATACCTTCAAGGCACGGGCAATCTCATCCAGACTTAAATCAGCGCCTAGCCTTAAGCGTAATACGTCTCTTATCTTTCGCATGGGTAGTCTTCTTTGGGGCATCCGGACGGCTCTCAAAAAGCCATCAGGCTACCGGGGTTAACTATCCATGCAGCCCCTCATCGGTCACGTTCGCGTGAAATGCCGGTCACGCTTTCGTGAAACCGCGGTCACGCTTTGGTGAAATGCTGT
>JAHEDR010000009.1 GCA_024641095.1 Rhodoluna sp.
CAGGGCAAATTTCTATACTCAAACCTGGTCTTGGGTTGCCGCCGCAGGTTTGCTTCTGTTTGTTGTTTCGGCTTCGGCACCAAACATCGTTCCTATACTTCTAGCCGCACTCGCGCTGGTGATTGCCGCTCGCATTCGTAAATTTGGATTCCTGATTTGGATTCCGCTACCGGCAGCCGCGATCTTTGGCCCAACGGTTTTGTATTACGTAATTGGTTTACTAAAACCGTTGGCACTTTTGGCTGACCCCGGCCTGCCGCAGCAGAGCGCCAAGTCACCGGTCTGGCAAATGATGCTTGGCGGCGAAGCATTTGGCCCAAGCCTTCCATTCGTTGGTCAAATCTCAAATTGGATTCTGATTCCAGTTATTTTGATTGCCTTGCTGGCCCTGGTTGGCAGGCGCTGGGGCATCGCATTTGTGGTCTGGTCGGTTGCCATTGCAACCGTGGCGTTGGCTTGGTTGGTCAGCAGCCTTTCATTCGCCGCGGTAGGTGTTGGCTCTACCGTGCGCTCTACAGATTTTGTGAATGGTTCGCCAGCCGCATTGCTCGGCGCCTTTGGTCTGCTTGTGGCCGTGCTATTTACCCTTGGCTTGAACGAAATTAAACGTACTAATGCACGCAAGATAATCGGTGCCAGCTTGGCAATTATTACTCTTGCTCCCGCGCTTTTCTTAACTGTCACTACCTCGCCGAATTTGAAATACACCGATGGCCGGGTAGTGCCATCCATCGTTGCGGCCGAAGCAGAGCAGGGCAGTGCGCTAAAGATGCTGGTGGTCAATCCGGAAATTAATTCCGACGGGTCCATTCAATTTGGCGCTGAGATAGTTTCTGGAGATGGCGTGCACCTTGAAGACGTCAGTTTGAGTTACCGGTTCGCGCTCGAGGGTGTAAAGCAATCCCGTTCCGCCGAGTACAACCGCATAGCGCAACTGGTTGCCGATTTAGCATCGGCTAATGGCAGTGATTTGCAGTCAACTATTAATGAAGCCGGAATCGGTTACGTGCTTGTGCCGGATCAAACCTCGGTGATTTCTGGTCAGCTTGGTGTTGCGCTTGATTCTGTAAAGGAACTCGAGGCCGTTGGTTCAACTGATTCAGGTCAGCTCTGGCGCGTTCGTGAGGCGAATAAAAAACTTTTGAATGCTGGCGTGGAACCAAACTCACCGTGGTCGATTACCAAGGCAATGCAGCTGTCAGTGTTGTTGGGGTTCGTGTTGCTAGCAATTCCAAGCACTAACCAGCGCCGCAGAGTTTCCGGTGACAGTCAAATCTTTGTTGAGGTTGGTGAAGAAAACTAATGTTCAAAAAGATTGTGATTCTGTTTACTGTTCTGGCCGCGCTGGTTGGCGGAACTCTGCTTGCGCCAAACTTTGAAATTCAAATTGGTTCAGTGCCCACCTCGGCATCGCTGGATGTTAAAGCCAGAGACCTCAACCTGGTCTGCCCAGGCTCGCTGTTCAAAGCAGGTGGAGCGCAGGGAACCACACTTGGTAATTTCGAACAAGTTGGCAATGTTTCATACGTGAGCCAATTCAATTCAACCGGCGGCGAATCGGTGACCAGCGACGACGGTGTATTCAAGGTGACAGCGGCAAACGGCGTAACCAACCAGGGCTCCACACTGCTAAACGCCAGCCAGTTCCAGAACGCCGCCGGTGGAACCCTCAAGGGTTTGGCTGCCACAAATTGCCAGTTGCCTTCGAATGATATTTGGCTGGTTGGCGGCTCAACCACCACCGGCCGAGAGGCGCTCTTGATTTTGCGCAACACCACACAGGTTGACTCAACCGTGAGTCTGCAGATTTTCAGTGAGGCTGGTTCGGTAGAGGCGCCGGGGCTAAATGGAATTGCGGTCGTTGCCGGTAAGACCACGGTTGTGCCACTTGCCGGTGTGGTGCCAAAGACCAAGAGCTTCGTGACGCACGTAACCGCAAACGGTGGCGCTGTAGCTGCCTGGATTCAGCAACGCACAGTTCGCGGATTAACCGCTGGTGGTGTGGATTACGTTTCGCCTTCACCTCAATTTTCCAAGCAGCAGGTAATTCCTGGGTTGTTTATTCGTGGTAGCG
>JAHEDR010000010.1 GCA_024641095.1 Rhodoluna sp.
GTCAAGACGAGAGCTGACGCTGCAGCAATATCAATACTGCGGACATAGGCGCGTTCCCGCGAGGCGAAAGCCCACAGTGCGAGTGCGAGCGAACCAATCATGGTTGCCGCTGAAAGATCCACGAGGAGCTTGGCAATAGGCAAGCCCACGCGAACGACAACACCAGGATCACCGAGAGCTGGTGTGCGGGAGCCACCGCCAAAAGCAAGGGCCCCGAGCAAGACAGCAAGCGCCACCAGCACGGTCAGTGCGGGGATAGCTATCTTGAATAAACGGGGCACAACTCAAGCCTAGAGATTATTGCTGAGGCTTAAATGCATAGTGGGTGTGGACCCGAAGGCCCACACCCACCAAAGCGAGTGAAACTCGTGACTACTTGACAGCAGCCTTGAGCTTGCTACCAGCCGAGACCTTTACCGACTTGGAAGCGGCGATCTGGATGGTTGCGCCGGTCTGAGGGTTACGACCGGTGCGAGCTGCACGGTTGGTGCGCTCGAAGGAGATGAAGCCGGGGATGGTTACCTTTCCACCCTGAGCAACTTCAGCAGAAACAACTGCGAAGAGAGCGTCGATGACGCCGTTTACGTTTGCCTGCGAAAGGTTGGTGTGAGCGGCAACTGCTGCGACAACCTCAGACTTGTTGAGAGCCATTTGTGTCCTCCTGGACGTTGAGCTACCGAAGTAGCACTTTGTTTGGAACGGTTGAGCCACAAGGGCCGTCTCGTTTGGTCTGTATGACCAATCGAAAAAATATCAGCACATCCGCGTATTTACAGGCAATTCGTGTCGGCGTGGCACGAGAAGACCTCGACCCAAGGTTGAGGGTTTAAAACAGGGTTAAAACAGTGAAAGCCATGGACTTTGCAGTCCATGGCTTTCACATTTAAATCTGACTGGGATTACCAGCTGGACTTGGTGATACCGGGCAGTTCGCCACGGTGAGCCATCTCGCGGAAACGAACACGAGAGATACCGAACTTGGTGAGAACACCACGGGGACGGCCATCGATCGCGTCGCGGCTGCGAACACGGATGGGAGAAGCGTTACGAGGAAGCTTCTGGAGAGCAATACGAGCCTCTTCGCGAGATGCGTCGGTACCGTTGGGGTCAACGAGTGCCTTCTTGATCTCGAGACGCTTAGCTGCGTAACGCTCAACGATTACCTTGCGCTGCTCGTTACGAGCAATCTTGCTTTTCTTAGCCATTTAGCGCTCCTCACGGAATTCAACGTGCTGACGCACTACGGGGTCGTACTTCTTGAGTACAAGACGGTCGGGGGTGTTACGACGGTTCTTGCGGGTTACGTAGGTGTAACCAGTGCCCGCGGTTGAACGCATCTTGATGATGGGACGTACGTCCTGTGCCTTAGCCATTAGATTTTCTCCCCACGTGCGAGAAGGTCCTTGACGACGGACTCAATGCCGCGTGCGTCGATTACCTTGATTCCCTTTGCCGACAGAGTCAGCGTTACATTACGACGAAGAGAAGGTACGTAGTACGTCTTCTTCTGAATGTTGGGGTCGAAACGACGCTTGGTGCGTCGGTGCGAGTGTGAAATTGCGTGCCCAAAGCCGGGTACGGCTCCGGTCACCTGACAGGTCGCAGCCATGTCTATCCTCCTAATACCGCAAGACGGGATTGTCTTGCCCAAGATTCCTTGTCTGCGCACGAACACCCACAACTCACGAAGTGAGAGAGAACGTGCACTGCTTACGCGAGGAATTCCGCGCAGCCAAGGGTCAAGTCTACGTTGAGGCTGATTGTTAAAGCAAACCAGGACTAGCCTGGATCGCTGTCAAGTCAAGGTTTACGCAGCAACTCGGAGGCCGGCTTCTCCATCCGACATCATGCGAACCAAGAGTGAGATCATCAGCTCTTTTTCTCGTGGCTCGCTGATGGCCACCAGCAGGGTTATTGCGGCAAGAGCATTGTTGGATATCCGCTGTTCGCCCACATCGTTATTGAGAAAGTGGTTTTTCGCCAAAAAGGTCACGAATAACGAGGCAGCACTCCTTTTGTTTCCATCAGCCAAAGGGTGGTCTTTGACCACAAGATAAAGCAAGTTTGC
>JAHEDR010000011.1 GCA_024641095.1 Rhodoluna sp.
CAAAAGAGATACGATCAAAGATCAAGAGCGTGCAAAACACGCGCAAGATCACGAAGGCAATGGAAATGGTCGCCGCATCCAAGATGCGTCGCGCCCAGGAGCGCATGCGTAATGCGCGCCCTTATGCTGAAAAAATTCGTGAAATTGTTGCCAACCTTTCTAAGGCTAACCCCGAGTTCCGCCCTGCTTACATGGCAACTCGCGAAGTTAAGAAGGCCGGCACTATTTTGGTTACAACAGATAAGGGCTTATGCGGCGGTTTAAATACCAACGTCTTGCGTTTGATTGCTAACCAAGTGCGCGATTTGCAGGAAAAAAATATTGAAATTGCGTATACCGCAATTGGCTCTAAAGGCCTGCAATTTTTGAATCGCTCAAAAGCAAAACTGATTTCTCAAACTATTCAAATTGGTGATACACCGCATTTGGATGTTTTGATTGGCGCAATTAGTGCCCAATTAGAAGCGTTTGAGCGTGGCGAGATTGATGCTGTTTATTTGGCATACACCCGCTTTGTTAATGCAATGAAACAAGAACCTGTTTTGGAAAAGCTCTTGCCTTTGGAGCCAGCCGAGCCGACTCCTGAAGACAAAGCAGGCCCTTCTTGGGACTACATCTACGAACCTGACGCAGAGTCTATTTTAAATGGCTTATTAAAGCGTTATGTTGAGGCAATGATTTATCAAGCTGTTGCTGAAAATATGGCTTCTGAGCAATCTGCTCGCATGGTCTCAATGAAGGCTGCTTCAGATAACGCAAAGAACGTGATCGGCGAATTGCAATTGGATTACAACAAAACACGACAAGCTGCTATTACCAAAGAGTTGTCAGAAATTGTTGGCGGAGCGGCTGCGGTTTAAGCGGTCAGCATTTAGGAATACGAAAGAATTCAGGAATTAAAAGCGGAGAAAGCGATGAGTAACGGAAATATCGTGCAATGTATCGGTCCAGTGGTGGACATTCAGTTCCCACGCGACAAAATGCCAAGCATCTATGATGCGTTGACATTAGTTGATAGCGGTGAAAAATCATTTGCTGAAAAAGGTTTGACCTTTGAAGTTCAGCAACAAATCGGTGATGGCGTAGTCCGTGCAATTGCCATGGGTGCAAGCGATGGCTTGCGTCGTGGCATGGAAGTGAAATCTACTGGTAAGCCTATTTCTGTTCCTGTGGGTCCTGCAACATTGGGCCGCATCATGGACGTTTTGGGTCGCCCAATTGATGATGCAGGTCCGATTGCCACTGAAGAACGTCGCGCCATTCACCAGCCGGCACCAAAGTTTGATGAACTCTCCCCTTCGATTGACTTGCTCGAAACCGGTATTAAGGTTATTGACTTAGTTTGCCCGTTTGCTAAAGGTGGTAAGGTTGGCTTGTTCGGTGGTGCAGGTGTTGGTAAGACCGTGAACATGATGGAATTGATTAACAACATCGCTAAGCAACACTCAGGTTTGTCTGTGTTTGCTGGTGTTGGTGAGCGTACTCGTGAAGGTAATGACTTCTACCATGAGATGAAAGAATCGAACGTTATCGATAAAGTGGCGATGGTGTTTGGTCAGATGAACGAGCCTCCTGGCAACCGTTTGCGCGTTGCGTTGACTGGTTTGACTATGGCTGAAGCGTTCCGTGACGAAGGCCGTGACATTTTGTTCTTCGTTGACAATATTTACCGTTACACATTGGCCGGTACTGAAGTTTCTGCGTTGCTCGGTCGTATGCCTTCTGCTGTGGGTTATCAACCTACTTTGGCTGAAGAAATGGGTAAATTGCAAGAGCGTATTACCTCTACTAAGACTGGTTCTGTTACTTCTATTCAGGCCGTTTACGTTCCTGCGGATGACTTGACCGATCCGTCACCAGCGACAACCTTCTTACACTTAGACTCCACGGTTGTGTTGTCACGTGATATTGCTGCTTTGGGTATCTACCCAGCGGTTGATCCATTGGATTCCACAAGTCGTCAGCTTGACCCACAAGTTGTTGGTCAAGAGCACTATGAAGTAGCTCG